>NZ_CAKXZS010000035.1 GCF_935822925.1 Mesorhizobium ventifaucium
TGAAGCGGCTCCGGCACGAGGTCGCGCAGTTTCTGCGGATCGGTGCGATAGGTGATGATCAGATACTCCCGATTTCGGAAGCGATACGGGCCGGCCGGATAGGCCGGGCTGGTCAGGGGCATGGCGAAAGCGCTCGCCCGGACAGTGTCTTGCTGCATGTCTGAAATTCCTTTGGACTGGATCAAGCGGCTCGTTTGCGTTCAGGGGGATCCGCGACGGGGGACGTCAGTCGCTTGCGTGACTGACCTCTATTCCCGCCCGTCGACAGCAAGGTCATAGGTG
Organism: Mesorhizobium ventifaucium; assembly: GCF_935822925.1. Lineage (GTDB taxonomy): Bacteria > Pseudomonadota > Alphaproteobacteria > Rhizobiales > Rhizobiaceae > Mesorhizobium > Mesorhizobium ventifaucium. Next base: position 283 of record NZ_CAKXZS010000035.1, read on the forward strand.
CTCACCCCGTCCAGATTGTCCGGCCGCGCTATTGCCTCAGGATGGCGCAATGTGCGCACAGCGTCGAAGTAACCGGCCCGCCAATGCTCTTCCATGGACAGTCGTGAGAATTCGTAGTCCTTCGAGTGGGTTTCATATTGCTTCGAGCCGTAGATCAGATGGACCAGCTTGTAGACCTTGTGGTCCGCAATTGAGCTGAGCATTCTCGCCTCCTCGCTACCCAAAAGATCCGCGGGCAGTTTTGCCAGAAGGTTCGCGAGCGTGTGTCGGGCGCGCTGGTACTGCTTGAACTGGTCGGTATGGGCGCGCGTTCGGCTCGAATACTGGATTTCCTTTTGCCGCGCCGCGACGTCGGCCAGATTTCGGGGAAGCTCGCCGCGCTCGCTCCAGAGGTCGACCTGGAAGGCAATCGTGTCCTGCCGCGTCCCGTGCTCGACGACCCACTGCAACGGCGTGTTGGAAACGAGGCCGCCGTCCCAGTAGAACTCGCCCTCGATCTCGACCGCAGGGAAACCGGGCGGAAGCGAGCCGCTGGCCATCACATGCTCGGGCCGGATCGTATGCGTCTCATTGTCGAAGTAGACGAGATTGCCCGTGCGCACGTTCACCGCACCGACACTGAAACGCATCCCGCCCGCGTTGATCCGGTCGAAGTCCACAAGCCGCTCCAGAGTACTCTTGAGGCGGTTGGTGTCGTAGAAGCTCGTGCTTTCAATTGAGCCATTCGGGTACAACCAGGGAACGGGCTGTCGCAGGCTGAAGAAGCCTGGGGCACCGGCGACGAGCGCGCAGGCTGCACTGAATTGATTGACGAGCGTGCGCGGCAGATTGCCCTTCGGAGCGAGAGCGTCTGCGGCGGCAGTCCAGTCGAGAAGTGGATTGGCAGTGATCTCCCGCCAGAAGGTCCGCAGTTTCTCAACCCGTTCGGCCGGCTCGTTTCCAGCGATGATCGCGGAGTTGATGGCTCCAATGGAGACGCCGGCAACCCAATCTGGATGAATGCCGGCTTCCGCAAGGGCTTCGTAGACGCCGGCCTGGTAGGCCCCGAGCGCACCGCCGCCTTGCAACACCAACGCAATACATTCGAAAGGGAGACGCCGTTCTGCCGTCCGGAAATCCTTCTGGGGCTGAACGTTCATCGAATGCTTTCCTTCTCACCGAGGGTGACCTCGCGGCCCTTCGCCGTCCGCATGGGGACCGGCTTCAATTTCAATTTGCACTATTATGTCAAAACGACTATATCGTCAATATGAGAATTGCATAATGGTGCAAAGCAAAAAAGGCATGACTAATGGCAAAAGTCGATTTGGCGCGCAGGGCGGAGATAGGGCGTGAGAAGCGGGCGCGAACGCGTGCGCAGATCGTGGAAGCAGGCGCGACGCTCCTTGGGGGGCGTACGCACGAGGCGGTCACGGTGGATGCTCTCGTCGAGGCAGCAGGTGTTGCCAAGGGGACGTTTTACTACCATTTCAAGGGCATCGGAGAGCTGGCCGCTGCGGTGGGTGCCGGACTCAGTCAGAGCCTTGATGAGTTGCTGACGCCTGCCAGGCTCGAGCGGCCGGATCCGGTCGATCGCCTCTCTTTCGCGTTCATAAAATTCCTGGAGAAAGCGAGTGCGGACACAGACTGGGCCCGCCTGGTCATTCAGAGCTCGCAATCACCCATTGAGTTCGGCATGGGGGTCCGCGCGAATCTCAAGGCGGACATCGAGGAAGCGATCGCCCAGGGCCGAGTGAGCGTGCGCGACGTAGAGTTGGCAGCCGACATCGCAATTGGAATATGGCTTGAGGTAACGCGCGGAATTATTGAGCGAGGTCCCCGACCCGGAACGACCGGCCAGGCGCTCGATGCGACGCTTCGAGCTCTCGGTCTCAGTCAGCGCTGATTGGGTCTGGAGCCTAGCACAAAGTTATCGTGGCAGGTAATGTATCGTCCATTAGTTGGGTTGAGGCACCGATGGAATTTCGATTGCTTTCCTGCCTGCTTGTGGCGATTGCGCTGGATGGCTGCGCACTCCGTCCTGCAGCGAGTGTGCTCACCCCTGTTGCGACCGATGCAAGCGATACACGGCGCGTCGAACTCTTTACCGCTACCTCAAGGAATCTGACGGGTGAAACGGGCGAATTCGGAGCCGCTTCGGATCGTAGTCTCGCCCTAAACTACCAAAGATATCAAATGTCGATCCCGCCCAGTCACAAAGTAGGCGCAATCGAATGGCCGACGGGGGTTGCCGATCCGGAACGTCACTTCTCCGTCTTGGCGCGAACTTATTTAACGGAAGATCAATTTGCCAAAGGCGTCGGCGGAGCAAGCCGCGATGGCGAAGCGGTAATTTTCATCCATGGCTATAACACACTTTACCAGGAGGCGATTTTTCGCTTCACCCAGCTTGTTCATGACACCGGATTCGCAGGCGCTGCGATAGTATTCTCCTGGCCTTCAGAAGGCAAAATCCTTGGGTACGGTCGCGATCGCGAAAGCTCGATGTTCTCGCGGGACCACCTTGAGCGTTTGATCCGAAGTGTTGCTAAGATCCAGTCTGTCAAGAAGATCCACCTGGTTGCTCATTCAATGGGAGGCTGGTTGACGGCCGAGGTCTTACGGCAAGCCAAATTTAAAAACGACCTCGAGTTTAACGGCAAACTTGGTGAGGTTGTGCTCGCCTCGCCCGATATCGATATCGACGTGTTTCGAACGCAGATCATATCGATTGGAAAGAGGTCTCCCCCCATCACTGTTCTGATCTCCCGCGACGATAAGGCGCTTGCGGTCTCAAAGCTAATAGCCGGCAATGTCGATCGGGTCGGTGCCTTCGTAATCGATGACCCCCGTATCATTCCAATCCTCGAACAGGCAGGGGTGCGCGTATTCGACATGAGCTTGCTTCAGAGTGGTGACCCGTTGCAGCACACGAAATTCGCTGCGTCCTCGGAGCTGCTGCAAAGCTTCAGTAAAGACCTGCACTCTGGGCTGGCGCGCGAGAAATCGAGACGCGGGGGCGGCGGGCTATTGATCGTTGATAGCACCGGCGTGCCGCACGGTCCTAGGGAGCGCTAGCTTCTAGGCGATCTTGCGAGCGACAGCGACGATGGCTTCATCAACCGCACACCCCATGCCTTTTAGGCGGCCAGAGCGAGCTCTTCGGCGCGGGCCTTGGCGGCTCCGATCGCCTTCTCTGCAGCTTCAGGCCCGAAGGCGAGACCTTCGACATAGATCGTTTCGATGTCGGTGATGCCTAGGAAGCCGAAAACTGCCTTGAGGTAAGGAACCGCGTGGTTCAAGCTGGCGGCCGGGCCCTGCGAGTAGACGCCTCCGGAGGCAAGAACGATATAAACCTTCTTGACGGTGGCGAGGCCAACCGGACCGTTTTCGGTGTACCTGAATGTACGGCCGGCGCGGGCGACGTTGTCGATCCATGATTTCAGAGACGAATAAATGTTGAAGTTGATGAGACCGGTGCCGATAACCAGCGTATCCGCGGCGAGCAACTCGTCGACCAGCGCATCCGAGGTCTTCACGGCTTCGGCTTCTTGGGCGGTGCGAGCTTCGGCCGGCTTGCGGATTGCGGCGGTGAAGAGGTCATCGATATGCGGCAGCGGATTGGCGACGAGGTTGCGGCGGACGACAACGCTGCCTGGATGCTGGTTCTTGATCTTCTCAGCAAGATCGGCGGCAATCGTCGTTGAGAGAGACTCGGCGCGCGGGCTGGAGGTCAGAAGAAGGATGGAAGACATGCGGAAATTTCCTTTTCGAATAGGCTTGGCCGCCTTTTGAGGGAGGTGGGCGGGATTGTAGCGAGTGGGTGAAGGTCAAGGCCGTCCGGAACGGCCAGCACGTGGGTTGCCTTAACAAGCACTGCCAATATTGAACTATTAGGTCATAACGACCATATAGTCAATATGAATTTTGCAGCGGCGTGAGTTCAACAACTGCGCAGCGCTTTGGCGAATTCGGCGACCGCTGCCGGTCCAAGCGCAGTGCTTCGAGAGAACGGCGAAGCCGAATTGCTCCAATCTCGTTCGCTTCGAGTACATGGGCGAGCGCGCCGCTTGTGGGTGATAGCTCCAGCTCGCGATCAAGGAGACAGTGCGACGGCGCGACAACACTTTCGCTGTCGTGCTCAATGGGGGGCAGGGTGACGGAAAAAAATAACGTCAACCTCATGAACCTAGCGCCTCGGTGTCATGCTCGGTCGAAGCGGACGGGTTGCCAGTGTCGATCGCCAGCGGTGAGGGGCAGCGCAGTCTGTCGCATGCACGGTGCGGCCGGTGGCGCACCTGAAGGCAAGCGGAACGGCAACTATCGCAACGGAGGCAGAACGAAACGCACAATGGCAGCCTTGGCGGTTGTGCAGGCAATGGCGCGGATATGTCGGCAGACGATCGATGATCTACCGGATTAACTGGGAACTAGTCGCGCCCTGCTCCTCGCCGCGGCCTTCATTCTGGCGTTGTGCCTGCGTATGCGCCAGCGTTTTCTGATAGTCGCCGATTATCCTCAGATATGGGCCGATGACCCATGCAGCCGTGCCGACGACATTGACCTCCTCGCGCGGATCGGCCTCGATGTTGTAGATCGCCGGAAAGCCGTTCATCTTCATGCGGTTGCCGGCGAGGCTGGTCATCGACGGGTTTCCGCCTGCCATCCCGAATTGCTTCGGATACAGGGAAAGGCCCGCCACCGCACGCCCGCGATCTCGTCGCCAACGAAAGTGATCAGGCTGTCCCGGCTGGATTTCTCTGGCTGCTGGTGAAGCACGCGCTCTGGTCTACGCCGTCGATCGGCCGGTCCGTCGGAAGCTTTGCGCCGATGATGCTTGACAGCGTCGGCAGGAAGTCATGCACCGACACCATTTCGTTGCTGACGCGAGGCGCGATGCGGCCTGGCCATTTGATCATGCCCACCGTGCGGACCGACCCTTCCAGCGCGTCGCCGAGCTCGCCGCGGAAGGGGCCGTTGAAGCCGTAGCGCGAGTCGAACGGGCCGGCTGTCGGAGCCGCCGCGTTGCGGAGACCCAAATCACGATCGTATTATCCTCGTTTCCGGCAGCCTTGATCGCGTCGAGCACCTGGCCGGTGCGGAAATCAAGCTCCATCACCGCGTCGCCATAGGCTCCTATCCGTGACTTTCCCTGGAATTCCTGCGCCGGGAGCGTCGGATAGTGGGTGTGGGTCCACCCCACATAAAGAAAGAACGGCTGCGTTGTCTTGGATGCGCGTTCTATGAATTCCACCGAAGCCTCGGCAATGTCGCCTTCGACCTCGTGACGGTACTCCGGGGTGTAGGGCCGCGCTTTCTTCAGCGTTCCGTCCGCTTCGGATTCCCAGACATAGGGCTCCGTCGCCCCTATGACGTCCTCAGGCATGCCTGAACGCTGCATGCTTTCGCGATACAAGGTGCATCGTCACGGTCTTGCACAGAGCCATCGTTTCCATCTGCCGGGCTTTCTAACCCGGCCAGTTGCCGGTCGGCCATTTCTTTGGCGAGGCCCACCAGGGCATCGACCTCTTGCATCTGGTCCACGTGACCGCCATTGGCGACGCCTTTCCGGATCCTCTTCAGTTGGTCAGAGGTTCGTCGCAATGTTTCGGTGATTGACGGCTTCTCGGCCACGCCTGCATCTCCTGCACCCCAATTTCGAAGACGAGCAAGCGTTCCGGCCCTCACAGGAGCGGGCCAAGCTCGAAGCCGAACTGCGTGAGATGACGCGCGATCTCGCGCCCAAACTGCTCAGAGTTGCCCTGGAGCAGATCAGGGTTCTCAAAACGCTCAGCTAGTTACTGTGGTAGGCGGCTAGTACTCGATGCAGGTCAACCACCGGTCGGCTCACTCCTCAGCAAGGGCGCTGGCAAATCGTGTGGCCCCTCCATCTGACGAGGTCAAACGGACCGTGCAGGAGTTTCTAGAGGAGGGGAGGTACGGCGAGACGTGAGCCGCCAAATTGAGCATGCACACAATCCGTTCCAACCGGGTCATTCGGGGCAAGTTGCGCCACGTTGGTCGACTGGGGACTCTCTCAGAGAGGCATAACGTCTTGCAGGGCCTGGGCGTGCCGTCGATTTCGTGAGTGAAATGACCGGGGAAGGCCGTGGCCATTCGTACGGCACGGCAGCGTGTGTTCCGCGCCTATGCCAGCGCGCTAGCTCGATAGCGCAGTGATTCGGCTCTACAATCCGAGACATAAGCCGACAGAACAAACACTCGGGCCACCGCTCGGCTACGCGAGCGCACAACGTTTGGCTTCGCGGACCGCCTGACATGCGGTTCAAGCCGCGCGAAAGGTTGCCAAAGATTGTCATTGGCTCATCCACGGAATTGCTGACGACGCGTGATCGTGGTTTGAGATGAAGGCGAGCAGGTCGGCGTTCACCTGATCCTGGTGCGTGGCTGCGATGCCGTGCGGCGTCCCGGAGGCGGGAAAGTTTTGCTTTCGGCTCGTGGCCGAAGCAGCGAGAGGCCGTCCGGCTGCAACTGCGGCGTCTAAGCCAGCCAAGTAGACGTCGCAACGGGCTCCGCCAACGGAAAAAAGTCCATCCTTGCTCATCGTATCCATCCATAGTGCATGCCTTTGAACATCGGGCTCACCATCACGATCATCGGGTCGACCTGCACGGTCGCATTGGGGAGGGGCGAGCGAAGGAGCGAGCGACACTCGATGACCGTGATGGCTTGCGAAGAAGAAACTGCCCCGATCCGGGCCGCAAATCTATTCTACCCAACGTCTGCGATGCGATACACATCGTCTGTGATGCGATACCAAGGTGTAGGCAGGAACGCAGAGAGATGTGCCTGATCGAGACAGGCAAGTTTCTCATAGACGACAGGTCCGCTTGGATCGGGGCGGGACCGACGCGGCACGTCAGGCGTCAAACACGTTGCTTGACAGCGCAAAGTTCATCGGCTGACCTGGGACAGCGGGATTGACCAAACAAGCACCTCGATACGATGAGAATGGTCGAAGTCTGGCAGGTAACAGGCGCGCGAATTCGACGCGATACCAGAAGCCGACGGCTAGAATGGCCACAACCGTTGGGATCACAATCGCCGCCGTTCGGCTTTCACCCCAGATTTGCCCGTCAACCCAAAGCGGGCAACTGACATGCAGTGTTTCCTTGGCAATGGGCGGATTACCGGGACAGTTGCGGTGCCTTGTCGATTAACGTGGTCGTGGACAATAAAGTTGAACGCGTTTACGCAGAAGCCAGTATCGCAGTACCGCGCTCTGCCTCCCGGGACGTAGTTTTCTAACTACGAATCTTGGGGTCAGGAGCGCCGCGCGTCTCCGGATCGGTGCCGCTTTCCACGGCGCGTACGAAATCCTGGATGACACCGAGATGGCCCCCAATGCGGTCGCTCTCGTCGAGCGGCGGCACGGCGATTGGCTCGACCCGGTCGAAGAGGCCTTCGCGAACCGGGCGCGCAGCCTCTGCCTGCAGCTCGTCAAAACCGTCCCAGATGAGGCTGCCGCGATCCCCGATGATGCGCCAGCCGGCCTCCCAGCTGCTGACCAGGACGACATTGATCATCCCAGTGCTCCTCCCGCGCGGCCCCTCCATGGCCGGCATTCACGGTTTTGCGTAAAGTTTTCCGTAAACGTTTACGACAACACACCTCGTGCGGTAGGATGTCAACCGGGTTTTTGCGAGTTCGCAAAATCGACTTGGCCGGAACGTTCGCGAACGCTAGCCGGAACCCGGGGAGATTTGCCTTTGGCGTCCAGCATTCACGATCTTGCGCGGCACCTGAACATTTCTATCGGCACGGTTTCACGCGCGCTGAACGGCCGGGCAGATGTCAACGCTGAAACTCGCCAGCGCGTGCTCGATGCCGCGCGCAAGTTGAACTACTCCCCGAACCAGTCGGGCCGCAATCTTCGCCGCGGGGCCACCCAGTCGATTGCCTTCATGTTGCAGCCGCATCCGGGCGACCAGCAGTATGGCGAGCCGTTCTTTATTCCGTTCCTAACAGGTTTGCAGGCCAAGCTCGCTGAGCACGGCATCGACCTGATGGTGGTGATGGGCGGACCGGGGGACTACCAGCACGAGCGTCTGCGCCGGCTTGTCGAGGCGCGCCGCGCCGACGCCGTCGTGCTCGCCTGGACCCGCCGCGAGGACGAGCGCATCGACTATTTGACTGAGGTTGGCTTCCCTTTCGCTACGCTCGGCCGCAGCCAGTCCGGTGGCCGATCCTACCCGTCTCTCGATCTCGATTTCGAGAAGGCAGGCTCCGACGCGGTCGATCGCCTCGTTGCGCGCGGCCATCGGCGTATTGCCGCGGTGCGGCCGTTGCTCAACCTGAACTTCGGCTATTTGTTCATTGCTGGCTATCGCAAGGCGCTAAAAAGCCACGGCATCGATTTCGACCCTAGCATGATCGCGGCCGGTTTCATCAACGAGTCCGGCGGCTATGAAGTAACGCCAAAACTGATGCAGTCAAAAGACGTGCCGACCGCGATCATCTTCAACAATGATGCGATGGCGCTCGGCGGCTGCAGGGCGCTGGTCGAGATGGGCTTGCAGCCCGGCAAGGACATCGCTGTCGTTGTCATCGTCGATACAGCGCTATGCCGTTACTTTTCGCCGAGGTTGACCAGCTTTCGGCCCGCTCTGGAGCCGCTAGGCCAGCGGCTCGCGGAAATGCTCTTAGAGTCTATGCCGGCCCTCGCGGGGCCGGAGGGCGCAAAGATCATCCGCGAGGTCTGGCCGCTGGAACTCGTTGTTCGTGACAGCGACTAGGGGGCTGGCTCGGTCGCCGGCGGATGCCCGATTCTGACGCCCGCACAGAACTCCTTCGCTGGCCGCGAGATAGCAAGTCCCGACATGGCCGCCGCGGGCTTGCGCTTCCTCAACAAGCGACATGGATGCGGACGACAGGCAGGTCATCAGTTGCCCAAGCTGGATGTCGTGGTGGCCATGATGCTGGCGGTCAGCGCCAGGCGATCGCTGTTGCGCGGTTTACGACCATCGCTGCCGGGAACGTCCTGTAAGGCCGAGGCTCGCAACCCGCTGCGAGATTCATATTGACTATATAGTCAATTTGACTATATGTCCAACAGTTTTTGCAAACGAGGTCGCGGGCAACCGACCGCGGATCGGTAAACCGAGAGATATCGATGCTATTCCGGCCTCCGCCACCTCGAACAGCCGTCCTCGCACGCCTGGCGAATCTCCCGTCCGCCTTGAGCACGGCGGTTCGGCGAAACCTTTCCGCCGGACGCTTCACGAGGCCGGTCGACTGGCTCCAGCTCGTGGTGTTCGGCTCGCCGTGCTTTTCCCGAAACAGGGCCGATCCAACTGTGCCAACTTGTGCTTTAACTTTTCAATCACGTCGTTGTCAGCCGGGGCATCGAGGAAGCCTTCATTGGGTGCTCCCGATCCTGCTGACCCTTTGCTTGTTCGCAAACGGCTGCGCGACCCGAGCGGAGAACGTGCTCGAACCTCCCGCAGTCACCGCCGGCGAGGTCACGCGCGTTAACCTACTGGTCGCCACGACACGCAAACCGTCAAAGGATCCCGGCCGACTTTATTCAGGCGAGCGCGGAACGGCGATCTCGTTGGACAGCGTCACTGTCACCATACCTCCGGATCGAAACCGAAAGATCGGTCAGATCCAGTGGCCTTCACGCCTTCTCCCTGATCCCGATCGGGAGTTTGCCATGGTCGGAGTCGACAAAGTCGCAACGGAAAGGCAGGTCTTCGATTGGTTCCGCAAGAACCGAAACGCAAAGCGACAGGTGCTCATTTTCGTGCACGGCTACAACAACTCATATGCCGACGCCGTGTTTCGTTTCGCTCAGATCGTCCACGACTCGGGAACCGACGCAGCGCCTATTCTCTTCGCTTGGCCATCGCGGGCCAGGGTCTTCGACTATCTCTATGACAAGGAGAGCGCCAATTACTCGCGCCGGGCGTTGGAGGACTTGATCCTCCAGGCCTCCATGAGTCCCGACGTCGACGACGTCACCATTCTCGCTCATTCGATGGGGACGTGGCTTGCCGCGGAGGCGTTACGCGGTGTTGCCATGCGCAAAAAGTCGATCCCGGCCAAGGTCAGGAATGTCGTCTTGGCGTCTCCGGATATCGACATCGACGTGTTTCGCCGCCAGTTTGTCGAGATGGGACCAAGTAAGCCGCGTTTCACAATCTTCACGTCGACGCGGGACAAGGCTCTAGAGGTCTCCCGCTGGCTATCTGGTGGAATTTCGCGTGTTGGCGGTACCGATCTCACGCCATATACGGCGGTTCTTGATGAACTCGGAGTTGTGGTTATCGACACCAGCGCAATAGCGTCGGGAGATTCGCTGGGCCACAATGCCTTTGCCGACAGCCCTGAGATTATCCGTTTGCTGGCACAGCGCCTGGGGGGGCAATCTGTGTCCGGAGGCGAGGCTGGGTTCGCGGATCGCTTAGCCGCGGCGGCCGGTAGTCTCGGCCGGTCGGCGACGCGCAAAACCGTCACCGTCCCAGTTGATAGCAGCGAGGCACGCAAATTGTTGAAGCGTGAGTCTACCACCTCGACCGGGCAGATCGTTGATGGTCAGATCTCGTACTAAGATATCTGTGTAGACTGTGTCAGAGTCACGACAGTCGCGATTAAAGCCAGCCAGCATAGCCTGGACGTTTTGGTCAATATGACCTAGTGTACAATCTGTTGTTGGAGATCTGATAGCGATGGCGAAGGTCAATCCGATTCGTCGAGCCGAAATTGGGCGCGAAAAGCGCGCGCGAACCCGAGCGGAACTCGTTGCCGCGGCCAACTCGTTGTTCGCCAAGCAGGCCGTGGAATCGGTCACAGTCGACGACGTGGTCAGGGAGGCCGGCGTCGCCAAGGGAACGTTCTACGTTCACTTCGATGGTTTGGACGCTCTAACGGCGGCGGTTGCGGAGGAACTGGTCCAGTCTTTCGACGAAATGCTGCAAGCCGACCGGCTTTCCCTCGACGATCCTGCCCTTCGGATTGCGTTCGGGTGCTCCTCATTCATCGACAAGGCCCTCAATGACCCTCGATGGGCCAGCCTTGTCGCCAGAATGGCGGCGGCAGCCCCGAAGGGTGGCGAGCTCCTCCGCAGCCGGCTTTTCGAAGACCTGCAACAGTTCTCGAAGAGCTTCCCGGACGCCGGGGCATCCGCGGAGCTGAACCTGGAGATCGTCGTTGGGATCATGCTCCAGCTCATGCGCGCGCTCGGCGAGCGCAGGCTGTCATCGCTCCATCGTGACGCGGCCGTCAGCGCCATCCTGCGCGCGATCGGCCTCAACGCTGGGCAGGTGAAGTCGGTCCTTGCGCGCTTGCCTGGACCTGCCGACGGCGCAATGCCTGACGGGCCGCGGCCGCGGAAGTCTCAGCGCCCAGGTGCGGCGAGCAGCGCGGCCTGACCTTGGACTGCCGCCCCTACGCGGCGATTTCCATTATCTGTTCGCCGAGATCGAGTGCTTTGTGGCGGCACCAGATCCTTGCGTTGATCCGGTCACCAGAGTGCGGCCGGCGCCACTTGTGTTCCAAAACGGGCGCTC
>NZ_CAKXZS010000036.1:0-35177 GCF_935822925.1 Mesorhizobium ventifaucium
ATTCCGAGTTCTTCACGGACGACTGGCAAATAGAGGGTTGGTTCAAAAGCTTGGCGGTCAAAACTCTTAAGGACATGAAGCCAGCTTAGAGGCGTTACACCACTATCTGTAAATAAGCGGACAGCGCTCCACTGCTCGCAAGAGGACGCGGTTGAATCCGCTCCGGATGCCAATTTGTATGCTCTGCATTTGGCCACATGAAGCCTGGGTACTTGTGGCATTTTGAACTTCGGCTATGGCCGCGCCTGCCGAGCCAGGAAGAGCCCGCCAATGCTCGTCGGCCGCCGCTCGCGGCAAGCGAGAAGCCAGGAAGCCGCCTCCCCCTCCCTCCTTGTTTTGTGAGATTTGCACGGGAGAAAGTCCGGTGGCTATGTGCCTCTTTTCGGGCCCGCGGAGCTGTTTTGGCGGGCCTTGCGGTGCATTTGCCCGGTTCAGTCGGTCGATCCGCCGGATCGTAGCTCGCTTCCTTCTCATGCCAGCCTCCCTCTGGGTTGGTAAAGGACGCCGATCGCGATCCGCGCAGCCGCCAGCACGCGCTACCTGCGCATGGGAAGCGATGTCCATTGTTCAGTTTGCGCCTAGTGAGAGCCGCAGGCCATCGGCCAGAAGAGTTCAAAAATTCTCCCTTCGAGTTGAGTGGGATGGTCTACCAGCCGTCTGGCCGAGGCCCTATAAGGAACCGGCAGGTGCGGAGTACACACCGACGCCCTGCCGAGATACATTCCCGCCGAGTTTGAGAGGAATCCGGTATTGCCCCTGTGCCTGCCGATGATCCGCCACCTGAAATCCCCGGACCTGTTTGGCGCCCTCGATCGCCTGCCGGCGCTCGGCACGCCGGTTAGCGAGCGGACATTCGAGGTCCTCAACCCGTCGAGCGGCGAAGTGCTGGCAGTACTTCCCGACATGGGTGTGGAGGAGACACGCGCTGCGATCGACAAGGCCTACGTAGCGCAGCCTGGATGGGCGGGGCTGACCGCCCGAGAACGCAGTGACGTTCTGTGGCGATGGCATGAGCTGATCATTGACCACGCCGGTGATCTTGCAGCGATCCTCACTGCAGAGATGGGCAAGCCGTTTGCCGAAGCCAAGTCGGAGGTTTCGCATGCGGCCGCGTATCTGCAATGGTACGCCGAAGAAGCCAATCGCATCTATGGCGAGACGATCCCCGCACCATCGACAGACCGTCGGATGCTGGTGATCAAGCAGCCCATCGGTGTGGTCGGCACGATTACGCCGTGGAATTTCCCAGCGTCGATGGTGGCGCGCAAGATCTCGCCGGCCCTGGCGGCGGGCTGCGCGATCGTGCTCAAACCTGCTGAACAGACGCCGCTCGTGGCAGGCGCAATGTTCGCCCTCGCGCACCAAGCCGGCTTTCCCGACGGTGTCGTCAACCTGATCTATGCGTCCGAAGGTGCTGGCGTTGGACGCGAACTCTGCTCCAATCCCAAGGTCCGAAAGATCAGCTTTACAGGCTCGACCGAGGTTGGCCGGCTGCTGATGCGCCAGTGCTCGGACCAGATCAAGAAGGTCAGCCTCGAGCTCGGCGGCAATGCGCCTTTCATCGTCTTCGACGACGCTGACATCGACGCTGCGGTTGACGGCGCGATCCAGGCGAAGTTCCGCAACGCCGGCCAGACTTGCGTTTCAGCGAATCGTCTTTACGTCCAATCGAGCGTTCACGATGAGTTCGTCGAAAAATTCGTGGAGAAAGTCCGGCACGTATCGGTTGGCGACGGCTTCGCTCCGGGAGTCGACATCGGACCGCTCATCGACATTCATGCTCTGACCAAGATCGAGTCCCACATCGCAGATGCCGTTGCCAAAGGTGGCACAATTCGCTGCGGTGCCGAGCGTATCGGCAAGGATGGCACCTTCTTCAAACCCACAGTTCTCACTGATATCTCCAGCATCATGGCGGTAGCGCAAGAGGAGACTTTCGGGCCGCTGGCCCCGATCATTCGCTTCCACGATGCGGATCAGGTTGTGCGTGAGGCCAACGACACGATCTACGGCCTCGCCGCCTACTTCTATGCCTCGAACCTGAAGCGTGTCTGGCGCGTTGCCGAGGCATTGGAATACGGCATGGTTGGCATCAACACGGGGCGTATGTCTTCGGAAGCGGCGCCCTTTGGCGGGATGAAGCAGTCCGGCATCGGGCGGGAGGGTTCCCGCCATGGGCTCGAAAACTACCTCGAGATGAAATACCTCTGCATGGGCGGCATCTGAAGAACCTGCTTGCGGGGTTCGCAGATCGGGCACTCAAGCGATTTCCGAATATAGGCCCTCGACTGGGAGCCGACGGGGCTGCTCCGCAGCCCCTAGCAAGACGCAATAATCTTACAAGCGTGCAGCTCAATTCGAAGTAGAAGCGCAGCGCAACAACCTGACAGGCGCGCAACTTCGTCAATGGGAGAACTACGCCGAGTGTCGACGAACGGTGCCGGTCGAAATGGGAAGCGATCACACCGCCAGATCGGAAGGGGCGCTCGGCAGTTTCGGCGGTCGCATAATCGCCAAAATGAACCAGGTCGATCCCCCACGCTGGCCGACCTCGAGCGCATCGTCAATGGCTGGCGCAACAACGACATCGATGCCAGCGGCCCTAGCTGGACCGCCGCAGCATCCCGCATACGCATCACTTGCTGGCCCTTCAGGTGGAAAGGGTCATTGCGGCGGTGAGGAGGCTGAGGACAGGCTCTGCTTTCATCCACGAAGCGGGAAAGCGCTATTGGGCTTGTTTTCCGGCAACAGATCCTTCGGCAAAAATGCTGTGGCCGTTATTTACGATTGGATCGGCAGGAACCGCAAAGTTACTGCGGCGAATTCTGCGAGGCGATTTTTGTGGCTCTCAACGCCTCCACAGAATTTCAGCTGCTCGATCGAAGTGCTCGTCTACCTGATCGAAACGGGTGCTAGTGCCCTCGAAAGGCTGGGTTCGCCGCGGCCGTAAATCGCCGGATCGTAGTTGACCAGCGTGTCGGTTCTAGCTGTATCCAGCAGTTGATTAGTAATCTGTGTCGGTGTTGCGGACGTGAACTTGCTGCCAACGATGGCGGCATAGCCTGCAACCACAGGTGCCGCGACAGACGTCCCGGATAGCCCTATCTTGTCACTATCGACCCCCACCGTCAGGAAGTGGTTCTGCACCTCCGAATCTGAACCGGCGTAATTCGAATAGGAGGCGAGCTTTGCCTTGTTTTCGGGAGTGCCATTGTGCTCAAGCGCACCCACAAAGATTGTCGATTGCGTCCCAGTCAGCTCGAGAGCCAGGAAATCAATATTGCCTTCGGTCGGGGTACCTACCGCTACGGATTCGTTGCCGGCTCCCTTCGTGAAGACCGCAGCACCCGCCCGAGCCGCATCGACAATCGACTGCTCAAGCTGGTACCCGCTCACTGGTTCCTCAAGCGCATAGCTCAGATTGATGACATTGAGCCCGTCCTCCAGCGTAAGCGGTACGGGTTCCGAATAGTCAAGCTCAATTATCTTTGCGCCAGGCGCCACCATGCCGGCTGCTTGAGCGATCCACTGCCCATGTTGCCGCCATTGGGGGCCATGGCCGAGATCCCCTAACTCTTCCATTTCACCTGTGAAGTCGTCTACGACAGTCACCGATACCCCAGAACCGGTATAGCCCGATGCCCATGCTTCACCAATATCCGGGCTCATCCAGCAAAATGTTCCGTCGGCATTTTGTGGGCAGCCCGAGCTACTGCTTTCCGTGGTTAGCGTTCCGGCCCTCCCTTTACCGCTGACCCCCGCATGGAAATCACCAGCGAAACTGGGTGCCGCTAACAGGCACACTGCAAAACCGGCAAGGAAAGCTACCGGGGAGAATTGTGTTTTGTGCATAATAAACTTCCTGTCTGGATTGTTCTTCATCAACGAAATCAACCGTCCTATGCCTTTCACCATCCCTAGAATTTACCCCTGAACCGGAGATCGAGTTTCAATCGGCTTGGATTGATGTTTGCCATATGTTTCAACGTGTCCGCAGGCCGGAGTTGCGATGCCGCCAGACGGCAATTCACCGCCTGGAAGCCGCCGATGGCGCCGTAGTCAGCTGTGCAAGGTCGTTCCGTCAGGTTCCCGCCCAAAGTCGAACTGACGGTGAGAGAAAGCGTCGTGGACGGTGTCGGTCGCTTTTGCAGAATAAAGCCAAGTTTCACACTCGGGTCGATTCGGACCTTTTCGGCACGCTGGCCGGTGCTCGCGCCCCATAGGATACCGAAATCATCCGACAGGACGGTCAACATTTCAAATCGCATGTCGATCCAGCTGCTATGGTACCACTTGTCGAAAGACACTCGGGTGCCATCCGACAGCTCGTATCCGCCTTGTCCCAGATGGTTGGCGGCGTCGGTTAGCTCCGAACCCTGATAAATGCCGACAAGGCTGGTCTCCTGTCCGTTCGCAGTCATCGCGCTGACGAAGAGTGCCGACACGAACAGCACCAAACCCGCAGCCAACCGTATGCACATCTGCAACAGCCATTGTTGGAGGCGCCAGCAAATCATGTGCGATTGACACGCGTGCTGCAGTCCCTCGCCGCATCTTCAAACCCTCCGGAGGCCATAGCCGCAGACGCATGGCCGCCAGCGGGCAACGTGTTCATTCGCAAGAAATCAGTGATCTTCAATCGTTCAATTTGCCGAGACATCTCTTCGCTTTTCCCTTGCAGGCAGCTCCCGCCCCCTCTCAACGGGATGCAGCAAAATTCATGCCAATCTGGATGAAGGCGCCAGGGACTTAGCCAAAACGTCCAAGACGCCGGCCAAAAAGGCTGTTTCGTCAAAGCGACAAAGCCGAGACAATTGTCGGATGTCGCCGAACACGCTGAGCGTGACCACCCGCATGGGCACAGGAACGCTCCCTTCGCGCTCCGGCCAGGTGCCATCGGAGAGCCCTCGAAACGGCCTTCATATTCCATCGACGCAATCCTCTTCGGCCGCACATTGCCCCCCTAATCGAAGTTCTGAACGCGAGTACGTCTGAACACGGATGCCCGGCAGGAGACTGAGCTCGCTGCCGGGCCGGGTACGCCTTGGGAGGTGGCGTAAGTCAGCGCCTCTCGTGGTGCTGGGAGCCACTCAGTCCGCGCGTTTTGCTCACTAGCTTGCATGTACTGTGCCAAGGCAAAAAGCGTGTAAAACACCCGAGAGTCGGCTTCCTTTACGTTGCGTACCCGACATTGTCGGCTATCGGACAATACCGAACGTGCCTCTCGGCATCGGCCGACGCCTGAACCAGAGCGCACCCGCGAAGGCTGTTCGCTGCCATGTCGAGCGGCCCAATCGGTGGTGAGGGGTTTAGCTCCGAACTGTTCGCCGGCTGACGCATAGGGCGGACTGTCACTCTCTTAAAGAAGGAAATCTCTGTACCCTCCATTCATGAGGGCGCGGCCACGAGAGACGGCGCGGCGAATGCGGTCGCGCAGATGATCGCGAGGATCCCTCCAGTCGGCATGGACACGCCGTTGACCGATCAGCGCTTCGGCGAGTTCGCGATGTGACGCCCCAGCAAGTGAGCCGTCGAGCGCACGAAGAACGAAGGTTAGACGGGGACCGCGTCTTTCCGGCGGAAACAATCGGGCAGGCAGGTGTTGATTCAAACTTAGAGCATTGAGGCACTCGAGTGCCCTCAGGCGGGGCTTCGAAAGCATTGCTGGCCAGATTGCCTCGGTACGGAGGCAGACAGGGTGCAAGATATCGGCGCCAGAGACGGCGAGCTGGAGCGTATGCTCCACATTGCGAAGAAGAACATGCTGACCCTTGTCGGGCGACAGCAGGACCGTCGCACGACATGGCAATGCCGAGAGCTCGAACCGCGATGTCGCCGACGATGCAGACAGCTGTTCTGCAATGACCGGCAGCACATTGACGCACCAGAACGGAGACCAGAAAACGAACGAATTTCGACCATAGGACTCGGCGAAACAGAATACCCCAGCGTGACAGGTCGCCGGCCGACGCGACCACGTCGAGAAAGGGTCGGTAGGACAAAGTATCGGCCTGCTGGCTTGCAGCGGTCAAGTCACGCTGGAATGCTGGATTGCGGCGTAAGAACTCCCAAGCCCACTCCCGTGGCGTCAGACCAGTGGTGTAGTCGTATGATCTTTCATCCCGCCAATCAGCCTCACCCGCTCCAGTCACGATAACTGTAGGCACGACGGTGCCCCTCTGCCCGCCCCCAGGGACGTCGAAACACCGTGCCACTTGGCAAAGCACCGGCGCCGAGGGCACCAGAGGTCGATGGCGTCGTTTCGTCGAAGCGTGTGCCATTGGCACTGTCGAGGGCAGAAGACGCGCGCAAATTGCGACCAGGCCGTCGAACCCGCGCAGCGACAGCCAGCGCGGCCTGAGCACGCCAAGGGAGTCGGTTTGATAGCGGCGATCGGCTCCTGCATCCCGTTCGAGACGTTCCTTGAACGTGCAGTGGTGTGGCGCTGGATTGCACGCTCATTGTGGGCAAGTTGTCGTAGCGCCGGCGCTATAAGGTGAGTCATCGCAGGTCTCCTCGGGGGAATTTCCACCATTGGAGGCCAAGTTTCACGCTATGGCAGCCTGTATAGTTGTACAGGTTAAGCCGGCTGTTCAGTGGACCGCAAAAACGAACCGGCGAGGCGCGCAATCGCTTCTTTTGGCGGTGCTAACGCGGCGCTTTCTTTGCCGGCCGTTTCGAGATGGAGCGCGGCCGGGCTCGGCTTGCCCCTGCTGCAGCCGATTTCCCAGGCAGACTTGCCGCCGCACTGCCCTTGTTGCGGTATACCAATGCGCGTCAGCGAGACATCGTCGATCATTGGCTGCCTCGCCGAGAGCACGCCGAGCCGGAGCTTCCCTGTCTCCTGACCCTCGTAGCTTGCATATCGAACGACGGTTCGCCAGCAGCCGAAGTTGGCCTAGCGACCATTCCAATGTGTCCGTTGGAACGCAGCTTGCTGGCGCGATCGGCAGACTGCAAGAATGCAATCAAGGGGACGGTGCAGGCCAAGATTGCTTGCAGGGCCTGGACAACCATCAGGTCGGCCGAGCGGCGCCCCATCCCTTTCCTCGGATCTCCGATTTTACCGCTGGCGGTGTCCAGACTCACAGGCGCAGCCGGCTCGGTCACTCACGGCGTCCACACCTCATTGTATCTTGAATCCAGCTGCGTGAAGCGTTCCGGAGCGAAGATGTCGGAGTCAAGTCGTTGTGAGCTTCACTGCTTGAGTTCTGCACGGTGTCCGCGCCGGAGGTTGATCCGGTGATTACGCTGTGCGCTGTTGTCGGATTCTCGACGATGTCGGACATGTGACACAACGCTGCCAGGGCGATCGCATTGTTTGCAAACGATTTTCCCAGTTGGCACGACAGATGCAGTCCTATGCGCAAAAGCACTGCGACGCCGCACCGACTGAGAAGAAACCCGCCTGATGATTACGCTTTTCGAACATGCGGGCGCCGCCGCAAACACTGAGCGTTCCCGAGCAGACGGAAGCCATTGCGCGGTCATTCCTCTGGGTTGTCCGGACATGAGCGAATTCGATTTCCGGCCAACTGTGAATGCACCCGACGATGACCCCCACCTTTGGCTTGAAGATGTAGGAGGCGAACGGGCACTTGCGTGGACGGCCGGCCAGTCGGCAAAGACCCTGAAGCACTTCGGTGGAGCACAGTTCGAGCGCGACCGGGCGGCGCTGACAGCGATTTTCGACCGACCCGACAGGCTTCCCCTGGTCACGCGCCGCGGTCAGTACCTCTACAATTTCTGGCAAGATGCTGGCAATCCGCGCGGACTGTGGCGCCGGACCACGCTTGCCGTCTACATGAAGGCCGATCCCCGGTGGGAGCTACTGCTCGATCTGGATGCCCTCGCGGCCAGCGACGGAGAGGACTGGATCTGGAGTGGTGCGTCGATCGAGCCGGAGAGACGAGAAAGAGCCGTTCTGCGCCTGTCGCGCGGCGGCAGCGACGCGGTCGTTCATCGCGAATTCGACCTGAGCTCTCTGAGCTTTGTCGCCGACGGTTTCAATCTCCCCGAGGCCAAGGGCGACATTGATTGGCTCGATCCCAACACTCTTCTGCTTTCCAGTGCGCTTGGTGATGGTATGGCCACGCGCTGCGGCTACGCACGCACCGTGCGACTGTGGAAGCGTGGCGCAGATCCCCTCACCGCGCCGGTAATCTTCGAGACCGGTTCCGAAACCCTGGGTGTGTCTGGCCATCTGGACCGTACCGCCGAGAGCGAGCGCCTGTGGTTCGTCGAGCAGCTGGCCTGGCTCGAGAAGATAGTCCGCATTGGTGATAGAAGCGGGCCGAAGATTGAGATCGACCTTCCTCAGGGCGCCAGGTGGGATAACTTCGGCGATTGGCTGGCGATAAAGCCGCGCAAAGCATGGACGGTTGCCGGGACGACCTATTGCGCCGACGCGCTGATCGGCATCTCGCTTGCCTCTTTCCTGGCCGGCGAGCGTCGTTTTAGTACCCTGTTTGAACCAGCCGAGAGGCGCTGTCTGCAGTCATTCTTCTGGAATGAGGGGAAGCTCATTATCGGGTACCTGGCGAACCTCGCTCCGAGATTCGAGGTGTTCACCCCGGGCCCGCAGGAATGGACGCGCCGAGCCCTGGACACCCTACCCGCGCAAGGGGCTGTTCACCTCTGGTCCCTCGATGCGGAAGATCACGAGACCAATGGAGAGGTCCTGGTTTGCGCTCAGGATCCGATCACTCCGCCGCAGCTTTTCCTATTCGATCTCAATTCCGCGCCGCCTCTCAGCGCTTCAGTAATCCTGAAGCGCAGCCCGGAGACTTTCGACGCATCCGAACTGGTGGTCACGCGCCACGAGGCAGTCTCGGTCGATCATGAGATGATCCCCTATACGCAGGTTGGTCCGGCGAACGGGAACGGAGATGCCCCGGTTCACCTTTCCGCCTATGGCGGGTTCGGCATATCGCTCCTGCCCTACTACTACTCCTCGCTCGGCAAGCTGTGGCTCGAGCGCGGCGGCACGTGTGTGGTGGCGAACATCCGCGGGGGCGGCGAGTTCGGCACCCGCTGGCACGATGCCGGGCGGAGGGAGGGCAAGCGTCTCGCCCATAACGATTTCGCCGCCGTTGCCGCCGACCTCGTGCGAAGGGGCATTACGCTGCCGAGGCGGATTGCCGCAGAGGGGGGCTCAAATGGCGGTCTACTGATCGCTAACATGCTTACCCGCTATCCTGAGCATTTCGGCGCGCTGTTCTGCACCGTTCCGCTTGTCGACATGCGCCGCTACACCAAGCTACTGGCGGGCGCGAGTTGGATCGACGAATATGGCGATCCCGACAAGGCTGACGATTGGGCTTTCCTGAGGGAAATCTCCGCCTACCACGCCGCGTCGCCGGGACAGCCCTACCCGCCTATCCTGCTCGCCACCATGAGACGCGACGACCGCGTCCACCCGGGCCATGCGCGTAAGATGGCCGCAAAACTGCAAGCTCTTGGCTATCCCGCTTACTTCTACGAGCCCAGCGCCGGCGGGCACAGCTACGCCAAGGACAATCGCGAGCAAGCCGCATTCATCAGTCTTGGCACCAATTTTCTTCGCAGCGCGATCGGCTGGCACGCCTGTTGATAAAATCGGGAGCCCGAAAGAGCAAACTTCGAATAAGTGAGTACAGGTCGATGACTGCGAGAACGGTGAAAATAATCCGTGCGCGGTTCACGAAAATGTGCGCCAGAGCTCTGTCGAGCTCAATCAATACTGCAGGACTATTTACAGTGAATCCTATCATTTCTGAAGAGCAAGGAGAAATATCATGGCAACAAAGCGAATGAACTGGGCGCGGGGAGTAACAGCGGCCGTCGTCCTGGTGCTGGTAGGGCAGCAGGCGGCCGCGGCAGACCTTGCAGAACCGTGCGACCCGGATCAGGGTGTCTTGTTCACGGAATGGCCAAGCCCCTGGCAGATCCGCCTGCGCGCGTTGGGGGTCATTACTGAGGATTCGGGCTACGTTAACGCGGTGCCCGGCTCCAGTCTTTCGTATTCCAACAGCGTGACGCCGGAACTCGATATTTCGTATTTCTTCACGGACAATGTCGCAGCCGAGCTTATCCTCGGCACCACCTATGCCAACATCACAGGCCAAGGCTCGATCGGCGCGCTGGGGAACATCGGCAAGGTTTGGCTGCTGCCGCCCACGCTGACATTGCAGTACCACTTTACCGATTTCGGCGCCTTCAAGCCCTATGTCGGCGCTGGCGTGAACTATACGATCTTCTATCATCAGGAAGCCGGCAGCGCCGATGATCTCAAGGTCAAGAACACGTTCGGCACCGCGCTGCAGGTCGGGTTCGACTACATGGTCGACCAGCACTGGGGCGTCAACTTCGACGTGAAGAAGCTTTTCCTGAAGCCAGACTTCGACGTCACCGTGGCCGGCAACAAGCAGACGGGGAAGGCGGAGCTCGATCCCTGGCTGATTGGCGCAGGCGTCACGTACCATTTCTGACACCGGCGAAGTCGGCTTACGCACAGCCGAGTCGAAATGAAGGGCGCCTCGTGCGCCCTTTGCCGTGGGCCCGACGGTCCACTTTTGTCAACCCGACATACACCCAAGGTCAATGTGACTTGGGGTTGTCCGAGCTGTCGGATATGCGACGTTAATGTCGTTCACCCGACACAGCCAGTCAGATCGATTGCCGTGATCTAAAAGGATTTTCCTTTGGCGCGCATATTGCATCGTTCATCCGGACACGGATCAACGGACTGACGACAGCCACGCAGAGAATGTCCATAGCCAACGCTTTGTGCCGGGCCCATTACGGCCCTTCCAGGTGCAGAAAAAGGAAGGGAGTGTGATTGCAAGCGTCATCGGGCTTTGAATTTTCCATCATTGTGGACATGGAAAATACCCTGCTGGCTCGGCTGCCAACTCTTCAGTCTGGCTCACCCGGCCAGTTCCTGGATATCCGCGTAGGGCGCACGGGTCATTGTGACTGCCGTCTCGGCTGCAGCCGCGTGCTGACCCCTTCGAGCAACGCTCAGCGCTGCTGCACACCGGCGATGAAAAGCCGGATCCAACAATGCGTCTTCCGAAAACCGAAAGAGGTGAACAGATATGTTCAAGATCGGCCCTTTGGCGCTCGCGGTATTTATTCAAGGGGCATCGGGATCGGCAACCGCTCGAGCGCTGGCCAACGGTTCGAACGGTGCACATCCACCGCTAGCGCTGAGCGATTTGGAGCGGGCACTGTGATCAACGATCGCTATCGCGGGCTCACCGTGAATGTCCCCGAGGGGCCGTTCTGGCTGAATGGAGCCAACGCGTTCGCATAGCGCCGGACTACCCATGGCGAGCAGCAGTTCATGCGGGTCGATGCTGCCACGGGTTTGAAACGGGCCGCCTTCGATCAGGCCCGTCTGGCGGCGGCGCTAAATGAAGCGAGCCATAAGAGCTATCAGGCCGGCGATCTTCCCTTCGAGCGTTTCGAACTGACCGAGAATGGTCGCAGGCTCGACTTCCTGATTGAGCAGGTCCGGTGGAGCTGCAACGTTGCAAGCTATGCCTGCACCAGCACGAAATTGGATGTAGACGCCCCGTACTTTCAGCTCAGCCACCACTACACGCCACCGGCTGAGAATAACCCCGACCAGAGGAGCGTCTCGCCCGACGGGAAGTGGATCGTCCATATAAAGAACTACAATGTTTTCCTGCGCAGCAATGACGGATTGCAGGATGTTGCGCTGAGCCGGGATGGATCCGAGGGCAATTACTACGTCTTTTCGACGCTGAGCTGGTCGCCGGACTCGCGCCACCTCGCGGCTTACCGTGTTCGCCCCGGCTTCAAGCGGGAGCTCCACTACCTCGATTCGTCGACGGACCAGTTGCAGCGCGAATATTCGACAATGGTCTATCCCAAGCCGGGCGATGTCCTTCCGCTGCCCCAGCCGGTCCTGTTCGACATTGCCGGCCGCCGCCAGATCGTGATCGACAACGCCCTGTTCTCCAACCCCTTCGAACTTTCCGCTCTCCAATGGTGGGCGGACGGTCGCGGCTTTACTTTCGAATATAACCAGCGCGGCCATCAGCTCTATCGGCTGGTCGACGTAGACGCCGCCACGGGCCGCGCACGCTCGCTGATCGAAGAGACCAGCACGACCTTCGTTGATTACCAGCCGCTGGTGATGAACCAGCACCGTACCGGGAAAATCTTTCGTTACGATGTCGACGACGGGAAGGAGATCATCTGGGCGTCCGAGCGCAATGGGCATGAGCACCTGTATCTGTTCGACGGCCAGACGGGCGCGCTCAAGAACCAGATCACCTTCGGTGAGTGGGTGGTCCGGGCGGTCAACCATGTCGATCCGGTCAAGCGCCAGATCTGGTTCGAGGCGAGCGGGAGGAACCCGGGGGAGGACCCCTATTTCGTCCATGCGTACCGCATCGGCTTCGACGGTGAGGGGCTGACTGAGCTCACGCCCGAGCCGGCCAACCACCATGTCGAGTTCTCTCCCGACGGCCGCTATTATGTCGATATCTGGTCACGCATCGATCTGCCGCCCCGCATGACGCTCTACCGCGCCATCGATAATGCCAAGCTCATGCAGGTGGAGACCGCCGACATGTCCGAGCTCGTCGCCGCCGGCTGGCAGCCTCCACTCAGCTTCCACGCCAAGGGGCGCGACGGCAAGACTGACATCTGGGGCGTGATTCACCTGCCCGCCAATTTCGATCCGAAGAAGAAGTACCCGGTGGTGGAGAAATATCTATGCCGGGCCCCAGGGCTCCTTCGTCCCAAAATCCTTCTCAAGGCGGACAGAGCCGCTCACGCAACTGGGCTTCGTCGTTGTGCAGATCGATGGCATGGGTACCAACAACCGCTCGCGCGCCTTTCATGACGTTGCCTGGAAAAATCTGAAGGACGCAGGCTTTCCCGATCGCATCCTATGGCACAAGGCGGCCGCCGCGAGGTATCCGTGGTACGATATCTCCAATGTCGGCATTTTCGGCGGGTCCGCAGGCGGCCAGAGCGCGGTGGGCGCGCTGCTCTTCCATCCCGAATTCTATAAGGTCGCGGTCGCCAACAGCGGCTGCTCCGACAACCGGATAGACAAGATCTGGTGGAACGAACAGTGGATGGGGTGGCCAGTCGGCATTGAATATTCCCAATCCTCCGCCATCGACAATGCTTACAGGCTGCGGGGCAAGCTGATGATCGTCGTCGGCGAAATGGACCACAATGTCGACCCGTCCTCCTCGCTCCAGCTTGCCGACCGACTCATCAAGGCGGGAAAAGATTTCGACATGGTCTATGTGCCTGGTGCCGATCACGGCGTGCCAGGCATCTATACTGAGCGCAAACTCCTGGACTTCTTCGTTCGCAACATTCTCGGTCAGACCCCACCCGACTGGGACACTAAACGAACATAGCTGCAAAAGAGCAAATCGTCACGATGATGCTTCGGCAGCTTCTGCCTATAGCAATCCTCGCGCCCGTTTTGTTGGCTGTGATCGAGGCGGCGAGCGAGCGGAGAACCGCTCGGACGAGGGCCTGCGCCGATTCCTGCGCAACGGGCCTTAGCAAGACGGAAACGGGAACGATTCCGACGCTCGACGGCCGCAAAGCGGGAATTGAGGACATGGGCGCCCCCCCGCCTCTGCCTGCCTCTTCGATGACAGCACGCTTCTATCTTGCATGCTTCGTTTTGCCTCCGCTCGCCAATCGCGGCTTTCCCCGGAAGCGGGACGAGCGGGGGTGGGCGGCGAGTTGCGACCGGAAGGGTCGCCGTCCAGGCGGACGGCATCCGAAGGACCGGAACGAAGAGAAGGACCCGAAGCGAGAGCGAAGGGTTGCGGGATGACGCGGCGGCCCTAGAAGGGAGTGCCGCCTACCCTGCTCCGCCGGGGGCCCAAAAAGAAGAGCTGCGCCCGCCCTTGCCCGCGCCAGGGCGGGAGCGGAATGGCTGAGACGCCTGAGATTGCCGAAGAAAACCGGGGCTGGTCCGCCCGGCAACCGTGGCTCCGGGAGGCGCACTGGCCCAGCTACGTTCGCAGGCTCAACAGAATCTCGCACGGGTCAGCGTCAAGCACTGCAGTTACGTCGAGAAACTCAATGACATCGAGACGCCGCTCTCCACCCTCATACTTGGCCACGAAAGATTGCGGCCGACCAAGTTTTTCAGCTACCTGCGTCTGGGTCAGGCCTCTGGCCTTTCGCAGCGATATCAGCTGGTCCAGAAACCGCTGGTGGCGGGGGGATCGAAGAGATTTTGGCATGTAGGCGAACCGGTCAGGTAAAGACCGGCTCAGCCACTAATCCCGGTTCCGGATTATCCCATTTTGGGATATTCTGTCTTGAATCCAGTGATCAACATGCGAGGTTCGCGGCAGACATGAATCGATCAACGGGAACAGACGG
Source organism: Mesorhizobium ventifaucium (assembly GCF_935822925.1). Classification (GTDB taxonomy): domain Bacteria; phylum Pseudomonadota; class Alphaproteobacteria; order Rhizobiales; family Rhizobiaceae; genus Mesorhizobium; species Mesorhizobium ventifaucium. The sequence goes on from NZ_CAKXZS010000036.1 coordinate 14,380, forward strand.
GGCTCAAGGCTTAACACTGCGGGACGAGGTCCCCTGGTCGGAGAGCCTCACGAGCTATGACCGGGAGCATTTCAAGATCTATCTGAGAATCCTCGACGCCTGCGCCGACAATGCCAGCATAGAGGAGATGGCAGATCTCATTCTCGGCATCGACCCGGCCCTTGAACCGGTACGCGCCCGCAACGCTGTTCGCAGCCATATCGACCGGGCGAACTGGATGGTGACGACCGGCTACAAGGAACTGTTCACCGCTGAATGATGGAGCTGTCCGCTTCGTCACGCCTCCGACGAACGGGATCGAGATCACGGCTAAGCTAGTCGGCTGACTGATGATGAATGCTAGAGCACGCGTTCGGCCTGGTTGCTCCTCTTCTTCACGCATACCATGCCGCAAACCTGATTGAGCCGGGGACGAGACGCAAATCCACTTGGTCCGCCCGTTGGCAACCCAACTTCAGAAGAAGTTTGCTGGAGTGAAGCTGCGCCGGTGAATTCGACGATTTTTCTGCTTTATGGCCGGCCTGCATGGGGTTGGAGACCATCGATCCGCCGCAAATGGCGAAAGCACCCGCCTCAGCGCCATGCTTGCCGGTCGCATCGAGAACGTCCTCGTCCGTCCTGCTTTAGCTGCGGCCAACCCCTTGAGTGCGGAGCGAATCATGCGCCCGTCCGTCAGGAACCGTGAACTGCCGCTACAACAAGTTTACACAATCTTCATGACCGCCAATCGCCAGGGGTGGTAGGTTCCTCATCAAATTTAGGGCGTGGCCGCAACTCCGAGCTAGATCCGTGAAAAGAAGCTGACGCCGGTTGTCTTCGTGACGCCACACAGCTCACTCGCTGGTGTATCGCCAAAAAGAGAGTGGAAAAATCATGTCTTCACTGTCACTACAGCGACACCCAATGGCAGCAACGACAAGAGCGGTCCAATTGCTTTCGGCTCATCGGCTGGTGGTCAAGATTGGCTCAGCACTGCTTGTCGATGAAGAAACCGGCAAAATACGCAGTGCTTGGCTTGAAACGTTGATAGCGGATATCGTCCGGCTTTTTGAACGAGGGCAGCAGGTGATCATCGTCACATCCGGTGCTGTCGCGCTTGGATCTGGTCAATTCGACGGTTTGGGCAGACCGCTGCGAATTGAGGAGAAGCAAACGGCGGCCGCGATCGGTCAGGTTCGACTTATGCTTGCCTACGAACAGAGTCTAAAGCGCCACGGTTTCGCCGTGGGACAAATGTTATTGACAAGCGAAGATTTACAGAACCAGCATCGTCGCCTCAATTCATGGTCGACGCTTCAACAACTTCTCAAAATTGGCGCCGTACCCATCATCAACGAGAACGACACGATCGCAACGACCGAGATCTGCTTCGGCGACAATGACCAGCTGGCGGCACGGGTCGCGCTAATGGTGAACGCCGACGTTCTCATTCTACTTTCTAACGTAGATGGCCTGTTCACGGAAGACCCACATGACAATCCGTTGGCTCGTCTGGTTACAGAGGTGCGATGCATTACCCCCGAGATAGAGGCCATGGCGGGCCATTCCCACGCCCGCCATAGTTCGGGTGGCATGGTGACAAAGTTGATGGCAGCAAGGATAGCCATGGATGCGGGATGCGGCATGCTCATTGCGAGAGGAAACGAAGCTTACCCGCTCGCCGCCATCGAGAACGGTGCGCCATCAACGTCGTTCGTTCCGCTCGCCAAAGACAGGGCTACACGCGAGGAACATTGATGCGGGCAGGCTTGCAATCCGCCGGATGCAATAAGTAGCGTCATGAGAGCCGGCAGGAATGACCCCTGCGCTAAGAGGCGAGTGCACCGACCGAAACAGCCTGTGCCCAGGGCACTCAAGGCAAGTCGGTTTTTTAGAGAATCGAAGATCGTGAGGAGGCCAGCAGCGCTATCGCCTGGTCTTTTGTGCGTACGCCGAGCTTGTTCCTGGCATTATCCAGATGGAAAGCGACAGTGCGCGACCTAATGCCCAGGATGCAGGCTGTGTCCGAGGCGGACTTGCCGCGCGCCGCCCACTGCAGGCACTCATATTCACGTGGTGTCAGCAAAATGCCGTCCACCATTCGACTGCCCGAGAGTTTGCGGCGAACATGAACGTGAAAGCACGTTGCCATGAATTGGAGCGCCTGCTCATGCCGCTCGGCAACGCGCAGCAAACCGGACGGCTCACGCGCGGCAAAGGTCATCGCTGCAGCACGTCCCCTGCGATCAACAATGGGGATCGTCCATCCACAGCAGATGCCGAACTCTGCCGCTTCAACAAACAGCCTTTGCTGAACTTGCGATATTTCAACGCCACGAAGATCCGATCCCCATCGGAAGGGGCAATCGGCAAGTCGCGCACGCATGATGACGGGATCGACTCTCTGATACTCGTTTCGCAGATAGTGCGCTGTCCAGGGAGGCGGATAATTCGAGATCAGCCTAGGCTCGCCGGAAGGTTGCAATGGCAGGGATAAATAGGCAAACGTCAGTAGATCAAGTCCCGATGCCGCGCTGGCCAGGGCTTCACGGAAATCCGTTTCGTCGACACTCTCCGACAGCCTTTCCAGGAATGTCTCGAAGACAAGCGGCATGCCCTTTGTCATTGTCATCTACCTGTCTAATGCGCACCACACCTGACTGGAGAACCATAAGCTGCGGCATGACCGAGGCTGGATCCGGCATTGGCCGGCTGACCGTCCGTGCAAAATGGCGCGACGCCGGGCGATATTCGTGCCGGTGACCGCCAACCGCACCTACGCTACGTTCCTCAAACGGCCATCCCCGAGATGCTGCAGCATCTTTGCAACGCAGCAGTTCAATCAGAGAATCCTCTCGCGATGAAAATGACATCATCGCCGCCCCTGCATCATTCAATGGTGAGAAGTCATGCTGCGCCATCATGGTCGGTGCCGTCGAACGGCGTGATCAATCCAAAGGTCCCGCCAACGTCGGTCGGTACGGGAAGAGGACAGTGGCATGCGCTAATCCTCGCCGCTTTCCGCTGTGATCCGGAACGTGTCTGTTGGTGGGCAGATCGGCTCCAGAAATTGGCATGGGTGGAGGTGCCGCTGTTCTCCCTTGCTCCAACACCAATCCATCATCTCAGGCCGGGCCCAACCCAGGCCGGCACCATCGCTCGACACTGCTGCGGCGACATTCCATGGAAGGCTCTGAAGCACCTTGCGAAGTGCGAAGCAGACATGAACCCGGACGCCATGGCAATGTCGATGAAGGGCATCCTTGTGCCTTCTATCAGGCGCTTCGCATGGTCTACGCGGATTCGAAGATAGTGACGCACCGGCGGAAGCCCTATATGGGAAGCGAACAGGCGTTCCAGCTGGCGCCGTGACACTCCGGCCCGTCGGGCGACCTCGTCCATTGCCAGTGGGAACTCCACGTTTTCTTCCATGATCCGCATTGCCATCAGGAGTTTGTCGCTCACACCGGCAAAAGCCAGACCCGACGGCCCGGTCTGGCGGTTTGATCCTGAGCGCTGGCCTTCGACAATTGCGTGGCGGCAGACCTCCTGTGCAATATACCCGCCTGCATGGCTGCCGATCAGGTCGACGGCCAGGTCGAAGGCTGCCAGTTCTCCTGCACAGGTTGAATACTGGCCGTCTTTCACAAACAGGGAATCGCTTATGCGGGGTTGGTTGAACACCTCGGCGAAAGCAGCAAGCCGCGACCAGTGGATCGTGCAGCGTGTGCCTGCCAGAAGGCCCGTCCGCGCAAGCAGCCATGTCGCTGTCCCGACCGCAGATATCGGAACCCCACGACGAGCCATCGTTCTCAGAAACCCGTTGAGCTCAGCCGTCAGTTGCCGTTCTACCGGCTCGCCGGTCATTATAGCGAGCTGGTTCGGTCTACGATCGTTCGAGGACAAAACCAGTTCATCAATAGGGACATCAACAGCAACCGAAAGGCCATTGGCACCCTCGACTGGCCGAGCGTCAAGCCCGGCGATTCGCCACCGGAACAGCGGCAGTCTTGACACCATATTGGCGATGCTGAAGGGCTCAATATAGGCGTGAAGCGCCAAGTGCGAGAACCCCGGTAAAACAAGAACGACCAAGTCAAATGGTCGATCGGCCTCCGCCGAAATTTTCGGCGTGACCAACGACGTCATTGCGCTGATGTTGGCGGGTGCGTTCACTAGGATCCGTACGTGGCTACCGGCTCACCGAACATGCCGGGTTCCGGTTTGATACCGATGCCTGGCAGCTGCGGTACGGCAATGTGACCGTTTTCGATGAGGATCGGATTCTTCGCGTCGAAATGCCCTTCGATATATTCCTGCGCGATCCAGGCGCCCTCAAGACGGCGCGGCTCCACAGTGGAAGCTAAGTGCACGCAGGCCGCCGCTATTATGTCGCCGCCCCAGGCGTCGTCGCAACTGTGTGGTAACGAGCGGATGGCGCAAAGGTCGCGCACGGTCGTCATTTTCGTGAGGCCGCCCAAGCGCGTGACCTTGAAGCCGAAACCATCCGCGATGCCTAAGGAGATCGCCCGGAGCACTGCATTCTGATCTTCGGTGTTCTCATCCAGATAGATCGGATGCGTCACCCTGCCCTTCAGCGTGGCAACTTCATCTATGGTGTTGCAAGGCTGCTCGAAAACAAAGGGGATTGCCTGGCAAAGCCGGTCGAGTAGAATCGCGGCAGCGATGGTGAGGCCCCTATTGCCATCCACTGCGATACGCGCTTTGTAGCCGACCGCCTCCCAAACCTTGTGAACCGTAGCCACATCCTCTTCGAGATTTCGCCCCGAGATTTTGACCTGCAGGCGTGGATAACCCGCCTTCACCTTGTCGGCGGCAATCCTGGCCGTTTCTTCAGGCGGGCCAACAATCAGCGAATAGTAGGCCGGAACACGGTCGGCTAGCGCGCCACCCAGCAGTGTCGAGACCGGCACTCCCAGCCGCTGGCCGAGGAGGTCAAGGAACGCTATGTCGAACGCTGCCTTGGCATATCCGTGCCCGTTCAACCGCTCGTCCATGCGTTTGGCGAGAAGCCTGATCGAAGCAATCTCAGAACCAATGAGGCCGGGTGCGATTTCGGCAATCGCCGCGCGTGCGCCGAGTGCATGATGCGGCTGATAAACCGGCCCAATGGGGCAGGTTTCGCCCCAGCCAGTCAACCCGTCATTGGTCACGACCTGGACAAGGGTGCTGTCAAGCGCGCCGACGTCGTCGCTTGCCATTCGATAGGTGCCCCCTTTGACAGGCAGCTGGATCGTATAGACGTTGATCCGGTCAATTCGCATGATGCTCAGTATTCCTCGTTGAGTGCGTCGACGGCGGGAATTTCCCGCGAGCGACGGTCGATATAAGCGCGCAATTCCTCGTCCTTCGCGACATCTAGCTTAGGCTCTTCATATTCGGCCAGAAGACGGCGCGCATGATCGAGGGCACGTTGCTTGATGTCCTTGGAGCCATCAGCGTACCACTGCTCGATCGAGTTATTATCGAAGAGTTTCGGAATAAAGAAGGCCTTCTCGAAGCTGGCCTGGGTATGAGGATGTCCAAAGTAATGGCCACCCGGCCCGACATCACGGACCGCAGCCAGGGCCTCATCGAAGTCGTCCCACTGGATGCCTTGCGTCATGCGATAGCCCATGGCGCAGACTTCGGCGTCGACAACGAACTTTGCGATCGAGCAGTGCATGCCGGCTTCATTCCAGCCAGCGGAATGCCAAATGTAGTTTGCGCCCGACATAAGCACGGCCATCATCGTCATCGCGCTTTCATATCCAGCTTGCGCATCGAAGATCTTGGCGCCGCCGAGCAGGTTCGAGGTGCGCCAAGGGACGTTGTAGCGGCGAGCCATCTGACCGATCATGAAGTTCATGAGCGATATCTCTGGTGTGCCCGCCATTGGCGCTCCCGATTGCATCGACACGGTCGACAGGTAATGCCCATAGATCGCGGGGCAGCCCTTCCGCACCACTTGCGTATAGGCGAGCGCAGAAAGTGCCTCCGCATTAAGCTGTGCCACTGCGGCCGCGGTGGAGGCCGGCGTATTCGCGCCGCCGAGAACAAAGGGCGAGCACAAGACGGGTTGATTGCGCCGGCAGAAAGCACGCATGCCGCCCAGCATCACCTGGTCCCACACGAGCGGCGAATTGCCATTGCAGTTTCCGGTGGTCACTGAATGCTTCTCGAGGAAACCTTCACCGAAAAGGATCTCGCACATATCGAGCACATCCTCAGCGTTCTTGGGCGAGGTGGTCATGCCCATGAAAATCTTGTCGGAGTGCTTCATTGACGAATAGGTGATATGCAGGTGCCGGTGCGCGACAACAACATCCATTGGCTCGACAATGTGATGCGCTGATGAATGCAACGCGGGCATCATGTGCGCCAGCTTGTGGAATGTGCCAAGGTCCGCGATGGTCGGGCCACGCCTGACGTCATCGAGGTCGCGCATGTAAGGCGCGCCGGTCATCGGCACGAAGATGGAGTTTTCGCCTCCGAGCTCGACATTCTTCGCTGGATCCCGCGCGAAGTATTCGACATTGGGGGGAATGGTCTTGATGAGCTCCATGACCAGGCCGCGGTCGAGATGAACGCGGTCATCCGCGCGCACGTCGGCTCCGGCTCTCTTCCAGTCCTCAATCGCGATCGGATCGCGAAAGACCACGCCTACTTCTTCCAGGATCGCGAGAGAAGCCTCGTGAACGCGCTCAACCTGCTCGGCATCCATCGGCTCTACCACCGGCAGGCCGCGCTGCAGCGTCGGCAACATGTCTACTTTTGGCGCCGTGCGGATCGTCCGCCGCGCTTCCCGCCCTCCCCGACGAGAGAGTTGTAGTTGAGCAGTCATGCCGGCCTCCAAGAACAAACGGTGCGGCCTGTGTGAGCCGGTCGGAACTATTGCCGGAGTTCGAAGATTCGACCTACTGCAAAAGTCTCACTTGTGCGTTGAGTAAAGCGCCGCCGTACACCTTGTTTGTGGGGCGATCGCAGTTCAAGTTGTAATTGCACGCGTCGGATCCTAACGACAGCAGCGTGACTAGCGGCCGCGGCGATGAAATCAGTTAACTCTCCCTGCAACTAGGTAGAGATATTCAAGCCGGCCTTGCCGTTTTGACGTGACAACGTTGATCAGCGCCGGATGCAGGCAAGACAATTGCGAACTGGGGAGCACTGTGAGGCGCATGTTGGAAATCTTTGTGAGCCCGTCGAGACGGCAGAGCGGCTCGACACTGTTGAGCTTGCGGTTTGGATGAGCGAGGCGACGACGGCGCAGCGCTCGGCACCGCCTCCGACCCGGCGACGAGCGCGTTCTTGCGTTGAATGCGATCGGACGGATCGAGCGCGTCGAGGAAGCGGATCAGACCCTGCCAGCGTGAGAGCGTGTAGCGGATGGCCTCGGCGAGCTTCGTCTTCTGGCTGGTCAGTCCGAGCTTCTCGCGCAGCCAGGGTTCGACGATTCCGACGAAGCCCGCGAGATGAGCGATGGGACGCTCGGCCATCCGGCGCATAGACATGCAGGCGACGTCACTCCGCTCCCATGCGGAGGCGAGCTTGCGAGCTTCTCGTCGCCAGGCAGACCTGCTGCGGTCTCAGGCCCGTCGCGGCGGGCGACCTCGGAGATGACGGCGTTCAGTTCCAAGGTCTATGTGACGAACGCGCCTTGTCATCCGTTGACCAACGCCTCCGGTCAACAGCGCCATTGATCATCTCGAAACACCGCGGCTGCTGCTCAACGCGTGGGGTCAACTCCAGACACAAGCCGATCTCCGATTCTGACACAGAATCGGCAGACTCCCAAATCACTTGCATTCCGAAAGATGGCCCCGACATGGCGTTTACATCGTGACCTTATAACGACGAAACCGCTAGGAGCAGTAAGAGCGGGCACAAAGCGCCAACTCGAACGGCGGATGGGGACAGGGGGGAAAAGCTCGCTGACGCCCTCACTGGATGGTGTCGCGCATGCCCCAAATCTTAGTGGGCAGCAAAATCTAGGCCGCGTGACCAATCTTCGCTACCGACACCTTATAGCCGTATGCCATCAGCCGGCGCCGTGCGTTGCGTAAACTCACCTTGCTGAAGAAAGGTATCTCCAAGGCGTTCTTTGATTGGCTGATAATCGCAAAGACGACTTCGTGATCGGCGGGGTTTGGCTTTGCGGAGGGATCAGCCAGTTTGTGGGCTTCGGGGAGTATGTTGTTCAGCTTCGCGCGAAACTCGGGGTCTTGAAGGTAGAGCTCCGCCGACACTACTCCTTGGTTGAACAGGTGGCTTAGCTGTGCAGAGCCACCATAATGCTTGACATGCACCAACTCGCCTCCGCCCGTCTTTATGTCACAAAACTCAATTTTGCTCCGTCCCCCTCCGTGCGAGATAAGCTGCTCGTCTAGGCAAACGGACCCGTCCAGGACTGCGGGCACTGCAAGATTGTATGCGCCTTCATTTGCGTGATTGTAGTTTGGGAGATCGATGGTTGCCGCGGGAAACGCTTTGAACTCCTTCAGAACCTGAGTAGCGAATCCTTCAGCAATCTCGTACCAACGCCCATTATTGAGAACGTACGTTGTCCCATCAATTTCCGCTTCTGCGTACAGGCACCTATAAGCGCCCCAACTGGCAGAGACGGCGTCCGATTTGGCGGACCTTAAAAACACTCGCTTTGCCCGAATGCCTTCAAGACTTATCTCATTCCCGTCGAACTGTACGAGGAGGTCCGCGAGCATCATATCCTCGAACATCGTCGCCTTTTTGGCAGACGAGTATGTGAACCCCTTCACGTCAACCCAGTCGAGTACCGCCGGCGGCGCCATCCAGACCTTAGAGTGGTCTGATGATTTGAGCGTGACCAAAAGCCAACCGTCGAGCTTGGCTGCCAATTTGGCATTTCGTACGTCTTTGATTTGGTCAATCCAGTCGAACTCAGCTTGGTAGTCTTTGCTGTTGAATCGGTCGAGCAGGACAGGCAAAAAATCCTTTATATTGGATAGGTCCACCTTCGCAGAGAGAGACAAAGCGTCCTTGCCACTAATGACGTTGCCAAGCCGTTTATCTTTCGACCGACCTGTAACAGAATTGACAAGATCCTGTTCGATATCAACGCCAAAATTTGCGAACTCTCCCTCACCGCTCATTTGTTCGCGGCTCTGCTTTGGCAGTGAACCCAAGGCAGTCTTGTCGATGCTTCGAAGACTGTTGCGCTCAACTGTATTCAGAACGACTTTTAGGCCGAAGCGATCATCGATCACGCCTTCCCGGAGGTAATGGCGGCCATGTCCGAAGGACACCGCAAAGAACCGCTTTGCCGAACCATCTTCGATTGGAACGAGAAGCAAACCCCTTGAGCTTGCTGTTCGTATCTTAAATTTATCAGCGATATGGTCACCGAAGAAATCCTTGACCCAGTCCGGCTGGTATACCGAGGAATCAACGCTGAAGAAACTTCCAATACCCTCGATTTTCATTTCTTCAACGCCCGGTTCAATGATGTCGTCTACATCTTTCGAATCCTCTGAGACTAAGAAGACAGTTATCTTATTCATTTTCTCAGCCATGGATCCTCCCAAAACCAAATCCGTGTCTATTGCTTTACTCTGGATCTAGCAAGAGCCCCGCCAGAATTTCCGTTGAGGAGGTCCAAGAAAGTGCGCAACTACCGCGGTGTTACAGAAACTCGGCACCGCGCCAAAATTCGCCACGCCTGCCATGGCCGCAACTTCATTTCAATGTCAGTCATAGCTTCGAGCTATCCTGAGTGGAATGTTCGGATCATATCCTCTGAACTGCCGCCAAAGACCAGTGACGTCCTGTCAGAAAAAATCTCACATGACTGTTGAGTTACAAGCCGTCCCCACCGGCACGCCTACGTTCACCTGGCCTAGTCGGAGATTCATTGTAAGCCGTCGCATATTGCGATGGAACTGGCGCGCAATTTTCCTAATGTTGAACGCAAACGGGTGGGCGTTGGATATAACCAATCGTAACGCAGTTTATTACCTCATTTTTTCAGACCAGTTCCGGAATTTCGGCGACCCTTGCCTTGGCGATCCTGCCACGCGATTATTGAAGTGTTTGGAGATTGAGATGGTTCGCCGCTATTACGACCTGCCGTCCCTGACTGCTTTGGCAGTTTTTGAGGCGTCTGCCCGGCACCTGTCATTCAAATTGGCTGCTGCGGAACTGAACGTCACTCCCGGCGCCGTCAGCCGACAGATCAAAGCGATCGAGGACGAACTGGGGGTTCCGCTGTTTACCCGATTGGGAACCGGTGTGGCGCTGACAAGCGCCGGCGAAGACCTTTATGGCGTGTTGGCCAGCGGTTTTTCGCGGGCCGCAGACATTGTCCGAAATGTGAAACGCGGCGACCGTTCTAAGAACGTCACGCTGGCGTGCACGGACGCCTTCGCGTCGACTTGGCTGATCCCGCGCATGCCGGACTTCTGGACACGGTACCAGGACATCGCCGTAGACCACCTGATTTCGGACAATCCTCGTGATTACCTCCGCGCCGAGGTCGAATTGCGAATCCGCTACGGATTCGGATCGTGGTCGAACGAACGTGCCGAGCTTCTGTTTGACGAGACAATCTATCCCGTTTGCGGCCCGGGATTTGCAAGTAGGCATCGGGATGCGACGGCGGAGTCGCTGGCAGACCTCCCCCTGCTGCATGTTGACTGGGTGGATCCCGACTGGGCCGGCTGGGACGAGGTTTTGCGACGTGCGGGGGTACCGCACGGCTCAACTCGCGGTCGGCGCTTCGGGAAATTCTTCGTGGCGCTTCAGGCCGCTCAAGCCGATCAAGGAGTGGCTGTTGGCTGGCACCGACTTGTCAAGGCGCAGATTGATGAAGGCAAACTTGTCAGACTGACGGATCTCGAACTCCCAGCCCCTGGCAGCTACTATCTCACTTGGTATGAAAATCGCACACTTTCCCCTGCCGCCGAGAGCCTCCGTAGCTGGATCCGGGAAGCAGCGGCACACGAACGAGAAAGCTAGAGCTCTCTGCCGGCGCGCTTCTGCATCGCCCACAGCTTCAACGGCGCTCCGATCGACATCAGCGGTTCTGGATAAAGCCGAACCGGGCCTGGCTCGTTCAGGGCGTCTGTAACCGTTGGCTCGTTGCTGCCGGCGGCAAGATCGGCAGCCAGCATACCATAGAGGGTACCTTGCACTGTTCCAAGGCCATTGCAGCATCCGGCTACGAACACCCTGTCCTCAATTTCGCCAAATACGGGCGCTGAATTCAGGGAGAGACACAAGTGACCTCCCCAGCGAAATTCCATCGGCATTTCACCCAGCATCGGGAAGCGCGCGTGGAACGACCGATCGTGCGCAGCGCCGATCCGACGAATCTGCTTCTCACTTGTGGACATATCCGGATTATAAGTGAAGGTATTGCGCACAAGGATCCGGTCGCCGATCCTTCGGATCGTTGATCCCATCGGGTCGGCCGGGATCAAGCCCCAATGCGGTTCACCCCCCAGAAGCGCCTGTTCGGTCCTGGAGAGCGGCCTTGTCATGCTGGCGTAGGTGAACACATGCAGCAGGCGCTTCCTGAAGAAGCCAAAGCTTTCAAGATGACCGTTGACCGTCAGTATCAACCGCGGCGCCGTGATCTCGCTTTCGACCGTCCTCACGGTATGCATTTTTCCGGTCTGCAAAGATATGACCGGCGAATTCTCGAATATACTAACCCCGCGAGATAAGCCTTCGGCGAGCCCACGGATGAAGCCGGCCGGCTGTGCCATTACTGTTCCCGGCGTGAAGGTACCGCCGACAAAGAAGTCGGTTCCGGTGATTTCCTTCAGCTGCACCGCGTCGAGCCGCTCGAATGGCTCGCCCAACCCCGTCAGGTGCTCCTCGAATTCGTGCAGGACAGAGATACCGTGGTCTGTTGCCGCCCCATGAAATTTGCCGGCCCGAACAAAGAACTTCTGCAACCCGTATTCATCCGCCGCAGAGGCAGAGAACTCGATCGCGGCTCGGTTCATGCGAATGCTCTTGCGGTCGTGGTCCTGGCTTCCGCCGTAGTGCGCGCCACCGAGCTCATGCGGAAGATCGATCATGAAGCCGGAGTTGCGTCCGGCAGCACCCCAGCCGACCCGCTGAGCGTCGACCACCACTATGCGCTCGTTCGGAACCAGTTGTGAGAGGCGCCGCGCGGCCGCCAAACCGGCAAACCCAGCTCCTACAATGAGCCAGTCCGCCTTGTGACGGCCGCGCAGCACCTCAGGTGCCTTGGGAGGCGGCAGAATACCGTACCAGCCCGACAGGGACGTGTCCGCAGGCGTGCGGACAGCCGCGTGGTCGCTCATCGATGCGATCGGGCTAGTCTACCGAACGCGAGACCTTAGGATCGGAGATGTCCGCCCAAATGGTCTTGAGTTCGGTATATTGGTCGTGAGCATGCAATGACTTGTCTCGTCCCCCGAAGCCTGACAGCTTGAAGCCGCCGAAGGGTGTTGAGATGTCTCCTTCGCCATAACAGTTGATGGTCACCGTTCCTGCGCGGATGTCTCGCGCGATACGATGTGCCTTGCCAAGATTGGCTGTGAAGATCGAGGCTGCAAGTCCATATTGCGTGTCGTTTGCGACCCGGACCGCTTCATCAGAGTTGGTGACCTTGATGACCGAAAGCACCGGTCCGAAAATCTCCTCTCGAGCGATCGCCATTGCGGGCGTGACATCGTCGAATACAGTCGGCTCGATGAAATAGCCTTTGCCGTGCTTGTGGGCGTTCCCGCCCGTCACGATCCTGGCGCCTTCCGCCCGCCCCTTCTTGATGTAGCCCATAATGCGGTCGAACTGCTCCTTCGACACAATGGCACCGAGCCGATTGCCTGGGTCCAACGGCTCGCCCAAAGGCCATTCGTGGAGCTTGTGGAGAACCATTTCCACCAAGCGGTCCTTGATCTTCTCGTGCACGATGAGGCGTGAATTGGACGAGCAGTTCTCGCCCATGTTCCAGAAGACTGCCTGAGTGACATGCTGCGCTACAACATCGAGGTTCTCGGCGTCATCCAAAACGATGCAAGGATTCTTCCCGCCGCATTCGAGTACGATGCGCTTGAGGTTGGACCTGGCGGAATATTCCAGGAACTTCCGGCCGACGTCGGTTGACCCCGTGAATGCGACCATATCGATATCGGGATGCATGCCGAGTGCTTTGCCGGTGATCTCGCCCGGACCGGTGACGATCTGAAGGACGCCGGCGGGGATCCCCGCCTCATGCGCCAATTCCGCAATGCGCAACGTTGACATGTTGGTTTGCTCGGCCGGCTTCACGATGACGGAGTTGCCGGTCGCAAGAGCCGGCCCGATCTTCCATGCCAGCATCAGGATCGGGAAATTCCAGGGCAGAACGCAGGCGACTACGCCCAGAGGCTGGCGTACGATCATCGACACGACATCATCGCCGGAAGGCGACGTCTGGCCGTAGAGCTTGTCGGTGGCTTCGGCGTGCCATTCCAGGCAATGCAGGGCCTCAGGAATATCTATGGTTTCGACGTCATAGATCGGCTTGCCGCTTTCGAGCGTCTCAAGCACTGCAAGCTCATGAGCGTCTCGCTCCATCAATTTCACGAGCCGCTGCAGAACGCGCTTGCGCTCGCTCGGATGCGCACGCGACCAGACGCCCGACTCAAACGCCAGTCGTGCTTTTTCGACAGCGAGATCGACGTCGGCCTGGCCGCAGGAAGCGATCCTGGCGATGACCTGCCCTGTGGCGGGATTGATGGTTTCGAAAGTATCCCCAGATTGTGCTGCCCGAGCCTTACCGTCAATCACTGCGCTGGTCGGCAGTGGCAAGCTGTCCGCTAGGTTCTGGTACTCATCACGCGTTAATAGCGATGACATTCTCGGAGGCCCTCTTTTGGGATTTTGCAGTGATCGACGCGATGGCCGCTTTAAGGGTGCGGATCGTCGAGTCGAGTTCCCGCTTCTGTTGGTCGTCGAGTGCCCGCATAGGCCGGCGCACGGGTCCAGCTGGCAATCCAGCCAATTCGCACCCAAACTTGATGCTTTGAACAAACTTGCCGCCCTGCTCTAGAAGCCTCATCAGCGGCAGAAGGGCCGACATGATCTGCCGGCCCTTGGTGAAGTCCTTCTCGATGACGCACGCTTCGTACAGCGCGAGGTGCTCAGCCGGCAGGCAGTTGCCAGCTCCGCAGACCCACCCCTTGGCGCCCCAGGCGAAGAATTCAAGCGCCTGATCATCCATGCCGCAGAACAGGTCGATATGCGGATAGTCCCGAGCCAAGGCGTGCAGCTGATTCATGCTGCCGCTCGACTCCTTAATTGCACAGAAATTGGAGCTGCGACCGACGCGGTCCAGGAACTCGAAATCCATCATCGTGCCGGTGCGTCCGGGATAGTTGTAGAGCATGACCGGCATATCGGCGGCTTTGTCGATCGCAAGCGCATGATTGGCAAGTTCGAGCTGCGTGGGGACAGCGTAGTACGGCGAACCGATCAGGATGCCGTCGTATTTCAGGTCCTTTGCCACCAGGGCATATTCGATGCAGTCCTCGGTGCGAATGGCGCCGACGCCGGCGATTAGCGGCACGTTCCCCTTCACAAAGGTCCTGGCAAGCTTCAGCAGTCCGACGCGCTCGTCACGTGAATGGGCGTAGTACTCGCCTGTGGTGCCACCAACGATGATGCCATGCACACCCGACGAAACCAAATGTTCGACCATTATGCAAAAGCCATCGCGGTCGATCGCCCCGTCAGCGTGAAACGGGGTGGTGACGGGCGGAATAACGCCTTTGAACGACATTTGGCTGTCTCCAAACTTGGCTGTAGGCTGGTGTTATACGCGGACAGAGGTGCGGGAACAGCCGAAATAAAGTCACCTGGCAGGCAACTTTTTTGCGGTTCGAGCCGACGATCGAGCATGCAAACAGAAATCGGCGTACCGTTAAGCTTTAACAGAACTAGTGGCTCATCTGCTGGCTAATAGTTATTGCTGCCCTAGCAATCGGAGGCTACGCCCGCCAGCTTAGCGCAGCGCTCCGCGCATATGATCCCGCAAATTGCAGGCGAGAGTGTCCTCAAAGAATCGGGCCTTCGGATCCGCAGTGAGAATCGCATTCACGAACGCAGCCTCGTCAGAGGCCAAGCGTGTTGCCATCGCCGCGTCAAGACCGCCGGTCCGCTCCAAAGGGTGAATGGCACCCAGACCGTGCTGAGAGTAATACCGTGGCATGCACGACATCAATCACGTCGATGTAAATGCATCGTCGGAAGCAGCGTGTCGGCAACGATCGCGCTTAATGGCCCTGACGACATCGGATGCCTTTAAAAGGCTACTTGCCAACACGCTGTAGATGTCTTGGCCAGCGCTGGTGAGCATCAGGTCGGTCCCTCGCCTCACAAATAGCGGAACACCAAGGTCGTTCTCAATGGCTTTGATCTGCCGGCTGATTTCTCCCGATCTCATGCCCAGCTCGGAAGCCGCAAGCTTGAATGAGAGATGGCGTGCCGAGGCCTCGAATGCTGTGAGGGCAGTCAGTGACGGCAGGTCGTAATACTGTGGAACCATTGAAGAATCCAATCAGATCGGAACTCGCGACCCAGACGACGTGATATCCGTTCGTGCTCTGGCGATAGGGACCCTGACATTTTTGATCAATGTCACTAGTCTCCAGAAGGGAGTGGGGCACTTCCGCAGTGAAGCGAGCAAATTGCGTGCCGAACTGGAGCACCAATCTAGTTGCACCACTTCGCGATACCGCTGGCCGCCCCTGGCACCCCTTCGTCAAGTTTCCGACATTCTTGTCCAGCTCCAGACGTAAGTTTTTTGGATAAACATGCGTTGGCCGTCACACTGACGGTGCGGAATTCCACGTTGTGAGGAGTGTTAAGAAGCCACGTCACTCGGGGGCTATGGCTGCCATCGTTCCGTGCCGAAGCGGGGTGCCACGACAGCGAGAAGTTCGGATACGAGGCTTGGCAGCGGCCGTTATTGGCCTTGGCGCCCTCAGGATCCGTCCGGTGGTGCGATCGTCGTGCAAAACGTTTGGGAGCAAGCACATGCGTCTCAATGTCGCGAACACAGCGGCACAGGCTTCGACCTGAGCGCCAAGCCTGGAGAGGACTTAAATCGATGCTTAGCGGTGAAAGCGCGCAACCGCGGTTCAATGGCTAGTGCCGGGGAGCTCTTCAAATAGGATCGTAGCCGCAGGTTCGGCTCGGCAAAGCCGCACGACGCCACACGGTATGGAGCACCCGGCCCCGCGATCGCCGCACGTCCTGGTGAACTTCTCGGGCGCGGTTCACTTTGAACTGGTACAGGATGATCTTCATTTCTCAGTGCCATACTAAGTGTTTAGCCAAGCTCCGTCAGTCTGGCCTTAACTCGGCTGCGCAGTCAGCTGGGCAATTTGGCTGTCCGCTCTCCTTACGCCTTGGCCAAGTGAGCATAACTTGCTGCGAAACGCCCGAATTTGTGCTCGCCGCAAGTCACCGGCTTGTAGCGAAGCGGGTTGCTGTCCGTGACACATGAGGGCAATGGTTCGATGATCGCATTGAAATCGGCGTCGATAAAGTAGGGGAGCGAATATCGCTCGCGGCCCGAGCTATTCACCACGCGGTGCATGTTCGCTAGGTAGACATCGTTTGTGAGCCGCTGAAGCAGGTCGCCGATGTTGATTACGAATGTGCCGTGGATCGGGATGCCCTCGACCCAATCGCCATGCCGGTTCATGACCTGAAGGCCACCCACGTCGTCCTGGGCCAAGATGGTCAGATTGCCGTAATCCGTGTGGGCGCCAATACCGATGATCTCTTCGCCAATATAGCCGGTCTGCGGCGGATAATGAAGCAGCCGCTGAATGCTGATCGGGTTTCGCATAAGGCGTTCGAAATAGCTTTCCGACAGGTCCAGACTGAGCGCAATGCCCCGCAAGAGTTTTTTTGCGAGGTCCACCATCTTTTGGTGGTATCCGTATGTCAGTTCCCGAAGCTCGGGCAGACTTGACGGCCACTGGTTGGGGCCAAAGAACGGACCTTCCAGCGTCGAACGTTCAGGTCCGAAGTCAAAGCACTCCTTCAGGTCTTTCGTTTTGCCAGGATCGGTGTTCTCACCGAACGGCTCGATATAGCCGCGGAGGGCTACATTCGATTTGCTCACATGTAATTCCATCTTCTGCGACATCGGCAGATCAAAAAATTGACGGCTCACATCGAACACCGAATCCACAAAATCCTGCGGAATACCGTGGTTCTTCACATACATGAACCCAGCATTCGACAATGCCCAACGTATCTCCTTCGCCACCTTGTGCTCATTGCTGCGATCGAGAAGGGCCGCGATGTCAACCACTGGGATTTTGTCAAAGCTTTCGCGTTTCGCGCGCAGCTTATCATCCAGTTTGGCAACGATACCGTTAGACATGAGTACCCCTTTTGTTTGGCCATGGGAGTCGGCGCAACATTGGCGCATTTTCTTGTTGGACCGGCTGTGTGACGACCGTCAGATGGACTTGGACGGCGTGCATACCTCCGGTATGCGGTGCTTAAGCGCCCCTTGTCATAGGCTGAGCTCGCTTTAGTGGCGCCTGGGCCAGTTGCCGCGTTTCGTTCGAATTTTGCCGTAGTGTTATCATGGCCGCTCCTTCGTTGATGCACTCGCGTCCTCGGCCACCTGAAAAACCCAATAGTCCGCGCCCTCCTCCGCGACGTATCTGCCGTCCTTTAGTCGCTGTGTCGGCACTAGTATGCCCGCATCCTCCAAACGCAGCACCTCCTCTTCGAAGCATGCGGTCTCGGCATAGCTCTTGCGGGTGCTTGCAACGATAAACCCCTTCGGGCGCGTGACGCGGGCCAATTCGCGCAGTGCTTCCGGTCGGACATGCCCGAGGGTCAAAACGCCGCAGCAGACCGTGATATCATAGCTCGCGCTCGGATATTGGGCGAGCGGCCCGTTTAGGTCGACACCGCTTCGGACATGGCGGTAGACACGGGTTTGCCGGGCTCTTTCGGCCATCTCCTCGGAGAGATCGAGCCCTTCGATCAGCCTAAAGCCGAGTCGTTCCATATGGACTCCGAGGAGGCCCGTTCCGCAGCCAGCGTCCAGGATTGAAATGAGTGCTCGCTCTTTGGCCAAATAGGCTGTCTGCACGGCGCCCGTCAGTTCGGCCACGATCATCGGCCCGCAGTATTCGTCGCGGCTGACATCCAGATCGTAGGCACTGGCCCATCCGCGATAGAAATGGGCCAAGCGACCGATATCGCCGTCGAGGGAATGGGAATCCTTGATGCGCTTTCGTGCCGCTTGCTCCCATGTGGTATTCTGATCGAGAGTGTTCATGATAGTTGCTCCGCGTGTGAGTCATGCCTGTGCGTTACAGTTGTCATTTGGGGCGCTTGTGAATCCAATTGGGTTCTGGAGAGAAGTGGCGTCACCTCTCGCTTGGACAGTACACACGGGAGTAATTCAACCCATCGTTCTAATTGGCGCTTTTATACGTTGGCTATGTCGTCTATTAGAATACAATCGACTCGCGTGATAGGCAAGTAGGTTAAGATTAAGATACATTTTGTAATTTTACATGTGTTACAATTTATTGCTACTGACATGAAAGATCGTCTCGTAACGTCCTGCAGAATGTTTAGGGAAGCTAAACGGAGCCCGAAGGAGAATTTCTTTGTGAGCACGAATGACGACCATGGCTGGAAAAGATCCCACCCTGGTTCTTAACAGTCAGAGGTTTGGTAGGCTGGGACCTTGGCGCGCCTGCTGGTCCACGTTTAGCTCCAAGGCTCCGACAGCAGTCCAAGATGGCTGCCGGCATCCACAACAATGTTCTGACCGGTGATGTTTGACGCTTCCGTCAGGAAGAATAGCGCAGCCTCGGACATCTGTTCCGGTGTGCCTGCCTGGCGCAGAGGCGTTCGCTGTTCCTCGTTTTTCTTTCATCTTGACGTATTCAACTTCGCCACGCCATTCAGCATCCAACGCGTCTGGATAAAACCGGGGGAAATGGCATTCACCCGAACGGCCGGGCTGAGCCAACGTGCCAGGATCAGGGTAAGAGTATTTAGGGCACCCTTAGAGAGCATATATGGCAGTGAGCTGCCGTTCCCGATAAAGCTGGCATTGCTGGACACATTCACAATCGCGCCGCGCTCTTTGCTTTCCTCCCATTTTTTTTCATAGCCGGAAACACAGCACGACTCATCATGAACGGGCCTGTGGTGTTCACGCGGAATATTTGATCGAAATTCTCCGGTGTGACGTCCTCAAGGTCGCCGGCTCTTTGAAACTTTGTAATGGCAGCGTTATTGATAAGACCGTCGATGTGCCCCCATTCGCACAAGGTCTCGGCGGCCAGCCTGCGGCAATCTGCATCCTGCCCCACGTCCGCCTGCACAACAATGGCTTCAACACCCTCCGCTGTGACTTTGGCATAAGTCTCCTCGGCTTCCTTCTTGCTTCGACTATAGTTGATCGTAATGTTCCAGCCCCGCGCCGCGAGGTCGATGGCACAAGTAACTCCCATACCCGTCGCCGAGCCGGTCACGATTGCTACTTTGGCCATGGTCTTCCCTATGCTTCTGATATTTTTGCGGAGCCGGCCCCGCTCAAATGGCGTCGGCGCAGTAGGTATAGGGAGCTTGGGCACCGATTTGGCGGCTACCTGGATCTAAGTATGCCCTTCTATTGATGACAGCCCGTCAGCTGGGGATCTAGAGTGTTACTGGTGTGGGAGCACCCCAACGGTCGCGCGCCAAGTAGGGGGAGTTAAAGCCGCAGCTCGCCGAAGCCGCTTTGATTCGGTAACGATGGCCAACATTGTCCTTCATTCCTGCGTCTAAACATAACCTCTAATCACTCAAAAGGTGATATTTACTGTTAACATTCTCAAATGAAAATTACGGGCTACGTTGCTAGCGTGTCGTTTCAATGTATTCTGTTACTTACGGATTAAGTCTTTGCAAAAAGCTTCACAAAAAGGATATACAGACATTAGCGCTGAACGAGCGGACTCCTGCGATTATCTGGCGAGCGCCCACTGGTGGCACCGAGGCGAACGGCCTCGGGAAGATGGGGCGGAGCCATGCCCTGGCCAGGAGACTGCCATCCGAACAAACGTCCACGGGGCGGGTGTGTCGATCGCCCCAGCTGTTCGGCAGTTCGGCTACTCACGCCTTCCTTATCCCAGGTCCACCTCGGGTATGGCGTGACCGTCTCTCAGCTACTTCTGTAACAATTCTCAGCGTGCCGCGGATCGGCCGCAGCCGTGAACTGAACTTCGGGTTGAAAGCTTGGTCCTAAAAACTTGCGACTCACCTTCTCGCAACATCAAGTCGTTGCGTCCGCAAGTTGGAGGAGCAGGATCGCGCGGTGTCCGGAGAATCCCGCCGAACGTTCGCCTGCTGCGCGTCGCGATTGCCTTTCCTCCTGCGTTTATGGTGAATCACGCGTTTTGCTATTGCTCTGCCTGAGACGCCTGTCTCCCGGGCAGCTAGCGTTGATCTGTTAGCTGAGTTGCCCGTGGCACCGCTTGTACTTTTTGCCTGATCCGCATGGGCATCGTTCGTTTCGCCCGGTTTTCTGCAACGAGACAGCAGCTTGTCTAGATGGAATCCGCCCGTTCCCCTCCAGTCGTGCTGCAATGTACTCTAAGGAGCCCGGCGGAGGGACCCACTTGGGTGGCGGCCCAAGCACACGAAGATTCCTGATCAATTTGCGTTGATCGGCCGTTCCTTTTGTGCCAACGGCCTGAGCCCAGCCTCATAGGGCTTAAGCCATGCCATGATAGTGTCCTGAAGGTTCTGCAAAAAGCTTTGGAGAGGGAACGGCCCATGCTCTGAGGTGAGTG
>NZ_CAKXZS010000036.1:35187-36071 GCF_935822925.1 Mesorhizobium ventifaucium
GTAGCGATCCGCGAAGTCCTGCCCGAGGCAGTCTGGCAGCGCTGTTACGTGCACTTCCTCAGGGGACTGTCAGGAATTCTGTGCGCGAGGCCATGATGATGGAAAGGAGAGAATCATCACATGGCTATCGAGAGAGAACTTCTGGACCAACTGCTTGCCGGCCGCGATCCGAATGAGGTGTTTGCCAAGGACGGATTGCTCGACGATCTGAAGAGGGCGCTTTCGGAGCGCATTCTGAATGCTGAGCTCGACGAGCATCTCGAGGAGGAACGCAGTGAAGGCGGTGTCAATCGCCGCAACGGCCATTCGCGAAAGTCGGTTCTGACGGGCACATCTAAGATGACGCTGTCGATCCCGCGCGACCGGGCCGGGACCTTCGATCCGAAGCTGATCGCCAAATACCAGCGCCGCTTTCCCGATTTCGACGACAAGATCATCTCCATGTATGCGCGCGGCATGACGGTGCGCGAGATCCGCGGCCATCTGGAGGAGCTCTACGGCATCGACGTGTCGCCGGACCTGATTTCGGCCGTCACCGACGCCGTCCTGGAGGAAGTGGCCGAGTGGCAGAACCGCCCGCTGGATGCGGTCTATCCGCTCGTCTTCTTCGATGCGATCCGGGTCAAGATCAGGGACGAGGGCTTCGTGCGCAACAAGGCCGTCTACATCGCGCTCGGCATCCTGCCGGATGGCACGAAGGAGATCCTCGGCATTTGGATCGAACAGACCGAGGGCGCCAAGTTCTGGCTGCGTGTCATGAACGAGCTGAAGAGCCGTGGCGTCGGCGATATCCTCATCGCCGTCGTCGATGGACTGAAAGGCTTCCCCGAAGCAATCAACGCCGTCTTTCCGCAGACCGTAGTCCAGACCTGCATCGTGCACCT
>NZ_CAKXZS010000037.1 GCF_935822925.1 Mesorhizobium ventifaucium
GAGTTCCCGGTCCATCGCGCGCGCGACATCCTTGCGTTCGGCGCCGATGTCGCGCAGTTGGCGATCCGGAAGATCCTCGACGTTCTCCTGCGGCAGGTTGACCGCGATTTTTGCGTCACGGAACCAATCAGACACCGCGCGCAACCAGGCCGGGCGGACGGTTACGGAGCTCAAGACGATGTGAGACATGGTGCAATCCGCTTCTCCGGACATCAAATCCGGTTTGTTCGATGACCGCATCATGACGGATTGAAATCAAAACGAGAAACGAGTAGTTTTCTCTCTATCTTCAAGTTTAATTTGAGGATTGAAATGCTCGACCGGCCTCTCTTCGTCCTGCAGTGATGGCGCGCCTGCTTCCGGGAACCCGTGCGCTGAGGACGCTGGAAGCGGCGGCCCGGCACCTCAATTTCACCCGCGCCGCAGACGAGCTCGGCCTGACCCCGGCCGCGGTCAGCCACCAGATCAAGGAAATCGAGGATCAGCTCGGCATCGTGTTGTTCACGCGCACCAGCCGCACCATCCGGCTGACCGAGGCGGGCGCGGTGCTGTTCGAGGCCTCGACCGACGCGCTCGACCTGCTTGGCCGGGCCGCCTCACGGGCGCACAAACTGGCGCGTGGAACGGCGCTGCTGAAAGTGACCCTCGACGCCCAGTTCGCGACAAAATGGCTGATGCGACGCGTCGACGATTTTCGCAAGCAGCGACCGGGCATCGAGCTCCGCTTCGACATTGCCTCCGAATTACGCGATTTCGACCTGGACGATGTCGATGTCGGCATCCGTTTCGGCGCGGGAAAATATCCGGGCCTTTGCACCCACCGGCTGTTCGACAACATCATCATTCCTGTGTGCAGCCCCAGCCTGCTGGCCTCCGGCCCGCCGCTGCGCGAGCCACGCGATCTCTTCCATCACACGCTCGCCCATATCGAGTGGGCGCGACAAGGCGTGACGTGGCCGAACTGGCGGATGTGGATGGCAGCGGCCGGCATCGACGATTTCGACGACAGCCGGACGATCGTGTTCGGCACCTCGACCGACGCCGTCCAGGCCGCACTCGACGGCAATGCCGTCGCACTCGCCGATTTTGCCATGGTGGCAAACGACCTTTCCGAGGGCCGGCTGATCCGGCCCTTCGAACTTGGCATCAAGGTTCCGCCCGACTTCGCCTATCATCTGGTCTATCCCATCGGATCGGCCAACGACCCCAGGATCGTGGCGTTCAGGGAGTGGCTCCTGAACGAAGTTCACAACCCGCAGCCGGACCCGACGCTTGACTGAGCTTCAGGTCGCTGTGAGTGGCCAGCCGACGGTCGTGGACCTATGGCGGCAGGTCAGCCGGCGACGGCCGCCGCGCCGAACCAGCCGATCACCGCGCCGATGATAAGCAGCACGCCGAGCCAGTGGCCGCAGTCTATGATGGTCAGGTCCCAGCCGAACCCTTGGTAGCGATGATTGACGGATAGCGTCGTGGCGACGAATCCCAGCCAGAGAACGAAGCCGAAGACGAGTCCGGCAACGAGGCTCGGTTCGCCACCGGTCATCGCTCCGATGATCAGGGACATGACGAGCGCCATGACAATTTCCGCGACGAAGCTGATGACGAAAGGCAGCGGCGATTTACTCATGGTCGCCGGATCAAGCTTGGCGGCCTTGAGCCAGGGCTTGCTCAGGCCCATGTACCAGGCAGCGCCGAACAACCACGCCACCACGGCGGCGACGATCACCGCCAGCCAGTTCACTGCTGAAAATCCATGATTTCCCTCCCCGCAAGCATGTCGCCCAAAAGCATGCCCGGGCCCGAACCGGGGTGCCCAGCGGTTCTGGGACGACATGCGTATTCTCAAAATCGATGCGTGATGGAACGCCTGTTCGGCGGTGCCGTCAAGCAAACCGCCAGACGGTCGTGCGCTTGACCAGGGCGTCTTCCAGCGCCCGGGTTACCGCCACTTCATAGACGGCAAGCGGTTCCAGCCCGGTCTTCGGCAGATAGGAGCGGCCGGGATCGCCAACGATGATGTCGGCGCCACGCGCCTTCAGCGTAGCGAACCATGGCTTCAGCCTGTCGGCGAGGAATTGGTCGTAGAAGACGTCACCGGCCAGGACCACGTCCCAGCCCGCATCGGTTCCGATGCAGTCGGTGCCGAGGAACTTTATTCCGACGCCATTGGCCTCGGCGTTGAGGCGGGTCGCGGTCGCACAGAACGGGTCGATGTCAGCGGCGATCACCTCTGCCGCGCCGGCCTTCACTGCCGCAATGGCGACAAGGCCGGAACCGGAGGCGAAGTCGAGCACGCGCTTGCCGTGCACATCAGACGGATTGTCGAGGATGTAGCGGGCAAGGCCCTGGCCGCCGGCCCAGGCAAAGGCCCAGAAGGGCGGCGGCAGACCGATTTCGGCCAGTTCGTCCTCGGTCCGCTGCCACAATTCATGCGCCTCGTCAGCCAGATGCAGCAGGATCTCCGGCACATGCGGCGGCGCCATCAGCGCCGTGTTGTCGAGGATGAAGTTTCGCGCGCTGTTTGGCGTCAGCGCCGTCACGGCGCCGGCGTCAGGTCGCCCATGCGGCAGACCTCTTTCCATTCGGCCGGCGTCGCCGGCTGCACGGAAAGCCGTCCAAGCCGGACCAGCGCCATCTCGGCAAGCTTGGGATTGGCCTTGACCTGTTCCAGCGTCACCGGCTTCGGCACATCCTTGACGGCGCGGATATCGACGCATTCCCAGCGCGGGTCGTCTGACGTGCTGTCCTGGTGGGCCAGCGCGCAGACCTCGACGATGCCGACCACGTCGAGCCCATCGTTGGAATGGTAGAAGAAGCCGAGATCGCCGATCTGCATCGCCTTCATGTTGTTGCGCGCCGCATAGTTGCGCACGCCGTCCCATTGCGTGCCGCCCTTGCCCTTCGCCTTGAGGTCCTCGAAGGAAAACACCGAGGGTTCGGATTTGAACAGCCAGTAGTTCATCTTTTTTGCTCCTCCTGGGCTGGAAATCAGGTCGCCGCAGGCTTGTTGAAAGTCCAGTTCCATTGCCGGATTTCGACGCTTTCGAACAGCCCTGCCTTGGCGTAGGGGTCTGCTGCCGACAGCGCTTCTGCCGCGGCCAGATCGGGCGCCTCGACCACGACGAGGCTGCCGTTCGGCTTGCCGTCGGTGTCGAGGAACGGACCGGCGAAGGCCAGCTTGTTCTCGCCGTTCAGTCCCTCCAAAAAGGCAACATGCTCGGGCCGCGTGTCGAGCCGCACCTGCAGCTTTCCAGGCTTGTCCTTGCAAATCAGCGCAAACAGCATCTTTCCATCTCCGGATTGTTCAACATTACACGTCGGTTTCGGTCTTCAGCGGCCTTGTCATCAGCGCCGACACAGCCTGGCGGATGGTGATCGTGCCGTCCAGTATGGCGGCGACGGCTGTGATGATCGGCGCGTCGATGTTGCGCTCGATGGCGATGCGGGCGGCGATCGCCGCCGTCGGCACCCCTTCGGCCAAGGGCAACCCGGCAAGTGGCTTGCCTTGCCCCAGCGCCAGCCCGTAGGCGAAATTGCGCGACTGGGCGGACGAGCAGGTGAGCAACAGGTCGCCGAGGCCGGAAAGCCCCATCAGCGTCTCCGGCCTAGCGCCGAAAGCAGCGCCGATGCGGCGCAATTCGACAAAGCCGCGCGTCACCATGGCGGCCTGGGCGCTGGCGCCGAGCCCAGCGCCGGTGACGGCGCCGGCGGCAATGGCGAAGACGTTCTTCAGCGCGCCGCCGATCTCGACGCCGATAAGGTCGTCGCTCGAATAGCAGCGCAGATTCTGAGCCGAAAAGCGCGCGGCCAGGTCGGCCGCCAGACCCTCATTGCCGGCGGCGACCACCACGGCCGTCGGCAGCCCCCTGGCGACGTCAGTGGCGAAGCTCGGGCCGGACAGGGCAGCGACCGGATTTTCAGGCAGGATCTCTCCAGCGATCGCCGACAACAGCGCGCCGGTGTCGCGCTCGATGCCCTTGGCGCAGAGGACCAGCGGGACGTCTTTCGGAAAATGGGCTTTCGCGGTGGCCAGCATGGCGCGCAGCGACTGCGCCGGCGCCACCGCCAGCACGCAATCGGCGCCGTCGAGCGCGGCCCCGATGTCGCTCGTTGCCACGATGCCGGCCTGGAGTGCGATTCCCGGCAGATAGCGCGGATTTTCGCCACGGTCGATCGCGGCGACGATCTCCGGGTCGCGCGCATAGAGGCGGACGAAATGACCGGCGCGCAACATGGCCAGCGCCAGCGCCGTGCCCCAGGCACCGCCGCCGAGCACGGCAATGCGCCAGCCGGTTGGCGCCTTGTGCCCGCTACCGCTCATGCCTTGGCCCCACGCCGGCCCGAGCCGACCATCGGAGCGGAGATGCTGTCCAGCGGCCAGCGCGAACGCGGCACGAAGTCGGCGGTGTTTTCACCCGATATGCCGGCGCGCAACCGCTCGATGCCGGCCCAGGCGATCATCGCCGCATTGTCGGTGCAGAGTTTGAGCGGCGGCGCGACGAAGACAAAGCCGGCCTTCTGGCAAATGGCTTCGAGTGTCGTCTTGATCGTCCGGTTGGCGGCGACACCGCCGGCAACGACGAGCGCAGGCTTCAGCTCGCTCGGAAACTCCTGGCGGAAACGGTTCAGCGCCCTCGAAACACGGTCATCCAGCGCATCCGCCACCGCCGCCTGGAACGAGGCGCAGATGTCGGCGACGTCCTGGTCGCTCAAAGGGGCAATGGCCGTCGCTGCCTGGCGCACGGCGGTCTTCAGCCCGGAAAAGGAAAAATCGGGCTGCGCCGAGCCCTTCATTGGCCGCGGGAAAGCGAAGCGCGCGGCGTCGCCGGTCGCCGCCGCCTTCTCGACATTCGGTCCGCCTGGATAGGGCAGGCCGAGCATCTTGGCCGTCTTGTCAAAAGCTTCGCCGAGCGCATCGTCGATGGTTGTCGCCCAACGCTGGTAGTCGCCAACGCCGCGCACCGCGACGATCTGCGTGTGACCGCCGGACACCAGCAGCAACAGGTAGGGAAAGTCGAGCCCGTCGGTCAGCCGCGCGGTCAGCGCATGGCCTTCGAGGTGGTTGATGGCGATCAGCGGCTTGTTTGCGGCCGCGGCAATGGCTTTCGCCGTCATCAGCCCGACGATCAGCCCGCCGACGAGGCCGGGGCCGGCGGTCGCAGCGATCGCGTCGATATCGGCGAGATCGACTCCCGAATCGGCAAGCGCGGCCTCGATGATGCCGTCCAGCGCCTCGACATGGGCGCGCGCGGCGATTTCCGGGACGACGCCGCCGAAGGCGGCATGCTCTTCGATCTGGCTGAGCACGATATCGGACAGGATTTTCGGCGCGCCGCCGCCGTCCAGCGCTACCACGCTGGCGGCGGTCTCGTCGCAACTCGTCTCAATGCCCAGAACGCGGATCAATTCGTTGCCATCCCTAGAGATTGTGCAACCAGGCTTTCCCCGTTAGGAGAAAGCCGGGAAAACGGCCTCGATCTGCCGGGGGTTATCACGGACGGCGCGCCATGCAAACAATCTTGAGAATCGGAACACGCGGCAGCCCGCTGGCGCTGGCGCAGGCGCATGAAACGCAGGCGCGGCTGATGGCCGCGCACGGCATGCCGGTTGAGGCATTCGAGGTGGTCGTCATCTCGACAAGCGGCGATCGCATCCAGGACCGGCCGCTGTCGGAAGCCGGCGGCAAGGGGCTGTTCACCAAGGAAATCGAGGAAGCGCTGCTGGCGCGCCGCATCGACATCGCCGTGCATTCGTCGAAGGACATGCCGACGGTGTTGCCCGACGGGCTGGAACTGTCGGCCTTCCTGCCGCGCGAGGATGCCCGCGACGCTTTCGTCGGCAAGGCGGCAAAAACAATCGCCGGATTGCCGCACGGCGCGAAGGTCGGCTCGTCCTCGCTCAGGCGCCAGGCGCTGATCCGGCGGATGCGGCCGGACCTCGACGTGGTGATGTTTCGCGGCAATGTGCAGACGCGGCTGCGCAAGCTCGACGAGGGCGTCGCCGACGGCACCATCCTTGCCTATGCCGGGCTGAAGCGGCTCGGGCTCGAAGATGTCGTCACCGATCTGATGCCGCTCGACAGCTTTCCGCCGGCGCCGGGGCAAGGCGCGATCTGCATCGAAAGCCGCGTCGGCGACCTCGATGTGGAAAGGATGCTGACGGCAATCCATGACGTGCCGACCGGGCAGGCGCTGGCCTGCGAACGCGCTTTCCTGGCGGCGCTCGACGGTTCCTGCCGCACGCCGATTGCCGGCCATGCGACGATATCGGGCGAAACGGTCTTCTTCGGCGGGCTGATCATCTCGCCCGACGGCGCGCAATCCCATGAGGTCAAGGCGGAAGGCCCGGCGCAGAATGCCGCGCGCATCGGCGATGACGCCGCCAGGACCGTGCGGGCAAAGGCCGGCGAAAAATTCTTCGACGGCTGGGCCTGACATGCGTCGCGTCCTGGTGACGAGGCCGGAGCCGGGCGCCTCGCGCACGGCACAGCGGCTTGAGGACCAGGGTTTTGAGCCGATCCTGCTGCCGCTGTCCGAAACGGTGGCGCTGCCGGCCGATGCGGACGGGATGGCAATCAATGCCGTGGCCGTTGCCGTCACTAGCGCCAATGCCGTGCGCCATGCGCCGAAGGAAATCATCGCAGCGCTTGCCGGTTTGCCTTGCCATGCCGTCGGCAGACGGACAGCGGAGGCCGCCCGTGCAGCCGGGTTTGTGTCCGTCGGCGAAGGGCCGGGCGATGCCGAGGCGCTGGCGGATGCGCTTGCCGGCGATTACGCCGGACAGACCATTGTCTATCTCTGCGGGCGGGTGCGGTTTTCGGGTTTCGAGCAGCGGCTGCAGCCGGCAGGCGTTCGGGTTCGGGCCGTCGAGACCTATGACACAGTCGCGCTGGATTATTCCGACGAGGCGGTTCTTGCGCGCTTGTCCGGCCGGCCGGTCGAGGCGGTGCTGCTCTTTTCGGCCAAGGCGGCCACAGCGGTGCAGGCACTGGCCGGTCGGCCGGCGCTGAGTGAGCTTTTTAATAAGACATGTTTTTTTGCCCTGTCCGGACGTATCGCCGCAGCCTTGGAGACTGTTGCCTCAGAACAGCTTCGCGTTGCGCCGGAGCCCAGCGAGGAGGCGCTGCTGGAGCTTTTGCGGACGTCGCCTTGACCCCGTGTCATCACGCCGCCCCTTTTCACCGCTTGGTGATGTGCTAGACCCTTTCTGAACCATCCCGAAGCGAAATTTGCGGAGCCAAGCATGGTCAAGACGCCGAAGATGCGGCATTCGAAAAGCCGTCGCGAGCCAGTGACCATCGAGCTCGAGCCAGGCGCCGTCTCGCGCGTTGCCGAGGAGGATGCCGCCAATGGGCGGACCGACGAGGCGAAGGCTGAGGAAGCGGCAAACGCGTCGCAGCCGGAAGCGCCTGAAGAACCCGTCCATGCCGACCAGACCGACATCGAGCCGTGGGAACATGCCGAAGCGGCCCCGCCGGCCGGCTCGGAACAGCCGGCAGAGGGCGGCGCCAAAAGTCCTGAAGGGCCCAAGCCGACTTATCCGGCCAGCTCGGAGGCATCGGCGAAGCGGGCCTTCGACTACAGTTTCGACGACGCATCGGCCGAGGACGCTTCGGCCAAGGCGGGCGCCGCAGACGTGCCGAAGGACCCGACAGGGAATGAAGATATGGCAGCACAGCCGAGGCGTGGCGGCATCAACGGCATCGCTGCCGGCATTATCGGCGGCGTCATCGCGCTGGCTGCCGCCGGAGGGCTGCAGTTTGCCGGGCTGCTCGGCGCGCCAGGGGCTGGCGATTTATCCTCGGGCGGCGTTTCGCTCGATGGCGTCAATAGCGAAATCGCTGCGCTGAAGAGCGAGATTGCCGGGCTCAAGGATACAGCCCGCAACAATGACGCCTCGGCCAAGGTGGACGGGCTGTCGTCGGCGCTGGATCAGGTCAAGACGGATGTCGCTGCGCTGAAATCGGCGATCGAGCAGGGCGGAGCAGGCGACACTGCCGGGCTTGCAGCCCTCAGCGACAAAGTCAGGCAGATCGAGACGGCGGTTGCGGCGCTTGGCCAGACCGGCAACACGGCGCCGGTCGATCTCGGACCGCTCAATGGAAAGCTGGCCGGGCTCGACGCGGCGGTGAAATCCGCCGGTGAGACGGCGAAGGCACAGGACGGCAGGGTTGCGGCGCTGGAACAGTCGGTGTCGCAGCTTTCCAGCAAGGTCGAGGCACAGGCCGGGCAGCCGAAGGTTGCGCTCGCCATCGCCGCATCGGCGCTGAAGGCAGCACTCGACCGTGGTGCGCCATTCGCCGCCGAACTCGAAACCTTTGCGGCGATCTCGCCGGATGCTCCAGAGATCGCAGCCTTGCGTCCCTACGCCGAAACGGGCGTTCCGACCCGGGCTGATATCGCAACCGAAATGCCTGCCGCCGCCAGTGCCATGGTCGCTGCCTCCGAGCCCGTCGACCAGAATGCCGGCTTCCTGCAAAACCTGCTGTCGAGCGCGCAATCGCTGGTCAAGGTCAGGCCGATCGGTGCAGTCGAAGGCGTCGGGGCACCGGAAACCGTCGCCCGCATGGAGGTGGCGGTCACTCAGGGCGATTACGCCAAGGCGCTCAACGAATACGATACGCTGCCCGAGGCGGTGAAGGCCGCCGGCGCCGATTTTGCCGGCAAACTGAAGGCGCGAATCGAGGTCGAGAAGCAGGTCGATGCGCTGATCGCCAGTGCGATGAAGGCGTGAGGGCAACCCGATGATTCGCATTCTGCTTTTCCTCGCCGTTGTTTTCGCGCTCGGGCTGGGTTTCGCCTGGCTGGCCGACCGGCCGGGCGAGATGGTCGTCACCTTCAGCGGCTATCAATACCAGGTCAGCCTGATGGTGGCGGCGGTGGCGGTCGTTGCCGTGGTTGCCGCGGTGATGATCGTCTGGTGGCTGCTCAAGGCGCTGTGGAACAGCCCCTACACCATCTCGCGCTATTTCCGCGTGCGCCGTCGCGATCGCGGCTATCAGGCGCTGTCGACCGGCATGATTGCCGCCGGCGCCGGTGACGGAGCGCTCGCCCGCAAGAAGACCAGGGAAGCGACAAAGCTGATCCGCTCCGACCAGGAGCCGCTGATCCAATTGCTGGAGGCGCAAGCCTCGCTGCTCGAAGGTGACCATGAGGGTGCCCGCGAAAAATTCGAGACCATGCTCGACGATCCCGAAATGCGGCTGCTCGGCCTGCGCGGGCTTTATCTCGAGGCCGAACGCCTCGGCGACCGCAACGCGGCGCGGCACTACGCCGGGCGCGCCGCGGCGATGGCGCCGCAGCTGGCCTGGGCCGCCGAATCGACGCTGGAAGACCTGACCGGGCGCGGCGACTGGGACGGCGCGCTGAAACTGGTCGAGGCGCAGAAATCGACGCGGCAGATCGAGCGCGATGCCGCCAACCGGCGTCGCGCCGTGCTGCTCACCGCCAAGGCGCAGGCGCTGATCGACAGCGATCCCAATGCCGCCAAAACCGCTGCTCTGGAGGCCAACCGGCTGCGGCCGGATTTCGCGCCGGCGGCGGTGATCGCTGCCAAACTGCTGTTCAGGCAGAATGATGTGCGCAAGGGCGCGAAGATCCTCGAAACGGCGTGGAAAGCCGAGCCGCATCCAGAGATCGCCGAGCTTTACAGCCACGCCCGGCCAGGGGATGCCGTGCTCGACCGGCTGAACCGGGCGAAGAAGCTGCAGGAGATGAAGAAGAACCACGCCGAATCGTCGCTGGCGGTGGCGCGCGCCGCGCTCGACGCGCAGGACTTTTCAACCGCCCGCAAAGAGGCCGAGGCGGCTATCCGCATGGATCGCCGCGAAGGCGCCTATCTGCTTCTGGCCGACATCGAGGAGGCCGAGACCGGCGATCAGGGCAAGGTGCGGCAGCTTTTGTCCAAGGCAGTGCGTGCACCGGGCGATCCGGCCTGGGTCGCCGATGGCGTCGTCTCCGAACGCTGGGCGCCGGTGTCGCCGATCACCGGCAAGCTCGACGCCTTCGAGTGGCGAGCGCCGATGGAGCGGCTCGGCCAGCTCATCGACAGTGACGAGGAAGCGCCGGACGCCGCGGTGCCGACAATCGCGGCGCCAACGAAGCCGGCAAAGGAAAATGTAATCGAGCTGAATCCTGCTGGTTCGGCCGAAAGGCCGCCCGCCGCAGCGGCGTCGGAAACTGGCGAGGACGACGCTGCGCCGACCACCGCGACAGCGTCTGCCGTGGCGCCGCCGGATGGCGACGCTGTCGAACCGGTGGAGGAAATGGCCCGGCTGCCCGACGATCCCGGCGTCGATCCGGACGACGAAGACCAAAAATCACCACGCAAGTTTCGATTGTTCTGATTTGGCTAAGCTTGCTAGTTTTGGCGGATGGGAAGTAGGAATCACATGTTCGAACGCGTTCTGTCGTTTCTGAAAGACCTGCCGGCAGCCGGCGGCGCCCGCAACAACGCCGATGATCCGCGCGTTGCCGCATCCGCCCTTCTCTACCATGTGATGAGTGCCGACGGCGTGCGTCAGGATGCCGAATGGGAACGGTTCAAGGTGGTGCTGGCGGAAAGCTATTCGATCAGCGGCGACGAGCTCGACGCTTTGGCGGCTGCCGGCGAGCGGGCCGACAATGAGGCGATCGACCTCTATGCCTTCACCAGCGTTTTGAAGCGTCAGCTCGATCCGGGCGCGCGAAAAGCCTTCATCGGCCTGATGTGGGAAATCGTCTATGCCGATGGCGAATTGCACGAGCTCGAGGACAATATCGTCTGGCGGGTCGCCGAACTGATGGATGTCGAACGCCACGACCGCGTCGAGGCCCGCCGCAAGGCGGCCGCCGAAGCGCCGGGCGCGGCTGGAACGTCGAGCGACGAATAGACGGGATCCCATGCCATCCACGCCGAGACCGAGACCAAAGATCCTGATCGTGCTGCATCAGGAGAGTTCGAGCCCCGGGCGCGTCGGCCACATGCTTATCGAAGGAGGCTTCGACCTCGACCTCCGCTGCCCGCCGCTCGGCGACGCCTTGCCGGAAACACTGGACGGTCATGCCGGAACCGTGGTGTTCGGCGGACCGATGAGCGCCAATGACGAGGACGAGTTCGTCCGCCGCGAGACCGACTGGCTAAAAATTCCGCTCAGGGAGAACCGGCCGTTGCTCGGCATCTGCCTCGGCGCGCAGATGCTGGTCAATCATCTGGGCGGCAAGGTCGAGGGCCATGGCGAGGGGCTGGTCGAGATCGGCTGGTACCCGCTGACGGCGACCGAGGCGGGCCGGAAGCTGATGCACTGGCCTGAGATGGTCTATCAGTTTCACCGCGAGGGCTTTTCGCTGCCGAAGGACGCGACGCTGCTGGCGACGGCCGAAACCTATCCCAACCAGGCCTTTCGTTATGGCGACAACGCCTGGGGCATCCAGTTCCATGGCGAATTGACCAGGGCGATGATGCAGCGCTGGGTCGTTCGCGGCGCGCATCGCTTCGAGCTGCCCGGCGCGCAACCGGGTCGCGATCATCTCGGCGGCCGGCTGATCTGGGACATGCATCTGAAGCGCTGGCTTGGCGAATTCCTGCCGACGATCTTCGGCAAGCCGGCGCTGCCCTGATCTAGTTTTCGCCTAAAACGCAAACTGTTGATCCAATTTTGTGAATCGCCGCCACCGCTGGAGCCCGACAATGGGCCAAGGGTTGCGTCAAGGCCACCGGATCGGCAAGGTCTGCCTGCCGAGCGGTGAACCGAGCGACAGCAGTCCGCTGTGGCCTGCCGGTTGGACCGAATCAGATGTCGTCGATGTCGAGGTCAGACCGGCAGCCCGTTCTGCTTTCGCAGGCTCTTGTCGAATGCGGATGCCGGGACGAAACGGCGCAGGAAACTGACCTGACGCGCCATTTTTCCCGCCGGATAGCGCCTTCTCGGAACGGATTCGGTCGCCGCTTTCAACACTGTGCTCGCGACGATTTCGGGAGCATCGCCTGCTTCTATCGCTTTGCGCAGGATCACATCCATGCCAGCCCGCGCAGAATCATAGATTTCAAGCAACCGGTCCGGCCTGGCGAGATTTTCTTCAAATGACGTTCGGGTATAGGCAGGCTCGACCAGCACGACGCGAATTCCGAAAGGGCGCAGTTCGTGGTCGAGCGATTCGGAATAACCTTCGATGGCATGCTTGGTCGAAGCATAGAGCGCGGAATAGGGGGCTGGGATTAAACCCAACACCGAACTCAAATTGTCGATCCTCCCCTTCCCTTGACGGTGCGTGGGGACGCAAGTACCGCGGCGAAGGCAGGCTGGCGCGATACATCGATGCAGAGACAGGAGAAGAAATCGAGCCGGTGGCCGTGGATGCTGTCACAGGGGCAAAGATCGGCACCCGCCCGATTCGCGTTGCAACACCTGAATAGCATTCGTCTGCGTCGATGAGAGCCGAGACGTGGCAAGCGGGGTCATCCGAGTTCGCAGGCGCCGGGCCCCGGATCAGTTGCGCCCGTTGAGGTGGCGGACCTTGCGCAGCTGCGGGAACAGCACCGCCCACAGCCCGGCGACGACGACTGCCCCGACGCCGCCGATCACCACCGCGGGTACAGTGCCGATCAACGCCGCCATGGTGCCGGCGCGGAATTCGCCAAGCTCGTTGGAGGCGCCGACGAAAACTTGATTGACGGCGTTGACGCGGCCGCGAACCTTGTCCGGCGTCCACAGCTGGATCAGCGTCTCTCTGATGTAGACGCTGAACATGTCGGTGGCGCCGAGCAAGGCGAGCGCTGCGATCGACAGCCAGGTGATGGTGGAAAGGCCGAACAGCACGGTAAAGGCGCCGAACAGCGCGACGAAGCCGAGCATGACCACGCCGGCATGGTTGCGGATCGGATGCCCGGCCAGCCAGATGGCGACGCAGATGGCGCCGATCCCCGGCGCCGAACGCAACAGTCCCAGGCCCCATGGGCCGAGTTCGAGGATGTCGCGGGCATAGACCGGCAGCAGCGCCGTGGCGCCGGACAAAAGCACGGCGAACAAATCGAGCGAAATGGCGCCGAGCACGATCTTCTCGCTCCAGATATAGCCGAAGCCGGCAAACAGGGTCTGCATCGTCGGCCTGTCGGTCTCGCTGCGTTGGGCAGGCTTTGGGAT
This sequence comes from Mesorhizobium ventifaucium, assembly GCF_935822925.1. GTDB lineage: Bacteria > Pseudomonadota > Alphaproteobacteria > Rhizobiales > Rhizobiaceae > Mesorhizobium > Mesorhizobium ventifaucium. The sequence continues at coordinate 13,121 of NZ_CAKXZS010000037.1, forward strand.
GGTGAAGACCAGCACCGCGGCGACAAACATCAGAACGGCAGCGGTGCCGTATGCCGCTTCCGCCGAAAGCCCGTAGAGCAAGCCGCCGGCGACCGGTCCGACGATGGTCGCCGTCTGCCAGGCTGACGAATTCCAGGCGATCGCGTTGCCGAAATCCTCTGGCGGCACAAGGTTGGCGAACAGCGACGCCGCGGCCGGTCCGAAGAAGGCGCGCGCGATGCCGAACATGGCGAGCACGCCGAAGATCAATCCCGGTCCGCCAAGGCCACGCAGCGTCAGCAGCAGCAGGGCCAGCGCGCAGATCGCCTCCAGCAGCACCATCAGCGCCATGATCAGACGGCGGCCGAAACGGTCGGCGACCACCCCGGTGATCAGCACCAGCAGCAGCGAAGGCAGGAACTGGACAATCCCGACAAGGCCGAGATCGAACGGATCGCGGGTCAGGTCGTACACCTGCCAGCCGACGGCGACGGATACGATCTGGGTGGCGAATGTGGCGAGGAAGCGTGCCGCCCAATAGCTCAGGAAGGGTTTGTGCCGGAAGGCGGCATAGCGCCGGTCGGGCGGTGCGTTAGGTTCGGGTGTCATGAATCAGGCCCCGTGGCAAGGAAGTCGGCCGGCGGGGCACTTCCACGAGGGCGCTGGTCCGACCACAGCGCTTTTAACGCAGTTCGGTGCGAGGCGCGCGCAAAAATCGGCTCTGGATCAAGGATTTCCGGCTACCATGCTAATTGCACAGCTCGGCGGGGGTGGAGAGGTTATTTGGGCGCGCAGGTCGAGTTCCTTGGCGCCCCCTCTGTCCTGCCCTCTTTGCACTTGGCATCTCCCCACACGGGGGAGATTAGCAGTTTTAGCGCCCCGCTCCCCCTGCGACGTCTCAAGGGGGAGATTGGACGTCGCGACGGCTTTCGCCAACCTCCAGCGTCAAAGGCGACTTCGAACGCGTCAGACCGTGGCCTTGGGCTTCCTGGTCTTCTTGACCGGCGCCGGCGGGGCGGCCTTGCGGCCAAGGCCGATCGCCTTGGCCAGTTGCGAGCGCGAGGCCGCATAATTGGGGGCGACCATGGGATAGTCGGCCGGCAAGCCCCATTTGGCGCGGTAGGCATCCGGCGTCAGTCCGAAATGAACGCCGATATGGCGCTTCAGGGATTTGAACTTTTTGCCGTCTTCGAGGCAGATGATGTAATCCGGCGTCACCGATTTCTTGGGATTGACCGCGGGGATCAGCGGTGCTGCGACCGGAACGGCGGGCTGGCCGAGCCCACCTATCGACGCGCTGACGCTGGCGATGAGATCGCCGAGGCCGGAAGCGGGCAAGCGGTTCTTCTCGACGTAAGCGGACACGATGTGAGCGGTCAGCTCGAGAAGGTCGATGTCCTTGCGGGCTTTGTTGCTGTCGTCGGTCAATCTATTTTCTCCGTTAGTGGGGTCGCAGAATTCCTAGTCGGCAAATCTGCGTAACGCAATGACGCCGCACCACGCCACACATTATTTTGAATAACAATACTAACGGCCGGGCCAGATCAACAGGTCTGACCCGAATGGTATAATATCAGACAACCAGGGATTTGTCGCGCCACAGTCGAAATCCCCCTTCGAAGGCGCGTGTGTTGTCGCCACGCCTGCAACCGGCAGGCAATTCGTCGAGTTTGTCGACATTGCCGCCGCCGATGACCACATAATCAGGCTGCAGGGCGGCGCGCAGCCGCTCGACGACGTCGAAGACGTGTTTGCGCCATTTCTTCTTGCCGCGCTTTTCAAGGCCGCGTTCGCCGACATAGTCCTCGAAGCTGCCGCCCTTCTTGTAGGGCAGATGCGCGAGCTCCATCGGCTGGGCGACATTGTGGACGATCATTGCAGCACCGAGGCCCGTTCCCAGACCCAGGAACAGCATGCGTCCGCCTTCATAGCTGCCGACGGCCTGCATCAGCGCGTCATTGACCAGCTTCACCGGCTTGCCGAACTGCGTTGCGAAGTCACATCCGACCCAGCCCTTGCCGAGGTTGGCGGGGTCGGCCAGTGGCGTGTTGTGGTGCACCGGGCCGGGATAACCGATCGAGACGACGTCGTAGGGCAAGCCATCGGCGAGCGTCTGCACAGAAGCGATCATCTGCTGCGGCGTCAGGCCGGGTCCGGAATCGGTTCTGCGCTCCTCGCCGCCGGCGCTGGTGAGGATCTTGACATGGGAGCCGCCAATATCGATCGCAAGCACAATCTTTTCGCTGTCCGATGCCGGCTTTTTCGCCGCTTTGGCCACTGCGTCGCCTCCGAGTTCATTTCGCCGGGTTGATCCAGCCGTTCGGCGGTCCGAACCCGGCCATCGCATCGGCCGGGCCCCAAGTCCCCGGCTCATAGAGGTGCGGCGGGGTCGTGTCGCCGAGCACCGGGCCGACGATCCGCCAGGCGAGCTCGCTGGCGTCCTGGCGGGTGAACAACTGGCCGTTGCCGTTCATGGCATCGCCGATTAGCCGCTCATAGGGCGGCATGTCGCCCTTGCTGTCGTCCAGCGCGGTGAGTTCGACCTGCTCGCCGATCATGTCGTCACCAGCGGCCTTGCGCTGGGCGCCGATCGAGATCGCCACCTGCGGGTCGATGCGGAAACGGACGTAATTCGCATCTCCGGGTTTGATCGGGTCGAAGACGTCGAGCGGCGGCCGCTTCAAACGCACGATGACCTCGGTCGCGTGCACCGGCATGCATTTGCCGGCGCGGATGAAGAAGGGCACGTCCCGCCAGCGCCAGGTGTCGACGAAGAAACGCACCGCGGCGAAGGTCTCGACCGGCGAATTCGGCGCGACGCCCGGCTCGCTGATATAGCCTTTGAACTGGCCGCGCACGACATCGTCCCTGGTCAGCGTCCGGATCGCCCGCAGCACCTGCACCTTCTCGTCGATCAGATCGTCGGCCGAGCGGCCAACGGGCGGCTCCATGGCCAGCAGCAGCAGGATATTAAGCAGATGGTTCTCGATGACGTCGCGGATGCAGCCAACCTCGTCGTAGAAGCGGCCGCGACCTTCGACGCCGAAATCCTCGGCCATGGTGATCTGCACGCTCTCGACGAAATTGCGGTTCCAGATCGGCTCGAGAAAGGAATTGGCGAAGCGGAAATAGAGCAGGTTCTGGATCGCCTCCTTGCCGAGATAATGGTCGATGCGAAAGATCGACTGCTCGTCGAACACCAGGTGCAGGACCCGGTTCAGCCAGCGCGCCGATTGCAGATCGTGACCGAAAGGCTTTTCCACCATCAGACGCGCGCCCTGGGCTGCGCCCGACTGTTCCAGCCCCTGGATGACTGTCTCGAACATAGTTGGCGGCACCGCCAGATAGTGCAGCGGGTGCTGTGCGGTTCCAAGCGCGCTTTTCAGCTTCTCGAATGTCGCGGCGCTGCGGTAGTCGCCGCTGACATAGCGAAGCAGCGAGGCAAGTTTCGCGAAGATTTTCTCGTCGACCTTACCGATGTCCCTAACGATGCCGTCGAGGGCCCGCGCCTGCAACTGCTTCAGGTCCCAGGCGTCGAAAGCGACGCCGATCACCGGCTCGATCAGCGTTCCCTTGGCCACCATGGCGTAAAGTGCCGGGAAGATCTTCTTGTGGGCGAGATCGCCGGTCGCCCCGAAAAGCACCAGCGTGTCGGACCGTTCCTGGTTCATGAGCGTGCGTTCCCTGTCACGAGCCGGTCTTCGGCTTTTCGACATGGCCGCCAAAGGCATAGCGCATGGCGGACAGCAGCTTGTCGGCGAATTCGGATTCGCCTTGCGAGGAGAACCGGTCGAACAAGGCCGAGGACAGAACCGGCGCCGGCACGCCGGTGTCGATCGCCGCCTTCAGCGTCCAGCGGCCTTCGCCAGAATCCGAAACCCGTCCGCCGAACTGCGTCAGCCCCGAATCGGCCTTCAATACGCCCGCTGTGAGGTCGAGCAGCCAGGAGCCGATGACGCTGCCATGCCGCCAGACCTCGGCAACCTGGGCGATATCGATGTCGAACTGGTAATATTGCGGATTTTCCAATGGACTGGTTTCGGCGTCGGCCGTTCGCTGTCTCTTGCCGGCATTCGCCGACTTCAGGATGTTCATGCCCTCGGCATAGGCGGCCATGACGCCGTACTCGATGCCGTTGTGGACCATCTTGACGAAATGGCCGGCGCCGCTCGGTCCGCAGTGGAGATAGCCGAAGGGGGCGGTTCCTGCATCCTTGCCAGGGGCGGGCGCCCCGGCGTCGGCGCCCGGCGCCAGGGTGGCGAAGACCGGATCGAGATGCTGGACCGCGCTGTCGGGGCCGCCGATCATCAGGCAATAGCCGCGCTCGAGGCCCCAGACGCCGCCGCTGGTGCCGACATCGACATAGTTCAAGCCTTTCAATGCCAGGCGCGCTGCGTGGTCGACAGCCTCGTGATAATAGGAATTGCCGCCGTCGACGATGATGTCGCCCGGCTCCATCAGGTCGCCCACCTGATCGACGATCCGGCTGGTGATCGCCGCCGGCAGCATCAACCAGGCGCTGCGCGGCTTGGTCAGCTTGCCGACGAACTCCTCCATCGAAGCGGCTCCGATCGCGCCAGCCGTCACAAGGGCTGCAACGCTGGCCGGGTTGATGTCGTAGACCACGCATTCGTGGCCATCGCGCAGCAGACGCCGCACCATGTTGGCGCCCATCCTGCCCAGTCCCATCATTCCGATCTGCATTTTTTTCATCCTGGTTTCTTGAGGGATAGAAGATCTACTGGTTATCCGGCTTGTCGATACCGATGGAAAAGTCGACATTCTCCCAACAGCCGGCATCGGGCCAGAAAAAAGTAAAGACGATCGTGTTGCCCGGCGGAACATCGGCAACGGGCAGGTCCGTGAGATGGATTCCGAAGGCATTCTCGGTCGTCTCCGCGTCATGGACGGTCGCCCAATCGTCGCTGCTCCAATGGACCACCGCCCGGGCCAGCAGTTCGAGGCGCAGCAGCTTGCCGGCGTGCATGGTGCGGAGCTTGTGGTTGAAGCGCCATGTCCGGCGCGGCGCCACGGTCCTGTCCTCGATGTAGCGTTTCACGCCTTGCGGCGGCATGTCGAAGACGGCGCCGTCGCTGAGCGAGCGCAGCAGCTTGATATGCTCCGAATGCGCCCAGACCAGCGGCATGGCGCTGCCCGACGGTCCGCCGTGCCGCAGTTCGCGTTCGGCCATATCGGGACCATCCCAGACCTGCTCCGGCAGCAGGCCGCCAGACCCGGCAGAATCCTCCAGGGTCTTTAACAGGCTCGCTGCTTTGTCCCTGCGTCCCGCCGCCAGTTCGTAATGGGCGCGCTCGCCGACCAGCAGCGGCCAGGGCCGGCCCTGGCCGGTCCCGTCGAAGGGCGCGCCGTCGGCGTGCTCGCCATAGCCGTCGCTGGTATAGCGATACCAGACAGGCCCCTGCGGCAGGTCGCAGCGCAGCCGCGCATCGATGACCTTGACCGTGTCGACGATGCGCGGATCGTCGGCGGCCCTGAGGCCGAAGCGTACGAGCGCCAGCGCATCCGGGCTGACGATCGCCTCGGCCCGCCGGTCGCTATCGCCGGGCGGCCGGTTCTTGATCGGGACATAGCCGTCCTTCGGCGACGCCGAGCCGGCGGTGTCCGGCGGCGCGATGCGGACGTAATAGCCCGCGACGCCGACCTCTTCGCCGAGTGGAGTGCCGGTGACGTAGGTCCAGCGCTCGATCTGGTGGTTCCAGACGTCGGCGGTTTCCCGCAGATAGTTTGCCGGCTCTGCTTTGCCGTAAACGTCGAACATGTCGGCTGCGGCGAGCAGTGCTGCGATCTCGACAGCGAGCGTGAACGGACTGTAGCCGGCATCCTCTTCCCAGCGGTCTTCGCCGGTGACGGGACCGTTGCGCACGACATAGCAAGCGGCGCGCTCGATCATCGGCATGAAGGAGAGCAACGCGGCGTCTGCCAGGTGCCCTGCGCGGCGGAGCGCGTCGGCGAGCAGCAATGGGAAGGCGCATTCGTCCATCTGGATGCCCGGCCAATAGGCTGATCCGTCGAGCCAGGCGTTCTGCGGCCAATGCCCATCCGGCTGCTGGATCGAGCGGAGATAGGCGAGGATCTCAAGCGCTTGCGCCGGATCGCCGGCGGCCAGGAAGCCGCCCGCGGTTTCGACCAGGTCGCGCGGCCAGACCAGATGATAGCCGCCGAGATCGTCGTCGCCCATGCTGAAGCCCCACGGGATCGACAGGCTGGCAACGGCTGCTCCGTCGGATGACCGGTGCGTCGCCAGAACCGCTGTGCTGACGCGATAGGTGTTGATCCCTGCACCATGCCGGTCCAGCGGCAGCAAGCCAGCCTGCCAATTCCGCCATTTCTCGACATAGAATTTGGCTGCGGGCTCAAAACCGCGCTTCAGGCTGGCCGAGGCATTTTCCGCCGCCTCTTGCGGCGTCGTTCCGAAACCCAGCGCCAGCAACGCCTTCGGGTTCGCAGCCGAAAAGCCGATCTCGCCGGTCAGCGCGACATTGCCGTCCTCGGCCCTGCGGCAGGCCGGGTCGAGCCGGCCGTCACGACGGAGTTGCTGCCAGCCATCGGAGACACCGACATAGCCGGCCGAGCATGCTCCCCAAGGCAGCGACGAGGCGAGCGCCAGGCAGGCGCGACGCCCGGACGCAAACAGGACAGGCTTTCCCTCGTAGTCGCCGACCCAGGCGGTGTTGCCCATGCCGGCGTTGACGAGGTGCGGTGCCAGCAGTGCGTAGACGCGGTGGTCGGCAACCGGGCCCCTCAGCAGCGTGAAGCTGATTTCCTGCAGCAAAACGGTACGTTCCGGATCCGTGATGATACGCTTTTCGATCTGGTAGGTGCCATCGGCGGTGTTGACCAGCCTGTAGGCGGGCACTCCATCCTCGAACGGCTCAGTGCTGTGCACGGCATCGCGCTTCTCTTCCGAGAAATAGCCGCCAGGGCCGGTGACGACCAGCCCCATGTCGCGGGTGCAGGCGCTGTCGAGGCTGGGATAATAGACCTCGTTGAGGATACCATGGCTGATCGTGAACCAGATAGGGCAGGCCGGCGAAAGCGCGGTTCCGACGCCGCTCTTGGCGCTTGACGTCCAGCGCGCCGGAATTCCGGGTGCGCCCAGCGCGTCAGTCAGCATCGCTGCCATCTCGATTTCGGTCTCCTGCCCCACCCCTAGACCAGGAGCCGACGCCTTTTCAATCATTGCACCGCAAGTTGGTCGTCAAACCGTCACCGATCGCTGTTGACAAGTGCGCCCATCTAAATTTGTCTGACAATATTGAAACGAGGGCCGTCATAACAGCAACCAGCAGCCAACAACGACAATCCATGGGAGGATAACACATGAAGAAGATACTCGTCTTGAGTGCCCTTGCGGCGATGCTCGCGTCAGGCGACGCGCTTGCCGACACCAGCGACAAGAAGATCGCCTTTTCCAACAATTATGCCGGCAATTCGTGGCGACAGGCGATGCTCAACAGCTATGCCATCGTCACCAAGAAGGCGGTCGCCGACGGGGTGGTGGCAGCCGCGGACATCTTCACGACGGCCGACAAGGAAGTGCCGACCCAGGCGGCCCAGGTGCAGAACCTGATCCTGCAAGGCTATGACGCCATCGTCATCAACGCCGCCTCGCCGGACGCGCTCAACGGCGCCATTAAGCAGGCCTGCGATGCCGGCATCGTCGTCGTCTCCTTCGACGGCATCGTCACCGAGCCCTGCGCTTATCGCGTGGTCGTCGACTTCAAGGACATGGGCAGGCAGGAAGTCGAGCAGATGGCCAAGTTCCATCCCGAGGGCGGCAATCTGCTGGAAATCCGCGGCCTTGCCGGCACGTCGATCGACGGCACCATCCATGCCGGGATTCTCGAAGGCGTCGCCGCTCATCCCAAGTTCAAGATCGTCGGTTCGGTGACCGGCGACTGGGATCAGACCACAGCACAGAAGGCGGTCGCGACAATCCTGCCGTCGCTACCGGAAATCGTCGGCGTCGTCGATCAGGGCGGCGACGGCTATGGCGCGGCACAAGCCTTTGCCGCCGCCGGCAAACCGCGCCCGACCATTATCATGGGCAATCGCCAGGATGAGCTGCAATGGTGGAAGGAACAGAAGGACAAGGACGGCTACCAGACCTGGTCGGCATCCATTGCGCCAGGCGTATCGTCGCTGGCCTTCTGGGTGGCGCAGCAGGTGCTCGACGGCCGCACGGATGTGCCACACGATCTCTTGGTGCCATACCTCGCCTTCACCCAGGATACCTTCGAGGCCGAGCTGCCGAACATTCCCAAGGGTGGTGTCGCCAGTCACGAATACACGCAGGAAGACGCCATCGCGGCGATCAAAGCCAACATCAAGTGAGCGTGGCACACCCAATGTCGCATGCGTCGCCGACCGGATGTCGCTAGGGATGCCCGAGGCCGGTACAGAGATCATCAGGCTGGACGGCGCCGAAAAACATTTCGGCGCCGCCAATATCGACATCATCAGACTGGACGGCGCGGAAAAACATTTCGGCGCCGTCCGTGCGCTCGCGGGCGTCGATTTCCACGTTGGCGCCGGCGAGTGCGTCGGCCTCGTCGGCCATAATGGCGCTGGAAAGTCGACGCTCATGCATATGGTGGCCGGCACGCTTATGCCCGACAGCGGGCGGATCGCGGTGCGCGGCCATGTCGAGGACAATTATTCGGTGCCGCGCGCGCAGCAGCTCGGCATACGCTGCGTGTTCCAGGAGCTGTCGCTGTGCCCGAATCTCAGCGTCGCCGAGAACACGCGCATCAACCACACGACGCTGCGCGGCTTCGGTTGGCGGCGCAAGGCGGCCGATCTCATCGCGGCCAAGCTCGATGAGATTTTCCCGGGCCACAGCATCTCCGCCTCCGACATCGCCAGCGACCTTTCCATCGGCAGGCGGCAGATGATCGAGGTGGCGCGTGCCTTCACGGTGACGCAGGATCCGCTCGAGCTGGTGATCCTCGACGAGCCGACGTCCTCGCTCGACGCGCATACGGCCGGCCAGTTGCTGGCCTTCGTCCGGCGCTTTGTCGCCGGGGGTAAGAGCTGCATCCTGATCTCGCATGTTCTGGGCGAGGTGCTCGGGAATGCCGATCGCATCGTGGTAATGCGCGACGGCAACGTCGTTGCTTCAGATGCGGCGAAGGCTTTCGATCGCGACCGGCTGGTGACGACCATGGGAGGAGCGGAAGCGCGTGAGAAGATCGCGGCCAAAATCGCGACTCAGAAGCCGGAGACCGGCCCGTTGCGGGTCCGAGCCCGCCCGGCGCGGCAAGAGGACGGCAACGAACTTGTCGCTCATGCGGGCGAGATCATCGGCCTTGCCGGGCTTGCCGGCCATGGCCAGACCGATCTGCTGCTGGCGATCTTCGCCGCCGCCGCGCGCACCAAAACCGGCATCGAGGTCACCGCGCCGGTAGCACTGGTGGCCGGCGACCGCCAGTCTGACGGGATTTTTCCGCAATGGTCGATTGCGCAAAACATCGGCATCCGCTCGCTGAAGCGATTGCGCAATCGTCTGCTGATCTCGCCGCAACGCGAAGCCGAACTCGCAACCTTTTGGCAAAGGAAAATCGGCATCCGCACACCCGACATGAACAACAACATCTTCTCGTTGTCCGGCGGCAACCAGCAGAAGGCCCTGTTTGCCCGGGCGCTCGGTTCCGACGCGGAGATCGTGCTGATGGACGACCCGATGCGCGGCGTCGATATCGGTACCAAGCTCGAAGTCTACGACCTTCTGCGCGAAGAGGCTGGCCGCGGCCGCACCTTCCTCTGGTACACCACGGAAACCGAAGAGCTCGACAATTGCCACAACGTCTATGTCTTCAAGAACGGCCGGATCGTCGCTAATCTTACGCGCGATGAGCTGACGGAGGAAAAGATCATCCAGTCCTCGTTCGGCGACGCGGCCTGAGATGACGGCAGTACCCGCCGAGACCGGCCTCAAAGCTTCCTCCGAGCGCGGCAGGCTGGCGCGGGCGCGCCTGTTGCGCGGGCTGCTGCCGGCATTGTCGCTGGTGCTGGTGCTGCTGGCGATCGCCTGGCTCAATCCGCGCGCCATCAGCTATTTCGGCTTCAGCCTGATGCTCAATTTGGCGATCCCGATCGCCTTGGCGACGATCGCGCAGATGTTCGTCATTGCCGGCAACGAGCTGGACCTGTCGATCGGCACCTTCGTCGGGTTCGTCGGCTGCGTCACGGCGACTTGGCTGAAGGACGCGCCGCTGGTCGGCGTCTTGATCCTGCTCGGATCGATTTGCGTCTATGCATTGCTCGGCGCGCTGATCTATCTGCGCAATTTGCCTTCGATCGTCGTGACGCTCGGCATGAGCTTCGTCTGGCAGGGTCTGGCCATCCTCATCCTGCCGAAGCCCGGCGGCAAAGCGCCGGACTGGCTGCTGTCGCTCATGGCCTTCAAGCCGCCTTTCATTCCGTTCCCGATCATTGCCGCACTGCTGATCGCGGCGGTCGTTCATTTCGGGCTGATGCGCACCTCCTATGGCGTGATCCTGCGCGGCTCGGGCGGCAATGCCGCGGCTCTCAGCCGTGCCGGCTGGTCGCTGCTCAAGACCAAGGTCATGCTTTTCGCACTGGCTGGCCTGTTCGGCGTTTTGTCCGGCATGGCCCTGATCGGCATCACCACCTCGGCCGATGCCAATATCGGCAATGGCTATACGCTGCTTGCGATCGCCGGCGTCATCCTCGGAGGCGGCGAATTCGTCGGCGGCCGGATATCGCCGATCGGCGCGGTGATCGGCGCACTGACATTGGCGCTCGCCGCCTCGCCGCTGCTGACCTTCATGCACATCCCGCCCGATTGGCAGGTTGCCGCCAATGGCGCCATCCTCATCATCGTGCTGGCGGCCCGGGTGCTGATCAGCCGCAGGGAGAGGTGAGCGATGGCCTCGTTGCGATTGCTGCTCGCCAAACCCTGGATCTGGTCCTTCATCGGCGCGCTGCTGGTGTGGCTTGCAACGATCGCCTTCACCGGCGGTTATGGCGGTGGCGGCATGATCACGGCAGCACTTTCGCTCGCCGTCTTCACCGTCATCGTCGGTGTCGGCCAGATGTTCGTCATCACGCTCGGGCCCGGCAATGTCGACCTGTCGCTGCCGGCCAATATCGGCCTCGCCAGCGCCGTCGCCATGAAGGTGATGGACGGCAATGATTCAATGATCGTCGTCGGGCTGCTGGCGGCGCTGGCCTGCGGCATGGCGATCGGCGCCGCCAATTATCTCTTGATCTGGGCGCTGCGTATTCCACCGATCATCGCCACGCTGTCGGCGAGCTTCATCATCCAGTCGATCGACATCAGCTATGGCCGCGGCCTGCAGATCAAGCCGCCGCCGGGCTTCGCCAGTTTCACCAACTGGCAGATTCTTGGTATTCCGGTGCTGGCGATCCTCACCGTGCTGTTCTCCATCGGTGCTGCTATCGCGCTGCAGCGCATGATTTATGGCCGTTCGGTGCTGGCGATCGGCCAGAACATCCGCGCAGCGTGGCTGGCCGGCGTCAATGTCGGCCGCATCCGTTTCCTCACCTATACGCTGTCGGGCGCGCTCGGCGGCCTCGACGGGGCGCTGCTCGCCGGCTATTTCCGTGGCGCCAATGTCGATATCGGCAATGAGTACCTGCTGGCCTGTATCGCCGTGGTCGTCATCGGCGGCACGTCGGTGGCAGGCGGCAAGGCCAACGTGCCGGGTGTCTGGGGCGCGGCCCTGTTCCTGGTGCTGCTTTTGACCATGCTCAACACGTTCGGCGTCAGCGCCGGCGTCCGTCTGTTGCTGACCGGGCTGATCATCGTCGGCGTCATCACCGCCGCGGGCGGGCAGAAAGCGCTGCGCTGAAGTGGCGGCCCTTGGCAGCGCTGACCCTGTGTCACCTCATACATGCTTGCGGCCGCCGGCTTCGCGGAACCAGCTGTCGGGATAGGGATACCACCAGTCCTGAATCGCCGGCTTGTGATCGATGATCACCATCTTGGAGCGGCGGAAGGCATCCAGCCCCTGGCGTCCAAGCTCGCGGCCGAGGCCCGATGCCTTCCAGCCGCCGAACGGCAGCGCGTCATTGTCGATCAGCGGATTGTTGACCCAGACCATGCCGGCTTCAAGCCGCTCCGCAGCCTCATGCGCCTCGGCGAGATCGGTGGTGAAGACCGAGGCGCCGAGCCCGAACGGGCTGTCGTTGGCAAGTTCTATCGCCTCATCGAAATCCTTGACCCGGCAGATCGCGGCGACCGGTCCGAAACATTCTTCGCGCACGATCGCCATATCAGGCGTGACGCCGGCCAGGATCGTCGGCTCGTAGAACCAGCCGACATTATGCGCCGGTGGAATGCGCCCGCCGGTGACCGCCTTGGCGCCGCTGCGGATCGCATCATCGACCAGCCGCATGACTTTCGCCCGCGCCGCCTCGCTGACCAGCGGTCCGATCTCAGTCTTGTCCAGCCCCTTACCGATGCGCAGCGCCCGTGTCTTCTCGGCAAACAGCTCGACAAAACGGTCGTGAACGGCATCGACGACAAAGAACCGTTCGGCCGAAGTGCAGACCTGGCCCGTAAGATGGAACGCGGCGGTGACGCTGCCGGCCGCCGCCACCTCCAGCGGGGCGTGTTGGCTGATGATCAGCGGATCGCTGCCGCCGGCCTCGATAACGCAAGGCTTCATGCGTTCGGCGCAAGCGACGGCTACAGCCTTGCCGGCGGCGACCGAGCCGGTGAAGGCGACCGCATGCGTGCGGTCCGAAGCGATCAGCGTCTGCGCGGTAGCCGCACCACCCGGCAGGCAGGAAACCAGGCCCTCCGGCAGTGAGCGGAACACGGTCATGTAATCCAGCGTCGACAGTGTCGTCGCCTCGGCCGGCTTGATGACGCAGGCATTGCCGGCGGCGAGCGAGGCGGCGACGGTCCAGCACATCAACAGGATCGGAAAGTTGTAGGGCATGATGTGCACCGACGTGCCGTAAGGCTCATAGCGCGCATACTGGAAGGAACCGGTCTGCGTCGTGCCGGCAATCTTGCCGGCGTCGTCACGCGCCATTTCGGCGTAGTAGCGGAAGATCGGTGCACAGTTGGCGATCTCGCCGATTGCTTCCGGATAGGGCTTGCCCATCTCGCGCACCATCAGCTCGGCGCAGCGCGTGAAGTCGGCCGCCTCGATGGCATTGGCGACAGCATGCAGATGCCTGGCGCGGCTCTTGGCGTCGAGCTTTTTCCAGGCAGGTTGCGCCTTGGCCGCAGCGGTGAGCACGGCGTCGACCTCGCCATCGCTGGCTGCGGTAATCGCGCCGACGGTTTCCAGCGTCGCCGGATCGATCACCGGTTTTGCCGCACCGGTCATCGGCCGATAATCCGGATTGACGAAGAAGGCCGGCCGGTCAGGTGAAAAGTCCATGGTCGTCCTTTCAAGCCGCTCAGCGGATCATGTAGACCTTCTTGATGGTCTCGTGGACGGTGCAGACGCCCTTCCAGTCCTGCGGAAAGAACGCCGCCGTATCCGGTTCGATCTCGATCACCTCGCCGGATTCGTGGACGTAGGTGCAGCGGCCCTCGAGGAAATGGCAGAATTCGTCGCGGGTGACGTGGCAGTGCCATTTGCCCGGCGTGCAGACCCACAGCCCGCATTCGGAGCCGCCCTCCGGCCCCTTGTGCAGCAATTTGCCGGAGGTGTGGGATTCTCCCTCGATCATGGTGGGGATGACGCCCCAGTCGACCAGGTCTGTGAGGGCGAGCGGCGATTTCATGATTGGCGTTGGCATGTCGTGAAGCTCCAATGGCCGGCTTCAGGCCAGCATATAGATGTTGCGAATGGTCTCGTGGACGGTGCATTCGCCCGCCCAGCCGGCCGGGAACATGACCACCGTGGCGGCGGAGGCTTCTATCACCTCGCCGTCGTCCGATCGGTAGGTCGCGCGGCCGGCAACGAAATGGCACAATTCGTCGCGCGGGATCGCCAACCGCCAGCGGCCGGGCGTGCAGACCCAGATGCCGGATTCCGGCTGGTTGTTCGGCCCCTTGTGGACCAGCCTGCCGGTGGAGTGCGAGGTGCCTTCCAACGCATTCGGCTGTGCGCCCCAGTCGATAAGGTCGGTGCGGGTGGAGGCTTGGCGGAGATGCGGCGCGGAGGAGGTCATGTGGAGGCTCCGCTGGTGCGACGCTCATTTTCCAGAGGCCTTCGCTCTACGGCGCCCCCCTCTGTCCTGCCGGACATCTCCCCCTCCAGAGGGGAGATCGGACTGCCGCTAGGCCTTCGCCAATTACCAACGGGTACTGGGAGAAGCCGTCGGCGAAACTGCCGATCTCCCCCCTTGAGGGGGAGATGGCCGGCAGGCCAGAGGGGGGTGCCTTGGCTCGGCATAACGAACATCGCGCTCACAGCAACGTCTCCAGCAGCCCCGCCGCCTTCTCCGGGCCGTTCTGCGCCTGCATCTGCGCCGACGTCTTCGCCAGCTGGGCCTTGATTGCCGGGTCGGTGAGGCAAGCTTCAATTTTCGCGATCAGCTCGGCGTCGTTCCAGTCGTAGCGCGGCATGCCGAAGCCGTGGCCGGTTTCCTCGACCCGGGTCGCGTTGTCGTGGCCATCCCAAACATAGGGCATGATGATCGCTGGCTTGCCGAAGTAGAGACACTCGGTGAACGAGTTGTTGCCGCCATGGTGGATTACCGCGTCGACTTGCGGGATGACCGAAGGTTGCGGGAACCAGCTCTCGACGATGACGTTTTCGGGCACCTGCGCGTACTGGTCCTTGTAGCCGCCGACATTGACCAGCGCCCGGTAGCGCGTCTTGCCCAGCGTCGCGATGATGCGCTTCAGCAGGTCAACATCGCCGGCGCCAAGGCTGCCGAAGGAAACATAGAGCAGCGGCCCGTCATTGTTTTTCGCGAAGGTCGGCACGGTGTAAGGCTTCTCCTGCCGCACGCAGCCTTCCAGATACTGGAACTTTGCCGGGTCAAGCGGATGGCGGCGCTTGAACTTTGCCGCCTCGGGATAAAGCAGCAGGTTGAGGTAGGGCGAGGCCTCGAAGAACTGGCCGGTCGGATACGGCGCTTCGTTGTTCGCTTTCAAAAACGCATTGAAGTCGTCATGAATCGGCTTGATGACCGCATTGAAATGGTCGCGGTAGCGCTGATGGCAGGCGTGGTCGTTCTCGCCGCAGCCGGACAGATGCGGCGGGATGTCCTCGTCCTCGATCTCGTTTTCCGAGCAGGAGATGACGCGCACCCACGGCTTGCCATACTGCTTGATCGCCGGGAACAGGATGACATTGTCGACGCAGATGACATCGGGCTTGATCGTCGCAAGCACGCCGGGCAGGTCCTTCTCAGCCCATTTGGCGCTGTCGACGATCGCCGTCCAGCAGTCCTTCACGTAGTTGTCGACCTGGTCGTAGGGCGATTTGCGAAAATTCGGGATATGGCCGTTGATGAAGTCCTCCCAGAACTTGGCCATCTGCTCGGGCGGCATCGGCTCGGACAGGTTCACCGGATGCGCTTCGAAGCCGTACCCCTTGTAGACGTCGACGAAGCCGGGGTCCGACAGGAACACCGCTCTGTGGCCGCGCGCCTCGACCGCCTGGGCGATACCGACGGAGTTGAGCGCCGGGCCGTAGGCTGCTTCCGGAAAAAACGCGATGGTCTTCTGCGCCATGAAAGGTTCTCCTTCGATCAATTTGCGAAAATTCTGACGTCGGCGGCATCCCAGCCGAGCTCGACCGCATCGCCCGACGCGACCGGGCGGCGGTCGGCGGCGTCGGCGGTGACGCGCACCAGGAAGGGTTTTTGTGACAGAGCGGTGCGGACATGCAGCTGCAGGTCGAGCCCGTGATAGGCGAGCGCCTCGACGATGCCGGCAACACGGTTGGCCGTCTCTGGCGGCGGGAACAGCCGGATGCGCTCGGGCCGCACTGAAGCGACCGCCGCAGCGCCGGGCGAAAGTATTGCGGGAACCGCGCCTGATATCCGCGCACCATTGGCTGCCAGCACGCCGTCGGCGGCGGCTTTGCCCGGCACGAAATTCATGACGCCGATGAAGTCGGCGACGAAACGGTCGGCCGGACGCTCATAGACCGCATGCGGCGTGTCGCATTGCAGCAGCTTGCCGTCCCTCAGCACCGCCATGCGGTCGGCCATGACGAGCGATTCTTCCTGGTCATGGGTGACGATGACGAAGGTGATGCCGACTTCGTGCTGCAGGCGCTTCAGCTCCAGTTGCATGGCGCCGCGCAATTTCTTGTCGAGCGCACCGAGCGGCTCGTCGAGCAGCAGCAGCCGCGGCCGCTTGACCAGCGCCCGGGCAAGCGCGACGCGCTGCTTCTGGCCGCCCGACAATTGGTCCGGCTTGCGGTCGGCGAAGGCGACGAGCTCGGTCGTCGCCAGGATGGCGTCGACGCGGGAGCGGATTTCGTTCGCCGGCAAGCGCTCCATTTCGAGGCCGTAGGAAACATTGGCCCGGACGCTCATATGCGGAAACAGCGCGTAGGACTGGAACATCAGGTTGACCGGCCGCCTGTTGGGCGGGGTTTTGGCGATGTCGCGGCCGTCGAGCAGGATGCGCCCGTCATCGGGCGTCTCGAAGCCGGCCAGCATGCGCAGCAGCGTGGTCTTGCCGCAGCCCGAAGGTCCGAGCAAAGCGAAGAACTCGTTCTCTCCGATATCGAGCGAGATGCCGTCGACGGCGGTCACCCGGCCAAAATTCTTCGACACCTTGTCGATCGCCAGCAGCGTGCGGGGTGCGCTCATTGGCCGATCACTCCGCGGTTGAGCCGCTGCGACAGGGTCAGCGCGGTGATTGAGACCGCCATGACCATGGTCGACAATGCATTGATCTCCGGCGTGATGCCGAAGCGGATCATCGAATAGATCTGCATCGGCAGCGTGGTCGAGGCGCGGCCGGCGCCGGCGGTGAAGAACGCGATGATGAACTCGTCGACCGAAAGGGTGAAGGCGAGCAGCGCGCCGGCGACGACCGCCGGCAGGATGACCGGCAATGTCACCCGCCTGAATGTGGTCACAGCCGAGGCGCCGAGATCGGCGGAGGCCTCGACGATCGACCAGTCGAAGCTTTTCAGCCGCGCGCGCACCACCGAGCAGACGAAGGCGAGGTTGAACACGACATGGGCGAGGATGATGGTGTGCAGGCCCAGGGTGAAATCGAGCATGGAAAAGAAGCTGAGCAGCGCAACCGCCAGCACGATGTCGGGAATGATCATCGGCGCAAAGATCAGAGCCTCAAGGCCGCTTCCATACTGCCGGCGCATTTCGACGCCGATCGCCAGCAAGGTGCCAAGCAGCGTGGCGATGGCTGTCGAGACCAGCGCCACGATCAGCGTGTTGAGGGCGGCGGAAAGGATCGCGGCGTTTCCGGCAAGCGAGGCATACCATTTCAGCGAAAAGCCCGACCACACGGTCGGCAGCCCGCCTTGGTTGAAGGACAGCGCCACCACCACGGCGATCGGAATGTAGAGGAAGGCGAAGACGAGGACGAGTGTCGTTCGCAGGCCGAAGATGCGGGCTGGAGATGAAGTCATGGCTGACGTCCGATGGCCTGGAGGCAAGCGGGCGGCGAGCGTCCTTCTCCCCGTTCACGGGGAGAAGATGCCGGCAGGCAGATGAGGGGCAGCGCCCAACATTGCCGGCGCTTGCGCCGCCCCTCATCCGCCCCTTTGGGGCACCTTCTCCCCGTGAACGGGGAGAAGGGAAAGAAAGGGGAGCGCTCAGTCATCGGCGCCTCCTTTCGCTTCGGCGACACGGCCCGCGGCGCGATCGGCGGCCAAGGCCTGCGCCGTCAGCACGAGCAGCATGATGGCGATCAGCGCCATCGCAAGTGCTGCGCCGAAGGGCCAGTCATTGGCGGTCAGGAACTGGTCGTAGACAAGATTGCCGATCATCTGGAAGCGGCCGCCGCCGAGCAGTGCCGGCGTGACGAAATTGCCGATCGACAGCACGAAGACGAACACTGCCCCGGCGGCGATGCCCGGCACCGTCAGCGGCAGAATAACCCGGCGAAATGTGGTCATGGCCGAAGCGCCGAGATCGCGCGAGGCCTCGGCGAGCTCCGGATTGAGCCGCGACAGCGGCGCGTAGCAGGCGAGGATGACGAAAGGCAGGTAATTGTAGACCAGACCGGCGATGACGGCGCCTTCGGTATAAAGCATCGATGGCGGCTCGCCGGTGTAGCCGAACCAACGCAAGAGCTGGGTGATCAGGCCTTCGCGGTTGAGCAGCACGATCCATGCATAGGTGCGGATCAGGTAATTGGACCAGAAAGGCAAGACGGAGAAGAACAGGAACACCGGCTGCCACCGGCGGGGTGCTGCCGCGATCGCATAGGCGGCGGCATAGCCGATCACCACCGCGATCAGCGTTGCCGCGCCGGCGATGCGCGCCGAATTGAGGAAGATGCTGGCATAGAGCGGGTCGAGCACCAGCCCGAAATTCTCCAGCGTAAAGCTGTATTCGATGCCGCCATAAATGCCGCGCCGGAAGAAGGCGAGCGCCAGCACCAGCGCGCATGGCACCACCATCAAGGCAGTGAGCCAGGCCAGCGCCGGCGCCATCAGCAAGGAGGAGCGGGAGGGGACGAACGATCTCATTGAGGAGTACCCCCCTCTGGCTTGCCGGCCATCTCCCCCTCAAGGGGGGAGATCGGCAGCTTCGCTGGCTGTACGTCAACCCAAGACGTTGCCGATTGGCGAAAGGCTGAAAACCAGCCAATCTCCCCCCTTGAGGGGGAGATGGCCGGCAGGCCAGAGGGGGGCGCGAAGGAACGCAAGCTTGCTTCCCGGAACCGAAACGCCACGCAGTTACTGCGCCGCCTTGATCTCGCTGACGATCTTCGAATAGTCGCGCTGGGCATCGCCGACGTCGCGCAACTGCTCGAACTTGACCAGTTCGGCCACCGGCATGCTCATATTTGGGAACTTGGCGAGGAAATCCGCAGGCAGGCTTTCCATAGCCGGCTTGTTCGGCACCTTGTAGTCGATGTTCTGGGCCGCCCAGGCGTGGTTCTTGGCGTCCAGCATGAAGTTGATGAACTGGAAGGCGGCGTCCTTGTTGGCCGATGCCTTCATCACCACCATCGTGTCGACCCACAGGTCCGAGCCTTCCTTGGGTATGGTGTACTTAATCTGCGGATTCTCGGCGATGCCATAGTTGCACCAGCCATCCCATGCCTGCACCATCAACGCCTCGCCCGAGATAAGCTTCGAATAGAAGGTGGTGTCGTCATAGGCGAGCAAGGTCTTCTTGGCCGAGATCAGCAGGTCCTTGACCTCGGCGAGCTTGGCCGGATCGGTCTCGTTGACCGAATAGCCCTTGGCGAGCTGCCCGGCGGCAAGCAGCCAGCGGTCGGTTGCCAGCATTGTGGTCTTGCCCTTGAGCGCATCGGACGGGGCGAGAAGATCGTTCCAGCTGGCCGGCTCGGTCTTGACCAGGTCCGAGCGGTAGCAGAGGCCGGTCGTGCCCCAGGTGTAAGGCACGGAAAAATTGTTGCCGACGTCGTGGGGCAGCTTGGCCGCCTCGGGATAAAGATTGGCGAGGTTGGGGACCTTGGCGTGGTCGATCGTCTCGATCAGGCCGAGCTTGTTCAGCACTTCGGCGAAGGGCGAGGAGACAAAGACCACGTCATAGCCTTTGCCGCCCGAAGCGACGAGCTTGCCCATGATCTCCTCGTTGGTGGCGTGAACGACAACCTCGCCGGAAACGCCGGTCGCTGCTTTGAAGGCGGCCATGGCATCCGGCGCCATGTAGCCGTCCCAGTTGGAAATGACGAGGTCGGCGGCGGCCGCCGGCGCCGACAGCGCGATGGCGAGGCCAAGAGCGATCGCGGAAGTTTTTAACGAACGGTGCCGCAGGGTGGTGGCGGTCATGACAGACTCCCATTCTGGTTGATCGTCGAATTCAATCATCGGACCAGCGCTTGCGACGCGCTTCGATCCTGTTCCCCGGTCTTTTTATTGCCGATTGAACACACAGTACTATTGCAGAAAAAAGTACGTCAATCCATAATTTGGAAAATCGCCGCGAAATCCAGCCGATCGCGCCCGCAAGGGCAATCGGTTCAAACCGCAGCGGTCGAGCCCGTTCACGAGAAACGCCATGCAAGCCGTTGCCAGACGCCCGCGCACCAATCATCTTGATCTCGCGCAGCGCATTCTCGATGTGGCCCGGCAGCGCGGCTTCGGGGCCGGCGCCCATCTTCCCGAACAGCAGATCGCCTCGCTCTGCAACGTTTCGCGGACTCCGGTGCGGGCCGCGCTACGCCTGCTCACCGAAAAAGGCGTCGTGCGCTGGGAAGCTGAATCCGGCTATCGGCTGGCCGTTGACCTCACCAACCAGGCGTCCGCTGCCACTGATCTGCCAAGCGCCGAGGAGGACGAACTCGCGGAGATGATCCTGCGCGATCGGTCGGCGCGCCGGCTGGATCAGACGGTGACCATCGGCGCGCTGGTGCGGCGCTATGGTGCTGAGCGAAAGACGGTACTAAAAGCGCTAAAGAAACTGACAGATGAAAATCTTCTGGACCGCGCACCGGGACAGGCCTGGCTGTTCAGGCGCGCGCCTGACGATCCAGAGGCACAAGGGGAAAGCTATGAGTTCCGCCTGATGCTGGAACCCGCCGCCATTCTGGCGCCCGGCTTTCGGCTGGACGGGACCCGCGCGGCAGCCTTGCGCCAGGGCATGGAGGCGCTGCTGGCGCTGCCCGACGCCGCGTTCGATATCAGAGAGTTCCAGCGGCTGGACATCGACTTTCACGGCCTAGTCGCCGACGGCGCCGCCAACCGCTTCGTCACCGACGCGCTGTCCGATCATCTCAGGCTGCGCCGGCTGCCGGGGACCTATGCAGGCGTCAACGTCTTCCGGCTGAAGCAATCGCTGCGCGAGCACCTGACCATACTCGACCAACTGGAAAGCCGGCAGTTCGAGGTTGCAGCCGATCTGCTTCGCGTCCATCTGCGATTGTCCCGCAGCCAGCGACCGCAGGCGGCCAGTCGCGGCGCCCCCGCATTGTTCGGCATGATCAGCCGGCCGGATTGACGAGGACCACGAGAACAGTGACGCGCAAAGCCAGCCCGACCATCGCGTTGTTTCCCGAAGCGAGCTTCGGCGCCGCGCTCAATTGCGTCGGCATCGCGCAGGCCTTGCGCGCAAGGGGCGCACGGCCTGTGTTCATCTGTCACGCCGGCTTTTCCGGCGTGTTCGCCGACTATGGGTTTCAGGAATACCAGTTGCCGACCGACGAGCCGCTGACCGACAGCGAACGCCAGAGCTATTGGCAGGCTTTCGTGCGCCGGCATCTGCCGCATTTCAGGCTGAGCCCGATCGACCAGCTCGAAACCTACGTCGCCCCGACCTGGGAAGCGATCGTCGATACCGCGGTCAATGCCGAGGCGCCGCTGCGCCAGTTGCTGGCCAGGCTGAAGCCAGATGCCGTGGTGCTCGACAATGTCATCATGTTTCCAGCACTTGCTGCCGCCGGTTGCCCCTGGGCGCGCGTCGTCTCCTGCGCCGAGACCGAGCTGCCCGACGCCGATGTACCGCCCTATCTGTCCGGGCTCGCCGCCGACGACCCGAGCCGTGCGGCTTTCGAGGCGCGCTACCTGGCAGCCGTCGCTCCGGCCCACGACCGGTTCAACCGGCTTCGGACCGACGCCGGTCTTGCGCCCTTGCCGAAGGGGCTTTTTCTCGAAGCTTCGCCCGATCTCAATCTGCTGCTGACCCCAACCATCGTGCGCAGGCAGCGCGCCGAGCCGCTCGACCCGGCCCGCTTCGTTTATCTCGAAGGCTGCGTCCGGTCGGAAGGGCCGTTCGACGTGCCGATCTTTCCACGCAATGACGGGCCGCTGGTCTATCTCAGCTTCGGCAGCCTGGGCGCGATGGATGTCGGCCTGATCGAGCGCATGCTCGCCGTGTTCGACCGGCTTCCGGCCCGCTTCATCGTCAATGTCGGCGGTCTGCGCGACAGCTATCGCGCGGTTCCTGACAATGTCTATCTCGACGCCTGGTTTCCGCAGCCGTCGGTTGTCGCGAAATCCGATCTCTTCATCCATCACGGCGGCAACAACAGCTTTTGCGAAGCGCTGCGTTTCGGTGTGCCGTCGCTGATCATGCCCTATTGCTGGGATGGGCACGACAATGCGCAACGCGCCGAGGAAACCGGCGTCGGCCGCCACCTCAGCCGCGATGGCTGGAGCGACGACGAACTGGAACTGGCTATCCTTGGCCTAATGGCCGATGGCGAAATGCGCTTTCGCCTCAAGGAGAATGCGGCCACCATGGCACGGGCGCCGGGAACGGACGCCGCCGCCGAAGCCATCCTCGCCCTCGTAAGGACGTGACCTGATGCTCAACACCACGACAACGGATGCACCGCAAATGACCCCGAGGGACGATGCGAAGCGATGGCTGGAGCAGCAGGGGATCACGGAAGTCGAGTGCCTGGTGCCGGATGTGAACGGCGTGTTGCGCGGCAAGGCCTTGCCGACGGCCAAGTTGCTGAAGTCGCTCGAAGACCGCGCGCTTTATCTGCCGAGCAGCGCCTTCCTGGTCTGCATAGACGGCCGCTATTCCGGTTCCAACGACGAGGGCTTCGTCTATCAGGACCCCGACATGCGGATGGTGCCGGATGTTGCGACGCTGTGCCTTGCGCCGGGTGCCGGAGCGGGGAAAGCCTATGTCTTCGCCGATGCGTTTCATATGGATGACCGGCCGTGGATGGCCTCGCCGCGCCATGTGTTGAGCGCCGTGCTCGATCTCTATCGTCAGCGCGGCTGGCGGGCAGTGGTGGCGCCGGAGCTCGAATTCTATCTGACCGCGCCCAATCCCGATCCCGATCGGCCGCTGATTGCGCCGGTCGGCCGCAATGGCCGCTCAGAAACCGTGCAGCACCCCTATGACATGGCGGCGCTGGAGGAATTCGAGCCGGTGATCCGGCGCCTTTATGATTACGCAGCCACGGCCGGGCTGCCGCTCGACACCTTGATCCATGAATCGGGCACGGCGCAGCTGGAGATCAATTTCCTGCATAGCGACGCGCTGCCGCTGGCCGACAAGGTGCTGCTGTTCAAGCGGATGACGCGCCAGGCCGCGCAGCAATATGGCATGCATGCGACCTTCATGGCCAAGCCGGTCGCTGCTCAAGCCGGCAGTTCGATGCATCTCCACATGTCGGTCGTCGACGAGGCGGGGGATACGCTGTTTGCCGGGCGCGACGATGCCGACACCGAAATGTTCGGGCATTTCATCGGCGGCCTGCAGAAATACATTCCCGAGGTGATGCCGCTGTTTGCGCCGAACGTGAATTCGTTCCGCCGCATCCGGCCCAACCACAGCGCGCCCGCCAACATCGAGTGGTCGCACGACAACCGCTCCTGCGGGCTGCGCGTGCCGGCCGGCGGGCGGGCCGCGCGGCGGGTGGAAAACCGGCTGCCCGGCGCCGACGCCAACCCGTATCTGGCGATGGCCGGCTCGCTGCTCTGCGGCTATCTCGGCATCGAGGAAAAACTCTCGCGTTCGCCCGAGGCATCGGGCAACGCCTATCGTAGCAAGAGCACGCTGCCGAAAACCATGGAGGAGGCGCTCGACCGTTTCGCCGCCTGCAGTCCTGTTCGGGACTTGCTCGGCGAGGATTTCGTCCAGACCTATCTGCGCGTCAAGAGCGTCGAGCTCGACCTGTTCCAGAGCGTCGTCACCAGCTGGGAACGCGACCACCTGCTGCTCAAGGTCTGATGATGGGCTTCAATTCCGGCGGGTTCAACTCCGGCCTCGATATCGGCAAATCCTATTATGTCGCAACAGCCAATCCGGCCCCTGATCATCCGGCGCTGCCGGGCGATGTCGACGCCGATCTGGTGGTGGTCGGCGGCGGCTGTACCGGCCTGTCCGCAGCCCTTCATGCCGCCGAGCGCGGGCTGAAGGTGGTTCTCCTCGAAGGCGGCAAGATCGGCTGGGGGGCGTCGGGGCGCAATGGCGGACAGATCATTCCCGGCCTGCGCAAGGGCGCCAAGGGCCTGGTCACGCTTTATGGGCCCGAACGGGCGCGGGCGCTTTTCGATCTCGCCCTCGAGGCACGCGGGCTGGTGCTCTACCTGATCGGGCGCCATGCCATCGATTGCGACCTCAGGCTCACCGGCCATCTGGCCGGTGCGGTCAACGGCTCCGACCTGCGCGACCTGGAGGACGAGGTCGAGTGCCTTGCCAGCGTGATGAACTTTCATGACGTCGAGATGCTGTCGGCAGCGCAGGCGCGTGAAATGGTGAACACACCCTATCACGGGGCGATGTACGAGAAGCTTGGCGGCCATATGCATCCGCTGAACTACACGCTGGGTCTTGCTCGCGCCGCGGCAGCGGCAGGCGTCACCATCCACGAGAATTCGGTGGCGCTGCGGCTGGAGCGGGAACCTTCCATCCGGGTTTCCACGGCCAAGGGCTCGGTCCAGGCCAGGCATGTCGTGCTGGCCGGCGACGCCCTGCTTCAGGGGCTCGAACCGCGCGTCAACAGCCGCATCATGCCGGTCGGCAACTACATCGTCGCGACCGAGCCGCTGGACGACACCAGCGACGTCATCCCAAGCAATGTCGCCGTTTCCGACACACGCTTCGTGGTCAACTATTACCGGCTGTCGGCGGACGGCCGCCTGCTGTTTGGCGGTGGCGAGCGCTACACGCCGTCGCCGCCCGCGGACATTGCCGGCTTCGTGCGGCCGCACATGGAAAAGACCTTTCCGCAATTGCGCGGCCGCCGCATCGAGCATGCCTGGGGCGGGCTGGTCTCAGTGACGACATCGCGCCTGCCGGATGTCGGCCACTATGGCGAGGTCTATTTTGCGCATGGCTATTCCGGCAAGGGCGTGATCCTGTCGACGCTGTCGGGAAAGCTGCTTGCCGAGGCGATTACCGGCGATGCGTCGCGGCTCGATCTGTTTTCGACGCTGAGGCCAATGCCGTTTCCCGGCGGTACCGCCCTGCGCGGCCCGCTCTATGTGCTCGGCATGCTCTGGTACGCCATGCGCGACCGCATCAAGCATTGATCGAAAGCGATCCCCTGCCGCCGTGGTTTTGCGACGGAGGGCGGCCGGCTGCAGCTTCCCGACAAATTTGACCATGTGGACAAAGGTCGGACGCCGATCCATAGTTCCCTCGCTGATAGTTCAAAGAACCAGCCGGCTCGACACGGCGCGAATCAGAGGGGCATGCAATGGAAAACGGGAAGAGCAAAATCCAATCGAAACGCGAAGGACTTTCGCGCCGCAGTTTGCTGGAACTGGGCGCGCTTGGCCTGGCTGCAGCCATGCTGCCGGGCAGTGCCTTGGCGCAGGACAAGAAGCTGAAGGTGGCGGCGATCTTCGCCACGCCGACCGAGGAGCCATGGGTCCACCAGATCCATGTCGCCCTGCAGAGGGCCGAGAAGGAACTCGGCATCGAGTACAAATGGTCGGAAAAGGTGCAGACGGCCGATTTCAGCCGTGTCATGCGCGAATACGCGCAAGGCGGTTATGAGCTGGTTCTCGGCGATGCTTTCGCGGCCGAACGGGAATCCCGCCGCACCGCCAAGCAGTTTCCGAAGGTCGCCTTCCTGTTCGGCTCGGGCGCCGGGCCGGCCGAGCCGAATTTCGCAGTCTTCGACAATTGGATCCACGAGCCGGCTTATCTCTCCGGCCTGATCGCCGGAAAGATGTCGAAATCAGGCACGATCGGCGCCGTTGCGGCGATGGGCATTCCGGAAGTGAACCGGCTGGTCAATGCCTTCTTTGCCGGCGCCCGGGAGGTCAATCCTAACATCAAGAGGAAGGTTGCTTTCATCGGCTCTTTCTTCGACCCGCCGAAGGCCAAGGAAGCGGCTATCGCCCAGATCGACGCTGGCGTCGACGTGATCTATGCCGAACGTTTCGGTGTCATCGAAGCGGCGGTCGAGAGGAAGATCCTCGCCATCTCCAACATGTCCGACCAGTCCAACCTCGGGCCGGACACGGTGATCACCGGCCCGGTGTGGGACATGTATCCGACGGTCGAGCACGCGATCAAGCTGGTCAAGGCCGGCGTCTTCACCGCGCAGGATTACGGCGATTTTTCGCGCATGGCCAAGGGCGGCTCCTTCCTGGCGCCCTATCACAAGTTCGACAAGACGCTGCCCGCCGACGTCAAGGAGCTGGTCGAGAAGAAAAAGGCCGAGATCCTCGACGGCAATTTCCGCGTCAACGTCGACGAGGACACACCGGTTTCGGATTGAATGCTGTCTTTTGGGGTTGGCGCTGCACCCCCTCTGGCCTGCCGGCCATCTCCCCCTCAAGGGGGGAGATTGGCAGCTTCGCCGACAGCGCCTCTTCTTCAGCGTTGACGATTTGCGAAAGCCGAAGTGACATCCGATCTCCCCCCTTGAGGGGGAGATGGCCGGCAGGCCAGAGGGGGGGTGCAGCGCATCCCCGGGATCGTAAGCCATCTCCCACCAGGAGCACCCTTGTCAATGCCCGCCCCTCTCATCGAAATGCGCGGCATCTCCAAGAGCTTCGGCGCCGTCGTGGCGAACGAAGCCGTCGATCTCAGCGTTGCGCCGGGCGAAATTCTCGGGTTGCTCGGTGAAAACGGCGCCGGCAAGACGACGCTGATGAACGTGCTGTTCGGCGCCTATGCGCCGGACGCCGGCGAGATCCTGGTCCAGGGTAGGCCGGTGACGATCAACAGCTCGGCCGATGCGCTCGCCGCCGGCATCGGCATGGTGCACCAGCACTTTCATCTCGCACCGCGGCTTTCTGTGCTGGAAAACCTGCTGATAGGCATTCCCGGAAAGTCGGGCCGGATCGACCGCGCCGGCGGGCTGGCGCGACTGAGAGAGATCGGCCGCCAGCATGGGCTCACGCTCGATCCGGACCTTCCCGTCTCGGCATTATCGATCGGCGAGCAGCAGCGGCTCGAAATCGTCAAGGCGCTGTTTCGCGGTGCAAGGCTGCTGATCCTCGACGAGCCGACGGCGGTGCTGGCGCCGACCGAGGTCGACGGGCTGTTTTCGGCGCTGCGATCGATGGCGGCCCAAGGTCTCGGCATCATCTTCATCTCGCACAAGCTCAACGAGGTCAGGGCGCTGACCCATCGCTGCGTCGTGCTGCGGCATGGCCGCGTGACCGGACGCGTCGATACCCCCGCAAGCACGACATCCTCTGACATGGCGCGGCTGATGTGCGGCCACGAGATCGTTCCGCCGGCCAGGGGACCATCGACGCCGGGTGCCCCGGTGCTGATCCTCGACGGCATCTCGACGTCGCGCCATTCCGGCATGGCGCTGCGCGACGTGTCGCTCTCCGTGCGTGCGGGCGAGATCCTCGGCATTGCCGGTGTCTCGGGCAATGGCCAGCGGGCGCTTGCCGAGGTGATCTCCGGCGTGCTCGCGCCCGATGCCGGGCGGATGACGATAGCCGGCAAAATGGTCTCGCGGTTCTCGCCGCGCGGGGTGCAGGCGCTCGGCCTCGGGCGCATCCCGGAAGACCGCATGACGACCGGGGTGGTCACCAATCTGCCGCTGGCGGATTCGATGGTGCTGCCGCGCATCGGCACAGCGGCGTTCAGCCGCAACGGCCTGCTCAGGCCAGATGCGATCCGCGCTTTCGCCGAAGCGCAGATCAAGGCCTATGACATACGCTGCCCCGGGCCGATGACGCGGGCCGGGGCGCTGTCCGGCGGCAATCTGCAAAAGGCGCTGCTGGCGCGCGAGCTCGCCTTCGACCCAAAGGTGCTGATCGTGTCGCAGCCGACGCGCGGCCTCGATATCGGTGCGGCGCGCTTCATCCACGAAAAGTTCCTCGACATGCGTGCCAGGGGCTGCGGCATCATCGTCATCGGCGAGGACCTCGAAGAGTTGCTCATGCTCTGCGACCGCATCGCGGTGATGTATGAGGGGCGCATTGTCGGCACGCTGGACAGCGCCGCCGCCACGGTTGCGCGGCTCGGCCTGATGATGACCGGGGCGGAGGGCCATGGCTGATGTTCCGCCTCGAAGCCCGCACCTCAACGCCCGCCTGGTTCAACCTGGCTCTGCCGTTGCTGGCGATCGGCGCGACATTGGTGCTGTGCAGCGGCCTCATCGCGCTGGCCGGCGCCGGCGTGATCGAGGCCTATGGCGTGATGTTCGCGGCGTCCCTGGGCGACAGCTACGCGATCACCGAAACGCTGGTGCGCGCAACACCGATGATCTTCACCGGCCTTGCCGTGGCGGTCGCCTTCCGCGCCAAATTCTGGAACATCGGCGCCGAGGGGCAGTTGCTTGCCGGTGCGGTGGCGAGCTGCGCCGTCGGCGCCATTGCGATGCCGGGGCCGCTCGCCATGCTGCTGATGGCGCTCGCCGGCGCCGCCGCCGGTGCTGCGGTCGCCCTGCTCCCGGCGACGCTGCGGGTGAAATTCAAAGTCGACGATGTCGTCAGTTCACTGCTGCTCAACTCGGTCATCTTCTACGCGCTGATGGCGCTGATCGAAGGCCCGTGGAAAGACAGTTTCAGCGGCTACCCGATCTCGCCGCCAATCGAGGATTCAGCCAATTTCCCGGTGCTGCTCGAAGGCACGCGGCTGCATCTCGGCGTCGTGGCGGCTTTCGTGGCCGCGCCGGTCATCTGGTTCCTGATCGCGCGCACGACGCTCGGCTTCAGGATCAGGGTCATAGGCGAGAATCCCGAGGCCGCGCGCTATGGCGGCATCCATGTCGAGCGGGTGCTGATCTCGACGGCGCTGCTGTCCGGCGCGCTCGCCGGGCTTGCCGGTGTCGGCGAGGTCGGCGGCGTGCATTTCCAGGTGATGAGCGACATCTCGCCGGGCTATGGCTATTCCGGCATCGTCGTCGCCATGCTAGCGAGGCTCAACCCGCTCGGCGTGGTGCCGGCGGCGCTCTTCCTCGCCGCCGTCATGACCGGCGCCGAGGCGATGTCGCGGGCCACCGGCGTTCCGGCCTTTCTCAGCGAGGTCATCCAGGGCACCGCGCTGCTCGCCATGCTGGTGGCGCTGCTGTTCACGGCCTATCGCATCCGCCGCGTCGGAGCCGCACCATGAGCGTCGTGCTCGAACAGATTTTTCAGGTCGGCTTCCTGGCCGCGATCATCCGCATCGCCACCCCTTTGGCTTTCGCGACACTGGGCGAGATGTTCTCCGAGCGGGCCGGCGTGCTCAATCTCGGCATCGAAGGCATCATGCTGTTGTCGGCGATGACCGGCTTCACCGCGACCAGCCTCAGCGGCAGCCTGTGGCTCGGGGTGCTTGCGGCGGTGCTGACCGGTGCGCTGATGGGTGCCGTGCATGCGCTGTTTACGGTGGCGCTCGGCCTCAGCCAGCATGTCTGCGGCATCGGCGTCACGCTGTTCTCGTCGGGGCTCGCCTATTTCCTCTACCGGCTGATCTTCGGCCAGCAATCGGTGCCGCCCAGCATCAAGAGTTTCGAAACGCTACCGATCCCTGTTCTCTCCGACATCCCGGTGCTCGGACCAGCGGTGTTCAACCAGTTTTCGCTGGTTTACATGGCGATGGCAGCCGTCCCCCTGGCCGCCTTCGTGCTCTACCGGACGCCGTGGGGGCTGTCGGTGCGCATGGTCGGCGAAAATCCGCGCGCCGCCGATTCGGCCGGCGTCAGCGTCATCGCCACGCGTTTCCAGGCGGTGATCCTCGGCGGCGCGCTGATGGGGCTGGCCGGCGCTTTCCTATCGATGGTGCAGTTCAACGCCTTCACCTTCGGCCTTGTCTCCGGCCGTGGCTGGGTAGCGATCGCGCTCGTCGTCTTCGGCCGCTGGGATCCCTGGCGTTCGGCAGGGGCCGCCCTGCTGTTCGCCTTCGTTGATGCCTTGCAACTGCGCATGCAGGCGAGCGGGCTCGGCCATATTCCCTATGAGGCGTTCCTGATGCTGCCCTTCATCTTCACCATCGTCGCCATGGCGGTGATGTCGCGCAACGCCGTCGCGCCTTCGGCGCTGCTCAAGCCGTTCCGCCGGGAGGAACGCTGACGGGCTGGAGTGAAATGCCGACCGCCATGGCCACAACGAGGCAGCGCGCCCTTCAGGCGTTGAGCGCCGCCAGCACCCGCTCCGGCAGGAACGGATAGTGCCGGAGCCGCACGCCACCGGTGAGCCGCGCCACCGCGTTGGCGATCGCCGGACCGATCGGCGGCAGGCCGACCTGGCCGATGCCCCCGATCGGATCTTCGGGCGTTGGAATCACGGTGACCTTAATATCGGGCGCCTCGGACATGCGCATCACCCGATAGGTGTCGAAGTTCGATTCCTGCACCTCGCCATTGACGATGTTGATCTGCTCGAACAACGCATGGCTGGCACCGCCTGTGATCCCGGTAATCATCAGCGCTTCGATGTTGCGCGGCTGTACCGCTATCCCGGGATCGACAGCGCACCACACGGCGTGCACGCGGATCTCGCCGGTTTCCCGGTCAAGCGAGACCTCGGCGATCTCAGCGCAATGGGAGCCAAAGGCATCGGAATAGGCGACGCCCAGCGCCCGCCCGTCGCGTTGGCGGTCCCATTCCGCCATCTGGGCGACGGTCTCGATGACCTTGCGCGCCCGCGGCTGGTCTTTCAGGAGCTCCAGCCGAAGCGCCACAGGATCGACGCCCTTGGCGGCGGCGATTTCGTCGATGACACATTCGATGCCGAACCTGGTATAGCCAACCCCGACCCCGAACCAGAAGCCTATATCAAGGCCGTTATCCCTACGGATATACTCGATTTGATGCGCGGGGACGGCATAGTTGAAATGAGCGCCCTCCGTCACCACACTGTCGTGGCCGCCTTCGCTCTCGAACAGTTGAGGCATCGTGCGGGCAAAAATGGAATCCGCCACGATGCGGTGCCGCCAGCCGACGATGTTTCCGTCGCCGTCGAGCCCCACCTGCACATGTTGCGCTTCGAGCGGCCGGTACTTGCCATGCTGGACGTCGTCTTCGCGGCTCCAGATGACCTTGACCGGGCGGCCTCGCACCGCCTTGGCCAGCGACACCGCATCGATGATGAAGTCGGCCTCGGCTTTGCGGCCAAAGCCGCCACCGAGCAGGGTGGTGTTCACCTTGACCTTGTCAGGGGTGGTGCCGGTCACCTCGGCGGCAAAGCCCTGGGTGCCCGTTGGGCCTTGCGTCGGCGCCCAGATTTCAACCGTATCGCCGGTCACCAGCGCCGTGGCGTTCATCGGCTCCATGGTCGCATGGTGGACATGGTCGCTCATGTAATCGACCTCGATGACCGTTCCGGCCTTCGAGATCGCGGTCTGTGCGTCGCCTTCCGTGGCAGCGCTGACGCCGGCCTGGGCGAGGTCGCGGCCAACGCTGCGGTACTCTTCCAACAGCCGATCGCTGGTGTAACCACGGATCCGCGATGACGTGGTCCACACAATTTTGAGCAGATCCTTGGCCCGCTTCGTCGCCTCGACCGTTTCGCCGATAATGCCGACGCCGTAGGACAACGGCACGATGTGGGTGATGCCCGGCACGGCCCTGGCTTCCGCACCGTCGATGGTTTCCGGCTGCTCGCCCTGAACGGGCGCCCGCAGCACCGCTCCGTACAGCATGTCCGGAAGCTGCACGTCGATGCCGAAGATTGCGGTGCCGTCGACCTTCGAGGGTATGTCGACACGCGGTAGCGTCAGATTTCCGATATAGCGCCACCGATCGCTCGGCTTCAGATCGGCGTCGGTCACCTGCAGCAGCGGATCCGGAAGCGCGCCGGCCGCGGCGACCTCGCCGTAGTCGAGCGAGCGGCCCGATCGCGCGTGCACGACCCGGTTGGGCTCGGTGGTGAGTTCGTTCACCGGAACATTCAGCATGGCGGCAGCACTCGCCAGGATGACCTTGCGGGTCTGGGCGCCGACCAGACGCAGCATCTTGTAATAACCTCGCGTGGATTCGCTGCCGCCGGTGAGCTGTACGCCGTAAAAGCCAGGGTTGCCGTACTTCTCCGCGTCCGACGGAGCCTGGACGACGCGAACCTTGTGCCAATCGGCATCCATGTCTTCGGCGATGAGCAGCGGCAGCGTCGTCATGATGCCCTGCCCCATCTCGGACGCCGGTGACATGATGGTCACGGTGCCGTCGGCCGCGATGGTCAGCCAGGCGTTCGGCCGGTAACCGCCCTCGACCGCCGGCGCCATGCTGGCGCCCGAGGCGTCCTGGAGCAGGCCGCCGAACGCAACCGCGATGCCGGTGGCGCCGACGGTGATGAGGAAACTGCGCCGCGAGAGCGCTCTGGTGTGAAGCTGCAATCCCTTGGTCATGGCTCAGGCCTCCCGTGCGGCGCGCTGAATGGCGCTGATGATTCGCACATACGTCCCGCAACGGCAGATGTTGCCGTCCATGTGTTCGACGATCTGGTCGCGGGTGGGGTTGGGGTTGCTCTTGAGGAGCGCCGTCGCCTGCATGATCTGCCCGGACTGGCAATAGCCGCATTGCGGCACCTGCTCGGCGATCCAAGCCTGCTGCAGAGGATGGCTGGCGTCCGGCGACAGGCCTTCGATCGTCGTCACCTCCATTCCGGCGACGTCCTGAAGCAGGGTTACGCAGGAGCGCGTCGGCTCGCCGTCAACGTGAACGGTGCAGGCGCCACATTGCGCGATGCCGCAGCCGAATTTGGTGCCGGTGAGTTTCAGATGCTCCCGTATCACCCATAGAAGCGGCGTATCGGGCTCGGCGGCGAGATCCACCGCCCGTCCATTGATCGTGAACGCTGTCATGGCTATTGTTCCTTAACTGGCGCAATCATCCGATTTATTTCAGTGATGATGGCAACTTTATCCGCGTTTCCATAGACCTTCTGTGCTATCCACGGAGATAGCATGTTTGATATTTAGGAATTTTGATTATTACTTCAGATATTTCCACATCGCTGGAAGACGTTGTTATTAAATAGCCGGTTGAGGAAATGCGATCTATGCTGTAAAGTCCATATTATCTTCGCGATCGTCCGGAACGCCATGGATCCACTCTCAGATGTGCTGTCGCTGCTGAAGCCACGCAGTCATGTATCCGCCGGCTTCGATGCGGGTGGAAACTGGTCGATCCAGTTCTCCGACCAGCACGAACGCATCAAATGCTACGCTGTGGTTTCCGGCGGGTGCTGGCTCTCCGTGGAAGGCGTTGCCGACGCCGTGCGCCTGGAGAAGGGGGACTGCTTCGTGCTGCCGAGTGGGCGGCCTTTCCGCCTCGCAAGCGACATGACTTTGACGCCTGTCGAAGCCGGCACGATTTTTCCTCCCGCGCGCGCTGGCGGCGTCGTGACGTACAACGGCGGCGGTGATTTCTTTCTTGTCGGCAGCCGCTTCGCCGTCAGCGGCAATCATGCCGGCATCCTGTTGGGGATGCTGCCGCCCATCGTGCATATCCGCAAAGAAGCGGATCAGGCGGCGCTGCGCTGGTCGGTGGAGCGGATGATGCAGGAACTGCACGAGCCGCAGCCGGGCGGTTTTCTGGTTGCGCAACACCTCGCCCACATGATGCTGGTCCAGGCCCTGCGCCTGCATCTGGCGGAAGGGCTGGGACAGGGCGTTGGATGGTTCTTCGCCCTCGCAGATAGACAGATGGCAGCTGCGATCAATGCCATGCACGACGATCCGGCGCGTCGCTGGACATTGCAGGAGCTGGCGGAGCGTGCCGGCATGTCGCGATCGACCTTTGCCCTGAAATTCAAAGAAATGGTCGGGACGTCACCGATGGAGTACCTGACCAACTGGCGAATGCTGCTGGCGGGCGACAGGCTGGCAAATTCCAGCGATCCAATTTCCGTTATCGCCTTGTCGCTCGGCTACGAGTCAGAAAGCGCCTTCAGCACGGCCTTCAAGAGGGTCATGGACTGTACACCACGGCAATATGGCCGCGGCCGGAATCCGGCTTCCCATTCAAATAGCGGGATGGAAGTCGCCCGCCCCAGCGGTCGAGCCGGAGGGAATGCTCAGCCGCCGCTTAGCGCCCGCATCACGTTCGGCAGCGCCGGCAGCGTCAACAAAACCGTGCCGGCAAGCCAGATGGACGAGACGACGATGCTTCTGGGGTGCGCCGACCAGCGCTCATAGAGCGCGGCCGGCACGCCGGCGAGCATGATGGTCATCGTCGACAGGATAAGCGAACTTGCCATGTAAACAATCTGGCTCAAGGGAGGCGCCCAGCCCGGATACCAGACCGGATAGAACAGGAACACCATCAGCACCCACGGCGAAAAGATGCCGTTGACCATGGCGACCGCCATGACCGGCACAAGAGCGTCTCTGTCCATTGCCTCAACCCGCCTGTGAAGCCATCGGCGCAATGCCGAAATTGATCAGCAAGATCAGATAGCCGACGCGCAAGGCCATAAGCCAGAGCACGCTGAAGACGATCACCACCGGCTGGGTCAGGATCGACGGCGTAATGGTCCGCACGATGCGCAGGAATGGGTCCGTGACGGTCTTGAAGAAGCGCCAGATGTAGTTGTCCCAGCTTTCGGGGACGAAGAGGCCGAGCAGGAGACGCCCCATCAGCGTGTACATCACCGCGGCGAGGATGAAATTCGGTATGTGGAAATACCAGTAGGACCAGGAATCGTTCATGTGGGATTTTCCAGGCAGCGGCGGCGCCGCGTTATGCCAGCGACGTCCCCGAAATGAAAGCGGGGTCCGTCACCGGACCCCGCCTCATGCGCCGATCGCTATGCGCGATCAGGCAATCTTTTCTTCCATCATCTGCTTGCCGCGGGGTACGCGGATTTCCTCGATGAAATCCTGCATATCGCGGGATGGTGCCTTGGTGAGAAGGCTGACAATGATCATCACGGCGAAGCCCACTGGCAGTCCGAAAGTCGCCGACGAGATGTTCTTCACCCCCCACCACAATTCCATGTTCGGCGTCGCCTTGTCGAAATCGGCGCCGTACTGGGTCATCACCAGATAGAAGAGGGTGATGCCGAAGCCTGCGATCATGCCGGCGACAGCGCCCGTCGAGTTGGCGCGCTTCCACCAGACGCCGAGCACTAGCGCCGGGAACAGCCCGCCGGCGGCAAGCGAGAACGCCCACGACACCATCGACAGGATGTCCGACGGCTTGGTCGACGCGACGTAGGCGGCCAGCACCGCGACCATAACCAGCAGGATGCGGGACACGATCAGACGCCGCGACGTAGGCGCATTCTGGTCGATCATCTTGTAGTAGATGTCGTGGCTGAGCGCGTTGGCGATAGCCAGCAGCAGCCCGTCCGCCGTCGACAGCGCGGCGGCAAGGCCGCCGGCGGCGACCAGGCCCGAGATGACGTAAGGCATGCCGGCCATTTCCGGCGTGGCCAGCACGATCATATCGGCGTTGAGGTTGATGTCGGCAAACGAAAGTGCCGTTACGCCCTTTTCGGCGCAGGCCGCGACGATCGCCGCGGTGTCCGTCGCCGCCTTGCCGCAGATCTGCACGAGCGTATTGTCGGCCGCGGCCCAGCGCATCATCCATCCGGCTTTCTCGGCGATGTTTTCAGGCGTCAGGCCCGACGCCACCAGGTCGAGCATCGTCCACTTGGCGAACGCCGCATAGGCAGGCGCGGTGAAGTAGAGGATGAAGATGAACAGCAGCGACCAGGCGACCGAGACACGCGCTTCCCGCACCGACGGGGTGGTGAAGTAGCGCATCAGGACGTGCGGCAGTGACGCCGTTCCGACCATCAGGCAGAGAATGAGCAGGAAGTAGTTCTTGGCGTCATAGCCGCCATGCACGAATGGCGTGATATGATGCACCGTGATGCCCTGCGCCGTCTCAAGCGCGGTGATGTTCGCCAGCGCCTGGCCCTGCATCAATTGCGGGATAGGAATGCCTGTCTTCACCGTGGACATCCAGATGGCGGGGATCAGGTAGGCGATGATCAGCACGATGTACTGGGCGACCTGCGTCCAGGTGACGGCGCGCATGCCGCCTAGCATCGAGCACACCAGGATGCCGGCGAGGCCGACATAGACTGCTACGTTGAAGTCGATGCCAAGGAAGCGAGCCGAGATCAGCCCGGTGCCGAAAATCTGCGCGACCACATAGGTGAACGAGCAGGAGAACAGAACGATCACGCCGATGAAGCGGGCGAGATTGCCGCCATAGCGCGCCGACAGGAAGTCGGGGACCGTGTAGGCGCCGAACTTGCGCAGATAGGGCGCAACGAGGATGGCCACGAGCACGTAGCCGCCGGTCCAGCCGAGCACGAAACCGAGGCCGTCATAGCCGAGCAGGTAGAGCGAGCCGGCCATGCCGATGAAGGAAGCCGCCGACATCCAGTCGGCGCCGGTCGCCATGCCGTTGTAGAGCGCCGGTACCCGACGCCCGGCGACGTAATATTCGCCGACGTGCATGGTGCGGCTCAGGACGCCGATCACCGCGTAAATGACGATGGTAAAGCCCATGAACAGGTAGCCGATTACAACATTTTCGACGCCTATGGCGCTCAAGATAGCCATCAGGATGATGAACGCTATGAAGCCGCCGGTGTAGAGGCTGTAGATGCGGCCGAGATTGGAGGTGAAGTCGCCTCCGCCTGCGGTGGTAGATGTCGTGTTAGCCATTGACGTTCCCCCCGATCAATCTTCATTGACATGATGCTCTTCGTCGATCGCGTTCTGGCGCCGTGCGAACCAGAACAGCATGACGACGAAGGCGATGAGCGAACCCTGGGCGGCCATGTAGAAGCCGAGCGGAAAACCAAAAATGACGATGGTGTTGAGTTGCTCCACGAACATGTGGATGACGTAACCGAAGAACACCCACAGGCCTAGCATGACGAACATGAGGCCCTTGGTCTTGTTCCAATAACTTATGCGGTCTGGCGTCGCCATAGCGTTGAACCCTCCCTTGGTGGCAGCTTGCGAACCGTCTCGACCACAAGGTGCCGTTTAAAGCTTGCCTCTTCCGCTGACGCGGAAGCCCTCCGGCATATGTTGCGGCCAGGTATAGAATCAGCCGACCGTAACTTTGTAGGAGTATCACTTTTTGTCGCAGCTGTTCATACGACTTTAGAATCGATGAGAGGACTGAAGTATCGATGAGAGGACTTGGATCGGCAAGAGGACTGGCGGTGCGGCGTCGCGGAGGCTAAACGGTCAACATCGGTTGGAAACAAAACCGAAGGGAGAGCGCCATGGGCCTGCTGAACGACCTGTTGCCCGAGTTCCTGCGCAAGCCGCAGCCGATCGTCAGCGTCGACGACCTGGCTGACTTCATGGATTCGCGCGCCGCCTTCCTGGCCCAGAAAAGCATCGTCGAGTTCTGCCGCGTCCGGGCAGGGGTCTACTGGCAGAAGCTGTTCAGTGAGAAGGAGTTCCAGGCGGCGCTCAACCATTCACGCTGGCGCGCCTATCCTGCGTGCTTCGCCATCATGGCGGAAATGGTGGAGGGTGCGCTGCGCGAACCCGCCGGCATGCGCCAGCGGGGCTTGCCAGCGGCGCTGGAAAAAGTGGCCCTGGCAAGCTTCTCCAAATATGCCGTTCCGGAGGGCTCGCCCGCCACTTTCTGGGAGGATGCCGCCGAGCTCACACGTCAACGCCTCGCCGCCACGCAGATCGGTCCGCCGCGGCCGGTGCGCGAAATCCCCGAGCCGCTGGCGCGAACGGTTTTCGCGATGGTCCCGATCCACCCCAATCTCCTGACCAACGACTACGACTACATCTTCAACTTCCTGAGAATGAATCTGCTGCGCGCGCATGAGGATTTCCTTGCCCAGGCTGACCGCCGCGCCCTCGTCGACGAGTTACTGGGCGCGGCGCGCATCTGAGTTTTGTTCCGCGCCGATTTCCAAGGCTTCCCCTTCGGCCTCGCGCCGTCCGAGCGTCGCCGGCTATGCGAACATCAGGTCCCGCACCAGGTCGGGTGCTGACTGAAGGCGCTTGATGAGACCCTTGAGCTCTGCCTGCTGCTCGCGCGTCAGGGCATTGATCTCGACGCGGTTGGATACCGGTATACCGGCGTAGATGTCCTGCGTCTGCTGGCCGAGCAGCAAGCCGATCAGCATGGCATGGCCAGCCAGCATCGCTCTCATGTCGCGCTCGCCGCCAAGATCCAGAGCGATCAGTTTTTCGAGCCGGGCACGGGTGCTCCGCTCGCGGATGCGGTGGCGAATAGCAAGCGTGCGTGCGGTCGCGACGATCGGAAAAAGGCCATGCTTCTTGATGTCCAGCCGGCCATTTTCAAGCTGAAAGCCGCCAAAAACAGTGAAGGGATTACCGGTCGTCATCTGCTCGCCGAGAAGCTTCGCGAACACAGGCTCGGCGTGGGCACGGTCATACGCATATTCGATGAACTGCGCGGCCAGCGTCGTGTCGCCATGCACCGGCCTCAGATCGTAGACGATATCGACGTTGAGCAGGTCCTGAGGCCGCAGCCGGCGAACCCAATCCTCGACGCGCCCCTTCCAGGTGTCCAGGCTTCCGCGGAATGCGGCGTTCGCGGCCATTACCCCGCCTTTGCAATACGGCACGCCTGATATGTCGAGCATGTCGGCGAGCTTAGTGCCGAGATTTTTGAACCAGCTGTCTTCGGGCCCGGCCGGTTCGCCATCTGCAAAGACGATTGCGTTGTCCTGGTCGGGGGCCATCAGGCTTTCGCCACGGCCGCCGGAGCCGAGCACGAGCACGGCATAGGCGCAGGGCGGCGGGCCGTGACCTTCGATCTGCATCTGCTGTTCGGCAAGCACGGCGGCGCGGCGGGTAAGCGAGCAAAGTTCGTCGCTGATGATTTCCGCCACCACGCGCGGGTCGATCGCTTCGCCGAGGAGCGAACGTACCACGCCCGGCAGCATCGACCAGCTGGCCGCCAGTTCGGCGGCATCCCTGGCATGCTCGATTGTGTCGTCGAGATCGATGGCAGCGGCGGCGCGAAGCCTCAGCAGGTCACGCGCCGAAAGCACGCCGACCAGCATGCCGCCGTCGTCGCGGACGGCGAGGTGGCGGACTTTCAGCCGATCCATGCGGCCGATCGCCCGATAAGCGAAGGCGGCGGCGCGGATGCTTATCAGCGGTCGCGTTGCGAAGCTTGCGACCGGCATGTCAAAAGCCCGCTCGGCGTCGGACGATATGCGGCGCAGCAGGTCACGCTCGGTAACGATGCCATACGCCTCGATCGCTTGATCCGGCGTTCCGCGCTCGGACACGAGGACCGAGCTGATCTTGCGCTTCACCATGAGGTCGATGACCTGCCTTGTCGGTTTGCTCGACTTCACCACGACTGGCGGGCTACTCATGAGGCTGCCGACGCGATGGCGATAGGCATAGGGATCAACCGGCTGAAACGCGGGAGCCTGGGGTCGCGAAACCGGCTCGGCCCAGCCGGCGCGATGGCCGGCTTCGAGAGCGTCCGAAAGGGCAAGGCAGGCGACTTCGGCCTCTCCAAGTGTTCGGATGTTGCGCTTGCGCAACTCTGGAATCAACGCGGCAAAGATGTCTCCGGCCGCAATCGCATCGCCCAGAGCCGAATGCCGGCCTTCTATCTCCAGGCGAAGCCATGCGGCGATCGTTTCCAGCGAATAGTCTGCCAGATTGGGATTTGCTATGGTTGCAAGAAGCCGGACGCACAGCGCCCGAGGCTTTTTCCAGGGCAAACGGGCGCGTCGGCATTCGCGCTCCAGTACCGCCAGGTCGAAGCCGATCGAGTGGCCGACGAGGATGCGGTCGCCGACGAACTCCTGGAACTGCGCCCATGCATCCGGGAAACTCCCGGCTCCGTCAACATCGGCATCGGTGATGCCGTGGACGAGCGAAGCCTCGGACGGGATTGCTTCACCGGGATCGATGAGCAAATCGAGCTGAGATTGCCGGACGACCTTGCCATGCGCGACACCGATCGCGCCAATCTGAACCACGCGCGCCTTGGTGGCGTCGGGTCCGGTTGTTTCGGTGTCGACGGCGGCAGCCGCAATTGCTATCAGCGGTGTCGCGCCGCTCGCCGGCTTCAATTCCGTCTCTTTCGGCATAGCCCATAGCCTTCCTCTGCCGGATGTCTTGCCGAGACAGCGCCGGTCTGAGACAGCGCCGGTCTGAGACAGCGCTTGTCGATGCCGGAAAGGTTCGATCCTGCTTGGCCTGCAACATAGAGCGCGCCGGCGGGCCGCGTCGATGGCCGTATTTCAGGCTGTTGCGTTTGCAAAGTTGCGCCGGGGAGTTGCGCGCCTGCACGTCCATGCTGAATCCCGAAGGTATATCCGTCCTGGCGGCACATTCGCCTTAAAGTGATTTGATACGGTCGCAACGCTCGCACATTGTCGGCGAGTTTGCTGCCGAGGCGCTGATGGATGAGATCAGGCGGGTTGCTGTGGGGTGCATCGGGCGCGCCGTCATGTTCGGCTCGCTTGCCATCGGCTGTGTCATGGTCGGCTTCTCCTTCAACCCGGTGTCTGCATTTCGCTCCGGCGCGTTCCTCACGCTGACCATGGTTCTGGCGCTGATGTGGAAAGCCACGACCGCAGCCAGCAAGAATCCCAAGCACACCGAAGTCTGGCTCTACCTCGACGAGAAATCGCGCCCAGCCGATGCCTCGGCGCGACGGGTGTTCGGCACCATCATGGGCGACGTTTATAAACTCTACGCCCAGATCGCGCTCGGCGTGGCGGTTGGCTTCTTCCTGCTGTCGATCGTGCTGATGCTGTTGGGTCTGGAAGCTTACAGGCCGCCCGCCAAATAAGCGGCCGCGGCCCATTCCCGCCCTCCGCCTGCATGAACCCGGCGTTTTGCCATCGGGCCGATCGGCCTCGGAAGCGCCGCGCTAAGCAGCAAACGAACCAAATTGTTGTCTGATTGGAGAAAAACATTCTAATAATCGCTGGAAAATAGCACTCGACAAAGTCTACTGATTTTATAGATTAATCGCCGAGACGGAGGTCGACATGTCCTATTTCCAGAACGCTCGGACTGCCCGCAAAGACGAGAGGCTCGGTTCTGAGCAGACTTGGCGGCCGGCTTATGCGGGCGCCTTTGCCTATCTCGTCTTTGCCCTTGCGTTCGTGTTCACCGGGGCAGTCGTTCTGGGTTTTGTTCCCTGACTATGGAGCCCGAGTCATCGGGTCCTGACTTACAGGGGTAGCGATCTGCCGTTTCGCAATATCGGAGTTGAATGAACCGAATGCCGGTGCGCTTTCGCGCGCCCCTTGGCCCCAACGTGATGGAGGAGATGGCAATGCCGATCGAGTTCACGCATGTTCCCGGTAAAACTCACCCGGCCGACCCAACCGCGCCGTTTTTCTACGATTTCGTGGAAACCGCGACAAAGCTGTCGCTGATCGAGGACATCGGTTTCCAGAAAATCGTCGTCGACGATCCGGCCGGGCTGCTGACCAATATGGACATTGCGGCCCGGGCGCTGGACCGCACTTCTTCGCTCGAGATCGTTCTCACGCATTGGGCTGGTGTGATCGAGCCGACGGTGGCGGCACGGCAATTGGCAGCGCTCGCCGCGAAAAGCGGCTGTCGGCTGTCGCTCAGGATGCTCAGCGAGCCGCTCAACGACGACGATGCCGAGGCACGTCCGGTCGGCCACACGCTCGTCTGGCAGCGCGTCGATGAATATCTGGTGCTGCTGAAACGGTTGTGGTCGAACGACAGGCCGTTCGATCATGAAGGCGCCTTCTACAGCGTCAGGGGCGGCTATGTGCCGTGCAACGCGCCGGGTAGTGCCGGCGTGAGCATCCGCATGGGCGGACGGTCCGGAACGGCGCTCAAGGTCGCCGGGCGGCATGCCGATGTCTTCGAGCTGACGCCGGGTTCGCTCGACGAGATCCGGCAATTGATGGAGCGGGTGCGCAATGCCGCCGCCGAACACGGCCGGGCCGGCAAGCTGCGCTTCGCGCTTCCCGTCCGGATCCGTTCGGAGAACAGTGCCTGTTGCCAGAAGGCGGTCGAAATTGCTGGGCCGCCGGCACAGGTCGCGTTGTCGCTGCTCCCTTATGCGGCCCTGGGAATCGAGGAATTCATGATCGTCGGCATCGACAGGCCGCGCGAGATCGCAACGGCGGGCCGTGAAACGATCGCGTTGCTGCGCAACACTCTGGCGCGCCGCGAGGCCGATGTCCTTCAGCCGGGGGCGTTTGCGTCCCGCGCGATCCGGGAAGCACGCGCCGGCTGAACAGCAGCGACTTTGGCGGCGTGACAGCCCCGCTGAAGTCGAACTTTCCTCATAGCGGTTGAAGCTTCCGGCGCTGAGGTCGACGTCGCGGAGGTTCTCCTCGGTCGGGCGGTAGAGCCCTGGGTGGCGACATCGCCGTCGACCGTCCCAAAGCGCTTCCGACGCGTTCCCGAATGTTGATCGGATCGAGAGGGGTGATCGCCTCCTGCGCGACGCGTGGCCGCCAAGCAGCACAGGCAGCGACATTGCCGCGATCAGCAGGTTTGGCGCGCAGTCATTTCGTCTCGAATTTCGACGCGAATCCGGCGTCACGACTTTTTGTTGACTCAAACAGCCGTTTTAATTGTTGACTAGTAAACTCATGTTTCATAGTCAACCGGGCGTTGGCGACGTGCTCAAAGGAATTTTCGGCGTCGAGATTGGCGTGTTTGCGCACCCCGTCACCGGCCAGCCCATCGGCTATGTGCAATGAGGTCGCTGTGGGAATTAGGGAGAAGCCCTTGTCCAGACATGGTTTGATCGCGGCGTTGCTCGCATCCGTCGTCCTGTCGGCCGGCGGCACTGCCGCCCAGGAGCAACCGGGCGCGGCTCCGGCGATCGCGGCGCCGGCTCCCGCGCCGGCAGAGGCTGCGCCGGACGCGGTCGTGCCACCTGCGATGCAGCCCGGCGAGACAACGCCCGCCGAGATCACGCCTACCGAAACCACGCCTATCGAGACCGGTCCTTCGACGGCGACGTCCCTGACCCTGCCGCATGATCTGTCGCCATGGGGCATGTTCATGGCGGCCGACATCGTCGTGAAAGCGGTGATGATCGGGCTTGCTTTTGCGTCCTTCGTCACCTGGACGATATGGCTGGCCAAATCGCTGGAGATCCTCGGCGGCAAGCTGCGCGCCCGCCGCGCGGCACAAGCGATCGGCAATGCCGCCACGCTGAACCAGGCCGGGCGCGCGCTTGGCCACAATAGCGGTCCTGGCGCCCTGCTGGTGCGGGCAGCCGAAGAAGAGACCGCGCTTTCGGCCGGCTCGCTCGACCATGTGTCCGGCGACGGGCTGAAAGAACGGGTCACCTCGCGCCTGTCGCGCATCGAGGCGGCGGCGGCGCGGCGCATGTCGCGCGGCACCGGCGTCTTGGCGACGATCGGCTCGACCGCGCCCTTCGTCGGCCTTTTCGGCACCGTCTGGGGCATCATGAACGCCTTCATCGGCATCTCGCAGGCGCAGACCACCAATCTCGCCGTCGTTGCCCCGGGCATTGCGGAAGCCTTGCTGGCCACCGCGATGGGGCTTGTCGCGGCGATCCCGGCGGTGGTCATCTACAACGTCTTTGCGCGATCAATAGCCGGCTACAGGCAGATCCTCGCCGACGCGTCGGCAGGGGTCGAGCGGCTGGTCAGCCGGGATCTGGATTTCCGCACGGTCGCGCCGGCAAAGCAGATGGCCGCGGAATGAACACGGACCGACGCCATGGCGGCTAGAATTCGAGAGAACATCGACGACGATCTCGAGGAAAATCACGAGATCAACGTCACGCCGTTCATCGATGTGATCCTGGTCCTGCTGATCATCTTCATGGTCGCGGCGCCGCTGGCGACGGTGGACGTCAATGTCGACCTGCCGGGCTCGACCGCAACGCCGGCTCCCCGGCCGGAGACGCCGCTGTTCCTGACGCTGAAAAACGATCTCAGCCTGGCGATCGGCAACGACAGCGTGCCGCGCGCAGCCTTCGCGGCCGCGCTGGTCGGCAGGACAAAAGGCGACAGGCAGACGCGCATCTTCCTGCGCGCCGACAAGGCGGTCGGCTATGGCGAACTTATGGAGGTGATGAACGTTTTGCGGGGCGCCGGTTATCTGAAGATCGCGCTGGTCGGCCTTGAGGCGGCGCCTGGCGATGCCGCGGCGCCGCAAGTCGGGACGGGCCAATAATGTCGCCGGCAGCCGCCCTGCCGATGGCCGATCAGCGGCGTTTCGGCGTGCGCGAGATTGCCTGGTGGGCGGGCGCGGCTGCGCTGGTTCTGGTGGCGCATGCCGCGATCGCCTATGCGATGCAGAGCTGGCGCCCGGCCGAGCCCGATGGCGGGCCGCCGCAGGCGCA
Source organism: Mesorhizobium ventifaucium (assembly GCF_935822925.1). Lineage (GTDB taxonomy): Bacteria > Pseudomonadota > Alphaproteobacteria > Rhizobiales > Rhizobiaceae > Mesorhizobium > Mesorhizobium ventifaucium. The sequence continues at coordinate 57,264 of NZ_CAKXZS010000037.1, forward strand.
GGTGATCGAGCTGTCGCCGATGGCGTTCACGCCGGCCGAGCCGGCGCCGCTGCCGGATGAGATAGCGCCCGATCAGCCGGACCCGGTCGAGGAGCCCGTGGCGGAAACGGAGCCTGCGCCCGAACCGCCCGTCGAGCGGGCAGAGCCGGTCGCCGTGCCGTCGGAAACCGCTCCGGCCGACACAGTCGAGCCCACGCCGCCGACCATGGCCGAACGGGTCGACCAGCCGCCGCTCGAGGAGGTCGTGTCCGACATTGCCGAGGCCGTCACGCCGGAAGTGGTCATCCCGCTGCCGCAGCCGAAACCGGTCGAGGCACCCGTCGAGGCCAAGCCAAAGAAGCAGGCAAAGGCCAAGGTGAAGGAGCCGGCTGAGGTCAAAGCCAAGGAGCCGGTCGAAGAGGCCAAAAAGCGCCCGAAAAAGGAGAAAGCCGCACCGCCCCGGACGACGGCCAGTGTCGCTGCGAATCCCGCGGCCAGGGCGGCGGCACCGAAATCGGCCAAGGCGGCGTCCAGACGCGGCAACTTGCCCAAATGGGACTCGCAGTTGAGTGCGTGGATAAGACGGCACACAGATTATCCGAGGGCCGCGAAGGCCCGGCGCGCGGAAGGCAGTCCGAGCGTGACATTTACCGTCGACGCTTCCGGCCGAGTCCTATCCGCCCGGCTGGCTCGTTCCTCGGGCGATCCGGACCTGGATCGTGCGGCGCTCAACGTACTACAGGGTGCCTCGGTGCCCGAGCCGCCGCCGGAACTCGGCTCCCGCATAACTCGCACGGCGCCGTTCTCGTTCGCCCTGCGCAACTAAGTTCCTCGGCACAGTGATTTTGACAGGTCTGGGCCGGCAGCGAACGTCGACAATTCCGTCCAGTGGCAAACCGCCATCCTCTAGGATTAGCCGAATCATCCTCCACTTCGTCATCCTAGGGCGAAGCAAGGAGCGAAGCGACGCGGCGCAGACCCTGGGATCCATTCCGTGACATCAGCCGAACAATGCTGCGGCCCAGAACCGAACGCCTACCACCCGGTCCCGCGAAAAAGCTCGAACCATTCTGGATTGGTCTTCTCGATCAACTCGATCTTCCATTGGCGCGGCCAGCGCTTCAG
>NZ_CAKXZS010000038.1 GCF_935822925.1 Mesorhizobium ventifaucium
TGATTTCGGCAAAGCGCGCCACGATTTTTCCCGGCCGCATCAGGACCAGTATGGCGTTGAGGATTGCAGGACGCAGGAGACTATGCAGCCTCCAAAGGGACAGCGATTGCGCTGTGGGTGGTTTCATCTTCACAGGGGGGAGAGTCGAGAACGTCGGTGACGGCCTCGTCGATCATCAGCGCCAGGATCAGATGGGCTGTTAGCCAGCTTCGAGCGAGCCGCTCATCGCGTGCGGGAAGCTTATGGATACCCATTCCACTCTTGAGCCGCTTGAAGGCGAGTTCGACTTGCCAGCGCAGCCGATAGGTTTGCAGAACCTCGTCGGCCGCCAATTCATCGGCTGGGATCGACGTCAGCAGCATGACGAAGCCTGCTGCGGTGAGGGTCATCGGGTGCAGCCTCTTGCTGCCACGTCGCTGATGCCCTCGCCTTGCCGCCTTCTGTGCTTTTTGCGTGGCCTCCTCATCCTTGCGCTTGACGATGAGCCTCGCCGGCAAGAGCGGCTTGCCTCGGCCCTTGTTTGTGCGGCCTGAATGCTCCAGGAGCACGCTCATCTCGCAAACTTCACCGGGCTGCAAGGGCTCAAAGATGGCGTTCCAGTCGACCCGTTGCCCTTCGGGCGTGGTCAGCCGAACACTGTTCCAGCCCGTGCGCACGATGAAGTCGCCGCCCGCCGCCACCACCTTTTCAAGGGACGGGGTACGAGCGTAGGCGCGATCGCCAACAACGATGTCGCCTTGGCGAAGCGGAACACGAAAGAAGCCTTCACCGCCGCGAGCGTCGCTAATCTCCAGATGCGTGAACCGCGCAAGCGCCGGTTCGTAGGTGGCGTGCAGCCGCCAGTCCGTGCCGGCACTGCCGGGATGCGAGATCGAACTGCCATCGACGACGCGCAGCCGACGCCCCGTCGCCGCGGTACTTTTGACACAAGCGTTTTCCAGCAAGGCGCCTGCGATGCAGCCAAGCCAATCGGCCGCTCCACGCAAGCGCTTCAAAAGAGCAACATCGGAAAGGCTCGCAACGTCGTTCATCCCGGCCCAGGCGGCCGCCGAGCGCAGGCTCATCCCGCCGGGGCCATAGGCCAAGGCCAGACGCAGCAATGTCGCTGCGTCCGCAACATTGCGACGACGTACCAGCGCTCCCGTCGCTCGCGCCGTCGTGTCAAGATCAACACATTGCGACAGTCTCGAGATCAGAGCCTGCCAGTCGCTTTCAATGGAATCATTCCTTTGCATCTGGCCTAGGAATCACATCTCGATTCCACCAGTCTACCCCTAAGTTAGCGCC
>NZ_CAKXZS010000039.1 GCF_935822925.1 Mesorhizobium ventifaucium
ACTTTTGCAGTTCGATCTGCCTGGTCAGCAAAGAACCGTCTCGCAAGCGCGCCAGATGAAGCCCGAGGACGCCGAACACGCGGTCACCACCGTGATCAAGCGCCTGCAAACGCAGGCCACCGAGATGCAGGCCTGCCTTGCCGCGTTGGAGGAGCCTCGTCAGCGCGTCCTACTCACGCCTGAGCAAATTCGAGAAGCGCACGACAAAATAGGCCAGCTCAAGTTGATGTTATCCGGGGCGCAGGGACTGGCGAAGGCTTTGGACAGCGGAAAGGCCGCTAGTTCCATCGATTGCATGAAGACCTACCCCTTTCCCTCGCAGAACTACCTTGAACACTTGCGGGCAGCCGAGGAGTTGGAGCCTGCGGATCGACCACGGGCGTTGAAGGGGGAGCCAGGCTCGCTGTTCGA
>NZ_CAKXZS010000040.1:0-226 GCF_935822925.1 Mesorhizobium ventifaucium
ACCGGTGCTGCGCAGATGGACGGCGCGATCCTGGTTGTGTCGGCCGCCGACGGCCCGATGCCGCAGACCCGCGAGCACATCCTGCTGGCCCGTCAGGTCGGCGTGCCGTCGATCGTGGTGTTCTTGAACAAGGTCGACCAGGTCGACGACGCCGAGCTGCTCGAGCTGGTCGAGCTCGAGGTGCGCGAGCTGTTGACCAAGAACGAGTTCCCCGGCGACGACATTC
>NZ_CAKXZS010000040.1:236-21007 GCF_935822925.1 Mesorhizobium ventifaucium
GCTTCGCCATCCGTGAAGGCGGCCGCACCGTCGGTGCCGGCATCGTAGTCACCATCAAAGAGTAGAGTGGGCGCCGGCGTTGGCCGGTCAGATCGAATGCAAAAAGGGCAGTCCTCGGGCTGCCCTTTTTGCTTATTTGCGTACACCCGGCTTACCTTTTTTAGGTACAGCCGGCGCCTGCGGCGTCGCAAAACCCCGTTGCAAGCCGTCAAAGCTGAGCTAGTATAGCTTGCACTGCGGGGGGCTTCCCGAATGGTTTCATGGCACCGTCTGAATGGTCAGGCATGGTGGATGCTTGGGGTGATCTGCCTGGCGTCGTTCCTAGTCATGGGACACGCTGCCTTCGCGGCGAACACCGAAAAATCCGCCCCGGATCTTGGCCCGACGATGCGGTTTGTCGTCGTCCGCAGCAGCGCGCCTGGTTGCGAACCGACCTGCCCGGAATGGATATCGGCTGAAGGCTCGATAGAAGCCGGCACGCCGGCCCTGTTCAAACGCACGCTCAAGGGGCTTGGTGGCCGAAAACTGCCCGTTGTCGTAGATTCTCCCGGCGGCAACGTCGAAGCGGCGCTGGCGCTTGGCCGGCTGCTCCGCAAGAACAAACTCGATATCGCGGTCGGCAAAACCCGGTTCACCGGTTGCCAGCCCGACGCCAAGGATTGCAAGGAAAACGACGGCAAGGGCGCTCGCTATTTCGGCAATGCCTATGCCAGCGGCGCCATCTGCAATTCCGCTTGTCCGCTGATGGTTGCCGGCGGCATCAGGCGCGTCGTCGGGCATTGGGCCCATCTCGGCGTGCATCAGATCACCACGACCTACATCCGCACGAAATTGCAATACCGGACCACCTATCGCGTGGTGAGAGGCATCCTCAGCAAGAAGATCGTCGGCCGCAAGAACGCCGGCAGCTACAAGACCTACGAGATGAGCAAGTCGGTGGAGAAAAGACTGGCTGCCTATCTGAACGAAATGGGCGTCGGCCTGGCCGTGCTCGAGACGATGAAGAACACGCCGGCCAGCAGCATCCAGCAGCTGGCTCCCTACGACATGCTGCAGGCGAAGCTCGTGACCAGCCTGGATGCCGTCGACCTGCTGACCGCGCCGACCCTATGCAACACCGATCCGGTGGTCGCGAACTGCAGGGAAATACCGGCGCCAGCCGGCGATGTGATGGCGTACGCCAAGTCCGCTCCCGCCGCGCCGGGCGAACCTGAAACCGCGCAGCGGGCCGATGTTGGCGATATGCGCTTCGTCCTGGTTCGCGGCAGAAGTTTTCTCTGCGATCCCAACTGTCCCGAATGGATCTCCGCTGAAGGCATGATCAGCGCTCAAACGCCGGAGCGGCTGCGCCAACTGCTGGATACGATCGGTGATCGGCGACTGCCCGTGGTGATCAACTCGCCGGGAGGCCACGTGCTCGGCGCTCTGGCCGCCGGCAGGTTAATCCGGGAACGCAAGCTCGACGTGGCGGTTGCGCGGACGGACTTCATTGGATGCGAGCCGGACAAGGCCGATTGCGCCGCCAAGGATGGCGTCTATGTCGGGCTGACGATCGATGCGAGCGGCGCGTGTGGCGCGGCCTGCCCGATCATGCTTGCCGGCGGTGTCAGGCGCCTTGTCGGTCCTCGCGCGCAGTTGACCGTGCACTCGATAGGGTTGGAGCAGCGGGTCAAAACCTATCTTAGGGACATGGCGGTCGGGCCCGGTCTGCTGGCGGCGATGCAGTCGGTGCCGGCCTCGCGCCATCGGCAGCTCGAACCCGAGAGGATGCTGAAAATCGGGCTGACGACCGGGCTTGGTTCGGCAGACGAATTTACCGGTCCGACCATCTGCAAGTCGGAGCCAATGCCGGAGAATTGCCGCGTAGTGTCGACGTCCGAGGTTCAGGCCGAGGCGCCCGTAAAGTTGTAGGGCGCAGGATCGCCCCAGCCGAGCGCGAAATAGCCGTCTCCATAGCCCGATGGGGCGAAGCCGGGTCGATCCTTCCTGTAATGCGCCACAATATGCCGCGACGTTCGACCGATTCGGCAATAAACAAGGTTTGGGATGCTGATCGCTCATCTTCCGGCTGGCTACATACTCGGCACTTTCGCACGAAACCGTTGGCCCGGCAGATCGGGGATCATGACGGCGGCTATCCTCGGCAGCGTCGTCCCGGACCTCGACATGGTTTACTTCCATTTTGTCGATGGCGGCCGAACCCATCACCACGCCTACATCACGCACTGGCCGCTCTTCTGGGCAGCGGTTGGCCTTGTGGCACTGTCGGTCGCGAAATGGCGGGATCCGCGATATCTGGCTCCCGTCGGCGCCTTCTTTGCCGCCGCAATGATACACATGATCCTGGACAGCGTGGCGTCGCCTATAATGTGGCTAATGCCGTTCGACCGGCGAGCGCTCGAACTTGTCACGGTTCCGGCGATGTATCGCAACTGGGTCATGAGCTTCATGCTGCATTGGAGTTTTGCTCTCGAACTTCTCATATGCACCTGGGCGCTGGTCCTCGGATTTCGACGATTGCAGCCCGTCGCGGCCACGCCTAAAAACTCGACTTGAGTTCTTGTCCGCTTTATGAAATAGCAGCGCGCGATACGGGCATAGCTCAGTTGGTAGAGCGGCGGTCTCCAAAACCGCAGGTCGTAGGTTCGAGCCCTGCTGCCCGTGCCATTTCTCGAAATGGCCAATTCATGAAACCCCGTGCCATTTGTCGAAGTGGTCAATTCATGAAAAGATTCCTGGTCTTCCGCGCTTCGACCTTTTGAAAATCGCGTGGTGGCTTGCCATATAGGCTGTCTTGGGGCATAAGAGCGCCATAGCCGGGACGGGACGACTGGATGGTTCCGAGGCGGCGTTTGGCATAAAGCGGACACTTGCCACTTGCGTGGATCAAGAATCGGTTTTATGTAGACGAAACAGACACGCGACGCGTGGAGCTGGGAAGCCGGCTTTACGCGTCCGATTTGCATGGGCGAAATGATTGCGCTGATTCGGCGCGAACACAGGCTCAGGCGGCACATCCCGGCCAGCGGGATCATCCAGGAGATCCGGTCAACGGGTCTTGCAGACAGAGCGGCACATGGCTTCGAAAACCACAAATCCTTTCGTCTTTCTCCAGCAGGTTCGCGCGGAGACCGCCAAGGTGACTTGGCCGTCGCGTCGCGAAACGATGATCTCGACGGTGATGGTGCTGGCGTTCGCTGTGATCGCGATGATCTTTTTCTTTACTGCCGATCAGCTCATGGGCCTCGCGGTCGAGCAGATTCTGGGCATTGGACGCTAAGTCCGGCGATTACGGAGAAGCCTTGAAATGACTGCGCGGTGGTACATCGTCCACGCCTATTCGAACTTTGAAAAAAAGGTCGCTGAGGACATCGAGAACAAGGCCAAGCAGAAAGGCCTGTCCGCTGAGATCGAGCAGATCGTGGTGCCGACCGAGAAGGTCGTCGAGATACGCCGCGGCCGCAAGGTCGATGCCGAGCGCAAGTTCTTCCCGGGCTACGTGCTGCTGAAGGCCAACCTGACCGACGCGGTGTTCTCGCTGGTGAAGAACACGCCGAAGGTCACCGGCTTCCTGGGCGATTCGAAGCCGGTGCCGATCACCGAGGCCGAGGCCCAGCGCATCCTGAACCAGGTGCAGGAAGGTGTCGAGCGGCCGAAGCCGTCGGTCACTTTCGAGATCGGCGAGGCGATCCGCGTCTCGGACGGTCCGTTCGCCTCGTTCAACGGTTTCGTCCAGGAAGTGGACGAGGAGCGGGCGCGGCTCAAGGTGGAAGTTTCGATCTTCGGGCGCGCCGTGCCGGTCGATCTCGAATTCGGACAGGTCGAAAAGGGCTGATCCGAAATCCTTGTCGCCAATTCGGCGGTGAGGGAGGCGGCGTGGAAATCGCGGCCAAAACGGGGTGGGAGGCAATGCAGCTTTAGCCGGCCGCAGGAACCGCACCACCAGACTGCAACCGCCGGTGTTGCCCAGATTTGGGGCCGGCATGAGACAAAGGCAGGAAAGAGATGGCTAAGAAAATTGCAGGCCAGCTCAAGCTCCAGGTTTCCGCGGGCTCGGCGACGCCGTCGCCCCCGATCGGACCGGCGCTTGGTCAGCGCGGCATCAACATCATGGAGTTCTGCAAGGCGTTCAACGCGCAGACCCAGGAAATGGAAAAGGGATCGCCGGTTCCGGTTGTGATCACCTACTACCAGGACAAGTCGTTCACCTTCGTCATGAAGACGCCGCCGGTGAGCTACTTCCTGAAGAAGGCCGCAAACCTGAAGTCGGGCTCGAAGGAGCCGGGCAAGGTCAAGGCCGGCACGATCGGCCGCGACAAGGTGCGCGCCATCGCCGAGCAGAAGATGAAGGATCTGAACGCGACCGATATCGAGGGGGCCATGCGCATGGTCGAGGGCTCCGCCCGCTCGATGGGTCTGGAAGTGGTGGGCTGAGATCATGGCAAAGATTGCAAAGCGTGTATCGAAGACCCGCGAAGGCATCGATCCCAACAAGGCCTATGCCCTGGGTGATGCGCTGAAGCTACTCAAGGACCGGTCCTCGGTGAAGTTCGACGAGACCGTTGAAATCGCGATGAACCTGGGTGTCGACCCGCGCCATGCCGACCAGATGGTGCGTGGCGTGGTCAACCTGCCGAACGGCACCGGCCGTACCGTCCGCGTCGCGGTTTTCGCGCGTGGCGACAAGGCCGAGGAAGCCAAGGCGGCCGGCGCCGATATCGTTGGCGCCGAGGATCTGGTCGACATCGTCCAGAAGGGCACGATCGACTTCGATCGCTGCATCGCCACGCCGGACATGATGCCGCTGGTCGGCCGGCTGGGTAAGGTGCTCGGCCCGCGCGGCATGATGCCGAACCCGAAGGTCGGCACTGTCACCACCGACGTTACCGCCGCCGTCAAGGCGTCGAAGGGTGGCGCGGTCGAGTTCCGCGTCGAGAAGGCCGGCATCGTTCATGGCGGCGTCGGTAAGATCTCGTTCGACGTCAAGGCGCTGGAAGAGAACGTCCGCGCCTTCGCCGACGCGGTGAACAAGGCGAAGCCGGCTGGCGCCAAGGGCAACTACGTCAAGAAGGTGTCGGTCACCTCGACGATGGGACCTGGCCTCAAGCTCGACGTCTCGACGCTGGCAGCGTCCTGATACGAACCATTTGGATCTGCCGCTAAAGGGCTGATCCGTAAACAGAATTCCGGGCCTCCGATTTATTTTGGCGGCCCGGTACCGGAAGTCGAAAGGCTTCCGGACATCCTGTCCGAGATTGCGGGCGGCCCCAAGCCTTGGTTCAAGGGGGGCCTTAATTCATGTGGGCCTGCATGAGACGGGTGAAGACCGGACAACGGAGCGACTGCTCCAATGAAAGGTTCGAACCGTGTTTGCCTTTTGTCTGCGCACCATTCGGCTTGCCGGCTGGTGTGGCGAAAGGGGGCAGGATCCTCGAGCGTCGTTCGGGAGATCCGTTACTGGATGGCCCGGCCGGCAAAAGGCAACCCGACGCCTGTCCTGGTAATGGGAATGTTCCCGTTAACAGGATTGGGGTCAACTGGAGATAGGCAGTGGACAGAGCGGAAAAACGCGAACTCGTCACGGGCCTGAATGAAGCGTTTTCGGGCGCTGGTTCAGTCGTCGTGGCCCACTACGCCGGTATTACCGTCGCGCAAATGAACGACCTTCGGTCGAAAATGCGTGTCGCCGGTGGCACCGTCAAAGTCGCGAAGAACCGTCTCGCCAAAATCGCTCTTCAGGGCACGGACTCCGCATCGATCATCGACCTGTTCAAGGGACAGACGCTGATCGCCTATTCGGAGGATCCGATTGCGGCGCCGAAGGTCGCGTCTGATTTCGCCAAGGGAAATGACAAGCTCGTCATTCTCGGCGGCGCAATGGGCACCACCTCGCTCAACGCCGACGGTGTGAAGGCACTCGCCACACTTCCGTCGCTCGACGAGCTGCGCGGCAGGCTGGTTGGCATGATCGCCACGCCGGCAACCCGGATCGCCCAGATCGTCAATGCGCCTGCGGCTTCGGTCGCGCGCGTCATCGGCGCTTACGCCCGGAAGGACGAGGCGGCATGAGGCCGTTCCTCGCTATCACAAACACACGTTCGAACCTTATGAAGGAATATTGCAATGGCTGATCTGGCAAAGATCGTAGACGACCTTTCGAAGCTGACCGTCCTCGAGGCGGCCGAGCTGTCGAAGCTTCTGGAAGAAAAGTGGGGCGTATCCGCTGCTGCTCCGGTGGCGGTTGCTGCCGCCGGCGGTGCTGCGGCTGCTGCTGCTCCGGTCGAGGAAAAGACGGAATTCGACGTCGTCCTCACCGAGGCGGGCGCTCAGAAGATCAACGTCATCAAGGAAGTTCGCGCCATCACCGGTCTTGGCCTCAAGGAAGCCAAGGACCTGGTCGAGGCGGCTCCGAAGCCGGTCAAGGAAGCTGTTTCCAAGGCCGACGCGGACAAGTTCAAGGCCCAGCTGGAAGCAGCCGGCGCCAAGGTCGAACTGAAGTAAGCGTTTGATATTGGCGGGCGGCTTCGCGCCGTCCGCCACTCCCTTGGCGCGAAGGGAGGCTGCGTAACGTGAAGAGTACGAAAACCTCTTTCCTGAGGGCCGTAAACCGGCCTTCAGGAAACGGGTTTTCTCCCGTTTTGGCCGGCCACCGACAGGTGGCGGGTGAACAAATAAAAGGCCGCCGCCGAAGGTGGCCGAGAATGCAAGGCGAGCCGCGGCGAGGCTCGCCCCGAGAATCGAGCTAAGGAGCGACGATGGCCCAGACACAAACTTTCAATGGCCGCAGACGCGTACGCAAATTCTTCGGAAAGATTCCGGAAGTTGCGGAGATGCCGAACCTGATCGAGGTTCAGAAGGCATCCTATGACCAGTTCCTGATGGTGGAGGAGCCCAAGGGCGGGCGTCCTGACGAGGGACTGCAGGCGGTTTTCAAATCGGTCTTCCCGATCTCCGACTTTTCCGGCTCCTCGATGCTGGAATTCGTGAAGTACGAGTTCGAAGCGCCGAAATTCGACGTTGACGAATGCCGTCAGCGCGACCTGACCTATGCCGCGCCACTCAAGGTGACGCTGCGCCTCATCGTGTTCGATATCGACGAGGATACCGGCGCCAAGTCGATCAAGGACATCAAGGAGCAGGACGTCTACATGGGCGACATGCCGCTCATGACCTTGAACGGCACCTTCATCGTCAACGGCACCGAGCGTGTCATCGTCTCGCAGATGCACCGTTCGCCGGGCGTCTTCTTTGACCATGACAAGGGCAAGTCGCACTCGTCCGGCAAGCTGCTGTTTGCCGCGCGCGTCATCCCCTATCGCGGTTCGTGGCTCGACATCGAGTTCGACTCGAAGGACGTCGTGCACGCCCGCATCGACCGTCGCCGCAAGATCCCGGTCACGTCGCTGTTGATGGCGCTCGGCATGGACGGCGAGGAGATCCTGTCGACCTTCTACAACAAGATCACTTACAAGCGCGCCGGCGACCACTGGCGCATCCCGTTCAATGTCGAGCGTTTCCGCGGCCTCAAGGCTGTCGGCGACCTGATCGATGCAGACACCAACGAGGTCGTCGTCGAGGCCGGCAAGAAGATCACCGCACGCCAGGCCCGTCAGCTCGGAGAAAAGGGTCTCAAGGCGATCAAGGCGACCGACGAGGATCTGCTCGGCAACTACCTTGCCGAGGACATCGTCAACTATGCGACCGGCGAGATTTTCCTCGAGGCCGGCGACGAGATCGATGAAAAGACGCTAAAAGTGCTTCTCGCCGCCGGCGACGACGAGATCAAGGTTCTCGACATCGACCACGTCAATGTCGGCGCCTATATCCGCAACACGCTCAACGTCGACAAGAACGAGAGCCGCCAGGACGCGCTGTTCGACATCTACCGCGTAATGCGCCCCGGCGAGCCGCCGACGCTGGAAACCGCCGAAGCCATGTTCAACTCGCTGTTCTTCGACAGCGAGCGCTATGATCTGTCGGCCGTCGGCCGCGTCAAGATGAACATGCGTCTCGAGCTCAAGGCCGAGGATACCGTGCGCGTGCTGCGCAAGGACGACATCCTGGCCGTGGTCAAGACGCTGGTCGAACTGCGCGACGGCAAGGGCGAGATCGACGACATCGACAATCTCGGCAATCGCCGCGTGCGCTCGGTCGGCGAGTTGATGGAGAACCAGTACCGCGTCGGCCTGTTGCGCATGGAGCGCGCGATCAAGGAACGCATGTCCTCGATCGAGATCGATACGGTGATGCCGCAGGACCTGATCAACGCCAAGCCGGCGGCTGCCGCCGTGCGCGAGTTCTTCGGTTCCTCGCAGCTGTCGCAGTTCATGGACCAGACCAACCCGCTGTCGGAGATCACCCACAAGCGCCGTCTCTCGGCGCTTGGACCCGGTGGCCTGACCCGCGAGCGCGCCGGCTTCGAGGTGCGCGACGTGCACCCGACGCATTACGGCCGCATCTGCCCGATCGAGACGCCGGAAGGCCCGAACATCGGTCTGATCAACTCGCTGGCCACCTTTGCGCGCGTCAACAAGTATGGCTTCATCGAGAGCCCGTACCGCAAGATCGTCAACGGCAAGCTGACCAATGAGGTCGTCTATCTGTCGGCGATGGAAGAGGCCAAGCACCACGTCGCCCAGGCCAATGCCGAGCTCGACAAGGATGGTCGTTTCGTCGACGAATTCGTCATTTGCCGCAACGCCGGCGAAGTGATGATGGCGCCGCGCGAAAACGTCGATCTGATGGACGTATCGCCGAAGCAGATGGTGTCGGTGGCCGCGGCCCTGATTCCGTTCCTCGAGAACGACGACGCCAACCGCGCGCTGATGGGCTCGAACATGCAGCGTCAGGCCGTGCCGCTGGTGCGCGCCGAAGCGCCGTTCGTCGGCACCGGCATGGAGCCGATTGTCGCCCGTGACTCCGGCGCCGCCATCGGCGCCCGCCGCGGCGGCATCGTCGACCAGGTCGACGCGACGCGTATCGTCATCCGCGCCACGGAAGATCTCGATCCCGGCAAGTCGGGCGTCGACATCTACCGGCTGATGAAGTTCCAGCGTTCGAACCAGAACACCTGCATCAACCAGCGTCCGCTGGTGCGCATGGGCGATCTGGTCAACAAGGGCGACATCATCGCCGACGGTCCGTCGACTGAGCTCGGCGATCTGGCGCTCGGCCGCAACGTGCTGGTCGCGTTCATGCCGTGGAACGGATACAACTACGAGGACTCGATCCTCTTGTCCGAGCGCATCGTCGCCGACGACGTCTTCACCTCGATCCACATCGAGGAGTTCGAGGTCATGGCGCGCGACACCAAGCTCGGGCCGGAGGAAATCACCCGCGACATCCCCAATGTCTCGGAAGAAGCGCTGAAGAACCTCGACGAGGCCGGCATCGTCTATATCGGTGCCGAAGTGCAGCCGGGCGACATCCTGGTCGGCAAGATCACGCCGAAAGGTGAAAGCCCGATGACGCCGGAAGAAAAGCTTCTGCGCGCCATCTTCGGCGAAAAGGCATCGGACGTGCGTGACACCTCCATGCGCATGCCGCCCGGAACTTTTGGCACCGTCGTCGAAGTGCGCGTCTTCAACCGCCACGGCGTGGAGAAGGACGAGCGCGCCATGGCGATCGAACGCGAGGAGATCGAACGCCTCGCCAAGGACCGCGACGACGAGCAGGCGATCCTCGACCGCAACGTCTATTCGCGCCTGTCCGATGTTCTCGTCGGCAAGGATGCGATTGCCGGGCCGAAGGGTTTCAAGAAAGGCTCGAAGCTGTCGAAGGATACGCTCGACGAATATCCGCGTTCGCAGTGGTGGCAGTTTGCCGTGGAGAACGAAAAGCTCCAAAGCGAACTGGAAGCCCTGCGTGGCCAGTACGACGATTCCAAAAAGGCGCTCGAACAGCGCTTCATGGACAAGGTCGAGAAGGTGCAGCGCGGCGACGAGATGCCTCCCGGCGTCATGAAGATGGTCAAGGTCTTCGTGGCCGTGAAGCGCAAGATGCAGCCCGGCGACAAGATGGCCGGCCGGCACGGCAACAAGGGTGTCGTGTCGCGGATCGTTCCGGTCGAGGACATGCCTTTCCTCGAGGACGGCACGCATGCCGATATCGTGCTCAACCCTCTGGGTGTGCCGAGCCGGATGAATGTCGGCCAGATCCTGGAGACGCATCTGGGCTGGGCTTGCGCCGGAATGGGCAGGAAGATCGGCGAGCTGATCGACGCGTACAAGACTGGCGGCGACATCAAGCCGCTGCGCAAGACGCTCGAGAGCTTCATGCCCTCCAACGATCGCAACGAGCCGATCCGCGACTATGACGACGAGAGCGTCGTTCGCCTCAGCGAGCAGATGCGCCGCGGCGTCTCCATCGCGACACCGGTGTTCGACGGCGCGCACGAGGCCGACATCAACATCATGCTGGAGCAGGCGGGCCTGCACACCAGCGGTCAGTCGCAGCTCTATGACGGACGCACCGGCGAGCCGTTCGATCGCAAAGTGACGATGGGCTACATATATATGCTCAAGCTTCACCACCTTGTGGACGACAAGATCCACGCGCGTTCGATCGGGCCGTACTCGCTCGTTACCCAGCAGCCGCTGGGCGGCAAGGCGCAGTTCGGTGGCCAGCGCTTCGGCGAGATGGAGGTCTGGGCGCTCGAAGCGTACGGCGCCGCCTACACGCTGCAGGAGATGCTGACGGTGAAGTCGGACGACGTCGCCGGCCGCACCAAGGTCTACGAGGCGATCGTCAGAGGCGACGACACGTTCGAGGCCGGCATCCCCGAGAGCTTCAACGTTCTCGTCAAGGAAATGCGGTCCCTGGGCCTCAATGTCGAGCTGGAGAACACCAAGCTCGACGACAACCCGATCCGGCTGCCCGACGCGGCCGAGTAAGCAAGACGCTCGGTCGCGGAAACCCGCGACCGAGCGCCGAGCATGATCCCGAAAAGTGGTTACCGGTTTTCGGCCAAGATCATGCTCAAACAAGAAAGTTTCTTCGACCGATGGTCGACCAAGTCGGCGGGCGTTTGGCCCGCGCTAGATGCAAGGGGTTTTCGAGGACCCCGAAAAGGAGAACGGCATGAACCAAGAGGTCATGAATCTCTTCAATCCCCAGGCGCCTGCACAGGTGTTCGATTCCATCCGGATTTCGCTCGCCAGCCCTGAGAAGATTCTGTCCTGGTCGTTCGGCGAGATCAAGAAGCCGGAGACCATTAACTATCGCACCTTCAAGCCGGAGCGCGACGGCCTGTTCTGCGCGCGCATTTTCGGTCCGATCAAGGACTACGAGTGCCTGTGCGGCAAGTACAAGCGCATGAAGTACAAGGGCGTCATCTGCGAGAAGTGCGGCGTCGAAGTCACGCTGTCGCGCGTCCGTCGCGAGCGCATGGGCCATATCGAGCTGGCCGCGCCGGTCGCCCATATCTGGTTCCTGAAGTCACTGCCGTCGCGTATCGGCACGCTGCTCGACATGACGCTGAAGGATATCGAGCGGGTTCTCTACTTCGAGAACTACATCGTCACCGAGCCCGGCCTCACCGCGCTGAAGGAGCACCAGCTGCTCAGCGAGGAAGAGTACATGATGGCCGTCGACGAATATGGCGAGGATAGCTTCACCGCCATGATCGGCGCCGAGGCCATCCACGACCTTCTGGCCGGCATGGACCTGGAGAAGATCGCCGGCGACCTGCGTTCGGAGCTGGCTTCGACGACGTCCGAGCTCAAGCAGAAGAAGTATCTGAAGCGGCTCAAGGTCGTCGAGAACTTCATGGAGTCCGGCAACCGTCCGGAATGGATGATCATGAAGGTGGTTCCGGTGATCCCGCCGGACCTGCGCCCGCTGGTTCCTCTCGACGGCGGCCGCTTCGCCACGTCCGATCTCAACGATCTCTATCGCCGCGTCATCAACCGTAACAACCGTCTGAAGCGGCTGATCGAGCTGCGCGCGCCTGGCATCATCGTGCGCAATGAAAAGCGCATGCTGCAGGAGGCCGTCGACGCGCTGTTCGACAACGGCCGCCGCGGCCGCGTCATCACCGGCGCCAACAAGCGTCCGTTGAAGTCGCTGTCCGACATGCTGAAGGGCAAGCAGGGCCGGTTCCGCCAGAACCTGCTCGGCAAGCGTGTCGATTATTCCGGCCGCTCGGTCATCGTGACCGGTCCGGAGCTCAAGTTGCACCAGTGCGGCCTGCCGAAGAAGATGGCGCTCGAACTGTTCAAGCCCTTCATCTATGCCCGTCTCGACGCCAAGGGTTATTCCTCGACCGTCAAGCAGGCGAAGAAGCTGGTCGAGAAGGAGCGTCCGGAAGTCTGGGATATCCTCGACGAGGTTATTCGCGAGCATCCGGTGCTTCTGAACCGCGCGCCGACGCTGCACCGCCTCGGCATCCAGGCGTTCGAGCCGATCCTGATCGAAGGCAAGGCGATCCAGCTTCACCCGCTGGTCTGCACGGCCTTCAACGCCGACTTCGACGGCGACCAGATGGCGGTTCACGTGCCGTTGTCGCTGGAAGCACAGCTTGAAGCCCGCGTGCTGATGATGTCGACCAACAACATCCTGCACCCGGCTTCCGGCGCGCCGATCATCGTGCCGTCGCAGGACATGGTTCTGGGTCTCTACTATCTCTCGATCGTCAACCAAAACGAGCCTGGCGAGGGCATGGTGTTTGCCGATATGGGCGAACTCCAGCACGCGCTCGAGACCAAGGCGGTGACGCTGCATTCCAAGATCAAGGGCCGCTTCCGCACCGTCGATGCGGACGGCAAGGTCGTGTCGAAAATCTACGACACCACGCCCGGCCGGATGATCATCGGCGAGCTTCTGCCGAAGAACGTCAACGTGCCGTACGAGACCGCCAACCAGGAGATGACCAAGAAGAACATCTCCAAGATGATCGACACCGTCTACCGCCATTGCGGTCAGAAGGAGACGGTCATTTTCTGCGATCGCATCATGGCTCTCGGCTTCAGCCACGCCTGCCGCGCCGGCATTTCGTTCGGCAAGGACGACATGCTGATCCCGGATGCCAAGATCAAGCTGGTTTCCGACACCGAGGCCTTGGCCAAGGAATACGAGCAGCAGTACAATGACGGCCTGATCACGCAGGGCGAGAAGTACAACAAGGTCGTCGACGCCTGGGCCAAGTGCTCGGAAAAGGTCGCCGACGAGATGATGGCCCGCATCAAGGCGGTCGAGTTCGAGGACAATGGCCGTCAAAAGCCGATGAACTCGATCTACATGATGTCGCACTCCGGTGCGCGCGGCTCGCCCACCCAGATGCGCCAGCTGGCCGGCATGCGCGGCCTCATGGCCAAGCCGAGCGGTGAAATCATCGAGACGCCGATCATCTCCAACTTCAAGGAAGGCCTGACCGTGCTCGAGTATTTCAACTCGACCCACGGCGCCCGCAAGGGTCTGGCCGACACCGCCTTGAAGACGGCGAACTCGGGTTATCTCACCCGTCGTCTCGTCGACGTGGCTCAGGACTGCATCGTCAACTCCGTCGACTGCGGCACCGACAAGGGCCTCACCATGCAGCCGATCGTCGATGCCGGCCAGGTCGTCGCCTCCGTCGGCCAGCGCGTTCTCGGCCGCACGGCGCTCGACGACATCACTCATCCTGTGACGGGTGAGGTTCTGGTCAAGGCCGGAACGCTGATGGACGAGCGCGACGTCGAGCAAATCGAAAAGGCCGGCGTCCAGTCGGTCCGCATCCGCTCGGCGCTGACTTGCGACGTCAGGGTCGGTGTCTGCGCGGTCTGCTACGGACGCGATCTGGCCCGCGGCACCCCGGTCAACCAGGGCGAGGCTGTCGGCGTCATCGCGGCGCAGTCGATCGGCGAGCCGGGCACCCAGCTCACCATGCGCACCTTCCACATGGGCGGTACGGCGCAGGTGGTGGACTCGTCGTTCCTTGAAGCCTCGTATGAGGGCAAGGTCGAGATCCGCAACCGCAACGTGGTACGCAACTCCGACGGCCAGCAGATGGTCATGGGCCGCAACATGGCGGTGCTGATCCTCGACGAGGCCGGCAAGGAGCGCGCCACGCACCGCCTCACCTATGGTTCGCGCATCTTCGTGGACGATGGCGACAAGGTGAAGCGCGGCCAGCGCATCGCCGAGTGGGATCCCTATACCCGCCCGGTCCTCACCGAGATCGAGGGCAAGGTGGCGTTCGAGGATCTGGTCGACGGCATTTCCGTCCAGGAAACGGCCGACGAATCGACCGGCATCACCAAGCGCGAGGTCATCGACTGGCGTTCGACGCCACGCGGCAACGACCTCAAGCCGGCGATCGTCGTCCAGGACGCCAAGGGCAAGGTCGGCAAATTGTCGAAGGGTGGCGACGCTCGCTTCCTGCTCTCGGTCGAGGCTATTCTTTCGGTCGAGCCGGGTGCACAGGTTCGCCCCGGCGACGTGCTAGCGCGTATCCCGATGGAAAGCGCCAAGACCAAGGACATCACCGGCGGTCTGCCGCGTGTTGCCGAACTGTTCGAGGCACGCCGTCCGAAGGACCACGCCATCATCGCCGAGATCGATGGCACGATCCGCTTCGGCCGCGACTACAAGAACAAGCGCCGCATCATCATCGAGCCGCATGACTCGACGCTTGAGCCGGTCGAATACCTGATCCCGAAGGGCAAGCCGTTCCATCTCCAGGACGGTGACGTCATCGAGAAGGGCGACTACATCCTCGACGGCAATCCGGCGCCGCACGACATCCTGGCGATCAAGGGCGTGGAGGCGCTTGCGTCCTACCTCGTCAACGAGATCCAGGAGGTCTACCGTCTGCAGGGCGTGTCGATCAACGACAAGCACATCGAGGTGATCGTTCGCCAGATGCTGCAGAAGGTCGAGATCACTGCGCAGGGCGACTCGACCTACATTCCGGGCGACCACGTCGACGTGATCGAGCTGGAAGAGGTCAACGAGCGCCTGGTCGAGGACGGCAAGAAGCCGGCCGAAGGCCAGCCGGTGCTGTTGGGCATCACCAAGGCCTCGCTGCAGACGCCGTCCTTCATCTCGGCCGCCTCTTTCCAGGAGACGACCAGAGTGCTGACCGAAGCGGCGGTTGCCGGCAAGACCGACATGCTGCAGGGGCTGAAGGAAAACGTCATCGTCGGCCGTCTGATCCCGGCCGGCACCGGCGGCACGATGAGCCAGATCCGGCGCATCGCCACCTCGCGCGACGAGCTGATCATCGACGAGCGCCGCAAGGCGTCAGGCGTCGAGGTCGCCGACCCGATGCTGACCGACATGGCTTCCGCCGCGCAGTAAGCGCGGCGGGTAAAGATCTCAGGCAACGAAGCCGTCGGGGCAACCCGGCGGCTTTTTTTGTGAGTTGAGGTTGGCGACGGACTGGGAGGATGCGTCATCGAGTGTTGCGACTTATTTCGATCGTCCGGCGCCGCCCCTCATTGCCCTGCCGGGCATTTCTCCCCGTAAACGGGGAGAAAGGAGCTGGCCGCAACCTTGGCGCTCTTTCTGCGACGCTGGAGATCGGCGAAAACTTTGATGACGGCGTCCTTCTCCCCGTTCACGGGAAGAAGATGGCGGCAGCCAGATGAGGGGCGGCGCGACGCTTGCAAGATGGTCAGGACCGGAGCGAAGGCCACTCCTTACAGCTACGCGGCTTAATCGAAAAAGGCCTCGACGACATTGCGCCTACCCAGCATGAAGGCGTCGGCGACATGCTGGAGGGGAGCGAGATCGACATCGGAAACGCCGGCGCGCACGATCTCGGCGAAACGCCTGTAGAGCATCGGGTATTCGGCTTCCGGCTCGTCGTGAACGACGCGGCCGTCGACCGCGAGTTTTGAGCCGCCGCCCGAAAGCACCATCGCGCCCTTGTCCGTCTCGGCCAGGATGTCCCAGCTTTGCGGGCCGGTCTGTCGCCAGTCGAGTTCCATCGTCACCGGCAAGCCGTTCGAAGTGCGGAAGGCGATGTGGGCGGCGATCGGGGCAGCGCGGTTTTCGGGAAAATCGAGAATCGCCGAGGTGATGAACATCGCCGGCAATATGTGGGTCGCGATCGACAGCGCGTTGATGCCTGGATCGAAGACGCCGAAGCCGCCTGGGGCCCAGATCCAGTCCTGGTTGGGGTGCCAGCGGCGCACGTCTTCCTTCCAGTTGATGGCTGCCGACCTGATCTGGGTCGAGCCTAAAAATGCACGCGCCGCTTCCACCGCCGGCGCATAGCGCGAATGCCAGCTGGCAAACAGCGAGACGCCGTTTGCCGCCGCCAGTGCTTTCAGGTCCTCGACCTCGCTGACCGTGGCGCCGGGCGGCTTTTCCAGGAAGACATGCTTTTTCGCCGCCAGCGCTGTCCGTGCGGCGTCATAGCGGAACTGCGGCGGCATGCAGAGCGATACGGCCTCGAGTTCCGGCACGGCGTCGAGCATCACCTCGATATCAGGAAAATTCGGGATGCCGTCGACTTTGCCGTGCCGGCTGGCGGCGGCAGTGAGTAGGTAGTCGCGGTCCTTGGCCAGAGCCGGAAGGTGCTGGTCGCGAACAATCTTTCCCACGCCGACGATGCCGAGTTTGATGGGGTCGTTATTCCTGGGCATGGGAGACTCCGCAGATTGGATGCACTTGGCTGTCAGCAGCGAATGGTTCTTAGCAGAGAACCGATGCCGGGCAAGCCTCGGCGGAGGCGGGCATGGCGGCCCAGGCGAGGGCGCATACAGCCGCCCATTGCCTCCCGATCAGATCGGCCCTGCTTCAGACCGGCCCCGCTTCAGACGGGCCCCGCTTCAGACTGGCACGTCGAAGGTGACGATCGACACTTCGCCTTCGAGCGCGCCCTGGTAGGCCGACAAATGCGGCTCTTCGTCGGGCACGCCATCCAGGTCGCCGATCTGGTCGAGCTCCGCCTCGGCGTAGCCTTCGGCGGCTAGTGATTCGAGCGCCCGGCGCACCGCCGAATCGTCGTCGGGCGCGACCAGCATGAGGTGGACGCCTTCCGGCTTGCCGCCCTTTCTTTTCCACGCCCGGCCGGTGATGATGGTGACCGGGCGCTCATCATTGTCGTTCACGGGCCGATTCCTCCGGGCGAGGGGATTTGCGCTGTTCATGTCGCTTTTTCGCATGAAGCGTGGCTACGCAACAGTCGAAGGCCGGTCACTTTCTTCCTTCCCCTTGCAAAATGGCGAAACAAAATTACATGCGCTTTTCGCATGGCTGCCAAGCCTCGGTTTCGGCGTAATATTTGGCGCTCCGGGGTTGACGGGCAACGGGCTTGCGAGTAGAAGCCGCCCAGTCAGAACCGATGTGAGGCTCTCACTTCCGAAGCGACACGCTTTGGAGTTTGCCTCAAACAGGGTTCGTTTTACGAGCGAAAAGACATTTCCGGCGTGCATGAAGCGGTTTCCGCTTCCTCTGCCATTTGTTCGGGCAAGACCGCGAGGCGCGGTTTGTGGCCCGACTTTGCGTATGGAAATGACGCTTTGAGCGGCCCTGACCGGGCGAGACACGGAATTGAGAGACAAGAGGGTTTAATGCCTACCGTCAACCAGCTGATCCGCAAGCCGCGCATTGCGCCGGTGAAGCGCAACAAGGTCCCGGCCATGCAGCAGAACCCGCAGAAGCGGGGCGTCTGCACGCGCGTCTACACAACGACGCCGAAGAAGCCGAACTCGGCGCTGCGCAAGGTGGCCAAGATCCGCCTGACCAATGGTTTTGAAGTGATCGGCTACATCCCCGGCGAAGGCCACAACCTTCAGGAGCACTCGGTGGTGATGATCCGCGGCGGTCGCGTCAAGGATCTTCCGGGCGTCCGCTACCATATCATCCGCGGCGTGCTCGACACGCAGGGTGTGAAGAACCGCAAGCAGCGCCGTTCGAAATACGGCGCCAAGCGTCCGAAGTGACCGAAGCGTAGCCAAGGTCATCCCGGACGGCGCCAGGCGACGATCCGGGATCCAGGCCACCACGCAGAATTGAGGCAGAGAAAAAATGTCCCGTCGTCACAGTGCAGAAAAGCGTGAGATCAATCCGGACCCGAAGTTCGGCGATCTGATCGTCACCAAGTTCATGAACGCCGTCATGTATGACGGCAAGAAGTCGGTTGCCGAGACCATCGTCTACGGCGCGCTCGACCAGGTCCAGTCCAAGACCAAGCAGGAGCCGGTCACCGTCTTCCATCAGGCGCTCGACAATGTCGCTCCGCATGTGGAAGTGCGTTCGCGCCGCGTCGGCGGCGCCACCTACCAGGTTCCGGTCGACGTGCGCCCCGAGCGCCGTCAGGCGCTGGCCATCCGCTGGCTGATCGCCGCCGCCCGCAACCGCAACGAGACCACGATGGTCGACCGCCTCTCCGGCGAGCTGATGGACGCGGCCAACAACCGCGGCACCGCCGTCAAGAAGCGTGAAGACACCCACAAGATGGCAGAAGCCAACCGCGCCTTCGCGCACTACCGCTGGTAAAGCGCGAACGAGACTGAAGAGGCACCTCCCATGGCCCGCGAATATAAAATCGAAGACTACCGCAATTTCGGTATCATGGCGCATATCGACGCCGGCAAGACGACGACCACCGAGCGCGTCCTCTACTACACGGGCAAGTCGCACAAGATCGGCGAAGTCCATGACGGCGCTGCCACCATGGACTGGATGGAGCAGGAGCAGGAACGCGGCATCACCATTACGTCCGCCGCGACCACGACCTTCTGGAAGGCTCGTGACGGCAAGATGCACCGCTTCAACATCATCGACACTCCCGGCCACGTCGACTTCACCATCGAGGTCGAGCGTTCGCTGCGCGTGCTCGACGGCGCCATTGCGCTGCTCGACGCCAACGCCGGTGTCGAGCCGCAGACGGAGACCGTCTGGCGCCAGGCCGACAAGTACCGCGTGCCGCGCATGATCTTCTGTAACAAGATGGACAAGATCGGCGCGGATTTCTATCGCTCGGTCGAAATGATCGGTTCGCGCCTCGGTGCGCAGGCTGTCGTCATGCAGCTGCCGATCGGCGCCGAGACCGAGTTCAAGGGTGTCGTCGATCTCGTCGAGATGAACGCGCTGGTCTGGCGCGACGAGACGCTGGGCGCCGCCTGGGACGTTGTCGAGATCCCGGACGACCTTAGGGCACGTGCGGAAGAATATCGCGAGAAGATGATCGAGGCCGCCGTCGAAATGGACGAGACGGCGCTCGAGAATTACCTCGAAGGCAAGATGCCCAGCAATGACGAGATCCGCGCCCTGATCCGCAAGGGCACCATTGCGGTGAAGTTCTACCCGATGTTCTGCGGCTCGGCCTTCAAGAACAAGGGCGTGCAGCCGCTGCTCGACGCAGTCGTCGAATATCTGCCGTCGCCGGCCGACGTTCCGGCCATCAAGGGCGTCGATGCAAAGACCGACGCCGAGATCGAGCGTCACGCCGACGACAGCGAGCCGCTGTCGATGCTCGCCTTCAAGATCATGAACGACCCGTTCGTCGGCTCGCTGACCTTTGCCCGCATCTATTCGGGCAAGCTCACCAAGGGCATCTCGGTCGACAATACGGTGAAGGGCAAGAAGGAGCGCATCGGCCGCATGCTGCAGATGCATGCGAATTCGCGCGCTGACGTCGAAGAGGCTTTCGCCGGCGACATCGTCGCTTTGGCCGGCCTCAAGGACACGACGACTGGCGACACGCTGTGCGATCCGCTGCATCCAGTCATCCTCGAGCGCATGGAATTCCCCGATCCGGTCATCCAGATCGCCATCGAGCCGAAGACCAAGAACGACCAGGAGAAGATGGGCCTTGCGCTGCATCGCCTGGCCGCCGAGGATCCGTCCTTCCGCGTCAAGACCGACGAGGAAAGCGGCCAGACGATCATCTCCGGCATGGGCGAACTCCACCTCGACATCATCGTCGACCGCATGCGTCGCGAGTTCAAGGTCGAGGCCAATGTCGGCGCGCCGCAGGTGGCCTATCGCGAGACGATCACCCGCAGGCACGAGCAGGACTACACCCACAAGAAGCAGACCGGCGGCACCGGCCAGTTCGCCCGTGTCAAGATCCTCTTCGAGCCAAATCCGGAAAGCAGCGAATTCCTGTTCGAATCCAAGATCGTCGGCGGCGCTGTGCCGAAGGAATACATCCCCGGTGTCGAAAAGGGCATCAACAGCGTCATGACCTCTGGCCCGTTCGCCGGCTTCCCGATGATCGGCGTCAAGGCGACGCTGATCGACGGCGCCTACCATGATGTCGATTCCTCGGTGCTCGCCTTCGAAATCGCCGGCCGTGCCTGCTTCCGTGAAGCGGCGCCCAAGCTTGGCGTGCAGTTGCTCGAGCCGATCATGAAGGTCGAAGTGGTGACGCCGGAAGATTATGTCGGCAGCGTCATCGGTGATCTGAACGGCCGTCGCGGCCAGATTCAGGGCCAGGAAGCGCGCGGCGTGGCGGTCGTTGTCAACGCGATGGTGCCGCTCGCCAACATGTTCAAATACGTCGACAATTTGCGCTCGATGAGCCAGGGCCGCGCGGCCTACACGATGCAGTTCGATCACTACGAGCCGGTCCCCACCGCGGTCGCTCAGGAAGTCCAGAAGAAATACGCGTAACCGGAACGGGTTGCAGCGCTAACTTAATTCAAAGCCCGCACGGGCGAGCAGGAATGGAGAGATCACATGGCAAAAGGTAAATTCGAGCGTACAAAGCCTCATGTGAACATCGGCACGATTGGCCATGTCGATCATGGCAAGACGTCGCTGACGGCGGCGATCACCAAGTATTTTGGCGAATACAAGCGCTACGACCAGATTGATGCGGCGCCCGAGGAGAAGGC
>NZ_CAKXZS010000041.1 GCF_935822925.1 Mesorhizobium ventifaucium
CTGAGCGTCCGACGCTCTAGCTGGTGGCGAATCCCAATTCCTTACGCGCCTGCTTCGTCAGCTTGAGCACGACGAGACGGTGGCTTTCGCGCAGATAGTCCTTCAGCGCGTCATCGTCCATACTTTGGCTTGTCTGGCGCTGGATCCATTTCATGCCGCGTGAGGCAAGATAGGGCGCGGGCCGAAGGCCCGGCTGTTCCTTCAAGATGTCATAAGCAACGTCGGAGCATTTGAAGGTGACGAACGGCTCCTTGCCCTCGCTCCAACCGCCGATCGCAAAGACCTTGGCTCCGACCTTCCAGACATGAGCACCGCCCCACTGGACGACATGGGTCGCGGACGGCAGCGAGGCGCAGAAGCTGTTGTAGTCGTCCAACGTCATCTGCGCCCCGTTTAACGTTTTAATTATGTGGCGGCCTCGAAAATCAGGCCGCCGCCTCGGTCGCCACGACCGTCGGCTTCGACCGGAAGTTCAACCGGTCGGAACCTGCGGTGACCTTGACGGTCGAACCGTCGAGGATGTCGCCGAGCAGGATCTTCTCCGCCAGCGGATCCTGAAGGTCCTTCTGCATCACCCGCTTCAACGGCCGCGCGCCATAGGCCGGATCGTAGCCCTTGGCGGCCAGCCAGTCGATCGCCTCCCGATCCAGCGAAAGCGTGATCTTACGATCTGCGAGCAGGCTTTCCAGCCGCTTGAGCTGGATCTCGACGATGCGGCCCATATCCTGCCGGCGCAGCCGGTGGAACAGGATCACCTCGTCGACGCGGTTGAGGAACTCCGGCCGGAACGACGCCCTGACGACACTCATCACCTCGTCGCGCACGACATCGACATCCTGGTTCTCGCCGAGATTGACCAGATATTCGGCGCCGAGGTTCGACGTCATAATGATCAGCGTGTTGCGGAAATCGACCGTGCGGCCCTGCCCGTCGGTCAGGCGGCCGTCATCGAGCACCTGCAGCAGCACGTTGAACACGTCCGGATGCGCTTTCTCGATCTCATCGAACAGCACGACCTGGTAAGGCCGGCGTCGCACCGCTTCGGTCAGCGCGCCGCCCTCCTCATAGCCGACATAGCCGGGAGGCGCGCCGATCAGCCGGGCGACCGAGTGCTTCTCCATGAATTCCGACATGTCGATGCGCACCATGGCGCTCTCGTCGTCGAACAGGAAGCTGGCAAGCGCCTTGGTCAGTTCGGTCTTGCCGACGCCCGTCGGCCCGAGGAACATGAACGAACCGATCGGCCGGTTCGGATCCTGCAGGCCAGCGCGGGCACGGCGCACCGCCTTGGACACGGCCTGCACCGCCTCACCCTGGCCGACGACACGCTTGCCGATTTCGTCTTCCATGCGCAGCAGCTTGTCACGCTCGCCTTGCAGCATCTTGTCGACCGGAATGCCGGTCCAGCGCGACACGATGTGGGCGACGTGATCGGGGGTGACCACCTCTTCGACCATGCCGACCTTGCCGTCTTGCGCCTCGGCCTGCGTCAGCTTCTTTTCGAGCTCCGGAATCTTGCCATAGGCAAGCTCGCCGGCGCGCTGGAATTCACCGTTGCGCTGGGCGATGGCGAGTTCGTTGCGCGCCTCGTCGAGCTGTTTCTTCAGGTCGGCGGCGAGCCCGAGCTTCTGCTTCTCGGCCTGCCACTTCGAGGTCAGTTCGGTCGATTCCTCTTCCAGGGCGGAAAGATCCTTTTCGAGCCGGGCGAGCCGGTCCTTCGACGCGTCGTCCTTCTCGACCTTCAGCGCCTCACGCTCGATCTTGAGCTGCATGATGCGGCGGTCGATCTCGTCCAGCGCTTCGGGCTTCGAATCGACCTGCATCCGCAGCCGCGACGCGGCCTCGTCGACAAGATCGATCGCCTTGTCCGGCAGGAAGCGGTCGGCGATATAGCGGTTGGACAGCGACGCTGCCGCGACCAGCGCCGAATCCGAAATGCGCACCTTGTGGTGCTGCTCGTACTTTTCCTTCAGGCCACGCAGGATGGAGACGGTGTCTTCCACCGTCGGCTCATTGACGAAGACCGGCTGGAAGCGGCGGGCAAGGGCTGCGTCCTTCTCGACATGCTTGCGGTATTCGTCGAGCGTCGTCGCGCCGACGCAGTGCAGTTCGCCGCGTGCCAGTGCCGGTTTCAACAGGTTCGACGCATCCATGGCGCCATCCGCCTTGCCGGCGCCGACCAGCGTGTGCATCTCATCGATGAACAGGATGATGCCGCCAGCCGCAGCGGTAACTTCCGAAAGAACCGCCTTCAACCGCTCCTCGAATTCGCCGCGATATTTGGCACCGGCGATCAGCGATCCCATATCGAGCGCCATCAACTGCTTGTCCTTGAGCGATTCCGGCACGTCGCCATTGACGATGCGCAACGCCAGCCCTTCGGCGATCGCCGTCTTGCCGACCCCGGGTTCACCGATCAGTACCGGATTGTTCTTGGTGCGGCGCGACAGCACCTGGATGGTACGGCGGATCTCGTCGTCGCGGCCGATGACCGGGTCGAGCTTGCCGGCGCGGCCGTCGGCGGTGAGGTCGCGCGCATACTTCTTCAGCGCATCATAGCCCTGCTCGGCGCTCGCTGAATCGGCGGTGCGACCCTTGCGGACGTCGTTGATCACCTGGTTCAGCGCCTGTGGCGTCACGCCGGCCTTGCTGAGGATGTCGGCAGTCTTGGCGGATTTCTCGACCGCCAGCGCCGTCAGCAGCCGCTCGACCGTGACGAAGCTGTCGCCGGCCTTCTTGGCCAGGTCCTCGGCGGTCGAGAACACTTTGGCCAGCGGTTGCGCCAGATAGAGCTGGCCGTTGCCGCCCTCCACCTTGGGCATTGCCTCAAGTGCCGTCTCGACGCCCAGCTTGACGTCGCGAACGCTGCCGCCGGCGCGCTCGATCAACGACGCTGCCAAGCCCTCGTCGTCGTCGACGAGCACTTTCAATATATGTTCGGGGGTGAACTGCTGGTGGTTGCGCGACAGAGCCAACGTCTGCGCCGACTGAATGAAGCCGCGCACGCGCTCGGAATATTTTTCAAGGTTCATATCTGTCTCCTTCCGTCACCGGCCCGCTTTGCGGCACCGGATCAGATTGCGGTGACGGACCCGCCCGTTCGAGCCGGGTCCTGTTCACGCGAGATATGGGGCGCAAGCCACGGACCCTCAAGACGTCCCGATGACGGCGGACTCATAATGTTCCGCGGGCGCACAAAGCAAAACGGCGGAGATTTCTCTCCGCCATCTAGGAATGTCTGAAGGCCCTGCTCGATCAGTTGTTGACGTCGGTGATGGCAGGCTCGCCACCGGCGTCTTCCGCCGGAGCTGCATTTGCGTTGTCGCCGCCAGCATTGTCGTTACCGCCATCCACCTGATCAGCATTGACGCGCGGACGGCGCGGACGCCTGGGGCGGCGGGCAGCGCCGCTTTCGGCGGCGGCTTCGTTCAACTCGGCCTGGGCAGCCAGAGCCGCCGGCGAAAAGCTTTCGAACTGCGGCGCGGGTTCGGCCACAGAAACAGGCTCGATCGAAGACACAGCTTCCGCCTGAACCGGCGTTTCGTTCTGAACCGGTCTCTCGTTGCGCCGGCTCTGCTCGCCGCGCTGTCCGCCCGGCTCGCCGCGCGCACCAAATTCGCCGCGCTGGCCGTTCTGGCCGTAGCCGCCATTGGGGCGACGGTCGCGATGGCGGTTGTCTCGCGCACTGTTATCGCGCCCGCCGGCATCGCGCCCACTGGCATCGCGCCCACTGGCATCACGAACGTCGCGGCCGTTTTCCTGGTTGAACGTCAATTCGGCCGGCGTGCCGTCGATGACCGGCTGCGGGCCTGCACCGTGGTTGACCACCGGAGCCGCAGTCTCGCCGACATTGCTGTTGCCGGCATTGTCGAACTCGTCGCGATCTTCGTCGCCGTCATCGTCGAAATCGTCGCGGTTCTGCTGAGCGCTCTGGATCGGTAGCTGCGCCTGCGCGGCAGCGATGATGCGATTGTAGTGCTCGGCGTGCTGGAGATAGTTTTCCGCCATCACCCGGTCGCCGGAGCTTTGCGCGTCACGGGCAAGGGTTGCGTATTTTTCGGCGATCTGCTGAGCCGATCCGCGGATCTTCACATCCGGACCGTTGCTCTCGTAGTTGCGCGTCAGGGGATTTGGACCCTTGCGGTTATTGTTGTTGTTATTGCCGCCGCCATTGTTGTTGCGACCGCGCATGCGCCTGTTCTGCTGTTGTGGCCTCATTCGACTCTCTTCATTTTGAAATTTTCGAAACTTTTTCCCGAACGGAGGCGCTCATGCAGCCAGCCGTTTCGTCTCTTCACCGGCGTTCGCCCGCATCGATTGCGTTGGCGCCACGTCTCATCCTGTTCCGGTTACATCACTTGCCGGACGATTCCCGCACGAAGCTTGGGCGTCGTTTGCGCAAGAAGGCAGCTATTTCCAAGGAAACCGAATCGCTAAGAGCACTGCCTGCTTCGTCTCATCCGGTTAAGGCGACCCTAGCCGCATTCCCCGGCATTGCCAAGCGCTTTTTTCGCACTGCATCACGGCTTTGTCGGTGCAAAGATCAGAACCCTGTCGTTTCCGCCAAAGTCGCGGAATACCCCCGCCGGCAGATAGCCGGATGCAGAGAATATGTCCGTGACCTCTTTGCGTTGGGTGTGGCCGATCTCGGCCGCAATCCTGCCCTCGGCTTCCAAAAAACCTGCCGCCTCGGCGGCGATGACCCTGTAGGGACTAAGACCGTCCACGCCGCCATCGAGGGCTTGGAGTGGATCGAAATCGCGGACTTCGTCCTGCAGATTTTGAATGTCTATGGTCGCTATATAGGGAGGGTTAGCGGCAATTACATGGTATCGGCCAAAAACTTTTTCGAACCAGTTGGATTCGAGCACCTGGAACCGGTCGGCCAGACCCAATTCCCTGGCATTGCGCATGGCGGTCGCCAGCGCGCCTGTCGAAATATCGACGCCGGTGGCGACCGCCGCCGGAACGGCGCTGAGCAGCGCCAGCGCGATGGCGCCGGTGCCGGTGCCGAGATCGAGGACGCGGCACTCGCCTTGCCGTTCCGCAGTGGTTTTTACGAAGGGCAGCACCGCTTCGACCAGCGTTTCGGTGTCCGGTCGCGGCTCCAGCGTTTCCGGTGACAGCGACAGGCGCAAGCCGTAGAATTCGCGATAGCCCAGGATGCGATGCACCGGCTCACCGGCAACCCGCCGTCTCAGGGCTGCATCGATCGCGGCAATCGCGCCGGCATCGACACTGCATTCGGGATCGGCGATGGCTTGTGTGCGGGTCGTGCCGGAAAGATGTTCGACGATCAGCCTTGCATCCAGCGCCGGGTCGGCGACTGCGGCCGCAGCAAGGCGTGCCCGCGCCGCTTTCAGCAGCAGCCCTAGTGTGGTGGATTTGAGGTTCCTGCTATTTGTTGGCATCAGCGTTCAGGATCCTCAAATCCACCACCTAGTACCAGCAACTTGCTGGTGTGACTTTGAATCCGAAATTCGTCATTGTGCTGCTCCAACGTGATACGAATTTCGAATTCAAAGCCACACCGGCCTACCGGGCAGACTGTCAGCCATCGAGGCCGATATCGGCGAGCAGCTTCGACTGGTGATCGGCGATCAGCGCGTCGATAATCTCATCGAGTTCGCCCATCATCACCCGGTCTAGCTTGTAGAGCGTCAGATTGATGCGATGGTCGGTGACGCGTCCCTGCGGGAAATTATAGGTGCGGATGCGCTCCGAGCGATCGCCCGAACCGACCTGCGATTTGCGCGATTCGGAGCGTTCCTCGTCAGCCTTGCTGCGCTCGAGGTCGTAAAGCCTGGCGCGCAGGATCTGCATGGCTTTGGCCCGGTTCTGGTGCTGCGACTTCTCCGCCTGCACCACCATGATGCCGGTCGGCAGATGGGTGATGCGCACTGCCGAATCGGTGGTATTGACGTGCTGGCCGCCCGAACCCGAGGCGCGCATCGTATCGATGCGGATGTCTTCGGTCCTGACGTCGATGTCGACCTCTTCCGCCTCGGGCAGCACCGCAACCGTCGCCGCCGAGGTGTGGATGCGCCCGCCGGCCTCAGTCGCCGGCACGCGCTGCACGCGGTGCACGCCGGACTCGAATTTCAGATGGGCAAAAACCCCCCTGCCTGAAATCGTGGCAATGATTTCCTTGTAGCCGCCGACCTCGCCCTCGCTGGCCGACGCCGTCTCGAAACGCCAGCCGCGTGCCGCGGCATAGCGTTCGTACATGCGAAACAGGTCGCCGGCAAAGAGAGCCGCCTCGTCGCCGCCCGTGCCGGCGCGGATTTCGAGGATGGCATTCTTGTCGTCGGCGGCATCCTTGGGCAGAAGCAGGATCTGGATGTCCTTCTGCAGCGCTTCGATGCGTTCCTTGACCTCCGGCAGATCGGCCTCGGCCAATGCCCGCATTTCGGCATCGGTGCTTTTGTCGGCGAGCATCGCCTGCAGGTCGGCCTGTTCATGCTCAGCGGTGCGCAGCGCCCTGATCTTTGCCACCATCTCCTGCATGTCGGCATATTCCGACGCCATCCTGACATAGGCGTCCGCCGCCGGCCCGGCCGACATTTGCGCCTCGAGCATGTCGAAACGCTTGACGACTTGATCCATGCGGTCGCGGGGCAGGTTGATCATAATTCTGGAACTTCGATAAGATTCACGTCAGGGCGAGTCGAAAATGGCGAGTTTCGAGAACCGGCCTACGCCGGCCGTAGCCTTCATAGGGCGGAGGCATCGACGATGGGCTTCGGCCGGCGAAGGCCGGGGCGGAATGTACATTTAGGTGCATGAGCACCGGAAGCGCAGAAAATCGACATTTGCAGGCCGCCCTCACGTGAACCTACAACGGAATGGCGCGGTCGTCGGCAAACGCTTGCAGCAGTGCCCGCATCGGCAACCCCTGAGCCGGCGCCATGAGATTGTCGTCGAAGAACGCTTCCAGCTCGGCCAGCGGCAGTTCCGTCAGCATCGCCTTGACCGGACCGATCGAGGCCGGCGACATCGAGATCGATCGGTAGCCAAGGCCGATCAGCGCCATCGCCGAGATCGGCTTGCCGGCCAGCTCGCCGCACAAAGTCACCGGGGTTTGATTGCGCACCCCGGCGTCGGCAACCCGCTTCAGCGCGCGCAGGAACGGCGTCGACAGCACATCGAAGCGGTCGGCGAGCTGGGTGTTGCCGCGATCGACCGCCATGACGAACTGGAACAGATCGTTCGAGCCGACCGAGACGAAATCGACGGCCTTCATCAGCTCATCGAGCTGGAACAGCAGCGAAGGCACTTCCAGCATGGCCCCGAGCTTCAGGCTGGTCGGCAGATGATGGGCAAATCGCGACAGATGCCGCACTTCGCGATCGATGATTTCGCGCGCCTGGGCGATCTCGCCGAGCTCCGTCACCATCGGCAGCATCAGCTTCAGTTCACGCCCGCCGCATGCTTTCAAAAGCGCGCGGATCTGGGTGCGCAACAGGCCCGGCCGGTCGAGCGTCAGGCGGATGGCGCGCCAGCCGAGCGCCGGGTTCTCTTCCTGGATCGTGTCCTTGAAGTAGGGCAGCACCTTGTCGCCGCCGATATCGATGGTGCGGAAGGTCACCGGCTTGCCGCGCGCCGCGTCGAGCACGTCACGGTAGAGCCGTTCCTGGGCTTCCGCCCGCGGAAAGGTCGAGGCGACCATGAATTGCAGCTCGGTGCGGAACAAACCGATGCCGGCGGCGCCTGCCTCGGCAAGCTGCGGCAGATCGACCGCCAGGCCCGCATTCATCAAAAGGTCGACCTGGACGCCGTCCTTGGTCCTCGACGGCTTCTTGCGCAGTTCGCGATAGACCTCCTGCCGCCGCGCCCGGAAGCGGACCTTTTCGGCATAGGCGGCTTCGAGGTCGGGCTGGGGGCGCAGGTGGATCGCGCCTTCTTCGCCGTCGACAATGATGGCGTCGCCGTTTTCCGCCATGGAAACGGCCCCCTTCATCTGGCCCGCGACCGGTATGCCCATGGCCCGCGCCACGATAACGACGTGGCTGGTCGCTGCACCGTCCTCCAGCACCAGCCCGCGCAGCTTGTCTCTGGGATAATCGAGCAGTTCGGCAGCCCCCATCGAGCGGGCGACGATGATGGCGTCCTTCGGCAGCGAGGCCCCGACATCGTCCGGCCCGCGCCCCATCAGCTGGCGCAGCAGCCGGTTGGCGAGATCGTCGAAATCGCTCATCCGCTCGCGTAGATAAGGATCGGTCATGTGCAGCATGCGGGCACGCATGTCGCTCTGCACCTTTTCCACCGCCGCTTCGGCCGTCAGGCCGTTGCGGATCGCCTCTTCCAGCCGGCGCACCCAGCCGCTGTCGTTGGCGAACATGCGATAGGCTTCGAGCACCTGGCGATGCTCGCCCTCGAAGGCGACTTCGCGGCGTTCCAGCATATCGTCGATGGAGAGCCGGAGCGAACCGAGCGACGCATCGAGCCGCTTGATCTCCTCATCGCTGTCCTCGTTGAACAGATTGGTGACGACGATGCGCGGCTCGTGCAGCACGACATGACCGAGCCCGACACCCTCGTTGAAGGACAGGCCGCTAAAGCTCACCGGGCGGCGCAGGTCGAGTTCGAGCCCGGGCCGGGTCAGCCGGGCAAGGTCGCCGGTTGCGATCATCTCGGCGATCACCATCGCCGTCGTTTCCAGCGCCTCGACTTCGTCGTCGCGATAGTGGCGCATGGTCTTGTTCTGGACGACCAGAACACCGAGCGTGCGCCCTGCCCTGAGCACCGGCACGCCGAGGAAGGAATTGTAGATCTCTTCCCCCGTTTCCGGCAGGTAGGCGAAGGCTGGATGTTCCTGCGCATTGGAGAGATTGAGCGGCCGTGCCGAGGCCGCGATCGTGCCGACGAGGCCCTCCCCCAGCCTGAGCTGCGCCAAATGGACGGCGTTCGGGTTCAGACCCTCGGTGGCGTAGAGTTCGAGCACCGAATCGGCGCGCAGCACATAGAGCGAGCACACTTCGGCGACCATATTGGCGGCGATATCGCGCACGATGCGGTCGAGCCGCTCCTGCGGCTCCAGCGGCTCCTGCATGAGCTCGCGGAGCCGTTTCAGCAAAACGCGCGGGCCACTGGCCGTATCACGCATCGCGGCTTGTTCTCCAATCGACATTTTTGCCCGCCGCAGTCTCTCCCGCAGCCGGCGCTCACGCAACAACTCAAATAGAGCGCCATGCGTCCAATTGGACCCACAAAGGACACCCCAAGACTTCGATCTGCTGCATCGTGCTCTCCGAAAAGCGACTCCGGTTTCCGGATCGAACAGTCTGCTACTGCTTATCCAGACCGTAAATGGAATGCAAAGTGCGAACCGCAAGTTCTGTGTAGGGACCGTCGATCAGGATCGAAATCTTGATCTCGGACGTCGTGATCGCACGGATGTTGATCGATTTGTCGGCGAGCGCCTTGAAGGCGGTGGCGGCAACGCCCGCATGGCTCCTCATGCCGATGCCGATGACCGAGACTTTCGACATGCCGGCTTCCGACTGCACGACGTCGTACCCGATCGTGGTCTTCAGCCGCTCGAGCACGGCAAGCGCCTTGTCGACATCGCCGGACGGAACGGTGAAGGTCATGTCAGTGAACTTGCCGTCCTCGGAAATGTTCTGGACGATCATGTCGACATTGATGTTGGATTCGGCCAGCGGCCCGAAAATGCCGGCGGCAACCCCCGGCCGGTCGCCGACACGGCGCAACGATATCTGCGCTTCGTCCTTGGCGTAGGCAATTCCGGTGACGACCTGCTGTTCCACGATCTCTTCCTCGTCGCAAATAAGCGTTCCGGGCGGATTGAGCAAATCCCCCATTCCAGGCGCGTCGGGATCGTCGAAGGACGACCGCACGAAAGTACGCACCCTGTGCACCATGGCAAGCTCGACCGAGCGTACCTGCAGGACCTTGGCGCCGAGCGAGGCCATTTCAAGCATTTCCTCGAAGGAAATCTTGGCCAGCCGCCGCGCTTTCGGCTCGATGCGCGGGTCGGTGGTGTAGACCCCGTCGACGTCGGTGTAGATGTCGCAGCGGTCTGCCTTGACCGCCGCCGCGATGGCGACAGCACTGGTGTCGGAACCGCCGCGGCCGAGCGTCGCGATGCGGTTGTCCGGCCCGATGCCCTGGAAGCCGGCGACCACCGCCACCTGGCCCTCGCCGAAGCGCTTGATCAGGAATGCGCCGTCGATGTCGAGAATGCGCGCCGCGCCATGCGCATTGTCGGTCTTGATCGGGATCTGCCAGCCTTGCCAGGAACGGGCATGGACGCCCATGTTCTGCAGCGTGATCGCCAGCAGGCCGGCAGTCACCTGCTCGCCGGAGGCAACGACGGCGTCATATTCGCGCGCATCGTGCATGGGCGAGGCTTCGCGCGTCCACTGCACGAGCTCGTTGGTCTTGCCGGCCATCGCCGAGACGACCACCGCGACCTCATGGCCGGCATCGGCCTCGCGTTTGACATGACGCGCCACATTGCGGATGCGGACGATGTCGGCGACGGATGTTCCGCCGAATTTCATCACGATGCGCGCCATGGAAGCGAAATGCCTTTGACTGGGTGCCGGAGCGGCGGCCGAAAAACGGAAAGCGAGCGTCGGGCCGGGCCAGCCGCTGAATTCGCGGCCTCCTTAGCCAAATGCTTTGGGTTTCGCAAGGCGTGCCGCCGCTTGCCCCCGCTTGCCGCTGGGCGACGAAGGCGACATACGAGCGCAACGCGCGTGCCCGAATGCCTGTCGCATAGGCGCAGCCGGCAACGGCCGAAATTTGCTGCCTTGACATTCGCCGGCTCTCGACCGACTTCCTAGCGCACCAGAGCGCGATCAGCAAAGTGGTATCCGGTTTTGCGCCCGATCGCGCTCTGAACTTTTGAGTCTGCGGGAGACCACACGATGCCAGAACCCCGACGGTCGACGATCGATGCCGGAGAAGTGGAGCGTTTTTCCGCTCTTGCCGCCGAATGGTGGAATCCGAACGGCAAATTCCGCCCGCTGCACAAGTTCAATCCGATCCGGCTTGCCTATATACGCGACCAGGTGGCGGCGCGCTTCGGCCGCGACCCACGCGCGGCGCGGCCGTTCGAGGGCCTGCGCATCCTCGACATCGGCTGCGGCGGCGGGCTGTTGTGCGAGCCGATGGCGCGGCTTGGCGCCGACGTGGTCGGCGCCGACGCCTCCGCCACCAACATCGAAGTGGCCAGACTGCATGCGGCGGAGGTTGGCGTGACGGTGGAGTACCGTGCCACGACAGCAGAGGACCTGGCTGACGCCGGCGAGAAATTCGACGTCATCCTCAACATGGAAGTGGTCGAGCATGTTGCCGACATCGACCTGTTTGTGGCCAAATGCGGCGAGATGCTCAAGCCCGGCGGCATCATGTTCGTCGCCACCATCAACCGCACGCTGAAGGCGCTGGGCTTGGCCATTATCGGCGCCGAATATGTGCTGCGCTGGTTGCCGCGCGGCACCCACCAGTTCGGCAAGCTGGTGCGGCCAGACGAACTGGAGAAGGCGCTTGCCGGCGCTGGCCTGACCATCATCGACCGCACCGGCGTCACCTACAATCCGCTCGCCGACCGCTGGCAGCGTTCGAAGGACATGGACGTCAACTACATGGTTCTGGCGGAGAAGGCGCCGGCCTGAACTTTATCACGACGCCTTCTCACGCCGCCACCTTCTCACGCCGCCACCTTCTCACCCGTCTCACTTTGCGTCTTCGTGGCGATCTGGCTTTGCGCCTTTGTGGTGATGAACACGCCGGCGACAATGATGGCACCGCCGGCCCAGGTCAGCAATTGATAGTGCTCGCCGAGAAACATCGTCCCGGCAAATAATCCGACCGCCGCCGCGACATAGCCGATCTGGCTGAGATAGACCGGGCCGCCCACCGCCTGCAGCCGGAAGAAGAAAGCGAACATCGCCGCGGCTGACGCGACCTGCCCGACGACCACCAGCGGCACGCCAGCGAGCAGGGCGAGCGAACCGCCGCCCTGCAGCGTGAAGATGCCGCAAACAAGCAGTGCAGCCGATGCCAGATGGCTGCCGACGGCAAGCTCGATCGGTCCGGTCCCTTCAGGCCAGTCGACCGAGCGGTAGATATTGCCGGCGGCAAGGCTGACCGGGATGAGCAGCCCCACGGCCACCCAGAAAAATTCGGCCGGCTGGCCGGCCTCGCCACGCGTCACCGCCACCATGACAGCTCCAACGAAGCCGACGGCAATGCCGACGACGCCAAACAGATTGGGGCGCCGAACGCCGAGCAGGATCGAAAACACCAGTGTGACCACCGGCGACAGCGTGAACATGATACCGGTGTAGCCAGCACCGAGATGCGGAATGGCCGAGAACATCAAGAGATTGGGGAAGGCGTAGGACACCGCCGCGGTGACGAAGAAATAACGCAGCCTGTGTGGGTTGAGCCGAATGCGCTGCCCGCGCAGCAGCAGGACGCACAAAAGCACGCCGCCGGCGCCGAGCGAGATGACGAGGGCCCAGACCATGGCCGAAACGCCGGCCGCCGTGGCGATCTTGCCGAACGGCAGCGTCAGGCCGAGCAGGCCGCCGGTGACGACCAAAAGGCCGAGCGCTGAATCCCAGAGAAATTTCATAACGAACCTTGTTGTCTTTGCGGCTCTTGGCCAGCATTGTGTCTTAAGGTAAGATAATGCAAAGATTCTTAACGTCAAGATATTTAACGGTGATATAGATGGATCGCGCCGCGAGGGCCATCGAGCAGTGGAGACGAGAACGGCCGGACCTGGATGTCTCCCCAATGGCCGTTCTTGGACGGTTGAACGAAGCCTCGTCGCTGATAGCACGAGAACGCCTCGCTCCGCTGTTTGCCCGTTTCGGGCTGCAATCCGGGGAATTCGACGTGCTGGCGACGCTGCGCCGTTCCGGATCACCTTACGCGCTGACGCCAACCGCCCTCTATGGAGCGACGATGGTGACGTCGGGCGCCATGACCAACCGGCTCGACCGGCTCGAGAAATCCGGATTGATCATGCGTGGGCCGCATCCCAACGACCGGCGCGGGATTGTCGTGCAACTGACCGAAAAAGGCCTCGCCTTGATCGACGAGGCGGTGGCCGCCCACGTCGCCAACGAACACGAGATACTTTCCGGCCTGACGCGCGCCGAACAGGACACGCTTGCTCGCCTGCTTGAGAAGTTGATAGGGAGCGTCAGCCGGGGTGAAGATCAGTGATTTTGACAGATCTGGGCCGATCGGCAGCGAACGCCGATTATTCCGTTCAGCGGCAAATCGCAAAGCTCTAGAGCGTTTCACGTTTTG
>NZ_CAKXZS010000042.1:0-33595 GCF_935822925.1 Mesorhizobium ventifaucium
TATTCACTATTCACTATTCACTTGATCGAACTGCCGCCGCCGGCTCGCCCCTTCAGCCTGTGGACGGTAACAAAACTGACATCAATCCGACACCGCAGTTTCATGCGGCTGCGCTAGCGAAGGTTAACAGACCTTCAACTGCGACTGGACTGGAACCTGCTCTATGCCAGCAACCTCAGCCACGCTCGAGATCCGCGGCGTCACCCGCCGGTTTGGCAAGAACACCGCCGTCAGCAATGTCGACATCTTGATCCCGCACGGTCAGATGGTCGGCATCATCGGCCGCTCGGGTGCCGGCAAGTCGACGCTTTTGCGCATGATCAACCGGCTCATCGATCCCAGCCAAGGGTCGATTTTCTTTGACGGCGCCGAAGTCTCCAGCCTGCGCGGCTCGCTGCTCAGGCGCTGGCAGCGCGATTGCGCCATGATCTTTCAGCAATTCAACCTGGTGCCGCGCCTTGACGTGCTGACCAATGTGCTGCTCGGCCGGCTCAATCACCGCTCGACCCTTGTCAATCTGCTCGGTGTCTTCTCCCGCGAGGAACGGGCCGAGGCGATCGCGGCGCTCGAACGTCTCGACATCGCCCGCGCCGCGCTGCAGCCGGCCGGCACCTTGTCCGGCGGTCAGCAGCAGCGTGTTGCGATTGCCCGCGCCATGATGCAGCAGCCGAAAGTCATTCTCGCCGACGAGCCGATCGCCTCGCTCGACCCACTCAACGCTAAGGTGGTGATGGATTCGCTGCAGGACATCAATCTGCGCGAGGGCCTCACTGTGGTCACCAATCTGCACACGCTGAATACCGCGCGCACCTATTGCAACCGCATCATCGGCATGGCCGCCGGCAAGGTGGTGTTCGACGGCCCGCCCGAAGACCTCAATCGGGAGGCCGTGCGCATGGTCTATGGCGCCAACAGCAATGGCGAAGAAATCTCCGAGGCGATCACCTCGACCAGCGTTGCCATCAAGCAAAAGATCGCCGCATCCGCCGGTCCGCTCGAGCCGGCATTTCCCGGCTACTAGCTCCAAGATCCCAGCAAGTGGATACCGGTATACGAGTATACGAAAGCAGACGACGAAAGAGCGCCTGGACCGCCAGTCCGCATCAAGGCCGGGCGTAAAAAAAGCGCCGTCAAAATTCGAACGCTTCCGGCGCGACGCCGGAACCAACAGGAGAGACGCGAAATGTTTAGAAAAATACTTTTCGGTGCCGTTTCCATCATCGCCATGGCGATTGGCGCGGTTCAGGCACAGGATCTGAAGGAATTCCGCGTCGGCATTTTGGGCGGCGAGAACGAAGCCGACCGCCTGCGCAACTACCAGTGCTTCGCCGATCACATCAAGGAAGTCCTCGGCGTCGAGAAAGTTTCGCTGTTCCCGGCCGCCGACTACGACGGCGTCATCCAGGGCCTGCTCGGCGGCACGCTCGACTTTGCCGAGCTCGGCGCTTCAGCCTACGCCAAGGTCTATCTCGAAAACAAGGACGCGGTTCAACCAATCCTGACGACGATCCAGACCGACGGCTCGACCGGCTACCGTGCGGTCATGGTCGCTCGGGCTGATTCCGGCATCAAGACGCTCGCCGAAATGAAGGGCAAGAAACTCGGTTTCGCCGATCCTGATTCGACTTCCGGTTACCTGATCCCGGTCACGTCATTGCCCAAGGACATCGGCATGGATGTGAAGAGCTACTTCGCGTCGACCGGTTTCGGCGGCGGCCACGAACAGCTGGTCCTTGAAGTCCTCAAGGGCACGTTTGATGCCGGCACCACCTGGGCTTCCGGCGTCGGCGACTTCAACGACGGCTACAGCTCGGGCAATCTGCGCAAGATGGTCGACAAGGGCGTCCTCAAGATGGACGACCTCGTCGAATTGTGGCAGTCGCCGCTGATCCCGAACGGTCCGCTGGTCGTGCGTACGTCGATCGACGCCGGCGACAAGCAGAAGATCACCGATTTCCTGACCAAGCTGCCGGAAACCGATCCGGCCTGTTTCTCGGCGATACAAGGCGGCGACTACAAGGGCTATTCGCCGGTTACCCCGGAATTTTATCAGCCGATCATCGACGCCCGTAAGGCGAAGATCGGCTCGTAAGTAAACTGCTGCAACGCCGCCGGGGCCAAGTGCCGCCGGCGGCGTTGCCGCATCAGAGGCCGGGAAAATATCGATGAGTGCGACCGACGTTTGCCGCGCGCCTGCGCTTTCACCGGAGGGAGCCACTGTCGAGCGGCACTGGCGCGACCTCGCCGCCCGCCGGCGCCTTTACACGATCGGCGGCTTGGTTTTCCTGTTTTTTGCACTGTCTGGCTCGCTCTGGTTCGCCAACGAAACCAACGCCGGAAAATTCTTCGACCGGCTTCCCTACGTCGCCGACTTTTTCGCCGAGTTGAAGCCGCGCGACTGGTTCGACCCGGTGCGGGCGCTGTTCGACCTGCCGTCCCCCTATGACGACGGCAGCCTCAAATTCGACTACCCGGAGGGCCGGGTCTACCTCACCCAAAGCATCTACATTCCGGAGTATTTCCACCGGATGGTCGAGACGCTGAACATCGCTCTGTTTTCGACGCTGGTGGGCGCCACATTCGGTTTTCTGCTCTGCTTCTTCGCTGCAGGCAATATCACGGCCAGCCGCTGGCTCCGTTTCTTCACGCGCCGCTTCCTTGAGATTGTCCGCGCCTTTCCGGAAATTGTCATTGCCGGCTTTTTTCTGGCGATTTTCTCGTTAGGACCGATTCCTGCGATCATTGCGGTCAGCATCCATACCGTCGGCGCGCTCGGAAAAATGTTCTTCGAAGTCGTCGAAAATGCCGACATGAAGCCTGAAGAAGGCTTGCGCGCCGTAGGCGCCAACTGGGTTGAACGGGTGTGGTTCGGCATCGTGCCTCAGGTCCTGCCCAACTTCATGAGCTATTTCCTGCTTCGCTTCGAGATCAATGTGCGCGCTTCGACCATACTTGGCGCCGTCGGCGCCGGCGGCATCGGCGAATCGCTGCGTCTTTCGATCGGCCGAGGCCATGAGGCCAAGACCATCGCCATCGTCTTTCTGCTGTTCTGCACGATTGTCGCCGTCGACCAGTTTTCAGCATGGCTGAGACACCGTCTTGTCGGCCGGCAGGCGTTCGCATACGGGCGCGGAGAGTAAGAGAATGAAACCCGATGCCATCAACGACATCGCCGCTCGCCACCCGGACGCTTTCCGGCGCTCGCTGTGGAAGCGCTACGCCACTCCGATCGGCATCCTTCTTTGCATTCTCTACACCTTCTACTGCTCGTGGTTCTTCTCGGTCGCCAGCGTTCTCGAAAAGGCGAACTGGAACCTTGCCGGCGCTTATCTCGCCGACTGGGTGTCTTACGAAATCCGGCCCGACATCGAATTCAAGGACAATCATCTGACGATCGACTACTCCCGCTTCTCCAAGCTGGGATCCAATCCAGATCCCGACTGGGTGGCCAAGCAGATGGCCGTCATCGAGCGGCAGGTCGAGGCAGCGCCGGCACCGGGCGTCGCGACCAACAAGTCGTCGCAGGATTCGTTCATGGCGCCTGGTGCGCCAACTGCCGAGAACCCGGCCGTCCCGTTGGGCCAATCCGCTCCGGCTGTGCCTGAAACGGTGCGCGAAGACGCCGTCGTGGCGGCTACCGTCACCCTTGGCAATGGCCAGATCGCCGTCACGCCAAACCTGGTCACCGTGACGCGCGGCGCCGAAAGCGTCGTCTTTGACATCGCCAAGGGCAGTTCTGTGACACCGCGCACACCGCTGCCTGACTGGATCGAGCAACGCAGGCCAGGCTCGACAGCCTATGTCTCGTTCGGATTTCTCGGCCGCGCCGAGGTGCAGAACGACGAAGTGGTCGCCTGGCGACGTTTCTTCGGCTGGGCCAATTTCGTGTTCGACACGAACTCGCCATTCTGGGGAAAGCCGTTCGGCGAGGTCGCTTCACTGATCGTCTCCGGGCCTCGCATCGACCCGTCGCGGTCAAACGCGGCGCTCGCCTGGGACAACATTTTGAATAACGCCGAGTGGCAGCACGGCGACGTCTGGCTGAAACTCTTACAGACCATTGTCATGGCTTTCGTCGGCACGGTGCTGGCCTCGATCGTCGCCTTTCCGCTCGCCTTCCTGGCTGCGCGCAACGTCACGCCGAGCCGCATAGCCAACCAGGTGACAAAGCGCTTTTTCGATTTCCTGCGCTCGGTCGACATGCTGATCTGGGCGCTGTTCTTCACGCGCGGCTTCGGTCCGGGACCGCTGGCCGGCATGTCGGCAATCTTCTTCACCGACACCGGAACCCTGGGCAAACTCTACTCCGAGGCGCTGGAAAACATCGATGACAAGCAGCGCGAGGGCATCCGCTCGGTCGGCGCCACGCCGGCAATGGTGCAACGCTACGGCGTGCTGCCCCAGGTTCTGCCGGTATTCCTTAGCCAATCCCTCTATTTCTGGGAATCGAACACGCGGTCAGCGACGATCATAGGTGCTGTCGGTGCCGGCGGCATCGGTCTAAAATTGTGGGAGGCCATGCGCACCAACACCAACTGGGCCAATGTTTTCTATATGGTTCTGTTGATCCTGCTTGTCGTTTTCATCTTCGACAACATCTCCAGCTATCTGCGCCGAAACCTGATGGGAACAGTCGCAAACGGCAACGATGAGCGGCGCGTTTCCGCCCGTTCGGCCGCAGCTCAGATCGCCTGAGAGGAAGGCTGCGTCCTAGGCACCAGCCCTCTTCCAGCCGCTCTTGATATGCTTGTAGCCGTCGCGGTAGACGGCTTCCGGGCTTTCCGAAAAATCGCGCCACACCTTGGTTGCCGCCGCCAAATCTCTCAGAGAGCGGCCGAAGGCCTCGATGGTCAGCCAGTCGTCATAGCCGCTCTTGCGGATCGCAGAAAACGTCTCTTGCCACGGAATGTGGCCGCGCCCCGGCACGCCGCGATCATTCTCCGAAATATGGATATGGACGACATTTTTGCGGTTGCGCGTATAGGCGCCGATCGCGTCGGCTTCCTCGATATTGGCATGGAAGGTGTCGTACATCGCCTTGACGTGTGGCCGGTCGATTGCGTCGAGATGCTCCGACAGATCGTCCATCGTGTTGAGCAGATAGCATTCGAAGCGGTTGAGCGCCTCCAGCCCGATGGTGACGTTTTTCTTGCCGGCATGATCGCCAATGGCGCGTTGCGAGGCGACGGAGCGCTTTTTCTCCGCCGCCGTCGGCCCGCTGCCGGAGAAGGCGCCGAGCGTCGAATGCAGCGGGCCGCTCAGCGTTCTGGCGCCAAGCGCTTGTGTGCAGTCGATCGCCCATTTCATATAGTCGATGCCGGCCTTGCGCGTTGAGGCATCGGCCGAGATCAAATTCATCGCCGGATCGCCCATCGCCGAAACGGCGGTGCGTTCCAGCCCGATGCGGTCGAGCAGGGCACCGAGCCTTTTGTAATCGTCCGGCGTGCCGGCAAAGATCGGTATCTCGACGCCATCGAAGCCGGTCGCCTTGATATCCCTGAGCAGTGGCTCGTGTTTCTTCGACACCGCCGTCGTCCACAAAAACATGCACATGCCGATTTTCATCGACGTCCCCTCCCTATCGTTACCAATCGCACAAGGGGTGTTGAGATTCAGGTAAGGCCGAGCCGGAAATGGCAGCTTCCGAGAACCGGAGCGGAGCGTACTTTTGGTACGTGAGCACCGGAAGCGCAGGAAACTGCCGTTTGCAGGCCGGCATCACCTAAGTCAGCACCCCGATCAGAGCTTCGTCCAGGCCCCGTTCTTGTTCGACGACTTCACGCAGGCTTCAATGAAGGCCATGCCTTCGACACCGTCGTGGATGGTCGGGAAAATAACGTCCTTAGCCGGCTTGCCGCCTTTGCGGCGCGCCGCACGGATGGCGCGGGCCGCCTCCTGGTAGATGTTGGCGAAGCCTTCGAGATAGCCTTCCGGATGGCCTGACGGAACGCGGCTGACACGCCCGGCGACGGGCAGCGCGCCGGCGCCATTTCGGGTGATCAACTGCTTCGGCTGGCCGAACGGCGTGTACCAGAGATAGTTCGGGTCGGCCTGCACCCATTCAAGCCCACCCTTCGAGCCGTATATCCGCAGCTTCAGCCCGTTCTCGTGGCCGGGCGCCACCTGGCTTGCCCACAACATGCCCTTGGCAGGGTGCGACTTGCCGGCCGGCTTGAAGCGCAGCATGACGTTGACATTGTCGTCGAGCTGCCGCCCTGGCACGAAGGCGTCGAGATCGGCGGAAAGCGTATCGAGCTCGAGCCCGCAGACGAAGCGCGCCAGATTGTAGGCATGCGTGCCGATGTCGCCCAGCGCCCCGCCGGCGCCGGCCTGTTTGGGGTCCGAGCGCCAGGCCGCCTGCTTTTGGCCGGTGGCGGCAAGGTCCTCGGTCAGCCAGTCCTGCGGATATTCCGACTGCACGATGCGAATGTCGCCGAGTTGCCCCTTGGCCACCATCTCGCGCGCCTGCCGCACCATCGGATAGGCGGTGTAGTTGTGGGTGAGGACAAAGACCTTGCCGGACTTTTCGACCAGTGCCGCCAGCTTCTTCGCTTCCGCCAACGTCGTCGCCAGCGGCTTGTCGCAAATGACGTGGATGCCGGCTTCGAGAAACGCCTTCGCCGCCGGCACGTGCACATTGTTGGGCGTGACGATGGCCACCGCCTCGATGCCGTCCGGCCGCTTCGCCTCGGCCTTGGCCATCTCGGCGAACGAGCCGTAGCTGCGCGCCGGATCGAGTCCGAGCTCCTCGGCCGATGCCTTGGCACGCGCCGGGTCGGATGAC
This sequence comes from Mesorhizobium ventifaucium, assembly GCF_935822925.1. Lineage (GTDB taxonomy): Bacteria > Pseudomonadota > Alphaproteobacteria > Rhizobiales > Rhizobiaceae > Mesorhizobium > Mesorhizobium ventifaucium. The sequence goes on from NZ_CAKXZS010000042.1 coordinate 6,785, forward strand.
AGCGCACCGGCGACCAGCACGAACTCATTGTCCATGCGCGCCGCAATCCGGTGCACCGCGCCGATGAAGGCGCCTTGCCCGCCGCCTACCATGCCGTAGCGGATCGGGCCGCCTCCCGTTTCCGACTTCGATGCGCCGACCATGATCTTCTCCCTCAATGTTCCTTACCCTCCCCCTTGCGGGGAGGGTCGACGCGTAGCGTCGGGGTGGGGTCGCCGAACGTGGAGCTCGGCATGAACCGACCCCACCCGGCCCTTCGGGCCACCCTCCCCTCGAGGGGGAGGGAAAAGAGTGCTAGATTCCCATCATGGCGCGCAGCACCTTTTTATCGGTCGCGCCGCCGGCGAAATCGTCGAATGCCTTTTCCGTCACCCTGATGATGTGATGCTGGATGAAGGGTGCGCCTTCGGCCGCGCCATCCTCGGGGTGCTTCAGGCAGCACTCCCATTCCAGAACCGCCCACGAATCGTAGTCATATTGGGCGAGCTTGGAGAAGATGCCGCCGAAGTCCACCTGGCCATCGCCGAGCGAGCGGAAACGCCCGGCCCGGTTCGTCCAGCTCTGATAACCGGAATAGACGCCTTGCCGGCCGGTCGGATTGAACTCGGCATCCTTGGCATGGAAGGCCTTGATCCGCTCGTGATAGATGTCGATGAATTCGAGATAGTCGAGCTGCTGCAGCAGGAAATGCGACGGGTCGTAATTGATATTGCAGCGCTTGTGGCCGCCGACCGCGTCAAGGAACATCTCGAATGTCGCACCGTCGAAGACGTCCTCGCCCGGATGGATCTCGTAGCCAAGATCGACGCCATTGTCCTCATAGACGTCTAGGATCGGCTTCCAGCGCTTGCCCAGTTCGGAAAACGCTTCCTCGATCAATCCGGCCGGCCGTTGCGGCCACGGATAAAGGTAAGGAAAAGCCAACGCTCCACAAAACGACACCGACGCTTTGAGCCCTAGGTTCTTCGACGCCTTGGCGCCGAACTTCATCTGTTCGACCGCCCATTGCTGCCTGGCCTTCGGATTGTTGTGCACCGCAGGCGGTGCGAAGCCGTCGAACTGCGCGTCATAAGCCGGATGCACCGCCACCAGCTGCCCTTGCAAATGCGTCGACAGCTCGGTGATTTCGACGCCGGCATCGGAGCAGATGCCCTTCACCTCGTCGCAATAGGCCTCGGAAGATGCCGCTTTTTCAAGGTCGAACAGCCGGCTGTCCCAGGTCGGGATCTGCACGCCCTTGTAGCCCAGCCCGGCCGCCCATCTGGTGATCGACGGCAGCGAATTGAACGGTGCGGCATCGCCTGCGAACTGTGCCAGAAACAGCCCAGGACCTTTCATTGTCGACGGCATCGGCATCCTTCCTAATTATCCACGACCAAGCATAGCGCCGATTGAAAACAGGGCCAGCCTGTTTGGTCTTTTCTCGACAGGCGCTAGTGCGCACCGCCATTCTGGTATTACCAAATACAACCGTCTGGTCAAGCGGCGCCGCTCTCAATCAGCGCCGCAAAAATTGCCGGACAGCGGGGAAATATGTTAGTTTAATCAATGAAATAATAGATGTCAGGGGCTGCCTTGCAGGATTTCTTGCCGTCCAGATGAAATTGCTGTAGACCTCTTTTCACGCCCAATTGGTCGAACCAGTTACGCTGGAGCGCCTTGGGGAGGAACCATGCAACGCAATCTGGGGTGCGTCGCAGGCGAATTGTTACAGGCGAATTCTGGGAAGGACAGACCATGCATCTTTCGACGCACAACTGGATGCGGGCGGAACCGCTGGAAACGACGCTCAAGCGCATCAAGAAATTCGGCTATGAGTCGATCGAGATTTCCGGCGAGCCCGCGCAATACAAGATCAACGAGACACGTGCGCTCCTGAAGGAGCACGGCATTCGCTGTTGGGGGGCGGTGACGCTGATGCTGGGCGAGCGCAATCTCGCCGCCAGGGACCAGGGCCAGCGCGAGCGCTCGGTGCAGTATGTCAAGGACGTGCTGACGATGGTCAGCGAACTCGATGGCGAAATCATCACGCTTGTTCCCGCCACCGTCGGCAAGGTGGTGCCGGACGGCACCGAGGAGGAAGAATGGAATTGGGTGGTCGACGCCACCAGGGAATGCTTTACCCATGCCAAGAAAGTGGGCGTCAAGATCGCGGTCGAGCCGCTCAACCGCTTCGAGACCTATCTTTTCAACCGCGGCGCCCAGGCACTGGCGCTGGCCGATGCGGTCAGCCCCGAATGCGGTGTCTGCCTCGACGCCTATCACCTCCATATGGAGGAGTTTAACGTCTACGATGCCATTCGGCAGGTCGGAAACCGCCTGTTCGATTTCCACGTCGCTGACAACAACCGCTTCGCCGCCGGTCTCGGACAGATCGACTGGCCGAAGATCGTCGGCACCCTGAAGGAAGTCGGTTACGACGGCGCGCTGACCAACGAGTTCGTCGCTCCTGTCGACCGCACGCCGGCTGCTCCCTATCCCGACATGGTCGAACGCAACCCGGTCGACATCTCGCCGGAGCAGCTCAAATTCATCCAGGACCACGGTTCCAGCGTGCTCACGGAAAAATTCTACACCGACCAGATGCGTATCACCGCCGAAACGCTGCTGCCGCTGATCAAGTAATCGATCTCTGGAAACGAGCCTTTCCGCCCGACGGCGGCCCCACCGGCGGCAAGGCAGAGGATGAACATGCGCATCAAGACGGTCCAAGCCTGGTGGGTCCGCATACCGATCGAAGCCGCGCGGCAGCACCGCAGCGACTTCGGTCAGGTGACGACGTTCGACGCCGCAATCCTGCGTATCGAGACCAATGACGGGCTGGTCGGCTGGGGCGAGGGCAAGAATGCCGCCGGCAGCACCGGCAGCTATGGCGCCCTCGTCCACATGCTGAACCACGAGGTCGGGCCGCAGCTGATCGGCTGCGATCCGGCCGACATCGGGGTGATCTGGGAGATGCTCTACAATGGCGTGCGCCACGACAGCGCCGCGCAAAACGGCCACGCCATGCCGCAATTGGCACGGCGCGGCATCAGCGTCGCCGCGATCAGCGCCGTCGATATCGCCTTGTGGGATATTCTGGGCAAGTCGCTGGGGGTTCCGGTCTGGCGGCTGCTCGGCGGCCGCAAGCTTGACCGCATGCCGGCCTATGCCTCCGGCGGCTGGGCCTCCACCGAGGCGATCGGCGAGCAGTTGAAATCCTATATCGCCAAGGGCGGCTTCAAGGCGCTGAAGATGCGAATCGGCGCGATGGACGGCGCTCCGCACCATTCCGCCGCCCGCGTCCGCGCCGCAAGACAGGCGCTCGGCCCCGAAGTCGACCTGATGGTCGATGCGCACGGCACCTATACGGTGGCGGAAGCCAAACGTTTCACCCAGCTTGCCGGCGATCTCGATCTGGCCTGGTTCGAGGAGCCGGTCATCGCCGACGACAAGCCTGGAATGGCCGAAGTGCGGGCGGCCGGTTCCATCCCGATCGCCACCGGCGAGAGCGAAGCGACGCGCTACGCCTTCCGCGACCTCGCCACGCTCAAGGCTGCCGATATCTTCCAGCCTGACCCGGCCTTCTGTGGCGGCATCAGCGAGGCGATGAAGATCGGCACCATCGCCAGCGCCTTCAATCTGCGCTTTGCGCCGCATCTTTGGGCCGGCGCACCTTGCTTCTTTGCCGGGCTGCATGTCTGCGCTGCTTCGCCGGCCAGCTTTACCGTCGAATATTCGCTCGGCGCCAATCCGATGATCCACGATCTGATCGAGGAGACTGTCGAAGCAAAGGACGGCATGATAGCGATCCCCGACAAGCCTGGACTGGGATTCACCCTTTCGGAACGGTTCCTGGAGGCGCACGCGCTACGCGGCTGATCATGAAAGAAAAGAACCTTCTCGCGGAACTCGCCGCCTATCTGTTCTCGCACTCCGACAAGGCGACCGGCCGAACGCCGTCGGAGCGTGAACTGGCCGAGCATTTCGCCGTCAGCCGCGGCCAGATCCGCGAGGCGCTGGCCATTCTCGAAGCCATGCGCATCGTCGAGCGCCGGGCCAAGTCCGGCATCTACATCGACACCAAGCAGGCCAGCGTCGAGGCCATGGCGCTTTTTGCGCGGGCCGGCCTGCCGCTTGATCCGATCCAGATCTACGAGACCGTCGAGTTGCGCAAGATCCACGAGATCAAGGCCGCCGAGCTTGCCTGTTCGCGCGCCACCGAGGAAAATTTCGAACGGCTGCGCGAAATCCTGAAGGCTTCGGAAGACCGCATTGCGGCGGGCGAGGGCCTCGCCAAGGAGGACCGCGAATTTCACCTTGAGATCGTGCGGGCAACCAAGAACAGCGTTTTTCACAACATATGCAGCCTCTATTACTTGATGGGCGAGCAACGCCTGCCGATCTACTTCAACGACCCCGAACGCAGCATGCGCTCGCATGCCGAGCACATCCAGATCTACGAGGCGCTGCTGCGCCGCGACGGCAACCTCGCCCAGGCGCTGATGAGCGCCCATCTGCAAGGCGCGGAAAGCTACTGGAAAGGCCTGATCGAGGGCGGCGGGGCAGAACCTAACAGCCCAGCGCTCGAACCGGTCTGACATGCCAAAAATCCTGACGACACACACGCTGCATCCGCGCGCCTCCGCCATGCTGACCGGGGCCGGCGAACTCGTCGTCGCCTCCGCCCTCGATGCCGACACGCTGGCGACTGAGGCGAGGGACGCCGATATCATCATCGTTCGCGCGCCGCTGCCATCAGCGCTTTTCGACGGGGCGACGAAGCTCCGGGCCGCGATCCGCCACGGCGCCGGGCTCGACATGGTTCCCATGGAAGCCGCCACGGCGGCCGGCGTCCTGGTGGCAAACGTGCCGGCGGTCAATGCCCGCTCGGTCGCCGAATACGTGATGTTCGCGGCGTTGGCGCTGCTGCGGCGTTTCCGCATGGTGGACCGCGACTTGCGGGCGAAGGGCTGGCTGGCCGGCCGCGATCACACCATTCTCGCCAGCGAGCTCGCCGGCAAGACCATCGGCATTGTCGGCTTCGGCGCCATCGGACAGGCAGTCGGCCACATCGCGGCGCATGGTTTCGACCTGAACGTAGTGGCGACGATGCGCAGCATGAGGCCGGCGCCGGACAGGGTCGGGTTGCTGTCGATCGATGCGCTGGTCGAGCAGAGCGACATCATCGTTCTGTGCTGCCCGCTGACAGCGGAGACGCGCGGCCTGATCAACCGCGAGCGCATCGGTCGAATGAAGCCGCACGCGCTGCTGATCAATATTTCGCGCGGGCCGGTGATCGACGACGACGCGCTGATCGAAGCGCTGCAGAAGGACCGTATCGGCGGTGCCGCGCTCGATGTCTTTGCGACGCAGCCGCTGCCTTCAGATCATCCCTATTTCGGCTTCGACAATGTCATTGTCACGCCGCATATGGCCGGCATCACCGAGCAGTCGATGATGCGCATGGGCGTCGGTTCCGCTGATGAAACCTTGCTGGTGCTGGCCAACAAACTGCCGGTCAACCTGCGCAATCCCGAAGTGGTCGAGCGTTACCGGCGGCGGTTCCCGGCCGACGCGTAACGCCGTCGCCGTATCGCCCAATTTCTGCACGACGCTGCACGCCATGCTCGTTTTTCGCCGCACGCCGCTGCTTGTTGCGATCGTTTCGATCTGCGTCCTGCCCTCGGTCGCTGCGGCCGAGAGCAGTTATGTCTATTGCGACAACGGCCTGCGGTGCGTGATGGTGCCCTGTCAGTCGAACAGCACGCTTGACCTTGCCACGGGCAAGATCATCCAGGGCGTGTCGATCGACATCGAGGAACTGCCGCAGCAGGACAAGGCGCTCGAACTTTCGGACAAGCTCTACGCCGGCAAGGTCGTCGTTGTTGGCTCCATCGAGAACCGGACCCAGACCCTCAACGGCAAGCAATACACTTTGCCATGGCTGGTCGCGACCGGTATCGAACGCGCGTCCAGGGACAGCGAACGCGGCCACTGTTCGTCGCAATAATTTTTTCACATCTTCAACGGCCAAGCAGTGCCTCGACTTCCGCCGCGATGCGCAGCAGACGGTGGTCGTCGCCGTTGCGCGCCACCAGCATCAGCCCGGCCGGGCGCGCCATTCCCGGCATCGGCAGCGAGATCGCGCAGAGGTCGAACTGGTTGGCGACCTGCGTGTTGCGCAGCAGAAGGCCTTCCGTGCGCTCACACAGAGCTTCGTCGCTGGTCATCGACACGATGGTCTGCGCGGTGACCGGCGTGGTCGGCAGGGCCAGCACATCGACAGACGCCAGCCGCTCGTCCATGGCGGCGACAAGCGCCGTGCGGCGGCGGATTGCCCTTATGTAGGCCGTGGCCGGAACGGCAGCGGCGCGCGACAACGGCTCGCTCACCCGCGGATCGACCGACGTCGCCGCACCTTCTGCAAGCCAATCTGCATGGACCTCGGCACCCTCCATTGCCGCGATCGAGGCCCGCCTGGTTGCCGCGCGCAAATCGGCAAGGAGGTCATCGATGGACAGATCGGCGAGGCGTGCACCGGCGAGTTCCAGCTTGCGAGCACATCGCTCGAACGCCGCCGCGACTTCTTCTTCCGTATTCTCGAAGAGCACGCCGCGCGGAACGCCGACGCCCAGCCCGGCAAGCGGAAGCGAAACAAGGGCCGCGAACTCCTCGCCCGCCATTACCGTGTCGGCTGCCGCACATTCGGCGACGGTGCGGGCAAGCGGGCCGATGGAGTCGAGCGTGGCCGAAAGCGGGAAGACACCATCGCGCGGTATCCGGCGCGCCGTCGGCTTGAAGCCGACCACACCGTTCAGCGCCGCCGGAATACGCACCGAACCGCCGGTGTCGGAACCGATCGAGATCTCGCTGGTGCCTTCGGCAACGGAAACACCGGCACCGGAGGATGAGCCGCCGGCAATCCGGCTGGCGTCGGTCGCATTGCCGGGCGTGCCGTAATGCGGGTTGACGCCAATCGCGGTGAAGGCGAATTCGGTCATGTTGGTCTTGCCGAAGATCACGGCGCCCGCCTGCCGCAGCCGCCGCACGATAACAGCATCCCACAGCGCCGGCGCCGCGGTGCTGAGCAACAACGAACCGGCCGTGGTCGGCTCGCCGGCGACGTCGAACAGGTCCTTGATCGACAGAATTGTTCCGTCGAGCGGCCCGAGTGTCACGCCGGCCCTGCGCCTGGCATCGGCGGCGTCGGCTGCTGCTCGTGCGGCTTCCGAATAGAGTTTTACGAATACGCTTTCATTGTCGGCGCGGACGGTGAGACGCGAAAGGACGGCTTCGAGGCGGTCGCGGGCTGATTGCATTTTCAGTGTCGGACTCCGGACGCCTGCAACGTCTTACAGGCGACAGCTGATGCGTGGCCTGCAGAGACATAACCCGGCATAAGAGGTTTTGCACCCCTGTCGAACCGAAGGAACGAGGAGACCCGATGCTCTACAAAGGCAGCTGCCACTGCGGCAAGATCGCTTTCGAGGTCGAAGGCGATCTGACCGGAGCCGTGCGATGCAATTGCTCGATCTGCTCACGCAAGGGCGCGCTGCTATGGGCCGTGCCGCACGAGGCATTTCGGGTGCTTGCCTGGGGCGACGATCTTGGCAAATACACCTTCGGCAATCATGTCATCGCCCACCGGTTCTGCCGGACCTGCGGCATCCATCCCTTCGCCGAGGACGTCAGCGAAGGGAGCGAACGAAGCGCCTACGTCAACATCCATTGCATAGACGATCTCGACCTGGACGCTGTGCCGGTTTTGGACTTCGACGGCCGCGCGGCCTGAAATCGAAACTACTGCCGGCTCCCAGCGTTCGAGCTGTCTAACGTCGCATCGGCTGGCTTGCCGGCGTTCTCAACTTCCGGAACGTAGCGCCACGCGTCAGGCCGCGAGCCGTCGAGATCGGTAAAGCCGTAGACCTGCGCCAGCCCGCCACTCGACAGCGACTGTCCGTTCCAGCGCGAACGGTCCGGGTCCGCCGCAACCGCCGCCACTGCGCGCCCGATAAAGCGCGGGGTCTCGGAAATGACGAAATGCGGCACTTTTGCTGTCGCATCACGCCAGTTGTCCTCGGTCACCCCGAAAGCTTCCAACATCATTTCCGAACGCAGCCAGCCGGGTGTCAGCGAAATCGAGGTGGCACCGTGCCGGGCGAGGTCCTTGGCATGGGCCCACGCCATGCGGGTCACCGACACTTTGGCGAGGTCATAGAACGGCGAGAGCCGATATTGCTCGGCATTATACTCCGCGGTGCCGTCGGTGACTTCGACCAGCAGGCCGCCCCGGCGCTCGATCAGAAGCGGCAGCGCGTAATGCGCTGTGATCAGATGCGTGTCGATGCCCAGCCGCAACATGCGCAAACCATTCGTGAGATCATGCTCCCAGACCGGCTTGTTCCATTCGAACAGTTTCTCGCCGCCCCAAATGTCGTTGACCAGCACATCGAGGCGGCCCTGCTCGGCACGTATCCGGGCGACCAGCTTGCGCACGTCTTCGGCAACCAGATGGTCGACTTGCACAGCGATGCCATGGCCGCCTTGCGCTGAAACAAGCTCCGCCGTTTCCTCGATGGTTTCCGGCCGGGCGTATTCGGACTGATGCGCGCGTGTCGTCCGCCCGGTGACGTAAACCGTCGCGCCCGCGGCACCAAGTTCGACCGCAATGCCTCTCCCCGCACCGCGCGTTGCGCCGGCGACCAACGCGACTTTTCCCGCAAGCGTCATCGAACTCCCCAGATTCTCATCATCCAACGCTCTGACCAACCAACGCTGGCCTTCGTCTATATCATGATATATAAATGATCATTCGGTTATAAATGGATGTCAAGATGCCTCGGCGAAAAACGCAATCCGACGAGCACGTGCTGGAAGCGGCGCACCGGCTGATCCACAGGCATGGCCCGGAGGCACTCACATTCGAGCGGCTGTCCAAAACTTGCGGGCTTTCCGGCTCGACCCTGGTGCAGCGTTTCAAGAACAAGGCCACGCTCAGGCAAAGAACCCTGCTGCAGGCATGGGATAGGCTAGACGAGAAGACGACAAAGCTCGCAGACGCGACACCGAGGACCCCTGCTGGCGCGATCGAGTTGCTGGTGGCGCTGTCGCGTGACTATGGCGGCATCGAATCCTATGCCGAGGGCCTGCTCGTCCTGCGCGAAGATCTGCGCGATCCGGTGCTTCGCGCGCGTGGGGCGTCGTGGAAGGTCTCCCTGTGCAACATCCTCGACTCTTGCTTTGCTTCGGTCGTCAACACGCCGTTGGACATCGGCCTGCTGATGGCATCGCACTGGCAAGGTTCGCTGCTTTGGTGGAGTTTCGACCCGAAAGTCGAAGTTGCAACCTACGTCGAAGACAGTCTGGGCCGGTTCGTCGCCGCAATCGCCACGGCCCGAAAACCATAGCCGATTTTCGGGCCATTTCTTGGAGGCGTCCTACATGGGACGCACCTACGGATGGCTTAGGTTGCGCTCCTCGGGCCAAGCAAGAACGCCGCCAAAGCCGCCAGCAACGTCGCGATCCCACAATAGGCGAAAGCGCTGGCAACGCCGGCATTGTCGACCAGCAGGCCGCCGAAAACGGCGCCCAGTGCGATGGCCACCTGGAATGTGGCTACCATCAGCCCGCCGGCGCTTTCTGCCTGGTCGGGAGCGGCTCGCACCAGCCAGGTTTGCAGCCCGACCGGCACCGCGCCGAAGGCAAAGCCCCAGGCAGCAACCGCTATCGCCGCCACCACGGGCGAGGCTCCGAGAGCAAGCAGCAAGGCGGCTGCCACAGCAATCAGCAGAGGCGCCAGGCCGACGGCGGTCTTGAGGCTGCGTTCGGCCATGAACCCGCCGGCAAAATTGCCGAAGAAGCCACCGATGCCGTAGGCGAGCAGCACAAGCGAGATCGTCTCGATGTCCAGCGCGGGCACCTTCTCGAGAAACGGGCGAACATAGGTGAAGCCGGCAAAGTGTCCCGAGGCGACCAGCAGGACCACCAGAAGCGCAACCCTGATCATCGGCCGCTTCAGCACTTCAGACAGCGTCCGAAAGCTCGCCACGCCTGCCGGCGGCAGCTTCGGAAGGGTGGCGACCTGCATCAGCAGCGCCAGGGCGCTGACAACAGCCGCGATCATGAAGGCCGTTCGCCATCCCCAGACGTCGCCGACATAGGCGCCGACCGGGGCCGCGCAGACGGTCGCCACCGAAACGCCGGTGAGGATGATCGACATGGCGCGCGGCATCAGCCGCATCGGAACGAGCCGCATCGCCATTGCCGCCGACATCGACCAGAAGCCGCCGAGGCTGATCCCGAGCATGATGCGGGCGATCAGAAGAACGGGAAGCGAGGAGGCAAACGCTGCCAGCAGGTTCGACAGGATCAGCAGCACCGTCAGCGCCCACATCACCAGCCTGCGGTCCAGCCGTCTGGTGACGATGGCCATGGTCGGGGCGGCTATCGCGCCGACGACGGCCGTTGCCGTCACCGCCTGGCCGGCAGTGCCTTCCGATATGCCGAGGTCCTGCGCCAGCGGCGTCAGCAGGCTGGCAGGCAGGAATTCTGCGGTCACCAGCCCAAACACGCCGAGCGCGAGCGATACGACCGCTCCCCACGCCGGCTCGGCTCGTTCCCCGGTTTCCGCAGGATCGAGAACGGCGTCCATGACGCCTGTCGCGGGTTCGGTCATGATGGGATCTCCGATCTGGTTGCAGTGCAACATTTGGCTGCAGTGCAACATAGGGAGTGACCGCCTGGAGTTTCCATGCTAGAAACACCATCATGCTTGACCATTCGTCCAAAATTCCCGTCACCGGCGATCCGCTGACAGACATATTGCGCGGGTTACGGCTCGACGGCGTCGAATACGGCCGCTGCGAAATGCAGGAGCCCTGGGGCCTCCAGTTTCCGGCCCAGACGGCGGCGCGGTTTCATTTCATCGGCCGCAAGGGATGCTGGCTGCTGCAGCCGTCCGGCGAATGGGTGGAGCTCAAGGCGGGCGACGCGGTGCTGCTGCCGCGCGGCGCGGCACACGTCCTGGCGAGCGAGCAGGGCACCGAGGCTTCGCCGATCCAGGGCTACGAGGTCGCCGAGGTCTGCAAGAACGTTTACTGCCTGTCCAATGAAGGTTGCCGGCCGGGGACACTGCTGTTTTTTGGCAGCATGTATTTCAATCTCGACGGTTTGCACCCATTGCTCGGCATGATGCCGGACGTAATGCGCGCGCACGAGTTGGAGGCCTATGAACCTGGTATCCCGCATCTGCTGGAGGCCATGGCACGCGAAGTGACGATGGAGCGCGTCGGCTCCGGCGGCATTCTGGCACGGCTTGCCGATGTGCTGGCCGCCACCGTCATCCGCTCATGGGTCGAGCGCGGCTGCGGCGACTCGTCCGGATGGATTGCCGCGGTGAGAGATCGCGAGATCGGGCGCGTGCTGGCCGCGATTCATCTCGAACCGGACCGCGACTGGACGGTGGAGACCCTGGCCAGGATGATGGGCGCCTCGCGGTCGGGCTTCGCCGAGCGCTTCGCGACGATCGTTGGCGAAACGCCGGCCAAATATGTCACCCAGGTGAGAATGCACCAGGCACGGCAATGGCTGGTCCGCGACCGCTTGAAGATTTCCGTCGTCGCAGCACGCCTCGGCTATGAATCCGACGCGTCGTTCAGTCGGGCGTTCAAGCGCGTCATCGGATCGGCTCCCAGCCATTTCCGGGCCGACGAACAGGCTGAGACCCGTCAAGCCGGCTAAACCTGGACAGGCTTCAAGCCGCCTAGCATCCTCCCGCCCAACAGACGCGCATTTTTGCGCGACGCGCTTCAGCCTGCGTGACGGAGGCTTACCCCGGTACCCTTGTCGAACAGCACCACCTTGTCCGGATCCCAGGCAAAGCGCACCGGCTGCTCGATCTCGACATCGGTTCTGGCCGGCACCGTGGCCCGCAGCATGGCGTCGCCGACCCGCAGCGTCAGGATCTTTTCGACGCCATGGTTCTCGACATCATGGACGCGCGCTTCCACCGGCGCTCCGCTCTCGAGATAGAGGTCCTCGGGACGAATACCGAAGACGAGCGGGCGACCGTCGGTCGCACCGCTCGTTTTGGCCCCCCCCGCAAAAGGCAGTTCGAAATTCAGCGGTGCCATCACGGCGCGGCCGTTGACGAGCTTGCCGTCGATGAGGTTCATCGGCGGCGAGCCGACGAAGCTCGCCACATAGGTGTCGCGCGGATTGTTGTAGATCTCATAGGGCGTGCCGGTCTGGACGATGCGGCCGTGGTTGAGCACGCCGACCTTGTCGCCCATCGACATCGCCTCGATCTGGTCGTGCGTGACGAACAGGAAAGTCTGGCCAAGGTTCATCTGGATGTTCTTCAGCTCGGTGCGCAGCGCCTCGCGCAGCTTGGCATCGAGCGCCGACAGCGGCTCATCCATCAGGAATACGCGCGGCTTCCTGACGATGGCGCGACCAATCGAGACGCGCTGCATCTCGCCGCCAGAGAGGCGATCCGTCTTGCGGTCGAGCAGATGCTCGATGCGCAAGGTCTTGGCGACGCGGTCGACGCGCGTCTTGATCTCGTCGGGCTCGATGCGGCGGATTTTCGGCTTCAACGGGAATTCGAGATTCTCGCGCACCGTATAGCGCGGATAGAGCGAGTATTGCTGCAGAACCAGCGCCACGTCGCGCTCGGCCGCCCCCCAGTCAGCGACATCGGCGCCGTCGATGAGTATCTGCCCCTCGTCCGGCTTTTCCAGGCCGGCAATCATGCGCAGCGTCGTCGTCTTGCCGGCGCCGGTCTCGCCGAGCAGCACGAAGAACTCTCCGTCGGCAATGTCGAGATTGAGCCCGGTCAATGCGGCGTGATTGCCGAATGCCTTCGAAATATTCTTGAGCTGGATATGGGCCATCAGAGTCTCACCCCCAGCGAATTGCCGCTTGCCGTGTCGAAGAAATGCGCCTGCGCCGGGTCGAGCCTGGCGAAGACCTGGACCCCCGGCTTGCCGACGAAACCGGAACGGGTTCGGGCGCGCAACATCTGTGCCCCGACCTTGAGGTCGACGATGTCATAGGAGCCAAGCGGTTCGATGATGTGCGCCTCGACCGGCAGATAACCGTCCGCCGGCTCGCGCGAGACCATCACGCCTTCGGGGCGGATGCCGAGTGCAAGGCCGTCCTGCCCGGCGTTCGCCGCGTCGAGTTGGCCGACCAGTTCGGCTGGGAAAAGGAACCCTTCCGCGGCCCCGTCGACGGTGACCCTGGCGCCGGAGCCGTTCATCGTCACCGCCGCCTTGGCGACGTTCATAACCGGCGAGCCGACGAATTGCGCGACGAACAGATTGGCCGGGTGCTTATACACTTCCGATGGGCTGCCTACCTGTTGCAGAACGCCCTCATGCATAATGACGATGCGGTCGGCAAGGCTCATCGCCTCGATCTGGTCGTGGGTGACGTAGATGGTGGTCGAGCCCTGCTTGATGTGCAGCCGCTTGATCTCCGCGCGCATCTCCTCGCGCAGCTTGGCGTCGAGCGCGCCGATCGGCTCGTCCATCAGCATCGCCTTCGGCCGCCGCACCAGCGCCCGGCCGATTGCCACCCGCTGCATGTCGCCACCCGACAGCGCCGACGGCTTCTTGCCGAGCAGATCGTTGATCTGCAGCACTTTGGCGACCGAGCGCACCTCGCCGTCGATCTCCGCCCTGCTCTTGCGCATGGCGCGCAACGGAAAAGCGATGTTCTCGTAGACGCTCATATGCGGATAGAGCGAGAACGACTGGAAAACCATGGCGATGTCGCGGTCGGCAGCCTTGAGATGCTGGACCGGCTTGCCGTCGATGAGGACATCGCCGCCGTCGATCGTCTCTAGCCCGGCGATTGCGCGAAGCGTCGTCGTCTTGCCGCAGCCCGACTGGCCGAGCAGCACGATGAACTCGTTGTCGTCGATCTTGAGATTGAGATCCTTGATGACCTGAACGGCGCCAAAGAATTTCTGGACGCCACGAAGCTCGATCTGGGTCATGCGTGACCTTCTTTTTCCGGCGCGCCGGTCGCCTGCGGCTTCTGCCTTGGACCGACCCAGCCGGTGATCATGAACGTCAGCAGCCCGACGATGATGATCGTCAGCCCGTAGCGGTGCAGGAAGAGGTTCCACGGCTGGCAGAGCGCGATGATGCCGCACACCATCACGATCTCGGCCGTGCGCTGGATTGTAGCATGGCGGATCATTTGCGGATCGCTCCGAAGGACATGCCGCGCAAGAGATGGTTGCGGAGCAGGAAGGTGAAGATGGCGACAGGCAGCAGGAACAGGAAGGTTCCGGCGGCAATCACCGTCCAGTCCGACAGGCCGGAACCGACCTGGCTTGGAATGAAGGGCGGTGCCGTCTGGGCGCGTCGGTTGGTCATGATCAGCGCGAAGGCATATTCGTTCCACGCGGTGATGAAGCAGAACACGGCGGTGGCGGCGATGCCGGTGGCCGCCTCCGGCAGCACGATCTTGAAGAAGGCCTCCATGCGCGTATAGCCGTCGACGAGCGCCGCCTCCTCATACTCCTTCGGAATTTCGTCCATGAACCCCTTCATCAGCCATACAGAGAAACTGAGATTGAAGGCGGTGTAGAGGATGATCAGGCCCCAATGCGTGTCGTTGAGGCCGACCGCCCGGTACATCAGGAACATCGGGATCGCCACCACCACCGGCGGCAGCATGCGCGTCGACAGGATGAAGAAGAGCAGGTCCTGCTCCCCCTTTATCTTGAAGCGCGAGAACCCGTAAGCCGTGAAAGTGCCCATGCCGACGGCGAGGATCGTCGAGGTGATGGCCACGATCAGCGAGTTCATGAAGCGGCTCGGATAGCCGGACCACTGCACCTCGCCCCTGCCCGAGCGCACCACCTTCTCGCCGCCGTCAAACACCAGCCGTTCCCACCACGGGGCGGCAGCGTATTGTTCCGGCGTCGGCGCTGTGCGCAGTTGCGAGCGCTTGGTGAACAGCTTGACGAAGGGCGATATCTCCGGCTGGAAGACCACCGTCGGCGGGATGGTGGTGGCGAGGTTGCGCGGCTTGAACGCCGTCGAGGCTATCCAGTAGATCGGCGCCAGGAAGATGATCGTGACGATCAGCACGCCGACGATGGCGAGCTTGTTCAGCGAGCGCTCGGCAGAGGTGGTGACAGCGGCCATTCTAGCGCTCCTTCACCTTGTTCAGGTATTTGACGTAGATGTTGGTGATCGCCAGGATCATGATCAGCACGATGTAGGCGAGCGCGCAGGAGCGCCCGGTCTGCCATTCCTGGAACGCCATCTTGTAGAGCCGGATCGAGATCACCTCGGTGGTTGGCTGGCTGGTCAGGATGTAGGCAAGATCGAAGGTCTTGAACGCCTCCATGGTGCGAAAGATGATCGCGATCATCAGGATCGGCGCGACCAAGGGCAACGTAATGCGAAAGAACGTATAGAACGAGCCGGCGCGGTCGATCGCGGCCGCCTCGTAGAGGTGCTTCGGCACCGCCGACAGGCCGGCGAGCGACAGCAGCATGACGAAGGGCGACCACATCCAGATGTCGGTGATGGCAACCGCGTAGAGCGCCATGTCGGGGTTGGACAGCCACTCGAAGGAGCCAAGGCCGAGCGTATAGTTGATGATGCCGAAGGACGGATCGTAGAGCAGTTTCCAGAACAGGCCGACAACAGCCATCGACAGCATCATCGGCAACAGCAGCAGTGTCGTCAGCAGGCCTTTCAACGGGATATCCCGGTTGAGCAGCAACGCCACGCCGAAGCCGACGATGACCTGGCCGACCACGGAGACGATGACGTATTTGGCGGTGATGGCGAAATTCGACCAGATGAACGGGTCGTTGAGCAGCTCGCGGTAATTCTGCAGTCCGACGAAAGTTGCCGGTGCCGCGCTCGATGCGCGAAAGTCGGTGAACGAATAGCCGAGCGAATAGAGCAATGGAAAGATGTTGAAGACGATCAGGAAAACGATCGTCGGAATGATGAAGAGATTTCGGATCGTAAGGTCGCTCATACCGCGGGCGGCGGAGCGCGACTTGGGATCCAGCGTGGTCATGACTGCAGTGGCCAAGGGCCGTTCCTCCGGAAAAGAAAACGGAAGGGGCGGGCTGCCGCCCCCTCCGAGCGTTAGTGCCGTTTACTTCACGCGGTTGTATTTCTTGAACGTCGCGTTCCAGTCCGCGGCGAGCGCATCGAGCACTTCCTTGGCCGTGCCCTGATTGCCGGTGATGTACGGATAGACGCGTTGGTTCATCTGGATGAGCAGCTCGGCATATTCCGGCGTCGCCCAGAAGTCCTTCACCTTGAACATGGTTTCGTAGAAGGCCTTGTTGTAAGGCGTGGCGTTCTGGAATTCAGGCGACTCGAGCACCTTGGCGCTTGCCGTGTAACCGCCGAGTTCCGCCCATTTCTTCTGCGTCTCGTCCTTGATGAACCATTCCAGGAACTTCATCGCCTCTTCCTGATTCTGCGAATAGGAGATGACGGAGATGCCCTGGCCGCCGAGCGCGGCGAACTGGTCGCCATTCGGTCCTGGAGGGTTGGCGAAGAAGCCGGTGACCTTGGCATTCGGGTTCGAGGCTTCGTTGATGAGCGCCGGGAAGAAGGCGAAGTAGTTCATGCTCATCGCCGCCAGGTTCTCGGTGATCGCCTGGTTATCCTCGATGAAGAAGCTCTTGGCCCAACCAGGAGGGGTGAAGGAATAGAGCTCCTTGTAGGCCTCGAGCGCCTTGACGTTCTGCTCGGAGTTGATGATCCCGTCGACCTTGTAAGTGGAATAGTCGCCAAGCTCGCCGCCGAAGGAGAAAATGGCGTTCTCCACGCCCATCACCAGAGCATCGTACGAGTTATCGGTGTAGATGGCGACACCGTAGCGCTTCTCGTCGGGACGGTGGAAGAATTCAGCGATGTCGCGCAGTTGCTTCCAGTCCTTCGGCACGCCGAGATCGTAGCCGTACTTGGCTTTGAAGGCTTCCATCTCCTTCGGGTCTTCGAACCAGTCCTTGCGATAGGACCAGCCGACCGCGTCGCCCTCGGCCGGTATCGACCAGTACTTGCCGGAGTTGGACGGATATTCGGCGTAGTATTTCACCGTCGCCGGCGCCATCACTTCCTTCAGATTGTGCTTGTTGAAGAAGTCGGTGAGGTCGACATAGTGGCCTGCCTCGGAGGCCGCGCCAATCCACTGGGAATCGCCGACGACCATGTCGTAGGCGCTGCCCTTGGCGTTGAACTCGGTGAACGCCTTGGTCTGGAAATCCGGCCACGGCGTCGTCTCGACCGTGACCTTCACGCCGCTCTCGGCCTCGTAAAGGTTGACGAGTTCCTGCAAATAATTCGCCGGATCCCATTCAGCCCAGAAGATGGTGAGTTCCTTATCCTGCGCGTAGACGGACGTTCCGCAGGCGAGCAGTAAGCCGATACCAGCAAGCATGCTGGTCATTGTCTTGCGCATGATGATTTCCTCCCTTGTGCGCATTCTACCGTATCATCCGAGCCGGCGGTGAGGCCGGCCCTGGTAGTTCCTTCCGTGATGGCGCCGCTCCGGTTTTTGAGCCTCCTCGCCCAGCCGGAAATGGATCGCAGCCCTCACTTTCGACCCGCTATATTGTCCTGATCTGGTATTACCAATTTCGGACGCACGTCAAGCTCTTTCTTGGACGATGGCAGGCCCTCAGACAAGCAGATTACAGCAACATCTGTCTGTTTTTCTTAAATTTTCCTACTCGTTGATACGCAAGGCCCTTGTTCGCGCTACGGCACGCCGACTATTGTCAGTAGTAGGCATCCCCATCTGGTCGAACCAGATCGATACTATTCCTCAGCTGTAGCCGGCGCGCTTCTGTCTCCTCCTGTCATCGATTCCATCACTGCAGCCCGCACCAGGGCGCCGGCTGCCCATTGCGCAACCGACATCATCTTGCGGCTGTCCAGCCCCCAGATATCCTTCAGCACGATCAGCACTTCGACGCCAAAGATCAGCGACAGGGCCTGTGCCAGGCGCTTGAATTCGCGTGGCGGCAGCCGGTGCTTGAGCGGTGCGATGGCGTCCTTTAGTAGA
Source organism: Mesorhizobium ventifaucium (assembly GCF_935822925.1). GTDB lineage: Bacteria > Pseudomonadota > Alphaproteobacteria > Rhizobiales > Rhizobiaceae > Mesorhizobium > Mesorhizobium ventifaucium. Next base: position 24,827 of record NZ_CAKXZS010000042.1, read on the forward strand.
TCGATGCGATGGCCGCGGGTGAAGGCCGGCTCGCCGTCCAGCGTGCCGGCCTGCCGCCGCGCCCACTGGTCGAGCGAAAGCTTCAGCGCCGCCTTGAACGTCGCCTCGAAGGCTTCGATGCGTGGCATGGCCGTGTCGAACAGTTCGGCGACGCGGCGCTCGGGATCGGCCGAGGCCGATTTCCAGATGAGGATCGGCCCCAGCCCTTCATCGACCACCGCCTGGACCAGCGCCGCCTGGCTTGGAAAATACCGATAGGCGGTGGCGCGGGAGACTTCCGCCGCTTCGGCGACCTCGCTGACCGAAGGCGTGGCGCCCGCCTGCATCAGCCTTGTCGCCGTCTCCAGCATCAACCGCCTTGTGCGGGCGCGCGGCCCGCGCGCCGCTCCAGAACCCGCATCGTCGGACATTGCCGCTGGTTGACGTGAGACATTCATGTCAATATGATACACACGTCTCAAAAAATTGCAATGGCCTTTCGCGCTGCCGAACGGCCGGGGCAAAAGAGCGGCCGGCAGCAACGCCGAGTGCGCCTGGAACCGGGGAAACGCAATGAAGCGCGTCTATGTGGTGGGCACCGCCGACACCAAGGGTGAGGAACTCGCCTTTCTGGCCGATGCGGTCGCAGCCACCGGTGCTGCTGTCGCCCGCGTCGACGTCGGAACGCGCAATGCGACCGTGCCGGTCGATGTCTCGGCCGAACAGGTCGCCGGCCACCATCCCGGTGGCAGCAGTGCCGTGCTGGGCAGCGACGACCGCGGCACCGCGGTCGCGGCAATGGCCATCGCCTTCACCCGGTTTGTCCAATCGCGCACCGATATAGCAGGAGTGATCGGTATCGGCGGTGGTGGCGGCACTTCGATCATCACATCAGGCATGCGCGCGCTGCCGCTCGGCTTGCCCAAGATCATGGTCTCGACGCTCGCTTCGGGCGACACCGCGCCCTATGTCGATGTCTCCGACATCGTCATGATGCCGTCGGTGACCGACATGGCTGGCTTGAACCAGCTGTCTCGCGTCGTGCTGCACAACGCCGCCCAGGCGATAGCAGCCATGTCTGCGACACCGGCGCCGCCGCCCGACGGCAAACCATCGATCGGGCTCACCATGTTCGGCGTGACCACGCCATGCGTGACTTCCATCGCCGACGAGCTTCGTTCGAGCTATGACTGCATGGTCTTCCACGCCACCGGCACCGGCGGCCGCACCATGGAGAAGCTGGCCGACAGCGGCTTGCTGTCCGGCGTCATCGACATCACGACGACAGAAGTCTGCGACCTCCTGTTCGGCGGCGTTCTGCCGGCAACCGAAGACCGTTTCGGCGCGATCGCCCGCACGAAACTGCCCTATGCCGGCTCGGTCGGCGCGCTCGACATGGTGAATTTCTGGGCGCCGCCGACCATTCCGGAACGCTATAGCGGGCGGCTGTTTTACGAGCACAACCCGAACGTGACGCTGATGCGCACGACGCCTGACGAAAGCCGCAGGATCGGCGAATGGATCGGCGCCAGACTGAGCCTCTGCGAGGGACCGGTCCGGTTCCTCATTCCAGAAAAAGGCGTTTCGGCGCTCGACATCGAAGGCGGCGCCTTCTTCGACCCTGAAGCCGATGCAGCACTCTTCGAGGCCATCGAGCGCACGATCATGCCGGATAACACACGTCGCGTGATCCGCTTGCCGCTGCACATCAACGATCCCGAATTCGCCAAGGCTGCGGTTGCGGCTTTTCTCGACATCGCCACACAATGAGAGACGAAGTCATGGCCGCCATACCGCGCAAGAAGATCCTGGAGAAGTTCCGCAAAATGATTGCCGGCGGTGTGCCGATCGTCGGCGGCGGCGCCGGCACCGGGCTATCGGCCAAGGCCGAGGAGGCCGGCGGCATCGACCTGATCATCATCTACAATTCCGGCCGCTACCGCATGGCCGGCCGCGGCTCGGCTGCCGGCCTGCTCGCCTATGGCAACGCCAACGAGATCGTCAAGGAAATGGCCTATGAGGTGCTTCCGGTGGTGAAAAAGACGCCGGTGCTGGCCGGCGTCAACGGCACCGATCCCTTCGTCATCATGCCGCTGCTGCTGGCCGAGCTGAAGACGATGGGTTTTTCCGGCGTGCAGAACTTTCCGACCATCGGCCTGTTCGACGGCCAGATGCGGCAGAGTTTCGAGGAAACCGGCATGGGTTTTGGGCTCGAGGTCGACATGATCGCCGCGGCACACGAGCTCGATCTGCTGACCACGCCCTATGTGTTCAACCCGGACGAGGCGCGCGCCATGACCAAGGCCGGCGCCGACATCGTCGTCGCTCATATGGGGGTGACCACCGGCGGCTCAATCGGGGCGACGTCGGCCAAGTCACTCGACGACTGCGTGACGGAGATCGACGCCATCGCTGAAGCAGCGCGTGTCGTGCGCAAGGATGTCATCCTGCTTTGCCATGGCGGGCCGATCTCGATGCCGGACGATGCCCGTTACATCCTCGAACGCTGCAGGGGCCTGCACGGATTTTACGGGGCAAGCTCGATGGAGCGGCTGCCGGCGGAAGCGGCGATCGCCAGGCAGACTGCCGATTTCAAGGCGGTCACGCTGGAGCATCGGACCCAAAAGTGGGAACCGGTTTTGGGAAAATCCGATGCGCAAACAAAAAAAAGCGGCGCCAAAACGACCGCGAAGAAAAAGAAGGGATGAGACGATGACCGACAAGAGCAAGGTATTCGTGTATCCGAAGGACGTCAGCGCCTTCGGCTTCGACTGGGGCAGACTGTCGCTGACGGTGGCTCCCGAAGTGAATGGTGCTGCGCGCTTTTCCGGCGGCGTCGTCGACCTTCCGTCCGGCAAGGGTCACACGCGTCACAACCATCCGGGTGCGGAAGAGATCATCTTCGTCATATCAGGCAATGGCGAGCAGATGGTCGAGGACGAAGACGGCAATCCGGTCGTTGAGAAGGTCGGCCCCGGCTGCACCATCTATGTGCCGGAAAGCCGCTTCCACTCGACGCTGAACACCGGCGATGCGCCCATGCAGCTCTTCGTCGTCTATTCGCCGGCCGGGTCGGAACTGGCGCTGCGCGACATGCCGGATTTCAGACTGCTGCCGCCGGGCGCGTGACCTTCTTTCTCGGGCAGCGGCGCTGCCCCTCATTGCCCTGCCTGGCATTTCTCCCCGTAAACGGGGAGAAAGGTCGCCCTCGTCGACCGTTTCGCCATTCACAAGCGTTGCAGAATAAGCACCAAGGCTGCGGCCATCTCCCATCTCCCCGTCCTATGCGGGGAGAAGGTGCCGGCAGGCGGATGAGGGGCGGCGCAGCCCGTTGGGGGAGATTATGCCACCCCACCCCGGTTCCAGCCCCTGCCCCGGTCGCCGAACATGAGGTAGCCGCTATCGGTGACCGCCACCGTGTCTTCGAGCTTGATGAAGCCGCGCGTCGGGTGGAGCATCGTCGTCTCGACCGAGAGCACCATGTTTTTCTCCAGCGGCTTTTTGGCATAGGTGCCCTCATAAGTCACCGGATGGTTGGTCATCAGGAACGGCGCTTCATGGGTAATCAGTCCCATGCCGTGGGCGAAGAAATCGGTGTACGGCGCGACCTTCGACGCTCTCAGCACGCCTTGCGCGTAGGAAATCATGTCACCACCAAGAGTGCCCGCCCTGACCTTGGAAAAGGCCGCCTGCTGCACCGTCTCGACCTCGGCCAGGAGGTCCTCGAGTTCGGCATCCGGCTCGCCCAAAATGCCCATGCGACAGAGGTCGCCGATATAGCCGTGATAGTTGCCGCCTGAGTCGATCGACATCACCTCGCCCTTCTTCCACGCCTGCGGCGAGGCGGCGCGGTTGTGGCTGGCGCCGAGCGTCAACAGGCAATATTCGAAATGCGCACCGCGATTGGTCTCCTCGCGCCGCAGCTGCTCGATGATCTCGGTCTTGCTCGTGCCTTCACGTGCCCAGGCAATGGTCGCCAGCATGGAATCGGTGATCAGTTCAGAGGCGACGCGCAGCTTCTCCAGCTCCGCATCCGTCTTGATCGCCCGCATCCGCTCCAGCATATCGGTCGCATCGATCAGCTTGGCATCCGGCAGTGCCTTGCGGATCAGCGTGTAGGCATCCGACGGCAGGAAAGCCGGCTCGATGCCGATGCGGGCGTCGCCCTTGCCGATTTTCGCCAGGTGCTCGACCGCGAGATTGGCGGCGTCGAGCGTGCCCCAGCAGGCGGCGTGCAAGGTCGGCGTCCAGAACGGGTTGTTCTGGTGCTCGGCGCCCTCCATGCGGTTGCCGATGTAAGCGGCGTGGTCCGGCCCGCCCTTCTCGTAGACAATTATGGGCAGATAGCGGCTGTGGCCGATCGCATCCATGGCGGCGAAGAAGATGAACTTGTAGCCGCCAAGCAGATACTGCGTGTTGTGCTTGGAGGTGGCGAGCAGCACATCGATACCGGCTTCCTCCATCAGTCGATCGACCCTGGCATGATCGAACGGGATGGTGCTGACGGCATTCTTACCCGGAGCGACGTTCATCTTTCTCTCCTGAATTCCTTGGCCCACGATCAGATCGCGGCAGACTCCAGTCTGGTCTTACAAGATAAGCCTGGTCCTACCAGATAAAGTCGGACGGAACCGCTTCCTGTAACTGGTCCAGCGGACGAAAATTGCAAAGCCACATGAGGATGCGCCAAATCCGTCTCTGGCGAAACCCTCGGCAAGGCTCATAATCACCTTTGCAAGGATGCCGTCTGGCGTCCGAGGATATTGGCCACCGGCCGAGCGGCTGAGAGGTACGGAGTTCGATCATGTCAGAAGTCACGATTTCCAGACGCACCGTGCTTGCCGGTTCGGCTTTGCTTCTGGCTTCGACGGCGCTGCCGACGATCGGCTGGGCACAGACGCCGAAGAAAGGCGGGCGGCTGGTCGTCGCCGCCGATTCCGAGCCGCGCAACCTCAACCCGGCGATCGTCGCTTCCAACGGTGTGTTCTTTATCTCGAGCAAAATCGTGGAACCGCTGGCCGAGGCGTCCTTCGACGGCAAGGACGGGCTCGGCCCGCGCCTGGCGACAAGCTGGGAGGGAGCCGCGGACGGCCTGTCGGTGACCTTCAAATTGCGCGAGGGCGTCAAATGGCATGACGGCAAACCCTTTACCTCGGCCGACGTCGCCTTCTCGGCGCTGCAGATATGGAAGCCGCTGCAGAATCTCGGCCGCACCGTGTTCAAGGATCTGGAGGCGGTCGACACCCCGGACGAACTGACCGCAGTCTTCAAATTCGCCAGGCCGACACCGTTCCAGCTGATCCGCAACGCCTTGCCGGTGCTGACCAGCGTGGTGCCGAAGCACGTCTACGAGACGGGAAAGATTGAAGAGAACCCGGCCAATAATGCCCCAATCGGCACCGGCCCGTTCAAATTCGCCGAACACAAGCCAGGCGAATATTATCGACTGGAGAAGAATGGCGACTATTGGGGCAAGGACCAGCCTTACCTCGACGAGATCATCTATCAGGTGCTGCCCGACCGCACTTCGGCGGCAAGTGCGCTCGAAGCCGAAGAGATCCAGCTCGCCGCCTTTTCCGCGGTGCCGCTGGCCGATCTCGACCGCATCTCAAAAGTGCCTGGCCTCAAGGTGATCACCAAGGGTTATGAGGCGCTGACTTATCAGCTCGTCGTCGAGATCAATCATCGCCGCAAGGAGCTGGCCGACCTGAAGGTGCGCCAGGCGATCGCCCACGCCATCGACAGGGATTTCGTCGTCAAGACGGTGTTCCTCGGCTACGCCGCCACCGCCACCGGCCCGGTGCCGAAAAACGATCCGCAGTTCTATACGGCCGACGTGCCGACTTATGCCTTCGACGTGGCCAAGGCCAACGCCCTGCTCGACGAAGCCGGCTACAGCAGGGGTGACGACGGCAAGCGCTTTTCACTGAAGTTGCTGCCGGCGCCCTATTTCAACGAAACAAAACAGTTCGGCGATTATCTGCGCCAGGCGCTCGCCGCCATCGGCATCGACGCCCAGCTGGTCAACAACGACTCGGCCGCGCATATCAAGGCGGTCTACACCGACCACGCCTTCGACCTTGCGGTCGGGCCGCCGGTGTTCCGCGGCGATCCGGCGATCTCGACCACCATCCTGGTGCAGAGCGGCATCCCGGACGGGGTGCCGTTCTCCAACCAGGGTGGCTACAAGAACGACGAACTCGACGCCCTCATCGCCAAGGCGTCCGAGACGCTCGACCCCGCCGCGCGGACGGAGCTTTACAGGGAGTTTCAGAAAAAGGTCGCAGCCGACCTGCCGCTGATCAACGTCGCCGAATGGAGCTTCATCAGCGTTGTCAGAGACACGGTTGCGAATGTCGCAAACAACCCGCGCTGGGCGGTGTCTAACTGGGCGGACACCTGGCTGGAGGCTTAGCAAGGCTCGCTCCAGGCTTGCACATGGTGTATCCGGGTGCTCAGCTTCGGTGATGAGAGCTCTATGGCGCCCCCCTCTGTCCTGCCGGACATCTCCCCCACTTGGGGGGAGATCGGCTGTCATTGTCCCTTTCGCCAATCTCCAGCGTTGCAAGACTTCCGGCAACGCCGAAGCTGCCAATCTCCCTCCTTGTGGGGGAGATGTCCGGCAGGACAGAGGGGGGCGCCGTAGAGCGCGGCACCGAAGACTTGGCCCTCCTATCAGAGTTGCGCCATGACCCGCGCGCTTCTCCTCCTTCGCCGTCGCCTCGTCGGCAGCGTCTTCGTGCTGCTGATCGTCGTCATCGGTACTTTCCTTTTGCTGGAGGCCGCCCCCGGCGACGCGGTCGACGCCTATATTGCCTCGACCGGCGGCGACGCCGGCATGATCGAATTGCTGCGCCATCGCTGGGGCCTCGACCAGTCGGCGTTGACGCGGCTGGCGACCTATCTCTGGGCGCTGCTGCATCTCGACCTCGGCCAGTCGGTGACCTTTTCGCGGCCAATCCGCGACGTCATCCTCGAGCGCCTGCCCAACACGCTGCTGTTGATGGGCAGCGCCACCGCGCTCTCCTTCGGGCTCGGCTCGGCGCTCGGCATCTATGCCGGCGCCAGGCCCGGCGGCTTTCGCGACCGCTTGCTGTCGATCGGCTCGCTGGCGCTCTATGCCGTTCCCGGCTTCTGGCTCGGGCTGGTGCTGATCATCGTCTTTGCCGTCGACCTGCGCTGGTTCCCGATCGGCGGCATCGAGAGCATCGCGTCGGCCAAGACCGGCCTCGACCGCGCGGCTGATATCGCCCGCCATCTCGTGCTGCCAGTGTCGGCACTCGGCTTCATCTATCTGGCACTCTATCTGCGCATGATGCGCGCCGGCATGGCCGAGGTCTGGCGACAGGATTTCGTCCTCGCCGCCCGCGCCAAAGGGCTCTCCCGCCGCCGCATCGTGCTCGGCCACGTCGCCCGCAACGCGCTGTTGCCGCTGGTCACCATGCTCGGCCTGCAATCGGCGCAGATGCTCGGCGGCAGCGTCGTCATCGAAAGCGTTTTTTCGGTGCCCGGCCTCGGCCGGCTGGCACAGGAAGCGGTGGCGGCGCGCGACACGCCGCTGCTTCTCGGCATCATCCTGGTCAGCGCCGTTCTGGTCATCGTTATCAATCTTCTTGTCGACATCGCCTACGCCTTCCTCGATCCGCGCGTCGGCGCCAGCGAGGCCGGTGCGTGAGCCCGCTTCGCCGCTTTCTTCGCACGCCGGAAGCGATCGCCGGCGCGATCATACTGGTAGCGCTGTTCGCCATGGCGCTGACAGCGCCGCTGTTCTTTCCCGGCGACCCGCAAGCCATTGCCGGGCCGGCATTGCTGCCGCCCTTTCAGGACTGGTCGCTGCCGCTCGGCACCGACCGGCTCGGCCGAGACGTGCTGGCCGCGCTTCTCCACGGCGCCCGTACCTCGCTGGCGGTCGGGCTGGCGGCAGCGGCAGCAGCGCTTGCCGTCGGCGCTATAGTCGGCACGCTGGCCGGCTTTGCCGGCGGTCTCGTCGACGAGGTGCTGATGCGTATCACCGACGCCTTCCAGACCGTGCCGAGCTTCCTGCTGGCGCTGGCTTTCGTCAGTGTCGTCGGGCCATCGCTCGGCGTCGTCGTTGCGGCGATCGCGCTCGGCGCCTGGACGGGGCCGGCGCGTGTTGCGCGAGCCGAAGTGCTGTCGATCCGCGAGCGCGATTTTGTCGCCGGCGCCCGCGTCATCGGCATGCATCCGCTGGAGATCGCCTTGCGCGAGGTGCTGCCAAACGCATTGCCGCCGCTGCTGGCGCTGTCGTCGGTGATCGTCGCCGCAGCGATCCTCACCGAAGCGGCCCTCTCGTTTCTCGGCCTCGGCGACCCCAACCGCGTGACCTGGGGCGGCATGATCGCCGAAGGTCGCGCCGTACTGCGCACCGCGCCCTTCCTGTCGGTCATTCCCGGCGTAGCGCTCGTGCTGACCGTGCTCGGCGTCTACCTCGCCGGCGAAGGCGTCGTCGAAACGGCTGCGGTGAGAAGGAGCCTGTCGTGACGGCGCTGCTTTCGATTCGCGATTTGACGGTGACCTATCGCCGCGACGGCAGCGAGATGGCGGCGCTGAACCATATCAGCCTCGACGTCGCCGCCGGCGAACGCTTCGCCATCATCGGCGAGAGCGGTTCGGGCAAGAGCACGCTGGCGCTGGCCATTGCCGGGTTGTTGCCGGGATCTTCCAAGGTGGGAGGCCGTATTGATTGGTTTTTGCCATTGTCGCCCTTTGGTGCCAAGGCACCCCCCTCTGTCCTGCCGGACATCTCCCCCGCAAGGGCGGAGATCGGCA
>NZ_CAKXZS010000042.1:33605-50758 GCF_935822925.1 Mesorhizobium ventifaucium
GAGGGGGGTGCGAAGGAACGCCAGCCTACCCAGTCCACCCACACCCCCCTCGGAGGCCGCGATATCGGCTTCGTGTTCCAGGATCCGTCGGCCAGCCTCGATCCGGTAATGGCGGTTGGCGAGCAGATCGCGGAAGTCGCGCACACGCATCTCGGCCTTTCTTGGTCGCAATCCTATGCCAGGGCAAAAACCCTGCTTGAACGCGTCCGCCTGCCCGACCCGGACGCCGCTCTGCGCGCCTATCCGCACCAGCTTTCCGGCGGCCAGAAGCAGCGCGTGGCGATCGCCGCAGCGATCGCGGCCGGTCCGAAACTGCTGATCGCCGATGAGGCGACCAGCGCGCTCGACACCATCGTGCAGGCCGAGATCGTCGCGCTGATCCGGCAATTGGTGTCCGAGGACGGCATGACGCTGCTGTTCGTCACCCATGACATCGCGCTGGCCGCCGAGCTGGCCGAGCGCATCGCCGTATTCCGGCACGGCGAGCTGGTCGAGCTCGGCGCGACGGCGCAGATCGTCGCCAGCCCGCGCCACGCCTACACAAGAGCGCTGCTCGACGCCCATCTCGGCCTCGACGCCGAGCCGCTGCTGCGGCAGTCAGGAGCGTTTCGGTGAGCAGTCCATTGCTGGCTGTTTCCGGTCTGACCAAACGATATCGCCGCGGCGGCAGCACAATATCCGCCGTCGATGACGTTTCCTTCGAGATCGAGGCCGGCGAGACGCTGGCGCTGGCCGGCCCTTCCGGCAGCGGCAAGTCGACGGTCGCGCGGCTGTTGTTGCGGCTGATCGAACCGGACGCCGGCCGCATCGACTTCGAAGGCGGCGATTTCCTGTCCCTGAACGGTGCTGCACTGCGCGCACGGCGCGCGCGCGTGCAAATGGTTTTCCAGGACCCGCTCCCCGCCTTCAATCCACGCGCTACCGTGGCACGCGTGCTTGACGATCCTTTGCGCATCCATGGCATCACAGCCCGATCAGAACGCCCGCGTCGCATCGCCGCTCTGCTGGAGCGCGTCGGCCTGAGCGCTGATCTCGCCGGCCGCGCCATCCACGAGATCTCGGGCGGCCAGCGCCAGCGCATCGCGATTGCCCGCGCCATCGCCACAAACCCGTCGCTGATCGTGCTCGACGAGGCGGTGTCCGCGCTCGACGTATCGGTGCGCCGGCAGATCCTGCAATTGCTGCTCGATCTGCAACGCGAGGAACGGATCGCCTACCTGTTCATTTCGCATGATCTCGGCGTCATCAGCGCCATCGCTCATCGTATCGTCATCCTCGATGCCGGCCGCGTCGCCGAGAGCGGCAACGCCCGGGCGGTCATCGGTGCCCCGCAGTCGGCGATCGGCAAGGCATTGGTGGCGGCAGTGCCAAAACTGAACAGGACCAGCACGCAGGGCGCCTCGTGACAGATATCGAAACCAGCTGAAACTGTCGCACAAGCTCGGCGACGCAGCGGACCGTCAGTAACCCAGCGCGCAACCATCCTTGCGTGGATCGGACGCGCCGGTAAGCGTACCCTTGTCCCAGTCGATCAGCACCAGCTGGCCGCCGCCATGCGGCTCGGTTGGGATGGACACGTCGTGGCCTCGCTCACGCAGGCCGGCGATCGCCTCGGCCGGAACGCCACGCTCCGCCTCCACTGCGTTCTGGCGGTAAAACACTCTCGGCGCATCCAGCGCCTCCTGCGGGTCCATGCCGAAATCGATCATGTTGGTGAGCACGTGGACATGGCCGAACGGCTGGTAGCCGCCGCCCATCACGCCAAACGGCATGACCGCCCTGCCCTTGGCTGTCATCATGCCCGGCATGATGGTGTGCATCGGGCGTTTTCCCGGCGCGATGCGGTTTGGGTGGTCCGCCGCCAGGCGGAAGCTGGTGCCGCGGTTCTGCAGGACGACGCCGGTCTTGGGGCCGACCACCCCGCTGCCGAACGAACCAAAGGTCGAGTTGATGAAGCTGACCGCATTACGGTCGCGGTCGACCACGGAGATGTAGACGGTATCGCTCGGCTGAAGCTCCAGGCGTGGCAGATGCGTCATAGCGCGCGCCGGATCGATCTCGGCGCGAAGCTGGTCCGCATGGTATCTGGACAACAACTGCTCCACGGGAACATGGACCTGGTTCTGGTCGCCAATGAAATTGTCGCGGTCCTGATAAGCAAGCCGCCCCGCCTCGATCTCGAGATGGAAGCGCTCAGCGCCGTTCGGTTCCAGCGAACCGAGCGAGAAGCCCGACAGCACATTCAACATGATCAGTGCCGTCAGCCCCTGGTTGTTCGGCGGCATCTGATGGATGTCGTAGCCCCGGTAGGATGTGCCGACGGGCCTGACATAGTCACCCCTCGTCGCCGAAAAATCCTCGAGCGTATGCAGCCCGCCAAGGGCGCGCAGACGCGAAACCATGTCGTCGGCGACCTCGCCATCATAGAAGCCGGCACGGCCACGGCGCGAGACGATGCGCAGGGTGTCGGCCAGTTGCGGCTGCCGGTGCAGCTCGCCAGCCAGCGGCGCTTTTCCATCCGGCAGAAAAATCCGCGCCGCATGTTCGTCGGCGGCCAGCAGCGCTGCACTTTCAGCCCAGTCGAAGGCCACACGGTCTTGGACGACGTAGCCCTGTTCGGCGTAATGTATGGCGGGTGCGAGCGCGGCGTCGATGCCCTTTCTGCCGTGATCATCGAGCAGCCGGCACCAGGCGTCGACGGCGCCCGGCACGGTGACCGCGTGTGGACCGGACTCAGGCAGCTCGTCGTGCCCCTTGTCCAGATACCACTCAGCCTCTGCTGCTGCCGGTGCGCGGCCGGAGCCGTTGAAGGCCAGAACCTCGCCTTGGCCGTTGGGACAGTAGAGGACGAAACAGTCGCCGCCGATGCCAGTTGATTGCGGCTCGACCACCGCCTGCACCGCCGCCGCGCACACGGCTGCGTCCATTGCATTGCCGCCGGACCGCAGCATCTCGACCGCCGCCAGTGTCGCCAGAGGGTGCGATGTCGCGGCCATCGCTTCCGTCGCACGAACCGGCGAGCGCCCGGGGAGTTGAAAATCACGCATGCAGTTCAATAGCCTCTGACCAACCAGATGTGAATTGGCAACAGCAGCCAAAAAGCTGCGCCACGGAAAGCAGCACGAACGACGGAACCATGGCAGCGCTCAACCCTCGGAAGCTGCCGGCCTCAATCCGCGAATCTAAAATTATCCGTGGTGTAATCGGGGTAGGCGTCCAGACTGTCGAAAAGCTCGGCCAGGTCAGGGGTGTCAGCCAATATTCCGGACAAGACCAGCGCAGTCGCCACGCCGGCACCAATTCCACCGGCGACATCGTGTTCGACGCTGTCACCGACACAGACCACGCTGCTGCGGTCCGGGTTGCCCGCCAGTGCCAGTGCGGCATCGAAGATCGGGGTGTAGGGCTTGCCGATACGGGTGACGCTGCCGCCGAGGCTCTCGTAGAGATCCGCAAGTTGGCCGGCGCCAAAGCGAGGTCCGACTGCCGTCAGCATGATCTTGTCGGGATTGGTGCAAAAGCACGGCACCTGCCGCATCGCTGCCGGCGCAAAAAGCCGGCGATAGTGCTCGATGTCGTAGCGGTCGCCCTCGCTGGCGGCGATCAGCACCAGCTCGGCATCATCGCCCTCCCCGGTCAACACGAACGGCAGGCCTTCAATCGCCGAGCGGTCGCCTTCGCGGCTGATCAGCAGGCACTTTGTGTTTGGGCGCAGCTTTCCGGATATCGCCATTTCGTGAAAGGACTGCCGTGCGATCTCGCCGGAAGAGACAAATTGATCCCAGCTTCCTGGTTCGAAGCCGAGCTTTAGCAAGCGGGCCTCGTTGGGCCGCGCCCGCCTGCCGGAGTTCGAGACCAGCACGATCGTCTTGCCTGCCCGCTTCAGCGCCGACAACGTCTCCACGGCGCCCGGATAGGGGTTTGTGCCGTCGTGCAGCACGCCGAACTGATCGAGCAGAAACACCTGATAGCGCTCGACCAGCGCTCCGATGCCGTCGAGATGTTCGACTGGTTTCGTGCTCACAACAGCCCCGCTGTGATTGCGCCCATCAGCGCCAGCCGCGCCGTGCCGGCGGCCGCCTCGTCCGAAAGCGCCGGCAGAAAATCGACGCCCAGTCTGCGCTGCCGGATAGCGGTCCAGGCGGCGTTTGCCGCACCGCCGCCGACACTTCTGACCGACGTCAATCGGGGGGCGCCGAGTTCGGCAAGCCGGCGATAGCCGAGCGCCTCGATCTCGGCAATGCCCTCGAACATGGCTTTCAGATAGTCGGCGTCGTCCGCCGGCCGCGGCGTCAGGCGTGGCGGGAGAGCAGGATCGGCCACGGGGAAGCGTTCGCCAATCACGGGAAGCGGATAATAGTCGAGGCCGGTCTCGGTCATGGGGTCAATCACCGCACTCAATTCGATGATGCGCGCGAGAGAGAAATGCTGCGCCAGCACCTTGCCGCCCGAATTCGACGCACCACCGGCCAGATAGGCGTCTCCCAACCGGTGACTATAGATGCCGAACTGCGGCGCCGAGATCGGCCGGTCGGAGAGGATCTTGATGGTCAGCGAGGACCCCAGCGCGGTGACGCCGTCGCCAACTGCCGCAGCGCCCGTCGCCAGGAACGACGCGCAGCCATCCGTCGTGCCAGCGACCACGGCGACGTCGCGCGCCAGGCCGAACAGGTCCGCTGCGCTCGCGGTGAGCGTTCCCGTGACGTCGCCCGGCTTGACGACACGAGGAAGAAATTCCATGCGCATGCCGGTCGCAGCGATCCAGTCCGGCCAGCGGCGGGCCTCGACGTCGTAGCCGGTTTTCAAGGCATTGTTCTCGTCGCTGGTGTCGAAGCGGCCGGAGAACTGTGCCGCGATCCAGTCGGCCTGATGCAGCACCGCAGCAATGCCGGGCTGGCGCTGGAACCACAGCGCCTTGGCGAGACCGGACGTCGCCCCACGTGCTGCGCTCGCTGCCGGCGCCTCGCGCGCGATCACCGCCAGAATGGCGTCGTCGTCGACCTTGTCGTTATACATCAACGGCTCGGCCAGCGGCCGCCCGACGCCATCGACCGGCAGCAGCGTGCCCGAAGTGCCATCGACGGCGATCGACCGCACCGCCGCGCGATCGACGCCTTCAAGCAGTTCCGTCAGCGCCGCGCCGACCGCTGACCACCATACGGACGGGTCGCGGGCGTTCTGGCCAAATCTGTCGAGTGGAACGGCGGAACGCGCGGCAATCGAAAAGTCCGGCCGCATGGCAACGGCGCGGGCGCCTGATGTGCCAATGTCGATGCCAATCGAAAGCGGGCCGCTCGACAGCGCCATCTCAGTTGCCGGCTGCATTGAGTTTCTGGCGATACTGCTCGGCGTCCCAGTTGATCAGTTCGTCGTTCTCGGCGGCGGTCAGATAGTTCAGCTTCGCCGCGACGTCGACCCGCGCCGTCACATCGGCGAGGCAGCGTTGCATGGCATTGGCGCCGGCACTCGCGTCGCCGCGCATCAGCACGCCAAGCCCGGGAAACAGGATCGCCACCGGTGCCGTGCCGCACCGTTCGGTGACACGCATCACGTCCTCGCCGGGTCTCGCCACGACCGAACCCTGGCCGAGAAAGATGACGTGATCGGGATAGAGGCTGCCGCCTGAGGCCATGCGGCAGCTTTCAGGATCGATCGCGACGGCATGCGCTTCGACATCCGCCGGCAACCTGTAGCCGCTGCGTCCGATGAGCGCCGTCAATGCAACAAGGTTGGGCTCCGCCACCTTACGGGGCGGCCGCGCCAAAAATCGTGTGACGCGACGCAGCAGCGCCTCGGCGCCGGCGACGGTCTCGGCTGCGACGACCAGGCCATGATTGGCAAGGATCAGCACATCGACCCCAGGCCGAAGGCGCTCGGCAATGCCCTGGGCAAGTGGCAGGCCGGGCCGGCGATAGGGAACATACGCCCATTCGAGGCCATCCAGGCGCTTGGCGACTTGAGCCTCGCAGTCAGCCTGCAGGGCAAGCGAAATGGTATCGACGCAGTGGACATGCAGAACGACGCGCTGCGGCATCAGCGCGTGTACCGTGGTCTCGATCGAAGGACGCAGCTTGCGGGCATTGAGCGCCTCGACGGCGAATCCCTGTGGCTGATCGGCGGCCGGGTCGCGCTGTTCGACAGCCCTAATCAGCGGCGGAATCGCCACCGGAACCATGATGTCCTCGGCGAGCGCATCCTTCAGCCAGGTGCCGGAAGCCTTGATCCAGAGCGTGTCGCCGGCTTTCAGCGACGTGTTGCCGCCCGCGGCTTGGGTCAAGTGCGGGTCGCGCCCAATGCTGGCCGAAAGCGACCGCAAAGCAGCCAGTTCCTGCGCATCCGCATTGATTGTCATTGAAACTCCTTCACAAACCGACCGCCGGGATAACGAGTGACGCTGGTATCGCAGATGCGAGTAAGTTACGTCAATAGTGATCTTACCTCGTCAAATCGAGCTTGCAATCTGGTCCGCGTTGAGTAACTTGCACCAATTGCCGTGGCAAAAATGGCATTTCGGGAGGGTATCCGTTGAGCGACTCCGGCCGCCAGCGTCAGATTGTCGAGCTGTTGCGGGATCGCCCCTTCGCCTCGGTGCGCGAGTTGCAGGAGCGGCTCGGCGTGTCGGCGGCGACGGTGCGGCGCGACATCGACAAGATCGACGAGGCCGGCGAAGCACGGAAGGTCTATGGCGGCATCTCGGCGCTCGATGGAGCTTCGCATGCGGGCGTCGCCTATGCCAGGCCCTACGACGAGAACCGCGATCTCGCGGTCGAAGCCAAGCGGCAGATCGCCGCTCTCGCCGCGACCATGGTGCGCGATGGAGACGCCGTCATCGTGCATGGCGGTTCGACCTGCTTCCATCTCGGCGTCAAGCTCGCCGACCGCAACATCCGGCTCTACACCAACTCGATGCCGCTCGTGGCCTATTTGAGCGACCACGGCCATTGCAGCCTGACCGTCGCCGGCGGTGAGCTGCATCGCGAGCCTGGCGTCATCCATTCGTTCACCCAGGCCGTGCCCTTCTACGCATCGAAGTTCTTTCTAGGCGCGCAAGGCATCGGCCCGGAGGGCGTGCTGGAATCGCATCCGCTGCTGGTCCGCTCCATCGCCGAGCTCAGCCTCTGCGCCGACCAGATCGTGGTGCTGGCCGACAGCCGCAAACTATCGATCCATGCGCGCAACGTCGCGCTGCCCTTGTCGCGCATCGGCACGCTGGTGACCGACGACGGCCTGTCCGATGCCGACGCGCATATGCTCGAAGACGCCGGCGTCATGGTGCGGATCGCCTCTGCCTCGGGAGCCGTCCAGTGAAGGTGGCTGTCCTCGACTTTGGCAAGACCAACTCGAAGCTGTTCGTCTTCGATCAGAACGGGCAGATTCTCGACGAGCGCCGGACCCAGCCGAACTGGACCCGTAAAGGCGGCTTCAGCGTGCTCGACGAAGCAGCGCTTCACCATTGGGCGGCTCGCGCCGTCGGCGAAGCGGTCGACATCCATGGCATAGAGGGCTTGATGGTTTCGGGCCATGGCTGCACCTTTGCCTTGGTCGACGATGCGGCGCTGACGCATCCGATACTCGACTACGAGCAGGAGCCACCGGCTGAGGTCGCTGCGCAGATCGATCGCCGCATTCCGGATTTTGCCGAGACCTTCTCGCCGCATCTGCCGCTCGGCTTCAACTATGGTCGCCACATGCTGTGGCTGAAGACGGTGCAACCAAGCGTGTTCGCCGCCGTCAAATCGATCCTCGGTTATCCACAATACTGGAGCTGGCGCTTTGGTGGCCGGCCGGTGTCGGAGGTGTCCTATTTCGGCTGCCACTCGCATCTGTGGGCGCCGCGCAAGCGCGATTTCTCCTCGCTGGTCGACGCGGAGGGATGGCGCCGCCAAATGCCCGCCTTCGAGCGTGCCGGCGCGGTGATCGGCGAGCAGCACTTTGGCGGGGCGACACGGCCGATCGCCATCCACAACGGTGTCCATGACAGCAATGCGGCGCTCCATGCCTATCGTCGGCAGGAGCTTGGGCCGGTCACTGTCGTCTCGACCGGCACCTGGGTCGTCGTGCTCAATCCGGACTGCCCGCTTGACGCGCTCGATCGCGACCGCGACATGCTGGTCAATGTCGATGTCGATGGCGGCCCGGTGCCGACCATCCGCTTCATGGGCGGCCGTGAATTCGCAACGATTAGCGCCGGCTGGCAGGGCGCAATCGCCCCCTCAGCCGTGCAGCAGGTGATCAGCGCCGGCATCATGGCGCTGCCGAGCTTCGCGCCGGGCGGGCCGATGCCTGGCCACCGCGGCGAACTGGTCGGGCGCATGCCCAACGCGGAGGAGCGCGCGGCCGTAGCGCTGCTCTATGTCGCGCTGATGGTCGATCTGTGTCTCGACCTGATCCATTCGAACAACACGGTGATCGTCGATGGCGGGCTGAACAGTGGCGGCCTGCTTGCCAGCCTGCTGGCGCAGCTGCGTCCCGGCCAGGCCTTCATGCAGGGTGCCACGCTGGAGGGCAGCGCCACCGGAGCGGCGGCTCTCGCCTTCGAGAGTGTTGGGCGCGAATTTGCCGCCGAGGCGCCGGAGCCTGTTCGTGCTTCAAGCTTCACCCGGCTTGCCTTCTATCGCGATAGCTGGCGCGGCCTCTCCGCCGACCGAGGCGTCGCTGATGCCGCAGCGGGAGGCGCGCGATGACCGCCGCTGCCCGGATCGAAACAGAGCGCCAGCCGGTGCTGGAGATGCGGCACATCTCCAAGACGTTCGGCCCGATCCGCGCATTGCAGGACGTATCGCTGACTGTGCACGCCGGCGAACTGCACGCGCTGATGGGAGAAAACGGCGCCGGCAAGTCGACGCTGATGAAGGTGCTGTCCGGAGCCTATCGACCTGATGCCGGCGGCGATATTCTGATCGACGGCACACCGGTCGCGACCGGCGACCCGATCAAGGCACGCGCCAACGGCATTGCCGTCATTTACCAGGAACTGTCGCTGGCGCCCAACCTGACGGTCGCGCAGAACATCTTCCTCGGCAACGAGCCGAGACGGTTCGGCATCGTCGACCGCGACCAGTGCAATCGGCGCGCCAAGGAAATCATCGCACGGCTCGGCGTTTCCTTCTCGGCGCGCGCCTCGGTCTCCAGCCTGTCGCTTGGCGAACGCCAGATGGTCGAAATTGCCCGCGCGCTGTCGACCAGCGCGCGCATCATCGTCATGGACGAGCCGACGACGTCGCTGACCTCGCGCGAGACCGACAGGCTGTTCGAGGTGATTGCGACGCTGAAGTCGCAGGGCATCGCCATCATCTACATCAGCCACCGCATGGAAGAGGTTTACCAGCTTGCCGACCGCGTCAGCGTGCTGCGCGACAGCGGCTATGTCGGCACGCTCGAACGCGCCGACCTGAACGCCTCGCGCCTAGTCTCGATGATGGTTGGCCGTGACCTGTCCGCCTTCTACAAAAAAGATCACCGCCCGCCGGACAGCAAGCGCGCGATCGCACTGTCGGTGCGCGACATATCGGACGGCAATCTCCTGAAAGGCTGCTCCTTCGACCTGCACAAGGGCGAAGTGCTGGCGCTGGCGGGCCTCGTCGGCTCGGGCCGCACCGAACTCGCACGGCTGATCTTCGGCGCCGACAGGCGCACAGCAGGCACGCTGGAACTCGACGGCAAGCCGATATCCATCGGCTCGCCGCGCGAGGCGCTGGACGCCGGCATTGCCTATCTTACCGAAGACCGCAAGGAACTCGGCCTGTTCCTCGACATGTCGATTTCCGACAATATCAGCATGGGCGTGCTCGCAAGGGATGCGCAGGCCGGAGGCTTGCGCGACTTCGCGACGGCCGAAAGGCGCGCCGCCAAGGCCGTTTCCGAGCTCTCCATCCGCACCAGGTCGGTGCAGGCCAATGCCGGCTCGCTGTCGGGCGGCAACCAGCAGAAGGTGCTGCTCGCCCGCCTGCTCGAAACCGAGCCGCGGGTCCTCATCCTCGACGAGCCGACGCGCGGCGTCGATGTCGGGGCGAAGTCGGAAATCTACCGGCTGATCGACGAACTCGCCAAAAAGGGCATCGCCATCCTGATGATCTCCAGCGAACTGCCGGAGGTGATCGGCGTCGCCGACCGCGTGCTGGTGATGCGCGACGGAACCATTTCGGGCGAGGTGACGGCATCCGAAGGCCAGCCGCTCAGTCAGGAAGCAATCATGGAACTTGCAACGGGAGCGGCCCAGGGATGACCGACAAGAGCGGCACCGGCATGACCGACAAGAGCGGCCCAGGGATGACCGACAAGGCAACCGGGATGAGCGCGGGCGACCAGGCGGTCGGCAGGAGCCGGCGGCTGCGCACCGCCTTCGCCGCGCTTGGCATGCTGCCGGTCCTGATCCTTTTAGCGGCCGGCTTCCAGATCATGAACCCGCGCTTCCTCACCGAGACCAACCTGTTGATCGTCACCCAGCAGTCGTCGATCAACATCGTGCTCGCGGCCGGCATGACCTTCGTCATCCTGACCGGCGGCATCGACCTGTCCGTCGGCTCCATCCTTGCCGCCTCGGCGATGGTGGCGGTGATGGTGTCGCTGGTGCCGGAGTGGGGCATGCTCGGCGTGCCGGCGGCCATTCTGGTCGGCCTCGGCTTCGGCGTTATCAACGGGCTGCTCGTCGCCTATATCAAGCTGCCGCCCTTCATCGTTACGCTGGGTTCGCTGACCGCCGTGCGCGGCGTCGCCCGCCTGCTCGGCCAGGACACCACGGTGTTCAACTCGGACCTGCCGTTCGACTTCATCGGCAACGGTTCGCTGTTCGGCATCCCCTGGCTGGTCATCATCGCTCTGTCGGTCGTGGTGCTGTCCTGGCTGGTGCTCAAGCGCACCGTGCTCGGCACCTGGATCTATGCCGTCGGCGGCAATGCCGAGGCCGCCCGCCTCACCGGCATCAAGGTGCCGCTGGTGCTGCTCTTCGTCTATGGCGTTTCCGGCCTTCTGGCTGGCGTTGGCGGCGCCATGTCGGCGGCCCGGCTCTACGCGGCCAATGGGCTGCAGCTTGGGCAGTCCTACGAGCTCGACGCCATCGCCGCGGTCATTCTCGGCGGCACCAGCTTCGTCGGCGGCGTCGGCTCGATCTGGGGCACGCTGATCGGTGGCCTGATCATAGCGGTGCTCTCCAACGGGCTCATCCTGGCCGGTGTTTCGGACATCTGGCAGTACATCATCAAGGGATTGGTCATCATCGTGGCGGTCGCCCTCGACCGCTACAGGCTCCAGGCGGGAGCAAGAACGTGATTGACCTTAGTCGCCGGCGTCAACGACCCGGTTTCATCTAACGCACCGTGAGAGGCGCGGGGCATCAGGAGGAAAACAATGAAGACCATCGCTAAACTGCTCTGCGGCGTTGCCCTCGCGGCCATCGCCGTCGCACCGGCTTCGGCCAAGGATCTGAACAAGGTCGGCATCTCGGTCGGCCTGCTCGGCAACCCGTTCTTCGTCGCCACCATCAAGGGCATCGAGGACGCCGCCAAGAAGATCAACCCGAATGTCGAGGTGACGTCGGTGTCGGCCGACTACGACCTCAACAAACAGGTCTCGCAGGTCGACTCGTTCATCGCCGCCGGCGTCGACGTGATCATGCTCAACGCCGTCGATGCCAAGGCGATCGCGCCGGCGGTGAAGAAGGCGCAGGCGGCGGGCATCGTGGTCGCCGCGTTCGACGTTTCGGCGCCGGGCGCCGACGTCACCGTGATGACCAACAACGTCAAGGCTGGCGAAGCGGCCTGCCAGTACCTGGTCGACCACACCGGCGGCAAGGGCGACTATGTCATCCTGAACGGGCCGGCATCATCATCGATCCTGGAGCGGGTGGAGGGTTGCAAGGACGTGTTGGCAAAACACCCGGACATCAAGATCCTCTCCGACGACCAGAATGCCGAAGGCTCGCGCGACGGCGGCCTGAAGGTGTTCCAGTCGCTGCTGACCCGCTTCGACAAGATCGACGCGGTGTTCGCCATCAACGATCCGACAGCGATCGGCGCCCAGCTTGCGGCCAAGCAGCTCAATCGCTCGGAGTTCATCTTCACTGCGGTCGACGGCGCGCCCGACATCGAGAAGGAACTCGCTTCCGGCATCTCGATGATCAAGGCCTCGGCCTCGCAGGACCCCTATGTGATGGCTGGCCAGTCGCTCCAGATGGCAGCTGAAGTGCTTGCCGGCAAGAAGCCGGCCGAGGCGACGGTGCTGCTCGACCCGCAGCTGATCACGGCCGAGAACCTGAAGGACTACAAGGGCTGGACCGCGGCCCGCTAGCTAAAGCCTCCCAAGGCTGGTGCGGCCGGGACGACCGGTCGCACCAATTTTTGTTTGAGCGTCGGATTTTTCCAAAACCGGTTGCCACTTTTGGTTCCGATGCTCTCGAGCAACAGGAGACGATCATGTCGCGCATTGGAATCCATTCTTTTGTCTGGTCGGCGAGCTCGACGCAGGACGACCTCGAACGGACGCTGGCCAACACGAGGGAGGCGGGCTTCGACCTGATCGAATTCTCCTATCTTGACCCCGCCAATGTCGATGTTGGCGGGCTAGCCAAGCGCATCGCCGACCTCGATCTCGGCGTGGCGATCAGCATCGGGCTGCCGCCCGACGGCGACGTTTCAAGCGCCGACAAGGCGATTGCCGCGCACGGCGTCGAAGTCCTCAATGACACCATCGCGCTCACCCGGGATCTCGGCGGCCGGAAGCTCGCCGGCATTCTCAGCACCAGCCACGGATTGCAGGCGCAAGCGCCGACGCGCGATCAATGGAACCGCAGCGCCGGAACGCTTGCCAAGGTCGCGGAAACCGCCAAGGCCGCCGGCGTCACGCTCAATCTCGAGATCGTCAACCGCTTCGAGAGCAATCTGCTCAACACCGCCGCGCAAGGCACGGCCTTCATCGAGGACACCGGTTCCGACAACATTTTTCTGCATCTCGACACGTTCCATATGAACATCGAGGAGGCCGATATCGGGTTGGCCATCCGCCACGCCGCCAAAAAGATCGGCTATGTCCATATTGGCGAGAGCCATCGCGGCTTCCTCGGCACCGGCAACATCGACTTCGCCGCGATCTTCGATGCGCTAACCGCAATCGGCTATGGCGACGACCTCAGCTTCGAATCCTTCTCGTCGGAGATCGTCGACGAGAACCTGTCGAAAAAAACCGCCATCTGGCGCAATCTGTGGACCGACAATATGGAGCTGGCCCGGCACGCGCGCCGATTCATCGCCATCGGGCTGGAGACGGCACGGCGCAAGGCCGAGCTTGTTTCATCAAGCCATCGACCTTAGCACCACTTCCGGTTGCGATCCTCAGGCCAGCTCAAAACGTTCCACGGCGCGCATGATGCCACGCAGCTCGGCCAGGCCTTTCAGGCGGCCGATCAAAGAGTAGCCGGGGTTGAGCCTGGTCTTGCCGATGTCGTCGGCGAGCAGATGGCCATGATCGGGTCGCATGGGAATCCGCCAATCGGCGCGACCTTCCCTACGGCGGCGCGTCTCTTCCTGCATAAAAGCGAGGATGACATGCGCCATGTCGGTGCCGCCCTCCAGATGCTCGGCTTCATGGAAGGAGCCGTCATCCTCGATGGTCACATTGCGCAGATGGACGAAATGGATCCGGTCGGCGAACTCCTTGACCATGCCGACAATGTCGTTGTCTGCGCGCGTACCGTAGGAGCCGGTGCAGAATGTCAGGCCGTTGGCCGGGCTGTCGACGGCGTTGAGGATGAAACGCGCGTCCTCGGCGGTCGAAACGATCCGTGGCAGGCCATAGAGCGAGAATGGCGGGTCGTCGGGATGGATGCACATACGCACCCCCTCCTGCTCGGCCACCGGAATGATCTCGCGCAAAAACCAGGCAAGATTGTCGCGCAACTCCTTCGGCCCGATCGAGTCATATTCCGCTAATGCCTCGCGAAAACTGTCACGGTCGTAGCTGCGCTCGGTCGCCGGCAGGCCGGCAATGAGATTGCGCTCGATCCTGTCGATCTGCTCGTCGCTCAGTTCCTTCAGTCGCGATTCCGCTTCCGCGATACGTGCCGCGCTGTAGCCGAATTCGGCATTCCTGCGCTTCAGGACGAACAGGTCGTAGGCGGCAAAATCGATAGCATCGAACCGCAGTGCGTAGCCCGTCGTTGGAAGCCGATAGGCAAGGTCGGTGCGGGTCCAGTCGACCACCGGCATGAAGTTATAGCAGATCGTCGCAATGCCAGCTTTGGCGAGCGCACGGATC
Organism: Mesorhizobium ventifaucium; assembly: GCF_935822925.1. Classification (GTDB taxonomy): domain Bacteria; phylum Pseudomonadota; class Alphaproteobacteria; order Rhizobiales; family Rhizobiaceae; genus Mesorhizobium; species Mesorhizobium ventifaucium. The sequence continues at coordinate 47,853 of NZ_CAKXZS010000042.1, forward strand.
GTGTCCTTGTACCAACCCACGTAACGCTGCCGTTCCGCCGAGCCGATCTTGATCGAATTGTGGACGGGAATGCTTTCGACAACCGACCAGGTCAGCCCTTCGGCCTCGACGATCCGCTTGCGCTCCAAAATGTCCGTCAAAGGCCAGGCGCGGCCGTCATAGATATTATGCAGCGCCGATACAACGCCCCTGGCTCCGGCCTGCTTGACATGATCGAGCGTCACCGGGTCGTCAGGGCCATACCAGCGCCAGCATTGTTCCATCGAGGCTTTTCCTTTGCGATAAAACAGAACCGTATTGTTGGGCCACAATGGAAGTCAAATTAAAGGAGTGTTCGCAATGATGGATTTCGACGGCAAGATCGCTCTGGTGACGGGCACGACCGGGATCGGCCTGGCAACCGCCAGACGTCTTGCGGCGGGCGGGGCGGCGATCATCGCCTGCGGCATCGACCGCGCGGCCAACACGGCGATGAGAGCGGAACTGGACAGCTCCGGCGCCGAGGCGCTGGTCGTGGCCGTCGACGTCTCCGTGCCGGATCAGGTTCGCGACGCGGTCGCAGCCGGTGTCGAGCGGTTCGGCGGCCTCGATATCATCGTCAATTCCGCGGCGGTCCATCCGTATGGCACCGCTGTCAGCACCGATTTTGACATCTGGAACCGGGCGATGTCCGTCAATGTCGGCTCGATCTACCTGACCGCGCATTTCGGTATTCCGGAAATGATCAGGCGAGGCGGCGGCGCCATCGTCAACGTGGCTTCGGTGCAAGGTTTCGCCTGCCAGCAGAACGTCGCCGCCTATGCCACGACCAAGGGCGCCATCCACACATTGACGCGCGCTCTGGCGCTCGACCACGCGCGCTCCGGCATTCGCGTCAATTCCGTCAGCCCGGGCTCGATCCGCACCCCGATCCTGGAAAAGGCGGCGCGCGGCGAAAACGGCACCGACGCCGATGTCGAGGCCGCCTACAGGCGCTTCGGCGAAGCGCACCCCATCGGGCGCATCGGCGAGCCGGAGGAAGTGGCGGAACTCATCGCCTTTCTGTGTTCGTCGAAAGCCGGTTTCTGCACCGGTGCGGACTATAGGATCGATGGCGGCCTGACTGCCGGCATCAGCGTGAAGTAGGACGGGGGCGTGAAGTAGAACGGGAAGATCGGTCTCGGCTTTACGGGGAGACGTTGTCATCGGACGATTTTCGGTCAGCCGCCACACGTAGCACCGGCGGCGAACCAATAGCGCATAACATGCGCGAGTGCGAATACTGCACTTGCAGCCGGTTCAACCGTCTGATTCCCTTGGTCACGCTCGGCTGTCCTGATTCGCGCACTGTTCAAAGTCTTTGCAGTGCGCCGGGAACAAGCCTTCCACCGACCGCTGCGCTTGCGCATTCAAGGGGAGAGACGGCAAATGAACACTGCAACGAGGCCGGCAATCTCGGAGATGAGGCCAAAAATATCCGTCATTGGGGTTGGCGGCGGTGGCGGCAACGCCATCAACAACATGATCGCCGAAGGCTTGCAGGGCACCGAATTTATCGTTGCCAACACCGATGCTCAGGCGCTCGCCATGTCGAAGGCAACGCGGCTGATCCAATTGGGAGCGCACGTCACGGAGGGCCTCGGTGCAGGATCCCTGCCCGAGGTCGGCCATGCCGCGGCCGTGGAATCGATCGACGAAATCATGGACCATCTCGCGGGAACGCATATGTGTTTCGTCACCGCCGGCATGGGAGGCGGAACTGGAACCGGTGCAGCACCGGTCATAGCGCAGGCCGCGCGCAACGCGGGAATACTGACCGTGGCCGTCGTCACCAAGCCGTTCGTCTTCGAAGGAAACCGCCGAATGCATGCCGCCAATGAGGGCATCGAGCGGCTCCGCGAAAGCGCCGATACCGTCATCGTCATACCGAACCAGAACCTCTTCAGGATCGCCGATGCCAAGACGACCTTCGCGGATGCTTTCGCCATGGCGGACCGCGTCCTTTACGCCGGCGTCGGCTGCATCACCGATCTCATCGTCAAGGAAGGGCTGATCAATCTCGATTTCGCCGACGTGAAGTCGGTGATGCGCGATATGGGTCGCGCGATGATGGGGACCGGCGAAGCCACCGGGGAGGACCGCGCCAGGAAGGCAGCCGAAGCGGCGATCGCAAACCCACTTCTCGACGAAGCGTCCATGATGGGCGCCAAGGGCGTCCTTGTCTCGATATCGGGCGGCACTGACATGACGCTGTTCGAGGTCGACGAAGCCGCCACCCGCATACGCGAGGAGGTTGACGCCGATGCCGACATCATCGTCGGCGCCATTTTCGACAAGGCGCTCGCAGGAAAATTCAGGGTGTCGGTCGTTGCGACGGGATTACGGCGGGGGCTTGAGATTCCGCTGATGGCGGGGTTGGAAAACCGTATCAACTGAACCAGGCGCCATGGCAGCGCCGGCGGTAGCAACTCCTCTTAAAAAGTCCGCCGCTCCGGACACACCGGCAGACGGTGGTCGGGCGGAACGCCCAACCCCAATTGTTGCGGGATAAGCCTGCGGAGCAAGTTGTCGGTTTTGCCTGCGCGGCTGTTGCTGTCTAACTGGAACGCCAGCCAGCGCTCATGGCGCCAGCCGCGTGAACAGGTTGCGGAATATCTCCTCAGCCCGTCGCAGGCCCTCATCTGTCAGAACCACCGACTTCGCCTTGTTTGCTGGATTGGCGACAGAGCATCCCAATCCAATCCCTTCCAGGCGCGCCTCTCTTCATGCAGCGTTAGCCAAAGCAGCCCCAGAACGGCATTGTCGATCTTGTCGGTGTCGATCTCCATGCCATGCAGTTTAGCACGGGAAAACGGCGCCTGCCGAGACCCCACGCCGTAGGGTAACTTGATGAGGATCAAATGGCCGCGGCAGGCTCCAAACGCAAA
>NZ_CAKXZS010000043.1:0-2500 GCF_935822925.1 Mesorhizobium ventifaucium
CCGCGGCAGGCTCCAAACGCAAAACGGCCCGCGTGATGCGGGCCGTTTTTTGTTTGGTTGCGGGGACAGGATTTGAACCTGTGACCTTCAGGTTATGAGCCTGACGAGCTACCGGGCTGCTCCACCCCGCGTCAACTTTGACGGCGAATGCCGGCCGGGCAGCCCGGGCTTTTTGTTTGTCCGTCCTTGAGGCCTTTGGCCTTTGCGGGCGGACGGGGCGCTGCTCCACCCCGCGTCAACTTTTCGACAAGTCAGCGCTTAGTTAGTTCCGTCAACTGAAAGGGCCGCTTGCGCGGCCCGAGTTCCCGATTGGCGGGCCTGTTTTGTAGAGAGAAGATTTGGATTTTTGACAACGTGCGTTTTGCAGACCTGGCAGCGACCTACTCTCCCGCGTCTTGAGACGAAGTACCATCAGCGCTGGAGCGTTTCACGGCCGAGTTCGGAATGGGATCGGGTGCAGCCGCTCCGCCATAACCACCAGGTCGGCAAAGCGCACGTTGCTCGAGAAGCTTTTTGAGCGAATAGCGATGAGGGAGTAGCGAATAGGGAAGCCTATTTCTGCTCTCTCTGAGCTGTTCGCTGGTCTTTGTTGTGCCTTTACTGTTCTTTTGGTCCTGGCGCCTTTCGAAGCGAAGCTTCGCAAGGTCGACCGACCGTCGGCGCCGATGCGCCGCACCCACGTAGCGCCGCCCGCAGGGCGGAACAAGCGTGAGTGAGAACAGACCATCTGACTTTGTCAGATGGGCATAGGGAATGAGAACGATCAAGCCGATCGAACTATTAGTACCGGTAAGCTTCAAGCGTTGCCGCTCTTCCACACCCGGCCTATCAACGTGGTCGTCTTCCACGGTTCTCAGGGAATACTCGTTTTAAGGTGGGTTTCCCGCTTAGATGCCTTCAGCGGTTATCCCGTCCGGATATAGCTACCCTGCTATGCGGCTGGCGCCACAACAGGTCCACCAGAGATCCGTCCATCCCGGTCCTCTCGTACTAGGGACAGATCCTTTCAATATTCCTACACCCACGGCAGATAGGGACCGAACTGTCTCACGACGTTCTGAACCCAACTCACGTACCGCTTTAAATGGCGAACAGCCATACCCTTGGGACCTGCTCCAGCCCCAGGATGCGATGAGTCGACATCGAGGTGCCAAACAACCCCGTCGATATGGACTCTTGGGGGTCATCAGCCTGTTATCCCCGGCGTACCTTTTATCCGTTGAGCGATGGCCCTTCCACGCGGGACCACCGGATCACTATGACCGACTTTCGTCTCTGCTCGACTTGTCAGTCTCGCAGTCAGGCAGGCTTATGCCATTGCACTCAGCGAACGATTTCCGACCGTTCTGAGCCCACCATCGCGCGCCTCCGTTACTCTTTAGGAGGCGACCGCCCCAGTCAAACTACCCACCATACATTGTCCCGGACCCGGATGACGGGCCGCGGTTAGACATCCATAGTGATAAGGGTGGTATTTCAAGGGTGGCTCCACCTGAGCTGGCGCCCAGGTTTCAAAGCCTACCACCTATCCTACACATGCCACTACGAATGCCAATGTAAAGCTATAGTAAAGGTGCACGGGGTCTTTCCGTCTAACCGCAGGAACCCCGCATCTTCACGGGGAATTCAATTTCACTGAGTCTATGCTGGAGACAGCGGGGAAGTCGTTACGCCATTCGTGCAGGTCGGAACTTACCCGACAAGGAATTTCGCTACCTTAGGACCGTTATAGTTACGGCCGCCGTTTACTGGGGCTTCGATTCAGAGCTTGCACCCCTCCTCTTAACCTTCCAGCACCGGGCAGGCGTCAGACCCTATACGTCGTCTTGCGACTTCGCAGAGCCCTGTGTTTTTGATAAACAGTCGCTACCCCCTGGTCTGTGCCACCCTCCTCCACTTGCGTGGAAAAGGGTCACGCTTCTTCCGAAGTTACGCGTGCAATTTGCCGAGTTCCTTCAGCATAGTTCTCTCAAGCGCCTTGGTATACTCTACCAGTCCACCAGTGTCGGTTTCGGGTACGGTCTATAAGGAGGAGCTATTTCCTGGAACCACGCAGCAGCCCGTTCAATCCGATAAGATTGGACTACCTCAATGATCCGTCACTTCCTCCAGGCCCACGAATATTAACGTGGTTCCCATCGTCTACGCATTTCTGCCTCGACTTAGGGGCCGGCTAACCCTGCTCAGATTAGCTTTAAGCAGGAACCCTTGGACTTTCGGCGGGGGAGTCTCTCACTCCCCTTACGTTACTCATGTCAGCATTCGCACTTCTGATACCTCCACCACCCCTCACGGGTATGGCTTCATCAGCTTACAGAACGCTCCGCTACCGCTCGTGATTGCTCACGAACCCTAAGCTTCGGTGTATGGCTTGAGCCCCGTTACATTTTCGGCGCAAAGACCCTTATTTAGACCAGTGAGCTGTTACGCTTTCTTTAAATGATGGCTGCTTCTAAGCCAACATCCTGGTTGTTTTGGGATCCTCACATCCTTTCCCACT
>NZ_CAKXZS010000044.1:0-50780 GCF_935822925.1 Mesorhizobium ventifaucium
AAAACGTGAAACGCTCTAGAGCAATTCCCGGAAAAGTGCGTAGCGGTTTTCCGTCCGGAATTGCGTAAAAACAAATACTTAGAGCGGCTTGGCGGTTCTATCAAAAGCTGAACCGCTCTAGGCGGCGCGAGTTCGGCTTCCGGCGCTTTGATGTCGGCGCATTTGCCGGCGCCGTAGGTGTCGCCGGCGATCCTGACTTCCACGGCCTTCGCCATTGCCTGAAGGTCGACGTCCCTGCCGGCGACCTTTTCGATTGCGCCGACAACGAGATCGGGTGCTATCCAGTCCGGCTTGTGGCCGAGATTGCGGACCCAGACCAGTTCGGCCCCGGCGATATCGCGGACAAGGCCGACCGAATGGATCGTTGCATAGACCACCTTGTCGCGGTCGCCCGAGATGACCACAGTCGGCGCCTTGATATCGCGGTAGTGCGGTGCGGCATCGAGCGTGTAGCGATAAAGCCCGGCGACGTCGGTGGCGTTGGCACGAAAGGCGTTCGGCCGAAGCACCAGCGGGATCGCGACCTCGGCGACATAGAAGTCCGGCACCTTGTTGGGGGCAAAGACGCAGGCGGTGGCGGTATTCATCTGCAGCGTTCCCGACGGATAGGTCAGCGTTTCGGAAAAAAGCCGGCCGACGATCGGAATGGTCGTCAAATTGTAGTACCAGGCGGTCGCGCCGCCCGGCCAGGGATGGGTGGCAGGCGCCAGGAACACCAGGCCGAGCGTCTTGTCGGGATGCTCGCGGCCGAAGGCGGTGGTCACCGAGCCGCCGAAGGAATGGCCGGCAATGATAGCTTTCCTGATGCCGAGATGGTCCATCAGCGCTGCGATGGTGCTGGCCTGTGCCGATGGGGTCTCGTTGTTGCCGGGGCCGCGCCCCGACCAGCCTGCACCCGGGCGGTCGAAAAACAACATCTCGGCACGGCCTTCCAGCAACGGCCTCAACGGCAGCATCTGATCCCTGAGATTGGCGCTGGCGCCGTGGATAAAGACGATCGGCGGCAGTTCGGCGTTTTCCCGCGCCGGAACGTGAACGTAGTGGACGCGGGCACCGTTTATATCCGCGAAGTCGCCAATCGGTGGATTGCGGCGCTCGATCAGCCATGAACCGGCGCGGGTGACACCTGCAAGGGTGAACACAAGCGCCATGAGGAGGGCGAGCGCGGCGTAGATCAGGTTCATGCGGAGAGGTACGGACCGGAGCGAAATTAGTTCACAGTCTAACTAAAAAAACTTTCGCTCAAGTGGAATTGTCCGCAACCGGCAATTCAGATCCCTTCGCCGGCAAGTTCTTCCGAAATCGTGCCGACCTGATCCTGGGCACTGCGCATCATCGGATAGATGCTGAGCACGCGCTGCCAGGCTTCCAGCGCCGATTGCTTGTGGCCGGTTACCGCCATGATCCGCGCCAGGCCGGACAGTGCGCCAAAATGGCGCGGCTCGAGCTGCAGCGTGCGGTCGATGTCGGCCATCGATTTCCCAAAGTTATTCATCATGAAATGTACGGTGGCGCGCCGGTTCCAGCCTTCGGCATAGGCCGGTTGCAACGTCACCACCTGATCGAGGAAGTCGAGCGCCACGTCGAACTTCTTGTCTTCGGCCGCTTTTTGCGACCATTGCATCATCAGGTCGATCGAGGCGCTGCCGGATTGCGACCACTCGTGCGAGATGCGCGCGGCGATGCGCTCGGCGGCTTTTTCATTGCGCTCGCGCTTCAGGTCGACAAACAGCTGGTCGAGCCTTGCCTCCCTGGTCGTGGCAACCGGAGGGGCGACCGCATCGTCCGCTTGGGCCGGAAGCGAGGCGGAACCGAAAAGAAAAAGCGCCGCGAAGAATGCAAAAAGAATCCGCATGGCCGGGAATCTAACCCCGGACAGCGGATCGTCAAACTGAATTTAGCGTGAAAGGGCCGGCAGGCCGGTATTAGAGCGCCACGCGTCCTTTTGGACGCGTAAAGCACGCTCTAACATTTTGAATTCCTCGCATCGTACTTTCCGAAAATCGATTCCGATTTTTGGCTCGATGCAGTACATCATGCAGGCGCGGAGGCAGCCGCCCCAACGCGAAAAGACTCAGCCCTGGCGTGCCTTGTAGCGCGGAGCGGTCTTGTTGATGATGTACACGCGGCCCTTGCGGCGAACCAGCTGGTTGTCGCGGTGACGCGCCTTGAGCGCCTTGAGCGAATTCTTGATCTTCATGGTCTTGCCCGTCGGTCTGGGCCCGCTTGGGCCGAATTATTAAGGCGCGCTCGGAAAGCGCGCCTCTCAACTTGTGCGTGGCTCATAAACGAGGAGCCTTGCCCATGTCAACCGCAGCATGCTTCATGGATGAAGCTAGTGCGGCGGATTTTGAGTTCCTGCTCTACCAACGGCGTTAGAACGGTGCCGTCCAATAGCCTCAACGGTGGCGGCTCATTCGCGTAAAATGGCCCATCTTGCGGCCGGGGCGTGCCTCGGCCTTGCCATAGAGATGCAGCATCAGATCGGGCTCGGCGAGCAGAGCCGGGATGCGCAGGACGTCGTCGCCGATCAGGTTTTCCATGACGCAGTCAAAATGGCGGCCGGGATTTCCCAGCGGCAGGCCGGCGACGGCGCGAATGTGCTGCTCGAACTGCGAGACGATGCAGGCGGCTTCCGTCCAGTGGCCGGAATTGTGAACGCGCGGCGCGATCTCATTGGCCAGCAACGCGCCGTCAGCAAGGATAAAGAACTCGATGCCGATGACGCCGACATAGTCGAGCGCGGCAAGTATCTTTGCCGCCGCCGCCTGCGCTGCAGCGGCGGTTTCGGACCCTATCCTGGCCGGCAGGGTCGAGCTGTGCAGGATGCCGTTGCGGTGGACGTTTTCTGCCGGATCGTAGGCGGCGAGCGAACCGTCCATGCCGCGCACCGCGATCACCGAAATCTCGCGTTCGAAGGCGACGAAGGATTCGAGGATCAGCGGCACGTTGCCCATTGCCTCGCAGGTGCCGCCAAAGCCCCCTGTTTCCATGTTGCGGAACACGCGCTGGCCCTTGCCGTCATAGCCCATGCGCCGCGTCTTCAATATGCCGCTGCCGTCGAACTTTTTCAGCGCCGCCGTCAATTCGTCGTCATTGTCGACGGGGCAGAAATCTGCGGTGGGAATGCCGATGCCGTTGAGGAATTTCTTCTCCGCCACCCGGTCCTGCGCTACTTCCAGCGCGCTCGCCGGCGGATAGACCGGGACCGTGACGGCAAGCGCGCTGGCGGCCATGACCGGCACGTTCTCGAACTCGTAGGTGACGACGGCGCTGACTGCAGCCAGTTCGGCGAGCGCGGCCGTGTCGTCATAAGCGGCAGCGATCTGCCGGTTGGCGACTTGTGCCGCCGGACAATCCGGCTGTGGCTCCAGCACGACCGTGCGGTAGCCGAGACGGGCCGCGGCCATGGCCAGCATGCGGCCGAGCTGGCCGCCGCCGATGATGCCGATGGTCGATCCGGCAGGCAGGCTCATGGCGTGTCCGTGGGCTCTGCGGCGACCCTGGCGGTCTGGGCGGCGCGCCAGGCATCGAGCCGGGCGGCGAGCTTTTCGTCGGTCAGCGCCAGCACGGCCGCAGCCAGAAGGGCGGCATTGGTGGCGCCCGCCTTGCCGATGGCCAGCGTGCCGACCGGAATGCCGGCCGGCATCTGCACTATGGAAAGCAGCGAGTCCTTTCCGGAAAGCGCCTTCGATTCTACCGGCACGCCAAAAACCGGGATCGGCGTCATCGCCGCCGTCATGCCGGGCAGGTGCGCCGCACCGCCGGCGCCGGCGATGATCACCCGAAAACCGGCCGCTTTGGCGCCCTTGGCGAAGTCATACAGCCGGTCGGGGGTGCGATGAGCCGAGACGATCAGCCGCTTGTGCTCGATGCCTAGCGCCTCCAGCGTTTCCGCGGCGTGGCGCATCGTCGCCCAGTCGGACTGGCTGCCCATGATGATGGCGACGTCGGCGCGGTGATCGTCCAAGCTTCTGCTCCTGGCGGCAAAGGCGCGCCTTAAAGCGCGTCGCGTCTGAAGGGATTCATCCGACGCGCTTTAAGTTCTTGTTTTTATGCATGTCGTTGTCCCAAAACCGCTGCGCACTTTTGGGCGACATGCATTAGCGGAATTCGGGATCGACGGCAAGGATGCGATGCCCCTGCGCAGCATTCGGGCGCATGGCGCCATCGGTACCTAATCCGGCCAGCGCGAGGTGCTAGCGCTATCCTTGCGGGCCGACTTCATCGCATCCGCCGGACGCTCGGCCGCGCTCAGCACGGCACGCAGGCGTTCGGCGACGATCTCCGCCTCGCCAGGATGAAGATTGCACGGGTCGAGGAAGAAGTGACCACGCTCGACCTCGTGGTTGCGCACGATAATGGGAGGCGAACCAGCCGCCAGCGCCAACGCAAGGCCGGCGGCGGTGAACCTGCTTTCAGGTGTAACAAACACCTGCAGCCGGTCGAGCGGATTGCCGGTCGGATCGGGGATGAGATGCGCGGCGATGCCGGGCAGCCCTTGCAATGCGTCGTGCCACAGATGCAAAGCCGCTTCTTCCCGCTTGCGGATGCGGGCGTGATCGCGCCGCTCCCAGGCCTCCAGTGCGGCCATGGTGCCGGCGATGCTTTCCTTGCCAACCTTCATCGCCCGCGCAACGCCACGATTCTGCAGATAGGCGGCCCGCACCAGATCCTTGCGCCCGGTGACGATGCCGCTTGTCGGTCCTGAGAGAAATTTGTGTCCGCTGTAGACGACGATGTCGGCGCCGCGCGCGAGAAAGCTGCGCAAATCATATTCGGAGGCGGCGTCAACGATCACCGGGACGCCCTTGGCGTGGCAGATCTCGCAGAATTCCTCGAGCGAAAGCATGCCGTATTGCACCGTGTGATGCGCAACGACATAGAGACCTGCCGCAGTGCGGTCGCGGATCGCCTCGCGCACATGGTAGTCCTGCGTCACGCTGACAGTGCCGGCAGGTACGGTCCTCGCCCCGGCCAGCCGGATCGACTGGTCGATCGGCGCGCCATAATTGACGATGTGGCCGAGTTGGACGATGACCTCCGACTTGAGGCCCTCGGTGTCGTCCGGCAGCCGCTCGACCGCCAGAAGGTTGGTGCCGGTCATTGTGCCGGCAATGGCCATGGTGATGCCGCTGGCGCAGCAAGCGGTGATGAAGCCGGCCTCGCCGCCGGTGAGGCGCGCGACGACCGTGCTTGCGGCGCGCTGCAGGTCGTCCATCTCCACCCACTGCGAGGCGATTTCCGACATCGCGGCGATCGCTTCCGGGACGATGATCGAGGCGCCAAGCGCCGTCATCGTGCCAGAGACATTGATGATCGGGCGAAGGCCGAGCCGTTCGCGGATTGTCGTGTTGGAGCCGTTTGCGGAATAGGTTTTCATCTCTAGAGGTCCCATTGGTAGACTTCAGGCGGCGATCTCGACGACCGCCTCGATTTCCACGGTGATGTTGCCCGGCAGGGAGCCGACACCGATCGCCGAACGGGCGTGCCCGCCGATACTATCAAAGACAGCGGCGAAAAGATCGGAACAGCCATTCACCACCTTCGGATGGTCGCTGAAGGTCGGGATCGCGTTGACGAAGCCAAGCAGCTTGACGACGCGCACGATGCGGCCGAGGTCGCCTGCCGCAGCGTGCATGACGGCGAGCAGGTTCAGGCCGGTGAGACGGGCATGCTTATAAGCCTCTTCAACCGTGACGTCCTCGCCCACCTTGCCGGTGCAAAGCGTTCCGTCGGCGCGCAGCGGCCCTTGGCCGGAGAGGAAGATCAGCCGTCCGCTCTCGGCGTGGGTGACGAAATTGGCGATCGGCGTCGGCGGCTCGGGCAGCGTCAGACCCAATTCGGCGAGCCGGATGTAAGGCGTCATGAAAAAGGCTCCCTGCGACAGCTTTCGCCGTCCGATGTCAGAAATGCGAGGCTCGAAACCGCGCCAGGAAACTGCGGAGACGCTCATTATCGATCTCGGTGCCCAGAATCTCGGCAGGCGGGCCTGCGGCGCTGACGCCGCCATCCGCCATGAAGACGATGCGGCTCGAGGCGTCGCGCGCAAAGGCCATCTCGTGCGTGACCATCACCATCGTCATGCCGTCCTCGGCCAGGCTGCGCACGACCTCGAGCACCTCGCCGACGAGTTCCGGGTCGAGCGCGGATGTTATCTCGTCGAGAAGCAGGATTTTCGGCTCCATCGCCACCGCCCGGGCGATGCCGACACGCTGCTGCTGGCCGCCCGAAAGCTCGGCGGGCAGGCTGTCGGCCTTGTGAGCGAGGCCGACCCGGCCGAGCCAGTGCTCGGCAATGGCACGCGCTTCGGTACTGCTCTTGCCGCGCACCTTGCGCAGGCCAAGCATGATGTTGCCGGCCGCCGTCAGATGCGGAAACAGATTGAAACTCTGGAACACCATTCCGGTCTCGGCGCGCATCTTCGCCAGGTCGCGCTCGCTGCGGCGCTGGTGTGTTCCCATCTCGCGGAAGCCGACCTCCTTGCCGTCGATGCGGATGGAGCCGCTGTCGTAGCTCTCCAGGAAGTTGACGCAGCGTAGCAGCGTGGTCTTGCCGCTGCCCGAAGGTCCGATGACAGTCACCACCTCACCGCGTGTCACCTGCAGGCTGACGGCGCGCAGGACTTCGACGGATCCAAAGGATTTGGAAACGTCGGAGATGTCGAGAAGCGCCGGATTGGCGGGTGGGGAGATGGACATCTTGCTATTCCCGGATGAAGGAGAAACGCCGCTCCAACCGTCGGCTGGCCAGGGAGAGGGCGTAATTGACGACGAAGTAGATGACCGCACCGAGGATGTAGAGCGGCATCGCTTCGTAGGTGCGACCGATGACCTGGTTGATGGCGTGCATCAGGTCGGTGATGCCGAGCAGCGAGACCAGTGCGCTGCCCTTCACCGCATCGGTGACGCCATTGATCCAAGGCGGCAGGAAGCGCCTGAACGCTTGCGGGAAGATGACGTAAGCCAGTCGCTGGCGAAAGGTCAGCCCGATCGCCATCGCCGCTTCGGACTGCCCCTTCGGTATGGAACCGACCGCACCGCGCAGATACTCGATGACCTGCGCCGTCTTGAACAGGGTGAGCGCCAGCACGGCTGCCCAGAAGGATTCCAGATGGATGCCGACGGCAGGCAGGCCGTAATAGACGAAGAAGATGAGCACCAGGATCGGAATGCCGCGTATGGTATCGCTGAAAATGCGCACCGCCCAGCGCAGCGGAGCCGGGCCATAGACAAGGCCGACGCCCATCATCACCCCGGCGACGAGCGACAACACCACGACCAGCAGCGACACCCATAGCGTCACGGCAAAACCCTGGGCCAGGAAGGGCAAGGCGTAGGCGATCTGGCCAAGCATCCTAGTGCGCCGCCCTGAACCGGCGCTCGACAAGCCGAAGTGCATAAAGAAGCGCGTAGCCGGTCAAGAGGTACATCGCCGTCACCACAAGGTAGACCTCGACGATGCGGAAGGTGTTGAAGTTGATCCACTGGGCGCCGTAGGTGAGCTCGGGCACCGAAATGACCGAGGCAACGGACGTGTCCTTGAACAGCGATAGGAACGTGTTGGAAAGCGCGGGCAGCGTTATGCGCAGCATCGTTGGCAGGCGCACATGGACCAGCCTTTGCCATGGCGTCAGGCCGATCGCCTTGCCGGCGTCGAGCTGTCCGCGCGGAACCGCTTCGAGCCCCGAGCGGAACACCTCGACCAGATAAGCGCCGCTATAGAGCGACAGCGTGGCAATGAATGAGGTCTGCGCGCTGTAGGCGATGTCGACCACCGTCGGCAGGCCGTAAAAGACGAGATAGACGAGCAGGATCAGCGGCACGTTGCGGATGAACTCGACATAGGCGGCGATGACGGTCCGCACCGCACGTCCGGCCGACACGTACCAGACCGCCAGAAGCAGTCCGATGAGGATGCCGATCGCAATGGAGATCACGGCCAGCTCCAGGCTGAGCAGCAGCCCGCCCCAGAGCTTGTCGAAATGCCGCCAGATCAGGTTGAAGTTCAGGGTATAGCCCATGTGTCCCTGTCATATCGAGGGCTGCGACGATAAGCAGGCGGAAGGGCGCGGCCCTTCCGCCTGCTTGCATCAGATGACCGGGAAGCCGGGATGGCGCGCCGGCGGCTCCTGTCCGAAATAGTCCTTGAATGCAGCGTCGTAGAGCGCCGTCTCGTGGCCGAACATCGCGGTGGCGAAGGTCGTGTTGACGAAGGTCAGCCAGTCGAGGTCGCCTTGCCGAAGTGCGGCGCCGTAAAGCATCGAGAACCAGCTCTTGCCGGCATCGAAGTATTTGTCGGGATTGCGCGAGGCGAGCCAGCGAACCGTCGACAGATCGACGGCGGCGGCGTCGACGCGCTTCGATTCCAGTGCCTGCAGCACATTGGCCTGCGTGTCTATCTGCATCACCTGCGCCTGCGGCAGGACGATGTGCACATTTGCCTCGGCATCGACATTCTGCAGGATGGAAATCCGCGTCGCCGAACCGCCGGCAAGCAGCTTGTCGAAGGTCTTGTTTTCTGCGTTCGGAAGGGTCAGCAAGGCGATGCCTTCGACGTAATAGGGCCGGGAGAAGTGGATCAACTGCGAGCGCTGGGCGGTCATGGTCATGAACTGGATCGAAATGTCGACCTTGTTGGTGGTCACGTTCGGAATGCGCTGCGCCGGATCCTGCATGACGAACTCGACCTTGGTCGTATCGTCGAAAAGTCCCTTGGCAAGAATGCGCCCCATGGTGATGTCCATGCCGACCAGTTCGCCGGCATCGTTTTCGAAGTGCCAGGGCGCATTGGTGCTGCCGGTGCCGACGATCACCTTGCCGCGATCGAGAACGGTGCGCAGCAGGCTGTCCGGTGCCGCTTGCGCCGCCGCCTTCTGAACATCGACGGTTGCGGCTGCGCCCACCACGCCGGCCGTCGCAAGCCCGGCCAGTTTCAGAAATTCACGTCTTTTGGATGTGTCGTTCACGGCGACCTCCTTTTCGTTTGTGTTCCCCTTTGCCGATACATGCATCTGTAACCTGCTGGCATCAGTAATCTGCTAGATTGTCTCTTACACAAGACACATGTATCCTGTACAAGACAGATACTAACATCAGGAATCAGCAATGCAAGATGGCAATGCCTTGGCAGTTCGGCCGGAGGCCGGTCCGGACGAAGACAAGATTGCGGGCTCCCGCGAAAAGGGTCTCAACCGGGTGCTCCATATCCTGGAGTTTCTTCACGCGAACCAGCGAGCGATCGGGATTGGCGATCTCGCCAAGGGAGTGAATGCGCCGCGCTCGACGATCTACACGCTTGTGCGCTCGCTGGTGGATGCGGGCCTGCTGGAAATGGCCGGCGACGGCAATCGCGTCTATTTCGGGAAGAAGCTTTATCTCTACGGAATGGACTATGTGCGCGGCAACGACCTGCTCAGGCGAGGGCGTCAGGAAGTCGACAATCTTTCGCGCGAGACAGGCGAGACCTCCGAATTGTGCATGCTGCAAAGCGGCCGCTACACGATTGTCCATTCAAGCCCGGGCACCAGGCCGTTCCGGATCAGTTCGGCCACGGGTCTGCAGATCCCGCTTCCCTGGACCGCTTCCGGGCGCCTGCTTCTCGCCGGTTTCGAAAGGGCCGTGATCGAAGACATGGTGTCCGAAGACGATCTCGTCCTGCCGGACGGCCGCAGATTGTTGCTGGACGACTTCATAGAAGATATCGCGACGGCCGGGGCTGCCGGCTACTGTGTGACCTCCGGTCTTGTCGACGCCTATACGAAATGCCTTGCCGCGCCGGTCTTTTCAGCTGCCGGCAAGGTCGAGGCGACGATATGCCTGGTGGTTCCCATCGACACTTCCGAGGAGAAGACCGGCGATCTCATCGCCCTGCTGCGCGAACGCGCGGCGAGGCTTTCGATCACGGGATGAGCAGGATTTGTCGCGACCGCAAGCGGGATTCGCTCACGCGATGATGTCGGGGATGATCCGGTCTTCCAGCGCCATCAGCCGGTCTTTCAGGAAAAGTTTTTTCTTCTTCATGCGCTGGATCTGCAGAGGGTCGCAGTTCATGGCGATCATCGCGTTGATGGCCGCGTCGAAATCGGCGTGTTCCTGCTTCAGCCGAGAATATTCGAGGCGGATATCAGCCTGTTCCTGTTCGGACATTATCTACCGTCTGCACGTCTGCGGCGCCCAAAAATGGGCCTGATTGGGCGAGGCCGGAGGTATCTTGCACCGGCGCGCAGCCAATACCACATTTCGTATTGTCGTGGAATGCTACCACGCAGCATTCGACATCGATGCCCGATAGTGGCACACTGTCATTATGCCGTCACAGAAGCGAAATTGCGGTGGGACGCGCCTTGACGGCTGCAATCGAGGAAACCATGAAAGGGAGAACCAATCATGTCTCTTGCATCCCATCTTGATGAGCTGCAGCGGAAACACGGCGACATCGAACGCGAAATCGATGATGCGATGAACCATCCATCGGTCGACGACCTCGAAATCGTGAATCTCAAGCGGCGCAAGCTGGCACTCAAGGACGAGATTGAGAAACTGAAGGCGAAGCCGAAACCCACCACGCACTGACGCTCATCTACGGCGCTGCGCGTCCTTTGGACGCGCAAAGGGCGCTGTCGTGCTTCTGATTTTGGCGCATGATCCCAGCGAAAATCCTTCGGTTTCGGGGTCGTGCAGGGACAGTGTGCGCTGTGCGCGCGACCATCTTCTCCGGCGGCAACCAATGCCGCCGGAGCGGTTCCTTGTTTGTCCGGCGGTTCGATTTGACAGGTTTGCCTGCCTGTCGCCATTGACAAGCCATCTTTGCTCCTCCACCTCATGCCGGGACCTTCTATAGCGCCGCGTCTCCTTTCGGACGCGCGATGGACGCTATATTTTGATTTTTGCGCAGATTGTTTCCGGAAACCGATTCCGGAATTCGGCGCTAACAAAGGGCAGCCGGCCATGACCGGATATTTTTCTTCACCCTTGCCGCGCCGCACGTCTGTCGGTGTCGACGTCGGCGGCGTGATGGTCGGCGGGGGCGCTCCTGTCGTCGTTCAGTCGATGACCAACACCGACACCGCCGATGTCGACCAGACAGTCGCTCAAGTTGCGGCGCTGCATCGCGCCGGCTCCGAGATCGTGCGCATCACCGTCGACCGCGACGAGAGTGCCGCCGCCGTGCCCGCCATCCGCGAGCGGCTCGAACGGCTCGGCATCAATGTGCCGCTGGTCGGCGATTTCCACTATATCGGCCATAAGCTGCTCGCCGACCACCCGGCTTGCGCCGAGGCGCTGGCCAAATACCGCATCAATCCCGGCAATGTCGGCTTCAAGGACAAGAAGGACCGGCAGTTCGCGGCTATCGTCGAGATGGCGATCCGGTACGACAAGCCGGTGCGCATCGGCGTCAATTGGGGGTCGCTCGACCAGGAGCTTTTGACCAGGCTGATGGACGACAACCAGCGCCAGGGCTTTCCGCTGACCGCGCAGGAGGTAACGCGCGAGGCGATCGTGCAGTCTGCGATCCTTTCGGCCGAACTGGCCGAGCAGATCGGCCTTGGCCGCGAGAAGATCATCCTGTCGGCCAAGGTCAGCGGCGTGCAGGATCTGATCGCCGTCTACACCGAGCTTGCCACCCGCTCCAACCACGCGCTGCATCTCGGCCTTACCGAGGCCGGCATGGGTTCGAAAGGCATCGTCGCCTCGTCCGCGGCGATGGGCATTCTTCTCCAGCAAGGCATTGGCGACACGATCCGCATCTCGCTGACGCCGGAGCCGAACGGCGACCGCACCCGCGAGGTGCAAGTGTCGCAGGAACTCCTGCAGACCATGGGGTTTCGGCAGTTCGTGCCAATCGTCGCCGCCTGTCCCGGCTGCGGCCGCACCACCTCTACGGTGTTCCAGGAACTCGCCCAGAACATCCAGGCGGATCTGCGCAAGAACATGCCGGTGTGGCGTGAAAAATACCCCGGCGTCGAAAACCTCAAGGTCGCGGTGATGGGCTGCATCGTCAACGGTCCGGGTGAATCCAAGCATGCCGATATCGGCATTTCGCTGCCCGGCACCGGCGAGACGCCGACGGCGCCGGTGTTCGTCGACGGCAGGAAGGCGGCGACGCTGCGCGGTCCTTCGATCGCCGCCGACTTCGAGAAAATGGTCGACGACTATATCGAGCAGCGGTTTGGGCAATCCGGCAAGGCCGCGGCGGAGTAGGTCGATGCGGCGCTGGACGACGCCGGTCTTGCTACGTGGGGTAGTCTTGCTACGTGGGTTGCTCTTGCTTGGCGGGCTGGGCTGGGCGACAGCCGTCCAGGCCGATCCGCCGCGCCCTGCCAAACAGCGGCTGCTCGATCGGGTTTGCAATCTGATCGAGGCGCATGCCGACCAAAACGGCCTGCCCAAGGACTTTTTTGCCCGGCTGATCTGGAAGGAAAGCCGCTTCGATCCCAATGCGGTCAGTCCGGTCGGCGCCGAAGGCATAGCGCAATTCATGCCGGGCACCGCCAGGTTACGCGGCCTCGCCAATTCCTTCGATATCGAGCAGGCCATCCCGGCCTCGGCAAAATATCTCGCCGAGATGAAAACCGGCTTCGGCAATCTGGGCCTCGCCGCCGCTGCCTACAATGCCGGTGAAAACCGGGTATCGCGCTGGCTGAGTTCCGGTGGCTTCCTGCCGATGGAGACCGAAAACTACGTTCTGGACATCATGGGCGAGCCGGCCGACAGGTTCACCGACACCGCCTATGCCGGCACCATCCAGCCGCTCGACAAGAAGGCGACCTTTGCGGTCGCCTGCCGCAGGCTGCCGGTCATCAAGTCCCAAACCGTGGCGATGGCGTCGATCAACGTCAAGCCGTGGGGCGTGCAGGTGGCCGGCAACTTCCGCCGCGCCGCGGCGCTCAATCAATGGAACGGTGTGAAGCGCCGGTTTCCGGCCTTGCTTGGCGGGCATAATCCGGTCGTCAGCCGGGTGCGCTCGCCGATCGGCAGGCGCGGCATCTATGCAGTCCGGATCGGCGCCGACTCCAAAGCCAAGGCCGGCAACATCTGCCGGAAACTGCAAAGCGTCGGCGGTGCGTGCATTGTGGTGCGGAATCGGTGATGGGTGCCGCTGATTTTTCCCGACAAACTATCGAAGCTGCGCTTTTATTCCAGGAATTCTGCCGGTCCACGGCTTCAGCCATAGGCTTACCATGACCGACCGTCTCTACAGCGATCCCGAACTTGTCCAGTTCTACGATATCGAGAACGAAGGCGGCGTGGATTTCGACTATTGCGTCGGCTTCGCCAGGGAAGCCGGCTCGGTTCTCGATCTCGGCTGCGGCACCGGGCAATTGGCCGCCGCGCTCGCCGATCGGCGCAGCGTGACCGGCGTCGATCCCGCGCCGGCGATGCTCGATATTGCGCGCCGCAGAGCCGGCGGGCAGAGGGTCGACTGGGTCGAGGCCGATGCGCGCAACGTCCGGCTCGGACGACGCTTCGATCTGGTGCTTTTGACCGGGCACGCCTTCCAGGTGTTTCTCACGCCGGAAGATCAAGAGGCGGTGCTTGCCACGATCGCCGCTCATCTGGCTGCCGATGGGCGATTCATCTTCGACACGCGAAATCCAGCCGCGCAGGAGTGGCTCGAGTGGACGCCGGAACGGTCGCAACGGGAACTCAGTCATCCCGGATTGGGCGCGCTAAGAGCGTGGAACGATTTCCGCCACGATCCCGCTACCGGTGTCGTTACTTACTCGACCCATTACGAAATGCCCGACAGCGGACGGGTGCTCAGCGCCGAATCGAAAATAGCCTTTGCGGCAAAGGAAAGCCTCGCGCAGATGCTGGATCAGACCGGGCTGGTCGTCGAAGAATGGCTCGGCAGCTGGCGTGGCGAGCAATACGCTCCGACATCGCCAGAAATCATTCCGATCGGCCGGCTGCGCTAGCTTGCACGTTGCTTCGCCTCGAGCGTTTGATATTGGAACAGCGTCAGCTGTTGCGGGCCGCTACGAATTCCGCTGCCTGCTTCAGAAGCACGGCGTCTTCGCCATAGGGACAAAGCAAGGCGTGGGCCTGGTCGACGAGGCCTTGAAGCTGGTCCCGCGCCCAGTTGGCGCCGTGCAGCGCCACCAGCGTCGCCTTGCCGGCGGCGGCATCCTTGCCGGTCGCCTTGCCCATCTGGCGCGCATCCGCTGTCAGATCGAGCAGGTCGTCGGCAAGTTGAAAGGCGAGCCCGATCGCCGAGCCGAATTCCGCCAGTCGTTCACGGTCGGCCGCCGGCGCGCCGGCAAGGATTGCGCCCGCCTCGCAGGCGAAGCGGATCAGCGCGCCGGTCTTCATCGCCTGAAGCCGGATGATGCCGGCTTCTTCCGGCCGGATACGCTCGGCTTCGAGATCGAGCATCTGGCCGCCGACCATGCCGCCGGCTCCGGCGGCGCGGGCCAGCGCCAGCACCAGCGCCGCCCGCCGTTCGGCCGGCAGCATTGTCGCTTCGTCGGCAATGATGTCGAAGGCGAGCGCCAGCAAGGCGTCGCCGGCGAGGATGGCGGTCGCCTCGTCGAAGGCGTTGTGCACGGTCGGCTGGCCACGGCGCAGATCGTCGTCGTCCATGGCCGGCAGATCGTCATGGATCAGCGAATAGCAGTGCACGCATTCCAGCGCCGCCGCGACGCGCAGCGCCGTCTCGCCGTCGGCGGAAAACAGCGCGGCGCTTTCCATGACCAGGAACGGGCGCAGACGCTTGCCGCCGTTCAGCACGCCGTGGCGCATCGCCTCCATTAGGCGGCGCGGCCGCACGATCTCGCCAGAAAGCGGACGGTCGTCGAGCAGCCGCCTGAGCAGCGCCTCGATCGGGCCCGTGCGTGCGACAAGCGCTGCCTCGAACGATATTTGATCGTCTTTCGTCATGCCGGGACGGGTAGCCGACACTCAGACGTTGCGCAAGAAGCCAAGCGCCATTATGCCGGGGCAGGGAGCAGCATGGATTGAGCGGCTTGGCGGAACCGATCGTCGATCACGAAACCGAAGGGCTGGACATGGTGAGGCCGAAACGCGGCAACCGCATCGGTCTCAAACGTTGGCCCCGGCACTGGGTCCGGCGCGGTATCACGGTCGCCGTAGTGCTGGCGCTGATGCCGGTGGTGCTGACCTTTCTGTATCTGCCGCCGTTCGTGCATCCGGTATCGACACTGATGCTGAAGGATCTGGCGACGTTTTCCGGCTATGACCGGCGCTGGGTCTCGATCGACGATGTGGCGCCGACGCTGGCGCATTCGGTCATCATGTCGGAGGACGGGCAGTTCTGTTTCCATCGCGGCATCGACCTTGGCGAGTTGAGGGGCGTCGTCGACGACGCGCTGGCCGGCGAGATGACGCGTGGCGCCTCGACCATCACCATGCAGACCGTGAAGAACCTCTATCTGTGGTCGCGGCCGCTGGGCTCGGTCAGGAAAGTCGTCGAGCTGCCCCTGGCCGTCTATATCGACATGGTGATGCCGAAACGGCGCATCATGGAAATCTATCTCAACATCGCCGAATGGGGGCCGGGCATCTATGGCATCGAGGCTGCCGCCCAGCACCATTTCGGGGTTTCGGCAAAACGATTGTCGCGGCGACAGGCGGCGCTGCTTGCCGTTACCCTGCCGAACCCGATCGCCCGTAACCCGGCGAAGCCAGGGCCAGGACTGAGGCGGCTGGCCTCGCTGATCGAGCGGCGCGCCGGCCGGTCCGGCGCCTATGTCGGCTGCCTGCGATAGCTTAAAAAAATTCGCGGCGGCGCTGGCCAAAACGGCGCAGGGCGTGTATAGGCACCCGACTTTCTCAGATTCCGGCCCTGACGCGGCCCTTTCACCAGGGCAGCCGGGGCATTTTGACCATGTAGTGGAGCATATCCATGGCCGTACCGAAACGAAAAACCTCTCCGTCGAAGCGCGGCATGCGCCGTTCGGCCGATGCGCTGAAGGCCCCGACCTATGTCGAGGACAAGAATTCCGGCGAGATGCGCCGCCCGCACCATATCGACCTGAAGACCGGCATGTATCGCGGTCGCCAGGTTCTCGAGCCGAAGGACAGCTGAGAACGCTTTCGACGGTATGTGACTATCGAAGGACCGGCCATCGCGCCGGTCTTTCCGCGTTTTGTGCAGATGATCGCCCACCGGTCATTTCAGACATGCCAGCAGACATGCCGGATGGCAGCCGTACCGGCTGGTACTGTTATTTCGCACCGTCTTAGTCCGTGTTTGCAGTTGTGTGCGAAAATTCTTGACGGCGAACGCCGAGCGCATACTAGAGAAGGCTGTCCAACCGGAGCCTTCTGATGTTCGGTGCCATCCCGCTGCTGATCGTGCCCTTCGTCCTCTATAATCTTGGGCTTTTGGGAATATTCGGCGGCGGCGACGATCCCTGGGCAAGCCAAATGTTCTCGATCCGCATGATGTCGGGCGGGGTGTTCTCGATGACGCTCGGCGATCTGATCATGCTGATCGGGCTGCTTCTCTTCTTCGTCGAAATCGTGAAATCGACACGCACGACGAACGCCTCGATCATGGACCACCTGTTGTCGACCTTCGTCTTCGTGGCGTTCCTGGTCGAGTTCCTGCTGGTGAAGGGCGCGGCACACTCGGTTTTCTTCATTTTGATGGTCATCGCACTGGTCGACGTCCTCGCCGGCTTCTCAGTATCGATGCGAGCGGCCAGCCGCGACATAAACATGGGCTAATGCATGTCGCGCAAAAGCATTCCCTGGGCCTGATCGGAGGATGCGCAGCGGTTTTGCGATAACGACATGCATAAAAGGCGGTGAAGCAGCCGCCTCGATGTCAGCACCTGCCGACAACGGGCTGGACAGGGCCGCCCGACACGTCGGCCCGCTATTTTTTCTTGGCGCGCGCCGGCTTCTTCACCGGAGCAGCCGGCGCATTGGCGAGATCTTCCGCTTCCTTGGCAAGGCGGAGCGCCCTCAGCTTGTTGGTCTTTATCTGGCGGGCGTCGCTCTCGGCGACATATTCCGCCATCGCCTTCTGTCGAACCGTGGCGGCCTCTTCCTGCTTCTTGAAACGCAAATCGGCCCGCGCGCGGGCAGTATCCTTAGAATTCTCAACCAAGGGCTTTTCCAATCCCGTAAATTATAGTTTTCAATAGCTTCAATAGCAGAGCCGACCTGCGATGGGGAAAATAAGTTGGTCAGGCGCCGGCATCCCACCAGGGGCTCGGCGCCTTTCGGGCGACAACCGCCTCGTATCCGGCCTGCAACGTCGCACGCACCGTGGCATCCGGCGGCGTGTCGGAAGGCGTGCCCAGATGTTCATGGCGCAATTCGTTCATGAACTTTTCCCACATCGGCGGGCCGCCCCTTTCCAGAAGCTCGGCGCGGATCGAGAGTTCCCCGCTAACCGGCAGCCAGACGCGCCCCCAGGCGCCGAGATGCGCCAGGATCGGCACCAGCGTTATCGCCATTTCGGTCAGGCTGTAGATCGCCTTCTGCTTGTGGGTCGGATCGTCAGCCCTGGTCAGCATGCCGAGCGCCTTCAGCCGTTTCAGCCGATCGGCGAGGATGTTGGAAGCGATGCCTTCCAGAGACCCGTTGAGCAGGTCGCGAAAGTGGCGTTTACCGCCAAAAATCATGTCGCGAAGGATGATCAGGCTCCACCTGTCGCCAAACACTTCAAGCGACAGGTTGATCGGGCACCCAGACCGGCGATCGATGGTCATCCGATTCTCCGATTGAAACCGGTTGCATTATTATATCAGTTTTATTATTGTACAACCGATTGCAAAATGCAATTGGTTTGCGGAGAGGAGACGGCGACCATGACCAAGGCAGCGGAACCCGAAATCGCGTCGCAGACGTTTGGCGATCCCGCGCATCCGCCGATGCTGCTGATTATGGGCGCGATGGCCTCGATGCTCTGGTGGCCTGAGGCGTTCTGCCGGAAACTGGCCGGCAACGGCCGGTTCGTGATCCGCTATGACAATCGCGATACCGGCCGTTCGACCAAATATGCGCCGGGCAAACCGCCTTACACTTTCGACGATATGGTGGACGACGCCATCCGCGTCCTCGACAATTATGGCATTGCGAAAGCGCATGTCGTCGGCATGTCGATGGGCGGCATGATCGCACAGCTTGTGGCGTTGAAACATCCGTCGCGGATCCTCTCGCTAACGGCGATCAGCACTTCGCCAATCGGGATCGACACGTCGCATCTGCCAGGGACGACCGAAGCCTATATGAAGCATTCGGCCGAAGGCGCTGATGTCGACTGGTCGGACCGAGCCCAGGTGGTCGACTTCATCGTCAAGGACGCGCACGCAATCGCCGGCACCGCGCATCGATTCGACCACAAGCGGACGAGGGCGTTCGTCGAACAGGACTACGACCGGTCCGGCGGTTTTCTAAGCGCGACCAATCATTTCATGCTCAAGACCGGTGAAGATCGGGGCGGCGAAGATCGGGGCAACGAGGACTGGAAGGGTCGCCTGCACGACTTGAAGGTTCCGCTCCTCGTCATCCACGGCACCGCGGATCCGATCTTTCCGGTCGAGCATGGCGCCGCTCTTGCCGAAGCAGTTGCCGGCGCGAGGCTGGTCCGTATTGAAGGCGGCGGCCACGAACTCCATCCCGACGATTGGGCTGTGATTGTCGATGCCATCGCCGCTCATAGACAGGCCAGGTAAGCGCGAAGTCGGACCTTGACACACGGTCTCAGCGGCAATAGTTAAGTAAACGCTTTAGTGTCTGGCTCTCTGTAATCATGCAGTGGCGAACAATCCAAAGGAACGAGCAAGCAATGTCGTTGGCGATCCATCGCCATCCGCTGGCCTCCTTCTGCTGGAAGCCGCTGATCGCGGTCTATGAAAATGGAACGCCGTTCACATTTGTCGGCAATGAACAGTCGCGCGCTACCACGACCGGCTGCTGCTGCGGCCGTCTGTCGCCCGCGTGACCGAGGAAGCGCAGCCCTATTTCAAACTTTTCCCCTAAAACAACGGTTAAGCCCGATGCTGCACGATACCGCCCAGCTCGACGTGATGTTCCAGGCGCTCGCCGACCCGGCGCGGCGGCACATGGTGGAGCGACTGTCGCGCGGCCCCGCCTCGGTCAGCCAGTTGGCCGAGCCGCTGGCGATGTCGCTGTCGGCGGTCGTCCAACACCTGAACGTGCTCGAGACGAGCGGCCTCGTCCGCACCGAAAAGCTCGGCCGGGTGCGCACCTGCCAGCTCGAGCCGAAGGCGCTGAGGACCGCCGAACACTGGATCAACGAACGGCGCCTGAGTTGGGAACAGCGGCTCGACCGGCTCGGCGGCTTTCTTGCGGAAACCAAAGGCGAAACCGAAGGAAACTGAGGAGGCCAACATGAGCGAACGCTCCGTCGTCCATTCGACCATAGTGCTTGAACGCAGCTACGACGCTTCGCCGGCGCGGGTGTTCGCCGCCTGGTCCGATCCCACCGCATTGCAGCGCTGGGGCTCGCCCGGCGAGGGGTGGGAAAGCAGCATTGACCGCTTCGAGTTCCAGGTGGGCGGCATTGCGCTCAGCCGTTTCGGACCCAAAGGTGGCGAGAGCTATGTGAACGAGACGCGCTACCTCGACATCGTGCGCGACCAGCGCATCGTCTCGGCTGGCGGCATGACAAGCAGCGGCCAGCGATTGTTTGTCGGCCTGCTGACGGTTGAATTCAGTCCAGAAGGCACAGGCTGCCGGCTGGTGATGACCGAGCAAGGCGCCTTTCTTGACGGCCATGATCAGCCCGAAAACCATCGGGCTGGCTGGAGTCAGATGCTCGACAACCTGCGGGTGGAATGCGCGTGAGCGCCACAGCCTGAGCCAAAGATCAGCAGAATCGGGAGGATATGATGAAACTCTACTGCGGCATTGGTCCGAATTCCTACCGCGTCCGCATCTTCATGGCTGAGAAAGGCATCGACGTTCCGCGGGTTGATGTCGATCTGACAAAAGGCGAGCACAAAACCCCGCAATTCCTTGAGCTCAACTCACTCGGCCAGATTCCCGTGCTCGTGCTCGACGACGGCACGGTGATCACCGAAAGCATCGCCATCTGCCGCTATCTGGAGGCGGTTCATCCGACGCCGGCACTGTTCGGCTCGGACGCGGTCAGCCAAGGCAAGGTCGAGATGTGGAACCGCCGCGCCGAGATCGAGATCTTCGGAACGATCGGCAGCATTGCCCTGCATTCCGATCCCATGTTTGCGGAGCGGCTTGTGCAGTTCCCGGCTTTCGCCGAAACCCAGCGCGAAGCCGTTCCGGCAAAGTGGGCGTGGCTTGACCGCGAGATTGCCGATGGCCCCCCGTTCATCGCCGGCGACCAGTACTCCGTCGCCGACATCACCGCTGCCGTGGCAGCCTGGCTTGGCGCCTTCTTCGGAGCCGACATCCCGGACTCGCTCGTCAATGTCCATCATTGGCTCGACCGTGTTCAGGAACGTCCAAGCTGGAACGCTTAGTCCGATGCCGACACTGTTTCAATGGGACGATGTGCGGCACAACGCCAAGCACCTGAATCCTAAGGAGCTTTCGCCATGCGAGCTGCTCGACGCGCCTGGTGCGCTACTGGCAAAAGATGCGACGGCGCACCTCAGCTTCCGGGCGAGCCAAGCTGCTCGACCTCCCAGAACTGGTCGAGCCAGATGTTGAGCTTCAGGAAGCCGGCACTGCTGACCGTATAGACGCGCCTTGTCCCTTCCGGCTTGGCGTTGACCAGACCGGCGTCGAGCAGCACTTTCAGATGCTGCGAAACAGCCGGGCGCGAGACCGGCAACCCGGCGGCCAGTTCGTTGACGGTCTTCGGGCCGCGCCGAAGCTCTTCCAAGAGATAGCGCCGGTTGGGATCGGCAATCGCCATGAAGGCGTCGGAAAACATCATGCCTTATTTGTGAGGCAAAGTTTTCCAAATCTCAACCATTGGTTTCAGGCTTTCTGCGCGGATCGAGCCGCAAGGCTTCCGGCGTGATCGAGCGCTCGGCCGGTTGCGTCTTGAAGGCGTCGCGATCTTCTATCGGCACCGGTGCGCGCCGGCTGATGCGCAGCAGTGTATAGCCTGCCAGGCAAAGATGCGCGAGGGCCGTTGCAAGGAACAGGCTTTCCGGACGCATCCAGCCCATCAGGCCGGCGGCCAGCAGCGGCCCGATCATCGTGCCGAAACCATAGAGCAGCAGCAGGCCGCCGGACACTTTGACAAAATCCTCCGCCCGGGCGTGGTCGTTGGCATGAGCTACGGCGATCGAATAGAGCGTGTAGGCAAAGGCGCCGTAGGCGGCGGTGCAGACAATGACGAAGACGCCGGAGCGCGGCTCGAACAGGAACAGCGCGACGGCGAACAGTGCCGCGCCGAAGGCCAGGCCTGCCAGCACAAAACGGCGGTCGGTCTTGTCGGAGAGACGCCCGGCCGGAAGCTGCATGGCGGCGCCGGCGACGACCACCAGGCTCATCATCAGCGCGATCTCGGCCGTGGAAATGCCGATGCGGGCGCCATAGACGGCGCCAAGCGTGCCCCAGGCGCCGTTGGCGACGCCGATCAAAACGCAGGCGATCGCCGACACCGGCGAATTGACATAGAGCCCCTTGACGTCGAGCGAGACGTCCTGCAGCGGCTTGGGATGCGAAGCCGTCGACACCGCGGTCGGAATGAGCGACAGGCAGAACAGGATACCGGTGATCATGAACAGCGAGGCCGACTTCACATCACCGCCGGCAACGATCATCTGGCCGCCCATGATCGAGGCATAGGTGACCATCATGTAAAGCCCGAAGACGGCGCCGCGGTTCTCGTTGGTGGACTTCTCGTTTAGCCAGCTTTCGATGATCATGAAGGCGCCGGCCATGGTGAAGCCGGTGAAGGCGCGCAGCAGGATCCAGATATATTCGTCGATGATCAGGCCGGTGAGCAGTGCGACGATGGCTCCCGATGCCGCAAAGGCGCCAAAAGCCCGTACGTGACCGGCGCGGCGCACGAGGCGCGGCGCAAAGAAGCAGCCGGTGACGAAACCGCCGGCCCAGGCCGTGCCCATCAGGCCGAGCGATGCGGTCGAGAAACCCTCCAGCTGGCCGCGCAGCGGCAACAACAGCCCGTGCAGTCCGGTTGCCGCCAGCAGGAAAGCGGTGCCGCGAAGCAGCGAAAGGATAGGTCGGTAGCTTGCAAACATTTAGCTGATCCGGCTGGAATTTGGGGAGGGTCTGAAGATTCGAGCTTTTCGGCGGCGGGCGCTTCGGTCTTGGGAACTATCCGCGGCGAAACAGCGCCTCGGCCGCTGATTTGGTGGTGCTCTTGGTCTTGAGCTCGGCTTCGAGCCGGGCGATCTCGTCGCGCAAGATGCCGATCCGCTCGGACAGTTCATCGACGGAAAGCAGCGACAGATCCTGCCCGATCTCATGCGGGCGGGCTTTCTTTTTGGGTTCGTCGTCGAAGATCGCCATCGTCGCTCCTCGCTCATGCGCAAAAATTGAACTGCTACAGGTCCTTTGCGCGTCCAATCGCACGCTTAGCGCTGCAGTGGCCATTTGCCTGATTTGCCAATCAGCATACAAAGGACAGGGCAGCATACATAGGGCAGGGGCATGGATGCAAACAGTCGGCAAGAAAACTGGCAGTCGGCACGAAAACCGGCAACTGGCAAGAAACTGGCGAAGCGAGACGGGAAAATTCATGGCGAGCGAACAGAACAAAATTCCGGCGAAGATGACGGCCATCGCGATCTCGGAACCCGGCGGACCGCGGGTGCTGAGACCGGAAACGCGCGACGTGCCCGTGCCCGGTCCCGGCGAAATCCTGATCCGGGTGCGCGCCGCCGGTATCAACCGGCCGGATGTGCAGCAACGCAAGGGCGCCTATCCACCGCCGCCTGGTGCGTCTGACCTGCCGGGTCTCGAAGTGTCCGGCGAAGTCGCCGCTGTTGGCGACGAGATATCGCGCTGGCGCGTCGGCGACCGGGTCTGCGCGCTGACACCCGGCGGCGGCTATGCCGAATACGTCAAGGTCCATGCCGGCAGCGTGCTGCCGCTGCCCGCCGGCTTCACCCACACCGAGGCGGCGGCGGTACCGGAAAACTACTTCACCGTCTGGCACAATGTCTTCGAGCGCGGCGCCTTAAAGAGCGGCGAGACGCTGCTCGTGCATGGCGGCTCGTCCGGGATCGGCACCACGGCAATCCAGCTCGCCTCGGCCTTCGGCGCCTATGTCATCACCACCGCCGGCAGCCAGGAGAAGTGCGACGCCTGTCTGAAGCTTGGCGCCGACCGGGCGATCAACTACCGCGAGGAGGATTTTGTCGCGGCGGTCAAAGACGCGACCGGCGGCAAGGGCGCCAACGTCATCCTCGACATGGTCGGCGGCGACTATGTGGCGCGAAACTACCAGGCCGCGGCGGTGGAAGGCCGCATCGTCCAGATCGCGACGCAGAGCGGGGCGGTGGCAAGCGCCGATTTCTCGAAGATCATGGTCAAGCGGCTCACCCACACCGGCTCGACGCTGCGGCCGCGCACCGTCGAATTCAAGGCGGCAATCGCCGCAGCGCTGGAGGCGCAGGTGTGGCCGCTGCTCGGCACCCGCAAGGTAGCACCCGTAATGGACATGATCTTCCCGCTCAAGGAGGCGTGGCGGGCGCATGAGCGGATGGAGGACGGCGACCACATCGGCAAGATCGTGCTCGACGTCGGCTGACGGTCGGTAAACAAGCTGAACAAAATCTCAATTGCGCAATGCAACAAACGCATTGCCGCCATGCAAAAGCGTCTGTTCAACTTTTCATCAACGGTGCCTATTTGAGCGGCATCGAAACGATGGAGGACTACCATGAACCCGATCCGTGCTTTCCGCAACTGGCGCATGTACAATGAAACCGTGCGCGAACTGAACCGCCTGAACGCCCGTGAGCTCAACGACCTCGGCATCAACCGTGGTGACATCGAGAGGATCGCCCGCAAGGTGCGTTGATCCGCTAAGCAAGAGCCGAGGCAGGCGGGTTTCCCGCCGCCGGTTCCGAGCCCGCTGGACCCAGTCTGGCGGGTTTGTCGTGTTGAAGTCTATGCAGCGGCTGCGATAATCGCCACAATCCAGAACCGAATACAACTCGATCGCAATCTATGGTTGCCTCCAGTTTCAGCGTGGGGCATTTTGATCGCGCGGGACTAGGTCAGCGGCTGGGAGCGCCGATCCGGGGCCAGTAGCGTGCTGACTCTGAAACAGGCTTGCGCCCACGTTCGACGATCTGACGGACAAGATCTACGAGGCGGCTTTCGTGCCGGAACTTTGGGGTGATACGCTCGAAGCTGCCGGCAGTCTTTCTGGTTCGGCCACCGGCGCCATCTTCCTGTTGAGTGCCGATTCTCTGGTCCGCGGCAGATTGAGTGACGTTTCTCCGGTTCACGGCAACTCCATCCGATCCTTGTTTGATGAATTTGTCGCTAGTGACGCCTGGAAATTGTCTGACGCCGTACAGCGTATGTGCAGCATGCAGCCGGCGAGCTTCGTTCAGGTCGAAGATTTCCTGACAGCCGAAGAGGTCGAAAATGATCCTGTGCGGATACAGCTGAGAGCGGCCGGTATCGGCGCCCACGTTTGTTCGGCAGTTGCCATGCTGAGTGGCGAGCTCGTCACTTTCGCTTTCAACGGTGGATGAAGGATGGCACCTACGGGATCGGGCGTCGGTCGATCGGCTGGACCAGCTTCGCCCGCATTTCGCGCGTGCCGGCATGGTCTCGGCGCAATTGGGGTTGGAACAGGCCAGGGCGACCGTCTCGGCACTCGAGACCATCGGGCTGCCCGCCGCGGTCATGACTGCATCGGGACGCGTGCTGACGGCCAACGGCCTGCTGGAAGAAATGACCGAGATGTTTCTGCCAACAGCCTATGGCGGCATGGCGATCGCCAATGCCTCCGCCAACGCGCTTTTTCAGCAGGCCATTCTCGAGAATCGCAACGATTTCGCGGTCCGATCGACTCCTGTTGCCGCCAACGAAAGCCGGCCGGCTGTGGTCATCCACCTTTTGCCGCTGCGCCGCGCCGCACATGACATTTTCGCCGGCGCGGACATCCTGGTTGCTGCAACGGAGGTAAGGGCCAGTGCCGTCGTGCCTTCTCCAGCCCTCCTCGCGGGCCTGTTCGACCTGACGCCCTCCGAGGCACGTTTGGCGGCCGCGCTTTCGCAGGGACGACCCTTGAAAGCTGCGGCATCCGACTTGAAGATCACCGTAAAAACCGGCCGGACCTATCTCGAACGGATTTTCGCCAAGACCGGGGACCCGGTAGCAAAGCCAACTCGTCGCTTTGCTCAAGAGCACAGAACCGCTCAATCGCAGATGACGATCGGGGAATGCCGTCAATTGGTCGCTTCACTGGCTAAGCGCGGCAAAACCAATCGCTATCAAGGCCCCTCCCAGCACGATGTCCACGTGCTTGCGGAAACGGTTATGAAATTCGCGCATGGCTGGCTGGGAAATAGCCAGGCCGACAAGGCCAAACCAGGCGATTGCAATGGCAAAAACTAGCGCTGCCAGGGATATGTGAATTGCCCCGCGCGTATTTAGGCTCAGCGTAGAGGATGCAAAAAACAACGCGGTGGCCGGATTTGCCGCCGCCGTGATAAACCCCAGCCGGAAGTACCGAACGATTGGAAGCGGCTTCGGCTCGTTGGCGCCGATCGTGATCGACAGCGCCCGCCGCATCGAATTCCAGCCGATGAAGACCAGCATTGCGCCATAAAGGCTGGCGGCCATCTGGTGCGCGATGCTTCCGGGCGGCAGCGCGGCGGCGCCCGTCACGACGACCACCGCCAACGAACTCGCGCCCACGGCAATACCGGCGGCAGCTGAAAGTGCTGTGGCACGCGAAGCGGTTAGCCCAGCCTGCGCGACGACAGCAAAATTGGCGCCCGGCAGCATTGCCAGAAGCGCATAGGAAATCGCGAACGGCAACAACCCCGCCGCGACAGCGTGCCCGGATCCCAACATCGATCAGCCCACATCGGCGGCGGCTGCTCTGCCAAAGCAGCTCGCCGCTACCGCAGGCAAAATGTGGACGAAACGGGTCTTCTCTAACAGTCGGCAAATGCCGACATCAGGGCGTTTTGTTGCCGGGCTAGCGGCCGCGGCCGCTGAGCGGTTCCGTGCTCTTGAGCAGCGCGACCAATTCGCTCTGCTGACGGGTGCGGGTCTTGGAAAAAATCCGTTCCAGATAAGTGCGGCAGGTCTTCACGGTTATGTTCGAACGCGCCGCGGCTTCTTTCAGAGTGCTCCCGGATGCCAAACCGGCTGCCAGCCGGGCTTCGGCCGATGTCAAATCGAACAGGCCGCGGACATGCGTCTCGAAGCCATCGGGAATGCGGCGGGCGACCTCGGTGACCATGATCACCGCGCAACGTTCCGAGGCCAGTCCATAGGCGCGGGCATCGACGAATGGCGCTACCGACAGCACCAGTCGGGTCAGGTCAGAGCGCTTGTGATCCGACGGCACCAGCAGCGTTCCTCCGGTTCCGGGCATCGCGCCGTCGCGCAAGCAACAGGCGTCCTCGACCAGCTGCTGAAGCGCCTGTGTGTCCTTGGGATTGGAGGCGACGATTGCGCCGCCATTCAGCTTCATCGGGCTGTCGGGTCGCGCCAGCATTGCCTCGGCGGCTTCGTTCATCTGCGCGATGTGCTGATGTCCGTTTACCAGAAACACGCCGAAGGGCAGGTGCGAGAAGGCCGATGCCAGCGCCGAGGTGTTCTCCAGCTGTCGACCGATCTGCCCGGCGCGCAGCATATGCGGCACGATCTTCTGCAAAAGGTCGATATCGGCGTTATCGAATGCCCCGCGCCTTGAACCGCGATCTATACTAAGCAGCCAGTTTGCGCTGTTGGTGGAGAGCAGGTTGCAGGCCAGTCCGTGATACATGTCGCGCGGCCTCAGCCAGTCCTGCCAGAGCTCGCGGCGGCGGAACGCCGCCACGTCGAGGCCCATTGGCCAGTGAGTGACCGCGCCGACAGGTATGGCGGCTGCCGCCGCAGCCAGGGGATCGCGCAGAACAGCCTCGATGCCCTTTTGCGAAATGAATTCCGGGTCCAGGTCGGATGCAACCGCATCGAACGTTTCCGGACTGAGGCGCACAATGCAGGAGCGCGAGCCGCCGAATAGGTCGCGCAGACCGGTTACCGCATCGGGCCATCGTTCCTGATCATAGGCAGCTTCGTAAATCTGGCCGACAACGGCGGATACCGCTTCGATGGTGACGTCAGCCATGGGCCGCCCTTGATCCTGCTGATGTCACGAGGCTAAACGCACCAAAGCTCTCGCGCAAGTTGCAACACCGACGAGCTAGGCGACGGTACCTTCCAAAAACGTTGCGGAACGGCAACGGAGCGGTTATATAAACCGCGATTTTCCCATTTTGGTGGCTCTAAACCACCGCCCGCGCGGGAACGCGGGCGAACGAGAAGGATATTTTGCAATGGCCAATACGCTGCTGATGCCCAAGGCGACCGCCGTCTGGCTGGTCGACAACACCGCGCTGTCCTTCGAGCAGATCGCGCAGTTCTGCGGGCTGCATCCGCTCGAGGTCAAGGCGATCGCCGACGGCGAATCGGCACAAGGCATCAAGGGTATGGACCCGATCATGACCGGCCAGCTGACCCGCGACGAGATCGCACGCGCCGAGAAGGATCCGAACCATCGGCTGAGGCTGTCCGACCCCAAGGTGCGGGTGCCGGAATCCAAGCGCAAAGGGCCGCGCTACACGCCGCTGTCGAAGCGCCAGGACCGGCCCAACGCCATCCTGTGGCTGGTGCGCAACCATCCCGAGTTGAAGGACGCGCAGATCGCGCGCCTCGTCGGCACAACCAAGTCGACGATCGACCAGATCCGCGACAGGAAGCACTGGAACTCCGCCAATCTGCAGCCGATGGATCCGGTGACGCTGGGCCTCACCTCGCAGATCGACCTCGACATGGAAGTCAACCGCGCCTCGCGCGGCCGCGAGCAGGCACAGCCGGCCGGCGACACGCTGCTGCCGGCGGCATTGACCGAGCGCCTCGTGCCGGCGCCGGAGAAGCCAAAGGACGAGGATGCGGAACTCGACGCCAACGCCGTCTTCGCCAAGCTCTCGGCGCTGAAGTCGAAGGACGAGGACAAGGACGACGAGGAGGGCTGAGGCGCCTCTTCCTTCCCCCCTTGTGGGAGAAAGTGGATTGGCGCGCAGCGCCAAGTCGGAAGAGGGGTGTTGGAAGAAATGAGGCGTCGGCGTTCCCTGGAACACCCCTCATCCGGCCGCTTCGCGGCCACCTTCTCCCACAAGGGGAGAAGGAAAGGGCGCCGCGCTTAGGTTCGCGCGGCGCGGTCCGGCGCCATGCCGTAGTCCTCGCTGCGCTCCACCGCACGGTAAAAATCGGCGAGCTGCTTGCCGCGCTCCGGCTTGAAGACGCGACCGGCTATGACCACCGATGCGATGCGGTCGATGCGGAAAGCGCGAAAGTCGTCGCGCATCTCGCACCAGGCGACCAGCGTCCACACCTTGCCCCAGAACCACAGGCCCAATGGCCTGATATCGCGCGCGGTGCTGCGGCCTGCTTCGTCGGAGTAATCGATGGTCAGCACCTGGCGTTTTTCCACCGCGCGCTCGATCAGGTCGATTGCTTCGCGGGCGGCATCGCTCACCACCCACATCGGCGTGTGGATCTCGGTGCGGGCGATGCGGTCCTTTTCGGGATCGGGCAGCACGGCGCCGATCTTGACCAGTGCCTCGTCGGCGGCCCGCGCCATGGCGGCGCCGCCAAACGCGCGCACCATGCGGGCGCCGGCAACCAGCGCGACGATCTCGTCACGCGTGAACATCAGCGGCGGAAGGTCGAAGCCCTCCCTCATCATGTAGCCGACGCCGGCCTCGCCGTCGATCGGCACACCCGTCGACTGCAGGTCGGCGATGTCGCGGTAGATGGTTCGCTCGGAAACCTCGAGCCACGTGCCCAGCTTCTGGGCGGTGACCAGGCGGCCACCACGCAGATGCTGCACGATCTGGAAGAGCCTGTCGGCGCGGCGCATCGTATGGTCCCTCGATGTTGTTTTTAGCATGTCGTTGGCCCAAAATCGGTTCCCACTTTTGGGCGACATGCATTATGGCTCAAGCCCTTCGCGCTTGCGCTGCGCGGCGACGAATGCCGCGCCGAAGGACAATTTCCCTGTTGTCGGCGTCTTTGCATCCAGCACCCGCCAGAATGGCGCGATGTCGCTCAGCGTCATGCCGCGCTCCAGATCCTCGTTGGCAGCCTCGGCGACAGTGCGCAGATGATAGCCGATGGTGACCGGACATGTCACTTCGGCGCCGTGCTCGATGGCGAGCGCGGTGCGCAACGCGCGGACATCCATGGCCACGCCGTTTGGGATGGAGCGGATGAAATCATCAACCTGCCGTGCCGTCGGCACCAGCATCGGCTGGCCCTCGACGACGTCGCCAACGGTCCGCGGCGTCGGCCTGATACCGTTGATGCCTGGCGCGTTCAGCCTGTCGTTCCAGCTTTTCACCATTTCGGGTTGCTTCCACCTCTAAACGAAAAGCCCAAAGCTGTTGCCGTCGGGGTCCAGGCAATAGGCGAATGTGCCGGCCGGGATGGAGGTTGCCGGCGAGACGACCTGTCCGCCGTTCTGCCTCACCCGTTCCATGGCGTCCTCGATCGGTGCGGCAACCGACAGATGGATGGTCGGGCCGGTTCCCGGTGCCGCGGGTTTCCCGGGGTAGATGTGCCCGGAGGCCGTTCGGTCCTGCGCGGCGAACATCGCAATCGGGTTCGGGCCGCTCTCCTCCAGAATGAGATCGTTTTGGAGCACCGACCCATAAAAGGCGCGCGCCCGATCCATGTCGGTGACGGGAATCTCGAACCATGCCGAAGCTTTTGCAGGGATGAACGCCATGTCTGTCTCCTGATACTGTCGCACTATTGCATGCCGCTCCTGACACCATACTGTCAGGAGGCTTCAGCATATTCCCCTTCAGCATACTCCTTGGCGAACAGCCTTCGCATCTCCGCGAAATCTCTGCTTCTCTGAGGATAGAGCGTCTTCAAATAGGCAAGGGCGAAGGTGCCGGGAGCCGAACCCGGCGCGGACACGATGCGACAGTCGGCGATGGCATAGGGCACATCCAGATAGTTCTGAGCCCCCGGATAACCCGGTTCCTTTTCGTTGATCCAGTCACGACCATTGCTGGTGTGTTTGGCCTTGTCGAACAGGCCGGCACCCGCCAGTGCCAAGGTGCCGGCGCAAATGCCGCCGACCACGCCGCCACGCACCGCAATCGCTGTCAGCAGTGCGGAGACGTCAGGCGGGGCATGCACCCACTGGTCGGAGCCGATAACCGCGACAGCGTCGAGATCGGTGTTTTCATCAACCGCGGTTGAGCGGTCGGGCGTCAGCATAAATCCGCTGGCCGAGATCACCGGCTTGCCGTTCGGCGTCAGCGACACCGCGCGTGCGCCGAACCATTCGACCGCCGAAGCCGCCAGCAGCCCGTATTCCCAGTCGGCGAAGCGATCGATGAAAAGAACGCCGATAGTTTTCTGTTCGGACATTTCCTGCTCCGTCTTTCGGTCCGCCGGACCTATTTATCTGGGCGCCGAGGCGTCCGCATCCAACTGCTGCTGCGAAAAAATCGCCTCAATGGCCGCGGCCGTGGCGGCCATCATAATTATCGGGCCAACCGATGTCCTTGCGGATGCTCTGCGGCAACTCGTTCATGAGACGCCGGGTGCGGATCTCGTTGCGCATCGTCCGGATCTTGCCGACATAGTGCTGCACGCTGCGCAGAATGGTAAAACCGTTCATAGCTGGTCTCCTCTCTTTCGATGGAGACACTATCGCACACCCCTCCTGACAGCAGTCTGTCAGGAGGCTGAGCGGTCTTTGGCGAGCGTGCCAGGTTTTACCGGTTCCGATCCGTCTACCCGAGAGAAGCAGGCTTTTTCGTCGCCGGGGTTAAGTCCTTCATCTGCCAACGACGGACTGTCGGAATCCGCAGCAGCGATAGGGCCGGGGTTCTGATATGAGGGAGAAAAGTTCCTCGGAGATCAGGGAGATGACAATGAGCCTGCAACTGACAGGAATTCACCATCTGACCGCAATCACGGCCAATGCACCCGGAAACCTTCGCTTCTACACCAGGACCTTGGGGCTGCGACTGGTCAAGAAGACGGTCAATCAGGACGACACGTCAGCCTATCACCTTTTCTATGCCGACGCCGAGGCGACGCCTGGCACCGATCTTACCTTCTTCGATTGGCCGGTCGGACGCGAACGGCGCGGCACCAACAGCATCGTGCGGACCAGCCTGAGGGTCGCCAGCCCTGAAAGCCTTGCCTGGTGGAAGCAGAACTTGTCCGGCGAGACCGTCGCGACGGGAGAGATCGGCGATATCGCCGGCTATCCGTCGCTGGACTTCGAAGACCCGGAAGGCCAGCGCCTGCGTCTCGTCAGCGATGGCGGCAAGGGCGACAGTCATCCCTGGGCTCAAAGCCCGATCCCAATCGAGCACCAGATACGCGGGCTCGGGCCAATCGTCATCAGCGTTCCCGACATCACCAATACTGAAACCGTGCTGACCAGGGTGATGAACATGCGCAAGGCGCGGGACTATGCCTCGCCGGATGGTCAGGGCCAGGTTCATGTCTTCGAGATGGGGAAGGCGGCCCGGCGGCGGAGCTTCATGTCGCGGTGCAGCCGGGCCTTGCGCCGGCACGGCAGGGCGCCGGTGCGGTCCACCACGTCGCATTCAGGGCGCCGGACCAGGAGACCTTGCATCAATGGACGGCGCGGCTGGCCGAGTTCCGCCTGCCGTCAAGCGGTGAGGTCGAACGATACTACTTTCGCTCGCTCTACTTCCGTGAGCCGAACGGCATATTGTTCGAGATCGCCACCGACGGCCCAGGATTCACGGCCGACGAGCCGCTGGAAACGCTGGGCCAAAGGCTGGCCCTGCCGCCGTTCCTCGAACCGGAACGGGCTGCGATCGAGGCCGGCCTCAAGCCGCTGGCATAGTGCTCTCGTGAGCCAGAAAGAAGCACTTCGACAGCCGACCGTGATGCTGGAGCGCCGCGCGCCCTTTGGAGGCGCAAAGGATGCTCCAGCAGCAGACTCTACGCATTGTCCTTTCCGAAAATCGATTTCGATTTGCCGGCCGATGCGCTAGTCAAAAGCGGCATGTCGAAACTCCTCGCGCTCGTTATCATTGCCATGATGGTCATCCAGTTGATCAAGCCGCTCGGCTGGCCGGGGCTGAAGCGGCGCAGCGACTTCTGGAAACTGGCGGTGCTGGCGATGGCGGCAATGTCGATAACAGCCGCGCTGGGCCATTGGACCTAATGCGCGTCGGCGTTCGACCGACCTCACGCGACGCGCTTTAGGTTGTTGTTTTATGCATGTCGCTATCACAAAACCGCTGCACACCCTCGGGTCAGGGCCCGAGGGCATGCTTTTGCGCGACATGCATTAGGGCTGGCGGCCCGCTACGCGAGGCGTGGTTCGTTGGCCAGCACCAAATCGACCAGATGTTCGGCCCAGGCCCGGTAGCCGGCTTCCGAGGCGTGAAATCCGTCGGATGCAAAACCGGCTTCGGCATCGGTGATCGGCAGGCGCGGCGCCGGCACAGCGCCGCGTTCGAGGCAAAGGCGCTCGCCCATCCGGTTCATCTCGGCGGCGCGGATTTCCAGGATCTTTCCGAGCAGCGGCGGCATTGCCGGTGCGCGGGTGAATTCCAGCACCGGCGACCACACCACGCGCGCCTCCGGCCATTTGGCGCGCAGCGCGTAGAGCAGGCCGCCAAAATCGCTTTTGAAGCGTGGCACCGAGTGAAAGTTCTTGGTGTCGTTGGTGCCGATGGCGAGCACGATATGCGTCCAGGGATCGGCCGACAGGTTGGGCAGCACATGATCGCGGACCTGGCCTGAGGTCGCCGAGTTGAAGCCGGCTGCCCGCCAGCGCACCGCACGGCCAGTGCGTTTCGAGATCAGCTCGGCCAGTTGCGCGGCCAGCCCGTACTCGGAATTGCCGATGCCGACCGAGGCCGCGGAAGAATCGCCAAGCATCAGAAGCGAAATCGCTGGCACCCGGCCCGAAATCTCATGCATGACAGGACCTTGCGCCGGCAGCATGCGGGTGGTGCGGCGGCGCACGCCAAGCCCCTGCCAGACATAGACCGGAAAGGCGAGCCAGGTGAGGAGGGCAAGAAAGCGCTGCATCGAAAACCGTTAATGGGGGCAAACCGTTAATGGGGGCAAACCGTTAATGGGGCAAGTCCGTTAAGGGCATAGCGAGCAGCATCAAAGCGCCTCGCGTTCGACCGATCTCACGCGACGCGCTTTAGGTTGTTTGTTTTATGCATGTCGTCATCGCAGAACCGCTGCACACTTTTGCGCGACATGCATTAGCGCATATCGGGCCAGAGGCGAAAGACCTTGCGTCGACGGCCCATCGTCAATGGCAACAGGCGTCCTGCATCTCGGGCATGTCTGCATATTCATCGTGCAGCCGCACCCAGTCCATCAGGCTGTGGTGGGGACCCGTCTCGTTGCGGCCCTTCGGCGTCAGGTCGAGATAGTGATAGGCGCCGATCAGCGGATCGCCGCCCCTGGAGCGCGACATGAAGGTCAGGAAGATGTCGCCGTTCTCATCCCTGTAGAACACGCTGATGCCGGGAAGGTCCTTCGATTTCAGCGCGCGCTGCTGGAAATTGTAGATCGTGTCGCCGGATGCGATCTGCTTGTCGGTGAAGGACACCTGCATGTCGAAGTTGAAGTCCGAAGCGTAGGACGACACCCAGTCGAATTTCCAGCCCATGCGCTGTTTGTAGGGCAGAAATTCGGCTAGCGGCGCCCGCGAGATCACGATCAGCGACACATCGTGGTGCTTGAGGTGCTGGTTGGCGCCGTCGATGTGGTCGGCAAGGAAGGAACAGCCTTCGCAACGGTAGTCGGCGCCCGGCCCGAACATGAAGTGGTAGACGATCAGCTGATTCGCGCCGGCGAATAGGTCAGCCAGGTTCTTCGGCCCTTGTTCGGTCTCGAAGACATAGTCCTTCCGGATCTTCAACCAAGGCAATTCCCGCCGTTCGGCGGCGATGCGGTCGCGAAATCGCGTCAATTCCTTCTCACGCGCCAGATGCGCCTTGTGCGCCTGGAACCAGTCTTCCCGTGAAACGATCTTGTTGTTTGGCATCCGACTGCTCCTCTTGAGTCCCAAGGACGTTTGGGTTCAACGCAAGTCGACACGGCCGGTCGCGTTTTTTGGGAGCATATGGAACCCGGGCAGATGGCCCGGGTTCGGCCGGGGTAGAAAAAATACGGTTAGGCGGCCTGTTCCAGTTCCGGCTGCCATTTGCCAAGCGCTGCCAGATGGTTCATCTGGGCGCGGTGGGCGAAGGCGGCCTGGGCAGCGGCGACGTTGGCCGCCTTACCGCTCCATGCCTTCTGCGGCGCCGCCTGCAAGGCGCGGCCATAGGAGAAGGTCAATTTCCACGGATGCGGGCCGATGGCGTTGATGGCGTTGAGGTTGGCGGTCGCCTCCTCATCCGATTGCCCACCCGAGAGAAAGGCGATGCCGCCAATCGCTGCCGGGACCGTTTCGCGGAACAGTTTTATGGTCTTTTCGGCGACTTCTTCGGGGCTGCTGGTGTTGCCAGACTTCTTGCCGGCGAGAACCATGTTCGGCTTCAGAATGGTGCCTTCAAGGACGACGCGGGCGGCGTAGAGCTCGGTGTAGAGTTTCGTTAGCGTTGCCTTGCTGATCTCGTAGCAGGTGCCGATGTCGTGGGCGCCGTCCATCAGCACCTCCGGCTCGACGATCGGCACGATGCCGGCCTCCTGGCAGAGCGCCGCATAGCGGGCGAGCGCATGGGCGTTCGAGCCGATCGACGTGGCGGAGGGCACGCCTTTGGCGACGTCGATGTCGATCACTGCACGCCATTTGGCGAAACGGGCGCCGAGCGTGTAATAGTCGGCGAGCCGCTCGCGCAGGCCGTCGAGGCCTTCGGTGATGGTGTCGCCGGGGTACCCGGCCAGAGGCTTGGCGCCGGCATCGACCTTGATGCCTGGAATGGCGCCGGTCGCCTTGATAATGTCGACCAGTGGCGTGCCGTCGGCGGCTTTCTGGCGAATGGTCTCGTCATAGAGGATGACGCCGGAGATGTATCTGGTCATCGCTTCCTTGGCGCGGAACATCATCTCGCGATAGTCGCGGCGGCTGTCGGCGGTCGATTCGACGCCGATGACGTCGAAACGCTTCTTAATGGTGCCGGAACTCTCGTCGGCGGCCAAAAGACCCTTGCCGTCGGCCACCATCGCAGCGGCAATGTCCTCGAGACGTTCGCTCATTGTGCATCCTCCTGAACAGGTTGTTCCAACAGTGTAAAACATCCGGGCTAGCAGACCACTAGAGCAAGGCAGGTTCAAGTCCAACCATTCCGAGTGGAAAACTCGAATCGATTGAAACGCGCAAACGCCCTCGTTCGCCTGTCGCCCAGGGCCTCAGCGCTTCAGCACATCGACACCGGGCAGCGGCTTGCCTTCCATCCATTCCAGGAAGGCACCGCCGGCGGTCGAGACATAGGTGAAGTCGTCGGCGACGCCGGCATGGTTGAGGGCGGCCACCGTGTCGCCGCCACCTGCCACCGAGATCAATTTGCCGGCCTTGGTGCGGCCCGCGGCGTGCCTGGCCGCCGCCACCGTCGCCCGGTCGAATGGCTCG
Source organism: Mesorhizobium ventifaucium (assembly GCF_935822925.1). Lineage (GTDB taxonomy): Bacteria > Pseudomonadota > Alphaproteobacteria > Rhizobiales > Rhizobiaceae > Mesorhizobium > Mesorhizobium ventifaucium. Next base: position 35,689 of record NZ_CAKXZS010000044.1, read on the forward strand.
ATCTCGAAGGCGCCGAGCGGGCCGTTCCAGACCAGCGTCGCGGCGCGGTCGATCCAGTCTGCAACGGTCTTCACGGTCTTTTCGCCGACATCGAGGATCATGGCATCGGCCGGCACCTCCGATATGGCGACGGTTTCGCTGGCGGCGCCCGCCTTGAATTCCCTGGCGACGACACCGTCGACCGGCAGGATGACGGCGCAGCCGGCTTCGGCCGCCTCGATCATGATCTGCTTGGCGGTGTTGGCGAGATCATGCTCGCACAGCGATTTTCCGACGGCGGTGCCGCGCGCGGCGAGGAAGGTGTTGGCCATGCCGCCGCCGATGACCAGCGCGTCGACCTTTTTCACCAGATTCATCAGGAGGTCGATCTTGCTCGACACCTTGGCGCCGCCGACGATGGCGACGACGGGGCGGACGGGATTGCCGAGGCCCTTTTCCAGCGCGTCGAGCTCGGCCTGCATGGTACGACCGGCGAAAGCCGGCAACAACTGCGCAAGCCCTTCCGTCGACGAATGGGCGCGGTGGGCGGCGGAAAAGGCATCGTTGACGAAGATGTCGCCATTGGCGGCCAGCTTTTCGGTGAAGGCCGGGTCGTTCTTCTCCTCGGCCTTGTAGAAGCGGGTGTTTTCGAGCAGCAGCACGTCGCCGTTGTTCATGGCGGCGACGGCGCTCGCGGCCTTGTCGCCGATGCAATCCGCCGCGAAGCCGACCGGGCGGCCGAGCACCTCCGCGGCCGCCTTGGCGATCGGCTCAAGCGAGAATTCGGGCGAAGGTCCATCCTTGGGGCGGCCGAAATGGGCAAGCAGGATGACCTTGGCGCCCTTGCCGGAAAGCTCGGCGATGGTCGGCGCGATGCGCTCGATGCGGGTGGCGTCGGTGACCTTGCCGTCGGCGACGGGAACGTTGAGGTCGACGCGTACCAGCACACGCCTGCCGTCGATATTACCAATGTCGTCCAGTGTCTTGAAGCCGGCCATGCTGATCCCTTTCGTAAAAAACGCCGGGACCTTAACCCGCACCAACGACGATGCAAGACCTGCAGTGGTACTACGCAACAGATTTGAGCAGCGCCCGTGTCGGTGGCCGTCAGCCCTCGCCGGTTGCCTTTTCCACCACCGGCCGCCCACCGGGGTCCAAGTCCACCGGGGCCTCGGGATCCAGCTTTTTGGTCCGCTTGCGCCAATTGCGAACAAAGGCAGCGATGCGGTCGGCGATTTCGCCGGCACTCAGGAACACCGGCACCCGCGCCACCGGCGCGGTCGGCTCGAGGGAAAGACCGAGACCGGTGATCCTGCCCTTGTCGTCGACGTCGCGGACGATCAGCTCGATCGGACCAATCAGCACGCGGTCGGCATATTCGGCATGGCCGCCGAGCCGCGCCGTCACCAGGTCGCCGACGGTCAGCTTGCGTTCCTCCTCGGTCAGGCCCGGCGTGTAAGCGGCTTCCAGTTCCGCAGCGGAGCGCGCCGGATCGACGGCGAAGGCGCCGAAGAAGTCCGCATCCTCGGGATCGACCACGGCGCGGCTGGCGAACAGCTTGTCGAGCAGGGCCGGATAGCGATCCGGCACGAAGATGTAGACATGGTCGCCGGCGGCGAGCCTGCCCATGTCCTGGAAGCGCATCGAGCGGCCGTCGCGCAGCACCAGCGAAGGCCGCGCCCAGCGCGGAATGCGCTCGCCGCGCGCCACCGGGCTGCCTGGTGCTACGCGATAGGCGAGTAGTTCGTGATGGGCGGAGCCAGGCAATTCGAGTTCGACCTTGTCCAACGGACCCAGGCGGGCGGGCACGATCAGGCCGAGGCGGCGCGCCAGCGGTCCGACGGTCCATCCCTGGATGACCAGCGATACCAACACCACGATGAAGGCGGTGTTGAAGATGAGGCGGCCATTCTCAAGACCGCCAAGCAGCGGCGTGATGGCCAGCAGGATCGACACGGCGCCACGCAGGCCCACCCATGAGACGAAGGCGACTTCCGGGCGCGGCAGACGAAACGGCATCAGGCAAAGCCAGACGGCGATCGGCCGCGCCACGAATATCAGGAACAGGCCCAGCAGCACCGCCGGCAGCAGGATCGCCGGAAATTGCGAGGGCGTCGCGAACAGGCCGAGGATCAGGAACATGATGATCTGCGCCAGCCACGACATGCCGTCCTGGAAGCGCTTGAGGATTGTGACGGCGCGGATGTCGGAATTGCCGGCAACGAGGCCGGCGAGATAGACCGCCAGAAAGCCGGAGCCGCCAATGGCGCCGGCGGCGGCGAACACCATCAGCGACAGCGTCAGCACGAAGATCGGCAGCAGCCCGTGGTCGAGATTGAGCCGTTCGACGAGACGAACGATGGCGAGGCCGCCGAAAATGCCGACGATGGCGCCAAGCCCCATGTTGAGAAGGAAGCCGAGAACCAGGTCGGTAACCAGCACCCTGGCCTCGGGGCTGGCGTTGGCGGCGATGATCTCGACCAGGCTTATGGTCAGGAAGATGGCGATCGGGTCATTGGTGCCGGATTCCACCTCGAGCGTGGAACGCACGCGTTCGCGCAAATTGATCTCGCCGGCGCGCAACAGGAAGAACACCGCTGCGGCGTCGGTCGAGGCGACAGCGGCCCCGAGCAGGAAGGATTCCAGCCAGCTGAGATCGAGCAGATAATGGGCGACGCCGCCGAACAGTCCAGTGGTCAAAAGGACGCCGATGGTCGCCAGCGACAGCGCCGGTCCGGCCGCCTGGCGCAAGGCGTTGAGCGGCGTGCCGAAACCGGAATCGAACAGGATGACCGCCAGCGCCAGTGAGCCGGCAAAATAAGCCAGCCGCGCATTGTCGAACTGGATGCCGAGGCCGTCGGTTCCAGTGGCCAGGCCAATGCAGAGAAACAGCAGCAAGAGGGGCGCGCCGAAGCGGAAGGCGATCAGGCTCGAAAACGCGGCGGCGACGACGAGTGCGGCGCCGACCAGCGTCACGAGATAGATCGCATGCTCCATCCGCCAATTGCCCCTCGAAATTCGTGTTCCTCTCGCTTTACGGGAGAGTGAGGCGAAGACATGACCGGTGCAAGGCGTGAGGGTGGTTTTTTGCGCTATGCCGCTCCAACTTCGTCATCCTGGGGTCTGCGCCGCGTCGCTTCGCTCCTTGCTCCGCTCCCGGATGTCGAAGCGCGATGGTCGTTCAGGCCACTCTCCCAAGACATGCGATCTCACGATACAAGGCCGCGAGCGAACGGCTAGAGCGGTTCATCGTTCCACGGAAACGCCGAACCGCTCTATCTCCTTGTTTTTGCGCAATTCCGGACGGAAAACCGTTTCACACTTTTCCTGGAATTGCTCAAAAAAAACGCCCGGACAGGCCGGGCGTTTTCAAGTCGCAAGAAGATGGTTATGCGGTCAGGCGATGGTCTTGCCGAAGGCGACTGCGGTGTCGGCCATGCGGTTGGAAAAACCCCATTCATTGTCGTACCAGGACAGCACCGAAACGAAATTGCCGTCCATGACCTTGGTCTGGTCGAGCGCCATGATCGAGGAATGCGGATCGTGGTTGAAGTCGATCGATACGTTCGGATGACGGGTGACGGCGAGAACGCCCTTCAGCTTGCCGTTGGAGGCGGCGATCACCGCCTCGTTGATTTCCTGCACCGTGGTCGAACGCTTGGCGATGAACTTGAAATCGACGACCGAGACGTTCGGGGTCGGCACGCGGATGGAGATGCCGTCGAGCTTGCCCTTGAGGTCGGGCAGCACCAGGCCGATCGCCTTGGCCGCGCCGGTCGAGGTCGGGATCTGCGACAGCGCCGCGGCGCGGGCGCGGTAGAGATCCTTGTGCATGGTGTCGAGCGTCGGCTGGTCGCCGGTGTAGGAGTGGATCGTCGTCATCATGCCCTTCTCGATGCCGACGGCCTCATGCAGCACGGCTGCCAGCGGTGCCAGGCAGTTGGTGGTGCAGGAGGCATTCGAGATGACGATATGGTCCTTGGTCAGCTTGTCATGGTTGATGCCATAGACGACGGTGAGGTCAGCGCCCTCGGCCGGCGCCGAGACGAGGACGCGCTTGGCGCCGGCGGTCAGGTGCGCAGCCGCCTTGTCGCGGGCGGTGAAGATGCCGGTGCATTCGAGCGCGATATCGATGCCGAGATCCTTCCACGGCAGCTGCGTCGGGTCCTTGATCGCGGTGACCTTGAATTTTTCGGTGCCGACGGTGATCTGGTCACCGTCGACCGTCACTTCATGCGGGAAGCGGCCATGCACGCTGTCGTAGCGCAGCAGATGCGCATTGGTCTCGACCGGGCCGAGGTCGTTGACGGCGACGACATCGATGTCCTTGCGGCCGGATTCGTGGATGGCGCGCAGGATGTTGCGGCCGATGCGGCCGAATCCGTTGATGGCAACTCTGACGGTCATTTTTCTCTCCCTGGGAGTTGGAGGCCGAAGATCAAGTCCGCAGCTTCATAACGGCGGGCTGGCAAAGAATCCAGCCGTCGACGGGTTGGATTTAAGTCCACCAGACGAGGCTGCCCGCAAAACCGCTATGCGTCTTCGCGGGCGTCTGGCTTTACTCGCCGTGCAGGCGGGCTTCCGCCGCCTTCACCGTCGCTTCGGCGGTAATGCCAAAATGCGGATAGAGCTGTTCGATCGTGCCGGAGGCGCCGAAGCCGGTCATGCCGATGAAGATGCCGTCGGTGCCGATGAAATGATCCCAGCCCTGGCGGATGCCGGCTTCGATGGCGATCTTGATCGGCGCGTTGCCGATCGTCTTCTTGCGGTAATCGGCGCTCTGCTTGTCGAACAATTCGAAGCAGGGCACAGAGACAACGCGGGTGGGATGGCCGTGCTTTTCCAGCGCCTCGCGCGCCGCCAGTGCAATCTCGACCTCGGAGCCCGAAGCGAAGATCGTTACCGCCGCATCGCCACTGGCGGCGGCCAGCTGATAGGCGCCCTGGCGGCTGAGATTTTCCGCAACGAAGTCGTTGCGCACCGTCGGCAGGTTCTGCCGGGTCAGCGCCAGCGTCGAAGGCGTCTTTTCCTGCTCGAGGGCCAGTTGCCAGCATTCGGCGGTCTCGACCGCGTCCGCCGGGCGGAAGACATTGTGGTTCGGAATGGCGCGCAGTGCGGCCAGATGCTCGACCGGCTGATGGGTCGGGCCGTCTTCGCCGAGGCCGATGGAATCGTGCGTCATGACGAAGATCGAGCGGATGCCCATCAGCGAGGCGAGCCGCATCGACGGACGGGCGTAGTCGGAAAAGCACATGAAGGTGCCGCCATAGGCGATGAGGCCGCCATGCAGCGTCAGTCCGTTGAGTGCGGCGGCCATGCCGTGCTCGCGGACGCCGTAGTGAACGTAGCGCTGGCCGTAATCGTCTGATGTGATGTTCTTGGTCTGGCTGGTCTTGGTGTTGTTGGAGCCGGTCAGGTCGGCCGAGCCGCCGATGGTTTCCGGCACGGCGCCGTTGATGATTTCGAGCGCCATTTCCGACGATTTGCGGGTGGCGACCTTCGGTTTGTCTGCGGCGAGCTTCTTCTTGTAGTCGGTGATGACGGCGTCGAAATTAGCCGGCAGCGTGCCGCTGATGCGGCGCTCGAATTCGCTGCGCAATTGGGCGTCGGCCTTGGCAAGGCGTCCTTCCCAGTCGGCGCGTGCCTTGACGCCGGTCTTGCCGGCGTCGCGCCACGCATCGAGGATGTCGGCAGGAACTTCGAAGGGCGGATAGTCCCAGCTGAAGAATTTTCTCGCGCCGGCGATTTCCGCGGCGCCGAGCGGCGAACCGTGCGCCTTGTTGGTGCCGGCCTTGGTCGGCGCTCCGAAGCCGATCGTCGTCTTGCAGGCGATCATCGTCGGTTTGTCGGAATGGCGGGCCGCCTCGATGGCATAGGCGATCGCTTCCGGATCCTGGCCGTCGATGTGGCTGGCGTTCCAGCCGGACGCCTGGAAGCGGGCGACCTGATCGGTGTTGTCGGCCAGCGAAACCGGGCCGTCGATCGAGATGTTGTTGTTGTCCCAAAACACGATCAGCTTGTTCAGCTTGAGATGTCCGGCAAGCGCGATGGCTTCCTGGGAAACGCCCTCCATCAGGCAGCCGTCACCGGCCAGAACATAGGTGTAGTGGTCGACGAGGTCGTTGCCGAAGGCGGCATTCATGATGCGCTCGCCGAGCGCGAAACCGACCGAATTGGCAAGGCCCTGGCCGAGCGGGCCGGTGGTCGTCTCGATGCCGGCGGCATGGCCATATTCGGGATGGCCCGCCGTCCTCGATCCGACCTGGCGGAAATGCTTGATCTGGTCGAGGGTGATGTCCTCATAGCCGGTCAGATAGAGCAGCGAATAGAGCAGCATCGAACCGTGGCCGGCCGACAGGATGAAGCGGTCGCGATCGGGCCAATGCGGGTTCTTCGCGTCGTATTTCAGGAAACGCGTGAACAGCACCGTGGCAATGTCGGCGCAGCCCATGGGCAGGCCGGGGTGGCCGGACTGGGCCTTCTCGACGGCGTCCATGGAAAGAAAACGGATCGCATTGGCCATCCGGTCATGTTGTTCGCGCGAGGTCATGCTTCCTCCAGTGTCGGGGTTCGGGGCCTTGGGAGAGCCTGGAAAGGGGTGCGCGACACATAGCAGGCGCGGCTTTTTAGTCAACAAACCGGCGCGCTTTTGCCGATCTTGTTAGTCAGTAAACCGGCGCCTTTGAAGGGCTTTGGTGGCCTAAATTAGCGTTAGCAGGGGACAGTCGCGAGAGCTTTATTGACGTTGGCTTCACACGGCGCGTAATGTTTCAGACATAACGCGTTCTGAACGTGGATGATTCGGTGATGGGCAGGGCGCAGGACGAAAGCCATGACCGGGGAAACGACACTCAAGGAAGTCATCGCCAGGCTGGGTAAGGCCATCGAGGGGCTGGAAAATGCCGTCGCGGCCAAGCTCGAGCACGAGCGCGACTATACGGAAGCCGAGGCGGAGGTGCAGCGCATGAACGCCGACCGCTCGCGGCTGGCGCAGGAACTCGACAATTCCGAGGCGCGCGCCGAACGGCTGGAAGACGCCAACAAGGAAGTGTCGCGTCGGCTGGTGACCGCCATGGAAACCATCCGCGCCGTGTTGGACAGATAGGGGCTGGCCCAATGGCACAAGTCACGGTTTCCATCGATGGCAAGCAGTATCGCATGGCTTGCGACGAGGGCCAGGAAGAGCATCTGATCGACCTTGCCGAGCGCTTCGACCGCTATGTCTCGCATCTGAAAGACTCATTCGGCGAAATCGGCGATCAGCGGCTGACCGTAATGGCCGGCATCATGGTCATGGACGAGCTTTCGGAACTGCAAAAACGCGTCAAGGGCATGGAAAGCGAAGTGCTGACGCTGCGCAAGACGCGTGACGACGCGCTGACCAAGGCCGACAAGAACGATACCGTGCTGACCCATGCGCTTGGCGCGCTCGCCCAGCGCATGGAAGATCTGGCGACGACGCTGACGGTAAACAAGGCCTAGACTTCCACTGCTGTCGTGCGCAAACGCCCCATCGCGCCGACATCAATGGGCGGGAATGCTGCTTTTCACGACAAAAGGCGAAAAAGTTTTCGCCGCCGGCCCCGGTGCCGGTGCAACAGGCATTTGAAGGATGACGCCGCAGTGGTAAAAGGCAGAAGCAGGGCCGGCGGATGGTCAATGCCGGCTGCAACCACAGGGTAGGGACGCGTCATGAGCCTTCGTATCAATGACACCGCGCCGGATTTCACGGCCGAGACCACGCAAGGGACGATCAACTTCCACGAATGGATCGGTGACGGCTGGGCTGTGCTTTTCAGCCATCCGAAGAATTTCACGCCGGTCTGCACGACCGAGCTCGGCACAATGGCCGGGCTGGAAGGCGAGTTCAAGAAGCGCAACGTCAAGATCATCGGCATTTCCGTCGATCCGGTCGAAAGCCATGGCAAATGGCAGGATGATATCAAGAAGGCGACCGGCCAATCGGTGAACTACCCACTGATCGGCGACAAGGACCTCAAGGTCGCGAAGCTTTACGAGATGCTGCCGGCGGGCGCCGGCGAAACCTCTGAAGGGCGCACACCCGCCGACAACGCGACGGTGCGTTCAGTTTACGTCATCGGCCCCGACAAGAAGATCAAGCTGGTTCTCACCTATCCGATGACGACCGGGCGTAACTTCGATGAGATCCTGCGTGCGATCGATTCCATACAGTTGACAGCCAAGCACCAGGTGGCGACGCCGGCGAACTGGAAGCAGGGCGAGGACGTCATCATCACCGCCGCCGTTTCCAACGAGGATGCGGTCAAGCGGTTCGGCGCCTACGAGACGATCCTGCCGTATCTGCGGAAGACCAAGCAGCCCTCCGCCTGAGCGGCCAGGGCGGCACGGAAGGATTTTCGGCCTTTTGCCTTGGTGAAGCATGCGGTGCTTGACGGCGTGGCGCTGGCGAACGACCATGCTCTTCTTTTGCCCCGGCAGGGAAAAACATTCCTGCCGGGTGGGAGTTGAGGGAGCCGGGATTGGACGCATCATCGGCCAAGCTGCAGGTGGCAGGCTTTTACGACAAGCCGAGCGGGTCCATCCAGTATGTCGTTGCCGACCCGCAGACGCGACGATGCGCAATCATCGATCCGGTCCTGGATTTCGACGAGAAGTCCGGCGCCACTGCGACGAAAAATGCCGACGCCCTGCTCGACTTCATTAGGGATCAACGGCTGGTTGTCGAATGGATCCTCGACACCCACCCGCACGCCGACCATTTCTCCGCGGCGCACTACCTCCGCGCGAAGACCGGGGCGCCGACGGCGATTGGCGATAAGATTATCGATGTCCAGAAACTGTGGAAGGCAATCTACAACTGGCCGGGTTTTCCTGCCGACGGATCCCAGTGGAACAGGCTGTTTGCCGACGGCGAGACCTTTTCGGTCGGCGGCATTCCGGCAAAGGTGCTTTTTTCGCCGGGCCATACGCTGGCCTCGATCACCTATGTGATCGGCGACGCCGCTTTCATCCACGATACGCTGTTCATGCCGGACAGCGGCACGGCGAGAGCGGACTTTCCCGGCGGCAGTGCCGCGCAACTCTGGCGATCGATCCAAAATATCCTCGCGCTACCGGAGGAGACACGTCTGTTCGTCGGTCATGACTACCAGACAGAGGGGCGCGAGCCCTTGTGGGAGAGCACTGTCGCGGAACAAAAATCCAGGAACACACATATTGCCGCCTGTAGGACGGAGGCCGATTTCGTAGCGTTGCGCGAGGCGCGCGACAGAACGCTGCCGATGCCGAGGCTGATCCTGCACGCGCTGCAGGTCAACATGAATGGCGGGCGCTTGCCGGAACCGGAATCCAACGGCCGCCGCTATTTGAAATTTCCGCTGGATTGCCTTTGAAGGGTCGTTGGCAATTCCAGGAAGTCAGCGCCGCCCCTCTTTGTCCTGTCACGATACGGGGACAAGGTGGCGGCAGCGGATGAGGGGCAGCGCAGACGCCAGCTAGTCTGGCTTCAGGGTTTTGTTCGGCGGGCTAGATGTTCATACTTGATTTGCCAAGGGTCGCTCTCGGATGGTCTTTCCTCGCCGATCCAATGGAAGCTGTTGGCAGTGATCTCGGTGAAACGCCATCGAGTTTTCAGGCCGCGCGAGTCAGTGCCGAGCTGGACAATGTCCTTACCCTCGGCCCGCCCGATCTGGCGCGAGTGATCTCGGTTGAGCGGGTCGTTCCATATGAGGTGCCAGCCATCGATCCCAGGATCGAAGATGCGCAAAGTCGTGCCATACATCGTGGACGGCGCAGGGCGCTTGGGCCTGATCCAGACGTCCTGAATCGCGCGGCCTTCGAGCACCCAGCCAAAATGGCATTCTCCATTCCACTTCTGGATTGTGCCGTCGTCGAGATAGTGGACCGTGTCCATTTCCCAGCTTCCAATTAGCCATCCATACAGGTCCATGTCTTTCGCTCGGTCGGCCGGAGGACCCTCGGATCCGAGAGCGGTGAGAAACGGAGAAATCGTCATCGTCAGACTGCCTCTGGTTTCCAAATAGACGAGCTCAACTGCCCAGCGCAGCCGCGGCGGCCCATTGTCACGGCCGCATGCCGCAAGCGCCGCCTTGTGGAATTTCGCGACGGAAGCCCATGTCGGCGCCGGAACAATTTGCAGCGTTGCGGTTTCCAGGGCTTGGGGAAAATTGCTATAATGCCCCTAGAGCCGGCCAGGCTGATCACACCGATGGTTGAGCGATTTATGGCGACGGTTCGGGCGTTTTCGCGAAGGCGCGGCGGAACCGGCAACCCTAGCTAGAATATGGCACCAAGGGCCAGTTCTCCCGGCAGTCGGAGGACCTATAAAATTAAGGCGGCGCCAGTTACCTGACACCGCCGTTTTCATTATTTCCGTCGGAAGGCTTTACGCCGCCGGCTGCGCCTCGATGGTGCGCAACGCCTGCATCTGGCGCTTGGCTGCGGCCTTGACCGCGTCCTGCACCTTCTCGAAGGCGCGCACCTCGATCTGGCGCACGCGCTCGCGGCTGATGTCGAACTCGGCCGACAGCTCTTCCAGCGTCAGCGGCTCCTCGGCCAGGCGGCGCGCCTCGAAGATGCGCCGCTCGCGCTCGTTGAGCACGGCAAGAGCGCCGGACAGCATGCCGCGCCGGTTTTCCAGTTCGTCCTGCTCGATCAGCGCCTCTTCCTGGCTTTCGTGGTCGTCGACCAGCCAGTCCTGCCACTCACCGGACTCACCTTCGCTCGCCCGGATCGGCGCGTTGAGCGAGGCATCGCCCGACAGGCGGCGGTTCATCGACACCACTTCCGCTTCCGACACGTTGAGGCGGGTGGCGATCTCGGCGATCTGCTCGGGCTTCAAGTCGCCGTCGTCGAGCGCCTGGATCTTGCCCTTCACCTTGCGCAGGTTGAAGAACAGGCGCTTCTGGTTGGCGGTGGTGCCCATCTTGACCAGGCTCCACGAGCGCAGGATGTATTCCTGGATCGAGGCCTTGATCCACCACATGGCGTAGGTGGCGAGCCGGAAGCCGCGCTCCGGTTCGAATTTCTTCACGGCCTGCATCAGGCCGACATTGCCTTCCGAGATCACCTCGCCGATCGGCAGGCCGTAGCCGCGATAGCCCATGGCGATCTTGGCGACGAGCCGAAGGTGGCTGGTGACGAGCTTGTGCGCAGCCGTGGTGTCCTCATGCTCAGCGTAACGCTTGGCGAGCATGTACTCTTCCTGCGGCTGAAGCATCGGAAAGCGACGGATTTCTTCCAGGTAGCGGCTGAGGCCGCCTTCGCCGGAAACGATACTGGGTAGTGACTGGGCCATGATAGCGCCCCTCTCTCTTGGAGTGGTGCCCCCTAAACGCGGCGGGCATACATCACGAACGCCAAAGGCTCGTTCGCGACAGCGGATCTATACAGGAACAAAACCAGAAAGGACAGCATTTGGTTCAACACGAAACAGTGTGTCACGCCAAAGTGAACAACGAGGGTCAGGTTTTTGCCGATCTGGTTTTGAATGGATGAAGCCGGTTCAGAGTCTGCGGAAGCCGTCCACGAGTTCCTCCATGTCCCTCGGTAGCGGTGCCTCGAACCTCATCGGTAAATGGGTAGTCGGATGCCGAAATTCAAGCAGGCGGGCATGCAATGCCTGTCGCGGAAAAGCCTTCACCTGGCCTTTCAGCGGCTCGGGCAGCCGGTTCGCCTTGGTGCGAAAGGCGTGGCCGTAATCGGGATCGCCGACGACCGGATGGCCGATATGAGCCATGTGGACGCGGATCTGATGGGTGCGGCCGGTCTCGAGCCGGCATTCGACCAGGCTCGCCGTGGCAAACTCCTTTTGCTGCTCGCCAAAGCGCTCGACCACGGTGAAATGGGTGATGGCGTGGCGGGCATCGTCACGGCCCTCCGGCACCACGGCACGGCGCACGCGGTCGGCGGCGCGACCGAGCGGCTCGTCGACCGTGCCTGTCGGTCTCATCGGAATGCCCCAGACCAGCGCCAGATAGGCGCGTTTGAGATCGCCGGTCAGGCCATGGTCGGCAAAGGCCTCCGACAATGATTTGTGGGCGCGGTTGGTCTTGGCGACGACCATGACGCCGCTGGTCTCCTTGTCCAGGCGGTGGACGATGCCCGGCCGCCGCACACCGCCGATGCCGGAAAGACTGTCGCCGCAATGGTGGATCAGCGCATTGACCAGCGTGCCGGTCCAGTTGCCGGCGCCGGGATGGACGACCAGCCCCGGCGGCTTGTCGATGACGATCAAGTCATCGTCTTCATAGAGGACGTCGAGCGGGATGTTCTCGCCTTGCGGCTCCGCCGGCTCCGGCTCCGGCATGTCGACCGATACGCGTTCACCGGCCGTCATCTTGCGTTTGGTCTCGATGACCAACTGGCCGCCGATCTTGACGGCGCCCTGTCTGATCAGCATCTGCACCCGGCTGCGCGACATGTCCGGGCCGAGCTTGCCCGCCAGCCATTGGTCGAGCCGCTGGCCGGCCGCATCGGGGCCTGCTTCCAGTACTATTGATCCCCCGTCTGGCGATCCCTCCTCTGGCGATCCAGTGTCTGGCGATCGGCCCGTACTCGATCCATCCTCTATCAATATCGGGGTCTCTTCGTTATGAGCGCTCATCGAAAATCGTTCCGGAATGTTTTGCCATGGCTGCTGCCGATGAAGACGAGGAAAAGCCGCTCGACCCCGAAGTCGAAAAGGTGCGCAAGAAGCTCGTCCGCTTCGTCGCCATCAATCTCGGCCTGCTGTTCCTCGCCCTTATGGTGGTGATTGCAGCCCTTGTCTACAAAACGCGCACCGCGCCACCGGCAGCCCCATCCCTTGCCGGCAACATCCAGGTGCCATCAGGCGAGCCGCTGACCGGCGACATCGTGCTGCCTGTCGGCGCCAGGGTCATCAGCCAGTCGCTTTCCGGCAACCGCGTCGCCATCGATGCGGAGCTTGCCGACGGCAGCCGCGCAATTTTTGTCTACGACATCACTGAGCGCCGCATCATCGGCCGCTTTTCGATCCGCAACAAATGATTGGTTTCGCCGAAAATCGCCGCGTCGCCACCGTCGCGCTTGTCGTCGCCAATTACGACGAGGCGATCTCCTGGTATGTAGACAGGCTGGGCTTTTTGCTCATCGAGGACGTCGATCTCGGCGGCGGCAAACGCTGGGTCACGGTGGCGCCGGCGAATGGACAAGGCGCGCGGCTGCTGCTGGCCGAAGCGTCGGACGATATGCAAGCAAGCCGCATCGGCAACCAGACCGGCGGCCGCGTCTTTTTGTTCCTCGAAACCGACGATTTTGTCCGCGACCATGCGGCAATGCTCGCAAAGGGCGTCGAATTCCGTGAGGCGCCCCGCATTGAGCCCTATGGCACTGTGGCGGTTTTCGCCGATCTCCACGGAAATCTCTGGGACTTGATCGAGCCAAAGCGATAGGCCTGCAACGGAAATTTTCCCGGTGTGATCGACTGTCCGAAGGCCAGTTGCTTTTTCTCAGCCGTCAGCCTATATCGCCGGTTCTTGAACGCGCCCATCGTCTAGCGGTCAGGACACCGCCCTCTCACGGCGGGAACAGGGGTTCGATTCCCCTTGGGCGTACCAGCAAAATCAAGCACTTAAGCCTACCCGGCCTGATTTCATCGAATATTCACCGAATAAACCCCAGCGAATTTCAGCGAACAGATTCGGCGTGACCCGGAACCCGCCTTGTTGCTTTCCAAGGGTTTCCTGCGAGTATCGGCAGGTCCACGCGACATGGACGCATGGGGGGCGGAGGGGAAATGTTGGGGGGCGCGCGCCGGTTTATATTTGGGCTGATGTTCGTGGTGAACATCGGGCTGGCCCTTTGTCTGGCCTATCTCTTCATAGGGCGTGGGTATTTCGTCGTATCTGGCTTCACGTCGGTCGAAGTTGTGACGATCGTCCTGGTCGCGCTTGGCGTGCTCCTGACTGCGCGTCGAGGATGCTGGCGGTCACTGAGCGTCGGGTCCGCTGTCGACGGCTCCAAAAACGCGAACGTTGCGCAGCTGGACACTTCCGAGAGACAGCGGACTCAAACTCGGGCCAAGAGGGGACAAGGCCCTTTATGATCCCTATGCGGGGATCAGGATTATAACACTGGGCGGGTACAAAACGTTCCGTCGGCTGAAAAAATATTATCCGGCCGCTGATGATCTGCTTAAGCAGGGTGATTTTAGCCGCATCCGCCCGGACACAGCTTCGACCTGCTCTGACTGGGAGAGGCTCGGTTTGCCGCTCCCCGTCCGATTTGACTCGCTAATACGCTAACAAAGCGTACAGAAGGCATGTCGCTGACCAACTGAACGGGCGTTGGCGCTTGGAAGAGTCGATCACGCTTTCGCCCCACAAGGGATAAAGCGATGTCATTCGACGATCATCTAGACTCCGAGCAACTCGCAACGCTGGCAAGGGTTCTCAACGACTATTGCACAGAGGCAGGAATTCCCAAAGGCCATCCAGCCAGAGAGCACTTTGGGCGGAGCCTCATAAGCCTGTTTCGATCCGGGATAGATCAGCCAGATGATCTGAAATCCAAAATGAACGCTGGCTATGAGGATTGGCTGGGTGAGATCGGCGCTACCGGTCCTTTCATACCGCCCAAACTATCGTCCGAAGACCGTCTCGTAGGTGACAGTATCTTGCCAGGATCGGATCGCAGAGGCAGACCAGCGGTCGCGAAAACACAACGAGCTGTGAGTCCGCCTACGGCTGGGTAGCGCCCAAACCGGCGTCGATGATGATCTGGGAGCGGTAGCCGTCGAATTTGGCTTCATGCATCCAGTCATCGCCTTGGGGCGGCTTTGCTACCAAGGTGGGCATCATCGGAGGAATGAACTCTAGCCGTCCAGCGGCGCCGGCACATACTCGTTTACGCACCGATTCGACTCTAGGTCCGTGCAATCTGGCGGCTAGGGGAACGGATCATGATCGTTTTACTAAATTAGCAATGATGCATGAAATCGCCTATAATTCGCTCCAGCCGGCGAGTGCGAGCTCTCACGAGCCGGTTAGGCCTGGCGGCCGAAGGCTGTCGGGCCATTCACAGACCACTGTAAATTGGTAGCGAAAAGATAAATAACTCCGTGTTGGTCAAATATTGATACGACACGAGTA
>NZ_CAKXZS010000044.1:50790-53670 GCF_935822925.1 Mesorhizobium ventifaucium
CTGACTGTGCATTGATGGCAGCACGGTTTCGATTGAGACTAACATACCTCCTTGGTCGGGAGGGTCCAACGTGGGGAAGTTCCTGGCAGGCCTGTTGGCCGCGATGCTGGTGGCGTCGGCAGGACGATGCTGGTCCAATGACAGGCTTCCTACAAGCCGATCGCCGAAGAAGCAGTGAGAACGGCCAGTGCCCGGCTGTATTCCGACATTCTGAAGCAAGAATGCATGTATGGGCGGCGGTTAGGGATATTCCTTTGGGAACCTTGCGGAGCATTGAACGTCAATCCGGTCTGAAGCTGAGGTAGATACAATGAAGCAGTATATCGGATTGATCCACAAGGATACCGACAGCGACTTCGGTGTGTCCTTTCCTGATTTTCCCGGCGTCATCACCGCCGGCACCGATCTGGACGACGCTCGTGCCATGGCTGAGGAGGCCCTTGCCTTTCACATCGAAGGGCTTGTGGAAGATGGCGAAGCCATTCCAGAACCCTCCAGCTTGGAAGATGTCATGGCCGACGCCGATAATCGAGACGGCGTTGCAATCTTGGTTGCGGTGAAGACCGAGGCCAAGAAAGCTGTCCGCGTGAACATCACGCTCGCTGAAGATGTTCTGAGCCAAATTGACGCCTTTGCCGAGGCGCACGGTTATACCCGGTCCGGCTTTATCGCGAAGGCGGCTCAAAGGGTCATCGAGCTTGAGGGCGGTCTAAAGGCTCGCAGCGCTTAGCCACCGTTTGCGCTACCCAGGGCCTTCCAATGCAAGCGTCCCTATGTGGCCTGGCTTCTGGCGCATCGTCGCCGGTTGATTTAGCATCTCCTGATAATCCGTGCCAGGCACAAGGCAGCACAACCGCGAGCGGCACCGGGGGCGAAGATAACACGACGTCGTCCGGCTGCCAGGGAGAGGTCCCATGCAGAAACTGCAATCGCAAGGCGTCCATCACATCACGCTGGTCGGCGCCGGGCGCCAGACGTCGATCGATTTCTGGGAAGGCGTGCTTGGCATGCCTTTCATCTTCGAGCAGCCCAATCTCGACAAGGCCAGCGAAAGCCACCTCTATTTCGATCCGGGTGACGGCCGGCTGATCACCATCTTCACCGACGAGAGCCGCACGCCGGAGAAACGGCGCACGCCGACCGATCCGGGCTGCGTCCATCACATCGCCTTTGCGGTGTCGCGGGTCACCTTCCTGCAGGCGGTCGCCCGGCTCGACGAGCGCGCCATCAAGCACAGCGGCGTCAAGGATCGCGGTTTTATGGATTCGATCTATTTCGAGGATCCGCTCGGCCTGCTGATCGAACTCGCTTCCTACCGTTTCGAGCCGCCGGCGGGCTTCACCCATGCCGACGTGCTGATGCAGGCGCACAAGCTTCGCGTCGCCCGCGGCGACTACGCAATCGCGGAAGTGCATCTCGCCGACGCGATACAGGCGCTGGTCGAGCGCTCCCGCGCGACCTTATCGGAGGACCGCGCGCCGAAAAATCCATACTGACGACAGCAACCCCGAGGGAGGACCACAATGGCAAAGACGACCACGAAAAATGCGAAGAAGCCGGCTGCCAAGCCCGCCGCAAAACCAGCTGGCAAGGCGACAAAGCCTGCGGCCAAGGCGTCGAGTGCTTCCGCCAAGTCGGCAACGAAAACCGCCGCAAAACCTGAAGGTAAGGCATCCCTGAAGTCCACGCGGAAAGCCGTGGCGAAATCAGCGAAAAAACCCGCGCTGACGCTCAGCATGCTGAAGCCGAGCGTCAACAATATGAGCGTACGGGTGTTTGCGCGCGCGGCCGGGCTCAACCATTCCGAGACCGACGTATGGGGCCACACGCGCTCGCCCGAGTATATGGCGCGAAACCCCGCCCATCTGACGCCGATGATCGAGGACAAGGGCCTGCCCAGGGGCGTGTTGTGGGAAAGCTGCGCCATCATGCAGTATCTCGCCAACAAGCACGGGCTGGAGAAATTATATCCCAAGGCGCCGGCCAAGCGGGCGATGATCGACAGCGCCATGTTCTACCTGATCGGCACGCTCTACCCCTATGTCGCGCGCGCCACCTATCCTGCGCTGAACTTCCCGCAATATGCCGGCGAGGTCGGCCACAGCGACGCTCATCCCGACAAGAAGTCGGAGGCCCAGAAGGCCGCCATAGAAGCGATAGCCGAGCCGCTAGAGGTCTTTCACAGCTTCTTCAGGAACGGCAAGCCGTTCATTGGCGGCAAGCACCCGTCGATCGCCGACATCCGCCTGGCGGCGACGCTCGAATTCCTGGCAGCCATCGACTACGCGCTGCCGCAATGGGCGAAGGAGTACATGGCGGCGATCGAGAAGAAGCTCGGCAAGGCCTATGCCGAGCCGGCCGCCGACGTGCGCGGCTATATCGCCCATGTGAAGTCGCAGGCTGCGGCGTGAGGCTTTTGCTGTAACGGTTTTGCTTGCCCGGGCCGACCTAAACCGAGGCCGAAGGCCCGGCCGCCTTTTACGGGACGTAAGAATGTTTGACGCGTCGACGGTGAAGCGACGGTTGACCTGGAGGCAGCGGTCCTGATGATCAGGCCTGTGCGGGTGGCGTCCATGGAAGGGACTGTATATGACCCGCAAACTACCCTTATTCGCCGCGTTCGGCCTGGCGCTTGCTGCCTTGGCGGCGCGGGACCAAACTCAATCGGGAGGCACGCAGGCGACGACCGCTGGCCAATTGCCGCCACCTCCAGCCGACACGATGACGCCGGCACCCGCAACCCCGCCAGCTCAGACAGCCCCTGTTCAGTAACAGATCGTAATTTCAAAAAATGGAACTCCCGCCTCGAGGCGGAGGTTCACTTGGAAGGAAAGGTCGGCCATGTGCCGGCCTTTTTGTCGTGCGCCAGGCATGGTGCGT
>NZ_CAKXZS010000045.1 GCF_935822925.1 Mesorhizobium ventifaucium
GATCGCTCGCTCGATGACTTTGTTGCCGGTGTCGAGGCCGTGCTCGAATGAACGGTGAACTCGTCAGTGTCGTTATTCCCGCTCACAATGCGCAAGATACAATCGACGAGACGCTCCGCAGCGTGCGCTCACAATCCTATCGTGCGCTCGAGATCATTGTTGTTGACGATGGCTCACGCGACCAGACTGCCGCGATCGCCCGATCTCACGCGGAGATCGACACGCGGGTGCGGCTGATCGAGCAGGCAAACGCCGGTGTAGCCGCCGCCCGCAATACGGGTTGGCGAGCGGCGCGATCCAACCTGATCGCATTCGTCGATGCCGACGATCTCTGGGCGCCAACCAAGATCGAGCGTCAGCTGGCTGTGCTCGATCGGACAGGTGAGAAAGTGGGGCTCGTCTACTGCTGGTATTTGGTGATCGATGCACAGAGCATGATAACTGATCATCGTCAGCACCGGCCAAACTGGCGGGGCGATGTGCTTGAGCGCCTCTTCTACGGTAATTTCGTCGGCAACGGCAGCGCCGCCCTGGTGCGTCGGCAGGCATTGATCGACGCCGATGGGTTCGAGAGTCGGCTGCGCGAGGCGGGCGCGCAGGGTTGCGAAGATATCCTCTTTTATTGTCGCGTCGCCGAAAGGTACCACTTCGAAGTCGTCGAGGAGCCGCTGATCGGGTATCGCTATTTGCCGGGAAATATGTCGAGCGACATGAGCCGCATGCTGCGATCCTGGATGCTTGTGGTGGACGAGATGCTCGGCCGCCACCCCGGTGCGGCACCGACGTTGTGTAAGGGCCTGTATTTCTATTCGGCGTGGCTCCTTGAGCGGACGTTGCACCAGAGGCAGCCACGCCATGTCCTTCCGATCATGTCGCTGCTGCTTCGCTATCATCCCGCGATCGCCATGCGGATAATCGCCGTTGATTTGCCGCGGGCAGGCGCGCAGTGGGCCAGGCGCGTCGTTACGAGGCTGGTGCGTGGTCGCCGGCCGATCCCCCCGCAGGTGACGGCGCGCTTTCCCGCGGGGGAGCTGAAATGAGCGAAGCCGGTGGCGTCATACGGCACGGTGCAGTCCGTGCTTCGTTGCGCGATCTGTCGCACCTGCTGCGCATCGTTGGCAAGCCGCGCTGGGCGACGCCGGCATTGCTCGCGCTCGGCTTTCTGTCGTCCGTGGCCGAAACCCTGGGCATCACGCTGATCCTGCTGTTTCTCTATCTGGTGTCCAACCGGATCACCGACACAGGAGATGGCTTTCAGGGTCGAGCGCTGGGCGAGGCAGTTGCCTGGTTGGGTAGCCCCACCCGGCTCGCGGTGGCGATCCTCCTGCTCATTCTCGCGCGTGGAGCACTGGCGCTGGTATACTCCTTGATAAGCTCCAGCATCGGCGAGCGGATCAGCGAGCGCACGCGCAACCTCGTCCACGAGCAATATCTCAGAGTCGCCTTCGGATTCGTCCAACAGCGCGAGCAATCGCAGCTCATGGAAGTGCTCGGGACCGAATCGTGGTTGGTTGCGCAAGCCTATGGAGCGGTCACGCGACTTATCATAAACAGCTGCTCGATCTTCGTGTTCGCCCTCTTCCTGCTCACGATCTCGTGGAAGATCTTGCTGATCGCGGCTGTCGGCTCAATCGCGATTTCGGCGATCTTACGCATCTTTTCGCGGCCCGCTCGTGACCTGGGGCGCCAGGTGAAGAAGATCCATCAGTCGCTAGGCGAGCACATGCTCATGACGCTCCAGGCATTGCGCACTATCCGCGCCTATGGACAGGAGACGCTTCATCAGCGCCGTTTCGTGCAATCGTCGGCGGCCGCACGCAACGCCTCGTTGTCCCTTATCCGCCTTTCGTCATGGATCGGCCCGACCACCGAGATCGGCTATCTGGGAATGTTGGGCTCTATCGTCTTGGTTTCCGGGTGGTGGCACATCAGCTTCGAGGTGACGCTGGCCGCTGTCGCGCTGCTGTATCGGTTACAGCCGCATACGCAGGAGTTCGAAGGCAACCTGCTGTTTCTGGCGCAGATGCAGCCGCAACTGCGCTCAGTCTTGGAGATGATCCAATCCGAGGACAAGGAATATCCCCCGCAGGGTATTATCGCGCTCAGGAATCTGGACGCGGGCATCGTCTTTGAGCACGTAAGCTTTGGATATGATCCAGACACGCTGGTGCTCAATGACCTGTCGTTCGAGATTCCAGCCGGAGTAACCACGGCGCTGATTGGCGCGAGTGGCGCAGGCAAGACTACGATCGTGAACCTCCTCCTGCGTCTATACGAGCCGACCTCCGGCGACATAAAGATTGACGCTACGCGGCTAAAAGACATCAAGCGGGACGATTGGCTTTCCAGGATCGCCGTAACGGGCCAGGACGTCGACCTCGTCGAGGGCACGGTCACAGACAACATCCGAATGGCCAAAGCCGATGCGACCGAAGACGAGATTATTGCCGCCGCCCGCAGTGCCGGCGTTGCGGCATTCGTCGAGGACCTCCCCGACCGCTATGACACCTGGATCGGGCAGGAGGGGCTGCGATTTTCTGGCGGCCAGCGGCAGCGCATCGGTCTCGCACGAGCTGTTTTGCGCGATCCGGACTTCCTGATCCTGGATGAGGCGATGAACGCACTCGATACCGCGCTTGAGGACCAGGTTCGGCGTGCGATTGATCGGCAGCTTGGCAACCGGACAATTTTGTTGATCACCCACCGCATCGAAACGGCGC
Source organism: Mesorhizobium ventifaucium (assembly GCF_935822925.1). Classification (GTDB taxonomy): domain Bacteria; phylum Pseudomonadota; class Alphaproteobacteria; order Rhizobiales; family Rhizobiaceae; genus Mesorhizobium; species Mesorhizobium ventifaucium. Next base: position 2,721 of record NZ_CAKXZS010000045.1, read on the forward strand.
GTGATGCCGCAAATGTCGTTTGGATCGAGAACGGCAGAGTGAGGAGCCAGGGCCCCGCCTCTCTCGTTGTTCCTCAATATCAACAGCACCAGCAAGAAATCGTATCTGCCACTGACGTTCAGAGTAAGGGACGGTAACCTCCTGCGGTTTCTTCAATCGGCCGCTTCTCCGGGGCGGTACGCTGGCCCGCAGAATGGCATGTCCTCACAACCGGCGGCGATGCCAGGCCAGCGCCGTTTCGACGATCCGGTCGATTCCGGATTGCTCAGGCATCCAGCCGAGTTCCCGGGCCGCCTTGCCGGCCGCGGCCACAAGCGCAGGCGGGTCGCCTGCCCTGCGCGGACCGCAGGCCACAGGGAGGCGCGTTCCCGAAGCCCGGCTCACCGCATCGACCAACTCGTTCACCGTCGTTCCGGTTCCAGTGCCGAGATTGTAAACATGGACTCCCGGATCGCGCAGAAGCTTCTCCCCTGCCAGAACGTGAGCACGGGCGAGATCGCTGACGTGGACATAGTCCCGTACCGCGGTTCCGTCCCTTGTGTCGAAGTCGGTGCCATTAATGGTAAAAACCCGGCCCGACCTGATCGCCGCCTCGATAGCGAGCGGGATGACATGCGTTTCCGGTTCATGCCGCTCACCGACCTCGCCGTCGGGATCACATCCGGCCGCGTTGAAATACCGCAGCACAACCGCGTTGAGGCCATGGGCGTCGGAAAGATTGTCCACCATTCGTTCTATGATGAATTTCGACCACCCATAGGGATTGATGGGCGACTGCGGATGCGTTTCGTCGATCGGCGAACGAACTGGAACGCCGTAAGACGCGCAGGTGCTCGAAAAGATCAGCTTGTCGACGCCGGCCTTCAGCATTTCCTCGAGCAAGACCAGCGTCCCAAAACTGTTGTTTCGGTAGTAGAGTTCCGGGCGCTCGACGGACTCGCCGACATAGGCGTAGGCGGCGAAATGCGCCACCACATCCGGCCGATACTGGTGCAGCGCTGCTGCCACCGCTGCACCGTCGCAAATATCACCCTCGACAAGCGGTCCCCATTTGACCGCGTCTCGCCAGCCGCGCGAGAGGTTGTCATAGGCAACGACCGACCAACCGGATTCGGCGAATGCCTTGCAACAGTGTGAGCCGATGTACCCTGCCCCGCCAGTGACCAGGACTGTTTTCATTCGGCTGCAGCGGAGTGAGCATATCCCGATGAGACCAATTCATCGAAATAGGCAATGGTCTTGGCGAGACCATCGCGCAATGCGATTCTTGGCGTCCAATTGAGCTCGCGTAAGGCACATCCGATATCAGGCTGTCGCTGCCTTGGGTCATCGACGGGCAAAGGTAAAAACCTGATCTTGGATCGGCTTCCGGTAAGCTCGATCATCAGATTGGCGAGTTCGAGCATCGTGAATTCGACCGGATTGCCGAGATTGATCGGGCCGGTAACATCGTCGGCCGTGTTCATCAGGCGAACCAGACCGTCGATGAGATCGTCGACGTAGCAAAATGAGCGTGTCTGCTCGCCGGTGCCGTACACAGTTATCGGCTTGTTTTGCAGTGCCTGCATAATGAAGTTGGAAATGACGCGGCCGTCGTCCGGACGCATCCTCGGACCGTAAGTGTTGAAGATGCGCGCTACCTTGATTCGCAGCCTGTGCTGCCGCCAATAGTCGAAAAACAGGGTTTCGGCACACCGCTTGCCTTCGTCGTAGCAGGAACGGGGTCCTACCGGGTTTACCCTGCCCCAATAGCCCTCGGTCTGCGGGTGAATTTCGGGATCGCCGTAGACTTCAGACGTGGACGCCTGAAGGATCCTTGCGCGAACCCTCTTGGCGAGCCCCAGCATATTGATCGCCCCATGGACGTTGGTCTTTGTCGTCTGGACCGGATCGAACTGATAGTGAACCGGGCTTGCCGGGCAAGCGAGGTTGTATATTTCATCAATTTCTACGTAGAGTGGAAATGTCACGTCGTGGCGAATGATCTCAAAGGATCTGTTGTCGAGCAAATGCGAGACGTTTCTCCGACTTCCTGTGAAGAAATTGTCGACGCATACAACCTCGTGGCCTTCAGCAAGCAACCGCTCGCATAAGAACGATCCCAGAAAACCTGCGCCCCCCGTCACCAAGACTCGCTTTGCCTGCTGCATTTTAGGGATCCTCACGCCAGTTCTTCACGCAATCGAATGCGCAAAGCCCTGAGGCGAGGATAGGAAAAAAATGCTGCGCCGCAAACACAAAAAGCTAACGTAGTTGAAATAGTCGCGTGAGTGCGCGGCGCACAATCCATGAAAGCCCTTAATTTACCATTCTTGACGGTTTTCGTCCGAAATCTCAGCCTACCGGCAGTCGACATTTGGGCGCTGCGCTGCATCATGATCGATTGCAAATTAAGGGAGATGGGTCCTGCACAGTCTTGACCCGGCTCCCTGTCACCGCCGATGAACGCGCGACTGGGGGGTCAAAAGCTGACATATGCGATGTCCACTTTCGACCCCCCTGCATCCTCCCTCAGCCGTGCTACGCCGGTTGCAACTCCCTGCGCGGCAGCCGTGGGAAGGCGATCGCCACCGCCACGGCGCCGAGCCCGACCAGGGCCGAGCCGATGAACAGCCAAGAGTAGCTGGCATAGGCATCGAACACCATCCCGCCGGCGAGCGGGCCGAAGGCCATGCCGATGCTGGACAGCATGGTTACAGCACCAAACACCGTGCCGAGGATGCGCTGGCCGAAATATTCGCGCGCCAGCACCGCATAGAGCGGCATCACGCCGCCATAGGTGGCGCCGAAGATGACGGCGAGCGTATAGAACTGACCAAGCTCACTGACGGCAAGATAGGCTGCGATCACCACGGACTGTATCGCCAGACCGGCAATCAGCACCGGCTTGACCCCCACCCGGTCGGCAAGCACGCCGTATAAAAGCCTGCCGCCCAGCCCCGCCAGGCCCTCGATGCTGTAGATGCTGACCGCCGCCATCGGCGCTATACCGCACAGCATCGCATAGCTCACCATGTGGAAGATTGGCCCGGAATGCGCCGCGCAGCAGGCAAAGAAGGTCAGTGCCAGAACGATGAATTGCGGTGAGCGCAGCGCCTGCGGAACCGACATGCCGGTATCGTCGGCGGCAAGATCGGAGGCGGCGCCGTCAGCGGCAGGCTTGTGCGGCTGACGCACCAGCAATGCGGCCGGCACCAGCAGCGCCCACGCCGCGACACCGATGACGAACATGGCGGTGCGCCAGTCATAGGCCGAGATCAGCCAGCGCGCGAAGGGCGAGATCGTCATTGGTGCCACGCCCATTCCGGCCGAAACCAGCGAAACCGCAAGGCTGCGGTTCTTGTCGAACCACGCCGTGGTCAGCGCGATCATTGGGGCGAAGAAGGCGCTTGCCGCGAGGCCGACGAGCACGCCATAGGTGATCTGGAAGACAAGCAGCGAGCCGGTGCGGCTGGCCAGTACCAACGCCAGCCCGAGCAGCACCGCACCTGTCATCACCACGATGCGAGCGCCGTAGCGATCGTAAATGGCGCCCCAGGCGAAGCCACCGAGGCCCATTACCAGGAAGTTCAGCGTCATCGCGCTCGATATGCCGGCGCGCGACCAATCTGTGTCGAGCGCCATCGGTTCGAGGAAGATCGCTAGCGAGAACATCGCCCCGAGGGCGACACAGGTCATCAGGGCGCCAGCCGCGACGATGACCCAACGATAGGAAATGCGCATATTTTTCTCCCGAGATCGTTTGGATACGGCGCGACTTCTTTCGAGCTTCGCCACACCGCTTGCGTCCGAAGGACGATGGCGACATTTCGAATCCTACAATCCGGTTGCATTTTTTATCCAGTCGGGAAATCGCGCCACTCGATTGCCCCATTGCATTGACCGTGCGCCGTCTTGGGCTAGATTTCCAACCTGGCGCTCAGGAGCTATCACGCATGGAACTTCATCGCGGCCGTCTCATCGATCACGTCCAGCTGGTGGTCAGGGATCTTGCGGCAAGCCGACGCTTCTACGAGGCGGTTTTCAAGGTGCTCGATGTTCCCATCGGCGGCAGCGCCGAGGATTATTTTTGGGCCGACGAACTGTTCGTCTCCAGCATCGACAGCCGGGCGGCCAGCGGGCAACTGACGGGCCGCCACCACCTTGCCTTCCAGGCAAGGGACCGCGCGATGGTTGACGCCTTCTATAGGGCCGGCCTCGACGGCGGCGGCACGGACAATGGCGCACCGGGCGAGCGGCCCTACCATCCTGGCTACTATGCCGCCTTCCTGCTCGATCCCGACGGCAACAACATCGAAGCTGTCTTTCACGGGCCAGCCAACCGCAGCGCCGCTTCGGTGAAGATTACGTTTTAGCTCGGGCGACAGGTATTCTCGTACGTCGCGCCGCCCCTCATCTGGCTGCCGCCATCTTCTCCCCGTATAGTGGCGGGGAGAAAGACACCTTCGCAA
>NZ_CAKXZS010000046.1:0-18717 GCF_935822925.1 Mesorhizobium ventifaucium
CTCAAATGCGATTCCCCTGCCCTTGAGGGGGAGAGGTCCGGCAGGACAGAGGGGGGATACTGTCCCGCCAACGTAAACTACAGGCGCAACACCGCCGCTCAGGCCGACATGGCCAGCGGCCTTGCGCTCTTGTTGGGGATCTGGATGTCGATCTCCAGCGTCGACATCGTCTCGCCGCGATCCATCGAGACCTGCAGATAATCCTGGTCGATCTGCACATGCCTGGCGATGACGGCCATGATCTCCTCGCGCAGCACCGAGACGAGATCGGGCTGGCTGCGATTGCGGCGCTCATAGGCGAGCAGCACCTGCAGCCGCTCGCGCGCCACCGGCGCGCTGCCGCGCCGCTTGAAGAGGTCTAACAGGCTCATGCTGCCCTCCTTCCAAAAAGCCGGTCGAGAAAGCCCTTGCGCTCGAACGGCACGACGACCGGCAGGTCCTCGCCCTCGAGCCGTTTGGCCGCCTCGATATAGGCGCGGGCGGCAGAATTCGTCGGATCGCTGAGTGTCACCGGCGAACCGAGGTTGGAGGCCTTGAGCACGTCCTGGCTCTCGGGAATGATGCCCAGCAGCGGCGTCGACAGGATTTCCAGAACGTCGTCGATCGAGAGCATTTCGCCGCGCGCCGCGCGCGCCGCATCATACCGCGTCACCAGCACGTGCTTGGCGATCTGCTCGCCCCGCTCGGCTTTGACGGTCCTGGCGTCGAGCAGGCCGATGATGCGATCGGAATCGCGCACCGAACTGACTTCCGGGTTGGTGACGATGACCGCTTCGTCGGCAAAGCGCATGGCAAGCTGCGCGCCGCGCTCGATGCCGGCCGGGCTGTCGCAGAAGACGTAGTCGAACACCGAGCTTAGCTTTTCGATCACCTCGCCGACGCCCTCCTCGGTCAGCGCATCCTTGTCGCGCGTCTGCGAAGCCGGCAGCAGGAACAGCGTCTCGACTCGCTTATCGCGGATCAGCGCCTGCGACAGCTTGGCCGTTCCCTGGATGACGTTGACCAGGTCGAACACCACCCGCCGCTCGGCGCCCATGATCAGGTCGAGATTCCTCAAACCCACGTCGAAGTCGACCAGGGCCACCCTCTTGCCGGTTCTCGCGACGGCGGCGCCAAGGGCGGCCGTCGAGGTCGTCTTGCCAACGCCCCCCTTGCCCGACGTGACCACCACAACTTTGCCCATCTATGCCTCCTTATTGTTGTTGGTATTGTTAAGTGTTTGATTTATGCGATGCGCTTAAGTCTTTGTTTTATTCCAAAATCTCTGCGTACTTCGAGCGACTGCATTAGCTGAACGGCGCTATGCGCAGCGTGTCTTTTTCCAGAAACGCCTGCACCGCCTTTCCGCGCAAGGCCGGCTCCATCTCCTCGGCGGTGCAATACCAGCCGTCCACCGACAGCAGCTCGGCCTCGTTTTTGCGGCAGAAGATGCGCGCCGCCGAATGGCCGAGCACACCCGCCGACGCCCGCCCGCGCAGCGTGCCGTAGACGTGGATCGAGCCGGCGGCGACGATCTCGGAACCGGAGGCGACCGAGCCCAGCACGATAACATCGCCATGCGCGTGGAAGATCGACTGGCCCGAGCGGATCGGCGACTTGACCATCAGCGTGGCCGGCGCGTCCGGCAGCCTGTCTTCTGGCTGCCTGTCTTCCGACTGCTTGCCCGGTTCCGCCCTGCCTTCTTCCGCCCTGCCCGCCTCTTCCGGCCTGCCGGCAGCCTTTTGGTCGGCCTGCATGAGCAGCCCGGCTGTGGCCTCCTTGGCGCCGATCAGCACAGGCGGCAGATTGGCGTCGAGCGCCGTGTTGCCGTTGAGCTCGATGGCATAGATGCGGATGCCGCGCAGGCCAAGCTCGGCAACCAGCGCTTCGATCTGGCTGACCGCGGGCTTCAACGTGTTGAGGTTGAGCACCACCGGGCGGCCGGCAAAATAGCCGGGAGAATTGCCGATCCAGCGATCAAGGCTTTCCAGCCACTCCGAAAGCGGCGTCTCCGGGGTGAGCGTGAAGGCGACGAAGGAGCGGGCGCGAAAGCGAATGGATTTGGTCTCGACGGGGGCGGCGAAGGTCACGGACAGCGATTCCTTACTGATAGGTAAACGCTAGCCAGCCATGGTTAACGAAAGGTTAACGGAGGGCTGTTTGCGGCGTCCGAAAAGCTGTTACTGACAGGCCCGGCGTGTCAGCAGGCAGCGGACAACGCTGGAAATTGCCTGCCCGTCCTCGACACCTTGCTGCTAAGCGCCCTTCGCTGCGTCCTCGATCAGTTCCGCCAGCAAGCTAGAGAACCGCTCGTCAGCCCTATCCCCGATGTTTCCTACTTCTCTCGCCACGATCCCGGGCGAAGAGACCGACACCTGTCCACTCAGTTGAACGTTGACCGTGAACGTCCTCCCGACCACCTCCTTTTCCGTTCCCCGCTTCCTGTAGATCCTGAACCGAATAGATGGTGTTGACGCTTTGGCTTGGCGGCGTGGCGCGGTATCCATCTCGACCGCCACCTCGCCTGCTACGTCAGCCCTGGCCGTTTCCAGCGACGCAACCACGACGTCGTTTAGCCAGGCCCTTGCTTGCGCGCCGAAGTCCACCCCCTCCGTCTTCTCATTGCCGACCTTCCCCTTTTGCTCACGGCGAGCTTCCTTGCCGCGGTCAAGGGCATCTCTAAACTTGGACATAGTGGTTTGCCTCCGATTGTGGGCGCATGAGACCAGCTGTCACATCGCCATGCTCCTCCTAATGGGTAGAACGCGCGCGAGCGGTGTGCGTTGCGTAAGCGGAGCCCGCGGTTCGCCGCTGCGCACGACGGTATCCTTCTGCCGCGGTCGATCGCCTGGATGGCGGCGGTGATCGCGGCGCTGTGGTGGTGGGCTGGGGTGGCGTGTCAGCAGCCAGCCGGACAGCGCTGGAAATTACCTGCCCTTTCCCACAAGATGCCTGAACATCCCTGGGGCTCGACATGTGCAACCTCTACAACATCACCACCAGCCAGGAGGCGATCCGCCAGTGGACCCGCGCCCTGCGCGACAGTCTCGGCAATCTCGAGCCCTCCATCGACATCTACCCCAACCAGCCCGGCCCGGTGGTGCGCAACGCGCCGGACGGGACGCGCGAATTGGCCAACCTGCTGTGGGGCATGCCGACGCCGATCGAGCGCGTTAAGGGCAAGGCCGACTACGGCACCACCAACATCCGCAACCCGCAATATGGCCACTGGCAGCAATATCTCGGCGTCGAGAACCGCTGCGTGGTGCCGCTCACCAGTTTTGCCGAACCGAGCCCGACGCCGGGCGACAAGGATCCGGATACCGGTATCCAGAAAAACTACTGGTTCGCGCTGAACGAGGCGCGGCCGCTGTTCTTCTTCGCCGGCCTGTGGACGCGCTGGCAAGGCGTGCGCAAGGTCAAGGACGGCCCCGGCGAGTTCGAGCTCTACGGTTTTCTGACCACCAGGCCCAACGCCCTGATCGCGCCGATCCATGAGAAGGCGATGCCCGTGATCCTGACCACGCAGGAGGAAACCGAGACCTGGCTGACCGCGCCGTGGTCGCAGGCCAGGCACCTGCAGCGCACGGCAGCGGACGACGCGCTGGTGATCGTCGACAAGCCGGCGACGCAGATAAAATTTCCGCCGCAGGCGCCACAGGCGCCTGTACAGGGTTCGCTGTTCTAAAGCCTGAATTTTTGCAGCACCCAGATGTAGCCCTTCGGCGGATGGTCCTGGTTGACGAACTGAGTGCGAACGGTGGTGTCCTTGCGGCTGCATCGTTTGCACCTGAACCTGATTGCTTCCAGCGGCTTGTTCCAGCCCACCACCTGAGCGACATCGTTCGCCCTGAAGCGTCCGACATGGTAGCAGTGGCCGCACTCGACGATCAGCAGCATGTTGGCCTTCGCGGCACGTCCAACGCTGTCCATCGGCCCGGCCATGGCTCATTTCCGAGTCAAATAATCCTCGGGAAGCGGAAGCAGGCCAAGATCCGGCATCCGGAAATCGAGCTCCTTCTCCGCTACGCTGGCCATCACCTCATGCAGTTTTTCGACAAGCCCGCAAAGCTGCCAAAACAGCTCGCCATGCGCCTTCAGGTGCAGTTGCGACGAAAGCATCGTCCTGCGCAGGCTGAGGGCGTCGCTGATGATCGCCTCCGCATGCCTCGCCGACAGCCTGTCAAACCGGCTTTTTCGTCTGCCCATCGCGGCTCTCCTAAATTTGTGAGCAACCGCCCCACCTCTGACAAATAGGAAGGGATTCCTCGCGGAGTCAATTCACACTACGCACTTTTGTTCCTGCTTTGTTCATTTTGAACAGAAACGATTGGGGCATCGCCTTGGACCACATCGTGACGCTGGACAGCCCCAGTAAGCTGTCCTTCAGGCAGTCGCCGACAAGTTCATCGCCCTGCACAAGGGCGATGCGGTGAAGGCACTCAAATGATCGTGCTCAATGGGCACCTGCAGGAGCGGCTTGATGCTGTGGAGGGATCGCGGAGGGCGGTGCGATAGTTTCTGATCATCTGTCACTCCCCGAGCCGCTGCTTCCCCTTGAGGTTGCGCGCGGCTTGTTCGATCGAGGCTCGGTCGTTGCCCAGCCTGTCGATCAGTTCCTGCGCCTGTTCGCCCGATATGCCGGTCCGCACGCCAGGGGCTCCACCGTCAAGACGTCGGAGCTCGCGACATCGCGGGTAACCATGCTGGAAGTCTTGGTCGCACACAAAACCGGAAGATGGAACTGCTCAAGGTCCGATTTGCTTGGTGAGCAGACCTCTGGTCCGCTAGAGTCCCAAGTCTCCACCGGGCTGCAGACCGAAACCCGGAAAACGCTGATCTCATGGTAAGCTGATGCGTCTGGAGCGCCTATGATGAAGCCGACCGGATCCACCGAGGCAGTGAGGATCGAGGACCTTGACGACGCGGGGCTGGTTGAACACGCGCGACTGCGTGACCCCGCCGCATTCTGGTTAATCATCAAGCGTCACAATCAGCGGCTTCACCGGGTCGCCCGCGCCGTCCTGAATGACGACACCGAGGCCGAGGACGTACTTCAGGAGACCTATATCCACGCCTTCACCCATCTGGCCGAATTTCGCGCGGAGGCGCAGCTGTCGACCTGGCTCACCCGGATCGCGCTGAACGAGGCGCTGGGACGCCGCCGGAAAAGGCGGCCCACCGTCGACGTGAAAGCCATCGAAGGCATGGTCGCTCCGTTCAGCGCCCACAAGCCTGATCCCGAAGAGGCGGCCGCTCTCGCTGAAATCCGCGACCTCCTGGAGCGAGCCGTCGGTGGCTTGCCAGAGCCCTTTCGAATCGTCTTTGTCATGCGAGACGTCGAGGAAATGAGCATTGAGGAAACGGCTTTTCTCTTGGCATTGCGACCTCAGACGGTGAGCACCCGTCTTTATCGCGCACGCCGGCTGCTCCGTGAGGCGCTGCGGAACAAGCTCGCCACCGTGTTCACGGATACGTTTCTCTTCGCTGGCGCCCGTTGTGACCGCATCGCGCAATCAGTCTTGGACCGGCTCGCAATCCGCCTGGTTCGAAAGGATACTCATCCGTTGAACACCGCGACTGAGCGCACGTAGACGCCGTCCGCGCCGAGATTACGCCGGCTCCTTTCGCAGGGCTGTTGTAGCGGGGCGCGGGAATATTTTGGCGGCCCGGGCCATCTAATCATCAGGCAAATGCATTCGGCGCCGCGGTGCTGACAGCGGCGTTGAATCAACAAACATAGGAGACCGCCATGCAGGGCGCACTTCACCTATCCCGGCGTCAGTCGCTTCAGGGACTTGTCGTACTCGGTGCCGGAGCGGCACTCAGCGGAATCGCGCGGCCTTCTCCGGTATTGGCACAGGACATATCGGACGAAGACATTTTCCGCTTTGCGCTCAACCTTGAATATATGGAGGCTGAATACTACCTCCGCGGCACCACCGGAAAAGGCATCGACGCAGCCGATGCCGGTTCGAAACCCGGCGACGTCGTTGGTGGAAAGCAAGTCTCGTTCGAGACGCCGGCCATCGGCGAATTCATGCAGGAAGTAGCCGAAAATGAACTCGCGCACGTCCGCTTCTACCGCAAGACGCTTGGAACGGACGCTGTTGACCGGCCGGCCATCGATTTCGACGCGGGGTTCAAGGCGGTTGCGGAGGCATCTGGCCTCGGGCCGGACTTCGACCCCTTCGGCAACGAAACGAACTTCGTTCTCGGCGGGATGTTGTTCGAGGATGTCGGCGTCACCGCCTATGCCGGTGCGGCGACGGTTCTGAAAAACAAAGACTTCCTCGCCGCCGCCGCAGGCATCCTGGCGGTCGAGGCCTACCACATGGGCATGGCGCGATCTACGCTATACCGGAAGGGAGAGGAAGCCTGGAAGGCCGCCAATGCCGTCTCCGATGCCCGAGAGAAAATCGACGGATCGGACGATAAGGACCAGGGGATCCAGGCGGACGGCAAAGCCAACATCGTTCCGTCGACGCCCGATGCGATCGCCTTCACCAGAACGCCGCAGGAGGTGCTCCGGATCGTCTACCTCAGCGACAAGGATGGAGTGAGCAAGGGTGGCTTCTATCCGGAAGGGATGAACGGCACGCTCAAGAGCACCTGAGCCAGTTGCGACGAGTGACGATGCGCCGCGGGAAACCGAGCGGCCTCGTAGTGGCTACTCCTGGAGAAAGACCATGAGTAAAGATGATGATGTGAACCGCAGATCGGCAGCTTCAAGCGGAGTGCTGTCTCGCCGCAATTTCCTGAAAGTCTCTGTGACCGGTGCGGCGATTGCCAGCGCCGGCGGCCTATCAGCCTGTATGATTGGACCGATGGCAGCCGGAAAGACAACCAAGGCGCTGGCGCTGTACCAGGACACCCCAAATCGTGGCCGACGCTGCGGTGGGTGTACTCACTTCCGAGAGCCAAACGGGTGCGAGATCGTCGCCGGTGCAATCAGCCCAAATGGCTGGTGCCGTTTCCACGAGCCGCTGCCGGCTTAATGCAACAAATTGCGGTCTCCCGCCTTATGTCTCGGGCGGGAGCAACGCGACATCAGCTTCCACGTCCAAGGACGAAGCCGCTCGCGCGGCTTCGTCCTTGGTGAAGGTCATACCACACCAACCTGAATGTCCGCTCTTGAATATTCGCAGCCCGAGCTGCCGGTCAGCTCCCGGCCCGTTCCAGTCATCAAGGCGCCGCACAGCGGTCGTGCTGTTCCTTCGAAGCAGTGGCCGCAGGAGGTTCAATACCGGACCTCGCCCGGTCAGGTGCTCATACGAGGCCGGCTTTGCGAAGGCCATCCACGATCAGCTCGAAATCGTTGGGATCCTTGTAGGGCAGCACTTTGCGGCGATGTTCCAGAGAATATTGGGGGTTGACGCGAAACGCTTCCTGCCACTCGCGACGGGCTTCTTCGAACCGACCCAGATGGCCGTAGCTCGCCGCCAGGAGCACGCGTGAGACGTCGGTGGAAGGGTTACGAACAAGTCGCCGCCTCAGGATCCCAATGGCCTCTTCGTACCTGCGCAACTGGAACATCGCTTGCGCCTGGAAGTGAAGGTACACGTCCGGATAATACGGGTTCAAGGCCATTGCCCTGTCGAAACACCGGAGTGCGTCCTCAGGCTTGCCGGAATAATGCAGTGCGTAACCGAGATTTTCGTGCCCCTCGGCAAGATTTGGCGCAAGAGCGATCAAGCGTTTAGCCGAGCAGATGGCCGCCTCATGCCGTCGCGAATACAATTCGACGATGCCCAGCGCCCAATGCGCGTAAGGATATCGATCGTCGAGCGCCACTGCCCGTGCCGCGAACATTTCCGCTTGTGCCATTGCGTTCGACCACGACGAGCTCCACTGGTTTGCATAGTCCAGTATGTTTGCGAACGCGAGGAACGCGTAGGCGGGAGCGAATTTCGGGTCGAATTCGACGGCGCGCTGCAACAGCTCCCGGCCCTGGATGTTTTCCGCTTTCGTGAACCGCCATAGCTGCTCTCGGCCATGAAGAAAGCAGTCATACGCGTCTAGGTTGCCGGTTTGTTCGGTCGCGAGCCGCTGCTGGTCGCCCTTTGTCAAGTTGAGCGCCAGCGCGTCGACAATTTGCTGCGTAACGTCGTCCTGTACGGCAAAGATATCGGTCAGGTTGCGATCGAAGCGCTCCGCCCACAGATGTCCGCCTGTGGTCGCGTCAATAAGCTGCGCGGTGATACGTACCCTGTTGCCGGATTTGCGGACGCTGCCCTCCAGCACGTAATGCACGCCGAGGTTCCGGCCCACCTCCTGAACGTTCACGTTCCTGCCCTTGAAAGTGAAGGACGAATTGCGAGCGATCACAAACAGCTGCGACAGCTTTGAGAGAGCTGTGATGATGTCTTCGGAGATTCCGTCGGCGAAATATTCCTGCTCGGTATCACCGCTCATGTTGGCGAAGGGCAGCACGGCGATCGATAACTGAGGCGGTGCCGCTGTCGAAAGCAGAGCTTCCGAAAGTTTGGGGGTCACAGGCGCCTTTGCGTGAGCCGCGGTACCGACTCGGAGTGAATAAACCCGGATCGGCTCGGCAATATTCTTGAGCTGGGTGTCGCCGAGATCACTGACCGAAACGTCTAGTCTCGTTTTGACTTGCCGATATGCGTCTTCGGACAGGCAGATGGTGCCCGGGGCAGCGACACCCTCCAGACGCGAGGCGATGTTGACGCCGTCGCCCATCAGGTCGCCGTCGCTTTCTTCGACCACGTCGCCCAAATGTATCCCAATCCGAAACTCGATGCGGCGGTCCTCGGGCACGCCGGCGTTGCGCTCGACCATGCCATTCTGCACTTCTATGGCGCAGCGCACGGCATCTACCACACTGCGGAATTCAACCAACGCACCATCGCCTGTGCGCTTGACCATACGACCGTTGTACACGGCGATGGTCGGGTCAATCAGGTCGCTACGAAGTGCCCGCAACCGGGCCAAAGTACGATCTTCATCCGCGCTCGCCAACCGGCTGTACCCGACCACATCAGCGGCAAGGATCGCGGCTAGCTTGCGGCTCTCGCTCACGGGGCAATCTCCTCCAGAATAACACGAAGAGGCAGGGAAACATGAAAGTTCGCTGTCCCCATCAGAGCGGTATCCTGCACTCGCTAGAATTTCTACACCGTACGCCGAAGTAAGGGGATCATCCCCTCCGAATTCTCGGGAGGTTGGTGGGTCGCGTTTTGGGTCAAAACAGGCCGTTCACCGAAATCCCATTCTCTGCATGATCATCTGTCACTCGCCGAGCCGCTGCTTCCCCTTGAGGTTGCGCGCGGCTTGTTCGATCGCCGCCCGGTCGTTGCCCAGCCTGTCGATCAGCTCCTGCGCCTGTTCGCCCGATATGCCGGTGCGCACCGCCAGGGCCTCCACCGTCAAGACGTCGGAGCTCGCGACCTCGCGGGTTTCCGGCAGAGCATCGCCTGCCGTCAGAGGCAGGGCTGCCTCTCTGTCGATCTCGGCCTCGGCCCGGTGCCAGTGCCGCTCGGGATCGCCATGGATCCCACCTTCGCGTTCCCAGATCTGGTATGCGCGCTCACGAATCCTGTCTTCCCGGTCGTCGCCCATGTTGATTCCTCCTTTGGGTATCGGATGAACGCCGTGCCAACACGAACGATCCAAGAAATCTGCGTGATCGTGGGTAGGGTCGCACAACGCGCCATGCACTGCGGCCGCCAGCCCGCCCCGCCCTCGCCTAATGGCACTGCCGGCGAGGGCCGCCGGAGTAGGGCTGATAGCTGTTGTCTTCCGGCCGGTAAGAGCGGTAGCGGCTGAAGCAATATTCCACGTGGTCGGGCGGAAGCCAGGCGCCGCCGGTTTCATCCGCCGGAACATCGCCGTCCATCGACCACGTCTCGGTCGCCTGGACATAGCTGGCGCTATCGTCGGCAGGCTCCGCGACTCGCTCGGCTGCGCCGGCTTCGAGATAGGGCGAGATGCAGGGACGCTGCTCTCCGCTGTAGGATGTGTAGTGGTCGTCGCTTGGCCTGTAGGAGCGGTAGCGGCTTGCGCACCATTCCACATGGGCGGCGGGCATGGCCTGCTGCTCGTCCGTTGCCGGCGTTGTCGGCTTGATGGAGGCGGTAGCGGTGATGTCGGGCGACGAAGCTGCGGCATCGGCAGGTTTCGCGGCGCGATCAACTGGGGCCTGATCAAATGGGGCCTGATCAGCCGGGACCGCTGCGACCTCTGGGACCTCGCGGGCGGGAAGGCGCTCAAGACGCTGCGAAGCGGGGTTCACCTTCCGCGGCTCCCTCGGCCACAGTTCGGCAACGCTGGAGGTCGGAGCGGCCTGCCGCACCGGCTCGGCGGAAAGGATCCAGATCGCGAAGGCCAATCCGCTGGCGAAAACCGCCAGCGTCAGCACGAAGCCACCAAGTACCGCCGAAAAAGCTTTCACCTTGCGCTCCTTTGCCCCGTCATCTCTAGAAATGCGAGGCATTGGATCCGGTTCCAACCAGCGCGGCAGCATGAACTTCCGTGCGCAAAGGAAGCCCCCTCTCCGTCTCGGCTGCGCCGAGCCACCTTCTGCCCGCTTCGCGGGGCGGGGAACCAAGCTTTCAAGGATCGCCGACAAGCTCCGTATAGGTCCTCAGCTCGCCGTCCTGCCCGCGAATCCGCCACGTCTCGCCGTCCTGCGCCTCGACATGGCACGGGCCGAGCGGCACCTTGCCGCCGCCGTCCGGCAGGTCCAGCACATAGACGGGGTTGCAGATGCCCGACAGGCGCGCCCGCAAGGCGCTGACCAGCGCCCGTCCCTCGGCAATCGTGGTGCGCCGGTGCGTCATGCCGCGGGCGAGATCGCCGTGGTGCAGGTAATAGGGTTTGACGCCGAGGCGGTACATCAGCTCGCGGCACAGTTCCTCCAGCACCTCGACCGTGTCGTTGACGCCTTTCAGCAGGACGCTCTGGTTGAGCAGCACGAAGCCGCCTTGCCGCAAGGCGCGGCAGGCTTCCTCGGTGGCCGGCGTGATCTCCCGCGCGTGGTTGAAATGGGTGACGACCGTGACCATCAGCCGGCCCTGCAGCGAGCGAACCAGCCCTGACGTGACGCGCGAGGGCAGTGCTACGGGCACGCGCGTGTGGATGCGCAAGAGCCGCACATGCGCAACCGCCTCGATGCGGGCCCGGATTTCTGCCAGCGCCTTGTCCGGCAGCGACAGCGGATCGCCGCCGGTCAGGATCACCTCGCGGATTTCGGGGTGGGCCTCGATATAGGCGAAGGCCGGCTCCAGCGCCTCGCGCGAAAAACCCCGGCCGATCGAGGTCAGCGACTCCTTGCGAAAGCAGAACCGGCAATAGACCGCGCACTGGTAGGTGGCAAACAGCAGAACCCGGTCGGCATGGCGATGCGTCAATCGCGGCACCGGGCTGAAGGCGTGGTCGGCGATCGGATCGTCGAGCTCGCCTTCCTGCTCAGCCAGTTCTTCGGGCGACGGGATGACCTGAGCCCGTATCGGATCGGCGGGGTCGCTCCAGTCGATCAGGTCGAGATAGGCTTTTGGGATGCGAACCTTGTGGCGCGTGGCCGCGACTTGAGCCGCCGCCCGCTCGGCTGGCGACAGAGGCAGCGAATCGAGATCGCGCACCTGCCGCACGCCGGCGCGAACATCGCCCTGCCACGCGGCGTCGGCGTCGCTGGCGCGCTCGTCATCGGCCGCCATGCTGGCGTCGTCGAGGTGTGAGGTCATCGAAGGCTCCTTGAATTTCGGGCTGGATACAGCATTGCAGCCGAAGTGCGAACCCTTGCCGGATGCACTCGCGAAAAGACCGCGCTCGGCGTCGAAGCTGCCAATCTCCCCCCTTGTGGGGGAGATGCCCGGCAGGGCAGAGGGGGGCGCGAAGGATCGCCAACCTTGTTCGTTCTGAACGCGCAAAGGACGTCTAAGCTAATGCGCGTGAGAGCGGATTGGGATCGGTGAGAGAAGTCGGCGGGACAGCGCCCCCCTCTGTCCTGCCCTCTTTGCCACCACTTGGCATCTCCCCCACAAGGGGAGCGATTGGCAGCATCAGCGCCCGCCTGATTTCTCAGCGTGCCCATCCGGCTTCATGATGATCTCGCGATGCGGATAGGGGATGTCTATGCCGTTTTCCCTAAAAGTGTCCCACAGAGCCAGCAGCACTCTGCCGCGCACGTTGGTCAGGCCTTGCTGAGGGTCGTGGATCCAGAAGCGCAGGACGAAATTGAGCGAGGATTCGCCAAAGTCGGTGAGCCAGCAGACCGGCCGCCGGTCCGCTTCGACCCGGCCGACGCTCATGGCGGCTTTGATCGCCAGTTCACTGACCTTGTGCGGATCGGCGTCGTAAGAGACCCCGAAATTCACGTCGAGCCGCACAAGGTTGTCGCTGAACGACCAGTTGATGACCCTTTGGGTGATGAAGTCTTCGTTCGGGATCAGGTATTCGCGGCCGTCGCGCGTCACCACCGAGACAAACCGCGCCCGCAATTCGCGTACCCAGCCGAACGTGCCTTCGAGCGAAATGGTGTCGCCCGGCTTGATCGACTTGTCGAGCAGGATGATGATGCCAGAGACGAAATTCGAAACCACCTTTTGCAGCCCGAAAGCCAGGCCGACGCCGACGGCACCGGAAAATATCGTCAGGGCCGTCAGGTCGAGGCCGACGGAAGACAGGGCGATGGCACCCGCCACCAGCACAAGGCCGACCTTTGCGACCTTGCCGACGAGGACGCGGATCGAGGGCGTCAGCTCTTCGGAGATGCGGACGCGTTCATCGATATACTTGCCGACGACCACGGCAAGCCAAACCGTGGCGATCAGCAGCAGCGCCGCTTTCAGCATCATCAGCAGCGAAAGGCGCACTGCGCCCAAAGGTATTGCGAGGCCGTCCAGGAACGTCGCGGCGTCGTCATCGATGCCCAGGATGACAATGGCCGCATAGATCCAGGTCAGCCAGGCGAGAGCCCGCGCGACAAAGCGGTTGCGGACGATGCGCGACAGCACCGACGCAAACAGCCAGGCAAGCGATAGCGAGAGCGCGATATAGATGAAGTGGCTCCGGCTTGGCCAGGTGACAGCGCGCAAGAGAATGAGCGCGGCAAGCAGGAAGACCGTGAACAGTATCCAGTCGGTGCGCCGCAAAAGGGCAACGACGACCCTCAACAGTCCGGGATGCCCCTTGATCTGGCGTGCCCGGGTCTCCACGAGCGGTTCAATGCGCTGCGCCGCGAGCTTCGCGACGAGGAAGAGCGTGACGATGATTGCAGCCTGATAGAAAAACCACGGCATGACGGCGTAGTCGAACCACCGGCTGGCCCAGGCCAGCGATTCATCGATGGCGTTACGAAAATCCATTCCCACACGACCGTTATGGACTGGCGACCAGCACAATGTCGCCGGCCTGGTGAAGGGTCAAGCCGGCGCTCTGCGCTTCAGCCCCGCGCCCCCCGGCGCCTCCTGGTCGGTGCACTCAACATGCCAGGTATAGCCGCCGCCATAGGTGTGACGCGCGCGGCCAGGAAGCGGCCGCCAGAAACATCAACTGATTGGAAACAACGGCTGGAAAATCGCCAACGAGCAACATTAGCTCACTGTTACATTAGCTTGCGCTTAAATTAGATTTAGCATATGTATGTAGATGGCCGGTGATCTACCCCCCAACCGGTTAGGCTCGGCGCCAGTCCCCCCTCAGGCCAACGACGCCGGGCCGCTCGGCCCCTGTTGCGGTCGCGGCAGCTCAGCTCCGCAACCCAGGCGCCTCCTGGCCCGTTCGCTCGACATACTCCGTATACCCCCCGCCATAGGTATGAATCCCCTCGGGCGTCAGTTCCAGCACCCGGTTGGAAAGCGCCGCCAGAAAATGGCGGTCGTGCGAGACGAACAGCATGGTGCCCTCATACTGCGACAGTGCCGTGATCAGCATTTCCTTGGTGGCGATGTCGAGGTGGTTGGTCGGCTCGTCCAGCACCAGCAGGTTTGGCGGGTCGAACAGCATCAGCGCCATCACCAGCCGCGCCTTCTCGCCGCCCGACAGCACCCGGCATTTCTTTTCGATCTCGTCGCCGGAAAAGCCGAAGCAGCCGGCCAGCGCGCGCAGCGGCGCCTGGCCTGCCTGCGGAAAGGCGCCCTCCAGCGTCTGGAACACGGTGCGTTCGCCCTCCAGCACTTCCATGGCGTGCTGGGCGAAATAGCCCATCTTGACGCTGGGCCCGCGCGCCACCGTGCCGTTGTCCGGCTCGGAAGCGCCGGCGACCAGCTTCAGCAGCGTCGACTTGCCGGCACCGTTGATGCCCATCACGCACCAGCGCTCGCGGCGGCGCACCTGGAAATCCAGCCCCTCATAGATCGAGCGGCTGCCATAGCTTTTGTGGACGTTCTTCAGCGTCACCACGTCCTCGCCGCAGCGCGGCGCCGGCTGGAAGTCGAACGACACTTTTTGGCGGCGCTTGGGCGGCTCGACGCGATCGATCTTCTCCAGCTTCTTCACCCGGCTCTGCACCTGGGCTGCATGCGAAGCGCGCGCCTTGAAGCGCTCGATGAAGGCGATCTCCTTGGCCAGCATCGCCTGCTGGCGCTCGAACTGCGCCTGCTGCTGCCGGTCGGCGATAGCACGCTGCTGCTGGTAGAATTCATAGTTGCCGGAGTAAGCGGTCAGCGAGCCGCCATCGATCTCCACCACCTTGTCGACGATGCGGTTCATGAACTCGCGGTCGTGCGAGGTCATCAGCAGCGCGCCGTCATAATTCTTCAGGAACTGTTCCAGCCAGATCAGGCTTTCCAGGTCGAGATGGTTGCTCGGCTCGTCAAGCAGCATGGCGTCGGGCCGCATCAGCAGGATCCTGGCCAGCGCCACGCGCATCTTCCAGCCGCCGGAAAGTTTTCCGATGTCGCCGTCCATCATCTCCTGGCTGAAACCGAGGCCGTCCAGCACCTCGCGGGCGCGGCCATCCAGCGCATAGCCGTCGAGCTCCTCGAACCGCGCCTGCAGGTCGCCGTAGCGGGCGATGATGGCGTCCATCTCGTCGGCGCGATCGGGATCGCCCATGGCGGCCTCGAGTTCGCGCATCTCGGCCGCCACGTCGCTCACCGGCCCGGCGCCGTCCATCACTTCGGCGACCGCGCTGCGACCTACCATGTCGCCGACATCCTGGCTGAAATAGCCGATGGTGACGCCGCGATCGACCGAGACCTGGCCCTCGTCGGGCTGCTCCTCGCCGTTGATCATGCGAAACAGCGTCGTCTTGCCGGCGCCGTTGGGGCCGACCAGGCCGACCTTCTCGCCCTTCTGCAGGGAGGCGGAGGCCTCGATGAAGACGATCTGCCGACCGTTCTGCTTGCTGATGCTTTCCAGTCGAATCATGCTTTTCACGCGCGCCCAAGGGATTTCCCCCGCGCCAATACGCGATAGGCCGCGCCTGCGGAAGCCCGCAAATCATGGGAACACGACGCCACATTCGAAGTTCGAACTGAATTAGCGGAACCTCGGCTAGGGCCAGCAGTTTAGAAAGGATGATCTCAAACAGCGAAGGAGGATGCGATGAAAACCCTAACCGCTATTTTGCTCGCCACCTCAATGATCGGGCTGACGGCCGGCACGGCAAGCGCTACCTGTCATGACAGGACTGCATCGATCGAAGCTCAATCAGGCGTCGCAAAAGACGGAACGCGTGCGCCCCTCGAAACCGACGCGAATACCGGTAGCAGGGTCGAGGGCGGCCCGGCCAACAAGACCGGCAACACCATGCCGCTTGCCAACCAGGAAGCCGGTGGGGATAAAAACCTTGCCACCTCGCAGCAGGATGTCGAGGCGCAGCAGGAGGGCGAGAAGACAGCAGCGGCCAAGGCCGACCCCTGCAAGCCCGATTGACGCGAACTGAAAGCCGGTTGCAGACGGCGCGCCCTAGCACAAGGCGAAGCGTGATGGTCACCCAATCCCGCCGGTCACCATGTGGGCGCCGGCGGCGCGTCCGTCTTCAAGACGCACGACGGCGGTGAGCATCGAGCCATACGAGCCGCGCCAGACGCTGTGGATCCTCCCATGCTCTTTGGCCGGCACGACCGCACGCCCGGTGAAGCGCGCGCCGGTGCGCTGCATGGTGACAGGCTCGCCGTTGACATGCACCTTCACACGGGTCTCGGTTTCGGTTCCGGCCTCGCCATCGATCTCGAGCGTGATGCTTATCTCGTCCTGATCACCGGCATGGCGCGTCTCGGCGGCAAGCGCGACGGTCAGCGGCGGCGCCTCGCCGCGCCGGCCTGCGTCACGCCGGGCGAAAAAAACATCGTCGGGAAGTTCCGGCGTGCGCGGCGGGCGGCTGCGGCGCTGGCCAAAACGCTCGAAGTCGCCGGCCAGCCGCAGCAGCTTCGTATCCTCATAGGCCTTGCCGGCGAAGCTGAGACCGACCGGCATGCCGATATCGGCCATCGCGCCCATCGGCACGGTGACGGTCGGAATGCCGAGATGGCGCGGCACCAGATTGCCATTGGCGACCCAGGTGCCGTTGCGCCAGGCCAGCGCTGCGGAGGCCTCGTTGACATCCGCATCGGCCGGACCGACATCGGCGACGGCGGGAAACACCACTGCGTCGAGCCGTTGCGCGTCGAGCCACTCCTCGAAATCGATGCGCCGCGTCGCCTCCAGGCCATTCAGGCCAGCCTCCAGTTCGGGAATGGCCAGGAATGACGTGACGCCGCGCTTGGCCCGCTCGACATATTCCGCCACATCAATACTGTCCTCATAACGGTCCGGCAGCGTGCCCGGCGCCTGCGGAAAGATCTTTGCGCCGTCGACCGACGCGAGATCGGGGACGGTCGGGTCGGCATTGGCGCGCAGGAAATCGTCCCAGGCGAAGACGCACAGGTCCCAGATCTCGCGCTCGGCGAATCCTTTCGGAATCAGCCCGCGATCGACCATGTTTTTTGTTCCCGGCCGGTCGCGCTCGTAATTGGAGACGACGGGAAAATCGACCTCGACCACATCTGCGCCGAGCCGCCGCAGATCGGCCGCCGCCTGCTGCCACAATTCCAGCACCGAGGCGCGGGTCTGGATCGCAACGTCGGCCTCCGTATCGCGGCCGATATACATGCGGGGCACGCCGAGCCGCATGCCTCGCAGCGCTCCCTCCAGCTCGAAGCCGGTGTAGCGTGGCGGCCGTACCTCCGAGCTCTTCGGCAGCGCCACCCACGGCTGCGCGCGCCAGAAATCGCCCCTTGGGTTCGGGTCGTCAGCGACGATCACGTCGAGCAGTTCGAGCATGTCGGGCACGCTGCGCGTATGCGGCACCACCACGTCCATGGTCGGCACCAGCGGCCAGTTGCCGCGCACCGAAATGACGCCGCGCGACGGCGTGTAGGCGACCAGCGCATTGTTCGACGCCGGCGCCCGGCCCGACGACCATGTCTCCTCGCCAAGCCCGAAGGCGGCGAAGCTGGCGGCGGTCGCGGTGCCGGAACCATTCGAGGAGCCCGAGGCGAAGGCGGCGGTCAGGTAATCGGCATTGTAAGGGCTTTCCGCCCGGCCGTAGACGCCGCGCTGCATGCCGCCATTGGCCATCGGCGGCATGTTCGTCAGCCCGATCAGCACCGCGCCGCCGGCCGCAGCCGCCCGATGGTGAAGGCGTCCTCGTTGGCGATGAGATGCTCGAAGGCCGGCGAGCCGGCGGCCACTGTGAGGCCTGATACCTTGTAGGTGTCTTTGGCGGTGTAGGGAATGCCGTCCAGCGGCCCGAGCGTCGCACCATTCCTGCGGCGCCAGTCGGACGCGGCCGCGTCCTCGAACATTCTGGGATTGAGCACGGGAACGGCATTGAGGGCGATGCCATGGCGGTCGTAATGCGCAATCCTGCGCAAGCAGGCGCCGACCAGCTCGACGCTGGTGACGGTGCCGGCCTCCAGCGCCCGCCGCAGCTGTGCGATCGACGCCTCGACGATATGGAGATTGGTCGTCATGTCCAGTCCCTGCATCCTGCGCGACGATGCGGCCTCTCGCCGCTTTTGTACAGGTCGCGATCCTTCGCGCCCCCCTCTGCCCTGCCGGGCATCTCCCCCACAAGGGGGGAGATCCGCAGCGTCGACGATGGTGCTCCTTTCTGTAACGTCGAACGTGGCGCCAAAGCGCTGGATGTGTCTGGGAACTCCGTCGCCCAATGTTGCGGGACCCCGGTCGTGCGCTAGAATCGCCCGGCAGGGAACTCAGCACCGAGGCCAAGTGATGGATGATTGGAAATTACCCTGGGAAGGCGGCTGCATGTGCGGCGGGATACGCTTTCGCATAAGTGCGCCGCCGTTGCTGACAATGGCCTGTCATTGCACCGGCTGTCAGAAGCTGAGCGCAAGCGCTTATTCCCTGACCATGGCGGTGCCAACCAGCGGCTTCACTGTTACGCAAGGCGAGGCCGTGGTCGGCGGCCTGCATGGCCCGCACCGGCAACTCTTTTGCCCGCACTGCAAGAACTGGATGTTCACGCAGCCGCATGGCCTGGACTTCTTCGTCAATGTTCGTGCGACCATGCTCGACGATCACCATTGGTATGTGCCCTTCGTCGAGGTCTTCACGTCGGAAAAGCTGCCCTGGGCGACGACCGCCGCCAGCCACAGCTTCGCCACCCAACCCGACCTTGAGGGATATGCGCCTTTGATCGAGGCCTTCGCACGCGATGGAGCGCGACCGGTGTGACGGAGTAGGTTGGCGAAAACGCCGGTCAGGGCCAATCTCCCCCCTTGTGGGGGAGATGTCCGGCAGGACAGAGGGGGGCGCTGTCCCAAC
>NZ_CAKXZS010000046.1:18727-51484 GCF_935822925.1 Mesorhizobium ventifaucium
GGTTGGCGCCCCTCTGTCCTGCCGGACATCTCCCCCACTTGGGGGGAGATCGGCCGTCACATTTGATTTCGCCAATCGCCAACCTCGAAACAGAGGCGCTATCGGCGGAACTCCCCTTGTGGGGGAGATTGGCTCTCCACCCCTCACCGTAACTCCCCTTGTGGGGGAGATTGGCTCTCCACCCCTCACCGTAACTCCACCCACACCGGGGCGTGGTCGCTGGCGCCGGGCTCGCCGCGGACGTCGCGGTCGATGCCTGCCCCGGTCAGCCGGCGCGCCAGTTTCTTGGAGAGCAATATATGGTCGAGCCGCAGGCCGGCGTCGCGCGGCCAGCGGTTGCGGCGATAGTCCCAGAATGTATAGAGCGTCTCCTTCGGGTGCTTCTTGCGCAGCGCGTCGGTCCAGCCCTGGTCGAGCAGCGCTGCGAAGGCGGCGCGGCTTTCCGGCTGCACCAGCGCATTGTCGTCATAGGAGCGGGTCGGATAGATATCGCGCGTCTCGGGCACGATGTTGTAGTCGCCGGCCAGCACCACCGGCAGCCCGGTGTCGAACAGTTCCGCCGCATGGGCGTTCAGCCGTTGGTGCCAGGCAAGTTTGTACTGGAATTTCGGGCCGGGCTGCGGGTTGCCGTTCGGCGCATAAAGGCAGGCGATGACGATGCCGCTGACCGCCGCCTCGATGTAGCGGGCCTGCTGGTCGCTGTCGTCGCCGGGCAGCGCCTCGCGGATCAGAACCGGTTCTGAACCCCGCGCCAGTATGGCGACGCCGTTCCAGGTCGGCTGCCCCACCCAAACCGCGCCATAGCCGGCCGCGGCGAGTGCTGTGCGCGGAAGCTGCGTCTGTCTCGCCTTCAGCTCCTGCAGGCAAACGATGTCGGGCTTGGCGACAGTCAGCCAGGCCAGCAGGTTCTGCAGCCGGCCGTTGATGTTGTTGACGTTGAAGGTGGCGATCTTCATCGGCCTGCTTCAGCGCACGATGCGCTCGGTCCACGCCTTCACCGCATCAGCGAGAGCCTTCAGATGATCGGCGGCCGAAAAACCGGAGATGCTCTTGCGCGGCTTCAAATCGTGGTCGCCGTCTTCCAGCCAGTGGATTTCGATGCGGTCGGAAAGATCGTAGGTCGCGACCTCGTCCCTGGTCCCGAACTCGTCGCGTGTGCCCTGGAAGGTCAATGTCGGCGTCTTGAGATCGGCGAGGTGTTTTGTCCGAAGCTGCGTCGGTTTGCCCGGCGGATGGAAGGGATAGCCCAGACAAAGAAGCCCTGATATCTCGCCCTTCGAAAACATCTCGTCGGCGATCATCGAAGCGACGCGGCCGCCCATCGACTTGCCGCCGATGATGAGCGGCCCCTTCACGCCCTTCGCCCTCAGGTCGCCGATCGCCTTGGCGTATTCCGGATTCACCGTCTCGGCGCGCGGCGGCGGCTTGCGATGGCCGTAGCGGCGGGCCGCCATGTAGTGGAATTCAAAGCGCGCAACGCGGAAACCGACTTCGGCCAGCGCTTTTGCCGTGGCATTCATCGAGGCAGAATCCATCGGCGCGCCGGCGCCATGGGCGAGCAGGACGGTGATTGGGGCTGTTTCGGCGCCGTCGAAGAGGAAGGTGGTCATGGGAACTCCAACGTTGACGACCCCTTCTCCCCTTGTGGGAGAAGGTGGCCTCGCGAAGCGAGGTCGGATGAGGGGTGCTCCAGCTTGGCACCGATGGCGATCCTTCCAACACCCCTCAACCGTCTCGGCGCTACGCGCCGATCCACCTTCTCCCACAAGGGGAGAAGGTAGCGCCATCGCCTCACCCCGCCGACATCCGCGCCAGTTGCAAATCGACGAACTGAATACCCTTGGTCGCCATGCGCGCCCATTCGGAGCTGGCGTCGAGCTCGAGATAGCGCGCCCAGTTCCGCCGCGCCTCGGCGAAGTTGCCGGCGTCGAACTCCAGCCTCGCAAGGTTGAACACCGCATCGGCATAATTGGCATCGAGCGCGATCGCCTTTTGCAGATGCCGTCGCGCCGAGCCGTCGCGGCCCTCATCGCTCATCAGCCCGGCCAGATTGAACCAGGCCTCGACAAAGCCTGGGTCGCACTTGATGGCGCGGGCATAGTCATGCGCCGCCTCGGCCGCGTGGCCGGAGGCGCGCAGGCAGTTGGCGCGGTTGAAGGCGGCGATGGCATCGGTCGGGTCGATGGCCAGACAGCGCTGGTAGAGTGCGGCCGCTTGCGCGTGGTGTTCAGCCTCTTCCGCGGCTTCAGCGTCGGCGAACAGTTCTTCCAGCGTGTCGTCATCCGGCGACCCCAAGTCGAACAGCAGCTGGCCGTCGAGTTCGCTCTGGCCGCCATCGAGATAGATCGCATCCGCGCGCCCATGCTGCGAGCCGACGTTCAGTGACTTGGCGGTGAGCGAGGCGACCGGGCCGGAGCGGTGCACGGAGCGCGCGATCGCCCCCCATGACGCGCCGCCGGCAATCAGCCCGGCATATTTGCGGGCCAGGATCAAATCGCGGAAGGAATAGGGCTCGCAATCATGCTCGAACGCATCGAACAGACTGAGAAGGTCGAGGTCGGATGCGGCCAACCGCGATTGATCGAGAAGCGACTGCCGCGACAGGGCAGAGGTCTCCGGCGCCTTCGTCAGCCCGAGCAGGCGCAAAAAGCCGTTTTCGCTGATCAGCTTTCGGCCGGCCGCGCGCTCGGCGGCGACGCGGCGCTCGATCTCGGCATCCCCCGCCTGGGCGAGATACAAGCGGCCGAACACGACATGTGTCGTGCGCCGGGTGACGCCGCGCCGCAGCTGGCCCTGCTGGCGCTCGACCTCGCGCGCCGCCAGCCTCAGCGGAAACGCCGCCAGCGCGCCGATGGTGCCGAAGACGCTGCCGGCGAGAGCCGTCACGCCTTGCTCTTGCCGACGGCCTTGAGAAGGTTGGTCTTGAGCGGATTTTCCTTGGCCGCTGGGGTTTTGCCCTTGGCCGCCGGTTTCGCCGCTTCATCGGCCTTGCTCTTGCTCTTGGCCGGCGGCTTGGCGGATTGCGACAGGCTGGCCTTCAGCGCATCCATCAAATTGATCACATTGCCGCGCTCGGGGGCGGCGGCGATGATCGGCTTGTGACCCTTGAGCTTCTCGCGGATCATCGCCATCAGCGCGATCTCATAGCGATCCTCGTAGTTCTTCGGATCGAAGCTGGTTTCCTTCTGCTTGATCAGCGCTTCGGCGAGCTGCAGCATTTCCGGATCGGGCTTGCCGGCGGGGATGTTGCCGAAATATTCAGCCGTGCCGCGCACTTCGTTCGGGTTCCTCAAGGTGCAGACGAACATGCCGTTCTCGCGCGCGCCGATCGTCACCACGCGCTCGCGGCTGGACAGCACCAGCCGCGCGATCGCCAGCTTGCCCGACTTGCGCATCGCTTCGCGCAGCACGGCGAAGGTTTCCTCCGCCATCGCGCCATCGGGCGCCAGATAATAGGGCGCGTCCTGGTAGATGACGTCGACCGAATGCTCGTCGACGAAGGCTTCGATGTTCATCGTGTGGTTGGATTCAATGCGCACCGCCTCGAGGTCGGCATCGTCGATGATGATGTACTGCTTGTCCTCGTATTCGTAACCCTTGACCAGGTCCGAGCGCTCGACCAGCCCGAGCTCGGGATCGACCGGCTTCATGTTGATGCGGTTATGGGTGTCCTTGTGCAGCTGATTGAAGCTGATGCGCTCACTGGCACTCGTCGCCGGATACAGCCGGACCGGACAGCTGACGAGACTGAGCTTGAGGTAACCTTTCCAACTTGCCCTGGGCGCCATAAAAACTCTCCTACGCGGCCGTGCACTGTCGAACTGTTCGCAGCGCTTCGTCCAAAGGACGAACGACGCTGCGCAAAACCTACATCGCCCTCACAATACCGGCAAATCCCTAGCGAAATCTTCCATGTCGGCCCAGGGATCGCCGGAGGTGGCCAGAAGGCCCGGCAGTGAAGAATAATTCAAATCTTCCGGAGCGTCGATGGATTCCAGATCGGACCAGCTCACCGGCGTCGAGGCCGGCAAATTGGTGCGGGCGCGCAGCGAATAGGGTGCGGCCGAAGTGTGGCCGCGCGCGTTGCGGTGATAATCGATGAAGATGCGCCGCTTGCGGTTGTCCTTGCCCATCGTGGTGGTGAAAATGTCGGGCGCGGTGGCGGTCAATGCCGAGGAGATGGCGCTGGTCGCCTGGTGCAGTTTCTTCCAGTTCTGTTTTTGCGTGACCGGCACTGATATGTGGATGCCCTTGCCGCCCGACGTTTTCGCGAACGGCACCAGCCCCATCGCTTCGAGCTCGGCGCGGATATGCACCGCGGCCTCGACCACCTCGCGCCAGCTAACCCCCTCGCCTGGGTCGAGGTCGAAGACGATCAGGTCGGGTTTGTCGAGCCGCGTGCGATGGGTGCCCCAGGTGTGGAACTCGACGACGCCGAACTGCGCCAGCGCCAGATAGCCCTTGGCGTCCTCGACCGACAGGTAGGATTTGGTCTCGCCCTCGGAATTGGTCGCCTCGAAAGTCGCCACCGATGACGGCATGCCGGTGAAGGCATGGCGCTGGAAGAAGCAGTCCTGCGGTTTGCCGGTCGGGCAGCGCACCAGCGACACCGGGCGGCCCAGAATGTGGGGCAGCATGAAGTCGCCGACCAGCGCGTAGTAGACGGCAATATCGAGCTTGGTCGGTCCGGTTCTGCCGAACAGCCGCCGCGTCGGGTTGGTCACCCAGATCGTGGCGAGGTCGGCCTCGGCGATCAGCCGCTTGCGCTTGGCCGATACAGGCGTCGACAGGCCGACGTCGCGCAGCCCGCGGAACACGGCATGGCGCAGCGCATTGTCGGTGGTCCGGTTGGCATAGTGGATATGCGCCGAAAGCAGCGGCCGCACCCAGTTCATCTCGCGCATGATCTCGCGCGGAACCCCTTCGGGCGCCGACGCGCCGGCGCGCAGCGGCTCCAGGCGGGAAAACAACTCTGTGGCGGTGGCGGCGTCGAAGCCGGTGCCGACCTTGCCGCGATAGTGCAGTTCGCCATCCTCGAATTCGCCGAGCCCGAGTGCGGCCAGTCCCTCGGCAGCAACCGAGGTGGTGTAGCCGGCGATGACGAAATCGCCGGTCTTCAGCGCCTTGGTCTTGGTCCAGGTCTTGGTGCGGCCGCTCTGGTAGATCGCCGTGGCGCGCTTGGAGACGATGCCTTCCAGCCCCATCTCGGAGGCCTGGTCGTAGAGCGCCTGGCCATCGCCTTCGACGTGGTCTGAGAACTGGATGGCGGAGTTGGCGCCCAGGCCGGACAGCAATTGCGACAGCAGCGCCTTGCGCCGGCTGAGCGGCGCATTTCTCAGGTCCCAGCCGTCGAGATACAACAGGTCGAAGGCATAGAAGTGGAGCTTGTTGCCGGCGCCTTGCGCCAATGCATCCTGCAGCAGCGCGAAGCGGCTGATGCCCTTGGCGTCGAGCGCAACGACCTCGCCGTCGATGATTGCATCGCGGCAGGGCACCCTGGCAAAGGCGAGCGGCAGGTCGCCATAGCGCCTGGTCCAGTCGAGACCGGCGCGGGTGATCAATTTGACCGCGCCGTCGGCCAGATGCGCCATGGTGCGGTAGCCGTCGAACTTGATCTCATGCAGCCAGGTTTCGGGCGTTTTTTCCGCGAGGCCTTCGCCGCCCGGCGGCTTCGGAACCTGCGTGGCCAGCTGCGGCTCGATCCGGGAAGGCAGCGGCGCCTTGACCGCACCCGGCAGCGCACCGGGTTTCAGCGCCACCGGTTTCGCAGGCTTTTGGGCTGGCTTCGGCGCTTCGACCAGTTCCTCGATCCGCCGTCCCGATTTGACGCTTTCCGGCCGCTCGGCAAGGATGTCGAGCGCCGTATCGGCAGCGAGGTCGCGCTCCTTGAACAGCAGCCAGTTCTTTTTGCCCTCATTCTCGCCGGGCTTCGGTTTCAGCCTGGTCAGCATCCAGCCGCCATTCAGCTTCTCGCCGGCGAGACGAAATTTGAAGGAACCGGTGCGCAAGCTCTTTTCGACATCGTCCATCGGCGCCCAGACGCCGGTGTCCCAGACGATCATCGGCCCGCCGCCATATTCGCCCTCGGGAATGACGCCTTCGAAGTCGATATATTCAAGCGGATGGTCCTCGGTCTCGACCGCCAGCCGCTTGTCGGCCGGATTGAGCGATGGACCGCGAGGCACCGCCCAGCTCTTCAGCACGTCACCGACCTGCAGGCGAAGATCGTAATGGTCAGCGGTAGCGCGATGCTTGTGGACGACGAAGCGATTGCCTTCTGCGGCAACCAGCCCGCCGACGGGTTCCGGCGTCTTGCTGAATTCGCGCTTGGCGCGATAGGCCTTGAGTTTGGAGGGAGCCGGCATGGGGCTAGGCGTGGGTGGTGGGCAAGAGCAACGAGCGTCGAGTTTCTTCGCACCCCCCTCTGTCCTGCCGGACATCTCCCCCGCAAGGAAGGAGATTGGCAGTTTGTACGTCGGCGTCTCTTCTTCGACGTCGGAGATTGGCGAAAGCACTCGCGACATCCGATCTCCCCCCTTGCGGGGGAGATGGCAAGTGATGGCAAAGAGGGCAGGCCAGAGGGGGGTGCTGTCCCGCCAGCATCAAAACTCCATCGCAGCGACGCCCCGATGTCACGGCATGGATCCAAGAGTCTCCGCGACGTCGGTTCGCTCCTGCTCCGCCCTGGGATGACGAAGAGATGGATGTCACCGGCTCAATCGTCAGTGGCCGGCGTCAGTTCGAGCTCGGCCGGCGACAGACCCTGCTGGAGCTGGCTCAACCGGAATTCGTCGACCCAGTAGGCCTCACCGTCGACGAGGACACGCGCCTTGTAGGCGCCGGCGGAAAAGCTCTGTGCGGTGATGTAGACCTTGTGGCGGCCGAGCGCCCTGCGCACTGCAGCGCGCTTGGAATTCTGGCTGGTGACGGAACTGGCCATGGACTCGCTCATACACACGCCGCCGCAGGAAAAGGCGGCTGACACAAGGATGGCCGAGACCGGGTGTTCTGTCAATTTCTGGGCACTGGGCAACACTGGGCAAGGCGCTTAGCGGAAAAGCTCGCACGATCGTGCGATCAGCCTCGACCGAGCGACTGTGGAAACTGAGCCAACGCTCTATATCGTCCTGACGCATACGAACCCTGACAATTATCCGGAGAGATCATCCATGACCTTGAGCACACGCAAGCTGGGCAGCCAGGGGCTGCAGGTATCGGTGATCGGCCTCGGCTGCATGGGCATGAGCCAGTCCTACGGCCCGGCCGACGAGGCGGAATCGATCGCTACGCTGCACCGCGCCATCGAGTTCGGTTGCACCTTCCTCGACACGGCGGAAGTGTATGGCCCGCACACCAACGAGGAACTGCTAGGGCGCGCCCTGAAGGGCCGGCGTGGCGAAGTGACGATCGCCACCAAATTCGGCTTCCGTATCGAAAACGGCAAGCAGATCGGCACCGACCGCGACAGCCGGCCCGAGCATATCCGCGAGGCGGTCGAAGGCTCGCTCAGCCGGCTCGCCACCGACCATATCGACCTGCTTTACCAACACCGCGTCGACCCGGCGGTGCCGATCGAGGATGTGGCGGGTGCTGTCAGCGAACTCATCGCTGAAGGCAAGGTGCGCTTCTTCGGCCTGTCGGAGGCGGGTGCGGCCAACATCCGCCGTGCGCACGCCGTGCAACCGGTGTCGGCGGTGCAGAGCGAATATTCGCTGTGGGAGCGCAATCTGGAGCCGGAGATCATCCCGCTGCTCAGCGAACTCGGCATCGGCCTGGTGCCGTTCGCGCCGCTTGGCCGCGGCTTTCTCACCGGCGACGTCAAGCGCGCCGAGGACTATCCGGAAGGCGACTTCCGCCGCGGTGACCCGCGCTACCAGGGCGCCAACTACGACGCCAATGTGCAGGCCGCCGGGATTGTCCGCGACATCGCGGCGGCCAAGGGCGTCAAGCCCGGCCAGATCGCGCTGGCCTGGCTGCTGCACAAGGGCAGCGATTTCGGCATCGATATCGTGCCGATCCCCGGCACCAAGCGCCGAAAATACCTCGAGGAAAATGTCGCCGCCGCCGCGATCAAGCTCGAACCCGCCGAGATGCAGACGCTCGACGACGCGCTGGCGCCGGGCAAGGTCGCGGGTAAGCGCTACAACGAACGCGTCATGGTGACGATCGACCGGTGATCTTCCCTTCTCCCGCTCGTGGGCCCCACGGGCGAGGGAAGGCCAGCACCCCGTTCTTGCGCAAGTCTCCGACCTTGGCTAGCATCCGGCCGCCGGCGCCGAGCGGAGGAGAACGTCGCGGTGGACCGGCTGGAGCGCCGTTGCGTCCCCTTGGGCGCTCAAAGGACACTCCATTTCTGGATCGACGCAGGAACCTCCGGAAAACCGGAACCGGTTTTCGGGTTCATGCGCTCATGTGGAGGAGACTAAATTGATCAACAGACGTGAATTCCTGCTGTCGTCCGTGGCGATCGGCACATTGGCGCTGGCCGCTCCGCAACTGGCGGTCGCCCAAGACAAGCTAACCATCCTTGGTTCGGTGCCGAGCCTCGGCTTTCCGTTCTTCGTGCACATGCTGAACCAGATCAAGGCGGAAGCTCAGGCGCAGGGCGTCAACCTTGTCGAAAGCGACGGCCAGAACTCGGCGCCCAAGCAGACCGCCGATATCGAGGCAGCACTCGTGCAGAAGGTCAACGCCATCGTCATCTCGCCACTCGACGTCAACGCGCTGGCCCCGGCAATCGAGCAAGCGGTCCAGGCCGGCGTCCCCGTCGTCACCATCGACCGCCGCGTCGACGGGGTCGAAGGCATCCTCGCCCATGTCGGCGCCGACAACGTCAAGGGCGGCGAGGCCGAAGCGCAGGCCATGGTGGCGGCGTTCCCGAACGGCGCCAAGATTTTCCATCTGCAGGGCCAGCCAGGTGCTGGGCCGGCGATCGACCGCAACAAGGGCGTGCACAACGTCCTCGACCCCATGAAGGACAAGTACCAGATCATCTTCGAGCAGACCGCCAATTTCGCCCGCGCCGAGGCACTCTCCGTCACCGAGGCCGGCCTTGCCGCCAACGGCAAGCCCGACGCGATCATCTGCGCCAATGACGACATGGCGCTGGGCGCGGTCGAAGCCTGCGCGGCGCGCAACTTCACCGACGTCAAGATCTACGGCTTCGATGCGCTTCCCGAAGCGCTGGTCGCAGTGCGCGACGGCAAGCTGGCCGGCACGGTCGAACAGTTCCCCGGCGAGCAGTCGCGCACCGCGGTGCAGATCGCCGTCGCCTATGCCAGGGACAAGACCGAGCCGAAGGAAAAGCTCGTCCTGCTGACGCCGGTCGTCATCGGCAAGGACAATCTGGACAAGGCGGAAAGGCTGGGCGAGACGAAGTAGGCTGATTCGCAAGGCCGGCGGGACAGCACCCCCCTCTGGCCTGCCGGCCATCTCCCCCTCAAGGGAGGAGATTGGCAGTTTCAATGCGTCGCCCTCTCTTCAACGCCGAAGATTAGCGAAAGCGGCCATGACCCATCCGATCTCCCTCCCTTTGAGGGGGAGATGTCCGGCAGGACAGAGGGGGCGCTGTCCCGCGGCCAATCGCAATCAGGGAGAAACCTTTGCCCACAGCCGAAGCCGCAGCGCCGTCGCCATCTCCCGCCCTGCTCGCCGTAGAAGGCGTGACCAAGCGCTTTGCCGGCGTGACTGCGCTCAACGATGTCTCGCTCGAGGTTCGGCCCGGCGAGATCCTCGGCCTGCTCGGCGAGAACGGCGCCGGCAAGTCGACGCTGCTCAAGATCCTGTCCGGCGTGATGCCGCCGTCCAGCGGCCGCATCGTCTTCGACGGCGTCGAATTCAATCCGCACAATCCGCAGGATGCCAAGCGCCTCGGCATCGTCACCATCTACCAGGAACTGAGCCTGATCCCGACGCTGACCGTGGCGGAAAATATCTTCATCGGCCGCGCGCCGCTCGGCCGCTTCGGCCTGGTCAGCTGGCGGAAGATGGAAGAAGACTCGCGCGCGATCATCGCCCGCGTCGGCCTCGACCTCGACCCGGCGACGCCGGTGTCGGCGCTGTCGGTGGCCGAGCAGCAGCTGGTCGAGATCGCCCGCGCGCTGTCGCTGAAGAGCCGTCTCATCATCATGGACGAGCCGACCTCGGCGCTGACCGAAACCGAAGTCCAGAAGCTGATGTCGATCATGGGCCGGCTGCGCAAGGACGGCGTCGCCATCATGTTCGTCACACACAGGCTGGAAGAGGCCTCCGCGATCTGCGACCGCATGACGGTGCTGCGCGACGGCAGGCTGGCCGGCCATCTCGACCGCGACAAGGGACCATCGGGGGGGCCGATCAAGCTGCCGAAAATCATCGAGAAGATGGTCGGCCGCGCCGCGTCCGAGCTTTATGCCAGGCCGACGCTGCGCGATGTCGCCGGCGACGTCAGGCTTTCCGTGCGCGGCCTGCGCACGGTGCGCGACCCGCAGGCGCCGCACGCCATCGTGCTCGAAGGCGTCGATCTCGACCTTAAGGCGGGCGAGATCCTCGGAGTCGCCGGGCTCGTCGGCTCCGGCCGCACCGAACTTGCCCGCGCCATCTTCGGCGCCGACCGCATCGCCGCCGGCACCATCACCCTCGACGGCAAGACGATCGCGCCTGAAACACCGGCCGACGCCATCGCGCTCGGCATCGGCCTGGTACCGGAAGACCGCAAGCATCAGGCGATCTTCGCCGCGCTCGGCATTCTCACCAACTTTTCCATCGCCGCACTCGGCCGCTACTCCAACGGTCTCGGCTTCATGGCCGAGCGCCGCGAGCGCCAGGCGCTGGCGAGCTACAGAAAAGCGCTGTCGATCCGCATGGCCTCGCCCGAGCAGCCCATCGAGGGGCTGTCCGGCGGCAACCAGCAGAAGGTCATCCTCGCCCGCTGGCTGGCGCGTGACCCCAAGGTGCTGATCGTCGACGAACCGACACGCGGCGTCGATGTCGGCGCCAAGGCCGAGGTGCACCAGATCCTGGTGCAGCTCGCCGGGCGCGGCATCGCCATCATGATGATCTCGTCCGAATTGCCCGAAGTGCTTGCGGTATCGGACAGGATCGTCACCATGCGGCGCGGCCGCATCACCGGCGAGATGCCCGGCATCGAGGCGACCGAGGAAAAACTGATGGAACTGATGGCGCTCGATCAAACGCAGGAAGCGACGCAATGACCAGCACGACCGAACAGAGCGAGCGCGGCGGCATCAATGTCGCGCGCCTGCTGATGAGCTTCGGCCCGTTGATGTTCCTCGCGCTGCTGATCGTCGTCTTTACCGTCCTGAAGCCGAGCTTCATCGACCCCATCAACATTTTCAACATCATGCGGCAGATATCGATCACCGGGCTGATCGCGCTCGGCATGACCTTCGTCATCCTCACCGCCGGCATCGACCTGTCGGTCGGCTCGCTGCTGGCTTTCTGCGGCATGGTCGCGGCGGTGGTGGCCAAGGGCGGCACCGCCAACACGCTGTCGCTGTCGACGTTCGGCGCGCAAGGCTATGGCTGGTTCGCAGCCCTTCTGGCCGCCGTCGTCGTCGGCGCCCTGGCCGGCGGCGTCCAGGGCTTTGCCATCACCAGGCTGAAAGTGCCGCCCTTCGTCGTCACGCTTGGCGGCCTCACCGTGTTTCGCGGCCTGACGCTGACGATCTCCAACGGCGGCCCGATCTCCGGCTTCGACGCGTCGATGCGCTGGTTCGGCACCGGACTGATCGGCCCGGTGCCGGTGCCGGCGATCATTTTCGCGGCGGCGGCGATCCTCTGCCACATCGCCTTGCGCTACACGCGCTACGGCCGCGCCGTCTACGCCGTCGGCGGCAATGCCGAGGCGGCGCGTCTGTCGGGCCTGCGCGTCGACCGCATCCTGATCTCGGTCTACGTCATCGTCGGCTTCTTCGCCGGCCTTGCCGCCTTCGTGCTGTCGGCCAGGCTCAATTCCTCGGAAGCCGTCGCCGGCATCGGCTACGAACTGACCGTGATCTCGGCGGTGGTCATCGGCGGCACCTCGCTGTTCGGCGGCATTGGCTCGGTCGGCGGCACGGTGGTGGGTGCGGCACTGATCGGCGTGCTGCAGAACGGGCTGCAGTTCAACAACGTCTCGTCGTACACGCAAAGCATCGTCATCGGCCTGATCCTGATCCTCGCCGTGGCCTTCGACCGCTGGCTGAAATCGCGGGTAAGGCGGTAGGGTTGAGGAGGCGGTGCAGGGCGATCTTACCTTTCCCCTTGTGGGGCCCGAAGGGCGGGCGAGGCCCGTGACTCGCCCCGGGCGGTGAATCGGCGCGTAGCGCCGAGACGGTTGAGGGGTGTCGGACGGAGTGCCAGCGGTTGCAAGCTGGAGCACCCCTCATCCGACCGAGCTTCGCTCGGCCACCTTCTCCCACAGGGGGAGAAGGAAAGCGCGCTCACGCCGGCGCATTGACACGCTGCGAACGCGTCGCCCAATCGGCGACTGTTCCACCTGCAACCGTAGAGCTCGTCAGCGGCGCGAGAAGATCGTTGCGGCGGGCAAACGCCACGAAGGTCGCCCGCGCCGTCTCGGCATCGATCTCTCCGTCCATCGCGGCCCGGCAGGCTTTTGCGGCGATGTCATGCGCGGCCGTCCGGCTCGCCCGCGGCCAGTCGGCAAGCAGCGCATAGGCCTCAGCCGCGCTTTCTATCCTGGTCGGCGTGCCGAGGCCGGTAAGGATGGTAACCGGCTTTTCAAAAGTAGAACGATCCATGACACTCTCCTTTGGAAGCTCAACTGACTCCTTTCCGGGTTCAACTGTCCGGCCGCTGCGATCCTCAAGAGCGGCCTGCGGGACGACAGCGCCGATCAGCGAATGCAACGCGGCCGGCTGCGGCGGCATGATCGGCCGTGGCAGCAACCGGTGCACCTTGGCCAGCGTCTCCAGCCAGGCCATTACGACAAGGGGCGGATGTTCACGCCCGTAGAGCCAGGCCTTTGCCTTGCCGACTGGATAGCCCGCCTCTTCGGCGAAATCGGTTTCCGACCACCGCAACAGGCGCAGGCATGCGCGCATGCGCGCGGCAATCATTTACGCTCCTCCTTGCCGGCCCACGCGTTGGGCCGACAGGAGCATCAGCGTATAGGCCGCCTTGCGGCGATCCCAGCCGGCCTGCTCGGCCATATCCAGCAAGCCGTCGACCAAGGGCGCCAGCGCAGCCCTGCAATCGGTTTCATAGTTGAAATCGTTCTTCGGGCGGGTCGGCGCCGCGATCTTTCCAAAACTGTCCATCATATCCATGGCAACACCTGCTCCGCATCCGGACCGGCAAGACCGTGCCCGCTTTGGCGGACACGGTCCATCTGCCGTTCAGAAGCCTCGCTTTGGAAGCTGACCTTAGAAGTCCATGCCGCCACCCCCGGGCATGGCCGGTGCGGTAGCTTCCTTCTTCGGCTTCTCGGCCACCATCGCCTCGGTGGTGACGAGCAGGCCGGCGACCGACGCGGCGTCCTGCAGAGCGGCGCGCACCACCTTGGCCGGGTCGATCACGCCTTGCGCGTAGAGATCACCGAACTCATTGGTCTGGGCGTTCCAGCCATAGCCGAATTCGGTCTTCTCGCGCAGCTTGCCGACGATGATCGAACCTTCCGCACCGGCATTCTCGGCGATCTGGCGCACCGGCTGCTCGATGGCCCGACGCACGATCTCGACCCCGGTCTTCTGGTCGGGATTGTCGACGGCGACATTGTCGAGCGCCTTCGCCGCCCTGAGCAGCGCCACGCCGCCGCCGGGCAGTATGCCTTCCTCGACCGCAGCGCGGGTGGCGTGCATGGCGTCGTCGACGCGGTCCTTGCGCTCCTTGACCTCGACCTCGGTCGAGCCGCCGACGCGGATGACGGCGACGCCGCCGGCGAGCTTGGCCAGCCGCTCCTGCAGCTTCTCGCGGTCATAGTCGGAGGTGGTCTCCTCGATCTGCGCCTTGATCTGGGTGATGCGGCCCTGGATCTCGTCCTTGCGGCCGGCGCCGTCGACGATGGTGGTGTTCTCCTTCTCGATCACCACTTTTTTGGCGCGGCCGAGCATCTCCAGCGTGACGTTTTCGAGCTTGATGCCGAGATCCTCGCTGATGGCTGTGCCGCCGGTCAGGATGGCGATATCTTCCAGCATCGCCTTGCGGCGATCACCAAAACCCGGCGCCTTGACGGCTGCAACCTTCAGGCCGCCGCGCAGCTTGTTGACGACCAGCGTGGCCAGCGCCTCGCCTTCGACATCCTCGGCGATGATCAGCAGCGGCTTGCTCGATTGCACTGCGGCTTCGAGCACCGGCAGCATGGCCTGCAGGTTGGAAAGCTTCTTCTCGTGGATCAGCAAATAGGGCTCGTCGAGCTCGACGCGCATCTTGTCCTGGTTGGTGATGAAATAGGGACTGAGATAGCCGCGGTCGAACTGCATGCCCTCGACCACTTCTAGCTCGGTCTCGGCGGTCTTGGCCTCCTCGACTGTGATGACGCCCTCATTGCCGACCTTCTCCATCGCCTCGGCGAGGAAGCGGCCGATCTCTGCGTCGCCATTGGCCGAGATGGCGCCGACCTGGGCGATCTCGTCGTTCCTGGTCACCTTGCGGGCATTGGCCTTGAGTTCGGCGACGACGGCTTCGACCGCCTTGTCGATACCGCGCTTCAGGTCCATCGGGTTCATGCCCGACGCCACCGCCTTCGCCCCTTCCTTGACGATCGCCTGGGCGAGCACTGTCGCCGTCGTGGTGCCGTCGCCGGCGACGTCGCTGGTCTTCGACGCCACCTCGCGCACCATCTGTGCGCCCATATTCTCGAACTTGTCCTCGAGCTCGATCTCCTTCGCCACGGTCACGCCATCCTTGGTGATGCGCGGGGCGCCGAACGACTTGTCGAGGACGACGTTGCGGCCCTTGGGACCGAGCGTCACTTTCACTGCATTGGCGAGGGTGTCGACGCCGCGCAACATCTTCTCGCGAGCTTCGGTATGGAATTTCACATCCTTGGCAGCCATTGGATCACTCCTTCAAATAGGCAGCTTACGTTGACTGGGTTGTTGCGGCCCCGCTCAGGCGGCCTTCTTTATCTCGTCGGTCATTTCAATCACGCCCAACACATCGCTTTCCTTCATGATGAGCAGATCCTCGCCGTTGAGCTTGATCTCGGTGCCCGACCATTTGCCGAACAGGATGCGGTCGCCGACCTTGACGTCGAGCGGCTGCAGCTGTCCGCTATCGTCGCGCGCGCCGGGGCCGGCGGCGATGACCTCGCCTTCCTGCGGCTTCTCCTTGGCTGTGTCAGGAATGATGATGCCGCCAGCGGTCTTCTCGTCGACCTCGATGCGGCGGACCAGGATACGGTCATGCAATGGACGGAACGCCATGTCGTTCTCCTCATAGGACAAACAGATTTTCTTGGACCTCCCTTCGCAGCCGACCGGTGCAACGGTTGATGCGACGGTGCGCGACCCCTGCTCAGGCATCGCGCGCCTATCGAGTTAGTCTGCCGGTTCAGCCTTTCAAGAGGATGCCGAAAAAATTTTAGCACTCGCCGTGATCGAGTGCCAAAACCCGATGATATCAGCGCTACTGCAAGGGTTTGAAGCGACGGATGCAGCTTGAAATCGCGGCGCAAGCACCGGCGTCATTACGCTGCAGTGAGATAGAAGAAAGCGGCGCCTTTCATGAGAGGCGCCGCCTTTGCGGCACAGCGCGTCCGCCCCGATTTCAGGTGGATTGGCGTTCAGATGGGTGAAGTTCAGGTGGATTTACGTCCCGTGACCAGCAGCCCGGCGGTGCGCGCCGCCTTGACGAAGGCGGTGCGAGCCTCGCGGGCGGTGCGCCAGCCGTCGAGCGCGTCGCGGCAGGCGCGATAGGCTGCGCGCCAGCTCCGGCCGCGCGCCCGGTCCGGCCATTGCTGCATGCATTCGATGGCTTCCCAGCTGCTGGCGACCTTGCGCTCCCCGATGGATTGGAGCCCGATGGATTGGAGCTTGAGCGTGATCGGCTCGGAGAATAGGACGTCGTTCATCACTTCCTCCTTTTTTCTTTTCTAGAGCAAGTAACATCTTTGAATAACCAGCAAGGCGGCCCGATCGGCGCCCGACTGACGAGATGGTTCGTCTGCCTGCGCGCTTCAAGACCCCCCTCTCCTCTCCAGCCCTGCCCCTCTCCAGCCCTGCTTGCCCCAACTCGGCGCCCCGGCACAACGGGGCCGGCTATACGTCGTCGTCCGGCGGTTCGAGAAGCCCGATCAGCGTCGCCACCCTTGCCGACGGCAAGGGGCGGCCCTCGTTGACCAGCGCCTCATCGGCGCCGACCCAGGCAAGGGCCTCACGCAACTCTTCGATCGTCGCGCCGGTCGAGGCGATGTCGGCGATGACGGCGTCGTCGACCGGGCCCAGCACGGAAATGATGTCGTCGCGTGTAATGGTCATGATATCCTCCATACGGCGTGTCGCCGCGACACTCAAATGACGGTTGAAACCGGCATTGCCAGTACAATCTGGGCCAGTACAATCTGGGCCAGTACAATCTGGCAACAAAAATTCTGGCAGCGGGACAGAATCTGGGTCTTGATTTCGGCCTGACAATAACCAAATCCGAAATGCCGGTTGCCGAATGGGACCGGCAGAACCCAGGGAGCGCCAAGCTCTTTGGCGTCCCTCGTACTATGTTGCTCCATGGAGGATGTAGCTATGAGAACCGCATTCGACTTTTCCCCGCTCTATCGGTCGAGCATCGGTTTCGACCGCATCTTCAACCTGCTGGAAAATGCGCCTCAGGCAGTCGAAACCTGGCCGCCTTATGACATCGAGCGAAGCGACGAGAACACCTATCGCGTGAGGATCGCCGTCGCCGGCTTTTCCGAGAACGATCTCGACATCAGCCACGAACCGAACCTTCTCATCGTCTCGGGAGAGCGCAAGGAACAGGACGAGGTGGAATATCTCCATCGCGGCCTTCCGGTGCGACCGTTCACACGGCGCTTCGAGCTTGCCGATCACATGACGGTCACCAGCGCCTCGCTCAACAACGGCCTGCTGACGATCGACCTCGTGCGCCAAGTGCCCGAAGAGATGAAGCCGCGTCGCATCACGATCGCCAAGCAAGACGGCGCGCGCAAGGCCGGACAGGTCGAGAAGCCGAAGCAGGCCGCCTGAGCGAAGGCGATCTCTGGCGTTCGCCTTTGACACAACCAGTCGAGAAAGGAGAACAGCAATGGCTATTCGTGATCTGATTCCCTGGGGCCGGGAGAACAGTCCGGTTCCCAGCTTTTATCGTAACGAGGACCGGGACCCGTTCATGGCGTTGCATCGCGAGATGAACCGCATGATCGACGACGCGTTCCGCGGTTTCGAAACGCGCATGCCGTCGCTCAGCGGGTTCTCGTCGGCGCGCGGCAACTGGCCGAGCGTTGAAATCTCCGACGGCGAGAAGGAAATCCGCGTGACCGCGGAAATCCCCGGCATGGACGAGAAGGATATCGAGGTGCTGCTCGACGACGGCGTGCTGACGCTGCGCGGCGAGAAACGCTCCGAGACCGAGGACAAGGACAGGCACTTCTCCGAGCGGTTCTATGGCCGCTTCGAGCGCCGCATCCCGCTCGGCTACGAGGTCGAGGAGGACAAGGTGAACGCAGCCTTCCATAACGGCGTGCTCACCGTGACGCTGCCCAAGACCCAGCGCGCGCAGACGAAGGCCAAGCGCATCGCCATCGGTGGCAGCAAGGTCAGTTCTGGCGGGAGCAAGCACTGACGACATCGGCAGCCGGACGCGCAAGCGCCGGCTGCGCTCATTCGGTGGATACGCCACCAGTTCCTGCTTGCAAGCTTGCAACTAGCCGCCCGCGGCCGCCCGATGCCTGGAAGGGCAAGTCCAACCAGCATCAACTTCCGGCGGCGGGCTTGGCTTTGACGTTCTTCAGCGCGGTCAACAGATAGTCCTGCATCGTCGCCTGAAGGTTTGTCGTGGCGGTGCGCACTGCCGCCATCGCGTCCTTCACCGCCGCTTCGTCGAAGGGCGAAACCTGCTGCGCCGCCGCCAGATTGGCCCGCGCCATGCGCAGCTCGCGCAGTGCCGCCAAGGTGCGCGGACGGTTTGCGCGGCGGATGCTGCGGAACTCCTTCCTCACCTCGGGCGAGTAGGCGCCGGCGATCTCGGTGATCAGCCCACCCGCCGCCGATCCTTGGCGCAAGCCATGAGCCGCATAGCCGAGCAGGAAGAAGTTGCCGGCAAGCGAAAGGCCGAGCAGCACCAGCGTCGCCGTCCATAACAGGGAACGCCTCGTCAAAGCGAATCCTCCCCAGCTGCCGGATCGGCGGCAATGCCGGACATACCATCGCCAGACAGGCCATTGTCGGACAGGCCATTGTCAGGCAGCCGCGCGCCGGAAGCCAGCGCCAGAAGCTCCGAATCCGGCAGATCGTCCTGCAGCCGCGCCACCTGGTAGCCTGCCAGCGTCATGGCTACAAGCATGGCCGCAGCGCAAGCCGCCAGTCCGGCCGGCTCAAGCAAGAACCTCGGCAGGAATGACGACCACGTTGACCTCCGGCTGGCATCGATGCGGGCCAGCACCTTGCGTGTCAGCGCCTCTTCGTCGCTGGCCATCAGCGCCGCCTCGAGCACGAGGCGATCGAGCGCGCGATCCGGATCGTCTTGCGGCGATCGGTCCGTTTCGCCCGTGACAAAGGCCCGTGCTTCTTGCCGGAAGGGAGCCGGCCAGGCGTCGACATCGTCGCCGAAGCGACGCTTGTTTCGTTCGAACTCGTCCCGTGTCATGAGGACTTCCTTTCCAGGCCTTCTGCCGCCATTGCCAAATGATCCCGCAAATGGTCCCTTAGCGCCCGTCGCCCGCGGACCAGCAATTGCTCCGCCGAGCCGGCGCTGCCGCCCATCACCTCGGCGATGGCCGCAATATCGAGATCGCCGACGGCGCGCAGCAGCACGGCCATGCGCTGCCGCTCCGGCAGGCGCGACAGGCCGTCGCGGACGATCGCAAGCTCCTGTCGCGCGGCGGTCGTCGCTTCGGCACCCGGCTCTTGCGAGGCAACCTCATCCCGGACGTCGTCGAGCCCGATGAAGGTCCGCAGCGCCCGGCGCCGGCGCTGGTCGATGCAGCGATTGGCGGTGATCCTGTACAGCCACGTCGAGGCGCGTCCCCTGGCGGGGTCGAACCGTGCGGCCTGTTTCCAGATGGTCACGAACACCTCCTGCACCACATCCTCGGCGTCGCCGGCATTGCCGAGATAGCGCGCCGCAAACACCCGCAAGCCGCGGCCATGGCGGGCGATGAGCTCAGACAGCGCGCCCTGGTTGCCCGCCGCCACCCGTGCCAGCAGTTCGTAGTCCTCACGGGGCTTCTCATGCTGCACGGCGGCGGGCACCAACTGGCGAGGCTCCTGAACGTCAACGGCGCCAGCGCCGGGACCCGAAAACCGTGTTGCCGTCCGGGCCGGTGAAGCTGCCGGCCAAGCGGCCACGGAACGGCCCACGCGCCGACACCCGCTTGCCGGAGAAGGACTGCCCGTCCGGCCCGGTGCCAGAGTAGCTTCTGGCGCAGCGGTCAACAACGCCCGCCACGCATTTGGAACTCGACGTATAGCTGCCGCCATTGGGGCCGGTGCGCGTGGTCGAGCCGGTATAGACGCCGCCCTCCCGGCTGACACTGCGGCTGATCTCGCCGCCATGCACTGTCGGCCGTTGCCATTCCTCGGCGGCGGCCGGCACGGCAGCCGCCGCGACGAGCATCGCGCCGAGGCAAAACAGATGAACCTTCGCTGAAGAAAGCATTTTTTACTCCTTGATTATGTTGGAAAAAGACTGGATCTATCTAGTTGAGCAAGGAACGTGATGAGATCGTCAGCCGGCGCGATCGGCAAAGAGCTTGCGAACGGCGGCGATCTCGTCCGCCGAGAGCGTGCCGTCGCCATTGCGGTCGGCGAGGTCGAACAGCGGCATGCGGTTGCGGAACTCGTCCTCCGAGACCTTGCCGTCGCCGTTCGTGTCCATGCGCCGCCAGCGGTTGCCGAGCCTGGCTTGCGCGGCGTCGGCGCGGTCCATAATGGCGTCGCGGGCGCCTTCGATCTCCTTCTCCTCGATGACGCCGTCGTCATTGCGATCGAGCTTCGTGAACATGCGCTCGCGCGCCGCAAGCATCTCGTCCTTTGAAATCGCGCCGTCACCATTGGTGTCGACCCGTTGCAGGATGCGCCTGCCCTGCATGTCCTTTCCCGGAATGTCCTTTCCCGAAACGTCTTGCCCGTGCGCGGCGGAAAGCGGTACGAGCCCCAGAAGCAGGGCCGCAAAGAGTGCTGAACGTTGCATGGTGATGGTCCTTTCGCGGTCATTGGTCGCAAGCGGCGACTGCTGACTAATACGCAGGAGGGACGCTTCCCCTACGCTTGCCGGCGAAAAATTCTCACCGGCTGCTGCGGATCGGGCTGCAACTCGATCGGGCCCGCGCTCTCCGCCAGAGGCGCGGGCTTCATTTGTTCGGCCGATGCGCCTGACGGCGCGAAGGCCGAATATTGAATATCTACGGAGCATTGAGTAGCAGCGTCGCTACCGTGGCGTTCCTGGCATCCAGGCAACGGAGCCCGCCATCCCTTGGGTTGGCGGGCTTTCGTTTCAATTGTCGAACTTTATCGGCCTGTCGGAGCCGAGCGAAAAGTCCTCGCCATCCGCTTCTTGTCGCCTGTTACAACAGCGGGCGGACCCAGCCACCCGTCTCAGATCGCCTCGCGCTCCCGTTCCGGCGTGGCGACCAGCAAGGCCGCGGCGGCGTTGGCGGCAGCAAGTGCGGCCTCGACCTGATGCCCGCGGGCAAGGCCTGCCGCGAACGCGCCGACGAACTCGTCGCCGGCGCCATGGGTGCTGACCACCTTCACCGGAATGGCCGCCATTGCAAATGCCTCACCGTCGCGGTCGCAATAGGCAACGCCCTCCCCGCCGGCCGTGACGATCGCGGCCGGGTAGAAATCGGCCAGCATGCGTGCCGCCTTGGCAGCACCTTCGAGCGTATCGACGACCGGAACGCCGGCCAGAAATTCCGCCTCGATGGCGTTGACGATGACGATGTCGGTGAGTGCTATCAATTCGCCGGACAGTTTGCGGGCGGGAGCCGCATTGAGCACGAGGCGGCCGCCATGCGCCTTCACCGCCCGCGCTGCGGCAATATTGGCGGCTTCCGGCACCTCGTTCTGCAGCAGCAGCACCGCCGTTTTCGCAACCATTTCGGTCGCGGCGGCGATGTCCTTCTCACCCAAGGTGAGATTGCTGCCCGAGACGATCACCGCGCCATAATCGCCGTCGTCGTCGAAGATCGCCACGCTCATGCCCGAGCCGGCGCCAGGCGCGACCCGCACAAAGCGGCTGTCGACGCCGCAGCGCGCGAGATTGTCGACAAGCGCGCGGCCGAAATCGTCATCGCCGACGGCGCCAATCATTGCCGAGCGCACGCCGGCCCGCGCCGCTGAGACCGCCTGGTTGCCGCCCTTGCCGCCGCATTTCGGCTGCCAGGCACGACCGGTCACGGTTTCGCCCTTGCGCGGGCGATCGGGCGCTTCGACCATGATGTCGTAATGCAGGCTGCCAAACACGGTTACCAGCGGCGCCGTCATGTGCCCCAATCTTTCATGAGCCCCAGTCTTCATGAGCCCCAATCTTCATGAGCCCTTGTCCCGCCGTTTCGACGTCACCGCCGACATCGTGCGGCCGAGATTGCGCTCCGCCGCCTGGTAATCGCGCTGCGCCACCGCCA
Organism: Mesorhizobium ventifaucium; assembly: GCF_935822925.1. Lineage (GTDB taxonomy): Bacteria > Pseudomonadota > Alphaproteobacteria > Rhizobiales > Rhizobiaceae > Mesorhizobium > Mesorhizobium ventifaucium. The sequence goes on from NZ_CAKXZS010000046.1 coordinate 40,470, forward strand.
CGAACAGCGCATCGAGAATATTGAGCTGGGCGATGCGCGCCGCCGCGTTCTCGCCCATCAGCGGCGAGCCCTGCGCGGTCGAGCACAGCACGATGTCGGCGACGGCGGCCAGCGGCGAGTTGTCGTAATTGGTGATGGCCAGCGTCCGCGCGCCGCTCTTGCGGGCGAGATGGATGGCATCGATGACGGCGCTGGTGTTGCCGGAATGCGAAAAGCCGACGGCGATGTCGTCGGCGCCGAGCAGCGAGGCCGACATCAGCATCATGTGCGAATCGTCGTAGACCGATGCGCGGATGCCGATGCGCAGGAATTTGTGCGAGACGTCGCGCGCGATCTGCGCCGAGCCGCCGACGCCATAGAAATCGCGGTTCCTGGCGCGGTACAAAAGATCGGCGGCGCGGTCGAAATCGTCCATGTCGAGGATGGCCAGCGTCTCCTCCAGCGCCTGGATCGAGGTGCGGAACACTTTTTGGACGATCTCGGCCGAACTGTCGTCGGCCGACAGCTCCTGGTGCATTTCTGCGGTCGGCAGACGGCTGTATTCATAGACCGCGGTACGGAAGTCGCGATAGCCGGAAAATCCCAGTTTCTTGGCGATTTTCACCACCATCGCCTCCGACACGCCGGCCTCCTCGGCGATCTGCTTGAGCGGAATGGTCTCGTCGAAGCCGCGCCGTCCGAAGACGGTCTCCACCACCTTCGCCTCGAGCGGCGTCAAATGCGGCATCATCATGCGGATGCGCGGTCCTACTGCTTTCAGATCCAGGCTGGTCAAGGTCATCCACGTCCCCTCGTCACGCGATCGATAAGCATCGCGGCGAGGATTATAAGGCCAGTTGCCAGAAGCTGATAGAAAGACTGGACATTCATCAGCGTCAGGCCGTTGCGCATCGTGCCGAGGATGACGGCGCCCAGGATGGTGCCGACCACGCTGCCCTTGCCGCCCATCAGCGAGGCGCCGCCGATGGCCGCCGCAGCAATCGCATCGAGTTCCCAGAGATTGCCGAGAATAGGCTCGGCGGCACCCAGCCGGCCGATCAGGATCTGCGCGGCAAGGGCCGCCAGCAGGCCGGAGATCGCGTAGGCGGCGATCTTGGTGCGGGCGATCGGCACGCCGGCTATGTAGGCCGCCTCCTCATTGCCGCCGACAGCGAGCAGATATTCGCCGAAAGGCGTCTTCTTGAGAATGATCCAGGCGATCAGCGCGACCACTGCCACGATGATGACCGCCAATGGCAATCCGAACAGCGAGCCGTTGAAGATAGCGCGGAAGCCGGCAGGCAGGCCGAGCACCGGATTGCCGCCGGTATAGATCAGCGCCAGCGCCCGGTAGGTGCTGAGCGTTCCCAGCGTGACGATGAAAGGCTGCAGCCCGACATAGGCGACGAGCACGCCGTTGAGCAGGCCGCAGACGAGGCCGATGGCGAAGCCGGCGGCGATGGCCAGCGGAAACGGCACGCCGGCAACCAGCATCGAGGCCGAGATGACCGCCGAAAGGGCTGCCGTCGGCCCGACCGACAGATCGATGCCGCCCGAGATGATCACCAGCGTCATGCCCAACGCCAGGCAGGCGTTAATGCTCGACTGCTGCAGGATGTTGATCAAATTGCGCTCGGCAAAGAAGCCCGGGACCAGCGCGCCGAAAACGGCGAGGATCACGACCAGGCCGATCAGCGTGCCGGCATCGCGGAGGGAAAACCGGTGCAGGAATTCAGCCCTTGGGCGCGCTGCTCTGTGTTCGGTTACATCAGTCATCTGCTCGTCCTGTCCGTTATGCACCGGCCCAATGGCCCTGCGCCTGCCGGCCTTGAGTCTCCGATTGGGGTATGGCGTGCGCCGCGATCGCCTGTTCGCTGAGATCTGCCCGGTCGAGTTCGGCGGCGACCGTGCCGTCGCGTATGACCAGCACGCGGTCGGCGAGCCGGATCACCTCGGGAAGCTCGGACGACACGACGACGACCGAATGGCCTTCGGCGGCGAGCTCCTCGATCAAATGGTAGATCTCCGCCTTGGCGCCGACATCGATGCCGCGCGTCGGCTCGTCGAACAAAAGGATGCGCGTTCCCGCCGCCAGCCAGCGGCCGATGATCGCCTTCTGCTGGTTGCCGCCGCTGAACAGTCGGATCGGCCGGTCGAGCAGGAACGGGCGCAAATTGACCCGCTTCATCTTCTCGGCCGCGACCCGTTTCAGCCTGCTGTGATCGATGACGCCGTGCGGTGCGAACACGCCCATCGAGGCCAGCGCCATATTGCTGGAGATCGACCGCAACGGCACGATGCCTTCGCGCTTGCGCTCCTCCGGCACCAGGCCGATGCCGGCGGCGATGGCGTCGCGCGGATTGGGAAGTTTTACTCCCTTGCCGTCTATCTCGACCCTGCCCGACGAGGCGCGGTCGGCGCCGGCCAGCAGCCGCAGCAGTTCGGTGCGGCCCGAGCCGACCAGGCCGGCAATGCCCAGCACCTCACCGCGATGCAAGTCGAACGAGACATCATGGACCTTGGTTGCCGAGGCGAGGCCACGCACGCTCAGCCTGACCTCGCTGGAGGCATGCGAGCGGTGCTGTTCCTGGGCAAGCTCGCGGCCGACCATCATCGAAACGACGGTCTTTTCCGACACCTGCGCCAGATCAATGGTTTCGACCACGACGCCGTCGCGCATGATTGTGGCGCGCTGGCAGATGCCGAACACCTCGTCCAGCTTGTGCGAGACATAGACGACCGCGACACCGTCGCGCGCCAGTCCGGCAATGACTTCGGCCAGCCGCTCGAACTCGCTCGGGGTCAGGCTCGATGTCGGCTCGTCCATCGCCACGATGCGTGCCCGATCGAGCAGCGCCCGGGCGATCTCGACGATCTGCCGCTGCGCGACCTTCAGGCTGCCGAGCGGGACTGCCGGATCGATGGTCGGATCGAGGGCGGCAAGGGCTTGCGCAGCGCGGCGCTCCTGCTCGCGCCGTGCGACGAAGATGCCGCCGCGCGTCAGCGGATGGCCGAGGAACATGTTCTGGGCGACGCTGAGCTGCGGCACCTGCTGCAATTCCTGATGGATCATAGCAACGCCCGCGGCGCGGGCGGCGACCGGATTGTTCAGCGCCACCTGTCTGCCGTCGATCAGCACGCTTCCGGCGGTCGGCCTGTAGACCCCCGACAGGATGCGCAGCAGCGTTGATTTGCCGGCGCCGTTCTCACCGAGCAGGCCATGGATTTCTCCGGCGCCGACTGAAAAGGACACATCCCTCAGCGCCCGCACGGCCGGAAACTCCTTGGAAATGCCTTCGAATTGCAGCCGCGCGACAGACATTGGTTCTATTCTCCAGGCAAAGGGCGCCAGCCGAAGGGCCGGCACCCGCGGTCCTGCCCCTAATTGCCCGCCGCCGCGTCCTCGAGCAGCGCCTTGCGCACGGCGTCGCCGGCGCCGGAATAGCGGTCGGCATTGTCCTTGGTGATCAGCGCCTGCGGCGTGGCGACGACGCGCGGCAGCTTCTGCCCGGCCACCAGTCGCAACGCCGATTCCAGCGCCACCTCGCCGGTCAGCACCGGGAAACTATCGACGGTGCCGGTCAGCTCGCCGGCGCGGATCGAGGCATAGGCGTCGGAGATGCCGTCGGTGCCGAAGACGGCGACCTTGTCCTGCAAGCCGGCGGCCTTGACCGCCTCGACGATGCCCAGCGCCATGCCGTCATTGTTGGCATAGAAGCCGATCAGGTCGGGGTGCTGCTGCAGGATGTTGGTGGCTGCGTCGTAGGACGTCTGGCGATCCCAGTTGCCGGGCACGCTGGCGACGACCTCGAACTTGCCGGCTTCGGTGATCGTGGTCTTGAAGCCATCGGTGCGCTGGACGGCGGCATAGACGCCGGCCTGGCCTTCGACGATGGCGACCTTGCCGCCATCCGGCCGGTTTTTGATGAACCATTTGGCGACGCGGACGCCATTGTCGCGCTGGACATTGCCGACATAGTGCTCAGCCTGCGGGATGACCGCGTCATTGACGTTGACCACCGGCACGTTGGCGGCCCTGGCCTGTTCCATGATCGGCTGCAGGTTGGAGTCGGTCTGCGGCGAGACGAGCAGCACGTTGTAGCCCTGGGTGACCAGGCCTTCGGCTATGGTGAGCTGGCCGAGCTGGTCGCCCTCGCTCTGCGCCGCCTGGTAGACGACCGGCACGCCGACGCGATCGCCGAACGACTTGTAGCCCTCACCCAGCGAGCGCCAGTATTCGTTGGTAAGCGTCTTGGAGACGGCGCCCGCCCTGGTGCCGTCGGGCAGCTTGGGAAACGCGCCGAACTTGGCCTCGAGCTGCGACCAGTCGATGCGGTCCTTCTCGGTGTCGGAATTGAGCGGCGCGAGGTCGGTCGAAAAGGCCGAGCCGATGGACAGCGCCATCAGCGCAGCGGTGGCGGTGGCAAGCAGAAATTTCATGGTCTTTCCTCCCTTGGTTGAAAACGGCGCCGGCCTCAGCTGTCCGGCCCGAGCATGGCTTCCTGGATGATGGCTTGCGACGCGACCGCATCCTGGCGGTCGATGGCGGTGGACAGGCGGTTGTCCCTTTCCAACCGATCGACGACGCGCAGCATGCGCTTGACGGTGGCGATGTTGACTTCGCATTCGTGGACCGGATCGAGCCCGGTCATGTCGGGGAACGTGTCGAAGTAGATGGCGCCGGCGTAGCCGTCGCGGCGGATCTGTCGGAGCAACTCGATCGTCTGCAGCGTATGCACCGCACCGACCATCAGGCCGTCGTCACGCTTGGCGTAGCCGTCGTTGAGATGCACGCCCAAGAGCTTGCTGTGGCGCGCCACAAGTGCTGCGGCAAAAGCCGGCTGCTCGTCGGCATAGAGCACATGGGCAAAATCGAGCGTCACGCCGAGATTGGGCAGGCCGATATCGCGGATCGCCAGCAAAGTTGTCGCCGCGTCGGGCATCAGGCTGTAGGAACGCGGCTCGTTGGGCTTGTACTCCAGGCTGATCTGGCAGTCGGGATCATGCACTGCCACTTCACGAATCCCATATATTTCGTGTTGCCACAGCGTCGCGTAATCGGCCTGGAAGGTATAGTCGAAGCCATCCTGCCCGAGCCACAGCGTCATCAGATTGGCGCCCGCCTCACGCGCGGCGTCGATGCCCGCCTTGGTCAGGTCGATGGCTTCGCGGCGAACTGCCGGATCCGGATTGGTGAAGGCGCCGAGCTTGAAGGCCGGATTGGAGTAGTAGCGCATGGCGAAACCGTTGATGGAAAGCCCGAGATCACCGAGTTGTCGCGCCATTTCTGCGGGTTTTTCATCGACATGATCGGGAAAGTTGAGGTCAAGGTCGGTCAGTCCCGCAACTTTCGCCGCCCGCGCCGCCATCTGCAGCATGGACGGCTTGCCGACAAGGTCCGGCCATTCAGCCTGCGGCCGCGAGGCAAAGGAATTCAGGCGTGTGGCGAAACGATTGGCTGTCATGGATGACCCTTTGGTGGACATAACTTCACATATGTACGAAAATTTGTAAAGTTCTTATTTGAGAGTACTCCATGCCCGCCAGAACGGCGGGGTTGCCGCAGTGCGCGCATCGGAGGTCGGGAAGGAAGGCGGACTGCCGACTGGTAATTTTTCAGCCCGCGTCCACGCAGCTCGCAGCCGAGGCTACCGGTTTCGGAAAAACGGTAACAACGCACCTGCAGCAGTTCCCCCACACCTATCAAGCGCTCTATTTCGAGCCGCACAGCGGTCGCTTGTTGCCTCGTCCAGCGCTGATTGTAACCATGTACCCGCCGCACTTGCGTCTTGCGCGCCAATTGATCATCCTCGCGGGAGTTGCACCGCGGCCGGGGGGTTCGCACATGCCGACGCTTTATGCGCTGAAACCGGCCTTCCAGGCCAGGCTGCGGCCGCTCGCCGACCGGCTGGCCGGGGCCGGCGTCACCGCCAACCAGATCACGCTGCTGGCTGCCGCCCTGTCGGTTGCCACCGGCGTTGTGGTCGCGGCCCTTGCCGGCCATCGCGCGGTCTTCCTGCTGATGCCGGTGGTGCTGTTTGCGCGCATGGCGCTCAACGCCATCGACGGGATGCTGGCGCGGGAACATGGCCAGGCCTCAAAACTCGGCATGTATCTAAACGAGCTCTGCGACGCCATCTCCGACCTGGCACTGATCCTGGCCTTTGCCGTCATCTTCCCAGCCTGGGGCGTCGTCACCTTTGCCGTCGCGGCGGTGCTTGTGGAGTTCGCCGGCGTGCTCGGCATCGCGGCGGGCGCGGGACGCAATTATGCCGGGCCGTTCGGCAAGAGCGATCGGGCGCTGGCGCTCGGCATCGTCGCCGTCCTCGTCGCCTGCGGCCTGTGGTTGGACGCGATCACGCCGTTTGTGTTTCCGGCAATGGCTACACTCTCGCTGGTGACCGCCATCAACCGGATACGCAGCGGCCTTAACGGGAGCGGCGACTGAAATTCCTGTCGCATCCGCCTGGGGAAAAACATGCTTCATGAACCGACGATTGCTGCTGCCGCAGTTGAGCAGCGGGTGGCGCAGGAGCGCACCTTCCGCACCCATGACGGCACCGAGATCTTCTACCGCTATTGGCCAGCGGCCGGGCAACCCGCCAGGGGCGCGGTCGTGCTGTTCCACCGCGGCCACGAGCATGGCGGCCGCATGGCGCATCTGGTCGACGAACTCGATATGCCCGGCCACGCCTTCTACGCCTGGGACGCGCGCGGCAATGGCCGCTCGGCCGGCGAGCGCGGCTATGCGCCGTCCTTTGCCGCACTTGTGCGCGACATCGATTGTTTGGTGCGCGAGATCGGCAAAGACGGTTTTTCCCAGCGCGACATCGGGCTGATCGCGCAATCTTTCGGCGCGGTGCTCGCCGCCGCCTGGGTGCATGATTATGCACCGCAAATTCGCGCTTTGGTGCTGGCCTCGCCGGCCTTCTCGGTCAAGCTCTACGTGCCTTTCGCCAAGCAAGGCATTGCGCTGTGGCAGAAGATCAAGGGGCGCTTCTTCGTCAATTCCTACGTCAAGGCCAAGTTCCTGACGCATGATCCCGAGCGCATTGCCTCCTTCGAGGCCGATCCGCTGATCACGCGGCCGATCGCTTCCAACATCCTGGTCGAGCTCTACGACCACGCCGCGCGCATCGTGTCGGATGCCCGCGCCATCACCGTGCCGACGCAATTGCTGATCTCCGGCAGCGACTGGGTTGTGCGGCATGGACCGCAGCACGAATTCTTCGTCAATCTCGCCAGCCCAGCCAAGGAGCGGCATGTGCTGCCCGGCTTCTTCCACGACACGCTGGGCGAGCGCGACCGCCGCAAGGCACTCGACCTGATCAAGCCGTTCCTGGAAAGACAGTTCGCGACGCCACAGAAGTCCGTCGAACTGACCGCGGCAGACCGCGCCGGCTACACGCGCGACGAGGCCGACCGGCTGGCCTCGCCGCTCGCTTTGCTGTCACCGAAGGGCCTCTACTGGGCTATGAGCCGCGCCTCGATCCGCGTGGGTGCCTGGCTGTCGTCAGGCATGAAGACCGGGATTGCCACCGGGTTCGATTCCGGCTCGACGCTTGACTATGTCTACGAGAACCAGGCGCGGGGCACCGGTCCGCTCGGCCGCATGATCGACCGCACCTTTCTCGACGCCATCGGCTGGCGCGGCATCCGCCAGCGCAAGCTGCATCTCGAAGAGCTGATCGGCAGCGCCACTGGGACACTGAAGGCCGCCGGCCGCACGGTCCACATCGTCGATATCGCTGCCGGCCACGGCCGCTACGTGCTCGACGCCGTCGCCAAATGCACCGAGCCGCCGGCCAGCGTGCGGCTGCAGGACTTCTCCGTGCTCAACGTTTCGCTCGGCTGCAAGCTGATCGCCGAGCGGCACCTGCCGACCAGCGTATCGTTCCACCAGGCCGACGCCTTCGACGCCGAGATGCTTTCCGGGCTCGATCCAGCGCCGGACCTGGCCATCATCTCCGGGCTCTACGAATTGTTTTCCGACAACGCCATGATCATCCGCTCGCTCGGCGGGCTGGCCAAGGCGATGCAGACCGGCAGCCTGCTTCTCTACACCAACCAGCCCTGGCATCCGCAGCTCGAAATGATAGCGCGCAGCCTGACCTCGCATCGCGGCGGCCAGGCCTGGGTGATGCGCCGGCGCACGCAAGGCGAGATGGACCAGCTGGTGGCAGCGGCCGGCTTCGAGAAGCTCGACCAGCGCATCGACCAGTGGGGCATCTTCACCGTTTCGGTCGCGCGGCGCGTCTGAGCATGGTTTTACCTGTCCTTGGTCCTGCCGCGGCCCCTGACCTTTCTGCGCACGAGCCGTACGCCGGAATCGTGCTGCGAGCAGCCTTGTGGCTGGCGTTTCTGGCGCCGTTCTTCTACGCGACCTATGGCTTCGCCAACTGGCTGGCGTCGCAGCGCGACGATGTCGGCAGCATCGTCTTTGCCTGGGAGCGCGGCATCCCGTTCATCGCCTGGACGATCGTGCCCTACTGGTCGATCAACCTGTTCTACGGCCTGTCGCTGCTGTTGAACGATACCAAGCGCGGCGTCGACCGTCTTGCCGGCCGCTATCTCACGGCGCAATTGGTCGCCGTCGGCTGTTTCATCCTGTTCCCGCTGACGGCGACCTTCGTGCGGCCGCAGACATCCGCCCTGCCAGGCTTCATGTTCGCGGTGCTCGGCGGCTTCGACAAGCCGTTCAACCAGGCGCCGTCACTGCACATCGCGCTGCTGGTCATCATCTGGGATCAATGGCGCAATCGGCTCAAAGGCATGGCCGGCGTCGTCTGGCATGCCTGGTGTTTGCTGATCGGCGCCTCGGTGCTGACGACGTGGCAGCACCATGTCATCGATATCCCGACCGGCGCTTTGCTCGGCTTTTTCGCCCTGTGGCTGTTTCCGCGCAACGGCGAATTGCCGTTCGCCGGCTTCCGGCTGACCGCTGATGCCAGCGCGCGGCGGCTGGCCCTGTTCTACGCGCTGGTCGCAGCGCTTGCGCTGGCCGGCGCCGTTGCCGGCGCCTTCGTCTCGGCGCTGTGGCTCATCCTGCTGTGGCCGACGCTGGCGCTGGCCATCGTTGCCTTCGCCTATGCCGGAGCCGGCGCCAAAGTGTTCCAGAAAACGGCCGACGGCAGCGTCTCGCTGGCCAGCCGTGTTTTGCTGCTGCCCCACCGGCTTGGCGCCAGGATCAATGCATGGATATGGACGCGCAAGCTGCCACCGCATGTTGCCATTGCCGGCGGTGTCTTCCTCGGCCGCTTTCCCACCGTCGCGGAGGCCGGCGCCTTCGGCACGGTGATCGACCTTGCCGGCGAGCTGGAGCGGCCGCGCGGCGTCACCTGCCGCTGGACGGCTGTCGCCATGGTCGATCTTTTGCCGCCCTCGCCAACGGCGCAAGCGCAAGCGGTGGCGGCGATCGAGGGCGCGCGCAGCCACGGCACGGTCCTTGTCTGCTGCGCGCTCGGCTTCCAGCGCAGCGCCGGCGCCGTCGCCGCATGGCTGGTTGCCACAGGCCGCTCGCCAACGCTGGCGCAGGCGCACGCGCGGCTCGCCGCATCGGGCCGGCCGGTGCTTCGGATCGCGATGGACGAGCCGGCATGAGTGCCCATCGAGACCAAGCCGAAGCGTTCGCCGCCCGGCTGATGACGCAGGCGGTGTGGCCGCTGTTTTTGGTGCTGGCCGCGTTGGCGGCCGCGCCGGTCATTGCCGTGGCAGCGCAGCCACAGGCGACGACGCTGGCGGCAGCGGCCTGGCTGGTCGTGGTAGCGAGCGGCGTGGTCGCTCTCGCCGTCTCGGCCCTGCTTGTCTTCGACGCGTTGCTGTTCTGGCTGATGGCGAGCCACATCAGCGAGGCCGCCGGCGGTGCCTCGGTCGACGACGTGCTGGCGCGCATGCGCGTCAAACCGGCCGCTGCCGGCATCCGCTCGCTCGACCGGCGCATCGCGGGCACGCAACGCCTGCTGATGAAGCAGCGCATCGCGCTCGGCCTGTTCGTGGCGGCGTCCCTCGTCGCCTTGTCTTTGTGAGCCCGACGATGAGCAAGCTCGGCACAAGGACCTTCACCCTGCTGCAGACCGTGACCTCGGTCGGCCTGTCGGCGCTGGCCTGGGCGGTGACCGGCGTGCGGCCGATCTGGAACGGCAGCCAGCCGTCGGACCGGCAGCGCATCTACTTCGCCAACCATGCCAGCCACGGCGATTTCATCCTGCTGTCGGCCTGCCTCAGCGAGGAGGAGCGCGCCCGCACCCATGCCGTCGCTGCCGCCGACTATTGGGGAAAATCGCGGCTGCGCCGGTTCATCGCGCAGGACATGCTGTCCTCGGTGCTCATCCACCGGCAGTGGACGGATGAGGCGCAGAATCCGATTTCGATCATGCTGTCGGTGCTCGACGAGGGTCATTCGCTGATCATCTTCCCCGAGGGCACGCGCAACATGACTGACCAGCCGCTGCTGCCGTTCCGCTCCGGCCTCTACAATCTGTCGATGGCGCGGCCCGACGTCGAACTCATCCCGTGCTGGATCGAGAACATGTCGCGGGTGCTGCCCAAGGGCCAGTTCGTGCCGGTGCCGCTGCTCTGCCGGGTCGTCTTCGGCGCGCCGATCGCCCTTGCGCCCGGCGAGGAACGCCGCGCCTTTCTCGACCGCGCCCGCCAAACACTGCTGGCGCTGAACCCCCGCCCGCCAACGCATGATGCGGAAAAGTGGAATCCGGTTTTCCGAAAAACATCATGCGACCAAAACAGCGTAGAGCCCAAAGAGCGTAGAGATCATGCCGGATCCGATATCCGGCACGATGCTCCAAGAGACGACTAGAACAACATGCCAATGCACGAGACCCTTATCATGGTTGTCGGCCTCACTGCGGTGCTGACCACGGCAAGCCTGGTCGCCGGCATCCTGTCATGGCGCGCGCCGAAGCCGCTCTCCTCGACGCTGGTCAACCTCAACCAGCGCATCAACGCCTGGTGGGTGATGGTGGTGGCGATCACCGTCGCCTTCTTCTTCGGCCGCGTCGGCATGACCATCCTGTTCGCGC
>NZ_CAKXZS010000047.1:0-5470 GCF_935822925.1 Mesorhizobium ventifaucium
GGCGCCTTCCTGGCCGGGCGCGGCCGGCGGCGCATGCGGCGCTTGGCAGCGACCTTCAGCGCAACCGGCGGATCGCTCGACAATGCGCCCAGAACGGCGTCGACCATGCCAAACGCCACAAAATCGGCGTTGATGTCATTGGCCAATTCGACTTCTGTCTTTTTGTCGTCGTCGTCCTTCGACCAGAACACGATGCCTACCCGCAGCGCCGACTTGGCACGTTTCAGCCTACGAACAAGGAAACGGGCGTGCTTGACGGAGTCGCGGTTCAGGAATCCGACCACAACGGTGTCGACTGCGTCGAGCTCGAGCCGGCGAATGCCAGTCGGATCCATATCGGCAAACCTCGCCTTCGAGACCGTCGCCCCTTGGACTTCGAGCACCTGCGCCAGCATGGCGGCGGCGGCATCGTCGAGTTCGCCGCGGCCGCCGGCACACAGCACCGACATGTCAGTGCCATCCGGCAGCTCGGTGTCGTCCTCGCCCTCCCCTTGAGCCTGCTTGTCCTTCTCCGTCGTGGCAGGCTCGACAGTGGCCGGATCATCGTCCTCCTCTGCTTCCTCCCGTGCGCTGTCGTCGAGGTTCGCCACCAGCATCTGCGCGCTGGCCGCCACCCGCCGTCTTTGCTCATCGCCCATGACGCCCCGCACTCGATCCTGCTCGCCGAGCAGCAGTGCGGGAATGGCGACTTTGTCATAGAATTCGAACAGGTATTTTTCCTCCAACATCTCCTCGGCGTGATCTGTGGCTTCCTCTGGATCGCCGGCCAGCAGCCGTTGGTAGAGCCGAGCGTGGGGTTCGAGCACCGGTTCGTTGCCGAACAGAACGTCGAGGAATTCGAACTGCGGCACGTGCCTGCCGAGCACGACGAGGCAGACCGTGAGCGGCGTCGACAGAACCAGACCCAGCGGGCCCCAGAGCCAGGTCCAGAATATAGCCGCAACGATGATGGCCAATGGCGAAAGCCCGGTGCGTGAACCGTAGAGCCACGGTTCGACGACGTTGCCGGTTATCATTTCCATGGCCACGAACAGGCCGGCGGTCCACAGCACGAGCGACCAGCCTGGCGCCACGGCAAGCGCCAGGAACAGGGGCAGCAGCGCACCAATGATCGGGCCGATATAGGGAACAAAGCGCAGCGCCAGCGCCAGCAACCCCCACAGCAGCGCATTGGGTATCCCCAGAATCCAAAGCCCTGCTGTAACCGGTATGGCATAGACGATGTTCACGACCAATTGCATGAGCAGATACCGGCCGACCCGCTTGCCGGCATCCTGGAGCGCCTCGGTGGTCCGATGAAGGTCGCCGTAGCCGACGAGGCGTATGAAACGATCGCGCAGGTCCTCGCGCTCGAGCAGCATGAATATGACGACGACGACGATCAGACCGGCCGATGCCAGCGGGCTGATCAGCGGTCCGATCAGGTTCTGCAGAACCTGAAGCGGCCTTTCGCGTGCGATGATCTCGACAGGCACCGGCTCGCGCCGTGGCTGATCCGCGGCGGGCGGTGAGGTTTCCTGCCTGTCGAGTTCCTGGCCAACGCGTTCGATCGCCTCGCTCAGCCTGGCGATGACGCCGCCGCCGACGCCGGACTCCTTCAGGGATCGGACTTTGGTCAGGATATTTGACTGGTAAAGCGGGATGTTCTGCGCCAGTTCGCTGACCTGCGTGGCGACAATGAAGGAGAACAGCGCAAGGACCGTGAATGCGCCCAGCACGCTGGCGATGACCGCGGGCAGACGGGGAATGCCGACCCGTTTGAGTGCCGAAACCAAGGGTGCAAGCGCAAAGGTCAGCAGCAGGGCGATTGCGATCGGCAGGAAAACCTCGCGCCCGAAATACAGGGCCGCAACCGCCGCCACGACGGTCGCGACGGTGGGCAGCGACATGCGCGGGAGGGCCCTGGCACCGGCAACAATGCCCACCAGCCGGGGCTCCGACGGGTGCATGCCGTTTCGACGATTAGCCCCCACTCGACGCCTCCACCCTGCCAATCACCATGATCAGGCATATTGAGCCGGCGCGCAACTTCGCTTCCTTCGCGCCGGCGAGCATCGAAGATGCGAGCGGGCGCGTGGCGGCCCAACTGGACAGCCGGACGGGCGCTTTGGTCGCCGGACACAACAACTGACGTGGTGATCGGTTCCGAACAGGCAGAAGACTAGATCGGGCTTAATACGAATGACGCAGCCAATGACGGTCGAACACGTCGAGGATGCCTCGGAACTCGGCCGGCGGGATCTGGCTAGCACCGCCGTCCTTGCTGTCTCCGGCGAGGAATTGCGCCAGCTGCCGGTCGACCATTTCGGGCTGCTCAATTGCCACGCCGAGCGAAGCCAGATCATCGGCGATCGACCCGTCGGGCGGCAGATATCCGCCCCATCCCTCGGGTGCCGGACTGCGCAAGCGGATCATCAGGATCCTGGTCAGGGACGGCTGCGGCTCCGGGCCGATGATGGTGGTGCCGCACAGATAGCCGCCAAGCACGCTTCCCGGCCGCGAGTGCGCAAACAGGCACAAGAAGAATTGGGCTTCGCCGTTGGCTTCCTTCAGATGCGCATAAAGGCCGCGTTTTGCCGGCGTCATCAGCCCGCCGAGCAGCAGTTGCCCGGTCGGCAACACCTCGCGATAGGCGGCAGTCAGGCCGTGTGCACCCGGCCCGGTCTCTATCGACAGGCTGCCCCTGATCAGTTGGCCGCGATAATAGGGCGACAACGCATGCGAATAACATGCGTAGGTTCCGGCAAGGGCGAATCCAAGGCTTCGTTCCTCATGCCCGGCAGCGGTCTCGAAATGCGCACCGGCGCGGCGTTCCAGTTCGGCCCTGTCGATGCCGTGGCGGGCACAGATCGCCGCGGTAAAACCTGGCAGGTCGCTCTCGGCGATCCAGGCGCCGGTCTGCTCCAGCTTGAGCAGCTTCGTCCAGTCGTCGTAGACGCTGAGCTCGCGTGGCTGGGCGCGCCCCTGCAGCCATTTGTCGGCGCGGCCGAGATCGAACGCCGTCTTCGGGTTGACGCCCCGGAACGCCGCCGCAAGGTCCTTGCGGGTGACGGTTCCCAGCACGGCCGCGGTCAACCGTAACTTTTGCGCGATATGGTGTGCCATCCCCCACCTGCCCCTTTATGCCACCGCGAGGCATAGCATGGGACGGCAGCTGCTCCCACTGTACTTTTCCACAAGCTAATATTCCGGGAAATCCGCAGAATTCCACGCCGCTCCACGCGGCTGCCCTTTTCGCCCCGCCGGGCGGCGCTAAGGTCGCGCAGGGCAAGGGCAAGTTATTGAAAGTCACGTTATCTAGGCTTGAATACCAACACCCTTCCTCAGTCATTTGAACGACGGCGAAGCCGAGCTCTCGAACCAGCACAAACCAGCGTAGATGCCGCCTCAACAAGGAAGGAATAACTCGATGTCCTGGACTGCTTCTCCCAAAATCCCCTTCACCGCGCTTGCGGTTGGATCCGCCGCACTGCTGCTGCTGACCTTCGGGCCGAATGGACCGTCGCGCGCCGCTGCCGGCTCGCGCGCGGCAGCGACATATGGCAAGGCGGCTCCTGCGTCGCCGGCCATCGAGCCGACGCGCATTGAGGTCGACGGCAGCGCGCACGTGATACGCTTTTACATCGACGGCAAGCAGGTCGCCCTGCTCGACTCGACCGGCTTCAAGGATTGATCTTCACACCAGCGCTGGCCGCGACATTGAGCGGCCAAGCGCGACCGGACGTCTGGGTTCGGTCGCGGCCGCTCCAGGCTTCGGCCTGATGCGGCTGCAAGCCTGCACGCACCGGCACCTGCTCCGTTCCCCCCGCGGCCGCATTTTTCCACAAGCCATATTCCAGGAATTCCAGAGAATTCCACGCCTTTCCACACTGCGGCGGTGTTCGGGCCGGCGGCTGGGGTAACCTTACGTTAACCATGGAGGGACGCCGTCATGAAACTTGCTCTGTCTGCACTTCTCGCCGTGCTCGCCCTTTCGCAAGCCGTGGAGGCTAAAACGAAAGTCGTTGCCACCGATGCGAAAGCGGCCACAGCCGAGAAAAGCCAGCCGCTGCTCGACAATAAGCCCACCGGCGGGATCACGTCGTCTGATGCGATGGCGACGCCCGTCGACAACAATGCGTCCAGCCCGTATCCGCCGGCGATCTATTTCGATTTCTAGAGTTCCATCCCTCCCTAACGGATACCTAACGGATAAAAGGCGTGATCGCGTTGCGCCTTGACCTGGTATCCGGGAGGGCTGCGGCCTCCGAACCCCGGCGCGGGCGGCGCTTCCAGGTTGAGCAGGCGGATGCCGGCACTGCGGCACCGGCTTACCGGCCGCCCCGGAGCCACTCCTTGAAAGCCGCCGAAACTGCGATATATCAATGACTAAGCGTGCGTTGCACGCGACGTAGTGCTTTGGTCAAGCTTCATCTGTGGAGGTTGTCATGGCAAACGATCTGATGGAAGGAAAGAAGCCCCAGGATTGGATCAACCTGATCCTTGCGGCATGCCTGTTCATCTCACCCTGGGTTATCGGCTTCGCTGCTGAACCCGCTGCTGCTTGGAACGCCTGGATTGCCGCGGTCGTGCTCGGCGCCCTGGCTCTCGCGGCGCTTTCAGTATTCGCCGAATGGGAAGAGTGGGTGAACCTTGTCGTCGGGCTCTGGCTGATCGCCTCGCCCTGGCTGCTCGGCTTCGTGGCAAACGCCAACGCAATGGCGACCCACGTTGTCCTCGGCGTGCTGGTGGTTGCGGCATCGGCTTGGGCAGTCTGGGACTCCCGTCATCATCCGCCAGCGCATGCGTGATCGGTGACGACTAATGCATGTCGCCCAAGCATGCCCTCGGGCCTGACCCGAGGGTGCGCAGCGGTTTTGGGTAACGACATGCATGGAAACAAAGACTTAAAGCGCGTTGATTTCCTTTCGAACGCGAGGCGCTTTAAGGGGAGGAGTCCGGCGCGCGAGCGCCGGGCTCCTTCCAAGCCTGATATGCAGACCCGCTAGCCGGGCCAAATCTCTTTCTTGTGCTCAAAAACACGCCGCCACGGCGGGTGCAGCAGCGGCCGTCGCGGCGCGTCCTGGTATAGACGCCGACACGCAGACCCGCACTGCACCGCGCAAACTTCCACTTATGTTGCACTGCGTTAGATTTGTTGCATTGCAATATCAATGCATTGCGTCGAGTCTTCGCAACGGGTGGCTTTTTCAACGACCTATACGAGGTTTTGCCGTGTCAGCATCGTTTCGGCCTGATATCGAGGGGCTGCGTGCGCTGGCGGTGTCGGGCGTCGTCGCGTTCCATTTTGGTCTGTCGGACCTGCCGGGCGGCTTCACCGGCGTCGACATCTTCTTCGTCATCTCCGGCTACCTGATCACCGGCCAGCTGCTGCGGGAAATCGCCGAGGACGGCAGGCTGGACCTATGGCGGTTCTATGCAAGGCGCGCCCGGCGCCTGTTGCCGGCCTCGCTGTTCGTCATCTTCGCCA
>NZ_CAKXZS010000047.1:5480-7759 GCF_935822925.1 Mesorhizobium ventifaucium
GGCAAGCGCATGGCGATCCTGGCGATCGGCCTCGCCGGCGCGGTGTCGTTCGCCGTCTGCGCTTGGCTCACCACCGTGGCGCAGCCCTGGGCCTTCTATTTCTCGCCGCTCAGGGCCTGGGAGTTCGCCGCCGGCGGGCTGGCGACGATGGCGCCGGCAAAATTCTGGCGCGAGCGCCCGCAACTGGGCGCAGCACTGGCATGGCTTGGCCTGGCGCTGATCGCCGGTGCCTATCTGACCTTCAGCGAACAGGACACCCCCTTCCCCGGCTTCGCGGCGGTGGTGCCGGTGGCCAGCACCGTGCTGCTGCTGCTCAGCGGCTCCGGCAATGTCCAAAGCGGGCCGAGCGCCATGCTGGCGCTGCCGCCTTTGCAATGGCTTGGCAAGCTTTCCTACTCGCTCTATCTGTGGCACTGGCCGGTCATCGTCTATGCGACGATGATGGTGCCCGACCTCTCGTGGCCCGGGCGGCTCGCCTGCGCGCTATTGACGTTGGCGCTGTCGCTCTTCACCTATAATTTCATCGAAAACCCGATCCGCCGCAATGGCTGGCTGATGGCGAACGCGGCGCGCGCGCTAATCCCCGCCGTAATGCTGACCGGCGCCGGCGTCGTGGCGACTTACGCCAATGCGCGCCTTGCCGTGGACGACCTCGATCCCTCACAGCGAATCATTGCCGAAACTGCCGCGAAGCCCTCCACCGCGCGCGCGGTGGGCTGCGTTCTCGACTACGAGACCGCGACGCCGAAGGCCTGCGAGTTCGGCGCCAAGAATGCCGAGCGCTCGATCGCGCTGTTCGGCGATTCGCATGCCGACCACTGGTCGACGCCGCTGATCGAGGCAGCGAAGAAGAACGACTACAAGGTCGTCACCTGGCTCAAAGCCGCCTGCCGGGCGTCGCGGCTGACGGTCTGGAGCTCGAAGCTGAAGCGCGACTACACCGAGTGCGATCAATGGCGCGAGCAATCGATCAAGGAGATCATCGCGCTGCGCCCGAGCCTGGTGGTGATCTCGGAGATATCGCTGACCAGCTCGCGCAAACTGTCGCCCGACGCGCAGCAATCCGACAGCCTGGATCAGAACTGGCAGGCCGGCCTGCGCGCAACGCTGGAGGCGTTCAGCCAGGCCGGGCTGAAAGTCGCCTTCATCCGCGATGTGCCGTTCAACAGCCTGTTTGTCGACACCTGCGTGGCCCGCGCGCTGTGGCGTGGACAAACGCCATCAGTATGTGACGCGCCGCGTACCGACGCCGCCAACGACGCCATGGCCGCGGTGGAGCGCGACATCGTGCGCGCCGTCCCCAACGCAACCTATATCGACATGACCGACCGGTTCTGCGACGCCAAGACCTGCCATGTCTTCATCGACGGCAAGCTGGCCTACCGCGACCGCCACCACATGGCGACGCCCTTTGCGCAAACCCTGGAGCCGCCGGTCGAGCGCGCGCTGTTCTCCAACACGGGGACCACAGCCGTGAAGTAAGGCGGGAGGCATTCGCCGAATGGGAAGAGTGGGCGAGCCTTGTTGTCGGGCTATGGCTGATCGTTTCGCCCTGGCTGCCTGGCTTCGCGGCGAACGTCAACGCGATGGGAACCCATGTGGTTCTCTGCGTGCTGGTGGTCGCGGCGTCGGTCTGGCAGTCTGGGACCACCGTCGTCATCCGCCAGCGCATGCGTGCTGGTGACGACTTAGGGGGAGCCCGGCGCGCGAGCGGCAGGTTCCTCTGAAGCCTGAGATCGGTGCGCAGGCCCGCTCGCCGGGCCAATCACCTCCTGTGTCAAAATCGGCCGTCGCGTGGGTTCAGGATGGCGCTGGCGCTGCGCTTCCTGACGTGCACATCGCCGCTGCAGTCCGCGAGCTTCCACTTATGTTGCACTGCGGTAGATTTTCTGCTTATGTTGCACTGCGTTAGATTATTTGCCTATGTTGCGCTGCCTTAGATTTTTTGAATTGCATATCGGCGCATCGCGTTGAGTCTTCGAAACGGCTGGCTTTTTTCAACGACTCTACGCGAGGTATCGCCGTGTCGCCATCGTTCCGGCCGGATATCGAGGGCTTGCGCGCGCTGGCGGTGTCAGGCGTCGTCGCGTTCCATTTCGGTCTGTCGGACCTGCCGGGCGGCTTCACCGGCGTCGACATCTTCTTCGTCATCTCCGGCTACCTGATCACCGGCCAGCTGCTGCGGGAAATCGCCGAGGACGGCAGGCTGGACCTGTGGCGGTTCTATGCAAGGCGCGCCCGGCGCCTGTTGCCGGCCTCGCTGTTCGTCATCTTCGCCA
>NZ_CAKXZS010000047.1:7769-18740 GCF_935822925.1 Mesorhizobium ventifaucium
AGGCAAGCGCATGGCGATCCTGGCGATCGGCCTCGCCGGCGCGGTGTCGTTCGCCGTCTGCGCCTGGCTCACCACCGTGGCGCAGCCCTGGGCCTTCTATTTCTCGCCGCTCAGGGCCTGGGAGTTCGCCGCCGGCGGGCTGGCGATGATGGCCCCGGCAAGATTCTGGCGGGACCGGCCGCGGCTCAGCGCAGCGCAGTCATGTCTCGGCCTGGCGCTGATCGCCGGCGCCTATCTCATGGTGAGCGAGGATTCCCCCTTCCCCGGGGTGATTGCGCTGGTGCCTGTCGCCGGCACCGTGCTGGTGTTGCTCAGCGGCAGCGGTGCAAGCCGGAGCGCGGCGCAGAACCTACCGATCAGTGTGCTGTCGCTGTCGCCCATGCAGTGGCTTGGCAAGCTTTCCTACTCGCTCTATCTGTGGCACTGGCCGGTCATCGTCTATGCGACGATGATGGTGCCCGACCTCTCTTGGCCCGGGCGGCTTGCCTGCGCGGCATTGACGCTGGCGCTGTCGCTCTTCACCTATAATTTCATCGAAAACCCAATTCGCCGCAACAGCTGGCTGATGGCGGGAGCGGCGCGGGCGCTCGTTCCCGCTGTCATGCTGACCGGTGCGGGCGTGGTCGTGGCCTATGGCAACGCGCGCTTTGCCGAGCACAATCTCAGCCCCGAACAGCGCGTCATCGCAAGCAGCGCGGCGCAGAGTTCCACGGTGCGCGCGACCAACGCCGGCTGCGTGCTCGATCTGGAAACCATCAAGCCGAACCCTTGCGTGTTTGGCGCGAAAGATGCCGAGCACTCGGTGGTGCTATTCGGCGATTCGCATGCCGACCACTGGTCGACGCCGCTGATCAAGGCGGCCAGCAAGAACAACTACCGGGTCGTCACCTATCTGAAATCCTCCTGCCGCGCCTCGCGGGTGACGACCTGGAACTCGCGGCTGAAGCGCGACTACACCGAATGCGACCAATGGCGCGAGCAGTCGATCAGGGACATCATTGCCTTGCATCCGACCCTGGTCGTGATCTCGGAATTCTCGATGGGTAATATGATGCGGGAATCGCCCGATGAGAAGCATGCCAATTGGAACGAGGAGTGGCGCAGCGGCCTGCGCTGGACTCTGGGGGCGTTCAGTCAGGCCGGGATCGGGGTCGCGGTCAATGCCGACAAATGCGTGGCACGCGCCCTGTGGCGCGGCCAGACGCCGGCCGCATGCGACACGCAGAGGGTGATCGCCGCCAACGACGACTTCGCCAAGGAAGAGCGCGACATCGTGCGCGGCATTCCGAACGCCACCTATCTCGACATGACGAACCGCTTTTGCGATCAGACCACCTGCCATGTGTTCATCGACGGCATGCTGGCCTTCCGCGACCGCCACCACCTTGCAACGCCCTTTGCGGCAACGCTGGAGCCGCCGATCGAGCGCGCGCTGTTCTCGAAGGTGGCGGCGCAGAAGTAAGCGCGGCGCAACGACGCGCCGTTCACCCGCTGTCTCAGTGCAAGCCAAACTCGCGCAGCAGTTCTTCGCGATAGCGCACGAAGCGGCTTTCGCTGCGATCGCGGGGGCGCGGCAGTTCAACCTCGACCAGCCGTGCTGTGCCGCCCTTCTCCCTGGGCAGGATCAGCACCCTGTCGGCGAGATAGATCGCTTCTTCCAGATCATGGGTGACCATGACCATGGTGACGTTCTCCTCGCTCCAGATGCGCGCCAGTTCCTCCTGCATGCCGATCTTGGTCATGGCGTCGAGCGCGCCTAGCGGCTCGTCGAGCAGCAGGATTTCAGGTTGCACGGTCAAGGCCCTGGCAATGCCGACGCGCTGCGCCATGCCGCCCGAAAGCTGCCTGGGATAGGCATCGCTGAATTCGGCTAGGCCGACGAGCGCGGTATAGAAGCGGGCCTTGTCCTCGGCCTCCGCTTTGGGCACGCCCCGCACTTCGAGGCCAAAGGCGACGTTGCCGAGTACCGTCAGCCAAGGCAGCAGGCGCGGTTCCTGGAAGATCACCGCGCGCTCGGAGCCGACGCCATGGACCGGCCTGCCGTCGATCGCGACGCCGCCGCTGTCGGCGGCCTCTAGCCCGGCAAGGATGCGCAGCAGCGTGGTCTTGCCCGATCCGCTGGCGCCGACAATGACGAGACATTCGCCGGAGCGGATGTCGAGGTTGAGCGCCCTCAGCACGGCAAGCGGGCGCCCGCCAAGGGTGAAGGATTTGGAGAGGTCGCGTATCGTGACCTCGCCGCCGCTTGTGGTGGCCATGGCTCGTCTCCCGGTCAGTTGGTTTTCGTTTCGCCGCGCCGGTAAAGGATATCAGCGGCTTTCAGCCTGCCCTTGGGCAGGCGGCCGTCGCGCTCGAGCACGCCGACCCAGAAATCTATGTCGCGGTCGTCGGCCTTCGCCCCTTCGCGCAGGCCGAAGCCGGTCCAGTAGCGCGCCAGTTCGCCGTTTTCGCCGCGTTTGTCGAGGATCTCCGCGAGCACCTTGCGCGCCTCGTCCGGGTTCTGGCGCGACCAGTCGGCGGCGCGGGCCGACTGTTCGACGAAATTGCGGGCGCCATCCGGATGAGCCGCGATGAAGTCGCGCCGCAGGACAATGAAGCCGCCGGCCAGTTCGCCCAGCACGTCGGTGTCGTTGAACACGCCGCGCACACCGCCCTTGTCGACCAGCGCGCCGGCAAACGTCGCCTGCCAGTAGCCCAGTGCCGCAATATCGACCTGGCGTGACCGCAAGGTCTGTTCAAGCTGCGGCCCGGGCACGACGACGAGGTTGGCGGCATCCGGCGGCAGGCCGACGCCGTGCAGCGCCTCGCGCACGGTGTAGTGGAGATGGGCGCCGAGCGTGTTGACCGCAATGGTCTTGCCGGCGATGTCGGCAATCGATTTGATCGGACTGTCTTCCAGCACGTAGAAGACGCTGCGCACTTGGCCGTTGATGCCGTTGCTTGGATAGGCAGCGACGAAGTCGTTGCCGCCGGAGATCGAATTGATCACCGCAGCGGTCGCGGCCGAGCCGAGATCGACGCTGTCGGAGGCGAGCGCGAACAGCGATTCCGGGCCGCCGCTGGAGTAGCCGACATTCTCAAGCTTGACGCCGACGTCCTTGAAATAGCCGAGCGCGTCCGCCAGTTCATGCGGCGAGATGCTGCCACGGCTGGCGAGGTAGCGCAACGTGAGCGGCGCGGCTTGCGCGACGGCAAAGCGAGGCAGGCCGGAGGCGATGATGCCGGCGGCAAAGGGAGCGCCCGCAAGCAGGGTTCGGCGAGTGATTGGCATGGTCCGGGTCTTTCCTGTTGAAGGATGGGGCCTGTTGGAGGATGGGCCTGTTGGAGGATGGGCCTGTTGGAGAGGATGGTGCTGGTCAGTCGATGGGACTGCTCCAGCGGCAGAGCCGCCGCTGCAGGCTGACCAGCGCCTGGTTGGCGATCAGGCCGAGGCCGGCAAGGATGACGATCGCTGCAAACATCAGCGGGATCTGGAAGTTGTACTGCGCGTTCATCACCTGGAAGCCGATGCCCTTGTTGGCGCCGATCATTTCGGAAGCGATCAGCAACAAGAGCGCCGTGGTCGCACTCAGCCTCAACCCGACGAAGATCGAAGGGACGGCTCCCGGAAGCACGACCCGGCGAAACGCGGTGAGCCGCGTGGCGCCATAGACCCGGGCCATTTCAAGCAGTTTCGGATCGACTTGCTTGACGCCGCTGATGGTGTTGAGCAGCAGCGGAAACAGCGTCGCCCAGAAGATGACGAAGACCTTTGATGCCTCGCCCAGCCCGAGCAGCAGGATGAACACCGGGTAGAGCGCCAGCGCCGAGGTCTGCCGGAAAACCTGCAGGATCGGATCAAGCGCGGTTTCGACGGCGCGCACCTGGCCCATGAACAGACCGAGCGGGATGGCAACCGCCACCGCCGCAGCGAAGGCGAGACCGGCGCGTTGCAGGCTGATGGCGATGTCGCCAAGCAAGGTGCCGCCGGCCAGACCGTTCCACAATGCGGAGACGATCGTGTCGATCGGCGGCAATACCGCGGGGTTGACCCATCCCGCGCGGCTCGACACCTGCCAGATCGCGAGGAAGGCGATCAGGATGCCGTAGCGGGACAGGAAGCGGATGACAGTGCGGTTGGCCAGGCGCGGGAAATCGGCGCCAAGGCCGGTTCTGTCTTCACGTGCACGGATCGTGACCGACTGCTCGATGTGTTGCAAACTCATCGTCTTGCCCCTTCGCTTTAAGAGAATTTATTCAGCCGCCAGCACCTTGGAGCGGGCGGCGGTCCAGGGATTTTCCGGCCGCCTGAGGCCGAGATTCTCGCGCAGCGTCCTGCCTTCGTAGGCGGTGCGGAACAGGCCGCGACGCTGCAGCTCGGGGATCACCAGGTCGACGAAATCGTCGAGCGCGCCAGGCAGCCACGGCGGCAGGATGTTGAAGCCGTCGGCGGCCTGGTTGCCGAACCATTCCTCCAACTGATCGGCGACCTGCGCCGCGCTGCCGATGATGGTGTAGTGGCCGCGCGCCGTCGCCACCCACTGGTAGAGCTGGCGGATGGTGAAGTTGTGCTCGTCGGCAATCTGGCGGATCAGCGCCTGGCGGCTCTTCATGCCTTCGGTTTCCTTGCTCGGCGGCAGCGGTCCGTCGAGCGGGTAGCCACTGATGTCGAGCGTCTGGCCGGCCAGCCCATTGAGCAGGGCCACGCCATCCTCGGGCAGGATCAGCTCGTTCAGCTGCTGGTACTTGGCATGGGCTTCCTCTTCTGTGCGGGCGACGAAGGGTGCTACGCCCGGCATGATCAGCACCTGTCCGGGATCGCGGCCGACTGCCGCCACGCGCGCCTTGATGTCCCGGTAGAATTCTTGCGCCGAGGCCAGGTTCTGATGGGCGGTGAAGATGACTTCAGCCGATTGGGCGGCGAGCTTGCGTCCGTCTTCCGACTGCCCGGCCTGCACCACCACCGGGTGACCCTGCACCGGGCGCGGCACATTGAGCGGACCCTTGACGCTGAAATGCCGGCCCTTGTGGTCGATGTCGTGAAGCTTGTCCTTGTCGTAGAAGCGCCCCGACTTCTTGTCGCGGATGAAGGCATCGTCTTCCCAGCTGTCCCACAGCGCCTTGACGGTCTCGACATGCTCATGCGCCCGGGCATAGCGCTCGGCGTGGGCAGGCTGCGTCTCGCGGTTGAAATTGCGCGCGGTCTCGTCGCCGGCCGAAGTCACGACATTCCAGCCGGCCCGGCCATTCGACAGGAGGTCAAGCGAGGCGAACTTGCGGGCGAGCGTATAGGGCTCCTCATAGGTGGTGGAGGCGGTGGCGATGAAGCCCAGATGCGTGGTGAGCGGCGCCAACGCGGCAAACAGCGTCACCGGCTCGAACCCGGCGATCTTGGCATTGCCGCCTTCGCGGGCGCCGAGGCCGACGGTCAAATTGTCGGCGAGGAAATAGGCATCGAACAGGCCGCGCTCGGCGGTCAGCGCGAGCTGCCTGTGGAACTCGAAATTCGTCGCGCCGTCGGCCGGCGCGTCAGGATGGCGCCACGCTGCGATATGCTGTCCGCCACCGGGCAGGAAAGCACCAAGCTTGATCTGCCTGGACTTGCTGGGTCTGGTCATTGCGGGTTCCTTCTGAGCTGTGCGGAAAGGGTTGAGGACAGGGGCCGGTGGCGTGTTCAGGCGGCAATACCGACACTGCGTGGCACCGCGCGGTACGCTTCGGCGACCGCTTGCCTGGCGCGAGCATGGATGGCTTCGGACACCAGCACGCCGTTGGCAAAGTCCTTGTCAGAGGCATAAATCGCGGTCGGCAGGGTCAGCGCCTCGAAGAAGCCGAACAGCGGCCGCAGCTGATGTTCGACCACCAGCGAATGACGATCGCCGCCGCCGGTCGCAGCAAGGATGACCGGCTTTCCCCGCAGGGACGACGGGTCGAGCAGGTCGAAGAAATGTTTGAAAAGCCCGGTGTAGCTGCCTTTGAAGGTGGGAGAGCCAACCACCAAAACGTCGGCGGCCAGCAATCGCTCGACGATGTTCCTGGCCAACGGATCCAAATCGCCGATGCGCCGTGCCAGCGGGAACGACTGACCGAGATCCTCTAAGTCGAAAACGGTCGAGGCGGCACCCGTGCTGCTCGCCATCTCCGCGACGATGTGGCTGACGAACGCCTTGGTCTTCGACGGACGGGTTAGGTTACCCGACAGTCCCACCACCAGTTTTTTCGACATTTTGGCTCCTCGCAAATCGCTTGTCTGCATTAACTCTACTAAGTTTATAGAGTCTCATGAGAGAGAACATTCCAAAACGAGCCCGCCAAGCGGATTGAGTTTGCGGCACATCGCCGTTGATTGGTTCTTTCGGACGCGAAAATGCGAACGGCGAGTTTGGCAAAGTGCGCCTTGACCGCATTCCGGCCATGCGTTGATGATCTCAGCGCACCAAAGGCATCGCCCCGGGATTCGCATGAAACAGGGATTCGCATGAAAACAGCCGTTCTGACGTACCTGCTCCTGGCCATTTTGCTGGCATCGCCGGCGCAGGCGGGCTGGGAGCCGGTCGAGAAGGTCGAGACCTACGCCGTTTCAGGGCAGACTGGTCCCCAGCTCCATGCCTCGATGGGCGAGCGCGGTCCGACGATCGGCAAAAGCAGGGTCCGCGCCATGGCCTATACCAATTTCAAGCTGACCTGGGTCAGAGACTATCAGCGGCAAGGCAATGCCTGCGTGCTGGTGTCGGCGCGGCCAAAACTCATCATAACCTATACCTTGCCCCAAATATCCGGGCCGGCGCCGGCCGCGGTGCAGAAGAGCTGGGACGTTTTCGCCGCCGGCCTCGCCGCCCACGAAAAGGTGCATGGCGACATCATCGTCGACATGGTCCGCAAGATCGAGACGGCGACCATCGGCCTGTCCGTCCCCGGCGATCCCGGCTGCAAAAAGATCAGGACCGAAATGACCAGCCGGCTTGCCGAACTCTCCCAGGCGCAGCGGCAGGCAAGCCGCGATTTCGACCGGATAGAATTCGCCCCGCGCGGCAATCTGCAGCGGCTGATCGTCGCTTTGCTGATGGGGCAGTAGGGGTGGAGCTGGAAATAAAGGCAAGGTTGGCGCTCTACGGCGCCCCCTCTGTCCTGCCGGACATCTCCCCCACTTGGGTGGAGATCGGCCGTCATCCTTGATTTCGCCAATCGCCAACCTCGAAAAAGAGGCGCTGTCGGCGGAACTGCCAATCTCCCCACTTGTGGGGGAGATGCCAAGTTTTTGGCAAAGAGGGCAGGACAGAGGGGGGCACCGTAGCGCGCAGGCCTCGCCTCACCCCGCCACCGGCGTCCACATCACATCCTCGACCCTGCCCGCCCCCGTCGCCAGCATAACCAGCCGGTCGAAACCGAGCGCGGCGCCGCTCGCTTGCGGCATGATGGTCAGTGCGGCGAGGAATTCCTCGTCGATCGGATAGCGCTCGCCATAGATGCGCTGCTTCTCGTCCATCTCGAGGATGAAGCGCCGGCGCTGCTCGGCGGCGTCGGTCAGCTCGCCGAACGCATTGGCCAGCTCGACGCCGCAGCAATAGAGCTCGAAGCGCTCGGCGGTCCTCGGGTCATCGGCGCTCGGTCGGGCAAGGGCGGCCTGCGAAATCGGATAGCCGTAAAGAATGGTGGCGTGCCCCTGCCCCAGCCCCGGCTCGATCTTTTCCACCATCACCCGGCTGAACAGATCGGCCCAATTGTCGTCGGGCGCGGTGCGCAAGCCCGCCTGGACCAGAGCCGCGTGCAGCGCCTCGCGATCAGTGCTGCCGTCGGTGGCGACTGTGGCCAACAGATCGATGCCGGCATAGCGCGCAAATGCTTCGGCGACGCTCAACCGTTCCGGCTCGGCGAACGGATCGGCCTCGCGGCCGCGAAAGACGAAGCGTTTCGTGCCGGCGCGCTCGGCGGCCAACGCGACAAGCCCGGCGCAGTCGCGCATCAGGCTCTCATAGGTCTCATCGGCCCGGTACCATTCGAGCATGGTGAAAGATGGATGGTGCAACGGGCCGCGCTCGCGGTTGCGATAGACCGCACTCAGGCTGAAGATGCGCTTCTCGCCGGCGGCGAGCAGCTTCTTGCAGGCGAATTCCGGCGAGGTATGCAGATAGAACGGCAGGTGCCGCCCATTCGGGCCGATCGCCTCGGTGGCGAAGGCCGACAGATGCGCCTCGTTGCCGGGCGAGACCTGCAGCGCCGACGTCTCGACCTCGACGAAGTCGCGGCGGGCAAACCAGTCGCGCAGGGCCGCAGTGATGGCATTGCGCAGGATCAGCCGCGGCCGCCGGTCGGCGTGAACATCAGGCGTCCACCAGGGCGAGGCGGCGATCATAACGACAGGATTCGCATCGAGGACTGGCGATTGCCGCAAAGATGCGCTAGGCCGCACCGAACGGCTCCCGCAGCCGATTTGCGCCAGCAGGCGCCACCAGGCCAGTCAACGCTGTTAGGAATAAAGCCCGTGAAGGTCATCGCCAGTTCCCTACGCAAAGGCAATGTCGTCGAAAAGGACGGCAAGCTCTATGTGATCCTCTTTGCCGAAAACATCCATCCGGGCAAGGGCACGCCGGTGACCCAGCTCGACATGCGCCGCATCTCCGACGGGGTGAAGGTCTCGGAGCGCTACCGCACCACCGAGCAGGTCGAGCGCGCCTATGTCGAGGAGCGCGAGCATACCTTCCTCTACCACGACGCCGAAGGCTATCATTTCATGAACCCGGAAAGCTACGACCAGGTCGCGGTGCCGGAAAGCGTGGTCGGCGAGATGGCGCCCTATCTCAAGGAAGGCATGGCGGTGCAGATCTCGCAGCACAATGGCATCGCCATCTCGCTGGTGCTGCCGCAGCGCGCCACCTTTGAGGTGGTCGAGACCGAGCCGGTGACCAAGGGCCAGACGGCGTCCTCGTCCTATAAGCCGGCGACGCTGTCCAACGGCGTGCGCACGCTGGTGCCGCCGCACATCACCGCCGGCACCCGCGTCGTGGTGATGACGGCCGATGGCGCCTATGTGGAGCGCGCCAAGGATTGAGAGGCAGGATCGCTCTGGTCGTCGCTGTGGGTGTCGCGCGCGATGAATGCGAGGGTTGAGGCGCAACTCGCGCCGGTGCCGCCACGCGTGTCGGTTGCGTCTCCTTCACTGAACAGTGCAGATTCAGCCAAGGATAAAACCCGCTACCAGAACTGTAAGGATCATCGACAGCGGGACGGCAAGCAGGCAGCATGCCTCTAAGGTATTGATTCGCCAAGCGTTCATCGGGCGCTTCCCAGTTGGTTTCCTGTCTAAACGGGCAGACTGGGATGGCAGTTCCACGAAAAATCTCCGGCGTCATTCTGTACCGCTATTATGCCGATGCACACGAACCCCGGTCATCCAGCGGGCACGTGCAAGATGCGTCGCCCAGGCCCGGAATGCCCGCTCCGGCTCCTGCTCCGGATCAATGTGCAGAACGCTGTGGGCGACCTCACGCCAATCGGCCCCGTCCGCCGAAGCATCGAGCAGCCGCATGTAAGTCAGCATGCAGTGCTCGTCATAGGCGGTCAGCGCCGAAGACGTCGGCGCCGTATCTGCGAAATGAGCGTTTTGCGGCATCTTTGGCATTGTGATCTACCAACAATGGCGCAGCGTAACAGGCGGTCGGGAAACCCGCGCCCTTCAATTGGAGGATGCTGGCGGATCGAGCTTCGCCTCCAGCATGATTCACCCATGGGTTCGGCGCCCCATCCGTTGGCGCCCTACCCCCGCGGCCGCCGCATCAACATCATTCCGTAGTGCACCGCCAGCAAGTCGAGGCCGATCTTGAGCAGTTTCGACAGCACATCCCGCGGCTCACCCGTCTGCGCGGCAAGGCTTTTTACCGTTTCCCCATAGCAGCAGACTTTTTGCACCACGACCGATACCTCCCAATGCGCAAGCGCCCTGGTGGCGTCGGCATAGGCGCGGCCGGCGGACAGGATGCGGTCGGCAACGCCGCCGCCGATGCGGCCGCCGTCGACGCGCTCGGTCAGCGCCATCGGCTTGACGCCGTCCTGCGCCGAGACGCGAAAATCCTCGCGATAGCGCATGCCCGCCTCGCGCTGCTGGCGCGACAGCGAGGTGATGCCGATCAGCGGATCGACATTGCGCACCCGCACGATGCCGCCGGTAGCGGTGTGGCCGTTATTGGACACCTCATAGACGCGCCTCGCCTCCAGCGTGCCGGCCGCCAGCCGCTTACGCCCGAAGGCATCGTCCTTCAGCGCGAAATCATGGCCGACCGCCTTGCGGATGCGCACCTGCTCGGCCTCGCCCGTGGGTAATTTGGGCGGCTTGGCCTTTTGGGCGGTCTTCTTGCTCATCTGTGGCTCCTCGTTTGATTGCTGCCTTCGCAGGATCTGGGTTCCTCGCCCCACGGAGTGGGAGAGGAACCAGACCGCCGTGCCTGGCGTGAAGAATCTCGACCGATGCCGCTCACGCTGCGTCCGCGAGAGCCGAACGGCGATGGTCGCAGAACCGCGCCGCGTGATAGGCGCAGTAGCTTTCCAGCGGCCGCGTGCGCAGGCCGCAGCACAGCATCTCCAGTCCCGGCCGGCTGCCGGGCGCGTCGTTTTCGGGGTCTTCTTCGAGCGTCAGATCGAGCGGTGCGCGGCAGCGGTTGAACAGGCAGTCGATGAAGCGCATGGCCGCGACATGCGGCTGGCGTCCGACGGCGGCAGCGGGGCGCGGCGCCGGCACCTTGAGGGCCTCGCCGTCGGGCCCGTGGATCTCACGCACGAACGGGCGCTGCGGCAGCCAGACCGGCGGCGCCAGCCTGGCCGGCGTGCGGGCGATGCTACGCAATTTTGTGTTGGTATAGGCGGGCATGGCATAGGTCCATTGAATGGTTGCGTAGATGCCGAAGCTGCGCCCCTCTCCCCGTTCACGGCAGGGCTATCGCATATGAGTGATGGCATTGATGAGGTAGTCGTCATTCCAGGCGCATTTCTTGATGCGAT
>NZ_CAKXZS010000048.1 GCF_935822925.1 Mesorhizobium ventifaucium
GGGATATTTCGACGATGAGACATCAGGCTCGAACCACTCGAAAACCCTTTCGGGCCGAAAGTGTTACCTATGTCTCCGGTATAAACCGTAACCTATGTGTCCAGAATGGACCGAGAATTGAGTGGTAGCGGGAGAGGCTACCATATATTCTTGTAAACGTTACAGAATTCTGTTTTTGTACCAACATTTATACCAGCAGGATGCCTCGTCCACAGCTTATTTTCGAGAACGGAGCGATATGCCAGATGCGTTGTGTTCCATCTAGATGACCGGTGCTGGGAAGTCTGCTTTGCGCCATTTCCGGACATTCGCCATGGTCAGCTTTGCGGCAAGCGGACCGTCGATGACAAACTACTCGCCCTCAAGCGGTGGCGGCTTGATCTCGACCGCGAGCAGCCCTTTCACCTCGCCCTTGGCGGCATGCGCGTTCAGAAGATCGACTTCGGTTGATAGTAGGTGCAGTCCCTTTTTCTGGTGCAATTGACCGGCAATGCGCGTTGCTGGAACCAAGTTTGGGTTGTGCCGTTGTCAGTGAATGATTGTCGCGCGGGATAGAGTTCGCACGACAATTACGTCGAACAAAACATCATGACAAAACTGACCGTTACAACGGCGGCGCTTGCCGTCGGCCTGACTACGTTTGCCGCCAGCGCAAAGGATACTGTGCTTGCCTGGGCGCCTGCCAACGGCGACAGCAACGGCGAGTTAGCCAATGGGGCTATTAGGAGTGAGAAGGCGGTGGAACCGCTAGGAAAGACCGCGGAAGAAATCCATCACGACTCGAAGGCTGTCATGGTGCGCGACCGCGGGCCCATCCGGACGGCGAAGGTCGCCGCGCAGAAGGATGAACCCGGCCAGCCCTACGGCACGATCATCGAGCGCTATGCTGTGCAGATGGGGTTATCGGTCTCGCTTGCCCACGCGGTCGTTCGGCTCGAGAGCAATTACCGCCCCTACGCGCTTGGTAGGGCGGGCGAGGTCGGCCTGATGCAGATCAAGCCGGCGACGGCGCGCATGATGGGTTATGCCGGCTCGATGACCGGTCTGTTCGACCCCGAGACGAACATCAAATACGGCATGAAGTATCTCGCCAAGGCACAGAAACTTGGCGATGGAACGATTTGCGGAACGATCCTGAAATACAATGGCGGCCACGCTGCCAAGCGCATGAACCCGGTTTCGCTGGATTATTGCCACAAGGTGAAGCGGCATCTCGCATTGGAGGCGCAGCGCCGCAAGTGGCAAAAGCTGATTGACCAGTATGCATTGAAAGAACATGGCCTGCGCATGTAGCCGGAAACGCCTCGTCTGCCAGAGGCAAAGGGGAGGCACTGACGTTCACGGAGGGTGCAAGGTCAGAGGCGTCCGAGAAGCGGAGGAAGCGCCCTCTCAGCGGGCGCTAGTGTCGCTCTCCCAATGGGGCGGTGGCGCGTGCTGATGGTCGGCGTGAGGCCCATGCCTTCGTCAGCGGCCTGCTGGTCGAGCCTGGCGACGAGAACCTGATCCGCACCGCCAACGGCGGCGGCTGGGGCACATCGTCCTGACGGCGCCGGCGCCGGCTTCGCCGCCTATTTTTCCTTGAGCCGGATGCGTGGGAAACGCTGGCGGCCGAGCGGCTGCGCCTGCTCGAGGATGGTGGTGAGCTCGGCCGGCAGATTGACGACCAGCGGCTTCTTCGAGGCCACGCTGTCGGCGATGCTGAGCACGCTGTCGTAGAACTCAGCACCCGTCGCTGATTTCGGTGGAACGGCTTCATGCATGACGCTGATCACGGTGATGCGGGGGCAATGGTCCTTGATCGCTTGGTGGAAGGCGATCTTGGCTTGCGCGTCGAGCGCGCCGGCCGCCTCGTCGAGGAACAGCAGTCCGGGTTGCTGCAGCAGGATGCGGGCCACGATAAGCTTCTGTTTCTGCCCGCCTGAAAGAACTTGATCCCAGGCCTTTCCCTCGCGCGCCTGCTGGCCCATGTACTCGATGAAATCGCCGAGCCCGCCTTTGTGTAGCGCCGCCGCAACCTGCGCATCGGAATATTCGTGCCGGGTGCAAGGCAGGCACACCAACTCCTTCAGCGAGACGTTCGGCAGCTTGACGTCCTGCGCAGCATAGAAGGATTTGATCCCTTCGGGGAAGTCGACATGGCCGCGGCCATAGGGCCACAGCCCGTTGATCGCCTTGATAAGCGAGGTCTTGCCGGAGCCTGAATCGCCGGTCACGAAGGTCCATTCGCCACGCCGGAAGCGCAGGTTGGTCGCGCTGAGGAATGGCACGGCGTCGGTGCCCTGGTGCATCAGCTCGAGGTTCTGGATCCTGAGCCCGAACACGGCGTTCTGGGTGCCGTAGTGGAAGTCGGAGTGGCCGCTGAGGCGGTAGAAGTCGCGTGGCTTCTGGACATGCTCGATCGCCACGGCGAGATCGATCACCCGCCTAGCATTCGCCTTCAGCGTCGCGATCTCGGGCATAACGTGGATGAACCACGAACACGGGCTGATCAGCGAGTTGACCAGTTCGGCGCCCGTCACATAGGCCTTCAGGCTGATGGAATTCTGCATGTAGGGCACAAGGCTCGGTCCGTAGGCGACGATGCGCGCGGCTACGAAATTGTAGATCAGCTCGAACGACATGTAGCCGGCATTGATCTTGTTGAGGCTCGCCCAGTTGCGGTCGATGTCGCCGTAAAGCCGCTGGTGCATCGCCTTCTGCACGCCCTCGCCGCGCGACGCAGCGACATAGAAGGAGCGGCGAAACAGCGTGGTCAGCTCACCGCGATAGCTGCCTTCCGCTTGCTGCATGCTGACCGTCAGCCGCTCGAGCAGGCGGCCAAGTTTCAGCGCAATGAGGGTATTCAAAGGGACGTAGATCGCGATTGCCGCGAAGGCCAGCACCGCGCTGCCATAGTCGCCGAGGAATTCGAGGCCGCTGACGTTGGTCGACAACTCCAGCAGCTTCTGGCCGACGAAGAACAGCGACGTGACGACGCCGGCGATGCCCATGGCAAGGCCGATGGCGCCGCCGGTCATGCCCTTGATGGATTCCTGCACGCGTTGATCGATGTTGTCGGGCGACGCGGCGATGCCGTTCACCTGCGCGCCGGCGCCGTGCTGAAGATGAAAATGCGTGTGGTTGTCGTCGAGCAGGGCGTCGTTGAAGCGGCCGTTCAGCCACCGCCGCCATTTGCGGTGCAATGTCGTGGAGAAGAGGTGCCGGATGCCGATGAAGCCCGCATCCTTGAGAAGCACGAGGAGGATGAGCAGGCCGGCGCTGGTCAGCAGCGACGCCAATGGCGTCGTATTATCGGGATCGTGGTAGAGCGCGATCGAATTGACCAGGTCGCCCGAAGCTTCAGCCAGCCACACGCTGGCCTTGCTGGATAGTGCGGTAAGAAGGGCAATGACGATGGTCAGCCCCCATGCTTCCTTCCATCGCTCCGATATCCAGTAGGCCCGCATGAGGCTCCAGAAGCTGCGCATGGAAGAGACCGGCGTCAGGGGTGGCGGCCTGGCGGCGCCGCGGTGCCATCTTTGCAGCAGTGTTGATCGAGGCCTGGCGACCCGAATCACGACGTACCCACCCGATGCCTCTCGGTGCGGCCGTTAGCCTCTATGGTCGTGACCTTGGCCGTCCCGACGCTGTCGACCGACGTGATACAGGAGCAGGTGGGGAATGCACCGTGCAGGCGCCGCACAGGGCCGCCCCGCAGCCGAACTTCGTGCCGGTCATGCCGAGCACGTCGCGAATGACCCATAGGAGCGTTGTGTCGCCGTCGACATCAACCGCCTTCGGAGCCCCGTTTATTTGCAGCGTGAAACTCATCTTGGTCATCCGATCGTCATTGGAGCAGCGCGGCGCGGCTGAGTCGCTGGATTCAGGATGTGGTGCGCACAAACGTCGCGATGTGCTCGCTGTGGCCTGCGGGTGCTCGCGCCACATCCCAGTGAACTCTTTGACCTCGTTCTTGCCGCGCTTGCCCATGATAAGGCGCGTGACGCAGGCCCCACGCCCCGGCGCTCGTGCTTGGTCCTGCCTGCTCTGCTGACGAGCCATGATTGCTAGTCATCAGAAAAATCCGGATTGCCACGAAGTATCTTCTCGCATGTTTCTCTCTTCCTAGAACCGTCCAGGAGTCCTCAGCGGCAAGCACAGCTAACCTTTGGCGAAGTCCACCCGCTATTATGCCGAGGTATAAAGAGCTAGCCTTTTAGCCTCACCCGCCAACCGGGATCGACGTACGGCCTCGAGAAGGCCGCGCCTACAGCCTCGGCCGAACGCCTCCAAAGAAGTCTGTGTCTCTCGCCGCCAAACGCGCTTCTCTGACCCGCCTTCTGCATGAACCATCCAGATAAGACGCGCCCGCAAATCCCCCGTACCCCCTCGCTTGCGGCCGGGCGATGGACCAGCACGGCACGCATTTCGGCAGTTCCCATTCGAGCCGAAATGACAATAGCTCGCCCCTCACCCCCGAGAGTGCCTAAAACCTGCGGACATGGCTCCTAGCGCTGTTCGGGGGCGTAACCGTGAGTCCGATGGACTTTGACGCTAATACGGCGGCGTTTTCTGTCGTTGAAATCATGAGGGCCATTCCAACCGGTTTGGAGGTTGCCTAGCAGACCCGAAACCAAACCGTCTTCGAAATGTTTGGCGGCGATACCCGGCTCCTAAGAAGCCCGCAGCAAACTGAGCGTTTCGTATTTGTCGAGTTCGTTATGCCATCGAGGTTAACGTATAAAACAGGGGGCACTCGCTCGCCTTTCGCTCTCTGATCCAGCGCCCAAGCAGAACGGCGTCGGCACAGACGTTCTACGACACGGTGTCCCAGGAGCAGCGTGTTTCCGGTGCATGCGTCCGGCTTTTGATCGACCGCGACGATATCCTGCCGTTAAGGCCGAGTTTGCGAACCCCGAGATAGCGGTTAGACCGTGCGGGGATGGCGCGATCCGGCGCGAGGAAGGGACTAGAAAGATCGCGACTTGGAGCCCGCTCCAATTGTCCAGCGTGCGGAAAGATGCGCAATGGTAGGTTCTTTCGAAGTCTCCCGCTTCCAGGCCGTTGTCAGCTTCCCGCCCGGAAGGGCTGAGGACAGGCGTCCGCAGCGGGTCAAGATCTCCAGATAGGCGAAATGTCCGCTTTCGGCTTTCGATCCCGCATCGCGAACGACCGGATTGGGTCAGCTGAGGACAGCCTGCGCAGAGCTGAATGTCCGCTCACTTGCATCTCACACTGCCGCCAGTCCGCTATCGCCAAAGGCTGCCAGGCAGCAATGCTGCTCTTACCAGACATCGAATTAAGGCAAGCATGGCAGAAGTTCCGCCCTTTTGGCGCCGCGCTCAAATCATTTGGCCTGCTGCCGGCTCCATGGACACCGCGTTAAGGTGTTGAAGATGGAACCGGAGTTTTCCAATGCAGAGAAGAAAGTTCAGCCGCGAGTTCAAGCTTGAAGCTGCGAGACTGGTCAAGGAACGGGGTGTTGCCGTCGCCCAGGCGTCGCGGGATCTCGATCTCCACGAGAATGTGTTGCGCAAATGGATGCGGGATTTGTCGGCCGACCCGCAGCATGCGTTTCCCGGCCATGGCCAGATGAAGCCTGAGCAGCTTGAGGTCGAGCGGCTGCGACGCGAAGTAGCGAAGCTGAAGGCGGAGCGCGACATCCTAAAAAAGGCCGCGGCCTAGAAGCACCGGAACATCTGGCCGGTGGCATGGCTGTGCAGTGCGCTGGATGTGTCCCGTTCCGGCTTCCATGCCGGGCTCATCCGGAGCCCCAGCACCCTCTCCCGATACGACGAGGCCCTCCTTGTCGAGGTCGACAGGAGCTTCAAGAGCAGCGACCGCACCTACGGCACACGCCGGGTCTGGTACGATGTCCTGGCAGAAGGGTTGATCTGCGGCCTGCATCGCATCGAACGGCTGATGCGGGAGAACGGCCTGCGAGCCCGGCCATGCCGGCGTGGCTCAGGCTGCGACACGCCGTGGGAGCAACGCGCCGGCCGGCGGGCCCCCGATCATGACCAGCCGGTTGAAGGCGCAAATCATCTGGAAGGCCTTAGCTTCCTCGACGGGCCTCCCAGACCGTCTCGATGAACTGCCATACGGCGACCCGCGTCTCGGGCCAGATGGCGTCCTCAATGGTGATCAGTTGGCCTGCCGTGGCCAGGGTGAAGCTGTTGCTCACCTCAATCTCGGTGATCGCCTCGGCTATCTTTTCGAGCAGCCGGCGGGCGAATTGTTCGTTCGGTAGTTGGCTCATACGAACACCTCTTCATCTCAGCCCGATCGTTGCGGCCGGGCCCGGTTGATCCTCGCCAACTAGCTTCGAGCGCAACGAGCTGAGCAACCAGATCTTTGAGCTCGCTTGGCAGCGGCTTTCGCACGGTCGGCAAATACTCGTCAGTCAGCTGCTGACCGATAGCGTTCAATAAAACGTGCATTGACGTGGTATGGATTGGCGCGGTCATGGCGTTTCTCTTTCTTGTCCCCTAGGTTTCTTTCGTTTTGTAGGCAACAATAGTCCCAGAGCTGAAACTGATCTATTGTGCGGAGGTTGAGCCGCATACAATATGCGTAGGGGTAACATATACCTAGGTCTGAATTGGCGGCGTGCGGAGCCGGGCTCGGGAGTCAGGAATGGCGTTGACGCGGTCTGTCAACAATGACCGTCCTTCGCCCGAAATGGTTAGGAAGCGGACCACTGCAGCGACAGGTCAGCCTCTGCAGAGACTGTTTCGCAGCGCAAATAGCGACATTGTCAGATTAAAGCGAACCGATTCAGTCTCCCAGAGAGAACGGAATTTCAGGCGGCGCCGAGTTGGCGCCACTCGGCGAGAGCGGTGGCGCGGTTATGCTTGAAGTTGCGGCGGGTGTAGAGATGGCGTTCCTTGTTGAAGTGGTTATGGACGGACGAGTGGACGGCTGCGAATTTCTGCAGACTTTTCATTTGCCGGAAACGAAGCATGGCTCTTTCTCGTCGCCGGAACGGCTGGTGTGAGTTCTCTGCCCGATTGTTCAGCCAGCGGCTGTTCTCATGGGTTTTTGCGTTTCCGAGCTCCTTCATCGCGGCGCCATACGACCGGAGTTTGTCCGTAACAATCACCTTCGGTCGGCCAAACCTTTTCATCGTTTTCCGCAGAAATTTCAGCGCAGCCTTGCGGTCCCGCCTTTTTGAGACAAAGGCTTCGAGGACCTCGCCTTCGTGGTCAACAGCGCGCCAGAGGTAATGGGTCTCACCGTTGATCTTCACGAAAACCCCATCAAGATGCCACTGCCATAGCGGCAAGAAACGCATCCGCTTCGCCCGCTTGCGTCGGAGCTCGGCCGCGAACATCGGGCCAAACCGGTTCCACCGGAACCGGATCGACTCGTGGCTGACGTCGATGCCGCACTCGTGCAGCAGGTCCTCGACGTTTCGCAACGAAAGTGGAAACCGGACATATAGCATAACCGCCAGGCGGATGATCTCGGGAGATGTCTTGAAATAGCGGAACGGGCGGGGTTTGGTCATCCTCCTACGATGGGCTGACGCGCTCCCGTCCTCAAGCGAGTTTCTTCTGACAGAGCCCGAAGGGGAGATACTCGAAGCCTTTGTTTCAAAGAGGCGGGATCGCAGGGCAGCACTGAAATTCCTCAAGAAATCAATGAAGCGAAATGGTTCTCCGAAGACCATCGTGACGGACAAGCTAAGGTCCTACGGCGCGGCCCCTGAAGGAAATTGGAACTGCCGATCGCCAGCAAACCGGGCGCTGGATGAACAATCGAGCGGAGAATTCACACCTACCATTCCGACGACGAGAACGAGCCATGCAGCGCTTCCGGCAGATGCGATGTTTGCAGAAATTCGCCGCTGTCCATTCGTCCGTCCATAACCACTTTAACCAGGAACGCCATCTCTACACCCGCTGCAATTTCAAGCTTAAACGGGCCGCCGCTCTCGCCGAGTGGCGCCAACTCGGCTCGGCCTAGACTTCACAAATTCTTGGCGAACTCAGACTGGTTCGAATTGGTCTGACAGCACCACCGCCGGTCAATGCTGCATATGCAGGTCCATCAGCTCGGCCGGCGGCATCATCTCGTTCAAATCGGCCATGATCCATAGCGATCCGGCGATGACCAGGAATACGATGAGCACGCCAAACGCCAGCGCCAGCACGTTGTTGGTGTTGTCCGGCCCGGTGGTGATATGAAGGAAGAACACCAGGTGAACTCCCATCTGCGCGATCGCCAGGACGGCAAGGCCGAGGGCGATGCCTGGCGCCCAGAGCAGCGAGGTGTTGGCGACCCAGAAAGACGTGGTTGTGAGAAGCACCGCCAGAAGTAGTCCGATAGTGTAGACGAGCAGTCCGGACGGCTCCCACGCTTCCACCGGGTCGCTCGAGTTGTCGCCGGGTGCGCGACCATACTGTGCTTCCGTCATGGACTGACTCCCATCAGATAAACGACCGTGAACAGCCCGACCCAGATGATGTCGAGCGCGTGCCAGAAAAGGGAAAAGCAGAGCAGGCGGCGCTCCACGGCAGGGCGAAAGCCCCGGGTTGCGATCTGGGCCATCATCACTACCAACCAGACTAGGCCGGCAGCAACGTGCAGCCCGTGGCAGCCCACAAGCGCGAAGAAGGCGGACAGAAATGCGCTGCGGTGCGGGGTCGCGCCGATGGCGATCATGTCGCCGAACTCGCGGATCTCGAGAGCAAGGATCGCCGCGCCGAGGACGAAGGTGACTAAAGCAAAGAAGTATGTACGAACGCGGTTTCGCGTATTTGCCGCCAATGACATCAGCCCGCACGTGAAGCTTGACGCAAGAAGACAAGCGGTTTCGATTGCCACGTTGGTTTGATCGAACAGCTCGGCTCCGGTCGGACCGCCCGCAGTCGCCCGCACGAGCACTGCGTAGCCCGCAAAGAATGCCGCGAACATTACGATGTCGCTTAGCAGGAAGATCCAGAAGCCGTAGGCGACGACGAGCCGCTTGGGAGCGGGCCCAGCTTCGCTTGCACTCAGCAGTGCGCCATGATGGACGGCTTCGATTGTAGGAGCGAAGTTCATATCACAACCCCCACCGGGTGAGCCCGATCGAACCGGGCAATTTGCTCAGCTGGTATTTCGATCTCGTCTTCATGGCGAAACGCGAAGACAAGGAAGGTCACGAGTGCGCCGAACGCTCCCAGACCCGCCATCCACCAGATGTGCCAGATCAGCGCAAAGCCGGTGACGACGGCAAAAAACGCGGTGACGAAACCGGTCGGGCTGTTCTTCGGCATTTCGATGGGATCGTACTCGCGCTCCTGCGCCCGCTCATCACGTTTCCCGCGCGCGCGTTGCTTCCTGTTCCAGAAGGTGTCGGTCTCGGCGGCATACGGCAGGACGGCGAAGTTCCAGGCCGGCGGCGGCGAGGCCGTGGACCATTCCAGCGTGCGGCCGTTCCACGGATCCCCCGTCAGATCGCGGTTCTGCTCGCGGTCGCGGATCGAGACAACGAGTTGCACGACCTGGCAGACGATCCCTGCCAGAATGACGACCGCACCAATCCCCGCCACCATGAGCCACGGTTGCCAGTCCAGATTGTCGTAATGCTGCATGCGCCGGGTCATCCCCATCAGGCCCACCACATAGAGCGGCATGAAAGCGAGATGGAAGCCGATGAACCAGCACCAGAACGAGCGCCTGCCCCAGCGTTCGTCGAGCGTGAAGCCGAATGCCTTGGGGAACCAATAGTGGTAGCCGGCGAAGGCGCCGAACACGACGCCGGGGATGATGACGTGATGGAAATGGGCGACCAGGAAGAGGCTGTTGTGCATCTGGAAGTCGATGGGGGGCACGGCCAGCAGCACGCCGGTCAAGCCGCCGAGGACGAACGTCACCATGAAGCCGATTGTCCATAGGACCGGCACCGTGAATCGCACGCGCCCGCCGTACATCGTGAACAGCCAGTTGAAAATCTTCACGCCCGTCGGCACCGCGATGATCATGCTCATGACGCCGAAGAAGGCGTTGATGTTCGCGCTGGCGCCCATGGTGAAGAAGTGGTGCAGCCAGACTGTGTAGGCGAGAATGCTGATCGTCATCGTCGCAGCGACCATCGAGCGGTAGCCGAACAGCGGCTTTCCGGAGAAGGTCGCGCTCACCTCCGAATAGATGCCGAACGCCGGCAGGACAAGGATGTAGACCTCCGGGTGGCCCCAGACCCAGAACAGATTGACGTACATCATCGGGTTGCCGCCGGCATCGATCGTGAAGAAATGAAAGTCGAGATAGCGATCGAGCAGCAGCATTGCGAAGGTTACGGTGAGGACCGGAAAGGCCGCGACAATGAGGAGGTTCGAGGCGAGCGCCGTCCAGCAGAACACCGGCATGTGCATCAGGCCCATTCCAGGCGCGCGCATTTTGAGAATCGTGGTGACGAAATTTATTCCCGACAGCAAGGTACCGATGCCGGAGATCTGCAGCGCCCAGAGATAGTAGTCGACCCCGACACCCGGCGAGAATTGCAGCCCGCTCAGCGGAGGATAGGCCACCCAGCCCGCTTTGGAGAACTCGCCGACCGCCAACGAGATGTTGGTCAAAAGTACGCCCGAGGCGGTCAGCCAAAAGCTGACGGAGTTCAGTGTCGGGAAGGCGACGTCGCGGACGCCGAGTTGCAACGGCACCGCAAAGTTCATCAGCCCGATCACGAGCGGCATCGCCACGAAGAAGATCATGATGGTGCCGTGCGCGGAGAAAATCTGATCGAAATGCTCCGGCGGGAGATACCCTTGGGCACCCCCAGCCGCGACGGCCTGCTGCGAGCGCATCATGATCCCGTCGGCGAAGCCGCGCAGCAGCATGAGCAGCGCCAGCACGATGTACATGACACCGATACGTTTATGGTCGACCGACGTGATCCACTCGCGCCACAAATAGGGCAAATATCCCTTGAGCACGATCCACCCAAGAATGAACACAATGGCCAGGACCACGACGGCCGACGTGCCCATGATGATTGGCTCATGCAGTGGGACTGCGTCCCAGCTGAGCTTGCCGAGAAAGTTCATTTTTGGACCTCTTGCGATGGCTGATGCGTGTGCCGCGATGCAGCGTCCGCCTGCATGCCGGAGCTCAAGATGCCGTTGAACAGGTCGGGAGCGACGGAACGATAGGTGAAAGGCGTAACCGCTTTGCTCGGTTTGGCCAGATCGGCATATGCCTGCGCGTCGAGCACTGGACCGGCGTTGCGCGCCGCATCCACCCACAGGGCAAACTTCTCGGCCGGCACCGCATCAACGTTAAAGCGCATATCGGCAAAGCCGGCACCGCTGTAGTTGGCCGCCGCCCCGCGGTACGTTCCCGCATGATCGGCCTGCAGGTGAAGCCGCGTCGTCATCCCTGCCATGGTGTAAATCTGGCCGCCGAGCTGCGGCACCCAGAAGCTGTTCATCACGCCCGAGGAGGTGAGCTCGAAGCTGACCGGCGTGCCGACCGGGACGGTCAATTGATTGACGCTCGCGATGCCCTGGTCGGGATAGATGAACAGCCATTTCCAGTCGAGCGAGACGACCTGGACGGTGACGGGCTTCACCATGGAGGCAATCGGCTTGCGCGGATCGAGGTCGTGTGAGCCGACCCAGGCGACGCCGCCAACCAGGATCACCGTCATGATAGGGATCGACCAGACAAGCAACTCGAGTCGGCCGGAGTACTCGAAATCGGGCAGGTAGCGCGCACGACTGTTCGAAGAGCGAAACCAATAGGCGACACCCAGCGTGGCGAGGATCGTCGGAATCACGATCGCCAGCATAATGCCGGTCGAGTTGAACAGAATTTGCCGTTCGGCGGAGGCAATGGGTCCTTTCGGATCCAGGACGCCTTCGGAACAGCCGCCGAGTATCGCGACGCTCATCAAGAAAACGGCGAGTACACAGGATCGCATATCAAGCCTCGTCTGCGCTGATGCTGTTAGAAATGCGCGCGGTTCTCGCAGGGTGTGGTACGACTTCAGCGCCTACCGGCCCGGCGGCGGTGGGAACACCAGGCACGGAGCGCATTGGCGACCATCGGTCGCCGCCGCTGTTGATCAAGAGAGCCGCGAACAGCACGAACAGGTAGAAAATGGAAAACCCGAACAGGCGATAAGCGACTCGCCGATCGGTTTCCCTGCTCCGCCGCAGTCGCAACGCGAGTACAATGAAGATCGCTCCGCAGACGAGAGCAGCCGTGCCGTAGATCATGCCGGCAAACCCGAGCGCCCACGGCAGCAGTGAGATCGGTACCAGGAGAACACTGTAGACGAGGATCTGACGCGTTGTGGCGGCTCTTCCCACAACGACCGGGAGCATAGGAACGCCCGCGCGGCCATATTCCTCCGCTCGATTGAGCGAGAGCGCCCAGAAGTGAGGCGGCGTCCACAGGAAGATGATCAGGAAGAGAATGAGCGGCTCTAGCCCGATGTCTCCGGTAGCGGCGGCCCAGCCAATCACCGGCGGAAGCGCGCCGGCGGCGCCGCCGATGACGATGTTCTGTGGCGTATGCCGCTTCAGCCAGACCGTATATACAACGACGTAGACGAAGATCGTGAAGGCAAGCAACGCTGCCGCTGTAACGTTGACCACTAGACCAAGAACGGTGACGGCGCCGCAGGCAAGGACGGATCCGAATACCAACGCTTCTCCGCGCGAGACCGTGCCGCGAGGAATTGGACGCCTGGCCGTACGAGTCATCACGGCATCGATATTGGCGTCATACCACATGTTGAGCACCCCGGCGGCGCCAGCTCCAGCGGCGATACTGAGAATTGCAATGGACGCAACGAGTGGATCGAGGTGAACCGGTGCAATCATCAGTCCAACGAGTGCAGTGAACACGGCAAGCAACATGACGCGCGGTTTTGTGAGCTCGACGAAATCGGGCAGGCGCGTTGTTAGACCGGAGCGCGAATGCAACTGCGGGCGTGAGAGGGGAATCGCTGTGATCTTCATGGCCATTTTTCTTTCGGCTTTCGCCGCCATGGGAGTGATCACGGCGAAGGTGGCTGGCAAGACGGTTGCAATCAAAGTAAAGCCGGTATTCATCATGCTTTCCGGCGCATTGACAATCCTCGTCATGGAGGCGTGTCGTGTCGGTATCCCGACTGCGTTTGTGGTTTCACGAGCCTCTGGACGGCACGAAGAGGCAGATCGTGTGGCCCGCATCGAGACCAGCCTGGTGCGCGCACCAATGGTAGTCGCCGTCGGGCGAGTCCTTTATGCGCTTGTCTCGGTAACCGACCACCTCACCGGTGGATTGGATGACGTAACCCTGGGGCTTCTCGATAACCGCCGAGGACTGGACCTGCTGGCAATCCATATTGCTGCAGCATGCCCACGGGTACTTCCACCCGGTCGGGGCATCGTGTGCGCTGACTTGGCTATGCAGGCCGAGGAAAATGAGCGGAAGTAGTGAGCCTGACCGGAGGCGATAGAGAACCGAAATCATCCGACAGAATCCTCCATGATGTGGTTGTTTTGGCGTATTCCCAGCATATATGCGAACAGAAGTAGTATCTGGTAGGACGTCCGTGGAATACAAGATCGCAGTGTATGCATATCATCGCCAGATCTTCTTATGTCGACGTGCTAACGCAAGTATGTGGCATTAGGCAGGAGCGTTATATTGCCACAACCGACATCTATTACAGCACGTACACGGCTTTTCTATTATATTGTTGTTCGTCGCTCATGTCGCCGTAGTTGCCAGACCCATACCTTTGTATATTGCGGTAATCTGGAGAACCCTGCTAACCAACGCTGACCGCTTGGTCGGGGGCGCGATTCCCTCGGGCTGCCGGCCAACGCTCGCCGGGGCGTCAAGTGACCGCCTGCGATATCAGTAGGTTGCGGAATTGCCGCCCCGACGACTCGTGCTACCGGCGCGGGTTGCGTAGGACCGGCAGCACTCGTCGAGATTCGTCCAGCA
>NZ_CAKXZS010000049.1 GCF_935822925.1 Mesorhizobium ventifaucium
GCTCGTCCATAAGGTTGCACTCCTGCCAAGGCACCTTTGCTCTCCTCGCAAAGGCTGGAAGTGTAACCCATGTCTCCGGAATGAACTGTCACCCATCTCTCGGGAAGGGCACAGGTCCGTCCGGACACATGTGTAGCAGCCGTTTAGTAATGCGACAGTTGAGCACGTTAGTGATGCGACAGCGCTCTCGCGGCACGCTACGCCGCTGCCAACTTGACAGCCTCGTTCCCAATGCCCATCAGACGATGTCAAAGCTTGCGGTGAACGCAGCAGCGAACAGATGGCTAGGTCCGAACAAATGACAACAATCTGCCAGAGCGCCGGGTCCCAAGCGCGTGGTTGGATCTCTGCAACGGAATTCTAGTCATGCAGGGAATTGACGAACTGCTTTGCGCCACCTTACGTGGCGAAAATCCGCCATGGCCGGCATACGCCGACAATAATTTCGTCGCCCGCTTTATCGAGCGAAGTGCTTATCACGGGGTACAGGCGTTACTTCATCATTGTATTGCAGATCGCGAACGCGTTGACCTAGGTTTGCCGGAAGTTATCCTGGCTACTTGTCGTCAGCAGGCCACTGCTCAAGCATTGTGGGAGATGCGTCACCAGTACTTGCTGAATCAAGTACTGGAGCGGCTCGTGGCCATTGGCATCCATCCAGTTCTGTTCAAAGGCACGGCCTTAGCCTACGATGTCTATCCGGCGCCTTTCCTGCGTACAAGAGGTGACACGGACCTCCTTGTGCCGTCTGGCACGCGTGATCGGGTAGCCAAGGCGTTAGAGACCCTGGGGTTTCGTGAACTGGGAACAAGGGCGGATGTCATTAGAGGTCAGACGAGCTATAGCTGGACAGATCCCGCCTCCAATCAGGAACACACGCTCGATTTGCATTGGCGGATCGCCAATTCCACACTCCTGTCAAATCTGTTCTCGTATGAAGAATTGCATTCCGAGGCCCGGCCACTGCCGAACTTAAGCGCGAATGCCCTCGCAGCTGATCCAGTGCACGCGCTCGTGCT
This sequence comes from Mesorhizobium ventifaucium, assembly GCF_935822925.1. Taxonomy (GTDB): domain Bacteria; phylum Pseudomonadota; class Alphaproteobacteria; order Rhizobiales; family Rhizobiaceae; genus Mesorhizobium; species Mesorhizobium ventifaucium. The sequence continues at coordinate 1,020 of NZ_CAKXZS010000049.1, forward strand.
CGCCTGCATGCATCGAGCGGTCCACAAGCACGCTTTGTATTACGTCGATGACGTGGCCCATTATGGCGGCGATCGACTGATCTGGTTCTACGACATTCAGCTTCTGTTCTCGATGCTATCGCCGTCGCAACGCAATGAATTTGTAGAGCTTGCCGAGCGTAAAGGATTGCGGGCGACCTGCCTGGACGGCATCGAGGCGACCCGAGCCCGTTTTCATACCACTATACCCGAAGCCGTATCTGGCGCGCTTTCTTGTCCTGGACCGACAGAAACCGCGTCGAGCTATCTCAGCGGATCCAGGTCGTACCGAGTATGGATGGACTTCCAAGCCGCGAGAGGCGTCCGAAACAGGTACGGTTTTCTGGCCGAACTCGTCTTCCCGCCGGCAAACCATATGCGGCAAAAGTATCGCCAGGCAAACCTATCGTGGCTACCTTGGCTCTACCTACGCCGGGCTCTAGCCGGGTCTTTGAAGTATTTACGCAGCCGGGATAGTTGAGTCTCTCTGCGGGCGCGTGATTGCGAAACGTAAGAATTCTACCGCGGTTGAGGATGCAGCCTGCCCCTTGGTGCTCACTCCAGCAGATCACGTCGATCTCTTGTGGAACTATGAACAGATTGTCGAAAATTAGTGAGACAAACATGCTGCTGACATTAGCGGCACCTTATCGCCTGGCGTTGGCCGTCGGCCTTATATTGATGCTGGGCGAAAGCGCTGCTTTGTTGGTCATGCCTTGGCTTGGTGGCAGGCTTGCTGAAACGTTTCTCCAGGAACGAGCAGGCAGCAGCACGGTCAACATCCAGGTACTTTTTCTAGGTGCATTGGCGCTGTTCGCGGTTCAGGCTGTTTTAAAATTCAGCAATATATACCTGCTTGGCGGGACGACCACACGAATACTGGCGGACTTGAAAATCCGAGTTTACGACCATCTTCAGGCCTTACCGCTTGCTTTCTCCCACCGGCGGCGCCACGGCGATACGCTCGCGTTACTTACTCATGATGTGTATGTCGTGAGCGATTACATCAGCGGCACCGCACTTGCTGCCTTGCCGCTCCTCTTCACCGTCAGCGGGGCATTGGCTTTGATGTTCCGAATCGATTCTCTTCTCGCCATGTCCGCTGCGATCATTATTCCATTGCTCTATTTACTGCTTAAAGTTTTCGGACGACGCATGCGGCCATTGGCCCGCCAACTTCAGGAGGAGCACGCCATTGCCATCGCCATTGCTGAAGAAAACCTCAGCATGCTTCCCGCCATCAAGACCTTCACGCGCGAACAGCAAGAATCGCAGCGTTATCGGAACCAGATCGAGCGCGTCGTCAGCCTGAGCGCCAAGGAGCGCGCCATCCATGCCGCATTGGGGCCGGGGGTTCAGCTTGTGGCGGCGACCGGGGTCGTTCTTATGCTTTGGTTGGCCCAAGGGCAAATTGGGGATGGGGCTCTCACCGTGCCTCAATTGGTGAGTTTTCTCCTCTACGCCCAGGTAATGGCTCGACCTATGGCCGGGCTCGCAGACGTCTATGGACAGACCCAGCACGCGCGCGGAGCGCTGAGCCGGCTCGCAACAGCCTTGGCCGAGGAGCCTGAGCCGAGTTGGCATGCGGGCAAGCAGATGGGGAAAATAAACGGCAACATCGAATTCCGCGGTGTCATGTTCAGTTACCCGGGGCGTGAGCCTGCATTGAAATGCCTCGATTTATCCGTCGCCGCGGGCGAGACAATAGCAATCATAGGTCCCAACGGCGCAGGAAAGAGCACGGTGGCGCATCTGCTTATGCGATTGCATGAGCCTTCCAAGGGAAGCATCTTCATCGACGGCGTAAATATTTCCACGGTTTCCTTGCATAGCCTGCGCAGCCAGATAGGGGTTGTGCCTCAGCACGTGTTGCTGTTCAACGCCAGCGTCCGCGACAACATCGCATACGGGCGGCCTGAGCCCACCCAGGATGAGATCGAGGCAGCAGCGCGATCGGCCCGCGCGCATGATTTCATTATCCAATTGCCGCAGGGTTACCAGACGCCGATCGGCGATCGGGGCGTGCGGCTGTCCGGAGGGCAACAGCAGCGATTGGCGTTGGCCCGTGCGCTGTTGAAAGATCCGCCGATCTTAATACTAGATGAAGCTACCGCTATGTTCGATCCAGAGGGGGAGCGCGAGTTCTTGCAATCATGCGTGGATGTGCTGCGACAGAGGACGGTGCTTTTGATAACCCATCGACCGGCGAGCCTGGCGCTGGCTGATCGGGTGTTCAAACTGGACGAGGGCATTATGACGAGCGCCGAGTAAGTCCGGCCGCACCACCACCCAGGCTGGCTCAACTGCACTCGGTGACTTCGGATCAGACTATCGCGAGCGTCGCCTGGCCGAGGCGCCCCGATCTATGCGTCGCAGCGCGCGTGAACGGTAGCGATCATAGACGCGCGGGAATGAGCACGCTGGCTTAAATTCAATACGAGCGAAACAAAAGTTCAAACGTTGCTGGATGCACTCATGCCTCTTCAATTTTGACCAGCCCCTGGCGTTCGAGCGTTTGCAACAAGCTGAATACGTCTTTCTCCAAGGGCGCAGGCTCGACCTCGTACTCATCGAGCATGGTTCGGCAGATTTCGCCAACGGTTTTTCCTTCGGACAGCAGCGTCCAGATACGTGCCCCGACCGTGTCCAGCCCAAAATAAGTTCCGCTGGCGAGATCCAGGATGACCGTCTCCTTGCCCACCTGTCGCGCCATCACCTGCGCCGGAATCGCCACTCTGTCAGTCAAATTCATGCTGCTTCACCTAACGCGTGTTTCACAATGGCCTGCCTGACCCGCGACAGGTCTTCAAAGCGTCGGGGATAATCCAGGCGGTAAAAAATTGGTTGCCCAGCCAGGCAGGACAGTTCATCGAAATGGGCGGCAAGCAGTTCGTGTGCCTCAATTTCGAGTAAGAAAGAATGCTTCATGAGTTCCATCAGAGCTTCGCGCCCAGTCATACCCTCGAACACCGCTTCCTGCTGGACACCCGCGCCAAGAAAATACACCCGGCGCAAGCGCCGGGGTTGCCCGCAGAAGACGATCTCATCGCCCGCAAGAAAACGCGCCTTCGACGTGAACTGCACCGGGGGCGCTTTCCGTACACCATCCTTGCCGACCAAGGCTTCCTCACTGTCTTCCCATAAGCGGATCGAAGGATGGCTTGGCATAATCTGAAACCCACCGTCGCAAGGCTCTACCAGCAGCCCGTCATCCGTCAGGAAGCGGAACCCGTCGGTTGCAAAGCTTGCCGCCAGCGTCGACTTGCCTCGGCCTGACTCGCCGATAAATGCGATGCCCTCGCCGCTGATTTCGACCGCGCTGCCGTGCAAAACCAGTTTCCCCTGTCTGCTGAGCGCCAGGGGCAAAACCTGATTCAGATAAAGATGCTGAATGGTGGCGCCGGAGACTCCCTGCACCGGCCATGCTTGGATCTGTCCGCCATCTTGACTCAGCTGGAAATCCGCCAGTTCGGGAAAACGCAGCAGGTAGGCTCCCCCGATGCGGTAGAAATCCGTCCACAAAGTTCCGTCTGGGAAAACCCACTGGTGAAACAAGGTGGCGTCAAGTGGCAGCTGCGGGCGGGCGTCCGCCACCTGAAAGTCCACCGTCATTCCGTGTCCTTGCCCAGCACCTGGGCGACAAATCGCGCTGTTTCTTCCACGGAAGGGAACAAGCCGGGGTGTTCGCGCAGCACGGCTTCTTCAACCTGCCTGACCGTCCTTTGACCATCGCAAAGTCCTAGCACGATCATTCTTGCCTGCCCCTGGCAATTGGGTCGGGGCACATGCGCGGGATTCCGTGTGATGATCTCGGCCGGCGTCCGCAACTCGCCCTGCCAGGTCGAATGGCTGAATTTCCGCCCTCCGGACGCGATTTCGACTTCCCACGCGATAACCGAATCCGTCGGGCGCGCCATCACCCTTGCCCTCACCACATCGCCGGATTTTACCTCGACGGCTTCGCCGATGGGCAGGAAAGCCTGAGAGCGTTTGATTGGACGATCGGCAAGCGGCGAGTTCGTCAACCACACCCCTTCGGCCAACTCACAATCGAACCAGCCGCCGAGTCCGTGCATGACGCCATCGCGCTCTATGCGCAACTCCGCATCCCAGGAGAAAAAGTCCGGATTGTCTTCACGAAGATCGATGCCGCCCAGTTCAGCGGGGGCGCCAAGCAATTCTTCCCGCTGAAGATTGACCGCATACTTGGTGTTGACGGCGTATTGGCCCACCCAATGGAATTCGCTGGGTACGCCCTCTCGCCGCCACCCGTCGGCCAAGCCGTAACTGGTTTCCGATTCCACTGCGGCGAGTTGAAGCCTGAGCCTGGCGGGGATCAATGCCCCCCCTGGCTTCAGGAAACGCCGCCTGGCGTCCGCCAGATATTCGATGATACCGGCATCAAAGCCGAAGTAGCCGACTTGATCGCAGATCACCACATCAACCCGTTCGGGCAGGTTGGCCCGCGGAGAGTAGTCCCCCATGAAAATCGCCTGGCCACCCCATCCCGCGCGAACGAAGGATTCCCGCGCGACCTCGATCATGGCGGTTGAGTCGATGGCGTACACACGGGACGCGCCCGCCTGCAAGCATAACAGCCCCAGAATCCCGGTTCCACAACCGAGATCCGTGATGTAATCCCCATGTTTGACGACTTGGGCGACAGCGGACTTGAACTGTTCAAGCCTTACCGAATCGCCGACATACCCCAAGTGTTCCTGCAGCACGGAACTCGACATGCCCCCGCAAGGCTCAGTGAATAGAGGGGTGCCGTATCCTCAGCATGCCATAGTCCACCCTCTTGTAACCGTCAGGATGAACGCTTACGGCTTCCGGCATGACCGTCTCGACCTCGTCGGCCATTACACCAAACTGCCTGCCAAGGCCCCACTGCTCGCGGTATTCAGGCTTGTAGTCGAACAGATAGAGGCCGATTCCAAGCGAATGGGTGCCAATACGGACGACGTTCTCTTTGGCGCGCGGGTCGGACACCATACTCATACCGGCCATGCCCCCATCTAGCCCGCTTCCGTTACCGCCTCTAGTTATCGCGCTTACGGAACCGTAGATTTGCAATGCGGGAGTCGAATAGCGCGCCTTGTTTGGCTCGGCAGCTGTGCTTTCAACGGAGAGGTGGGATGGCGTCGGCTGGTCGTTCAGATTGCTTTTCATTAACTCGGCCCTTTACGCTGGCTTGGTAATCTCTCAGGAAACCGTCAGATGAACTATCTGGATGTTCTCGGTGGCTTTTGAACAAGTTTTGCACCTTGGCACCAAGTGAGAACGGGCGCAACCCTGACGTCCAGCATTCATCGAACATTGAACCGACGTGACGATCAAGACACGTAACGGTACGTTACATGCCTTCAACGGTACATGGCATCCATTAACAGTACGTTATATGATCCATTAACAGTACCTTATATGGCATTAGCGATACGTTACATGACATCCATAAATACTCCACAAAATCCATTTCGGCATGCCGGCCTGCGGATTGTCTCGATAAGCCCGGAATAGCCGGGCCATCCCGTCCCGATCAACCCAGGTGCTACGCTCATCGGGAATGGTCTCGGTCAATATGGCTTGCATCCGGTCCAGATGCTCACGGAGCACGATTGAAAATTCTGCCTTGCTTTTCCGTTCGAGGATCGTCTCCGGCACGACATTCTTCAAAGCCTGGACATGGATATATTTGGTTCTATCCCCACGCAGCCGCAGCCTTTCCGGTAGCGAAAACGCATACTGGACGAGTCTGGGGTCGTGGAGCGGGTATCGCATTTCGATCCCGCAATGGGCGCTCATGCACTCAGCATCCTCCATCGCCTGGGCATCATAAGCATCGTATAGAGTCGCAAGTAGCGCCCTTTGGCCGACGCTGCGCACTCGCCGATAGTGTGATGGGGGAATAAGCTCGCGACGCATCCGGATCACTTCCCCCATCAGCGGCGAGAGCCAGTAGCAGGCTTTGCTGGTCCCGCTCCCGCGCACCCTGCGAACCAGGCGGCGGAGACCCACCTGGAGAGCGATTGGCAGAAGCGGGAAAAACCCCTGCCGTATGAGCCAGCTCACCGCCTGCCGCGTGCCGAATGCCATCGCGTCGGTTTTGAGGCAGTCATAGAGCGTACGCAAATGCAGTTGCGCCAGTGCCTCTGCGTAATACGCCCGGGAGCCTTCCAGCCATTGATCTCCTCCGTCACCGCCTAGCGTCACGCGGCTCCCGTGCGCAACGGTTTGCTGCCTTAGGCCAGCATGCATTGACAGGTTCGGAAACCCCGGAAACTGCCGGCCGGACCGGGCGCGTTCCGCAAACCATGAAAGAGGCATCCTGGAAGGGGGAGTCTCATGAATCCGGAGCCCTAAATACCCGCCCACGGCCCGTGCGTAGGGGAGTTCGCTGGCATCGCCTTCCTCCTCCGTGAAGCCAAGCGTGTAGCCATTTATGCCGTGTGTGAGCAGCCTGTTCGAGCGGCGCAGGTGTTCCGCCACGCAAAACACCGCCGAGGAGTCGAGTCCGCCGCTCACCTCAATGGCGACCGGCCGATGCGACCGGGATGAACGCCTGACGCATTCGAACAGTAATTCGCGATAATGCTCAATGTATTCTTCGTCCTTGCGAAACGGCAACGTCGCCCAAAGATTCGGTTCCCAGTATTGTTCGAGTCGCGGCCCCTGGTTCCCGGCTACCATTCGATGTCCTGCGATCAACCGCATGATACCGTTCCATAGCGTTTCGTCCCTGGAGTACCATTCCGCCGCCAGCATTTCGGCCAACATGCCTTCATTGGGTTCCTGCTTCACCCAAGGCAGCGCAAGGATCGCTGGCAGCTCTGAGGCGAAGGTCAGTGTTTTGCCGTCCCAATGGTAATTGAAAGGCCTGTTGCCCATGCGATCACGGGCGCAAAAGGCCTCTTGTCGCCGCGCATCCCAGATTACCAGTGCGAAATCGCCGTCGATATGCGGCAAACATTCCCGCCCCCAAATCTGGTAGGCTCTCAGCACCAGTTCAGCATCCGAGCGATCTCGAAGTACGGCGCCGCGCCCCAGCAGTTCCCCCCGCAGTTCCTCCCAGTTGTCCACCCGCCCGTCCATGACCAGGACAAGGCTTGCATCCTCATTCGTCAGCGGCTGGGTTTCTTCCAGCGACTCTGGCGTGGTGCGAAGCATGCATTGACCGAGCCCGATGGAGCCGTTCACCCAATGGTGGATGCCATCCGGGCCCCGGTGCGCCATGGCCGTGGTCATTTTTTCCACTAACCCGGGCTCCACCGGCTCACCGCCAAAATGAATTATTCCGGCGATGCCGCTCACATCATCCCCATGGCATCAACCAAAATTGCGCTCGAATGCGGCAAATCGTTCGCCAACATCGACCGTGTCGTTAAGAACCTTGCCCCGGTATTCGACCCAGGCATGGGCTTCAAATTTGCCCTCAGCCTTGCGCGTGCCGATGCGCAGTTCTCCTTCGATGCCTTGCCGGCGCAGCAAAAACCAAAGCGTCATGGAGCGCTTCAGGCAGTTGCCGGAATAGGAACCACGATACGCGGCAATGGATACCAAACGAGCGGTCTCTTGTGCCTGTCCATAGAAATCGGTCTCGCCCCCCAACGTGACTGACGGGTTTGCACCCCCCCTCACGCTTCGAAGATCGCAAATCCAGATCAGTATAATTCTTGCACGCCGGAAACCAAACACCTGCAATAGCATTGCAGTGAATGGCAACAGCAACATTGCGGCGATCACTGTCCTGCGTTGTGCGGCCGTCAGGGCCAGAAATTTTTTCAATCGATTGGTCACTAGCGCCTGCGTTCGGTTGATAACTGATCTGATCGCTAATTGTAACCGCTTGCGCGCGGGTGACTACCCTGTATCGAGATATGGTCATCACGCCATTTGATCGGTCAAGCACGCCTGTGGCAGTGTTGTGCTTCCGGTGTGATTAACAATCCGTCGCCGGCGATCGGGAATTTCAAAGCATGGCCGTCATATACGCGAGGTCCATGTTCGCTGTGTGATGCGCCAGCCTTCTCGTATCGGCAGCGAGGGGTTGTTTTTCGCTGGCCGGCGAAAGTTCGAGCCGGATTGATCTCCATCGATATCAGCTCATTGGCCATACGATCATAAGCATCGGCACGGCAACAATGACGACGAGGAACGATAGCGGCAGTCCCAGACGTGGATAGTCGCTGAAACGGTAGCCGCCCGGTCCCATGACGAGCGTGTTGCACTGGTGGCCTATCGGGGTGAGGAAATCGCAGCCGGCGCCAATGGCGACTGCCATCAGGAATGCTTCCGGCCTGTAGCCGAGATCGCCAGCGAACTCGGCGGCGATAGGCGCCATGACCAGAACAGTGGCGGCATTGTTGAGGAATGGCGTCACGGCCATCGCGGCGACAAGGATGAGCATCAGTGCGCCGGTCGCCGGAAGAATGGTCCCCAGTTTGGCAAGCTCGCCGGCAATGACCCCTGTCGCCCCTGTACTGCGTAGCGAATCGCTCACTGGAATGAGAACGGCGAGCATGACGAGGATTGGCCCATCCAGCGATTGGTAGACGTCTCGGACCGGGATGACCTTGAAAAGCACCATCCCGACCGCGGCCGTAAAGAAAGCGACGGAGACCGGGAGCAACCCGAACGCAGTCGCCAGCATGGCGAGAGCAAGGATCGTTACCGGCACAACACCTTTACGGACGCTACCAAGCAGGATAGCCCTTTCTGCCAGCGGCAGGCAGCCGAGTTCACGCAGTATCTCGGGTATCGTCGCTGCATTGCCCTGAAGCACAATGACATCGCCCAGCCTTAGTTGGATTTCGGCCAGCCTGCGGTCGGGGCGCTCGCCGTGACGGCTGACAGCCAGGAGGTTGACGTTGAAGCGGTGATAGAGGGCAAGGCGCTGGGCTGTCCAGCCGATCAACGGGGAGTTTTCACCGATGACGGCTTCGATAGCGACCAGCTCGCCGGTCGTGTCATCCCCGCTGGCCCTGTTGCCCGTAACGCTGAGCTTGCCCTGGGAGACAAGGCGATCCAGCGCCCCCGGGTCGCCCTCGAGCAGCAGAATGTCGTTCATCTTGAGGACAACGTCGGGCAGTGGCGTCATCCGCATGGTGCGGTTGCGCAGGATCGACGTCACGATAGCATCGCCGCCGGAAAGCTTCATGAGGTCTGCGACGGTTTTCCCGAGCACAGTGGAATCGCGGACAATCCGGGCCTCTGTCAGATAATTCTTGATATCGATGGCTTCATTCACCGACCCGCCCAGCTTTTCGCGCACCGGCAGCAGCCAATAGAAAAACACCAGGAAGATCGTTCCGGCGGCGGCCAGGGCGGCTCCAACAGGTGTGAAGTCGAACATTGTGAAGGCGGCGCCGGTCAGTTCCTCCCGCACACGGGACACAACGACATTGGGAGATGTCCCCACCTGCGTCATGAGTCCACCGAGCAGTGACCCGAACGCCATAGGCATCAGGAATATCGACGGTGAAACGCTCGACCGGCGCGCGAACTGGAAGGCTATCGGGATCATGATCGCGAGCGCGCCGATATTCTTTACAAAGGCAGACAGGATCGTGACCACGATCACCAGCAGCGCCAGTTGCGAGCGAACGCCCGACAGGTTCGGAGCGAAACGCCTGATGGTGACTTCCATGATGCCCGAGCGTGCTATGCCTGCGCTCACCAGCAGGGCACTGCCGACAATGATCACGATGTCGTCGCTGAATCCGCTGAAGGCTTCGTCAAACGGCACGATGCCGATCGCGAGTGCTAGCAACAGTGCCGCGGCTGCAACCAGATCATATCGATACCGACCCCACACGAGCGCCGCCATCATTATGAAGATAACGGCGAACGACAGAATTTGCGGCGTAGTCATGTCTTCGGATGCCCCGCCGCTTATGCGGCTGATCAGAACGGCCAAACCGCCCTTTTGTTGCTTTCGCTGGTCACGGCTTTGCCAGCACGGTTCCGCGCTTGCCAATAAGCCCGTGTCGAGCAATGTTCCTGGCTCATGGGGCGCCATGATCCTGATAGCGTTGCATCAGGGTGCGCGATCGGTCAGTGCGCTTGCACCTTCCTCTGCGGCGCAATGTGCGCAGCAGTAGATGATGTCATCTTGTTCGACACCATGTCCGATGATCCGGCACCCGCAATGCGGGCAGATCGGAGCAAGTTTCTGGATCGCGCATTCGAAGCTGTCGAACGTATAGATTTCCTCTCGAGCTTCACTTCGAAAGCCTTGTCGTAGTCATTCCCGCATTGATCGCACCTGGCCATAGTCCTTTTCCTTCTTCTTCATTGGCTCAAGCTCGACCAACCCGCTGCATGGCGATAGGTTCCCGTCAGCATCGTAGAGCCTTTTGCTAAGCAGGAGACGCGCCCGAGCCGGCGTCACGCGCGCCGTTCGATCAAACGGATCACCTCCTCGACGCCCCGCGGCTCGATGTCGAGTTCCTTCAGGCCCGGCGCGCCGATTGCTGCCACATTGTCGTGCCGCATAAGATCGACCTGGTTGCGCGTTATGGGCGCTCCCGGAAGGAATTCCGCGACGCCGGCCAAGGCGTCCCACGCCGCAAACGGCATCGGCATCAGCCTGATGTTGGTATCGAGCTGTCGGGCGATCTCCCGCAGCAATTCCTTATAGGTGTAGATGCGCGGGCCGCCGAATTCGAATATCGATGAGCCCTTGTGGTTTCGCCCGCCGATCAGCCGGCTGACTGCGTCTGCGACGTCTTCCACATGGACCGGCTGAAGCCGTGTGCCGCCATCGCCGAACAGCGGATAAACCGGCAGGAGACGTAGCAGCCTGACAATCGTCGTGAGGAAAACGTCGTCAGGTCCCGTCATGACGGCGGGACGCACAATGATGGTGCCGGGAAATGCGCTCGCCACCGCCTCTTCTCCGCGCCCACGTGCCCTAATGTAGTTCGAATCCGATTGAGGATCGGAACCGATCCCCGAAATGTGGACGAACCGGTCGACCTCGCAAGCGCGCGACGCGGCGGCAAGTTCAGCTGCGGCTTCCACATGCACCCGTTCAAACGTCTGGGCGCCCTGCTCGACGTAGAGACTGACGGCATTCACGATCGCCTGTGATCCGGCAATGGCCGAGCCGAATGAGGACGCGTCCAATATGTCCGCCTCGACGGCTTCGGGCAGCCTTGCCGTCGAGGAAAAAAACTGGCCCACCCGAGTCGGGTGGCGGGATGCGGCGCGGACCGTGAAACCCCTTTCCAGGAGCCGCTTCACGATCCGGCGCCCGAGAAAACCTGTCCCGCCGAACACAGTGACGATCCGTTCTGTGTTGAGATCGTCAGGATCCATTTGCCTCGCCATCCCTTGGCTTTGCGTGCCCGCCGAGCGCCTGCCGCAAGGATTGCCTCTGGCCGGCGTATAAACCAGCCCCTTCGAACATCGGGACGGTTGGAGAACAACGCAGGAACGCTTTTTGTTCCAGCCGGCGCCGGGTTCGATCGAGAGACGGCCGATGTCGCTGTGGACGGCGAGTGTTCGACGCTGGGTTGCTTTTATCCGTGCTGCCAAAAAACCGGTCGAGGCCCGGCTAGGTCGAAATTGACAGATCACTACTTGCAAATCGGTCGCGGCTGTCTTTTGCTCGCGCGCTCCGACATGCCCAGCAACTCGCCTGCCTCCATCATCGAAAGATCGCCGCCTTCCCAGCGGCGCAAGACGCCTTACAAACTTCTGCATTCTCCGGTCCTGTAGCCATGCTGTCCGTTTCATCCCCAGCCTCAATGCGCTGGCAATAAACCGGACAACTCACGTGCTACCTAATCCGGACAACTCATCTGCTTGCGACACTGTCGTTCGGCCCCACTTGCCTCGCTTTGGCTGCTCCTGTATGAAAACCGCCATGACCAACCGCGCCACCTCCGTCGTTTCCCGTCAGACCGGCTTTGCCGGCGAGACCGTGCGCGCGCTTGCTTCCGCTCTGCTGCTTCTCGGCCTTATCGGCGATCGCCGGGTTCGCTGAAGGAGCGCCCGGCGGTCGAACCGCCGCTCACGCGCATGCTCCTTGGCCAGTCTCAAATTGGCAAGTCACATCAAGCGAAAATGAACATCTGGTAAAGGCGCCGCTCGGCACCAAATCTGCCTGAAGGCGGATCCCGCGAGCCGCCGGGAGAGACGACAATGAACGCACGAGATGAGATCCGCGCAGACAGCGGGGAGATGGGCAAGGCAGCCCGGGGCATGCCGGAGGCAGCCCGCAAATACCAACCGTACCCGACGGTCGGTCTCACCGACCGCGTGTGGCCTTCGAAAGTCATCGACAAGGCTCCGATCTGGTGCTCGGTCGACCTGCGCGACGGCAACCAGGCGCTGATCGATCCGATGGGCCACGAGCGCAAGGCGCGCATGTTCGCCCTGCTCCTCGACATGGGCTTCAAGGAGATCGAGATCGGCTTCCCGTCGGCCTCGCAGACCGATTTCGATTTCGCTCGCTGGTGCATCGAAGAGGGTAATGTCTCAGACGATGTTTCGCTGCAGGTGCTGGTGCAGTGCCGGCCGGAACTGATCACCCGCACTTTCGAGGCGCTGCAGGGCGCCACCAACCCGATCGTGCATTTCTACAATTCGACCAGCGAATTGCAGCGCCGCATCGTCTTCGAGAAGGACGTCGCCGGCATCAGGCGGATCGCCACCGACGCGGCCAAGATGATCACCGACATGGCAGCGAAGGCCGGCGGCTTCTACCGTTTCGAATATTCGCCGGAGAGCTTTACCGGCACCGAGCTCGAAGTGGCGCTGGAAATCTGCAACGCCGTCAACGAAATCGTCAAGCCGACGCCGGAAAACAAGCTGATCATCAACCTGCCGTCCACGGTCGAGATGTCGACACCCAACATCTATGCCGATCGCATCGAATGGATGTGCCGTAATCTCGACAACCGCGAGAACCTGCTCATCTCGCTGCATCCGCACAACGACCGCGGCACCGGGATCGCCACCACCGAACTCGGCCTGATGGCGGGCGCGGACCGCGTCGAAGGCACGCTGTTCGGCAATGGCGAGCGCACCGGCAATGTCGACATCGTCACGCTGGCGCTCAACATGTACACGCAAGGCGTCGATCCCGAGCTCGATTGCTCCGACATCAACCGGATGAAGGACGTCTACGAATATTCGAACCAGTTGAAGATCCCCGAGCGCCATCCCTATGTCGGCGAGCTCGTCTACACGGCCTTTTCCGGCTCGCACCAGGATGCCATCAACAAGGGCATGAAGGCGTTGCGCAAGGCCAACACGCCGTACTGGGAAGTGCCCTATCTGCCGATCGACCCGGCCGATGTCGGGCGCAACTACGAGGCGATCATCCGCATCAACTCGCAGTCCGGCAAGGGCGGCATCGCCTATGTGCTGCATGCGGACTACGGCCTCAATCTGCCGCGCAACCTACAGATCGAGTTCAGTCAAGCGATCCAGGCGATCACCGACGCCGAAGGCAAGGAGGTGCCGGCCAAGCGCATCTACGAGCGCTTTCTCGAAACCTACGTCGATCAGCCCGGCGCGCGGCTGAAGTTCCTCGACCACCACACTTATCCCGACATCGAGATCAAGGGGCGGCGCGTGGTGGAGGCGATCATCCTCGACAGGGGCAAGGAGGTGACGATATCAGGCTCCGGAACCGGCCCGATCGACGGCTTTGTCGACGCGCTGTCGCGCCATGTCGGCGTGCCGATGTCGGTGCTCGACTATTCGGAGCACTCCATGCAGCGCGGCTCGAATGCCTCGGCCATCTCCTATGTCGAGATGGAGCATCCCGGCGGCAAGCTGTTCGGCGCCGGCATCAACACCAACATCGTCGCCGCTTCGCTGGAAGCCGTGGTTTCCGCCGCCAACCGCATCGTCGGCCGAAAGGTCGACTAATGCATTTCGCGCAAAAGCATGCCCTCGGGCCTGACCCGAGGGTGCGTAGCGGTTTTCCGTCCGGAATTGCGTAAAACAAATCCTAGAGCGGTTCGGCGGTTCTATCAAAAAGCTGAACCGCTCTAGACAAGCTGTCGAAAGCTGAGGGCTGGAGCAAGATGAGACCGGATGATGTCATCTTGCTCTGGTCTTTCGCATCATTAACCACCGGAAAATTATCCGGTGGGGTACGCGATCGCATAACGGATGCATGCTTGTATGGCAGTGCAGGCGCTATATGATTGCGTCTTAACCTGTGCCGACTTCGAGAGGATCGACACTTGCAGCATGCCACGCCTGCCGCCCCCGCAGTGCGCGAGACGCTGGAGCGATTGCTAGCCAGCGAAACGTTCGGGAGATCCGAACGAGCGCGTAAGCTGCTTCGCTATCTGGTCGAGCGCGAGCAGGCAGGCGAAGCCGACAAGCTCAAGGGCTTTTCCATCGCGATGGATGTTTTCGGCAAGGACGGCGATTTCGATCCGTCGACCGACGCCGTGGTGCGGGTGCAGGCGGGCAGGCTGCGCGAGCTTCTGCAGCATTACTTCGCCAATGAGGGCGTTGCCGAGCCGATCCGCATTGCCATTCCGCGTGGCGGCTATGTACCATCCTATGAACTCAACGCGATCCGCCTGCCGGTCGAGCCGGCGTCGGAGGAACACACTGAGGCGGCGGCCACCTTGCCGGGATCGCTCGAGAAAGCCGGCATGGCGGCAGGCGCCGCATCGGTGATATCCCCTGTCGTTCGCGAGCCGGCACCCTCGCTGCTGCGCCATCTCCAGTTCTTCTGGCTGGCGATCGCTCTGGTCATCGCCATGCTGGGCGTGCTGATCCTTCGTCAGGGAAGCAGCGCATTGCTGGCGGGCAGCGATACCGTGCCGACGATCGAAAACGCGGTGGCAACCGGCAGCATTGCGCCATGGGCTCCGATTGAAAGCCTTCCGCTGGTCTACATTGCGGTGAAAACCAACAGTGCCGAGGCTGCCCGCGTCGCGGCATCGCTGCGCGCCGGCCTCAGCGGGTTCGATACGATCACCTTCATCGGTCGCGATGCCGACGGCCCGCCCGATCCGGTCACCGATGCGATCAGCTTCGTATTCGATGTCTTGCCGGGACCAACGGCAGGCGATGTCACTCTGGAGCTTCAAAGCGTGGCGACCGGACGGGTCCTGCTGTCGCGCAACTTGACTGCCGCCGACAGCACCCCCTCCACCGTCGAGGACAGTGTCGCCGGCATTTTGAGTTCGGCCGTTCCCGCCTCGGGCGCGATCTACAACTATATCGAACAGAGCGGCCTTCAGACCGGCCTGACGGAATGCCTGCTGCTCAACAACAAATACTATCTCGACCAGGGCGCCAAAACGCATGAGGCTGCCTATCGCTGCCTCGAAATCCTTGTCGAACGGGATGCGAAATCGTCGCTCGTCTATTCGGAGCTGGCGACCCTGCATCTCGAGGCGGCCACAGATCACTACGCTTATCCAGCCGGCGCAACGATCGAACAGGCGATGTCGCTGGCCCGTCGCGCCGTGCAGGTGGGGCCGACCAGCCCCTATGCCCACCGTGCCTATGGCTATCTCAATTTCCGCCTCGGCAATTCGGAGGAATCGATCCGCTGGATGCGCAAGGCCTGCGAACTCAACCCTTACGACCTCAGCATGGCGGCAGCTTACGCCTACGGGCTGATTTTCGCCGGCAGGTACAGGGAGGGAACGCCGATCCTTGCTCACGCCGCCGAAACCTCCAGCGCCCATCCGACCTGGTGGGATTACGGGCTTTTCGTCGGGCAGTTCATGGCTGGCGATATGAACAAGGCCGCGCTTGCCAGCGATGCGTTGCAAGCGACGCCGGCGAAATCGCACTATCTGGCTGCGCGGCTGATCACTGCCAAGGCTGCCGGCCGCGATCAACTGGCGCACGAACTTTTGGACGAGTTGGCTGTCAAATTCCCGAAATTCGCTGCCGATCCGCGCGCCACCTTTGTCAAGCGCAGATACCCCGCCGATCTGACCGACCGGCTGGTCGAGGCTTTGCGGGCCGCCGGGCTCGGCAATGCCAGCTAGTCCTTCCGACCAGCACGGCCGATCGCGAAAACTTACTGGCCATCGAACTTGGTACAAGACGCAATCCAGCCACATCCGAATTCGCATAAAACAATAGTGTTTCATGATTTCATCCCTTTACGCTGCCGAACGGGGCGCCGGCCCGAAGACGGTTGTCTTCCTGCATGGCTTCGGCGGCTGCCACGAAGACTGGCACGAGGTGATCTCGACACTGGCACCTGGTTCAAGGACGCTGGCCTATGATCTTCCGGGCCATGGGCTATCCCTCGATTTCCCGGATGGCGGCCCGGCCAAGGCGGCCGCTCGGGCCGTTCTTGCCGACCTCGCCGCACGCGGAATTCGGAGGGTGCATCTCGTCGGCCATTCGATGGGCGGGGCGGCGGCAGTGCTGATGGCATTGGCCGAGCCCGAAACGATAGCCTCGCTGACGCTTCTGGCGCCGGGCGGGTTTGGCACTGAGATCAATGGCCCGCTGTTGCGCCGTTACGCCGCCGCAGCCGACAAAAGTGAAATTCGCGCCTGCCTCGCCGCCATGTCCGGACCGCAAAGCCCGCCCTCGGAACGCATCGTGGACGTGCTTGGCGAAATGCGTGCGCGTCCCGGCCAGCTGCACAAACTTGTCGAGATCGCGGCCGCCATGACCAGGGGTGATCGGCAGGGCGTCATCCCGCGCGAACGGCTCGAAACGCTTGATATGCAGGTGATGGTGGTTTGGGGGACAGATGACGCGGTGCTGCCCTTCAGTCAGGCCGATGGTCTGCCGGTGCATTTCCACCTGCACAATGTGTTGCAGGCCGGCCATATGCTGGTCGAGGAAGCGCCCGGCCTGATCGCCGAGATCGTCGGCCGCAACATGAAACGCCGCAGCAGGGCGCTTCGTCCTAACTCCGCTCCCGCGGCGGACTGATCCGTCCCTATCAAACCGCGGCTTCGGGCCGGATTTTGCAAGCCGCCTATCGATCTCGCAAGTGCATTTTGCTGCATTTTGCCAACGACTGTGTTAATTCGGTGTTAACCAAACCCGCGAGGCAACGCCGATGAAGGATGCAGCCGAGAACATAAGCCAGGCCGATCAGTCGCGAAAATTGTCCGACGCCATCCGCGACGTGAAAAACGCCTTCGCCGACCGCGACGACGTCGTGGTCGACATGCGCGAGGCGCATCGCATGCGGCTCGATTTGCTTGCCGCCGAACTCGCGCCCATCTTCGCCGATGTGCCCGCCGACATGGACAATTTCGACTTCGCCGTCTCGTCCGGGCTGCAGCCGCGCCTCTGGATTGACGCCGTCAGTCATGTCGCCATGGGGCGCGACCGCCGCACCTATCGCTTCCTCAAGGACACGCGCATCGGCCGGGTAGTACTCGCCGAATCGACCGAGATGAAACCGGTTGCCGATCAGGTGATGCGCTACGTCGCGGAGCGCGTCGTCGAACGCCAGAGAATGCTGGAAGGCGGGGTCGAGCAGGCTGTCGCCGGCCTGAAACGTGCCTTGGTCCCGGAAGCCGAGCCGCCGCTGCGATCCGTCACGCGCCGCAAGCGTTGGTCAACCTTTCTCTCCGGTCTCGGCCTGATCGCCGCCGGCGCCCTGGTCGGGCTGGCTGTATCGATCGTGTTGTTCTGGGACCGCCTCGTTGCGATGGGACTGAGTTTCAGGCCATAGCGTTCGCGCCAAGCTCGACAACTTCCAGATCGGCAGGCGGGATGGCCGGCCCGGTCAGGCCACGTCGCGTCAGCCTGATCCGCCAGTTGCCTAATGCACCATCGATCTCCAGCAGATTATATTGCGCCGCTGGACGCCTGCCGCCTGGCGCCTGCCCTGCGGCAGCGACGCCGACCACTGGAATTTTGGCGCCGCGCCCATTGATCGAGAACAGCGTCGGCTCGTGCGAGTGGCCGTGCAGCACAAGCTCGGCCCCGTGCCGCTGAACGACCTTTTGGAAGCGGGCAATGCCGAACAGCCGCTTGGGCTGCGAAACGGCGCCGCGCACTGGCGGATGGTGGATCATGATCACCCGGAACAGCCCGCGTTTGGCCGTAGCATCGAGCACGTCGCGCAGCCTTTCCGCCTGGTCTTCCAGAAAAAAGCCGTTGGCCATGAACGGAGCCGTAGCCCGCGCCGTCGTGACACCGATCAGCGCGACGTTGCCACGCACGCGCAGATAGGGAAAGGCTTCGCGGTCGACCGGCGTATTGACGCCGTCGCCGGTCATCCACGCCGTCCACGACCGGCAGGACTTGTCGAAAGCGCCAGGCACATAGGCGTCGTGGTTTCCCGGAACGACCGACACATCATCGGGAGAGCCCAGCGTCTCCAGCCAGTGCTTGCCCATCTCGATCTCGCCATCGAGCGCCAGATTGACCAGATCGCCGGTGACGGCAAGGTGATCGGGTGCGCTCGCCTTGATATCGGCGACGATCGTGTCGATGACGGCGTCGCGCATGTGGCGGCGGCGATTGCGCTGCCAGTTGACGTAACCGACCACCCGCTTGGAGGCGAGATCGCGATAGGTTACACCGGGAAGCGGTCCTAGATGGATATCGGAAATATGCGCGAGCCTGAACATCCCCTCTTCATAAGCGACGCGCGCGCTGCTTTCCACCCACGGTTTCGTGGGTGATGATGCGGCCCGATCCGGAGCAAGCCTTCCGCCAGACCGGCTGGCCGGGTCTCAGGGCAAGGCTGTTTCATCTGTATTTCGTGCTGCGGCGGCCGATGACGCTCGGGGTGCGCGGCTTGATCCACGACCGCACGTCCAATTCCGTCTTCCTCATTCGCCACACCTATGTCCCGGGCTGGCAGCTTCCCGGCGGTGGCGTCGAGCTGGGCGAGACGATGATCGAGGCGCTGGTGCGCGAGCTCTCCGAGGAGGGCAATATTGCATTGACCGCGCCGCCGGTGCTGAAATCGATGCATTTCAACCGTCGGGCCAGCCGCCGCGACCATGTCGGCCTCTATTTGGTCGAGCAGTTCAACCAGACGGCGCCGAAGCTCCCGGACCGCGAGATCGCCGCAGCCGATTTCTTTCCGCTCGACCGCCTGCCGGCAGGAACGACGCCGGCCACCTTGCGGCGGATTGCCGAGATTTTTAGCGGCGCGGCGGCATCGCCCTACTGGTAGATCACGCTGCCTTCCTGAACCGCGCCCGATCATGCGGCGCCGCGTAGTCCAGTTCCGGCCCGACCGGCACGATGCGCGTCGGGTTGATCGTTTCGTGGCTGCCGTAGTAGTGCGCCTTGATGTGGTGCAGGCTCACCGTGCCGGCGACGCCCGGAACCTGATAGAGGTCGCGCAGATAGTTCGACAGGTTTGGATAGTCGGCGATGCGGCACAGGTTGCACTTGAAATGGCCGACATAGACCGGGTCGAAGCGGACCAGAGTGGTGAACAGCCGCCAATCGGCCTCTGTGATGCGCTCGCCGACGAGATAGCGCTGGCGAGATAGGCGATCCTCGATCTGGTCGAGCGCCGAGAACAGTTCGCCGAACGCTTTCTCATAGGCCGCTTGCGTGGTGGCGAAGCCGGCGCGATAGACGCCGTTGTTGACTGATGGATAGACCAGAGCATTGACCGCGTCGATTTCGCCGCGCAGTGCTTTCGGATAGAAATCGAGGCCGGCATCGCCCCATTTGTCGAACGCTGAATTGAGCATCCGAATGATCTCGGAGGACTCATTACAGACGATTGTCTGTTCTCGCCGGTCCCACAGAACCGGCACCGTCACGCGGCCGGAATAGGCGGGATCGGCCTTGGTGTAGATCTGATGCAGGAAATCGAGGCCGTAGAGCGTATCGCCGGTGGCGCCGTCCTCGGCCAGGAAGGTCCAGCCGTTGGCGCCCATGAAATGATGGACGACCGAGACGGAAATCACGTCCTCGAGCTTTTTTAGTGCCCGAAAGATCAGCGTCCGGTGCGCCCAGGGACAGGCAAGCGAGACATAGAGATGGTAGCGCCCCCGCTCGGCCTTGAAGCCGCGCGTGCGGCCTTCGCCCGGCGTACCGTCAACCGTGACCCAGTCGCGCCATTGCGACTGCGCCCGCACGAATTCGCCGTCGCTCGCCTTGGTGTCGTACCCGCTGTCCTGCCATTTGCCATCGACCAGCAATCCCATGTGATGTCCTTTCCTCTTCGTAGGGATGTAGGCACAAACCGACGATGCGGAAATCGCCAGGCGTTGAACAGTTCGTCAATCGCCAGGGCAGCAAACGAACGGCGCCAGGCGAAACGGCCGATTGCAGTGGCTGAAGATTGGTGCTAGCGGAAAATTCGCATGTTCGACTTTGCTTTGATCCGGTTCGACCGACGACGAAAGGGCGCCCGCGCTTGATGAAGCGCTGACTGGCGAACGCTGCCGTTTGCAGCAAACCTTTCCCCGTCTACCGGAACGCAAAGACCATGAGCCTTGCCGACGTGAAATACCTGCCGGAAAATCCGGCGCATGACCCCGAAATCGAAGCCATCAACGACGAAGCCTTCGGGCCTGGCCGTTTCGTGCTGGGCGCCTACAAGATCCGTGAGGGCGGCCCGCATGAACGCGCTTTGTCCTTCGTGGCCGTCGATGGCGAAATTGTTGTCGCCTCGGTGCGCATGACGCGCATCGCGGCCGGCGCGGGTCGCGCGCTGATGCTCGGGCCGCTTGCCGTGCGGCCGGCCTACAAGAATCTCGGCATCGGCCGCCGGCTGGTGACGATCGCGCTGGAAGCCGCCGCCAAGGCCGGCATGCCGGCCGTAATGCTTGTCGGCGACGAGCCCTATTACGGCCCGCTAGGCTTCAAGAGAATCCCGCGTGGGCAAATCTCCATGCCGCGCCCGGTCGATCCTGACAGGCTGTTGTCGCATGAGATCGTGCCGGGCGCGATGGCACGGCTGGTGGGGGAGGTTTGCCACGCCGATCAGGCAAGGATTGCCGCGCAAATCGCTGCGATGGCGTGACCATCCGGGTGCTGTTGCGCCATCCTGTCAGTCTTCGTAGCATGTGGCCCAGCGCATGGCCCCGAAAATCGGAATCGATTTTCGGAAAGGATCATGCGCAAAATCAAAGTGCTACAGCGTCCTTTGCGCGTCCGAAGGGACGCGCGGCGCTGTAGTACATGTCACCCAAAAGTGCGCAGTGGTTTTGGGATAACGACATGCATAAAAACACAGATTCAAAGCGCGTCGATTGAATCCGACGCCCTTTAGATGGAGGACGCCGACATGAACCCGAACGGCCAGATTGCGATCGTCACCGGCGGCGGTTCCGGCCTCGGCGAGGCGACGGCACGTGCACTGGCCGCGAAGGGCGCCGGCGTTGCGATCCTCGACCTCGGCATCGAGCGCGCGGCGAAGATTGCGGCCGATATCGGCGGCCTCGCCATCCAATGCGACGTAAGCAGCGCCGACGGCGGTGCTGCTTCAGTGGCAGAAGTCGTAAAAAAGTTCGGCGAACCCCGTATCCTGGTCAATTGCGCCGGCATCGCCATCGGCATGAAGACGATCGGCAAGGACGGTCCGCACCCGCTCGACCAATACCGCAAGGTGATCGAGGTCAATTTGATCGGCACCTTCAACATGATCCGCCTCGTCGCCGACCGGGCCGCGAAGCTTGAGCCGCTGGCGGGCGGCGAGCGCGGCGTCATCGTCAACACGGCATCGGTCGCCGCCTATGACGGTCAAATCGGCCAGGCGGCCTACTCGGCCTCCAAAGGCGGCGTCGTCGGCATGACGCTGCCGGTGGCGCGCGATCTTGCCCGGTCGGGCATTCGCGTCTGCACCATCGCCCCCGGCATCTTCAAGACGCCGATGATGGCCGGTATGCCGCAAGAGGTGCAGGATTCGCTGGGCGCCGCGGTCCCCTTCCCGTCCCGTCTCGGCGAGCCTTCCGAATATGCGGCCCTTGTGCTGCACATTATCGAAAACCAGATGCTCAACGGCGAGACCATCCGCCTCGACGGCGCCATCCGCATGGCGCCGAAGTAGCCGACCATGAGTGCCGAAGTGGCCCTTCAGGCGAAGACCGGCCCGCTCGCCGGCCTGACGGTGATTGAGATCGCCGGGCTTGGACCGGTGCCGCTGGCCGGCCTGATTTTGTCGGAAATGGGAGCCGAGGTGCTGCGCATCGAGCGGGCTGGGTCGAGCAAACCGTTTCTGGCGCTACCGGACGAATACGACATCGACTGTCACGGCCGCTCCGTCCTGCGGATTGACCTGAAGCGCCGGGAAGGCGCCGAACTGGTGCTGCGCCTTGCCGAAAAGGCCGACATGCTGGTCGAAGGGTTTCGTCCTGATGTCATGGAGCGGCTTGGTCTCGGGCCGGATGCGGTACTGGCGCGCAATCCGGCCCTGATCTACGGCCGCATGACGGGGTTCGGCCAGGACGGTCCGCTATCGGGGCGTGCCGGCCACGACATCACCTACCTCGCCTATTCGGGTGTGCTGCATGCCATCGGCCAGCAAGGAGGCCGGCCAGTCCCACCGCTCAACCTTGTTGCCGACTACGGCGGCGGCGCCATGGTGCTGGTCGCCGGCGCACTGGCCGCCCTGTTTGAGCGCTCGCGCTCCGGCAAGGGTCAGGTGATCGACGCCGCGATGACCGAGGGCGCTTCAATGCTGGCGACACCTGTGCACGCCCTGATGGCGGCGGGCCTGTGGAGTGACACGCGCGGCGCGAACCTGCTCGATTCCGGCGCGCCCTTTTACGACACCTATGAGACCGCGGACGCACGGCACGTCGCCGTCGGCTGCCTTGAGCCCCGCTTCTTCGCCGAATTCGCAAGACTGCTGCCGCTCGACCAAATTTTTGTACGCGGCCAATACGACAGGAATTTGTGGCCGCAGATGCGGGCCGCCATTGTCGATCGGGTCGGGCAGAAGTCACGAGACGACTGGGACCGTCTCTTTGCTGCGACCGATGCTTGCGTCGCCCCGGTCTTGTCGCTGCGGGAAGCCAGGGATCATCCGCACAATCGCGCTCGCAACGCCTTCTTGAAGTCGGGTGCGCTTGAGCGCCCCGCCCCAGCGCCGCGCTTTTCGCGCTCCCGGCCGACGCTTGCCGCCATGCCGGCCGATCACGATTGTCAGGCGGTGACGGTGCTGGCACGCTTTGGCCTTTCGGAAAGCGAGACTGAGGCCCTTGTCAAATCCGGGGCCCTTGTCAAATCCGGTGTGATAGGTTGATAACTGGAGGCAAAAATCAGCTTAATACGGTGTGGATTTGAACGATCGAAAGAAGGACGTGATCCGCGAGACCGACGCCGAAGCGATCAGGCTGGCGAAGACGCTGATCCGCAGTGCCCGTTTCGGCGCGCTGGCGGTGATCGAGCCCGGGACCGGTTCGCCGCTGGCCAGCAGGGTTGGTGTTGCCACCGATATCGACGGCACGCCGCTGATCCTTGTGTCGATGCTGTCCGCCCATACCGGCGCGATCCTTGCCGACCCGCGCTGTTCGCTGCTTGTCGGCGAGCCCGGCAAGGGCGACCCGCTGGCGCACCCGCGGTTGACGCTCGTCTGTCGGGCGGCACGGCTTGAGCGTGGATCCGACGAGCACGCCCGCGCCGAACGGCGCTATCTCAACCGCAATCCCAAGGCGATGCTCTATGCCGGTCTTGGCGACTTCTCGATCTTCCGGCTCGAGCTGGAGCGCGCCAGTCTCAACGGCGGCTTTGGCAAGGCCTACCTGCTCGAACGCGCCGATCTGGTCACGACCGCGCCGATCGTCGAAGAGCTTGCCGCTGGCGAACAATCAGCCCTCGACCATATGAATGCCGACCATAGCGACGCAATTGCCGTCTACGCGCACCACTTCGCCAAGGCAGCGGGCGACGGCTGGGTCGTCACCGGCTTTGACGCCGACGGCATGGACCTGGCATTGGGCGACGATGTCTGCCGGGTGTTCTTTCCCGAGCCATTGAGGACGGCGCGCGAGCTCAGGCATGTTCTGGTCGACATGGCAAAAACCGGCCGAGTGGCGGATTAAACACAGTCCGACAGTTAATCGCGTTGGGTCGAAAGCAAGTCTTGAGGTTTGAGCGAGATGTTCTACCCTTTCCCGGTCGCGTTGAATCGGCAGCGCACATTCGCGAGTGAGCCTATGGAATCAGACGCTATTGCCCCCATAGCGCCGGATGAACAGGAAGGTATGGGGGATCGATGGTCTCGAAAAAGCTAATCGCCAATACCGAATCAGCGGCTTCGTTTCTGACGCTGATGGGCAACGAGAAACGACTGTTGATCATGATCTACCTGGCCGACGGTGAAATGTCGGTCGGCGCTATCGCCGAAAAGGTTCTGCTCAGCCAATCCGCCCTGTCACAGCATCTAGCCAAACTGCGGGCGCTCGATCTCGTCGAGACAAGGCGCGACCGGCAGATGATCTACTATTCCTGCAAATCCGATGCCGTGCGCGAACTTCTCAACACGCTGGACGGGATTTTCGGCGAGGGTGAGCTATCGCAGATGGCATACCGCCCGCGTCGCTCCGGGACTTGACCGGCCAATGTATGTCGCCCAAAGCCTGCCCTTGGGCTTGACCCGAGCGTGCGAAGCGGTTTTGGGATAACGACATGCATAAAAGCAAGAACTGGCCCAAGCACCCCCTACCTCGATGACGGTTCTTAGAGCGACTTGCGTCCACTTGGATGCAGAAAGTACTTTGGATCCACGCACCGAACTGTCCGAAAGCGCACTACGATTTTCGGAGCGATGCGTGTCCGCCGAGGCAAGCATGCGCCCGATTCGTATCGAAGACCCGCAAGACCCGCGCGTCGCCGCCTATCTCGACATTCGCGAGCGCGATCTTGCCGGCCGGCAGGGCCGTTTCATTGCCGAAGGCAAGGGGGTGCTCGAAGCGCTGCTCGCGGCCAAACGCTTTACCGCCGAATCGGTGCTGGTACTCGAAAACCGGCTGGCAGGCCTCGACGCAACCCTGCGCAAGGCGCCCGCGGACCTTCCGGTCTACGTGGCGGCCAGCGAGGTCATGGACAGGATTGCCGGCTTTCACATGCATCGCGGCATACTGGCGATCGGCCGCAAGGGCGAGGCGCAGCCTGCTGAGGCCTTGCTGGATACCCTGCCCGCCCGCGCGTTGATCGTCGTGCTGGTCGGCATCGCCAACCATGACAATATGGGCTCGATCTTTCGCAACGCCGCCGCCTTCGGCGCCGATGCGGTGTTTCAGGACGCGACCTGCTGCGATCCTCTGTACCGCAAGGCAATCCGCGTTTCGGTCGGCGCCGCGCTGAAAATTCCTTTTGCCTGCTTCACTGAGACCGTCGGCTTCACGGCGGCGCTCGACCGGCTGGGCTTCGGCCAATTCGCGTTGTCGCCGCGCGGGCAAACCGACATCCGCGACGCGAAAAGGACCGAACGGCTGGCACTCTATCTCGGCACTGAAGGCGAAGGCCTGCCCGAGATACTGCTCGCCCGGCTCCGGACGGTGCGGATCGATATGGCAGAAGGCTTCGACAGCCTGAACGTCGCCGCCGCGTCAGCCATCGCATTACATCATTTCTCGGCACGCAGGACCTGAGCCGCACAAGTCAGCATCGCTGCCTGGGCTCAATGCACCGATTCGGCCTTCTGCAGCGCCCGCACGCGATCGGCAAGGCTGCGTTCACCGCTTCCCGGTGGGTTGGGTGCGGCAAGCGCCTTTGCGATCGGCGATTCCGGGCCGTCGAGCTTCGCCGTCAGGGCGACGACCTGCGCCGCCAGGTCGCTCATCTGCTCGCGCAATGCAGCGCTGGCGCGGCGCGCATCGTCGCCGCCTTCGGATTTGGATGCCTCGAAGGCGGCAAGATCCGTTTTCAGTTTCTTGTTCTCGCGGGCCAGTTCCGTCAGCCTCGCCTCCAACCGCTCGCGGTCGCTGTAGAGCTTGGCGATGGCTTTTTGGGTGTCGTCGTCCTTGACGGCCGGATCGGCCCGACTGACTTGCGCTCCGACGAGACGCACCGCCGACGGGTTTTCCACGCTTTCGCTTTTCAGCTTTTCGCGAAGCCGCACGATTTCCTTTTCGCGGCGTTCAAGCTTGTCCTCGCGATCGGCAAGCGTGGCGAGTAGGCGCTCGATCTTCCTGTCCAGTTCGCCGGTCCTTTTCTTCTCGGCCTTCAACGCGTCCCGCGCGGCCTTGCTCTCGGCCGCGATCTCCTGTTGGCGTCTGTCCGCCTCCTTGCGCTGGCCGCGCAGCACGGAAATGTCATCGGCCAGTTTTTGCAGTTGGGATTCGCGCGCCACAAGTTCGATCTGACGGCTGCTGGAGGAAAAGCTGGCGTCGTCATACATGTGCTCCAGTTTTTTCAGCTCGAGCACACGCTTTTCCAGGGCATGCTCGGTTTGAGCAAGCCGATCCGACAAAAGTTGCAACTGGTCTTTGCGCTGCCGAAGGTCTTCGCCCTTGACCTCGAGTTCCGAAAGCGCCTGTTGCTTGTCCTTCCTCTCGAGCGCCAGCTCCTTCAGCGCCTCGCGGCCACGGCCGATCTCGACAAGCTGTTCGGCCGATTTCTCGCGCAACGACTTGACGCTCATCTCAAGCCGACGCGTCGACATGGCGAACTCGGCGCGGATGCGGTCCTTTTCCGCCTGGATCTCGGCCAGCGTCAGCGGCATCGAGCCCTCGACGCGTTTACGCGTCAGCATCACGGCCCGCCGCCAGATGGCCGGGGCAATCATCAGCGCCAGAAAGCCGGCGCAGAGAAAGCCGAGGACAAAGAACAGGACCGACTGAATCAAGGTGACTATCCGTTATGAACGGCAAACAACTGTAAAGGAATGTGCCACGTTCGCATGACGGAATTCCAGTGCCGCGGCAAGGGTCTGCCGCAGCAATGTTCAGACCGTCGATCCTGGAACCAATCGCGGTGACGGGGCAACCGCTTGCTCAGAATGGATTCCAGGTGGCGCGCTGGGTAAGCTTGAGATAGCCGAGATTGACGCCAAGCCGGGCGCCGACGCCGGTACGGATCGGCACCAGCAGCACATTGTTGTTCTTCATCACGTTGAAGCCGACGCCAGCCACGAGGTAGGCGGAGCCGGCAAGGCCGCCGAAACGATTGTAGAGGCTGTTCACATCGTCGAGATTATAGACCAGCATCATCACCCGCGAGCCCTCGCCGCCAAAATCCCAGCCGAGCGACGGGCCCTGCCAGAACACTTTGTGATCGCCGGCATTCTTGGTGTAGAGTGTGCCTTCGCCATAGGTCAGGCCACCGATCAGGGCGCCCGAGCCCTCCTCGCCAAGCAAATAGCCATTGGGCAGGCCGTAGGAGGCGAAAATCTTCTCCACGACGGTGGCGAGCCCGCCCGACGTCGCACCGAAGAATTTATGACCGGAATCGACGACCTCCTGAGCGGTGTATTCCTGGGCCCGCGAAGGCGAGGTTGAAAAGACGACAAGGCCCATGAGAGCGATCGCCATTGAGATGACACGGAAAACACTCCGGTCGTAGTATCGGGAAAACATGCTTCCAATCTCCGTCAGGGAGCACTTTCGCCGACGCCTCGCATCCGTGCGGCTCTTTGGCGGCCGTTAAGAATGACTGTTACGGACAAACTATGCCGTAATCCTTTTTCAACCATTAAGCTTTCAAACGAAAATGGCGGTTAGAAGGCTGGTTTCGAGCTGGTTTCGCGTCGGCCCGCAATATCCGCACCCTGCTTGAACACACCATTTTCGCTAACGACAATTCCGGATCTGTTGCTGCACGCTCAGGCGCTGTGTATTCAGTAGGCCTTGGGAGAGAGTGTGATTCGTGTGGACAGGGTGATCATTGATCACCCGGCCATTTCCAGTGAAATTTTGCAGGGACTTTCGCCGATGGCCGAGCTTTTCACCCTTTCCGCACCCGATCTCGCCGCGCTTTTGTGCAGTCGGGTCTGCCACGACATCATTTCGCCGGTCGGCGCCATAAACAACGGGCTTGAGCTGCTCGACGAAGGCGGCGCCGACGAAGACGCCATGAAATTGATTCGCCAGAGCGCCAGAAACGCTTCGGCCCGCCTGCAATTCGCCCGCATCGCCTTCGGCGCAGCCGGTTCTGCCGGCATGATGATCGACACTGGGGATGCCGAGGCCGTTGCGATCGCCTTCTTGAAGAACGAGAAGCCGGAACTGATCTGGAATGGAACCCGTGCGCTGCTGCCGAAGAACAAGGTAAAGCTGCTGCTCAATCTCATTCTCGTCGCCAACGCTGCCATTCCGCGTGGCGGTAAGCTTACGGTCACGCTTGAAAACCTCGACACAGAACCACGCTTTGCGCTCGCGGCGAGCGGTCCGATGCTGCGCGTGCCGCCCAAATTCCTAGAGCTCCATTCCGGCAACAAGCCTGAAGAACCGATCGACGCGCATTCGGTGCAGCCCTACTACACGCTGCTTTTGGCGCGCGAGGCGAACATGACGATATCAATCCACGCGACCGCAGAAGAAATCGTCCTCTCGGCTGCTTGAATTGCCAAGCTGATTGAAAAGAACAGACAAGCGTTGTTCAGACAATATTTACGCGCCATTACGGCCGAATGAAATGGACCTCCCAGGCTAGTCGGCCGAAGCATCGGTAAAGAAGTTTCCGTAAAAGCTGTTCTGGCAAGAATTTTATCTATTGGCTTTTCAGCTTCTTTACCGGATTGACCCTACGGTGCCTCCCAGACCGCGACGCTGCCGGGTTGCCGCATGGCAAAGAGGGCCGGAAATGAAACGCTGCATGCTCATCGACGATTCGAGCGTCATCAGGAGGGTTGCAAAGCGCATCCTGGGTGGTTCCGACATGCTGGTCATCGAAGCAGCTACCGGGCTTGATGCGGTTGAGATGTGCACTGCCGACATGCCGGATATCATCATTGTCGACGGCGCCTTGCCGGACATGCAGGCCGAGGACGTCATCCGCCGCGTACGCGCCATGGAAAGTCCGATACAACCCCAGATCCTGATTTCGCTGGTTGAGGTCGACGTCGCATCGATCATGCGCGCAAAGCGCGCCGGCGCCCAAGGCTATCTGCTGAAGCCGTTCACTCGGCCACAACTTCTCGAACGCTTCCGCACCTTGAGATTTGCAGCCTGATTCGCCGCCGCTGGCGCATGGCCGCGGCAATCGGCGCTCCAATATCCGCGACAATAACATAAAACGCAAAATCCGGCCGAAGCCGGATTTTTGTCGGAAAAATCGATCGAATCGGCGTCGTCAGTTCAGGCGCTGACGCGGATGTCTTCCGGCTCGCGCAGCACGTAGCCGCGACCCCAAACCGTCTCGATGTAGTTCTGGCCGCCGGAAGCAGCGTCGAGCTTCTTGCGCAGCTTGCAGATGAAGACGTCGATGATCTTCAGTTCCGGTTCGTCCATGCCGCCGTAAAGGTGGTTGAGGAACATTTCCTTCGTGAGCGTAGTGCCCTTGCGCAGCGAGAGCAGCTCCAGCATCTGGTATTCCTTGCCGGTCAGATGCACGCGCTGGCCACCGACCTCAACGGTCTTGGCATCAAGGTTGACCACCAGGTCGCCGGTGGTGATGACCGACTGGGCATGGCCCTTAGAACGGCGCACGATGGCGTGGATGCGGGCGACCAGTTCGTCCTTGTGGAACGGCTTGGTCATATAGTCGTCAGCGCCGAAGCCGAGGCCACGTACCTTGTCCTCGATGCCGGCCATGCCGGAGAGGATCAGGATCGGCGTCTTCACTTTGGAAAGGCGAAGTGTTCTCAACACCTCATATCCCGACATGTCGGGGAGATTGAGATCGAGCAGGATGATGTCGTAGTCGTAGAGCTTACCTAGATCGACACCTTCTTCGCCAAGATCCGTCGTATAGACATTGAAACTTTCCGATTTCAGCATCAGCTCGATGCTTTGTGCGGTCGCACTGTCATCTTCTATCAGCAGAACACGCATTTCATTCCCCTTTTCTGCTGCCGGACCTTTTCACGACCCGTCCAGGACCGGAGCAGTGATTGCCTGAGCAGAGGCTGCCATCGAATGGTTAACAAAACCTAATTCCGTGCCGTTGACGGTATCAGATTTTTTAACCCCTTTCTACACCTTGTTGAATCTAATAGTGAATCACAGAACCAACCGCTAATGCAAAACATTAATAAGCCAGACTAAGTGACTCCAGGGACTCGCTGGCCGTGCTTCCGCTTCGAGCGCCTGAATTTTTACCCGGCCTTAAGTCCTGAGCCGTATGATTAACAATGCCCGTAAACGAATGGTTACCGCCGGCAAAAAACTTTAGGATTTTGTTTCCCATAGTTCCGGTAAAGTCGGTGGAAGCGGATCGAAGCCTGCGTTTGCCAGGCGGATTGGACGATATGTGCAGGTGTGCGTTTCCAGGAGTACCGAATCATGAAGTCACGTGAAAACCTCGTTCGGCTGAAGCAGTTTCAGGTGAACGAGAAGCGGCGGCAGTTGCTGCAACTCGACATGATGATCGCCGAATTCGAGCGCATGGCTGTCGAACTGGAACTCCAGATCACTGCCGAAGAAAAGAAAGCCGGCATCACCGACATCAACCATTTTGCCTATCCGACCTTCGCTAAGGCAGCGCGCCTGCGCCGCGACAATCTCAGGAATTCGCAAAGCGACCTCGCCCAGCAGCGTAGCGTTGCCGAATCACTGCTCGGCGAAGCCGAAGCGGAGCTATCCAAGGCAGAAATGCTGGAATCGCGCGACACCAAGATCCGCGACGCCGAGACCGGCGGCCGCAGCGCCATGATCGGCTGAAAACAAGGCTTTAAGGCCAGTCAACGCCCAGCGATCAGGGCGTTGCTCATCTGGAACGTCGCCGCTCATTGGTCGAGCTGCCGCCCCGTTCAGGGCCTACGCTACCGAATCCCGTTTATGTTCCGCGACCTTATCTGATTGAGCAGCGGTTCTGAACCATCTTGCAAGCGTCGCGCCGCCCCTCATCTGGCTGCAGCCATCTTCTCCCGTGAACGGGGAGAAGGACGCCGTCCTCAAAGATTTCGCCAATCTCCAGCGTCGCAGAAAGAGCGCCAAGGCTGCGGCCAGCTTCTTTCTCCCCGTAAACGGGGAGAAATGCCCGGCAGGGCAATGAGGGGCGGCGCCGGACGATCGAAATAAGTCGCAACACTCGACGACGCCTCCACCCCGGCCATTCGGTGCTTGCGCACCACGCGCCATGCTGGCGGCACTCGCAAAAATGGCGCGGATTGTCGCGCCTTTTGAGTTCGTCGAACCAGCCTTAATGCCGATATTGCTGGATGCGCGTGGTGCGCAGCCCGGCAAGGCCATATTCGTCGATCGACGCCTGCCAGGACAGGAATTCCTCGGTGGTCAGCTTGTAGCGCTGGCATGCCTCGTCGAGGCTCAAAAGCCCACCGCGCACCGCCGCTACCACTTCGGCCTTGCGCCGGATAACCCAGCGACGTGTGTTCGTCGGCGGCAGATCGGCAATCGTAAGTGGGCTGCCGTCAGGCCCGATAACATATTTGACGCGCGGTCTAACAAGATCGGTCATCGTACTCTCTACTAAAAACTCAAAGACCCAATCCCCACCACATTACCGCCACAGCTTTAAAAATTGCCTAAGCGAACGCTAATAGCTAGGTAAGGATCATGAACGCCGCGTTAGTCTTTTCGTCGGCATTTGAGATATCTGCCCGCAAGCGCCAAATCCATTCTAAAAAAATCGGCCGGTTCGCGAAGCTGGCGCACCCGGAAAGCTTGACCTATATTCCGGCCATGGGCATTCAAGCGCCGTCATTCAGAGCGCCTTGCAGAACGAAAGAACCATGAACAGCCTCGACCTTCCCGGACGCCCCGAAGATACCCGCATCGTTGTTGCCATGTCGGGCGGCGTCGATTCGTCGGTCGTTGCCGGCCTTTTGAAGCATGAAGGCTATGATGTCGTCGGGGTCACGCTGCAGCTCTACGACCATGGCGCGGCAACCCACCGGGCCGGCTCGTGCTGCGCCGGCCAGGACATCGACGATGCCCGCCGCGTCTCCGAGACGCTCGGCATTCCGCATTATGTGCTCAACTACGAGGAGCGCTTCCGCAAGGCGGTGATCGACCCCTTCGCCGAGAGCTATGTGGCCGGCGAAACGCCGATCCCTTGCGTTTCCTGCAACCAGACGGTGAAATTCGCCGACCTCCTGGCGACCGCCAAGGAACTCGGCGCCGAGGCGCTGGCCACCGGCCATTACATCCGCTCCGGCGCCAACGGCGCCCATCGCGCATTATACCGGCCGGTCGACGCGGACCGCGACCAGAGCTATTTCCTGTTCGCCACCACACAGGCGCAGATCGACTATTTGCGCTTTCCGCTTGGCGGCCTGTCGAAGCCGCAGGTTCGCGCCATCGCCGAGGAAATGGGGCTGACGGTCGCCGCCAAGCAGGACAGCCAGGACATCTGCTTCGTGCCGCAGGGTAAGTACTCCGATATCATCGCCAAGCTGAAGCCGACTGCTGCCAATCCGGGCGACATCGTCCATATCGACGGCCGCGTGCTCGGCCGCCATGAAGGCATTTTGCGCTACACGATCGGTCAGCGCCGCGGCATCGGCATTGCCTCGGGCGAGCCGCTCTACGTCGTCCATCTCGACGCCGACCGGGCCCGCGTCGTCGTTGGCCCGCGCGAGGCGCTGGAAACGCACAAGATCTATTTGCGCGACATGAACTGGCTGGGCGACGCTGCGCTGTCAGATTTCCCGGCCGCCGGGCTGGAGCTTTTCGCCAAGGTCCGCTCGACACGCCCGCCACGCCCGGCCGTGCTGCATCACAACGCCGGCATCACTTCGGTGGAACTGGTCGACGGCGAGTCCGGTATCGCGCCCGGCCAGGCCTGCGTGCTCTATTCCGACGACGGCAACGAGGCCCGCGTTTTCGGCGGCGGCTTCATCGAGCGTTCCGAACGCGGCGCCGAGGCCGAGGCGATGCTGACGCGGCTGGCGGCCCGGCCGGCGCAGATTCCCGCCGAATAGACGATAATCCCGATTCTATCGGGATGGATCAGGTTCTGATACAGCCGCACTTTCTCCCAGGAAGACGATCCGGCTCTCAGGAAGACGATCCGGTGTGGGCAATCGTGCCAGCGGTCAGGATACGCAGCACCCTGATGGCTTCCTCGCCGCTAGTACGCGGTTCTGCCCGCGTCTCGATGCACTGGATGAAATGCTCAAGCTCTCGCGTCAGCGGCATGCCCTCGCCCACTGCCACATAGGATGGCTCGTTGGTGGTAAAGGCCCATTGGCCGCTGTCTTGCCATACCGCGTGGCGGTAGACGGCGAGCTTGCGCTCCCACGGCTCGACATCATCGAACACCGCCATCGCCTTGGTGCCGACCACGGTCAGCCGGCGTTCGCGGTAAGGATTGAGCCGCGACGCGAAGAGATGGCTGCGCAGACCGTTGGGAAAGCGCATGTGCAGATGCGCAAAATCGCTGAGATTGTCGAGGAGTGCTGCCCCTTCGCCACGCACCTCGATCGGTTCCGTGCCGGTGATGGCCAGGATCATCGACAGATCGTGCGGCGCCAGATCCCACAGCGCGTCGTTCTCGGTGTGGAATTTGCCGAGCCCGAGCCGGTGCGAATGGATATAGCGGACCTCGCCGAGCTCGCCATTGTCGATCAACGCCTTCAACGTCTCGAAGGCGGGATGGAAGCGCAGCACATGTCCGACCATGAAGACGCGGCCATTGTCGGCCGCCGCCTTCACCGATCGCTCGGCATCGGCCACCGTCAGCGCGATCGGCTTCTCCACCAGCACGTCCTTGCCGCCCTGGACAGCGCGCACCGCCATATCGGCGTGGAACTGCGGCGGCAGCGCCATCACGATGGCGTCGATGTCACTGCGCACAAACAGCGCCTCCGGCTCGATCGCCAGGCAATCCTGCTCACTGGCGAAACCTTCGGCGCGGGCAGGGTTGACGTCCGAGACCGCGTGCAGCGCGCCGAGCGCCTTGAGGGTGCGGATGTGGTTGCTGCCCCAGTATCCGCATCCGAGGACTGCAATGCGCGGTTTCATCATTCCAACTCGAGAATTTCGTGGCCGAGACATAGCGGCGCGCCCCGCCGAACTCAACCCGGCATTTCTGTACCCAATTATCTGCCCGGCAAAGCTTTTCGGCCATCAGAGCGACGTGCGTCCGCCTGGACACACAAAGTACGTCGCAAGACCGTGAAGCTTGGCGATGCGACAGGATGCGACGGCGCCAGACCGGCTGCATCGACTCCGGCCTGCATCGATGCTTGACAGGCTTGGCGTCTCAACCTTATATCCGCCCGACCTTGGCGAACGCTTCGACATGCCTGCTGATTTAAGGCGGATTTCGGGCCTTTCGCCGCCCTGGCGGGGTAGCTCAGTTGGTTAGAGCACGGGAATCATAATCCTGGGGTCGGGGGTTCAAGTCCCTCTCCCGCTACCAATCCTCTCACAAACGCGAATAGAGCCCATTTGGGTCGTTTCGCTTGTCTGAAAAACAACAATAATTTCACATATTTAGTGAACATAGGCCATTTTCGACCTGTCTAGTCCGGTCAAGTGGGATCGGGGCCACTTGCTTGTGTTGGTATCGATTGTTGGTAGTGTCGAAAAACTCGATACCAACAATCCGGACGCAAGGGACTCACATCATGCCATTGACCGATTCAGCGTGCCGGGCCGCCAAAGCTGAAGGCAGGGCCAAGAAACTGTCGGACGGTGGCGGGCTCTATCTGTACGTCCCGCCAACCGGCTCCAAGGCGTGGCGCATGAACTACCGCTTCGCCGGCAAGCAAAAAACCCTTTCATTCGGTCCCTACCCTCGCGTGACACTGGCTGACGCGCGGGCGCTGCGCGAGAATGCTAAACGCGCCTTGGCCGATGGCGTCGACCCAGCAGCTATCAAAGGTAAGACCGCCACGGGCGCACACGACAGCTTCGAAGCCATTGCCCGCGAGTGGCACGGGGCACAGGAGTCATCGTGGGTATCAGCCCATGCCGAGCGCGTGTTAAGCCGCTTCGTTCGGGACGTGTTTCCCGATCTTGGCGCCCGCCCTGTGCCGACCATCACCGCGCCGGAAATCCTCGAAGTGTTGCGCAAGGTCGAGGCGCGCGGTGCGTTAGACGTGACCAAGCGGCTGCGCCAGTCTATCGGGGCAGTCTTCCGCTATGCCATCGCCACGAGCCGCGCTGTGCGCGATCCAGTCGCTGATCTTCGCGGCGCACTCAAAGCAACGCCGAAGCCTGTTCATATGGCCTCGCTGAAGGCGAATGAGATCAGCGACTTTCTCGGCAGGCTCAGCGCATATGACGGCGAGCGGCAAACCGCCCTGGCGATCGAATTTATCATGCATACCGCAGTCCGGACCAATGAATTGCGGTTCGGGCGATGGTCCGAGATCGACGGCGACCTGTGGCGCATTCCAGCCGAACGGATGAAGGCCGGCCGCGACCATCTCGTGCCGCTGACAAAGCAGAGCAAGCGGCTACTGTCAGAACTGAAAAAGATTGCCGGTGACTCCGAATGGATTGTGCCGGGAGCGCGCGGCGGTAAGCCCTTAAGTGCGAATACCATGATTTTTGCCTGCTATCGAATGGGCATGCATGGACGACTCACGATTCATGGGTTGCGCTCATCCTTCAGCACGATCGCCAACGAAGCAGGCCTCTGGACCGGAGACGCGATTGAATGGGCGCTCGCGCATTCGAGCGGCAACAAGGTCAGAAGCTCTTACAATCACGCCGCGTACCTGGACGAACGGCGCCGGCTTATGACTTGGTGGTCCGATTATCTCACCGCCAAGCATCCGAACGACCTTTCAGCCTTGCTTGATTGACATTCAACAAAATAGTGAAAGTCATTTTGATTCAATGGGTTATAGGAATCGCACCTCGACTTGCTGCGCTAGCACATGGTATGAAGCGGTCAGTATAGAAACGCGAAACCCGCCACGGCTACGAACCGGGCGGGCAAAAATCCAAAGGATCAAGTTTTGCACCCCTCTGATACCAATTCGCCCGACGCGGCACAAGTCCCGAACTCAAATTCTGATTGCATTTCGCAAGCAGATGATGACATCTCCGATCTGCTCGGCTACGAAACCGTCCCGCATATCGCGACTAATTTAGCCGTTGCGCTGGACTTGGCGAAGCGCGGATTCGCCGTTTTCCCATGCAGGGAATACGGCCCGAAGGGGGTCATCAAAAGCCCATACACCGAACATGGCAAAGACGACGCCTCGACCGATCTCGACTTTATACGGCGCTGGTGGCTTCATCATCCGAAGGCGATTGTAGGGCTGCCCTGCCGACGCAACGGCTTGGCCGTACTCGACCTCGACCGGCACCGCGCGGACCAAGACGGCATCGAAGCGTTGCGCGGCCTTGGATATGATCCCGACACCACGTCGCCATTCACGGTCGATACGGCAGCGGATGGGCGGCACCTTTATTTTCAGCCCCGCGATGGGTTGAGCGATTCCAGCGAGCATCTACCCGATGGAATCGACATCAAGTATAACGGCTATGTCATTGCAGCCGGCAGCACTATGGCCGATGGGCGGCGATACCATACCGGCGCCGGCCCGCTTGCGCTTGAGCGGCTTCCCGCATGGCCGGCCGCGCTGCTGCCACCGAAACGCAATGACTTCGACCTGACCCGCCTGCTTGGGCCTGACCCGATGCCGGTGGATTGGTCGGAAGTCAAACGAGCCCTAGTATACGTCGACCCGGATTGCTCTCGAGATGAGTGGATGCGCATCGGCATGGCGATTCACGCCGGCAGCGATGGCAGTCAAGAGGCATTTGAGCTTTGGGACGGCTGGTCTTCCAAGGCGACGGAACCGGGCAAGTACAATCGTCGGGAGATGGTGGGCCAGTGGCGCAGCTTCGGTCGTCGCGACGGGATCAACATCGACACCCTGTTTTATATTGCAACCGAATGCGGCTGGACGCGCGGGCTGGATATCAGCGCTGATGATTTTGACGACCTAGGCGAGCAGAAATTAAAGCCTGACGCAACGCCCTCGCGCCTCACATTCCTGTCCCCTTCCGATTGCGAGGCAGCGCCCTCGCGCGGCTATCTGATCAAAGGGCTTTTCGCGCCCGGCGACGTGGCATGCATCTTCGGCGCCCCTGGTGCTGGCAAATCACTTCTGGCGCCCCGCCTTGGCTATGCCGTTGCACAAGGCACCGAGACCTTTGGGATGCGCTCCAAGCAGGGCAGCGTCTTCTATGTCGCGGCTGAAGACCCTCAGGGAATGCCTGGTCGCGTGAAGGCGTTGCGCAAGGCGCACGGCGAGGCAGAAGACTTCCAATTGGTGGAAGGCGTATCGAACTTACTTGCCGACAAATCGCCCGATCTGGTCGCACTGGTCGCGGTAGTGAAAGAACGCAGACCGGCGCTGATATTCATCGACACGTTGGCGATGGCCTTCCCCGGCCTCGAAGAAAACGACGCCAAGAGCATGGGGCGCGTTGTGGCGGTAGCTCGACTCCTCGCGTCGTGGGGCGCTGCCGTTGTGCTCATCCACCACGACACGAAAGCAGAAGGTGCAACGCCTCGCGGGCATAGCTTGCTGAACGGCGCTCTTGATGTGGCATTGCATGTGAAGCGCGACGAAAACGGCGTCATTCGAGGGAAACTCACGAAGAACCGCAACGGCACATGCGAGCGAGACATCGCCTTTAAGATCGCAGTCGAAGACGGCGGCACGGACGAAGACGGCGACACGGTAACGCTGCCACGCTGTTTCGAGTTGATGGGCGCAGCGAAGAAGACGGATGAGCGGCTATCGGCCTCAGTCAAAGCCGCTCTCGACATTCTGGACACGTTAGGAGGCGGGACGACCGAAAAGGCCTGGCGCGAGGCTTGCGCTGAAGGGCGCACTGTATCCGCTGCCGAGGATAGGGAGTCGCGCGTGAGAGCGTTCAAACGGGCGGCCGAAAGGTTGATCCGCAGCCACCATGTCGAGTTCGCAAATGGGCGGTATCGCATCCCCTGTGGTTTTGACGACTGTGAGGATGAGACATGAAAACCGGACAAACCGGACAGACAACCGGACAAACCGGACAACAGACCGGCAAAGTGGGGTAGCAAAACCGGACAGACACGGACACACCCCTTAGAGGGTGTCCGGTGTCCGGTCTGCCTCATGCCCGGACAAGTGGGAAGGGAAGCAACCCACAAGCCAAATCGATCCTATCGCACTCGATCCTATCGCATTCCCCCTCGGGTCCCGCCCATGGCAGCCGGGTGCGGGGAACACAGGTATATTTTCCTCTCAAACTGTTTTACTGCCTACATTTTCAAATTTCGCGCGATTCGCGCTCAGTGCCTCCCTCCCGGCATCAGCGCCGCCAAGAAGGACCCAGAGCCACTACATCCTGTAATAGCCATAGTCGAATTCGGCTCGAAGTCAGTTGAACCTGACGCCGGAGGCGACCAGTACCTGGGGATAGCCTGCTTTGCGCCCAGGAGCAGTCCTTCGATTTTGTCATTTAACGGCTGCTTAGCCGAATTTGAGACAGCGAAATTACCTCAAACGCAGAGTTGGAATCCCGCTCTCTCCGCCATTTTCACCATAATACTAATAAATATCAATAGGATATGGATTAAGCAGGTAGCGACCCGCCTTTAAGCCCGCCATTAGAGAAGGCGCGCCTTCGACCTCGCCTAAGGTCGTCGTCCCGGGCGATTCAGCGCCGCGATGAGCAGCCCCAAAAGCTACCCGAACCAGTTGAGCAGCAGCGAGAAGTTGTAGCCGGTTGCGGCTAGGATGGCGTTGACGGCATCGCCTTGCTCGCATGCGAGATGATTGCGGCCCATTCGGTAATCGGCCTTGATGTGGCCGATCACCGGCTCGATCGCCGAGCGGCGGCTCATCTGGCGCTTGATGGCCGGTGTGACGCGGCGCTTTTGCGAAACCAATAGAGGCAGCGCAGGCAGCAGATAGTGCGGCTGCTTGCCGGATATGGCACTGAATACCAGGCAATTCCCCCATGCACCAGACGGCCAGAAACTGAAGCGTTCGGAAATCCCGCTGACTTACATCGTTCCGGTCGCGAAGACGTGCCCAAGGTCGTGCGGCCCATAGACGGGAGAGAGCCCCCATGGCAGCAGCACCACCGGCAGCAGAAGCAGATAGAATAGAACGGACGCACATGAACACCGCGGGCTGATCCTGAAACGCGGCCGGCGGACTGCTCCCACACCAGGCCGTAGGCGAAGTCGCTGCCGGTGCTGTAGAGCGTCCTCTCTTTCCTCATGTGGCCGCATCAACTTCTTCACGATGGCTGCGAGTGCTGATGTCAACGGCTCCTTCGGCGTCATGATGATGATCATTGCCGTGCCGACGGATTGGCGAATGTGGGGCGGCTTTGGACCGAGAGCCGACCTTCGTCTTTATACCTCGACCGCGTAGGGCCCGACGGGACGGCGTTCCGGCTGAGAGGTTATTCGATTTCAGTTGCAACGCGGACCGGCGCAGGTGCCGAAGTCCAGTTTAAACTCTGATGGATCGATTAGCGATGTGGGCCGAGCCGTAGAGGCTTATCGGCAGCTAGGCCAACGGCACCAAAGCGTAGGTCTTGTCGCCGTTGTTGTGCACGTGACCGACACGCAATCCTTGTCAGATTGCACCAATTGGCCGGATCATCGGCTTCGCGGCTTCGACGGTGATGCGGCAGGAGAAAATCTGCAGGTGAGTTGGTCGGACCTGGAAAGCCGGACCCGGATCATCCTCACGAGCTGACTGCCCGGAGCCCTGCTCTGCGACAACAATGTCGCGCCATCTGCCGATGTTCCCGAGGTCTCTCCAAAGCCGACATTCGCTGTACATTTGCCTCGCATGAGGCTGGCAAGCTGTATGCGGA
>NZ_CAKXZS010000050.1 GCF_935822925.1 Mesorhizobium ventifaucium
TTGAACGTCCGATGCTCTAGACTAGAGGCCCAGAGCCGCCTTGAAGGCAGAAAGCTCTTCGTCGGTGATGGGCACCACGTGCTGCGGCTCGGGATAGGCGCTGGTTTGCACGTCGGAGATGAACTCGCGATAGGCGGCGATGCGCTCGCGCTGCAACCGTTCATATTCGGCGGCGAAGTTGCGATAGGTTTTCGCGTGGCGCGGCTTGTGGCCAGCGGTGTGGCCGAGCACGTCCTCGCTGAAAAGGTACTGCGCGTCGGCGTGCGGTCCGGCACCCATGCCGAGCATGATCATCGGCGTACTCCTGGTGATCAGTTCGCCGATCCGGTCGGGCACCACCTCCAGCTCCGCGCCGAAGCAGCCAATGGCCTCCAGGCGTTTCACATGGTCCCACACGACGCGCGCGCTCTCAGCCGTCCTGCCGACAGCCTTGAACCCGCCGGTCCAGGTGCATTGCGAAGGGATCAAACCGACGTGGGCGACGATCGGGACCGCGTTGTCGCAGAGCGCCTTCTGGATATCGAGTGAGGCGGCGCAATAGAAGCAATCGCCGCCCAGCCGCATGAAGTGGTAGGCGGCTTTGAGATAATCCTCGGCTGTCGCCAGATCGCCGGCAGGGCCGTAGGGGAGCCCGACCTGAACGAAGCATCGGCCGGCCGCCTCGCGCATCTCGGGCGAGAAGAAGCGGCCCTCGATCGAAAGCATGTCGACGCCGGCCGCGTCCGCTGCCGCCGCCTCTTCGATGGTAGTGACGTAAAGCATGGATATCTTTTGTGCACGGCCTTTCATGGCGCGTATGTCGGCGACGGTGGGTCGGGTGCTCTTGGTGATCATTCTTGTTCCCTCAGACTGTGAAGCTTCGCGCAAGGCCTGCAGCGCCGCCTCGGGATCTCCGGAGGCAAACGCCTCCATCCTCACCGGCCTGCGGTAGCCCATGCCCTTCAGTGTATGGGCGATGCCCCTGTAGTCGATCTCGCCTGTGCCGGTCGCTCGGCGCAGGCCGCAAGGACAAAGCTATCAGCCATTTCAGATCTCAACATACACGCGGCCATCCTCGACCTTGGTGTTGTAGGTTTTCAGGTTCACGCAGACCGGTGCGCGCAGCGCTTCGCCTGTCCGGTAATCGAACACGCCATTATGCTTCGGGCATTCGATCCTGTACTGCATGACCAGACCGCCACTCAGATGCACCTTTTCGTGGGTGCACAGGCCATCGGTGCAAAAGAATTCGTCATCGGGACTGCGATAAATGGCGAAGGTCCGGCCATCATGATCGAAGCGGACCAGGTCTTCGTTCTCGATGTCATCTGCCGAGCAGGCGTCGATCCATTCAGTCATCTTTCTTCCTCAGATTTCTTGCGGTTTGTAGTCGCTCGCCGTGGTAGGCATGACGTCTTTGAGGAGCGAAACCGATTTCTCCAGTCCTTCGAGACTGTTGAGCATGACATCCTCATGCTCGATCGACAGCCAGCCGTCGTAGCCGGCCATTTTCAGCCGGTAGCAGAACTTGCGCCACCATTCCTCGCCGTGGCCGAATCCGAGAGTGATGTAGCTCCAGGAACGTGCCGGGATGTCCATCAGGCTGCCGTTTTCCAGAAGACTGGTCGTTGCCTGGACTGGCGCGTTCAGCATCGTGTCCTTGGCATGAACGTGGAAGAGCGCCCCGCCGAGGGCCTCGGCCGCGACGAGCGGATCAGCACCCATCCAGAACAGGTGCGAGGGGTCGAGGTTGGCACCGACGAGAGGTCCGACTGCCTCGCGTAGCCTCAGCAGCGATGGCACATTGTACACGCACTGGTTGCCGTGAAGTTCGAGCGCGATGCGTTCCACCCCGCTTTCGTTCGCCAGCGCTGTGATTTCTTCCCAGAACGGAATGAGCACGTCAGTCCACTGATAGCGCAGGATAGACTGGGTCTCCGGTGGCCAGGACGAAACGATCCAGTTCGGCATCCTGTCCTCGGCACTCCCGGCCGGCAAGCCCGACATGGTGCAGACGGTCTTGATGCCCATTTCGCCAGCGAGGCGGATCGTGTCCTTCAGGCACTCTGCCTGGGCAGGGTCGGTCGGGTGCAGCGGGTT
Source organism: Mesorhizobium ventifaucium (assembly GCF_935822925.1). Taxonomy (GTDB): domain Bacteria; phylum Pseudomonadota; class Alphaproteobacteria; order Rhizobiales; family Rhizobiaceae; genus Mesorhizobium; species Mesorhizobium ventifaucium. The sequence continues at coordinate 2,080 of NZ_CAKXZS010000050.1, forward strand.
TCCATTGGCATTCAGGCTGATCACGTCGAGGCCGCGGTCCGCAAATGCTTTGCGGAATTCCGTTCGGGCGCCTGCGCTGGACTTCATCCTGGCCAGGTCGAAATGCGGTGCCGTCGACCATCCGCCGGTGTTAATCTCGACACCATTGACACCGAGACGCACCGCCTCGTCCAACAACCCTTCAAACGTACGACTGCCAAGGCTGTCGGATACAAAACCCAGTTTCATGATGCTTTCCTAGCGATGATAGAATGCAGGCTTTTCGGCGCATTCGACGACTACTTTTCCGCCTTCGGAGAGCGCCTTTACGCCGGCCTCGGCGGTCAGCGTCGCACAGTAGCCATCCCACGCATTGGCTGCGATCGGCGAGGGCACACCCGTCTCGACGAACTTGAGCCAAGCCTTGTTCTGTAGCCGGTAGGCTTCCGCAAAACGAGGACGCCAATCTGGGGCGTAGCGCTCCAGCGACTGAAGTTCGATATTGATGCGGGAGTGGACCGGCGCGCCCAGAAAGACCGAGCCTTTCTCGCCGACCAACTCACCGCGTACGTCATAACCATAGGCTGCATTGTTGTTGATCTCGATATTCACCAGCTGGCCGCCAGATGTTTCCAGCACCATGAAGACCGGCGCACCGGTCCGTGAAGCGTCGACCCCTGCAGGCTGGAAGGCCGAGATCGAAGAATAGTCGGTGTCGAGGACGAACCGCGCCACGTCGAATTCGTGCGGCGCCGAATTGGTGATCGCCATCAGCCCGGTGAAGTTTGCCGGCGCCGAGACGTTGCGGTGGAAATTGTGCATGATGACTGCCTGGCCGAGGGTGCCAACGCTGAGCAACGCCTTCATCTCCGCATAGGCAGGATCGAAGCGACGCATGAAGCCGATCTGCACGAACAGTCGACCGGCCTTCATTTCCGCCTGGATGACACGCATGCAATCGGCCGAACTGGGTGCCAGCGGTTTCTCGCAGAGAACGGGTTTTCCGGCCTCAATGGCAGCCAGCGTCAGCGACGCGTGAGTTTCGTCCGGGCTCGCGATCAGGGCGGCGTCGACGTCGGAACGTGCAATCGTCGCAAGCGCATCGGATGCAACATCCTTCGCGCCGCATTCCTCGGCCAAGGCCCGCGCGCGCTTTTGCGACGGGTCGCAAACCACCTGCAGGACGGCCCCGGGCAAATCGCCGGCAACGATGCGCGCATGATCCGCGCCCATGATTCCGGCACCGATGACAGCGATGCGAACAGTCATGATTTTCTCTCTCTGGTTTCGGGCAGAAACCGGCCGGCGGAGCAGCTCATTCCGCCGGCCGGGTCAGAAGATGCCCCTGTGGAGGTGGCGCATCTTCGGAGATCTTCGTCGGGCGCTGTCTATCGCAAATCGGCAACAGGTGGTGCGCGCCCTTCATGCGCCGCCTGATACGATTCGATTTCGGCTTCGAGCTCCGCCATCGCTTCGCCGCCAGCCATAAGGTCGGTGATCTCCTCGCGAGTCTTCTCGCCCTTGCGGAAATCGGCTGCCAGGGCACCCCTGATGAGGACAGCAAAATGATCGCCTACGGTCAGGGCGTGAATGACCTGGTGGGTGATGAAAATCACTGCAAGGCCACGCTTGCGCGCCTCGAGCACGATCCTCAACACATGGGCTGCTTCCTTGACACCGAGCGCGGCGGTCGGTTCGTCGAGGATCAGGACCCGGGCACCGAAATGGACGGCACGGGCAATGGCCAACGACTGGCGTTCGCCGCCGGACAGACCGCCCACGAGGCGGTCGCCGTCGTCGATCCGCGTTATGCCAAACTCCTGGACCGCTTTGACGGCAATTTCATTCGCCTTCTTGCGATCGTAGATGCTGAATGGTCCCCATTTCCTTGTCGGCTCAACGCCCACGAAGAACGATCGCCCGATGCTCATCAGAGGAAACGTTCCGCCGAACTGATGGACCGTCGAAATGCCGAGATCGCTGGCATGCGGGGGCTCGCGAACTGGATCGGCTTGCCATCCATCAAGATCGTGCCCGAAGTCGGTTGGTGGACGCCGGAAAGGATCTTGATCAGGGTCGACTTGCCGGCGCCATTGTCGCCGAGCAAGCAGAGGACCTCGCCGGCCTTAACAGCGAGGGAGATGTCGTGGAGCACATCAATAGGTCCGAAAGACTTGTTGATGTTCGATAGCTGCAGAATTGGTTCGGCCATAGTGATCATCATCACTTCTTCTTCGGCGTGTAAGTCAACGCCATCTTGCGGAACGTGTTGTTCATGAGGACTGCCGCCAGCAGCAGGACGCCGATGATAAGGCTCGCCCAATTTGCATCGAAGCCGGTGTAGAAGATGCCCTGGTTGACAATGGCAAAGGTGATTGTTCCGAAAACGATACCCACCACGGAACCGAAGCCGCCTGTAAGCAGCACGCCGCCGATGACCACCGATATTATCGAGTTGAAGATGAATGACTGGCCGGTCGAAACCTGGGCGCTGTTGTACAGGAGCGCCTGCGACACGCCGACGAATGCCGCGCACAGGCCGCTGCCCATGAACAACAGGGTGATCACCCTGTCGGTGGGTATCCCGGCGTTGCGCGCGCTTACCTTGTCTCCGCCCAGTGCGAGGATCCAGTTGCCGTATCGCGAGAAGTGCAGCAGGTAGCCGACGATGATCGCGGCGCCTAGCCACCAGAAAATGGTGATCTGGAACATTCCGCCGACAAATTGCCCCAAAACGGCCTTGGCCAACGGGTCGGCCCGGATCGCGACGCCGGTGCTGCCCGTCAGAATGATGGCGACGCCGAGCGTTAGTCCTGCCACGGCAAAGAGGCTGCCGAGCGTGACGATCAGCGACGGCACGGCCGTTCGAATGACGAGAACCCCATTGATGAAGCCCACGAGCAGTCCGAGGCCCAGCGCGGCAAGAACACCGACCATGATCGGAAGATCATAGTAGCCCGAAATAGTCGCGACGGTCATCGATGTTGCCGGGATGACCGACCCGATGGAAATATCCAGTTCGCCCGCGATCATCAGGAGTCCGACCGGAAGCGCCACGATCCCGATCTCGGACGCAACGTTCAACCAACTTGCCGCGCCACCCGCGGTTACGAAATTGGCACCGCCGAAAATGGCGAAGAACGCGAAGACCGCCATCATACCCAGAAAAGATCCCACTTCAGGGCGACGCATGAGATTGCCGATTGACGACCAAAGGTTGGGGGTTGACCCAGCCTTGGCTGTTGTTTGAATTTCGACCATTGAATTCATTGGGAATCCCCGGCGTTTCTTTGAGACGCGCTGCTCACACTACGGCACAGTAGTCACTGTCGAGAATATGCCCGGCCGTCGGCCTTGCTTTCAGGCCGGACACATCGATTGCGAAGCGTTTGCGACTGCTGCTATCGCGCGCCAGCCTGCACGCCCGCCATCGTCGCATCGACGTTCGATTCGTCGACGACGCCGGGGCCGGTCAGTATCTCGCGTGTCGGAACGGTCAGACCATAGTTGACGTGACCGTTCAGGATCGACACCGCCAGGTAACCCTGAAGGTAGCCTTGCTGGTCGATGGTGAACAGCTGCGATCCGGATTTGATGTTGGCCAGGATAGTCTGGTCCATGTTGACGCCGCCGAGCTTGACCTTGTCGCTCAAGCCCGCCTGCATGATACCGTTTGCAGCGCTGTTGGCGTCGACATTGCCGATCGTGTACACACCGACGACGTCCGGGTTCTGCAGCAGATGCGCCTTGAGGGCCTGTGCTACTGCGGTCGGGTTACCGAAGCTGCTCATCGGTAGGGGCAATTCGACGCCCTTGCCGCCATGCTTGGCGACACCGGCAAGCAGGCCCGCGCATTGCGCACGAAGGTTGGCAGCACCAGGAAGGGTATTAACGCAGACCACGTTCTTCAGGTCGTGGTTCCCGAAATACTCGCCGCCGGCAAAGCCTGCCTTGTAGTCGTCGCTGCCGATGTAGTTCATGGCGCCAAGCCGGTCGGCCGCGTCGAGACCACCAGCATTGTAGATAATGAGCGGGATGCCGGCCGCCACCACAGCCTTGAAGGCTTCGTCCATGGATTCAGGCACCCAGTCCGGGCCGACGATGGCGTCCGCATGCTGCGAGATCGCGGTCCGGATCAGGTCAGCCGCATCGGCGCCGAGATTGTCATAGTTCTGCGGCCCGAGCCACGTCACCGAGCCGCCCTGCGCCTCGACGACCTTGCCGGCGTCCTCTGCCCCGCGCTTGACGATCGACCAGAACGGATCATCGGCCTTGCCGCCGATGACGAAGATCTTCGCTCCTTTGGACCCGGCCATGGCGGACGTAGCGGCTGTCGCAGCCACGCCGGCCAGCACGACTGCCGCCAAGAGTTTGGTGATACGCTTCATATCTTTCTCCTCCCATTTGCCGTCTTCAGACGGGGTTTTAGAAAATCTCAAGCGCACCGCCTCCCTCCCGGTTGCGCGCCTCGTGTCGTGTTCAGTGGCTCGCCGCCCTGGCGTTCACGCGCTCCCGCTTTTTTTGGAACCGGGCGTCCATCAGGGCGTCCCCCTCCTTGGTGCCGTCGTGCCAGGTGCCGAACCATTTATCGAGCGGGATCAGCCCCTCGCCGCCGTAGTTCACCTCGAAGTATTTGTGGTGCAGGTAGTGGGCATAGGCCTCGCTTGAGACGGCCGTATCCTCGGTCAGCTCCAGCTTTTCGAAACCCAGATGGCCGTTGACCGCTCCGAAGCCGGCGACATGCAGCTGGAACAGCGCAACAATCGGATTGGACGGGATGACCAGGTGCCAGAAGGCGACGGCGTGATAGAGGAAGCCTTCCACCGGATGCATCGACAGCGATGACCAGGGAGAGGGATTGATCGAATTGTGATGGACCGAGTGGATCCAGCGATAGAGCGGGCCCCAGTGGATCAGCCGGTGGATGAAGAAGAAGTGCACCTCGTGGATGGCGGGCGCGATCAGCACCAGCGCTGCGAGATAGATGGGGTGGTCCTGCCAGCCGACCCACGGCACGTAGCCATTGGCAAAGCACCAGAGGAAGATGACTTCGACCACGGTCCATAGCGGGATCGTGATGAAAAAAGAGCGCAGGAAGTTGTCGAGGTTCTGGCTCTGGAACCAGAAGACATCCGAAGGCGTGTCGCCTGGGAATTTGTGGTTGTATTTGAAGCGCGTCGCCTGGGCGCGCTGGACGTAGTAGCGCAGCTCGAAAATGCCGTAGAAGACGAAGATCGCCGCGGCATTGACGGCATAAAGCCATAGCGCCCAGCCCCAGCTGATCGACTTCATCGTCTCGACGTTGGGGACGACGTAGAACCAGTAGAGAAGTGCGGTGGCCATGTGGAAGGCATTCCACGGCCAGATGTAGCCCGGCAGCCATCCCAGGACCTTCGGCAGCTTCGGGGGCCAGCTCCAGAACGGCGCTATCTCGAGTCGCCCGCTCGGCTTCCAGTCTCCGCGCTTGTCCCGCACGCCGTATTTGAGATCGTCCATGCCAGAACCTCCACTGGGCAGCGCCGGCAAGGATAGCCCGCATGCGCGCAGCCTCGCCCCGCCATACGTCGGAGGGCCGGAACGCATCTGTGGAGCTGTTATCCCTCGGCTGGCGGCGCGTCCGCCTTGCTTGCTTGTTGACTGATAAACATCTTGATCCAAAATGAATCAATAGTAGAATGTTTATTCCAATTTTTTTGTATCATTCGTATCAGTGCGGCCTTGTCCGTGATACTTTTGTATCATTCTAACGCATGGATGAGATAGAATGGATCAGCGCAAGCGTCCAACGATCAAGGATGTGGCGATCGAGGCGAAGGTCTCCGTGGCCACTGTCAACCGGGTGCTGAGCGGCTCGGGCGTCGTCCGGCAAGGCACACGCGAACGCGTAAGACAGGCGGCGGAGCAGGTCGGCTTCTACGGCATGGGGGCGCTCAGAAGTCGCGTCGCGGCCGCCCGGCCGCGCTACAGGTTCGGCTTCCTGCTGCATCAGCCCGGCCGCGCCTTCTATCACAACGTGGCCGAGGCGCTGCGTCTGGCGGCGGAAGCAGTCGGCGATTGCGAGATCGAGGTGCGGACGGAATTTCTCGACGACCTGTCGCCGCAGAACATTGCGTCGCGCATGCTGGCGCTGGGCGGAGAATGCGACGCCTTGGGCGTGGTCGCCGCGGTCCACCCGCTTGTCGTCCAGGCGGTCGAGGCGCTGCAGGGCCGCAACGTGCCGGTCTTTGCGCTTATCTCGCAGATATCGGCGACCGGCGAGATTCACTATATCGGCCTGGACAACTGGAAGGTCGGGCGCACAGCGGCCTGGGTGTTCGAACACGTCTGCCGCGAGCCCGGAAAGCTCGGCATCCTCGTTGGCAATCACCGCTATCGCTGCCAGGAAATGAACGAGAGCGGCTTCCGCTCCTATTTCCGCGAGCACGCGCCGGGCTTCACCCTGCTCGAGCCGGTGCTGACCTTCGAATCCAGAGCCATAGCGCAGGAGATGACGGAGAAGCTGCTCGCCGACAATCCGGATATCTCGGGCCTCTACATCGCCGGCGGCGGCATCACCGGCGCGATCGCAGCGCTTCGGTCAACCGGCCGGGCCGGCAAACTGGTCGTCGTCGGCTACGAGTTGATGGACGTGACCCGCACAGCGCTGCTAGACGGCACGCTGACCTTCCTCATCTCACATCCACTCGCCCGGATCGCGCAGGAAGCCCTGGCCGGCATGGTGCGCGCCGTCTCCGCCCCGAATGAGAACGGCAACTTCACCACCATCTTGCCCTTTGAAATATACACCCGCGAGAATATCTAGCCGGCAATTTGCCAAGACCGGCAGCCCAGTGCGTCTGCTGCGGCGACCCGCGCCCTTTCAAAAATCAGATCTTTGCGTCGTGCGGCACTCGCAGCCCGTTGCCCTGATGTGTCGGAGTTGCCAAGCCCCTCCGTCACAGCTGATCCCATGCCGATTAATCATTCCTACTAGGTCGCCTTTCTACGGTATTCTCCCGTCCATCTCCGGGAACAGGACGACGCTTTCCTGCGCGGTCGGTTCGTTGCGGGCGCCAATAAAGGTGGCGGGCGTGCTTGACCGGTTCACGGCAACGTGGAGCACGTTGGCCGGAATGTAGAGATAGTCACCGGGATGCACGACGTCCCGAAATTGCAGTTCATCCCCACTCCACATCTCCAGCTCATCTCCGCTCAGCATATAAAATGCTGTTTCGTGACGCGCGTGGACGTGGGCCTTGGTCCGTCTCCCCGGAGGCATTGTGGCGATGCCCAGCCAAAGCGCCTTTGCGCCGACGGTCTCTGAACTGATTCCCGGTAGATAGTCCGACCCCTGTTCGGCCCGATATGCCTTGCCACCTCTGACGACCACAGCCTTTCCCTCGCTGGGCGCCACACTGTTCGCTCCGGACGGTTGCTTCAACATCGTCATTTTCGACCTCCATTTGTGTTAGTCTGTGCGAAGACGGCCAAAATGACCGCTCGTCCGGCCGAAGTCCTAAAGGGGGAGGCGAAAAGTTCCGAATTCTTCCGAAGCCGATAAACGGAATGTCGCATCACCGCGCTGCTTAGCGTTCGGCCCGTTCGTGTTCGACATGCTGCGCGGGGCGCTTGTCCGAGAGGGCCGGCCGGTTGCGCTCGGGCAAAAAGGCTTGTCGTTGCTTCAAGCCCTGCTGGCGGCGCCGACGCAAGTGCTGAGCAAGACGGCACTCATGGAAGCGGCTTGGCCCGATGCCGTTGTCGAGGAAAGCAATCTCTCTGTGCAGGTTGCCGCCCTGCGCAAGCTGCTCGGCTCACAGCCGGACGGCAGCGAGTGGATCGCCACGGTCCCGCGCACCGGATATCGTTTCGCCGGCAGCGTCCGTGTACTGGACGGCGCTGCAGATGGCGGGCTTCCTAGTTCCGGCCAGCCGACGAGTCTTCCCGAAAGACCATCCATCGCGGTTTTGCCGTTCGCCAATGTGAGCGACAACCAGGAACAGGCCTATCTGGCTGGCGGCATCACCGAGGACATCATCACAGCGCTGACAAGGTTCCGGTGGTTCCGGGTGATCGGGCGCGGTTCCAGCTTCGTCTACAAGGACAAGTCGGTCGACTCCAAGCAGGTGGCCCGCGAGCTTGGCGTCCGTTACGTGCTGGAAGGCAGCGTGCGCCGGTCCGGCGAGCACATCCGGGTCTCGACGCAACTGGTTGATGCCGCCTCGGCCAATCAGATCTGGGCCGAACGATACGAAATGGAGATGACGGAGGCGTTTGCCGTCCAGGATGCCATAGCCGAGCGGGTGGCTGGCGCGATCGAGCCCGAACTTCTCAAGACGGAGTCGCTTCCAGCCCCTGCACGCAGCAGCGGAAGCGCGACGGCGTGGGACCTGGTGCGGCAAGGTACCTGGCATTTCCACCATGTCGGCCGTCAAACTCACTTGAGTGCCCGCAAGCTGTTCCGGGAGGCATGCAGGCTCGACCCTGAGCTCGCAGAGGCCCATCTCTGGCTCGGCCGCGTGAGCGCCGGCATCGTTGCTTACGGCTGGAGCGACAAGCCCGCACAGGATATCCGGGAAGGCCTGGATGCAGCCTTGAAGGCGGTTCGGCTCGACGAGAAGAACCCCTATTCGCATTACGCGCTGGCCATCTGCAGCATCTACGCCAATGCACCGGAACAGGCCGTTCTTGCCGCGGAAAAGGCGATCGAGATCAGCCCAAGCTTCGCCCTTGGCCATCTGGTATTGGGAATGGGGCAGCTTTTCCGCGGCGGCGCATCCGAAGCGATAGCGCCGCTCGAACACGGCCTTATGTTGAACCCTTACGATCCGCAGAACTTCGTCTGGTTCAATGTCGTGGCGCTCGCCTACCTATTCGCAGGACAGGCAAACGAGGCGCTTGCCGCAGCCATCAAGGCGCGCAAGATCGCTCCCGCATGGCGGCCTACTCACGAAACACTCGCCTGCTGCTACGTTTCGCTCGGCCGCCTGCCGGAGGCAAGATCTTGCGTTGAGCTGATGCGGGAAATGGAAAATCCTTCAGGCGATGCCTTGGCGCCGCTCAGGCTGCGCAATCTACATTGGGCAGACGAGATGGCGCATCTGTTGAAGAAAGCCGGTTGGCAGCAATAAGACTACAGGCCATTCCCTGCAGATTGATATCGTCTGTGCGTGGCGCGCAGCTGTTGGGGCAGCACAAGCCAAGGTCCGTCTCACACTCAGGGCGATGCTGGTTTCGGGCCGATAGCTGACCCACCGCCCTTTCAAAATCAAATCTTCTGGTCGTGCGGCAGCGGTGCGGTTGCCTTTTCCAGCCAGGCCAGCGTCTCGCCGTCGAGCATCGGTCCGATCTCGGCCAGCACGCGGGCGTGGTATGTGTCGAGCCAATGCAGCTCGTCGCGCGTCAAAAGGTCCGACCGCACCAGCCTGGTGTCGATGGGCGCCAGCGTCAGTGTCTCGAAGCCGTGCATGGCGATGTCGCCGCCCTCTATCGGCTCGGCCGGCGTCACCAGGATAAGATTCTCGATGCGAATGCCGTAAGAACCCTCCTTGTAGTAGCCCGGCTCGTTGGAGACGATCATGCCCGCCAGCAGCTTTTCAGTGCCGGTCCTGGCGATGCGCTGCGGGCCCTCGTGCACGGCCAGATAGGAGCCGACGCCATGGCCGGTGCCATGGGCGAAATCGCAACCGTGTTTCCACAGGGCAAGGCGCGCCACGGCGTCGATCTCGGAGCCGCGCGTGCCGGGGGGGAAGCGCAGCATGGAAATGCCGATCATGCCCTTCAGCACCAGCGTGAAACGTTCGCGCATTTCCTCGGTCGGCGTGCCGATCGGCACGGTGCGGGTGATGTCGGTGGTGCCGTCCTGATACTGCCCGCCCGAATCGAGCAGGAACAGTTCGCCAGACTGAAGCTTTCGGCTGGTGGCGCGGGAAACGCGGTAGTGCATGATGGCGCCGTTCGGGCCGGCGCCGGCGATGGTGTCGAAGGACACGTCGCGCAGCGGCATTTGCGTTTCCTCGCCGGTGCTGCGGCGGCACTCCTCAAGCTTGGTGACGACCGCGATCTCGTCGAGCTTGCCCGGTTCCTGGCGGTCGAGCCAGCAAAGCAGCTTGGCGACCGCGGCGCCATCGCGGCGATGTGCGGCGCGGGCGCCGTTGATCTCGGCCTGGTTTTTCGTCGCGCGCGGAATGCGGGCAGGGTCTGGCGCGGTGATGACGGTGCCGCCATTGTCCTCGACCAGCATCCTGAGCTTCTCCGCCGCCAGCACGGGATCCAGCGCGATCTTCGCGCCGCCCTTGGCCAGGGCTGCGACAACAGCTTCGAATTCACCGGGTTCGTGCAATTCGGCGAGCTGCGTCAGGTAGGCCGCGACGGTGCGTGAAAACTTACGCTGATCCATGAAAAGCAGGTGCGATCGATCGGCGGCGAGCACGGCGAAGCCGAGCGCCAGAGGGGTGTGCGGCACGTCGCCGCCGCGGACATCGAAGGCCCAGGCGATGGAGGACGGGTCGGTCAGCACGGCATGAGTGGTGCCATCCTTGCCGATGGCCTCGGCCAGCCGCGCCAGCTTGTCCTTGGCCAATTCGCCGGCAAAGCCAATCGGATGAATCTCGACCGGCGCCAGCGGCGGTTCGGGCTGATCCTCCCAGATGGCGTCGATCGGATTCTTCTCGATCGGCACCAATGTCGCCCCCGATTTTTCGGCCGACGCTTTCAGCGCTTTCACGTCGCCGATCGTCTGCAGCCACGGGTCGAAGCCAAGCCGCACGCCCTTGCCGAGGTTGTCCTTGATCCAGGTGGCGGGCGGATTGTCGACCAGGCTTTCGATCGAGAAGATGTCGAGATCGACCTCCTGGCGCACCTGCAGCGTGTAGCGGCCGTCGACGAACATGACGGCACGGTCGCCGAGCACGATAGCGACGCCGGCCGAGCCGCTGAAGCCGGTCAGCCATTTCAGCCGCGCCGAGCGGTCAGCGACATATTCGCCCTGATGCTCGTCGGCACGAGGCACGATGAAGCCATCCAGCCCGTTGGCCGCCAGCCATTGACGCAGCAACGCCACACGCGGCTTGCCGAGGGCGGGGTCGCCTGCGGGATCAAAGGTCTGGAACATCATGGTCTCTCCTCGGATGCTGGCGCGACCGTAGCGCATGACCCCGAAAATCGGAATCGACTTTTGCTGCGCCGATCTTCGGTCCGGATTCGATCCAGCAGGGCAATCGCTTCAGGTCTGCGCCGCCCCTCATTGCCCTGCCGGGCATTTTTCCCCGTATATGACGGGGAGAAAGACACTATCACCAAAGATTTTCGCCAATTGTCGGCGGTGCAGAAAGGGGGCGAGGTTGCGGCAATTCCCCCTTCTCCCCGTCACAATATAAGGGGAGAAGGTGCCAGCAGGCGGATGAGGGGCGGCGCCGCCATCAACAGTGGTCATCGACGTGCGCTTTTGCGCATGGACGCCATGCAGAATCAGCGATTAAAAAAAGGTCAGCAGAGCTTACCTTTTCGATGTGGAGGAAAGAGTCTTATTGCCCTGCAAAGGAGACCATCATGTCCACGATTCCAGCCAGACGCGGATTTTTCAGAAGCGCCGTGAACGCTCTCATCGAAGCGCGCCAGCGCGAAGCGAGCCGCTATGTGAGCGGCGTCCTGCTTGGCTTTGACGACGAAACGTTGAAAGCGAACGGCTACGATCGCGAAGAACTGAAGAAGGCGGCAAGGTCGCGCTACGTCTGAGCGAATTTACGGCTTGCGTTTGAAGGCGCTGCGCGTCACCGCTTGAGGTGGATTGTCACCCAGCCTTCGCGATGCAACGTCCTGACATGGCGGAACTGCTGGCCGACATAGGCCGAAATCACCGCGTCGCGCTGCCGGTCGAGGATGCCTGACAGCACGATCGAGCCGCCCAAACCGATATGCCTGGCCATTTCGGGCGCCAGCCGCATCAGCGGCCGCGCCAGTATGTTGGCAACGATGAGGTCGAAGGGCCCGCGCGCGGCAAAGATCGGATGGTGGAACCCCCGCGCCGTCACCGTTTCGACGAGCGCCTTGACGTGGTTGAGCCGCGCATTGGCGCCGGCGACTTTTGTGGCGACCGGATCGATGTCGGTCGCCAGCACCGGGATATGGGCGAGCCTGGCCAGCGCGATGGCCAGCACCGCACTGCCGGTGCCGAGGTCGAGCGCGTTGCGCGGGCGCTCGCGCCGCACGACCTGTTCCAGCATTTCAAGGCAGCCGGCGGTGGTGCCGTGATGGCCGGTGCCGAAGGCGAGGCCCGCCTCGATCTCGATGGCGAGTTCGCCGCTGTGGCGCTTCCTGCGGTCATGCGCGCCGTGCACGAAGAAACGGCCGGCGCGCACCGGCTTCAGTCCCTCCAGCGAACGCGTCACCCAGTCGATATCCGGCACGGGCTCGCGCGCAATCGGCCTCGACAAGGCAAGCCCGGCAAGGATCTCTTCCACGCGCGCCTCGACGGCGTCGACATCGCCGTCGGCATAGAGCGACACTTCCTGGATGTCGCGATCCTCATCGACTTCGAGGATGGCAATCGGCAGACCCTCGTCCTCGAAGGCCGTTTCGAACGCCGCGAAGATACGGTCGGCCTCGATCTTTCCAGTGGTGAAATAAAGCCGCGTTTGGGTCATCAAACGATTTTCTTTGTGAGCATGATCTTGTCCGAAAATCGGTTCCACTTTTCGCTGGGCGCGGACCTTCGGTTCGGGATCATGCACTAGCCTGCCGCCAGTCGCTTGAGCTTGGCGATTGCGGCGTCCGGGCTTTCGCCATAGGCGATGGTGCCGGCGAAATCGCCCCTGGCGTTGAGCAGCAGCACCGAAGCGGTGTGGTCCATCGTATAGTCGCCGTTGCCGGTATCGACCTTCTTCGAATAGATGCCGAAGGATTTGGCCATGGCACGGACCTTGTCCGGCTCGCCCGTGATGCCGATGATGCGGTCGGAGAAGTTGCTGATATAGGCGTTCATGATTTCGGGCGTGTCGCGCTCCGGGTCGACCGTCACGAAATAGGCGCGCAGGTTCTTGCCATCGTCGCCCATCGTCTTCAGCCAGCCGGCCAGTTCGAACAGCGTGGTCGGGCAGACTTCCGGGCAGTGGGTGAAGCCGAAGAAGACGACGCTGGGGTGGCCGCGAAAGGTAGCCTCGGTGATCGGAGCGCGCTTCTGGTCGACCAGCGTGAACGGCGCGCCGAACGGCTCGCCGCCATAGTGCCCACGGTACCATTCAAAGGTGAGCCAGCCGATGCCCGCCGCCATCAGGACGAGAATGCCGACCAGTATTGAACGCATCATCAATTGGGTGTCCGTCGCGATTTTCATTGGCGCCGTGTCGGGCGCCCTTGGAGCTTGTTGGGCGAACACTCTTAACGGTTTGATCTCGCGCGCGCAAAGATGTCGCGTTGCCGCAACCGGCTTTCCCTTAAAAAATGGTCCGCTTGCAATGTGCTGCCGCCCGTCCCACCTGAGGTCGGCAAAACTCGAACGGCAGGAGGCTTCGTTGCAACGATTGATTGGGCAACGACTGATTGGGCAAGGACTGATTGGGCGAAAACTGATCGGCGGCGCTTTGGCCGCGTGCCTTTTCATCGGTGCTGGTGCGGCTGTCGCCCAGGAGGTCGGCAAGGTCGGCGTCGACTGGCTCGGCAACGATATCATCGTCGAGGCGATCAAGGACCCGAAGGTCGAAGGCGTGACCTGCCACGTCTCCTATTTCGACCGTGGCGTGATCGATCGCCTGCAAAAGGGCAACTGGTTCGAGGACCCATCCGATTCCTCGATCGCCTGCCGCCAAACCGGGCCGATCACCATCGGCGACATCGACATGAGCGAGGCCGGCGAGGAGGTGTTCAAGCAAGGCATCAGCCTGATCTGGAAGAAACAGGTGGTGAACCGCATCTACGATAAAGCCAACGAGACCCTGATCTATCTGTCGCATTCGCGCCAGGTGCAGGACGGTTCAGCGAAAATGTCGGTCACGACCGTACCGCTCTATGGGCAGAACGCGGTGTGGACCAACGGCAAGCCGAAATAGGCTCTGGAAACAGGTGACGGACGATTGGTCCCGCTTGCGGGACCAATCGTCCGGGCGTAAAGCCGCCGGCATGGAGCGTCCCGAAAATCTTGTCCTGAAAGACCCCGAGCCGCGCATCCATCCGACCGCGGAATTGAAGGCATGCAAGCTTGGGCGCTACGCCTCGATCGGCGAGCGGGTCATCTTGCGCGAAGTCATAGTGGGTGACTTTTCCTATTTCGAGCGCCACGCCGAGGCGATCTACACGACCACAGGCAAATTCTGCTCGATCGCCGCCAACAGCCGTATCAACGCGCTCGAGCATCCGATCGAGCGGTTGACCCAGCACAAGGTCAGCTACCGGCCAAACGAGTATTTTCGCTGGCTTGGCGTCGACGCGGCGTTCCGCGAAAGGCGGCGGGCGACGTCCGTCACCATCGGCCACGACGTCTGGATCGGCCATGGCGCGGTGATCATGCCCGATGTGACCATCGGCAATGGCGCGATCGTCGGCGCCAATGCGGTGGTGACGCGCGATGTACCTGGCTATGCGATCGTCGCCGGCGTTCCGGCCAGGCAATTGCGCCGGCGTTTTGCCGAGAAAACCGCTGCGCGGATTGAAAGCCTCGAATGGTGGGACTGGTCGGTTGAAAAACTCGCCAGGGCCATTCCCGACATGCAGGCGCTTTCCATCGAGGCCTTCCTCGACCGCTGGGAGCACGAAATCCGCTGATCCTTGCGGGTCTCTGAACGGCTACCTCGGTGAAATCCCTCCCTGGAGGGAACCCGGAGCGGATGCTGGTTGTTTCTCCTGCCATGATAGAGAAGCTTTTCACCAGGATCGCCAACTATGTTGCGCATCTAGCCGGTCTGCCGTCGACATTCGCCGTCTGCTTCCTGATCATTGTTGCCTGGGGGGGAAGCGGACCGATGTTCGGGTTTTCCGATACATGGCAGCTCATCATCAACACCGGCACGACGATCGTCACCTTCCTGATGGTGTTCCTTATCCAGAACACCCAAAACCGTGATGGCGCCGCGATCCAGGCGAAGCTCGATGAATTGATCCGGGTCAGCAAAGCCAAAAACAGCTTTATCGGCATCGAGCATCTGACCGAATCCGAGGTCGAGGAAATCCGCGAGAAATGTGAGCGCGCGGCGAAGCGGCATGACCGGCAGGTCTCTGATATGGCGGTCAAGAAAGCCGCTGCGCAAAAGCACGGCTCGAAGACGCATGCGGCTTGAGCGTCAGCTGTCCATGAACGCCGCGAAGGCGTCCTTGTGGTCCGGGTGCCAGCGCGACAGAGCAGGGCGATTTTCGATAATGTCGCCGATCGCCCAGGCCATGCGTTTCTCGTCGATAGGCCGCGTCGCCTCGTTGTCTGGGCACAGGATGTAGAAGTCGCCACGCACCAGCGCGCCCAGCATGAATTCGATCACCTGCTCGCCGGTCCAGGCGCCGGCGGGCTTTTCGGTCGCACCTTCGGTCAGGCCGGTAAAAGTGAACCCAGGAATGAGCAGATGGGCGGCGATCCTGGCACCGGGCTCGTTGCGCAGCGCATGCGCCAGGCCTTCGGTGAAGGTCTTCACACCTGACTTAGAGACGTTGTAGGCAAGGTTGCCGGGCGGCGTCGTGATGCCTTGCTTGGAGCCGGTGTTGACGATCAGGCCCGGTTTTCCTGCAGCCAGCATGCGTGGCGCGAAGGCCTCGACGCCATGGACGACGCCCCAGAAATTGATGTCCAGCAGCCGCTTCCAGCCGTCGCGGTTCTCCCAGGGTTTGCCGGGATTGTTGCCGACGCCGGCATTGTTCATCAACAGCGACACGCCGCCGAAGGCATCGAATGCCTTTTCGGCCAGCCGGTCGACTTCGTCGGCTTTCGAGACGTCGGTCGCGACAGCGAGCACGGCGCTGTCGCCGGCAATCGTGGCAACGGCGCGGGCAGCCTCATCGAGCCGCGCGCCGCCGATATCGGCAAGCACGATTTTCAGGCCCATTGTTGCCAGCCGCCTGGCTGCGGCAAGGCCGATGCCGCTAGCGCCGCCGGTGATGACGGCAACGTTGCCGGAGGCAAGGGCAGGCAAAGCGCTCTGGATTTCGGCGTCGGTGGTCATCGATGCTGTCCTCGTTCAGGTTGCGCCGAACTTAACGCGGCGACAGGCTCGCGCAAGCCCGTTTGGGCGTCCTTGGGTTGACCGATCGGCAGGCACTGCGCATGCTGTCCGCGTAAGAAGGAGATTACCGATTGACCGACTGGATCGAGATCCTGAAAGAGCAGACCGCCACCGGCGACCAGATGAGCCGTGAGGTGCCGCAAATGCTTGCCAATCCCGACATCAGCGAAGCGCAAGTGAGGACGCTGTTCTCGGCGCTCGAAAAGCAAGCGGAATTCGTCGAGAAGCTGCGCATGGCGCTGGAGAAGTTTGGCCATGATTTTTCGGTGATCAAGGCAGCCGAGCGGCTTGAGGAGCGCTATGCCGACCTTGCGGCCTCCGTAGCGGAAAAGCTGAAAGCGATGCGAGGCTAGGGCGGCCCCCCGATCCGTCCCTTGCCGATGGTTTCTCCCGCTGCTTCTCACCCGATCGAGGGCGTAGATCCACAGGAGAAGAAAAATAATCCACGATCAGTCGCTGTCGCGCGCGATCAGTTCCAGCGGCCAGACCTCTCGGATGATCCGCGCGCGTTCGGTGCCGGCGAAGGCAGGGATCGACGCCAGCAACATTTCGGCAAGCCGCCGTCCCATCGGCTCCAGGCGAGGGCGGAAGCCGGTCAGTGCCGGTGAAAAATAGCGGCAGAGCGGCGAGTCGACGATGACGATCACCGCAATGTCGTGGCCCGGCTTGATGCCCATCTCGGCCAACGCCTTGCAGCCGCCGAGTGCCATCGCGTCATTGTTGAAGATGATGGCGGTCGGCGGGTCCTTGGAGCGCATGACCTGCGGCGTCACCGCGTCGCCGCCGGCCTCGTTGATGAAGCCTTTCGCGATCAGCCCGGGGTCGACCTCGATGCCGTGCCGCCGCAAGGCCTTGCGATAGCCGGCCAGGAACAGATAGCCGAAATTGAGGTTGAGGGACGGGCGGATGGCGGCGATTCGGCGGTGGCCGCGCGCCACCAGGCGGTCGACCGCGTCGGCCCCGGCTTTTTCGAAATCGAGGTCGAGCGACGGATAGGAGTTGCCGCCAGAGCGGCTGCGGCCGAGCGTCGCGAACGGGAATCCGACCCTGGTCAGGTAATCGATGCGCTCGTCCTCGCGACGCGTATAGGCCAGCACCACGGCGTCGGCCCGGCGCGTCTCGACCACCCGGCGCAGGCGCTCCTGCTGGTAGTCGCCCGGCGCGCCCATCACCACGATCAGGTCGAGCCCGCTTTCCGCGAGTTTCGCCTGCAGCCCGGTCAGGAACGGAATGAAGAACGGCTCGCCATATTGCTGGTCGCCCGGGTGCGGCTGCAGCATGAAGGCGATCGAGTGGGTGGCGCCGCGCCGCAGGCTGCGGCCGGACTGGTTCGGCGAATAGTTCAGCTTTGCCGCTGCATCGAGCACGCGCTGGCGCGTGTTGGCATTGACGTCGGCACGGCCGTTGAGCGCGCGCGACACGGTGCCGATCGAAATGTTCAGGTGACGGGCAAGGTCGTGGATGCTGGACGCCAAAGGACGGTTCTCCCCCTTGCCTGGCTATCATCGGCCGCTCTTCAGGCCAAGGTGATCAAGGTGATTTTCGCGAGCGGCCAATTGACATTCTACGCCTTCGGGTGTGTTCTCGTAAACGTTTACGGAAAAACGTTTACGGCTATGCGTGAATGCCGTGACTTCGGTCTGGAGGGGCCGAGCGGAGGAGGAGCGCTGGATGATGAATGTCGTCCTGGTCGGCTGCGGAGCGATGAGCAAGCACTGGCTCGATGCGGCGAGGCAGATCGACGGGTTGGCTATTGTCGGCCTTGTCGATCTCGATGCCGAGCGGGCGAAGGCAAGGGCGCGCGAATATGAGCTTGCCGGCGCCATTGTCGGGACCAATCTGGACGCCGTGCTCGACCAGACCAAGCCCGACGCAGTGTTCGACGTCGTGGTTCCCGCGGCCCGGCGCGATGTCGCGCTTGCGGCCTTTGCCCATCATTGCCACCTCCTGACGGAGAAGCCGCTGGCTGACAGCCCGGAGAACGCGCGCGCCATCGTCGAGGCTGCCCGACGCGCCAAGCGCGTGCACGCCGTCGTCCAGAACCGCCGCTATGTCGCCAACGTCAGGCGCATCAGGCGTTTTCTCGATTCCGGCGCCATCGGTGCGCCAACCAGCATCCACGCCGAATTCTTCGTCGCGCCGCATTTCGGCGGGTTTCGCGAGGAGATGCGCCATGTCCTGCTGCTCGACATGGCGATCCATACTTTCGACGCCGCCCGTTACATGGTCGGCGGCGCGCCGGCCAGCGTCTACTGCCAGGAATGGGAGCCGGTCAATTCTTGGTACCGGCAGGGATCGTCGGCCACCGCAATCTTCGAGCTCGGCGGCGGCAAGCTGTTCACCTATGCCGGCTCCTGGTGCGCCGACGGGTTCCGCACCAGTTGGGAGAGCACATGGCGCATCGTCGCCGAGCACGGCAGCCTGGTCTGGGACGGTGAGGAAGGGCTGAGGGCGGAAGTCGCGCGGCCTATCCGTGAAGGCCTGTTCGATCGCACAGAGCCGCTCGCCGTGCCGCCGCTCGATCCGAGAGACCGCATCGGCGGCCATCTCGGCATCATCCAGGATTTTGTGCGCGCCGTCGAAACCGGCAGCGAGCCGGAGACGCGCGGCGCCGACAACATCAAGAGCCTGGCCATGGTCTTTGCCGCGATCGAAAGCGCCGAAACCGGCCGCCGGGTCGCGATCGCACAGGAAGGGTGACGATGCCAAACCCGCTTCTCGACATCAGGATCGGCACCATGGTGCGGGCCAATCTCGATGACCCGGCCGCCTATATCAAGGCGATCCTGCCGCTCGGCTTCGAGAGCATCCAGCCCTTCTTCTGGCAGACGCTGGGCGGCAAGGATCTTCCACGGCTGGCCGGCCAGATCCGCGAGGCGATCGGCGACGCCGACGTCGTCGTCTCCTCGCTCGGCGTCTTCGGCAATCCGCTGGAAAGCGGCGATTCCGATCGCGGCGTGCTCGAGGCTTGGGAAACACTCATCGACCATGCGCATCTGTTCGGCACCTCGATGGTCAGCGGCTTCACCGGTCGCCTCCGCGGCAAGCCGCTGCCCGACAGCCTGCCGCGCTTCCGCGAGGTCTGGGGACCACTGGCCCGGCGCGCCGCCGACAAGGGCGTGCGCATCGCCTTCGAGAATTGCGCGATGGACGGCAACTGGGCTGATGGAGACTGGAACATCGCCCACAATCCGGACGCCTGGGAGCTGATGTTCAACGAATTGCCAGATGACAATCTCGGCCTGGAATGGGAGCCCTGCCACCAGCTCGTCTACCTGATCGATCCGATCCCGCAGATCCGCAAATGGGCGCCGCGCATCTTCCATGTCCACGGCAAGGACGCGACGGTGCGCTGGGACGTGATCCGCGAGCATGGCGTGTTCGGCCGGCTGCCGTTCGTGCAAATGCGCACGCCTGGCTTCGGCGACAGCGACTGGACGCGGGTGATCAGCGAATTGCGGCTGGCCGGATACAGGGGCGCCATCGACATCGAAGGCTGGCACGACCCGGTCTATCGCGGCGACCTTGAGATTACAGGGCAAGTGCGGGCGCTGGACTATCTCAAGCAATGCCGGGGAGGTGCGACGTATCTGCCGAACCCGGCGTGAGGCTAATGCATGTCGCGCAAAAGTGTGCAGCGGTTTTGCGACAACGACATGCATCAAACAGGGGCTTAGGAGCCGGCCAGCGAAGCATTGTGGCGAGAAGCCGAAGCATTTCGTCGAGAACCCTCGGCTTGCGAGGGAACAAAGGGAGGAACGTGCATGAGCATCGCGATGATAAGGACAGTTCTGCGCTCGACCGGCGTGGCGGCCGCCACGGCGCTCGCCGCCGCAATCTCCACCTTGCCTGCCCAGGCGCTCGATGCCCAATGGTGCAAGGACGTCCACATCCGCTTCTTCGTCGGCGGCGCCGAGGGCGACGCCTTCGGCACCATCGTCTACAATGGCGCCAAGCAGGCCGAGGCCGATCTTGGGCCTAAGGTCGACTACATCTTTTCCCAGTGGGATGTCGAGAAGATGGTGCAGCAATTGCGCGAGGCCGTCGCGGTCAAGCCCGGCGGCATCGCCATGATGGGCCACCCGGGCGATGCTTCGATCATGCCGCTGGCCGAACAAGCGCACAAGGACGGCATCAGGATGATGTACCAGAACGTGCCGGTGCCGAAGGTCACGGCAGCGTTCGGCGGCGGCTATGTCGGCGCCCAGCAGGAGCAGCAGGGCCGCGCGCTCGGCGCCGAGGCGTTCAAGCTGGCCGGGCTCAGGGCCGGCGACAAGGCGATCATGATCGGCCCGTTCGAGAACGAGAACCGCGGCGCGCGCGAGCGCGGCACGGTCGCCGCCCTGAAAGAGGCGGGCGTCGAGGTCATCCAGCTCTCCTCGCCGCCGAGCGGCGAATGGGCTTCCGACCCCAATCTGGCCATTCCGGTGATTACCGCAGCACTCCTCAACAATCCCGACGTCAAGGCGGTTGGCTATCCCGGCGGACAGATGCTGGGCAACGTCCCGACCTACATGCAGGCGGCGGGCAGGAAGGCGGGCGATATCTTCAATTTCGGCTTCGACACCAGCCCGCAGATCGTCGAGGGCTTCAAGGGCGGCTGGGTCCAGCTGACGGCCGACCAGCAGCCGTTCCTGCAGGGTTATCTGCCGATCCTCAGCCTCTGCCAGCAGGTGGTGCTTGGCCTGGCGCCAATGAATGTCGACACCGGCGCCGGCTTCGTCACTCCTGACAATTACGAGATCGTCGCCGAACTCGCCAAGCAGGCGCTGCGCTGACCTTTAAACACGGCTGCCGGTCTTCCGACCGCAGCCGGAACCAAGTGAGGATCGCCATGGCCGAACGCCTCATCGAACTGCGCGACATCAGCAAGTCCTACGGTCAGGTCTATGCGCTGGGCGGGGTCAATCTCAGCGTCGACCGCGGCGAGGTGGTCGGCTTGATCGGCGACAACGGCGCCGGCAAGTCGACGCTGATCAAGATCCTCTCCGGTGTGGTCAAGCCGACCAGCGGCGAGATCCTCATCCGCGGCCAGCCGGTGACCGGCTGGAGCGCCGCGCGCTCGCGCGACGCCGGCATCGAGACGGTATTCCAGGACCGGGCGCTCGCAGTGCAGCAGACGATTGTGCGCAACATCTTCATGGGCCGCGAACTCACCGGCTTTCTCGGCTGGCTGAAGGTCAACAAGGAAATCGAGGAGGCGAGCCGGCTGATGCGCGAGATCGGCTTCACCTCGAAAGTGTTCACGCCGCAATCGATCGTCGGCCAGCTGTCCGGCGGCGAACGCCAGGGCGTGGCGATCGCCCGGGCCATCTACAAGCAGGCCGACCTGATCATCCTCGACGAGCCGACGACGGCGCTGTCGCTGACCGAGACCGCCAAGGTCTTCCATTTCGTGCGCCAGGTGCGGGCGAGCGGACGGTCGATCCTGTTCATCGGCCACAACATCCACCACGTCTTCGACATCGCCGATCGTTTCGTCGTGCTGGATCGCGGCAAGGTCGCGCTCACCGCCGACCGCAGCCAAGTCAAGTCGGCCGAAGACCTCATCAACTTCATGGAAGACGTCGCGCATCCGGGCGGATTGCCGGGACTGCACGACGCCGGCGACCCAGAGCAGAGAGCACGATGAGCAAGACAATGGAGCCCGATCTGCACGAGCCGTCCGCAGGCATCTCCCGTCCCGGCAATCCCCGGAAAGAGTGGAAACACCCATCCGATCACTGGATGCGCGGCTTCATCCTCGACAACCGCGCCGCACTCGGCACGCTTGCCGTGTTCGTGGTGATGATGACCGTGTTCATGATCGCCAACCCGACCGTCTTCACCACCTGGTATCTCTACCGTTCCGTGCTCACCACGCTGCCGGTTGCGCTGTTCGTGGTGGTGCCGCTGGTCTTCGTCGTCACCTGCGGCGAGATCGACCTGTCGTTTCCGGCGACGATGGGCTTTGCCTCATGGGTCTTCGCGTTGGTCGTGCAGGCCGGCTACGACCCGTTTCTCGGTATCGCCGCCGCCATTGCAACGGGCACGTTGCTCGGCTTCCTGGTCGGGTCGCTGGTCGTCTATGGCGGGCTGTCGTCGCTGATCGCCACACTCGGCATGAATTTCCTGCTGCGCGGCCTGATCCAGATCATCAACGAAGGCAAGTCGACGGCGCTGACCAGCCTTCCCGACAGCTGGGCCTACAAGATCTTCTCCAGCCAGCTCTACGGCATCCCGGTGCAGATCTTCTGGGCCATCGGCTTCGTCGTGCTGTCGGCGCTGCTCTACAACAGGCATCGCTTCGGCGCGCAGGTGAAGGTGGTCGGCGACAATCCCGACAGCGCCCAGCAGATGGGCATCGACGTCAAGCGCGTGCGGGTGAAAGTGTTCGTCTTCGTCGGCATCGGGGCGGCGATCGCCGGCACCTTCTCGGTGATGATCAACTTCACCTGGTGGCCGACGGCTGGCGACGGCTATTTGCTGCCGGTGCTGGCATCGGTGTTCGTTGGCGGCACGCCGACCTGGGGCGGCGTCGGCACCGTGGTCGGCGGCGCCATCGGCGCCGTCACCGTGTCGTTCATCCAGACCGGCGTCGTCGCGGCAGGCCTGAGCGGTTTCTATGTCCAGTTCTTCAACGGGCTGATCATCATCCTGTCGCTGCTCGGCCACAAATGGAACCAGGCGCGGTATCGGTGAGGGGGATACTCACACCCCGGTGACGAACCCGTCCAGCACGCGTTTCTGGCCGGCCTTGTCGAAATCGATGGTCAGCTTGTTGCCGTCGATGGCGGCAATGTTGCCGTTGCCGAATTTCTGGTGGAAGACGCGGTCGCCGACGCTGAAGCGGGATGGCGTGTCGGCCACGGACTTGGCGACCAGCTCGCCGTCGATGGTGCGGCCCTTGATCGAGGTGCGGCCGGCGCCATAGCCACTGTCGGTTTCGCCATAGCCGATGCGCTCGACCTGGTGGCCGGAACGCGAGCCCCAGTTGCGGTCGGTCGCCTCGGTGCGGTTCTGTTGCGCGCGCTGCCAGCCCGGCGTTGCATAGGTGCTGGAGAAGGCGCCGGATTTTTCTGCGCCGACATTGTCGAAGCGCGAAGCGCCATAAGGGTTCTGCCGTCCTGCCCCTTGGCCGCCCCGCCCGGAGGCAAAGGAGCCGCCGCCATAGGCATTGCCGTAACCGCCGTAGGAGTTGCCGCTCTCGGCGATTTCGACATGGGCTTCCGGCAATTCATCGAGGAAGCGCGACGGGATCGTCGATTGCCACAGGCCGTGGATGCGGCGGTTGGAGACGAACCACAAATGCAGGTTCTTCTTGGCGCGGGTCAGGCCGACATAGGCCAGCCGCCGCTCTTCCTCCAGCCCGGAGCGGCCGCCCTCGTCGAGCGCGCGCTGATGCGGGAACAGTCCTTCCTCCCAGCCAGGCAGAAAGACGGTCTCGAATTCGAGGCCCTTGGCCGAATGCAGCGTCATGATGTTGACGGCGTCGAGCTCGGCGTTCTGCTCGGCGTCCATCACCAGCGCCACATGTTCGAGGAAGGAGCGCAGCGATTCGTACTCCTCCATGGAGCGGATCAGTTCTTTAAGGTTTTCCAGCCGGCCCGGAGCTTCCACCGAGCGGTCGTTCTTCCACATGTCGGTATAGCCGCTCTCCTCCAGGATGGTCTCGGCCAGCTCTGTGTGCGGCGTGGTCTCCAGCGCCTTCTGCCAGCGCTCGAAATTGGCGGCGACTTCACGCAGCGCTGCGCGCGGCTTTGGCTTCAGCTCGTCGCTCTCAGCGAGTTTTTCCGCAGCCTCCAGCATCGGGATGCGCAGCGCCCTGGCGGTGTCGTGGATCTGGCGGATGGTGGCTTCGCCGAGCCCGCGCTTCGGCACGTTGACGATGCGCTCGAAGGCGAGGTCGTCTGCCCCTTGCGCGACGACGCGGAAGAAGGCCAGGGCGTCGCGGATTTCGAGGCGCTCGTAAAAGCGGGGGCCGCCGATGACGCGGTAGTTGAGGCCGAGGGTGACGAAGCGATCCTCGAACTCGCGCATTTGGAAGGACGCGCGGACAAGAATGGCCATATCGTTGAGATTGTGCTTCTGCCGCTGGTAGGCTTCAATGGTTTCGCCGACGGCGCGGGCCTCTTCCTCGGAATCCCAGGCGGCATGGACATGCACCTTCTCGTCATCCTCGGCAACCTTTTCGGTGAACAGCGTCTTGCCGAAGCGGCTTTCATTGTGGGCGATGAGGTGGGAGGCGGTGCCGAGGATGTGCGCGGTGGAGCGGTAGTTGCGCTCCAGCCGGATGATCGTGGCGCCGGGGAAATCCTTGTCGAAGCGCAGGATGTTGTCGACCTCGGCCCCGCGCCAGCCATAGATGGACTGGTCGTCGTCGCCGACGCAGCAGATGTTGACTTTGCTTTCGCTCACGGCCGCGCGCGAGCTTCGCTCGCTGGCCTCCGCGGGGGCGGCCTGGCCGGCCGGCGCCCGGTCGGGCTTGCGGCCTTCGGCCGAACGCAAATCCGTTGATGTTGAAGCGCGTCCGGCATCCGGCCGCTGCGCCAGCAGGCGCAGCCACATGTATTGGGCGGTGTTGGTGTCCTGGTACTCGTCGACGAGAATGTATTTGAAGCGCTTGTGGTATTCCTTCAGCACGTCCGGATTGGCACGGAAGATGCGGATCGGGTGGCACAGAAGATCGCCAAAGTCGCAGGCGTTCAGCGTCTTCAGCCGCTCCTGATAGGCCTTGTAGAGCTCACGGCCCTTGCCGTTGGCGAAGGCGCGGGCGTCGCCCTCGGCAATCTCGGCGGGGCCAAGCCCCTTGTTCTTCCAGCCGTCGATCATCTGGGCGAACTGCTTGGCCGGCCAGCGTTTGTCGTCCAGCCCTTCGGCCTGGATGAGCTGCTTGATGAGGCGCACGACGTCGTCGGTGTCGAGAATGGTGAAGTCGGATTTGAGCCCGGCAAGCTCGGCGTGGCGGCGCAGCAGCTTCACGCCAATCGAGTGGAAGGTGCCGAGCCACGGCATGCCTTCGACATTGCCTTCGCCGATCAGCAGGCCGATGCGCTGCTTCATTTCGCGCGCCGCCTTGTTGGTGAAGGTGACGGCGAGGATCTGCGACGGGAAGGCCTTGCCGGTGGCGAGGATGTGAGCGATGCGGGTAGTCAAGACGCGCGTCTTGCCGGTGCCGGCGCCGGCCAGCACCAGAACCGGACCTTCGGTGGTTTCCACCGCCAGCCGCTGCTCGGGGTTGAGCCCGTTCAGATAATCGGGCGCATTGGTATGGCCGCTGCGGGCAGCCATAGCGCGCGCAGCAATGCCCGACGGGGCCACGGGCCGCGCGTTCGGTTCGTCAAAAAAAGGCATATCTTCCGAAAAGCCGGACATCTCCCCCGAATGTAGTGATTCGGCAGCGAAAGGCCAGAAGTGTCTCCGTTTTGTTCTCTGTCCAGCCGGGGGGAGTTACAAATCCGATGGCACGCCAGCCATAGCGCCGGCCTGCTCGACAGGCACGGCGGGTCGGAGAAAGTGGGACAGCGCACCAGTTCGAACGGTGTCATCCTGGACCAGCCGCCGGTCTGGCGGACCTGCACTTGTGTCAGCAGCGCCTCACTCATCCGTGACTGGACCGTGCGGGCTGCTACCCTATCTTGCGCGGCGGACATGTTCCCGAAGCCGAGGAGAGCGCAATGACAAAACCGAGCCCTGCCAGCCCAGCCGTGAAGAGACCCGCCATTACCCAGGCGATGATCGACGCCTATGACGAATACACGCATCTGACGCTCGACCGGCGGCGCTTCATGGAACAGTTGACCAGGCTTGCCGGATCAGGTGCCGCTGCCGCAGCAATCGCACCGCTGCTGGCGGCGAATTCAGCCCGGGCGGCGATTATTGCCGAGGACGATTCACGCGTGACGGGCGAGGACATCAGCCATCCCGGCAGCGGTGGCGAGATGAAGGGCTATCTGGTCAAGCCAGCCAGCCAGTCCGGTAAGCTCGGCACCGTCATCGTCGTGCACGAGAACAGGGGGCTCAACCCGCATATACGCGATGTGGCGCGGCGCGTGGCGCTGGAAGGATTTGTGGCGCTTGCCCCGGACTTCCTGTCACCCCTGGGCGGCACGCCGGCCGACGAAGACAAGGCGCGTGACCAGTTTTCCAAACTCGATGCGGCGCAGACCGTCGCCAATGCGGTCGCAACGGTGGCTTTCCTCAGGGGCCGCGAGGATGGCAACGGCAAGGTCGGCGCGGTCGGCTTCTGCTGGGGCGGCGGCACGGTAAACATGCTGGCGGTCAATGCGCCGGATCTGGCTGCCGCCGTCGCTTACTACGGCATGCAGCCGAAGGCCGAGGATGTGCCGAAGATCAAGGCGGCGCTGCTGCTGCATTATGCCGGGCTCGACACCCGCATCAATGCCGGCATCGACGCCTTTAGGAAGGAGCTCGATGCGGCCGAGGTCGAGTACACGCTCTATGTCTATGAAGGTGCCAATCATGCCTTCAACAATGACACGTCAGCGGCCCGCTACGACAAGAACGCGGCCGACCTCGCCTGGGGCCGGACGATCGCCTTTCTCAAGGAGAAGCTTGCCTGATCAGGCATTTGCCGGTTTGTGGAAAGCGACGCCGGCCACCACCAGCGCGATGCCGATGCAATCGATAGGGCTGGGTATCTGGCGGAGCACAATGACGCCGATCAGCGTGGCGGTGACCGGCAGCAACGACAGCATCAGCGCGAAGCTCGATCGCGGCAGCCGCGACATGGCAAGCTGGTCGCAGATATAGGGGATGACCGAGGAGCAGATGCCGACGCCGATGGCGGCGATGAGCAGTGGCGGCGCCGAGAAGGCCGGCAGCGCTTCGGTGAAGCCGATCGGCAGCACGATGAGGCAGGCGACCGCCATGGCGGCACCCAGGCCGGCGATGCCGTCGCCAGCGCCGGCGCGGGCAACGCGATGGCCAAGCAAGATGTAGCCGACGAACAGCGCGCCGTTGAGAAAAGCCCAGAACAGGCCGATCGGGTCGCTTGACCATTTGACGTCGATCAGCAGCAAGGTGCCGATGACGGCAACGGCAAGGGCGGCGAGATTGCGCGGGCTTCTGACGCCGACCAGCGCGACGCCGATGGTGCCGACGAATTCGATCGCCGCGACCAGCGAGATCGGCAAGCGCTCGAGCGCCAGGTAGAAGGCGCAATTCATCACGCCGAGGCAAGCGCCAAAAGCGAGAAGCAGCAGCCGTGTCGGCCGGTCGGCGCGGGTGACGACCGTCCAGGGCCGGGTCAGCGGCGCGAAGACCAGGGCGGCCGTGACGATGCGCAGCCAGGCCATGCCGAGCACGCCGACATGCGGGAAAAGCAGCACGGCGAATGCCGGCCCGAGATAATGGAACACGGCGCTGACGCCGAACCAGACATGCGGCGGCAGCGATGTCGCCAGCCTGCCAAAGACAGGGCCGGCGGGGGCAGGGAGTGCAGCAGGGGCAGGTGCAGCAGGGGCTTGTGCGGGATTTTCCATGCGATCAGTATCGCAGGCGATCGTTCCGGTTTATATGGATAATGTTCAGCCAAAGGGACCGTCGATTTTCCAAGGCCAAGGAGTTTTCCCTGAAACGCCTTCGAAACGAAAATGCCGACCTGGATGCGGCTGACCTGAAGATCCTGCGCCTGCTGGAAAAAGATGCGCGCACCAGCATCGCCGAACTGGCGCGCTCGGTCGGCCTGTCGGCGCCGAGCGTGGCCGAACGCATCAAGCGGCTGCAGGAGAGCGGCGTGATCGAGGCCTACACGGTGCGGATCAACCCGGCCGCGCTCGGCATGAAGCTGTCGGCATGGCTGCGAATCAGGCCGGTGCCCGGGCAGTTGGCCGTGGTCGCCGAGATCATCCGCGACTTGCCGGAAATCGCCCAGTGCGATCGGGTGACCGGCGAGGACTGTTTCATCGCGCTGGCGCATGTCGGCTCGGTGGCCGAACTCGAACGGGTGATCGACCGCATCATTCCGTTTGCGATGACCAACACCGCGATCATCCAGTCGTCACCGGTGGTGGCGCGTTCGCCGCTGGCGGCAGTGAAGCGGCCGCCGTGATGCTTAGGGGCGAGTGAGCATCTGTCAGCAAGGCACCATTGGCGAAGCTGCCAATCTCCCCCCTTGCGGGACCCTTGCGGAGGAGATGCCCGGCAGGGTAGAGGCGGTGCTGTCCCTCCGACCTGTCAACTTATCGGAGCCAAGCCCTCAGGCAGGTTCTCGGTTGGAAGGGTAAGTCGAAGTTGGCGATCCTTCCCTCTGTCCTGCCGGACATCTCCCCCGCAAGGGGGGAGATTGGATTTCGCTTCGGCTTTCGCCAATGATCGATGCTGGAAGGCAAGCGGGGCAGGCATCTTCCCGCCCCGATCAGGCATGGCCGCGCTTCATCCGCGCTTGCTTCAGGATGGCGCGCCAGCGGATCATGGCGAAAGGGATCGGCTCGTTGTTGTTGGCGATGGTAAAAATTTCGTTGTTGAGGTTCTTCAGCGATCGCCAGAAATCATAGTCGCTGAT
Organism: Mesorhizobium ventifaucium; assembly: GCF_935822925.1. GTDB lineage: Bacteria > Pseudomonadota > Alphaproteobacteria > Rhizobiales > Rhizobiaceae > Mesorhizobium > Mesorhizobium ventifaucium. The sequence continues at coordinate 30,739 of NZ_CAKXZS010000050.1, forward strand.
GCGTGGGTCGGCCGCCAGCCTGTCCGCCTCGACCTTGATATCGGTTTTCATGCACGTTCCCCGAACCGCTTCAGCCCCCGCCGCCCGTATCGCAATGCGGACGATTCTCGAACGCCGCGCTGAGTCGTTCAATGCCTCAATTCGGCTGTTCACGTTAAAATCCTGGTAAGGTTAACGGCGGTCTGACTGCGGTTCACGCGTTCTTGCGACGAATACCGATCGAACGGCCGGCGCGCTCGGGCATCGGCAGCGCCGCGTGGGCGGCGCGCATGACTTCGACCTTGGCCAGGACATCGGCCGGGAACGGCGCCACCTTCGGTCCGGACATGTCGACATGCAGCGACAATGATTCGGACGTGGCGGCGAGCCAGCCGTCGATATGGCGGATTTCCTGGTAGGCTCTCAGCCGCTTGTCGTCATTGTCGAGGAGTTGGAACGAGACGTCGACCTTGTGGTCGAGATGCAACTCCCTGACATAGCAGACATGGACTTCCGCCGTGTAGATGGTCAGCCGCCGCTGCTGCACGTAATCCGGCCCCATCCCCATTAGTTCGAACGCTTCGTCGGAGCAGCGGTCGAACAGCACGTTGTAATAGGCCATGTTGAGATGGCCGTTATAGTCGATCCAGTCTTTTTCGATGGCCATGGCAGGAGAGACGAAGGGGGCGGGGATGGACATCGAAAACTTCCTTCTCGCTGGACAGGACGTGAGACTAGAGCGACGTGCGTCCAATTGGACGCACAAAGTACGCTCTAGCACGTTGAATCTTCGCATCGTGCCTTCCGAAAATCGATTTCGATTTTCGGGCCGATGCGATAGGCATCCATAAGTCCATAACAAGGGTGGACACTTGTCCATTCGCGGAGGAAACGATGGCTCTGAGCGACCTCAATCCGGTCGAGCGCAACGAAGAAGGCATCGCCGCGGTGCTCGGCATCCTCAAGCAGCGGCTCGGCGAGCGGTTCCAGACCGGGCAGGCGATCCGCACCCAGCACGCGCATACCACCACCTACATTCCGACCCAGGCGCCGGACGGCGTGGCATTTCCGGAGACGACGGCGGAGGTGCAGGAGATCGTGTCGGCCTGCGCCGCGCACCGCGTGCCGGTGATCGCCTTCGGCGTCGGCTCCTCGCTGGAGGGCCATACCAACGCGCCGGGCGGCGGCATTTCTGTCGATACGTCGCGCATGAACCGCATCCTCGCGGTCAACCCGCAGGATCTCGACTGCACGGTCGAGCCCGGTGTGACGCGCGAAGATCTCAACCGGCACCTGCGCGACACCGGCCTGTTCTTTCCGATCGATCCGGGCGCCAATGCATCGCTCGGCGGCATGGCGGCGACGCGGGCGTCCGGCACCAATGCGGTGCGCTACGGCACGATGCGCGAGAATGTGTTGTCGCTGACGGCAGTAATGGCCGACGGCGAGACGGTGACGACCGGCAAGCGCGCAAAAAAGAGCTCGGCCGGCTACGATCTGACGCGGCTCCTGATCGGCTCCGAAGGCACGCTCGGCATCATCACCGAGCTGACGCTCAAGCTGCAGGGCATTCCGCAGGCGATTTCCGGCGGCGTCTGCCCGTTTCCAAGCGTCGAGGCGGCCTGCAACGCGGTGATCGCGACAGTCCAGATGGGCATTCCGGTGGCGCGCATCGAGCTGGTCAATGCGCTGCAGATGCGGGCTATGAAGAGCTATTCGAAACTCGATTACCCGGAGAGCCCGTGCCTATTCGTCGAATTCCATGGCAGCGACGCCGGCGTTGCCGAGCAGGCCGAAACCTTCGGTACGATCGCCGAAGAATATGGCGGCGGACCATTCCTGTGGACCAGCGTCGCCGAGGAACGGACGAAGCTGTGGAAGGCCAGGCACGACGCCTATTGGTCGTCGCTGACGCTCAGGCCGGGCGCCAAAGGGCTGTCGACCGACGTCTGCGTGCCGATCTCGCGCTTTGCCGAATGCGTCACGCAAACCGAGGCCGACATCGCCGAGATGGGACTGATCGCGCCGATCGTCGGCCACGCCGGTGACGGCAATTTCCATGTGCTGGTGCTGATGGACGTGGACGATCCGAAGGAAATCGCCGCAACGGAAGGGTTTGTCGCGCGGCTGAACATGCGGGCGATCGGCATGGATGGAACCTGCACCGGCGAGCACGGCATCGGACAAGGCAAGATCGGCTTCCTGCGCCATGAACTCGGCCACAGCGTCGACATCATGCGCACGATCAAGCGGGCGCTCGATCCGCTTGATATCATGAACCCTGGGAAGATATTGCCCGCCGACTAGAGCCTTTTGCTCTTGGGGCGATCGATTTGCCTCTTTATAGACACGTGGATGCGGATAAAGTGCGGCTGATTTTCAATCAACTGCTTGGGAGTTGATGCTCGCACGCTTGTTCGTGATCTTCGGTGGCTTTTTCGTGCTGGTGCTGTGTGCGGCGCTGGTGGTGCCGTATTTTATCGACTGGACGAGCTACCGTGCCGATTTCGAGCGCGAGGCGAGCGCCATTCTGGGCCGCAAGGTCACCGTTCAGGGCGCTGCAACGGCGAAACTGCTGCCGTTTCCCTCGGTGACCTTCTCGAATGTCACTGTCGCCGGCGGTCGCGGCGGCCAGCCGGCAATGACCGTCGAGACCTTTTCGATGGACGCCGAACTGGCGCCTTTCCTGAGCGGCGAGGTGCTGATCTTCGACATGCGGCTGGTGCGGCCGAAGGCGACGATCGACATTGCCGCCGACGGCACGGTCGACTGGGCGATACGCCCGTCCTCGCCCTTCGATCCCAGCCAGATCTCGATCGAGAAGCTGACGGTGACCGACGGAGAGATCGCGCTGCGCCATGCCGCCGGCGGCCGCAGCCATCTTCTTTCCGAGATCAATTCGACAATCTCTGCCAGATCGCTGGCCGGACCCTGGCGGATGGATGGTTCGCTGCGGCTCGACGGCCTGCGCAGCTCGATCATCGTCTCCACCGGCAAGGCTGGTGGCGACGGACAGATGCGGCTCAGGCTCAAGGCCGATCCAGACGCCTATCCGCTGGTCATCGAAGCGGATGGCAATGCCGGCATTGTCGACGGGGCCGCGATCTATTCGGGCCAGTTCAAGCTCACAAGTTCTGACAAGAATGGCGCCGACAAGCGTTTGGCGCAGCTTAACGGCACCGACGGCGAGATGATGAGGGCCAGCGCCGGCAAGCCGGAGCCCGGGTTCAGGCTGAACGGCAAGTTCTCGCTCGACCACCGGAAGCTTGATGTCGACGAGTTCCGCTTCGAGACCGGGCCACTCGACAATCCCTACACCGCCGACGGCAAGGCTGCCGTCGACCTTGGGCCGAACCCTCGCTTTTCGATCGAGGCCGATGGCGCTCAGGTGCAGTTCGATGAAGCCGTCGGCGCTGCGACCGGACTGACGCTGTCCGAGCGCGTCGCGGCGCTGGAGCAGGCGCTGCTCGCCCTGCCCAAGCCGACCATACCGGGCAGCGTCGAGGTGAAGCTGCCGGCGGTGGTGGCCGGCGACACGACGGTTCGTGACGTGCGCCTTTCCGCCGAGCCGGCCGATGCCGGCTGGTCGGTGAAGTCGCTGGGCGCGACGCTCCCGGGCCGCGCCAGGCTGGAAGCAAACGGTATGCTCAGTGTCGAGGATCAGTTCGGCTTCAGCGGCTCGCTGCTTCTGGCCGTGGGGCAGCCTTCCGGCTTCGCCGCCTGGCTGTCGAAGGATGTCGACGAGGCGATCCGCCGGCTGCCGGCCGCCGGCTTCAAGGCCAAGGTCGACCTGACCGGGAACCGCCAGGCCTTCAGCGACCTCGAGCTCGTTCTCGGCAAGGCGAAATTTTCCGGCCGCATCGATTCCAGCCAACGCGACGATGCCAGGCCGTCGGTGCTGATGCGGCTCGAAGGCGGTGAACTCGACGTCGACGGGCTCGCCGCCTTCGCCTCGATCTTCATCAGCGACAAGGGCGCCAACCGTTTTTCCGACCGCGACCTCGATTTCCAGATCAAGGCCGGGCCGGTCAGCGCCGGCGGACTGACCGCCGATACGGTCGATACGGCGCTCAGGCTGCGCGACGGTCTGCTCGAAATCGACCGGCTCTCGGTTGGCGGGCTTGCCGGCGCCTCGATCAGCGCCACCGGCCGGATCAAGGATTTCCCAGCGAGCCCGACCGGCAAGCTCGATGCCTCGGTGTTTGCCGTCGATCTCAAGCCGTTGGTCGATGTCGCAGCGAAGCACTATCCCGACAATGCCGTGCTAAAGGGGCTGGCGGGGCGTGTGGCCGCTTATCCCGAGCTTTTCCAGAATGCGCGTATCGATCTGGTGACGAGTGCCGCCGCCAATGGCGACGGCACGACGGGACTGGCGGTCAGCGCGCAAGGCAGGGCAGGCGGCTCGGCGTTTTCAGGATCGCTGTCCGGCAAAGGACTGGCCGACCGGCTTCTCGAGGCGCCGGTGTCGGTGACCTTCAACGCCAGGAATACCGACGCCACCGCGCTTCTGGCGCTTTACGGCCTGCCGGCGCTGCCGCTCGGCATGGTTGGCGAGGCGACCACGGACGTTTCGGCGAAAGGCACGCTTGGCGGCGGCATGACGACGAGCTTCAACCTAACCGGCGACGACTTCAAGGCCGGTTTCGACGGAACGATCGCCAGCACGCCACAAGGCGCCACCGCCAAGGGCAAGGTCAGCCTGGAAGCCGCCGACATCGAGCCGTGGCTGATGACGACAGGCATCGGCCTGCCGGGCCTGCGGACAGGCATGTCGACGTGGCTTGCGGCCGACGCCGACTTCGGCAACGGCCTTCTTGTGCTGTCCGGTCTCAGCGGCGCCGTCAACGAGGCGGCGGTTTCCGGTGACGTCAATATCGACGTCAAAGACGGGCTGCCGCATCTTGCCGGCGCGTTGGCGCTCGATGAGCTGGATCTCGATCCGATGGCGGTGGCGCTGTTTGGCGACCAGGCCTTCCTGGGCTCCGGCAACGCTTGGCCGGCCGCCCCGTTCAGCCAGAAGCCCAGCCTGCCGTTCACCGCTGAACTCGACCTGACCACGGCGTCGCTGCTCGTCGGCCCGCTTGCCACGGCCTATGACGCGGCGCTGTCGCTGAAGCTCGACCAGGAAGGCATCCGCGTTTCGGACCTCAAGGCAAAGTTCGCCGGCGGCGCGCTTTCCGGGCTGTTCGAGCTGAAGAACAATGACGGCACCGGGCTTTTCTCCGGCCAGCTGAAACTTGTCGGCGCCGATCTGGCCACCGTGCTGCCAGAGACCGGCACCAGCGGAAGCGGCGATTTCTCGGCGGCGCTTTCGACCAGCGGCAAATCGGTCGATGCGATGGTTGCGGCGCTGTCCGGTTCCGGCACGGCGGCGCTGAAAGGCCTGACCATTGCCGGCGTCAATCCCGACGCCTTTGGCGCCTTCATCGCCAAGGCAGACGCCATTGGGCGCGATATCGATGCGGCCAAGACCGCCGGCTTCGCGCCGCAGATCGCCGCGGACGGCAGTTTTCCGGCTGGGGATGCCGACATCGCCTTCACAATTGCCGGTGGGACGCTGAGGGCACCGCCGGTCAATCTTGAAAATCCGGCGGCGACGCTGTCCGCCGACATCACGGCGGACCTGAAGGCGAGCATGGTCGCTGCCAGTGGTTCGATCACTTATCGGCCCGGCGACGAAGCGCTGGTCGGCTCCGATCCGACCGTGAATTTCAGCGTCGACGGGCCGTTCGGCGCGGCGAAGCGGCAATTCGACAGTGAGCCGTTAGCGCAGTTCCTGACCCAGCGTGCGCTGGAAAAGGAGCAGCAGCGGGTCGAGGCTATGCAGGCGGCGTTGCTTGAAAGACAGCGGTTGCGGCGTGAGGTGCGTTACTACGCGGCCCTGCAAGCCGAGCGCGACAGGGCAGCCGAAGAATTGCGCAAGCAGCAGGAGGCCGCGCGGCTGAAAGCTGAGGCAGATGCCAGGGCGAAAGCTGAAGCCGAAGCAAAGGCTCAAGCTGAAGCGGAGGCGAGGGCCAAGGCAGATGCGGAGGCGAGGGCTGAAGCAGAGGCCAAAGCCAAGGCGGATGCCGAGGCCAAGGCTAAGGCGGATGCGGAAGCGAGAGCCAGGGCGGCGCAGCAAGCGGCAAACGAGGCGGCGAAAGCCGAGGAACAGCGACGCCGGAAAGCGGAAGAGGCGAGGCGGATGGAAGAGGCGGGGCGGATCGCTGCGGAACAAAAGGCAAGGCTCGACGCCGAGCGCAGGGCTGCGGCTGAGCAGGCGCAGAAAATCGAGCGGGCGCGTCAGCCGGCGGCCAATGACAACCCGCGGCCATCAGAACCCACGCTTGAACCTTCGTCGATCGACAATCTGCTGAAGTCGCTGGGCGGCGGATAGCTCTACCTAAAGCGCGTCGCGTTCGAACGATTCATGCGACGCGCTTTAGGTTCTTGTTTTTTTGCATGTCGTTGTCGCAAAACCGCTACGCACCCTCGGTTCAAGCCCGAGGCATGCTTTTGCGCGACATGCATTAGACCGGTTTCATCCCTCGCTTCGCCCAATCCAGGACGTAGAGCCTGAGCGCCGAGGACAGGTTGGCATTGCGCGGCCGGGCCTCGTCGATTTCGGCGACGAGGGCGGCGAGAGTCAGTTTGCGTGCGGCGGCGATGGCGACGAGATCGTCGAAAAACGGCTTTTCGAGCGAATAGCTGGTGCGATGGCCGCGAATGGTCACCGAGCGTTTCTCGACCGGGCTCACCGGACGTGACTCATTTCACGTCAAGCATCGGTTTTATCCGGAAACTGCGGCGCATTTTTCGGTCCGATGCTCAGGGGATCCGGATCGCCCATAACTTCGCGGCGATGGCCGGCGACAAATTTTTCTGCCTTGCCGGCGAGCGAACGGTCACGCTCCCGGTCGGCCTTGGAGCGGCCGTGCAGCGTCCGGTTCTGTTCGGCCAGGCGCTCCTGCTCGGCTCGTGCCCTCTGCTTGCGGACCTGGCGGAGGTTGACGATGTCGGCCATGTCGCGCGGCCCGTCGGATCACTTCTTGCGGAAGGCGTCGAGCGACACCACTTCGGCGCCCTTGGCGGCGGCATCGGCCGTGGCCGGCTTCTTTTCGGCCTCAGCAGTCTTCTTCTTCTCGGGCTTTTTCTCGGCGACGACAGCCAGCGGTTCGGAAGCGGGCTTGCCGGCCAATTCCCCCTCTGCCGAGGTCTCCGTCTTCACGTCGAACTCGAGTTCGAAATTGACGGACGGATCGTAAAAGCCGCGCACGGCCGAGAATGGGATTTCCAGCTTTTCCGGCACGTCGGAGAAAGACAGCCCGACCTCGAAGCCGGTGTCGGTCACCTTCAGGTCCCAATACTGGAACTGGATGACGATGGTCATCTGTTCGGGATAGCGCTCGCGCAAGCGGGAAGATACGCGCACGCCGGGGGCGCCGGTCAGAAAAGTGATGAAGAAATGATGGTTGCCGGGGAGGCCGGTGCGCGCGACTTCGGCCAGGACCTTGCGCATGACGCCGCGCAATGCCTCCTGGGCCAGAATGTCGTAGCGAATGTGGTCGTCGGCCATGTCGCTGTCGGGTTCCGTTGAATCGTCCGCATAGCTGTAATCAAGCTTGAGCGCGGCGTAAACCGGATATAGATGCCGGCAGCGCAGTTGCGAGAGGGCATGCCTCAGATTTGATCGCTCAGGCGCCAGCGAGCGCGCTGTGCTTTTGCGCATCGGCCGCCGGCTGCCGCTTGGCGAAGGCGCGCAGGAAGGTGCGCACGCCATGGGTCGCGGATTGCAGCACCTCATCATCGGTCGGCGTGCCGCCGAGCATGAAGGTCGTCTGCAATTCGGCATTGGCAAGGGCCTGGAACTGGCGCGCAGCGACATCGGGGTCCTCGATGTCGAGGAAACCGGCATGGGCGAGGCGGGCGAAACGGGCGGCGATCGCCGGCCATGTCCTGCCCGGTCCCTGTTCACGCCATTCGGCAAACAGCTCGGGATAGCGCTCGCCCTCGGCCTGGATCAGCTTGCGCAGGAATTTTCCATCGCGGCTGCAGATACAGTTGCGGTTCATACGCACGGCAAAGGCGATCAGATCGGCTTCAAGGTCCTTCGGCTGGTCGGGAAAGGTTGAAATAGTGGCGAAGATGCCGGCATTGCAGCGCTCGGTGAGATCGCGGACGATGGCGACGAAGAGTTTCTCCTTGTCGCCATGGTGGTTGTAGATCGTCTGGCGTGAAACGCCGGCCTCGGCGGCAATCATGTCGATATTGGCGCCGGCGAAGCTTTCACGGCAGAACACCTCGCCGGCAGCGTCCATGATGGAGGCGCGCTTTGCCTCATGGCCGCGTGGCGGGATAGTGTCAGGAGAAACGTCGTGCTTCATGAAAACTATATAGAGGTGATTGACGAATTAGACAAGAGTGTCTAAATTTGTGGACTATCTTAAAGGATTTCCCCCGCAGGAAATCGGAATTTCATGGGATGGAACGTCCTAGGATTACCCGCCGGTCGGCGGCAAACCAGATTTGAGAGAAGCCTGCTATCATGAGTCCCCAATTCCTCCGCATCGCGGTCGTGCTCGGTCTGTTGACTGCCATCGGCCCGTTCGCCATCGACATGTATCTTCCGGCGCTGCCTTCGATCGGCGCCGATCTGCAGGCAAGCACCGCTGCCGTGCAGATGAGCTTGCTGATCTTCTTTCTGTCCATGGGGTTTGGCCAGATCGTCGTCGGACCAATCTCCGACATGGTCGGACGCAAGCTGCCGCTCTATGGCGGCCTCGGCCTGTTCATGGTCGGCGGCATCGGCTCGGCGCTGGCGCCATCGATCGAGTGGCTGATCGCCTTCCGTTTCCTGCAAGGGCTCGGCGCCAGCGCAGGCATGGCGGTGCCGCGCGCCATCGTGCGTGACCTGCACACCGGCACCGAAGCTGCCAAGCTGATGTCGCTCTTGATGCTGGTGTTTTCGGTGTCGCCGATCCTGGCGCCGCTGACCGGTAGCGTCATTATCGAGAATTTCGGCTGGCGTGCCGTGTTTTGGACGGTGACGGGTGGGGCGGTGCTCGCCACCATCCTGCTGGCGACCTCGCTCAAGGAGACGCGACCGGTCGAGGCGCGTGCAGGCAGTTCGTTCGGCACCGCGCTGTCGGCCTATCGCTTCCTGATGGGCGACCGCAACTTCCTTGGCCTGGCGGCCATCGGCGGCTTCGGTCTGGCGAGCTTCTTCGTCTATCTGTCGAGCTCCTCCTTCATCCTGATAGATCACTACGGGCTGTCGCCGTCGGTCTACAGCGTGTTCTTCTCGATCAACGCGGTCGCCTTCATCGGCATGTCGCAACTGACGGGAATGCTGTCAGAAGGGTTCGGGCTGAGGCCGGTGGTGCGGGTCGCGGTGGTCGGCTATGCGACGACGATGGTGGTGCTGTTCGCGGTGATGGCGTCCGGCGTCGATCGGCTCGACGTCATGGCGGCGCTGCTGTTCGTCGGCTACGGGTTCCTCGGCCTGGTGATTCCGACGACTTCGGTGCTGGCCATGGAGGAGCATGGCGCGATCGCCGGCACGGCCTCGGCACTGATGGGCACCCTGCACTTCGCCATCGGCGCGGTTGCCATGGGCATCGCCGGCGTGTTCTTCGACGGCACGCCGCTGCCTATGGTGGCCGGCATCATGCTTTGCGCGGTGATCTCCTTTACGCTGGCCAAGGTGACGCTCGGCCGCGGGCGGGAAGTTGTCGAAGCGCCGGCAGAGTAGATTTTTTCCAGCGAGAGCATGAAAGGCCGGGTTGTTCCCGGCCTTTTTCACGTCGTGCGCCAGGCATGGTGC
>NZ_CAKXZS010000051.1 GCF_935822925.1 Mesorhizobium ventifaucium
CTGAGCGTCCGACGCTCTAGTGGCTCGGTCTTGCGGCCAAAGCCTGTCGGTCGCTCATGAAAGCGCGAGTCCGAGGTGGAAAATCATAAAGTTCCTTGTCGTATCCGCTAGACGACCAGGTCGGTGTGCAGAATGTCTCTGTCCACTGGGTAGGCTTCTGCAGTTACGCTGAAGCGTCCAGTGCCGAGCGCCGACGCAGCCAGAGCCCGTTAGCGGGCAATGCGCCTCTTGGCGTTCGACCGGTGGTGAACGCTCCAGTACTGCACAAGCTTGACACGATCCTGAGGGCTGGCCCGTGTCCCAGGCAAGCCCGCTGGTGGTCGGGTGGAGGCGCGGAAGCCAACTGTTCGTCACGGTTCCCATCGTTCTGTGAAACTAACACTGCAGCTCCACCAAGGCAGGCAGGACCATCTAAAAACACGATGGCACCGCCCGGGACATTATATTGGCACATTGAACACGGCGTGGCGCATACTTCGAGAGCGGGAGAATGCAAACGCGCTACAGCTATCGCAAACGGGGCGCCAGATCGCGTAAATACTCGCAGAAGGTTGAACAATGAGGGAAGCACCACATCTTACGTTTGATCTCGATGCGCCCGGTGTGAGCAGGGGCCATCTTCTTGTCCCGGGAGGTGCCGACCGCGGCGAGCTTTCGCTCCCGGTCTTCAGTCTCAATAAAGGAGAGGGACCGCGCCTACTTGTCACCGGCGGAAATCATGGCAACGAACTGGAGGGGCCACTTGTCGCGCGACGGCTTATTGAGTGGCTGCCAGAAGAGCAAACCTGTGGAAGGATCATCGTCGTACCGGTGCTCAATCCATTGGCCGTGGAGGCATGGAGCCGCAATACTCCGCTCGACGGGTTGAATCTCAATCGCGTGTTCCCGGGCCGCGCCGACGGGTCAGTGACCGAACGAATCGCAGATGCGGTTTCGCGCGTACTGTTGCCAACGGCCGACACCGTATTTGACCTGCACAGCTTCGGACCAACCTGGCATTTTCCGCCGGCGGCCACCACGCACCCGATTGCCGATCCCGATCTCATGGCCAGGACGGTGAGAATGGCGGAAGCGTTCAACTTGCCCTTGACTTTGGTCTGGGAATACAACGACACGGCTGGAATGTTCGATATCCTGGCGCAAAACCAGGGTAAGGTATTTGTTTGCACTGAATTCGGCGGCGGCACGGTCGGCGCCGACAATCTCGCGATCTACGAGGCTGGAGTACGCAACGCGCTTATCGCGCTCGGGCTGGTAGAGGGTAAAGCCGACTATCCAACTTTCCGCCAACAAAAGTCCGGGCAAACGCTCGAAACGCATCCGTGCGACGACCTAAGATCGCCTGCACGGGGCATCTTTGAACCTCGCTGCTCGGTATTGGATGAAGTGAAGCAGGGAGATCTCATAGGCATCCTGCACCCGATGGATTCGATCTCCACTGAGTCCATGGATATCCGCGCACCTGGAACATCTTTCGTCTTAGCCATACGGTCGGGGGTGCATGTCGAAATCAACGAAGGGGTAGCGCTCGTTGCGGGACCGCTGAAAATCTAAGAAGTCAGGTGCAGGCCAGCCAGCGCCTCGCGTGCCAGTATCGGAACGAAAATAATCCCTCAAAATGAATCGAGTGACTGAGTTGCAGATCAAAGACGTCCTCCTTGCGCCTGGCAATGGCGCATTCTTCTATGACGATCAAGCTGCCATTAGGTCCGGGGCGACTCAGGACGGCTTCATCTATATCGGCGAACCGATAACGCCTGGGTTCACGTCGCTTCGCGTTCCGGCGTCTTCGCTTAGTGTCGGGCTCGTTCTCACCGACGCGACCGTTGTTTGGGGTGATATGATGGGCGTTCAGTACTCTGGTGCTGGCGGACGCGATCCTTTGTTTGAAACTGCTCAAATCTCGGATTTGACGTCGCGCGTCGTGGCGCCACGGCTTCTGGATGTCGATGCATCTCTTTACCTTGATGCCTGCGCGAAGGTTCTCGAGCCCCACGAAAATGAGCGGCTACCTCTCGCGCTTGAGTACGGCGTTAGTCAGGCATTGCTTCGAGCTGCGGCCTCCCTCCAGTGCGTCACGATGGCAGAGGTCGTATGTGCTGAATTTGACTTACCGCTGCCGAAGCGTAAGGTCCCGATTTATTGCCAGAGCGGCGATGCACGCGAAATCAACGTTGACAAGATGATTCTGAAGGCGGTGGATGTGCTTCCCCACGGCCTGATCAACTCACTGCAGAAATTCGGCGTCGGCGGCCAGACCTTCGTGGAGTTCGTGAAGTGGGTTGCAACGCGGACGCGTGAAATCGGCCGCGCGGGGTATCGTCCGGTGCTGCATTTCGATGTGTATGGCTGGATCGGCCAGGAAATCGGCCTGGAGCCAGAACGCATCGCCGACTTCATTTGCAGGGTTGCTGATACCGTTCCGGGTTTCACGCTCAACATCGAGTCCCCGGCTGATTTTGGGTCTACAGAAGCTCAGATCGAGAACTATGCGCGGATTGTATCGATTTTGGATGACCGGGGTTCCAGTGCTCGCATTGTCGTGGACGAGAGGTGCAACACGCTTGAGGATATCCGGCTCTTTGCCGAAGCGAGGGCCACGCATCTTGTTCAAATCAAGACGCCCGATGTCGGCTCAATGGCCGACACGGCGCGTGCCGTTCTCATTTGTAAGCAGAACCAAGTTGGAGCGTACGTGGGAGGAAGCTGTACGGAGACGGATCTCTCCGCCCGGGCGTCTGTCCACATATCGGTAGCGACCCAGGCCGACATGATGCTTGCAAAGCCTGGAATGGGTGTTGACGAGGCATTCTCGATCGTTGGGAATGAACAGAATCGGTTGCTGGCGATGTTGGACCGTCGTCGGGCTCAAAACGAAAATGTCGGATGAAAGCGCGGTGTGTGGGATGCAGAATTGTCTTGACGGGATCACCGTCGTTGCTGTGGAGCAGGCTGTGGCTGCGCCTTATGCATCGTCTCGTCTTGCGGACGCGGGCGCCCGAGTCATCAAGGTCGAAAGGCCCGAAGGGGACTTTGCCCGAAACTACGACAAGTTGGTGCGGGGGCAGAGCGCTTACTTTGTTTGGCTCAACCGAGGTAAGGAGTCGGTTTGTTTGGACCTTAGATCGCAGGCGGACTGCGCCGTCCTGGACACGCTTGTTGCCGCTGCTGACGTCTTTATCCAGAATCTGAAGCCGGGCAGCATCGAAAAACTGGGTTTCGGGTCTGCGGATCTCCGCCGACGCTTTCCGCGGCTGATCACCTGCGACATCTCCGGTTTCGGGGAGAAAGGGCCGTATTCCCATTTGAAGGCTTATGATCTCATCGTTCAGGGCGAAACAGGTCTATGCGCGATCACCGGTACCCAACAAGGGCCTGCGCGTGTAGGGGTGTCGGTTTGCGACATCTCGGCAGGCATGACAGCACATAGCGCGATCCTTCAGGCGCTATATCACCGGGAGGTCACGGGCGCGGGGGCTAGCATTCAGGTGTCACTGTTCGACGCCATCGCTGACTGGATGAATGTGCCGGTTCTGCAAAACGACTACAGCGGATATCACACGGTACGCGCCGGCGTGAAGCACCCGTCGCTGGCACCGTATGGCGCCTACCGTTGTGCCGATGGCAAGGAGGTCATATTTTCGGTTCAGAATGACCGCGAATGGGTGAATTTTTGCGAGAAATTTCTTAGGCAACCGAGGCTTACACGCGCACCTGGCTTTGCTGACAATATGGAGCGCCTCGGTCACCGTGCGAAACTTGATGAGATCATTGAACGGCGGTTTTCTAAACTATCCTGCCATGAAGCAATGCAGGAGCTTGAGGCGGCCGGCTTGGCATATGGCCGGCTGAACGTAGTGGCCGATGTTTCAACCCATCCACACATTCGCAAGGTGCAGGTTGGAACACCCGAAGGAACCGTCGAGACGATAGCGCCAGCGGCCATCTTCAACTCTGAGAGCCCCTCGCTGCGCCCTGTCCCGGCTCTTGGCGCTCATACAGAGGCTGTTCGAGAGGAGGTTCTGGCGCATTCACGCGAAAGGGCCGCGTCAGCATGAGGGCGCTTCTTGTCGGTAAGGTGGTGCGCTTGGCATTCACAGAGAGCACGCCTGCTTCTAGGCCGCCCAGCTGTCTCGTTGCCATCGATAAAATCTCGACGATGAAGGCGATTCCATGATCAAAGACAACGTTCCGGCTTTTGATAACGCTATGTTTGTACCCCGCTGGAGATCCCTACTCTTCGTTCCCGCTCACGTTCCGCGCTTTGTGGAAGCAGCTCATGACCGCGCGGCAGATGGCGTCATACTCGACCTTGAGGACTCCGTTCCCCAGGATCAAAAGGGCGAGGCACGGCGGCAGCTTTCTGCATCCGTGGCAAAGGTGGGCCGCAAGGGCGCATCTGTTTTGGTCCGTGTGAATCGTGGTTTGTGCGCCTTGGCCGCTGATCTCGAGGCAGCGGTCGTTGCGGGTGTTGATGCACTGGTTCTCCCCAAGGTAGATTCGGCGGAGTGGGTCTCGGAGGTCGCGAATGCGATAACGGAACTTGAATACGAGAGAAACCTCGCACCGAGGCGCATCCGGCTTCTTGCCCAGATCGAGACTCCGGGGGCCTTGCAAAGACTCGGGGCCATTGCGTCGTCCAATTCAAGGATGGTCGCAATGGCGCTTGGTCCTGAGGACTTCAGCGCCGCTGTCGGCGCCGCCCCGGAACATGACGTGCTGCTGGCGCCGAACCTTGCCGTGCTGTTCGCTTCCCGTGCGGCTGGATTGCTCCCGCTGGGCTTCATAGGAAGCATCAGTGAGTTCTCGGACATCCGTAAGCTTCGCAAAGCTGCGATGCATGCGCGACGGCTTGGCTTTACCGGTGCGCTGGCGATCCATCCGGCACAGGTGGCCATCCTGAACGAGGCTTTCTCGCCGGGCACACATGACGTCGAATGGGCGCGCCGTGTCGTCGCGGCTCAAAAGGATGCCGCAGCGCTGGGTCTTTGCGCCTTCGCGATGGATGGTAAGATGATTGACCCCCCGGTGGTCCGGCGTGCCCACGAAATCCTGGCCGTTGTCGGCCACAATTGACTTGCTTCCGCTCATCCAGTTGGAAAGGGACCCTGTTCCGGTGAACTCGGCAATATTGCAGCTTGCTCGCCATCTCGTTGCGAGATACATATGAAGACGCTGGCGAGAGTGCCCCAGTTGGGTCCCTAGACGGTGGAAATAAGGCAGTTAAAATACTTTGTCGGCGTAGTGGAAGCAGGCAGTTTTACAAAGGCAGCTGCGCTCCTTCACATAGCGCAAAGCGCCCTTAGCCTTCATGTGCGCCAGCTGGAGGAGAGCTTCGGCACTCAGTTGCTGGTACGCGACAGGACTGGCGTCACTGTCACGACGGCCGGATCCAAGCTGCTCGAGCGGGCGCGGACGATTCTGAAGGAAATTCGGCTCACTGAGATGGAACTGACCAACACGGTGGCAGCTCCTTCCGGAGAGGTTACCATTGGCATTCCGTCCGGAGCCGCTCGCGTCCTTAGCGGTCCGTTGCTCGAATTCGTGAGAGACGAACTGCCCAAGGTCTCGCTCAAGATGATCGAGGGTATGACGGGACCCTTGGAAGAGTGGATGGCTGCCGGACGCTTCAATCTGGCGATTCTCTACCGCACTGCGGACAGTGTGGGCCGAATGACGGTACTCGCGCGCGAAGAGCTTTGTCTGGTTGTGCCATCAAATCAACCGCCTTTCGAAGACTCGGTAGCTCTTGCCGACCTGCATGCATTCCCGCTGGCCGTTCCTATGCGCAGTAACAATGTTAGGCGTTCGGTGGCTGATGTCGTCGCACAACACGGTTGCGTCCTGGATATCAAATTTGAAGTAGATTCGCTCTCAACGATCATCAACATGGTCACAGACGGAAAAGCCCATTCTATTCTAGCCCCGTCCGCCGTTCAGAAAGAGGCCTCCCAGGGGCTAGTCCGGACGGTCAAGATCGTCGATCCGGTGATTACGCGCTCCGTCGTGCTTGCAGTAAATCCGAAAGATGAGCGCTCGCCGGCAGTTTCTGCAGTCCGCAAGCTCATCCCCGTGGTGGCGATGACATTGATTGAGAGCAGGCGCTGGTCAGCCACGGCTCCGGACCCGGCCAGATAAACTTTAGCACCGTGCCATAAGCCATCCCTCCTATAGGCATTGAAATCTATCTTAATTCCAGATGGATTTGGACAATATTCGGTATTTGACCCGCACCGACCATCGCGATCAAATTGAGTCATGCGCACATCGAGCGGCGCTGGTATGCAGAAATTCATGCGAGCGGAGCACGCGATGTCCCACGCCAGGAGCTATGAGCTCTTTATCAACGGAAAATGGCGAGCTGGTAGTAGTAGAGCCACTTCGCCGGTGATCAATCCGGCGACGGAGAAGGTCTTTGCCTCCGTGGCCGCGGCGACAGTATCGGATTTGGATGAGGCGCTCGCTTCGGCAGAGCGAAGCCGCCGGGCGTGGTCCTCACGGCCTGCGAAAGAGCGCGGCGATCTCCTTGTCGCGGCCGCCGGGATCTTGGCCGCGAAGGTAAGAGACGCTGCTAAGGATCTATCGGAGGAACAGGGGAAGACGTTCCCCGAAGCGACAGGTGAGTACGCCCGCGCTGTCGAAACGCTGGAGTGGAACGGCACGCACGCGGTAGGCCTGTCGGCACCAATTCCCTTGGGGCTGAACAGGATGATCTTCCCGGAGCCCCTTGGCGTCGTTGCGGCGTTTACGCCTTGGAACTATCCGGCCGTTCTCATCGCCCGCAAGCTTGCCCCTGCACTAGCGGCAGGCTGCCCTGTGATCCTCAAAGGGGCTGAGGAGACGCCAAGCGCGGCTGTCCATATCGTCGAAGCGTTTCGCCAAGCAGGTATCCCGGACGGCGTGGTTAATCTCGTTTTTGGCGTGCCGGTGCAAATTTCCCGGCATCTTCTCAGTTCCTCTATCGTGAAAGTCTTGACTTTCACTGGCTCCACCGAGGTTGGGAAACAGCTGGCCGCGCTCGCCGCGAATAACTTGCAGCGTTGCATCCTTGAACTCGGCGGACACTCCCCAGTCATTGTATGCGAGGATGCGGATCTCGCACGGGCCGTTCCGGCGATCTCGGAATACAAGTTCGAATGTGCGGGCCAAAGCTGTAATGCGCCTAGTAGGATTCTCGTAGCCCGGCCTCTCTATAAGGAATTCCTGTCCCGGATGACCGAAGCGGCCCGCAAGATCAAAATCGGCCTACCGGATGACCCTGGAACGGAGATGGGCCCGATGGCGAACGCGCGGCGAATCGAGGCCATGCAGCGTCTGACCAAGGATGCAGTCGAGCGCGGTGCCCGCATAGAGGTCGGTGGCGCCCGCCTCGATCGGCCGGGCTTTTACTGGCCGCCAACCCTCCTGACAGGGGTGCCAAAGGATGCGAAAGTGCTTCATGACGAGCCGTTTGGGCCAATCCTCACCGTGGCGCCGTTCGACACGATTGAGGAGGCGATCGAAGAAGCCAACGCCACTGAGTATGGCCTGGCCGCTTACTTCTTCACTGGCACGGCCGAAGTGAAACGGGCGCTGATCAGCGGTCTTTCGGCAGGCGCTCTCAGTGTAAATTACCTGAAAGGGGTTTCCGCAGATGCGCCTTATGGAGGCGTCAAACAGAGCGGGTATGGATATGAAGGGGGCGAGCAGGGGGTGCGGAGCTTCCAGAACCTGAAATTGGTCAACGGGTTCGCATCATTCGGATGAGATTGCGTGAATAAAAAAACACGGACCATTGCTGGCAAGGATATCACAAAGAGCGTCGCCGACGCCCTTCAGTACATCTCCTATTATCATCCCCCCGACTACATCCGGTACCTTTCACACGCATACGCGCGTGAACAGAACCCGGCGGCGAAAAACGCCATCGGGCAAATCCTGCTGAACTCCCGCATGGCGGCGTTCGGACGGCGTCCGATCTGCCAGGACACTGGCCTCGTGGTTGTCTTTGCAAAGGTCGGCATGGATGCCCGCATCAAATCGAGGGCCAGTTTCGCCGACCTCGTGAATGAGGGCGTTCGTCGGGCTTATCTCGACCCGGACAATCCCCTTCGGCCGTCGATCGTTGCCGATCCGCTCGCTGGACGGGTGAACACCCGCGACAACACGCCAGCGGTCATCTACGTCGACCTCGAGCCCGGCAACCAGATTGAGATCACTATCGCCGCAAAAGGGGGCGGATCGGAAAATAAGGCCCGTTTTGCTACCCTGAACCCAAGCGCGTCCGTCGCCGACTGGGTGGTCGACACCGTTTCGACCCTCGGCAGCGGATGGTGCCCACCCGGCCTGATTTCGGTTGGCATTGGCGGTAGCGCTGAAAAGGCGATGCTGCTGGCCAAGGAAGCCATGAACGAGCCGATCGACATGTCGGAACTGATCGCCAGAGGGCCGTCAAGCGCGGAGGAGGCCCTGAGGGTCGAGCTTTATGAACGGATTAACGGACTGGGCATCGGCGCCCAGGGGCTTGGTGGTCTGACAACAGTGGTTGACGTCAAGGTTGCGACTTATCCAACCCATGTCGCATCCAAGCCTGTGGCACTTATCCCGCAATGCGCTGCCAACCGGCACTTGAAATTTACTTTGGACGGCTCTGGACCTGTCAGGCTTGAGCCGCCCGATTTGACCGAATGGCCTGAGATTGGCGGCGCGGAATTGAACCCAGCCGGTGTCCGGCGGGTTAACCTCGATGCCCTTACGAAGGAAGAGACGGCATCGTGGCGCTGCGGCGAGACGCTCCTCCTGTCTGGAAGGGTGCTGACCGGCCGGGACGCCGCGCAGCAGCGCATGGTCGACCTCATCGATGCCGGCAAGCCGCTTCCGGTCGATCTGCGGGGACGGGTGATCTACTACGTCGGACCAGTCCGCGCAGTGAGGGATGAGGTCGTCGGACCGGCTGGCCCAACAACCTCCAGCCGCATGGACGGTTTTACTGAAAAGATGCTCACTGAGACCGGGCTATATGCGATGATAGGCAAAGCGGAGAGGGGGCCGGCGGCTATCAAGTCGATTGTGAAGCACAGAACGCCCTATCTCATCGCAGTTGGTGGCGCTGCGTACCTGATTTCAAAATCGATCAAAGCGGCGCGGCTGGTGGCCTTTGAGGACCTAGGCATGGAGGCCATCTATGAATTCGATGTGCAGGACATGCCGGTCATCATGGCCGTCGATGTTGAGGGAAACTCCATTCACAATTCGGGACCTGTTGAGTGGCGTAAACGCATGGCCGCAGACAGCATCGCACGCATTATCGGCGTTTAGCCATCCCGGCTGGGCGATCAGGCCATCCCAGCGCGGAATTCTGGGCTGTAGCGGATAACACGAGTGATATTTTGCAGGCTCAGCTCCTGGGCGAGCAGATAAGAAAAGGGCGTTTATCCATCTCGAATCCGAATGCGCCGATGTGAGCTGCGTCTGGCTATGCCGTGCAGGCAATCAATGCTCGGATGCTGTCGAGGGTGTCAATTAGTTAGAGCAGCGGAAAATGGAAATACGCTATCTATTCACCGTGAAGTCTCGGACGAAGGCGACTTCACTCTCCAGTTACTCTCCAGTTGCGTCTTCGCCCCGTTATGCCGCGAGGCGACTGCCATACTGCCATACTGCTACTACAGCCTTTCTCCATGGATCGCTTCCTCACCGACTTTCGACAGCTCCACTTTGGCGCATTGCGGGGCAGAGAACGGATGCCGTCACTACATTCGACCACTACATTAATGGAAAAAATGGTCGGCATTAATTGCGTTGTCTACAACGGCTTGAGAGCAAAAAGTCATGAAGTCGAAATCTGATCCTGTGCGCCTAGACGCTTGGGACGTCCGGATTCTCTCGGAGATTCAGTCAGACGGTAGGATTTCGAAAAGCGAGCTCGCTAAGCGTGTTCACCTTTCGGCTTCGGCCTGTTCGGAACGGCTCCGTATACTCCAAGCCGCAGGAATCATTGAGGGGTTCTACGCCCGACTGAGTCCAGCGCTCGTAGGGGGCATCATCTGCATAATGGTGGAGGTGATTCTGGACCGTCATCGTCTTGAGGATCAACGAAACTTCGAAACTGCGATCCAAGAGATCCCGGAAATCCTGGACTGCTGGGCTATAGGCGGGCGGATTGATTATCTGATGCGCGTTTCATCTCCTTCCATGGCTGCTTATCAGGACTTCATGGAGCGGCTGCTGCAGGCAGGCTTGGGGATTGATCAATACTACAGCCTTATTGTGACGAAACCTGTGAAATCCAATTCACCAATCCCTTTGTCCGCAGTAAGGCGAAGGTAAACTCCCGAAGCCTTGGTTTTCACGGCGTTTGATGCCGATTCCGAGAATTCGTATCCAAGAGGCATTCAGGATTTCTCGACGAAGGACGATCGGAACGAAGAAAGCATTGTCAGCGGATACGGTGGCTGCGACGGCCCTGAGGTGTCTCTTGTTGTGTTGATTTTGGCAGACGGGCAATGGCGTGCGAGAGTTCGGCCCCTCACGGCGTACTGAAGTCCAGCATGTCTGTGTGGCGGAGCTGGCAGTTCACATCATCAAGGCAGATGATGCCGCTCCGTCGCGCCAGGAAGCTGCCTTGGCAAGCCTTCAACGAGAAGCTCAGATCGTGAGCAATCGTCGGAGTTGGCGGAACGGGGTCTTTGGTTGCCACACTCGTCGCCCGCACCATTGTTACGATGGCGATTTTGCTCGAAGATAGCAATCTCAACCGCGTCCGCGGATATCGCCGTTCCGATGTAGGCAAGAGCAAAGCAGCCACGTTAGCCCGATACATACGAGATCTAGTCTAGAGGCATATGCGTCATGTAATTGATAGCCCGGTCGCCAGTGCTGCCCGATAAGGGCCGGATTGGATTAAGTGGCGAAAAGGTGACTACCTGTGTTGCGTCACTTGAGCTCCCCATTGGGGCGCACGAGCGGGTTGATGGAGCGGAGCTTGGCGAGTGCTCCCTAGAAAGCTCATGTAGGCGCACACGTTTTGCTCAACCTCACGAGCCCTGTTCGCAGCGAGCGTCGACATCTTACGGCGCATCTGGTCGTCGAGTGCGCGCCACTGCAGGTTGGCCTACTCGGCTCCTGGACGCGCCTCGGGTTAATCGGCCGTGAGGATCTGAGCGAGCTCGACGCTTTTGAGGCCGGAGGAACGCTTGTCTCGGTCGCTGTACGGATTAACCTGATGTGGTCGTCTAATCGCGGTAGGGACGTCAAGATGCGTTGGCCGGGTACACGGTTGTGCTCCAAGGTGCCATGCGTACTCCGTCCGGGTCGAAACCCATAGGAGACATGCCAAAACTGCGCCTCGAAGATCGGCTCCAGAAGTGTTTTGACCGCGCCTTGAACGACGCGATCCTTGATCGTGGGAATGCCCAGGGGCCGGAATTGCCCTGGTTTACCGGCCTTGGGGATGAGCTTGCGCCGCGCAGGGCTGGGTCGATATGCGCCGGAGCGCAATTCGGCCTGAAGCCCTTCGAGGAAGCGTTGCTCACCGATCCCATTCCGGATGCGGCCCACGGTCATCCCGTCGATCCCAGCCGTGCGTCGGCCTCGATTGGAGACTACGCGCTGCCAGGCGTGACGCAACACGCGCAGGTCGGTGACCCAACCCCACATGTCCCGCCACGCGTCTTCGGGATTTGCCTTACTCCACTGATAGAGTTTGCGCTGAACGCCGGGTACCCAGGCCTCGTCGGCCTGGTGATCCATGTCCACAGATCACTCCTCCGTCATGCAAGTCTACCGTCTTCCTGCTTCCCTTCGCCCTGTGCACGGCTTTCCCGCGCTCCGACTACTACGGAAGCTCCGCCCTTGGTGCCGTCCATCTCCGGCCGTCGCGGCGAGCCCAGTTCCATGCTGGGCAGACAGTCCAAGTTCCCGTGTTCCGATTTCCAACCTTCATGCCCGTAGGCGGTGAGCTTTACCCCAGGCGATGCGGAAGACAGGGCAATGAGAGCTTTCCCCGTCTCGAACGCGTTGTCCGCGCCCTGCAGTGAGGATAGACGAGCCCCACCGCGTCTGATCGCTTCTTACCTCCCACGCCATCGCGCGACTTGGAGGCGTTACCGGTTGAATCCGAGGCTTCCAGCGCTCACTTCGTTATCTCGCCATAGACATTGCGGTAGCCCGGCCTGCGGCCGATGGTCCGCACCCGGTACAGTTCAGGCCGATCTGCTTATGACACCCAACCGGCGACGCCCGGCCGGGCTTCTCGGCCCCCTTCCGCCCGCTGCTCCTGCGGGCGGGGCGGCATTACAGCCGCCGGTCGAAAACCAGCAAGCTTGAGAGGTGGCTATTCCATGTTCACCTCCCGCGCCGTCACGGCGCACCGTCGAGACCGATATATTCTTCCATGGCTGTTCTCCATCAGATGCTCGGGCCCGGATCGTGAGCCCGTATTTTCATCTTATCGGGGACAGCCACCTTTCAAGGATATGATTGGTTCTCTGGGCGACTCGCTCCCGCGATTACCCATGTGGACGGCTCTCCCTCATGTGACTTTCGACAGCCACAATTTGGCACACTGAATGCCGGGAGCGGGAGGCCGTCCACCACATCAGGTCAGCTGCGCTCTCATTGCGCCGCCAAATATACCGTGATCGGGCTGTCCGAGGTGATGGCAATGGAATTGGGGCTGCACAACATCAATGTGAACGCGATTTGCCCTGGTTCTGTCGAATCTCGCAGAATGGAACGGGTCCAAGTCATGGCCGCGCAGTCGCGTGAAGTATCTGTTGAAAATCAAAGAGCGTGAGCTCAACCTGTATTCGATGCGTAGGCTTGTGAGTGTTGAAGAAATTGCGAGTATGGTACTGTATCTTTGAAGTCCTCATGGCCGGATTATTTCTGGCCAGTCGATCGCCATCGATGGCCAAACAATTGCCACCGAATACTGAGAGAGCGGAGAGTCCCACCAGGGCTTCGCGCGGCTAAACGACTGTAGCGTTAGATACGCACATCCGGCGGAGAGAACGGTGCCACTGATTATGAACAGAGAGGTTTTCATTACTTGCGCTTTGACCGGTCCGGGAGATACCGCGGCTACTTACGAACACCTAATGCTCATGTTTCGCCGAAGGAGAAACGCTCTGTTCCGCCGATGCCTGAGGTGAGAGGAAACTCAAGCCATTCATCGATGCCCATGCTGTCTTACCAATACCGAGGGCGGGGACGATCGGTTGGGCAGAGGAAGTGATTACACCCTTTGCGCGAAGCACCGTATGGCCTTCTCTTCCGGCGTCGGTCTTCGGCCGACAGAGATAAGGCCCTCTGCTCGCCGAGCGAGATGCGGATCCATCCTCACGACAACGTCCGGTGACAACGTGTTCTTTGGAAATCGCGTAACTATGTCAACCGCCATTGGAGCGCTTCGTGAAAAGATCTATATGGAAGCCGGTCCTGCGCTGGAAGCTCCTCTTTATTCAACGGGATGTTGATTTGCTGCGGGCGGATTTGGGCTTTGCGGCATAACGGAGCTTTTGATCCGCGCGATCCTGAACACTGGCACCACGGAGCTGACGATTGCATGGAACAATTGCGGCGTCGACGATTTCGGGCTCGGACTACTGCTGAAGGCGAAGCAGATCAAGAAGATGATCTCCTCCTATGGCGATGAGGCCAATGAAGCGTTCGGTAGACCACCCGCGATCAAAAACGTCTTCGGCACAAGCATGTCAGCGCTCTGAGAATGAAATAAAATGTCTCTCATCCAGCTCTCCGAAACCTTTGTGCGTATCAAGATACATGTACCGTTTACGTTCTGAAAAGTGGCTCGGAGTCCCTGCTGATCGATACAGGTTCGGACGCTGTTTTGCAGGGATCAGTGCTGGGGAACGCCTATCGTACAGAAGGCTGGGGCGAAAATCGCGGTGCCTGAATACGAACGCCACCTGTTCGACAATGTCGAGGCCTATTGGCAGGTACGACGCATCTATGACAACTATAATGACAGCATACGTTCTCCTCACTAGCAGAAAACCTTGCGATCGACGCTGTTCTCGAAGACTAAGGCACCTTTGTGTGGAAGGAGTACGAATTTCGAGTGCTTCCGGCGAAGGGGCACACCTGCGGCATGGTTAGCCTGATCGTGGATGTAGGTGGCAAGAAAGTTGGCGACCTGACGATAACCGGCGGAAAACTCTATCAACTCCACGCAATGGCTCGATCCTCGCCTTAAAAAAGGAGAAGGTCGAGTGCGCCTATCAATCTCAGGGGGCATCAATCAACGAGGTCACTGCGGATATCGAAATGGAGCCTATCAGTGAACACCTGCTGTGGGCAGGGCCTTTTACCTGCTCCAATTTCTACGTTGTGCTGAGTGGAAGCGGCCACGCAATGTTGATTGATTATGGGCTAGCCTCTCAGGGGCATATCCATGGTGGTGCCAATTCCGACGGATTGCAGTCCCTGCGTTTCGTAGAGCATCAGATTGATCAGCTTCGCCATGATCATGGAGTGCGGATGGACCTGCAGCTATGACGCATCGCTCGCCGAGCGCCGCTATGCGTCCTCACTTGCCACTATGAGCTTGGCCACATGGAAGAGCCCCTGCGCAGCCACCAGCCCAAACTCGGCAGGATGGTCGCGTATTGCATTAATAGTCTGGGTCCGCTGGCGCACCACAAAACTCCAGATGGCCCAGATAGGCCCTCTGCCGGAGACCCAGCAATCCTACGTGCATCACGTGGTGCGTCGATTTTTTTGGACGATCACCCGATCAACTGGGATACGAAGAGGTGCGCGCCTATCAGGCCCACTTGGTGGGCCGAAGGGTCTCGTGGGGCGCGTTGAACCATACCGTTTGCGCCTTGCGTTTCTACTACGGCGCGACGCTGGGTCGATCTGATCTGCCTGCGCGGATCGCTTACGCCCCTGACCTTATGGGATGGACGGTTTCCGGTCCCGCATCGAAGTGCCATAAGCGGCCGCCGCAAGTCACATGAGGGAGAGCCGTCCATCCCATCAGGTCCACCGACTTCTGGGCGACTGGCCCCTTACGGTCTCGTTTTCGCTTACGGGACACGTTCCTCACCCCGAGCAGGTTTTGGTTAGCTTGTCGGAGGAGGACGGTTTGTCTCCGCACATGGGCAAAGGTACACTCCCAAGCCTGTTTTCCACGGCATCTGATTCCGATTCCGCGAATTCATCGGCCAAAACGTACATTCCCGCGAAACTCGAGAGGTTGTTTCCGGTATACTACTTGCTAAAGAGCTGGCCGGCTTAGTGCCTATGCCACTGTATCGCGAGGAGAGGGACATGCGCTTGAGCAATCTGGGAACCGAGCAACTCCGCGAGAAGGATAGAAGCTTCGTCTTCCATCCTTCTACGCATCTGGCCAAGCACAGCCGAGGCGAGACGCCAAATAGGATTATGGCCGGTGCGGAAGGCGTCTATATCTGGGATACAGAAGGCCGAAGGAGCCTTGACGGTTTCGGAGGGCTCTACTGCGTCAACATGGGATATGGGTGCACGGAGATCGCAGAGGCCATTGCCAGGCAAGCACACGAATTGCCGTTCGCGCACGTCTATGCCAGCCAAGGTACGGAGCCAGTCGCCCTTCTGGCAGAGGCCGTGGTCGAATATTTTGGTCAGAACATGCGACGGGTCTATTTCGGCCTCTCCGGTTCCGATGCCAACGAAACCAACATCAAGCTGGTCTGGTACTATAATAATATCCTCGGCCGCCCTGACAAGAAGAAGATCATCTCGCGAAATCGCGGCTATCACGGATCTGGGCTGGTCACCGGTAGCCTGACCGGCCTTCCCTTCTTTCACAATTTCTTCGACCTGCCTCTGGACTTGGTGCGCCATACGACGACGCCGCACCATTATAGGCAGGCGCATGACGGGGAAGGTGAGGAAGCGTTCTCCAGGCGCTGCGCTGACGAACTTGAAGCTCTTATCCTCGCTGAAGGCCCCCAGACAGTTGCAGCCTTTATCGGAGAGCCGGTACTTGGGACCGGCGGCATCGTTCCGCCTCCAAAGGGATACTGGACGGCTATTCAGGGGGTGCTCGACAAGTATGATATTCTTCTGATCGCCGACGAAGTGGTCTGCGGCTTCGCGCGAACCGGTGAGAAGTTCGGTTCTCACCTCTACGGCGTGCGGCCGGATTTCGTAACGATCGCCAAGGGCTTGAGTTCAGCCTACCTGCCCATCTCCGGGTCAATTATCGGCGACCGCGTGTGGTCGGTCCTGGAACAAGGAACTGAGAAGCACGGCCCACTCGGCCACGGCTGGACGTATTCCGGTCACACGCTTTGCGCGGCGGCCGCGCTTGCCAATATCAAATTGCTAAAAGAAAAAAATATCCTGGAACATGTTCGGGATGTGGGACCGTACTGGCATGCCCGCATGAAAGCCGAACTGGAGGGACATCCGATTGTTGGCGAGGTTCGCGGCGTTGGCATTCTGTCCGCGGTAGAGCTGATGCGGGATCCTGAAGGGCGGATACCATTTGAACCTGCACTTCAGATCGGCGCGCGCGCCGCCGCTGCTCTGTTTGAGAATGGTATCATCGGCCGCGCTATGCCGCATGGCGATATTCTCGGCTATGCCCCACCTCTGATCATTACCCGAAAAGAGATCGACATCATCGTTGATGCGACCGCGAAATCGATCGATACGGTCTATCGCGAGCTTAAGGTCGAGGGCGCGATTTAATCGTCACGAAAGCCGGCAGATGTCGGCAGGAGGATGCTGCCGGCAGTGAGCCAAATCCCTAGGCACTGGCTTACGCTCAGCACACGATGGCGGTTGGTCGGACCGCGCGCACGGAGGATGCAGCTGCCCGTGACCGCATTCACGGCAGTGAATGGAGCGTGCTTAGTGATGTGACAGAAGTAACGCTTCTGTCCTCGAATGGCATCCCCAACACCTCGCGCAAAAAACGCAAAACTGTTCGCGGTCCTGGCACATCTGTTCGCGATGTCCCTGTTCAAACAAGTGTCACGTCGAAGGTGCCGGGGGCTGCGTAATGTTATCGCACTCGCGCAGGTGAACTCGCGCACCCTCTGGATCACTGGCGCGGGCTCAGTTCCAGCGTCATTACACAGAATCATAGGGTCAAAATCGGTAATGCTACGACCAAACCGCTTTGTTCAGTGTGCTGCTTACCCCTCGGTGAACCAGGGTTGGACTGACGCCCGTGAGGGCAAGCCGTTGCGCAGAACGGTTGATGGGATTTGGTCATTCCGAGGCAGCATCTGGTCTTCGACCCAGACCCGATGGGACGGCATTATCGATTCTATTCAGGATTGAGGACCATGGCCGCCTGAGAATCGGAATCAGCTTCAGCCGAAATGGGGCAGGAGAGGCGCAGCCCGAGGCTGTCGCGGTGCGCAGCCCAGCGGCAGATTGCTACACAGTACATGCTCCACGTTTTGGCGACTCTCGAGACAGATCTGTCTCTGGCATAAGGGCAGGCTACTGTAGTCCACGGATCCACAGCCTGCGCTATCGTTTCGCCGTCCAGACTGTGGGCGCTGTTGAACAAATCAAAGCCCAAGTCGGCGACGTGGATCCGCTGCCTGGCTGCGTCGCTCGCGCATCGCCGCCACCACCCGGCAGACCGCCTGCACGAACTGCTGGCCTGATAGTGATACGCCCAAGGTGTGCCCTCAAGCACCAGTCACTGCCCTATCGGACTGGTACTGATTGCTTCAGTTATGGGAACAGATTCTTCGCATAAGTTTACGAAAGCTTTGCGAGTACAAATCGCTGATACTGGTAAGTTCACCGCAACGTCTCGGCCCTTGCGCGGCAAAAAAATCATGCCGATTAACGGCTCGGACTGCACAATACGCAACGGAGTCAGCAGCCGATGTCAAGAAGAGCGCTCATCCTGGTTGAAGGCCATCCAAGGGGCAACGGGTTGCGATACGTCCAAGCGGCCCGGCGCCTCGGCTTACATCCAATCACCCTGTCGAGTGATCCAACTCAGTACGATTACGTTGCGACGGAAAAGAGCGAGGCAATCCGGGTCGATACTGATAATCTCGATGCGCTGATCCGCGAATGTTCTCGGCTACTTGAAAGCTATGACATTGCTGGCATCACTGGCTTTGCGGGCGACGACGAGTCGGTCTCCGCGACAGTTGGCAAGCTCTGCCGGCATTTCGGTCTACCGGGACCGAACCCTTCGTCGATAGAACGATGCTGTGACAAATTCATCCAACATCAGCTCCTTGCGAAGGCCGGCCTCCCCATACCTGCTTACCGCTTGGCAACGAATGCGACGGACGTAGAAAGCGCTGCGGCTGAGATCGGGCTACCGGTGATTCTTAAGCCTGTCGTAGGCAGCGGCAGCAGTGGTGTCCGCTTGTGCCGCGATGTCGAGGAGCTAGCCGAACACACGAGGTACCTTGTGGGCAGGAAGCATATATCGCGTTCTTCCCCAGGCATACTCGTAGAAGAATTCGCGCAAGGCCCGTATTTTATCGCGCATATAATGGGAGCTGAGGTCATCGGGATTGAAGCGGGCGACTCGGGCCCCCTACCGCATTTCGTATTCTGTGAGAGCAGCTTTCCGGCGCAGCTGAGTCATGGCGAGTATATGCGAGTTGCGGATGCTTCGCTGAGCTGTCTGCAAGCTCTCGGCCTTGGCTGGGGGCCAGCCTGCATTGAATTTCGATGGACGAAGCGTGGCCCAGTCGTAATCGAAGTCAATCCCCGCCTCGCTGGCGCGCCCAGCCCTCAACTGGTTGAGCTTGCTTATGGCGTCGACCTCATCGGCGGACACGTGAAGCTTGCCATCGGCGAGGAATGTAATTTGCGCAGAAAGCATTTGCAGACTGCGGCCGCGCAGTTCCTAATACCTGATCGCGATGGCCTGCTCGATCGCATAGATGGTGGCAGTCAGGCGGGCGCTCTACCAGGTGTTGCCGAGGTTAGGTTGTATGTTGAACCCAAGACGCCGATCGTCAGGAAAGGTGATTACCGAGACTGGCTCGGACATGTCATCGCCGCTTCGCCCGACCTGGCTCAGACCAAGGCCATACTTCAGCGGGCCGTTGACTTGATCGATTTGTCGATCGCTCCATTTTCGGCGGTTGGCGAATAGAAACACTACCTGCTCTCCGTGCCGGGAGCGCGGGTTCGGGAGATAAGAGGCGGTAGTGGTCAGCATTATGAGAAGAGGCAGGTCTAAGCAGATGTGGAAAAGGGCCTACTGTCGGCTTGGCTGAAGTTAAGAATACTGGCAGCAGAAGCCCCACCCTTAAGGAGTTGCAGGCTGAGGACGCTCGGCTATGACGCGTCCTCTTTCTGTTGGGGTATTCGCTCGGGATTGGAAGGCCTTCGGCAAAGAAAACTGCAGTCCTCGGGGCTGTAGGACATTGGTGCCACTGGCTTCGGGCCGGGCGAAGCGTTCTAGTTCGCCTGGTCCGAGGGGTGGGCGATCATCGGCAACCAGCGCGCCTGTTCCACAGAGGGGGAATGATCGAATGACCAAGGCCGGCGCGTAAGTCATTGCGGTCGGCAAAATAGACCGAACAACTGAGTAGGGCGGGGTTAGAAATCCATTTGATAGTACAAGTGTAGAGAAAAATGCATGAATAATCATTTAAATGTAGCTTTTGTAAAATATATGCTTTGAAGAATTAAAATAATTTTACAAATTGCTGGTCAGACAATCGAGAAATCGCTGCTATAGATAGTGCATGAAGGTTTATCATGGCTGTGGAAGGTCTGATCCGACCGCGGAGGAGCGCTGCATTCGAGCATTGATGTGGGACCGACGTCGACTCCACGAAGAATGCCCCGCTACTTTGTCGAGCGCTGCCACCCACATCAAGCGCCTGACTTCGACGCTGCATACGAATTCGGACGCCTCATGGTCACAGTGATGCGGGAATAAGCCGGCCGACCAAATAGAGAGTATATCAAGGTTAGCCTTCCATGTGAGACGAATGCGTCGAGATGAATAGAAGCGGAGTAGTTAGTAAATGGAACATGTTCTTGGTGAAGCCGAAGCAATGCTTAGTGTCATAAAGAATTCACTTGAGCCGTCATATCGGATAATTTGCTTCCCTCACGGAGGAGGTAGCGTCCAGTCGTTCCGTACTTGGTCGGACTTTTTCCCCGATGAGGTTGAGCTTATTTGTCTGGATCTTCCCGGGCGCGGCAAACGGGCAGCGGAGGCCGCTATCCGCAGCATGGACGTACTAGTACCCATGGTCACTGAGGCGCTCCGGAAGTACAGCGACCGGCCTTTTGTTTTCTTTGGTCATAGTGTAGGTGCCCTCGTATCTTACGAGATCGCCCGCTCCCTGGAGAAGGCCGGTCTGCCATCTCCCTTCCATGTTATCGTGTCGGCTCACCCGTCGGCGGATGTGCCGGCGGATGAACCGCCCATGTATATATACAGGGATGACAAGTTAACCGATGTGGTCCGTAGCCTCGGTTTGGTCCCCAAGGAGGCGCTGGCAAATGAGGAACTGCTACATAACTTCATCTTGCCTCCGATGCGCGCCGACTTCGAACTGGCGGAGACCTACGATCGAAACCTACCAACGCCTCTCCGCGCGGCAATCACCGCAATGGGGGGAGTTCAAGACGAAACGATCAATGCCGATGACCTAGACGAATGGCGTCGGCTTACGACGTCGCGCTTCGCCCGGATTATGTTTGATAGCGATCATTTTTACACCCATTCTATGACGTCGGATGTGGTGTCTACCCTCCTGCGTGAGGTTGGGGAAGTAAAGGCACAACTCCCTCATTCCATTCGAATTGGCGAGGCGCTACCTTATCCCGAACTAACCCTGCATGAACGATTCCGTAAGCAAGCGGCCCTCAATCCGGACGCCCCTGCCGTCGTCTCAGAGACTGGGATATTAACCTACCGTGAGCTCGACGACCAAAGCGAGATTCTATCTAGACACTTACTCAGACATAATCAGAGCCGAGGTTCGCACGTCGGTATCCTAATGGATACGTCACCCGAATACGCTGTCGCGCTGTTCGGTATTCTTAAGACAGGGGCGGCCTACGTCGTTCTTGAGAAAGCTCAGCCCGTTGCGGCGCTAAAGCGGATGCTTAAGAAGGCATCAATTGAAATCGTCGTCACCAACAACCGTTTCGCAGCTAACCTTCCGCCTAACTGGTCAGGTCTTGCGCTGTCGCTCGACAAAGGTTGGGAAGCGCAACTCGGCAAAGCAATTTCGCCAAATCCCCAAACTGTGGATCTCGATGCGCCGGCCCAGATTGTATTTTCGTCCGGCACGACTGGTGAACCGAAAGGGATCGTCTGCCCCCACCGAAGCGCGATATGCTCCTATCAATGGCGCTATCAGGCGCTGCCGTATGCGCCTGATGAGCGCGAGGCGGTTAATATCTTCCTCGTCTGGGAGATAATGCGGCCAATCCTCGCCGGGATGCCAGCCTACCTGATACCAGACGACGTTATTTACGATCCGCACCAACTCGTCGAGTACCTGAAACGAAATCGAATTTCCAGAATATTGCTAACTCCTTCACTGCTCGATGTTATTATCAGCAGCGGCCTCGTCGACTTCCCCTCCCGCCTTCCGGATCTCCGATTGATCTTCCTATCAGGCGAGGTTCTAACATCTGCGTTGCTTGCGCGTGTGAAGGATGCGCTACCGCACATCAAAATTGTCAATCACTACGGCGTAGCGGAGACACATGACGTCACGCATATTGATTTGAGCGAGATCGATCCTGCAACAACACAAAAGGTCGTACCTGTCGGTCCACCTCAGTACAACGTCAGTGTCTATGTCCTCGGAGAGCAGCGCGATCCCGCACCGCTGGGCTTCTTGGGCGAGATCTTCGTCGGCGGCGATGCAGTGGGTCATGGATATCTCAACAGCCCGGAGATGACACGGGAAAGGTTCCTTCCCGACCCGTTTCGCGCTGATGGCACAATGTTCCGCACTGGCGACATCGGCCGCATGCTGCCCGGCGGCCACTTGGAAATTATTGGGCGCTGCGCTTTTATGGTGAAGATCCGAGGTTATAGCGTCGTCCTCGGGTCTGTAGAAGCTGCTTTGCTTCGGTACTCCGCCGTCTGCTCCGCCGCCGTAGTGCCGGAACTCGACCCTACCACCGGCCAGCCTGATCGATTGATCGCCTATGTAGTCTTGCGAAATGGGGCCAACGGCTGGGAGGCCGCTTTGCGGGCGCATTTGAAGTCTGAGCTGCCACACTACGCCGTGCCAGCGGACTTCGTCGCCGTTACCGAATTGCCGATTGCGGGCAATGGGAAACTTGATCGTTCTCGCCTCCGCGAGCTCGCAGAAGAGACGTGCACTCCAGGCACAGGTGCCGAAGAGGTCGAATCGGCACTTCGCGCAGCTTGGCACGACCTCCTTCAGGCTGAGGTTGCTGATCCGGGCGACAATTTTTTCGATTGCGGCGGACACTCCCTTTTGGCCGCCCGCCTCAGCACGCAGCTTCGTGAGAGTCTGAAGGTGGAGCTCCGCGTGGTGGAAGTGTTCCTCAATCCGACTTTCAAAGAGCTCGCGGCTCTTCTCCGCAAGCGTCGGGGCGAGCAGGAGCACCCTCAAAAACGGAAGCTCCCCAGAACACTGCCAACCTCGGCGGCGAGGGCGCACACCACGGCGTTCGACGGGCGGCGCGGTCCCGGGATGGACATTGCGGTGATTGGTATGGCCGCGCGTTTCCCCGGCGCGGATACCGTCAATGCGCTCTGGGAGAACCTCTGCCAAGGCGTCTGCTCGATTGCCGCGCTCTCCGAGCAGGAACTCAAGGCCCGGGGCATTCCGGAGGCTGTGCTGAAGCGCTCCGATTATGTGCGCGTGGGCGCACATCTCAAAGATGTGGACCTTTTCGATCCGGATTTCTGGAAGCTCTCAAGGCGTGATGCAACGCTGATGGACCCGCAGCATCGCCTCTTCCTCGAATGCTGCTGGAAGGCGCTCGAGTCGGCCGGATATTCGCCAACCCAGCATGAGGGCCGGACTGGGGTGTTCGCAGGTTCATTCCTCCCCCTCTATCTAATACACCATTTGAAGGGGGGCGGCCTTACCAATCCCACGAACGCCCCGCTCGCTTTCCTGACGGAGCTCGGCAACGACAAGGACTATCTTGCCTCGCGCGTGTCCTACATGCTGGACCTCAGCGGCCCAAGTATTGCGGTACAAACGTCATGCTCAACTGGACTAGTGGCGATCGCGGTTGCGGCTCAGTCGCTAGCGGGTGGCTATTGCGACATGGCGCTCGCAGGCGCGGCGAGCATCACCTTCCCGCAAGCCGGGTATCAGTACGTCAAGGACTTCATCAATTCTTCGGACGGTGTTTGCCGGACCTTTGATGCCGATGCTAATGGGACAGTGCTTGGGGATGGGGTAGGGGTCGTCGTTCTCAAGCGCCTGGAAGATGCGCTTGCGGCGGGCGACCCGATCCACGCAGTGGTAAAAGGATGTGCCATCAACAACGATGGTCGCGCCAAATCGTCTT
This sequence comes from Mesorhizobium ventifaucium, assembly GCF_935822925.1. Taxonomy (GTDB): domain Bacteria; phylum Pseudomonadota; class Alphaproteobacteria; order Rhizobiales; family Rhizobiaceae; genus Mesorhizobium; species Mesorhizobium ventifaucium. The sequence continues at coordinate 23,464 of NZ_CAKXZS010000051.1, forward strand.
TCTCGGCGCCTAGCGCGCGAGGCCAAGCCGCTGTTGTGCGCCAGGCGCTTGCCTCCGCGGCACTCGGCCCTGAAGACGTGGAATACATTGAAACTCATGGCACTGGCACCAAGGTCGGCGACCCGATCGAGGTCCGCGCGCTGGCAGAGGCTTATGGAGGACGACAGGAAAAGGGCAACACCTGTGCGCTCGGGTCAATTAAACCGAACATCGGCCATGCCAACATAGCCGCAGGAGTCGCAAGCTTTATCAAGACAGTTCTCACCCTTCAGCATGGAGTAATCCCCCCGACCATCAACATCAATCGGCTGAACGAAGATCTGGGCCTGGAAGACACCCCCTTCTTCGTCAATGAGCAGCTTAGACCCTGGCCACGTCCGCAAGGAGGACCACGAACTGCCGGAGTCACCGGGCTCGGTATCGGTGGGACCAACTGCCATGTCGTGCTGCAGGAATGGGATCGCGACAGCGCAAGGGCTTGGCCTGGATCGGTCGCGCGAGGATCTCACGCTCTTTGCCTATCTGCAAAGACACCGGCGGCGCTAACCCGGGCCTGCCGGGATCTAGCCGCCTTCCTGCGGCGTCACCGCGAAGTCGATCTCGGTGACGTCGCCCACACGTTACGCGTGGCAAGATGCCAATTCGATCATCGAGCCGTCGTTGTGGCGCGCAACTTGGACATAGCCATCGCGAAGTTAGAAGAAGAGGTGGATCGTGCGGCTGACAGAACCCATTCGAGGCCGTCGATTGGATTCTTGCTGCCCGGTTGCGGAGTGCAGCATCCACGAATGTTCAAGGATCTGTTTGATCACGTACCGACCTTTCGCGATGCTTTTCTGGTTTGTGCGGAAACTAGTCGCAAGGTTCTGGATCGTGACCTGGAGACGGTCATGTTTGGGGACGACGACGTATACGCGACCGCTTCCTTCGAAGAAACCAGTGTAATGACCTTCTCCGTACAATACGCCATGGCGCATTTGCTAGAAACGTTCGGGGTGCGTCCCAATTATCTCTTGGGACACAGCATGAGCGAATACGTCGTGGCCACCCTGGCGGGCATTCTGAAAGTGGAAGATGCCGTTGGGCTCACAGTCGCTCGTAACCGCGCAATGGCGAAGCTTGGTGTCGACGGTGCGATGCTTGCGGCCGGATGCGGCCTCGATGAGGCTGAGCGTATCCTCACTGAAGACGCTTGGCGTGATCGAGCTGAAGCTGGCGAGATAAGCGTTGGGATCGTGAACTCAAATACAAGCGTTGTGTTCACTGGGAAGCGAGAACTTCTCGAAGGGCTTCACGGGAGGCTGGAACAAGAAAGGATTCCAAACCACGTCATTGATACAGCTGGCGTCCCAAGTCATTCTCCCCTGATGAAACCAGCGGCTGATATCGTCGACGCACAGGTCCGCATCCTCGACAAGCGATTGCCAAATGTCGCGATTGCTCTGAATTCAGGATCTCTGCATGGTGCGAATGTGCCATTACCGGAGAGCCACTGGAGTAGGCAAGCAACTGAGATTATCCGTTTCGATCTCGCTCTCGATGCCGTGTTAGCGGCCGGCGTGACTGCACTTGTTGAGCTTGGCCCCTCGCGCAGTCTGGCGCGTTTCGCACTCGGAGCGATCGATCCAGGAGATCGTAAGGTTGGAATTCCCGCGATTGTGCCAGCCGCGTGCGGCGAGAACGACGGAGAGTTCACAGGCCGCCATGTCCTTCTTGAGTGCCTCGGAGCGCTCTGGAACGCGGGTGTTGCTGTGGATTGGAAGCGGGCCAGTGATCAATTGGAACCGTTCGGGACTCGCAAGCGACTTTCCCTCCCAACGTACTCGTTTGACGGTCATCGTTGCTGGCCGGAGGATCAGCCTGTGAGTGCGCCGTCTCCGAGGCAGCTCGGGGAGCGAGAACGGCACGGGCGGACAGTGTTCACCTATGCGCAAAGTTGGATAGAGAAAATGCTTCCCCTCACGGCTTCCGGTGGCGCAAGTAAAAAGGAGCTACGTTGGTTGCTGCTCGCCGATAGGCCGTTTGGTGAGGCGGAGCACGCGGGAGGCGCGCTGGCAAATAGCATAACACGGCAGTTGGAGGATGCGGGTCATGAAGTTGTCCGTGTCTGCCGACAAGCCAAGTCTTCAAATTCGCCCCTGGAAATCGAGGGGTCTACAATTTTTATCGATCCCACCCGAGAGGGGCTGAAGGCCCTCTTCGACGCCGAGATGGTGTCGGAGCGTCCCGTTGACCGCATTCTCTGTCTCTGGCACCTGAGCCGCACCACGGACGCATGCACAGATCCAGGTACGCCCCAGACTCACCTTTTTCAGAGCTATGATGCTATACTTGAATTGGCTCGAGCCCTTTCCACACTGGCGCTCCAGACTCCGCTCGACCTCTGGATCGTTGGGGACCGGAGCGTTCAGGTCGACGAGGAACCTGTAGATTCCGAAAAGGCGTGCGTCTTGGGTCCCACCCGAGTGCTGCCGCAGGAAAACCCCATGGTCGATTGTCGGGTTGTTGATCTGAATATCGATGACCCGAATATAGGCGAACAGCTAGAGGCTGAAATCGGACGTGACGTGCCCGGTCCAGATGCCATCGTCGCGCTCCGCGGAAACCGACGGTGGGTGCCACATTTTTCCCAGGTGAGTCTCGCGTCGCAGGTTTCCGGACGGGAGATCCTGCGGCCTAGTGGCGTCTATCTGATCACAGGAGCTCTCGGGCGGATCGGCCTGTCCTTGACAGAGCATCTCGTAAGCCTCGGGGCGACAGTCGTGGCGATAACCCGCCCTCGCGCGCCCGATGATTTGAGTTCAGGGCACGTGGATGTCGATGAGGATGGCTGGACACGCCGACTGACCGCGCTTCACGATGCAAAGCGTCAGGTGATTCTTCATCAGGCCGTCCTATCCGATTTCGACAGCCTGTCGGACGCGCTCGACACAACGGTTCGCGAATTCGGGCGGATCGACGGGATCTTTCACGCCGCCGGACCCGCCGATGTGGAGTTCCTTTCAGAGATGAAGGACACGATCTCTGCCAGTGAGTTCGCCGCCAAAACTGTGGCGACACGCAACCTTTATGGTGCGATCCAGCGGGTACAGTCCACCCACAGGCAATCACCGGCGTTCGTGTTCCTCTTCTCGTCCCTTGCGTCCATCCTCGGCGGACCGGCGATGGCTGCGCACGCAGCGGCCGACAGCTTCATGGACGCATTTGCACGCCAGGTACAGGGCAAACTCGGTGTCCGGTGGATCAATTCCAAGTGGGATGATTGGGATTACTCCCTCGACGAGCGGGTGACTGCCGCGTACCAGACATGTCAGGCGAAAAATTTGCCACTCAGTTCCGAGGAGGGCATCGATGTCATCAAGCGCATACTGGCGACCGTCGACAACGGCCCGGTTATTGTAGCGACCCGGCCATTGCCTCCTCGCGTGAGTCAATGGGTCGACCAGGTCCGGACAATCACGCCGGAACAGCAGCCGGACCAAGGTAGAAAATCTCCGCCCGGAGAAGTCAGAACAAGCGAGGACGGTACGTTGAGGCACGCCGATCCGAGGAGCCTTTTCCTCGAAGAAGTCAGATCTCTTTTCGGCGCCAAAGAAATAGGATTGGAGGACAACTTCTTTGATGTGGGGGGGGACAGCCTTCTCGCCGCAGAACTTCAAGCCCACTTGAAGAAGAGCGACCTTTGGGGGGCGCCGAAATTGGATGAGATAATCAACGCGGCGACATTCGGCGCTCTCTATAAGCGGATATGCGCAGAACGGTCGCGCTGATCAAGTCTTCACAGGAACCATTCTGGACATCTGGAACGTTAGGGATCACAGTCCCGAAAAGGTTGAGCAGACTTAATCCTGGCTAGTTCCCGACGCTCTCCATCCGTCGGGAACTGATTGCTCCATCTAGCCAGCCGACCTCCATTTCCGGAACCGAAGACAGGAGAAGATCGGTATAGGGATCGAACGGTGGGGCAAGAACTTGACCCTTTGTCCCGTAGCGTACCACTCGCCCGCGATGCATCACCGCGATAGAATCGGCAATCGACTTCACCGTCGCAAGGTCGTGGGTAATGAAGAGATAGGCCACCTCCTCGTCTTTTTGCAGCTGCAGCAACAGCTTCAAGATTCCGTTGGCGACCAAGGGATCAAGGGCCGAAGTCACCTCATCGCAAATCATCAGCTTCGGCTTTGCCGCAAGCGCCCGAGCGATGCAAACACGCTGCTTTTGACCGCCCGACAGTTCTGCCGGATATCGGTCCGCAAAGCTCTTCCCCATCTCGATTTTATCAAGCAGTTCGACCACACGTTGATCACGCTCGGCGCCGCCGATCCCGAAATAGAATTCGATCGGTCGCCCGACGATCGTGGCGACAGTCTGGCGCGGATTCATCGCGACATCCGCCATCTGATTGATCATCTGCAATCGGCGAAGATCCTTCTTCGATCGCTCAGCCAGCCGGCGTGGAAGACCGCTCCCGTCGAACTGGATGCTACCTGCTAGAGGCGGCAGCAATCCAGTAATCACGCGTGCAAGCGTTGATTTGCCAGAGCCCGATTCGCCGACAAATGCGAGCGTTTGTCCAGGCTGAAGCTCCAGGCAAACGTCGTGCAATACCTTGACTGCTCCGTTGCCGTAAGCTGCTGTCACGCCTAATACTGATAGCCCACTGGTGGAGAGTCACAATCCCTCTGCTCGTGAGCAATACGACGCACTGAAACGAGGGCTCGCGTGTATTGCTCGCCGGGATTGTTAATGATTTGCTGCGTCACGCCTCGCTCTATGAGCTTGCCATGCCGTAGCACCGCTATTTCGTTCGCGACCTGCGCGACCACCGCCAAGTCGTGAGTGATATAAAGGGCGGCGACGCCCGTATCGCGGATGGCGTCCCGTATCGCAGCCAATACATCGATTTGCGTGGTGACATCGAGCGCGGTGGTAGGCTCGTCAAAGACAATGAGGTCAGGGCTCGAGCAGAGTGCCATTGCGGTCATAACGCGCTGCAACTGACCCCCCGAAACCTGGTGAGGAAAACGTCTGCCGATGTTCTCCGGGTCAGGAAGGTTAAGCTTTTTGAACAATTCAACGGCTCGTATCTTGGCTTCAGCCCGAGTTCCCGTGCCGTGCAGAAGTGCCGCCTCTATCACTTGGTCCATCAGCCGGTACGCGGGATTGAATGCGGCTGCGGCCGATTGGGCAACATAGCATACTTCGCGGCCCCGGAGCCTGCGCATGCCACTTGCTCCGCCCGTCAGTATGTCACGGTCGTTGAGAACGACCTCACCGCCAGTGATTCTAACGCCACCTCGACCATAGCCCATGCTGGCCAGACCTATGGTCGACTTGCCGGCGCCCGATTCACCAATCAATCCCAAAACCTTGCCGCGTTCCAGAGTTAGTGAAACGTCATGAACGAGGATCATATTCCTTGGGCTCTCGCGCGGTGGGTAGACGGTAGCCTCAATCCGAAGGTTGCGTATATTGAGCAGCATGTCGGGCTTTTCCGGCCAGTTGCCAGGCGCACGCTCGGAGGGCTTCGGGTCATCTCGCCCGTCCAACAATGCGAGTTCTTTCGACATTTGCAGTTTCCGCTCGGTTGATTGCCCGTCGCCGGTCTTTTTCGATTTGGGCGCCGTCGAAGAACCCGTCCATCCAAATAGAATAGGTATGCAGCCACTGCAGTGTACCATTTAGAAGCCGGCTGCTGCGGCACGCACAAGGCGCGCTTACAAAGTCCTAACCACATAGATACGGGCCGTAGCGTCGGCGGAATAACAAACATCTCTTGGATTCGAGATTCGAGAGAGCTACGCACTTTGTGTTTTGCGGAAGTCACCAAACAGTTGGGTCAACATCAGCAACTCTTCCTTCGAGCTTTTTCCGTCTCAAGAACGCGAGGCGACCTCAAGCGTCGTGAAGGCCGCTTGCTGAGTGGAGTAACCAGTCCACAACCAAATTCACTGCCACCGCCAATAGAGCAATCGCTCCGGCTGGCAGAAGAGGGGTGATGTCACCATAGGAAATCAATGTCGCGGAATCACGGACCATCGAACCCCAATCGGCTGTAGGCGGCTGGATCCCCAGACCAAGAAACGACAAAGCGCTGATCAGCAGGAACACGAAGCAAAACCGAAGGCCGAACTCAGCTACCAACGTAGGGGCTATGTTGGGCAATATCTCGCGTGTCATGATCCACGTGGCTCCTTCGCCGCGGAGCCTTGCTGCCTCGACATAGTCCAAAACCGCGACGTTGATTGCGACGGCCCGGCTCAGCCGAAACACACGCGTAGAGTCCAGGAGAGCAATGACGACCACCAATGCGGAGACCGAAGTGCCGAAGATTGAGAGCAGCAGCAGCGCAAAGATAAGCTGCGGTATGGACATCAGAACATCCACGAGGCGTGCCAGTATTTGGTCGAGCCATCCGGCAAAGGTGGCAGCAGCCAAGCCGGCGAAGGCGCCAATGGAAAAGGCGAGACAGGTCGTCAGCAACGCGATGCCGATTGTGTTTCGAGCTCCGAACGCAAGTCGTGTTAACATGTCACGCCCAAGATTGTCGGTGCCGAGCCAAAATTTGGAACTCCATGGTTCGAATTGCGTACCGACAATTTCGGCTTCACCGTAAGGAGTCAGATGCGGGGCCAACAGGGCAGCCAGCACGTACGCCGCGATGACCACCATCCCGAATTTTGCGCTTACCGGCGCCGAGACAAACCTCCTGCCTCCCACAACGAGAATTGATCGCACGTCAATGACCGTCATTTGTTTCGCTCATCGGTTATTCACGGCTATCGCACATCATTTTGGATGCATAAGGCGCGGGTTGGTTACGATAGACAAGACGTCGGCCGTGAGATTGAGCAGGACGTAAGTCGCCGCGAAGATCAGACTGCAGGCCTGCACGACAGGAATGTCTCTTTTCTGTACCGAATCCACGATGAGTTGCCCGAGGCCTGGGTAGACGAAGACGACCTCCACGATTACTACCCCCGTGATCAGATATGCCAAGTTCAATACAACAACGGTGACGATCGGCGCCCAAGCGTTCGGCAACGCATGCCGAACAAGCACGCGCCATTCTGGCAAGCCCTTAAGCCGCGCTGTCTCAATGTATTGATTTGCAAGAAGGTTGATGATCGATGTCCTGGTCATCCTCGTCATATGGGCCAAGACCGCTAGCGTAAGCGTAAGTGCGGGAAGGGCGACTGCATTCAGACGGCCGGCAAGACCGGCTGTTGAATCGACGTCAGCGAGGCTCGGGAAAATACCAGCTTTCGCTGATAGGACCATGATGAGGATGTAAGCGATGAAAAATTCCGGAAGTGAAATTGAGCTGAGTGTAAAAACATTGATCAGACGATCGAAGAATGTGTTGCGATAGAGCGCACTAAGTAATCCACCCAGCAACGCTGAGGGGACGGCCATTATCGCGGCCGTCAACGCCAGGAACAGTGTATTGAACAACCTTGGTCGAATGAGTTCGCCGATATCTCGGCCGTTGGATAGCGCTGTTCCCAAATCTCCTCGGAGCACGTCAGCGAGCCAATAGGCGTACCGAAGATGCACGGGCAGATCAAGGCCGAGGCTTTTCCGGAAGGCGGCGATTGTCTCTGCAGTTGCCGACTGCCCAAGCATTTCGGTAGCAATGTCACCTGGTAGAAACTGCACTCCGGCGAATATGATTACGGAAACAATCCATAAGGTCAGCATGCCCAAGGCGACGCGCTGACCGATGATCTTCGCTATTGGAGCCATTTCAATGCTGCGTCACATCATGCATCGGCGAACCACCAGCGCTCTGCGCAACGGAAACCGTCCAGATCCCAGTTCGAGGCGAGCTTTGTGTGAGCGATTTTCCTCGATAGAGCACTGACGTTGTTCGCAAAAACCGGTATAACTTCGCCGCCGTCGTCTCTGCATATACTCTGCATTTCTGCATACATCTCCGAACGCTTCGCGTCATCAAGTTCAGACCGGGCAGCCACCAAAAGTTCGTTGAAACGAGCGTTCTTCCAATGCCCTTGGTTCCATGCGGCATCAGCGGCATAACCCTGGGAGAACATCCAGTCCGCGGTGGGCCGGCCGAGCCAGTAGCTCATATAAAAAGGTTTCTTCAACCAAACAGTGTCCCAATAGCCATCATTCGGCTCGCGGACTACATCAATGCTAACGCCGGCTTTGGCTGCATCTTGCTGGTAAATCGCGGCGGCGTCGACTGCCCCTGGAAAAGCTGCATCTGCAGTAGATAAGCTGATCTTCAGATCCGAAAGGCCAGCCTTCTTGAGGTGGAATCGAGCCTTCTCCGGATCGAATTCGCGTTGTGGCAGATTCTTGGCGAAAAAGCGATTTGTGGACCCGATTGGGTGATCGTTGCCAAGTTTCCCGTGTCCGTGCAGCAAGGTATCTAGCAACTGCTGCCGGTTGATCGCATGTTTGACCGCCAGTCGAACATCGGCGTTGTCGAACGGGGCGGCCTTACAATCCATGGCCGTGCAGTAGAATTGAGTTCCGGCGATCGATACAATCTCCAGATCTTTGTTCCTCTCCAGTAGATGGATCGTCTTCAGGTCGCATCGTTCCATCGCGTGGATCTGGCCTGTTGCCAGCGCATTTGTGCGCGCTGTGACATCATGTATGGCAAGAGCCTCGAACGAATCAAACCAGGCCGCATCGGATTTCCAATAATTAGCGAAACGTTTGCCGGTGCCTTTGACGCCGTAGTCAATGTTGTCTAGCACATAACCTCCAGCTCCAACTCCGGAGACGTCTGCCTTTCCGTCCTTCGATGGTACGATTGCCAAGTGGAAATCTTCAAGAAGGTACGGAAAATCTGCGTTGCCGTCTTTCAAGACAAAGACCACTGTCCCAGGACCGTCCGCACGGACTTCGTCGACCGGATCCACGATGGGCTTCGCGCCTGATTTGGATTGCTCCTCGCGATGGTGGTTAATCGAGGCGAGGACATCCTTGGCATCTAAGCTTTTGCCATTGTGGAACTCGACGCCTTTCCGCAGCTTGAAGATCCACGTCTTGGCGTCTTTCGATACGTCCCAAGATTCTGCGATTTCGCCGTTAACCTTCCCGTCGGCGTCTATTCCTGTGAGATAACCGTGCAGGGTTTTGCCAAATAGTTCTGTGAATGAGTTAGTGTAAGTTCCTGGATCAAGGGAGTCGGACGTGGCGCCGGCCGCGACCCCGAGCTTGAAATGCCCTCCCCTCTTGGGAGCGGATTCTTGAGCGACGACGGAAAGTGTCGCGCCTGATGAAGTGATCGCCAGCGCCCCAACCGCGGCCGCGGATTTGAGGACGCTCCTTCGGCTTACGGTCAAAGCTGGTTTCGAATGTTCACCCCATTTGCTCATTGCAGTTCTCCTCTCTTGGCCTAGGTTATGACCTCGTTGGCTGAAAGCACGGCAAGACGTGGTACGGGGGCGGCAAGTTTGTACTAATCGAGCAGCCAAATGCCTTGTTGCGATCTGCAGGCGACCCGTAGCGACTGGCACAGCAACTTCGCACTCTGAACTTAGCAAATCGCACTCTGGACGCTGCTACCTGAGCTTTGGATACCACAGGCAACAGGCTCGGAATTGTGAAAAAATGTAATCCAGCGAATGATTTAATTTCTCTTTGGAGTGGCCGCACGCCCAAGAGCAGCTTGCTTTTACGAGTTGGCGGCAGCCCGTGCCGCACCGATTTGCCAGCGAAGCCCTCGAGAATGGCCGAATTCCACAAGATCGAGGACGCTATTCGCGGCCGAACTGCTGCCGCGCGCTGCGGTTGCCGGCGAGTTTGCCGTCTCTGACTGGTCAGGCCCCCGGACGAGCCCTGAGCCGCATCTTCGCTCGTCATCTGCGCCATATTCCCAATGGGCCCAGGGCCACCTTTCGACCATGGATCGCGTACGGCGCTAGCGCAGGGCGGCACAGTCACCGATTGGACAAATCTCTGTATTCTGCGCGGCGAGGTCGCCTGCCAGACGGAACGCTGCCGCGCTGCTGCCGTGCGCAAAGGGGGCAAAGCTCAGTCCGTACCCTTGTGATTCTAAGTACGCTAAGCTGCAGCAACCATTTGACGGGAAGCCGACGCAGTGTGCGCCGCAGCGGAAATCGGCAGCCGTGCGCTGCAGTGCCTGCGGACCACCGGAGCCGGCGTTAGAACGGTCTCTAGCAGAGGGCTTGTTCGGCAAGTTTTCTGCTGTCTGCGAGCCGCGCCAGCCTTCGCCTCGTCAAAGCAAAAGCACGCGCTTAGTCCACGGCCGGCCAACTCGCGTTTGGTATCGAGTGTCCAAGAAGCATCCTCCGTTCTATGGACCTTGTTGTCGAGCTCAGCCACTAGCTACATTGCGCGAGACCTCAAGGAGACAAATAAATGGACATTATAAGGTTTGATCAACAGAACATCCTCGTCGGAATTCGTTCGATAGAACGCGTCGACGAGGCCGCCTTGTTCGCTTCCGAAATTGCTGCGCTGGGACGCGCTGTTGCCAAAAATCGTCGCCAAAGCGGCGCGGCAAGAATTGTCGCCCGGACACTCCTCGCTAAACTAGGATTTCCACCGATGCCCATCTTAAAGACGCAATCTGGTGCTCCGACTTGGCCAGTCGGCATTGTTGGCTCTTTGGCACACCACAATACAGTAGCAGCCGCCGCTATTGCAGAGAAGAAACTCATCGCAGCGCTGGGTGTCGACATCGAACCTGACGAACCGCTTCCCAACGACCTAATTGACTTGGTTGCAACTTCTAGAGAGCAAACCGTGTACGACTTACCTCTGCTCCAGCGGCGAGACCTGTTCGTCCTTAAGGAGGCCGTCTATAAGGCGTGTTTCCCCCTATGTAACCAAACCATTGATTTTCAGGACGTTGAAATTGACCTCAGATCTAACATAGCATACGTGCCAAAGGCAAAATGCGCTTTTTCCATTGAGCTCTACAAGTCTAAAAGCGTAATTGGCCTAGCCTATATATTAGGGGCTGGCCAAGAATAGGGTGCCGTCAACCTAGCTAATCCTGTACTGCAAGACGGAAAAGCTACATGTTCCCACCAGATAGCCGGGAATACCACTTTCAGGTTGCTGGCTCCTAATTCGCCGTAGCTGGGAAAACTGAGGAGATTCGCCGAAGTGGCCTCCACGTGGCCTGCTTGAAAGTGGAGATGGCTGGGACATTGAATTTTGCGTCTCAGATAGGAAAGCGTCTGGAGGCTATGCCAAAAATTATTGACGTTGAACTGGCCCGCCTTCGTATCGTTAAAGCAGCGGGCAAGGCGATCGCGGGGAAGAGCATTTCCGCAGTTACGATGATTGATATCGCCAACGCGGCCGGCGTTTCAGCCGAATCCGAGCCGGCCGGATTCCGGGCAGCGCTCTGCGCACTCGATGAAGTCAGTTGTGATTCCATCCTCTAGTCGTTGATTGGACATTCGTCCAATTGATTCCGGAATAAAGTCATTTGGCAGTTTACATTTTTGCGAACTCCCGCCGCAATTGATTGTGCTATCGAAGCATCCATTGCGGCCCCACCTGGGGGAGGCTTAGCGATTGCCGCAATATATAAAGTTCATTTTATGTCAGGGGTGACTGCCTGCGGTGGATCAACCGTCGCTAGGGAGGCTTGGCGAGATAAGTCGTTATTTTCGCAACGATTGCTCACTAAAGAGTAGGTTCGCGAATATGAAGGGATAGGGCTACATGGATCTTCGATTAGAGAATAAGCGTGTTCTGATTACAGCGGGTGCTGCCGGTATTGGAAGGGCGGTAGCAGAACGCTTTGCTGCTGAGGGAGCAAAAGTGCTCGTCTGCGATGTCGACCCCGAGGCGATTCAGAGTGTTCAGCCAAGCACAGGCATGTTTGCGGTCGCCGCTGACGTTTCGAAGTCCGAAGCTGTGGCTAAGCTTTTTGAGGAGGTTGGTAGCCGCCTGGGCGGTTTGGATATCCTCGTCAACAACGCCGGCACCTCAGGTCCATCAAAGCCGGTGGAAGCTGTGAGTGACGACGAATGGAGAGCCACGCTCGCTGTAAATCTGGACGGCGCCTTTTATTGTGCGCGATCTGCGGTGCCGCTCATTAAGGCGGCGGGAGGCGGATCCGTCGTCAACATGTCTTCAACGGCCGGGTTCCTGCCTTTTTCACTTCGGTCTCCTTACTGTACCGCTAAATATGGCGTCATCGGCCTTACAGATGTCATGGCAATGGAGTTGGGCCAGCACAACATCAACGTGAATGCGATTTGCCCTGGTGCCGTTGATACGCCCAGATTGGAGCGGGTGCAGCAAATGGCCTCGCGATCACGTGGTGTGCCAATTGAGCAAATCAGGCAGGCAGAGCTCAAAATGTACTCGATGAGAAGGCTGGTGAGTGTCCAAGAAATCGCCAGTATGATTCTTTACCTCTGCAGCCCTCATGGCCGAATTATTTCCGGACAGTCTATCGCGATCGACGGCCAGACAATATCAACTGAATACTAGAAGCACAGCGCAGCAGCTTGGGCGTTACGACCGCATGCTGACCATCGTCGATGTCATGATCAAAGCAAAGGAAGCGTCATGGGCCTTTCTATGAATCGCGAAGTGTTCATCACTTGTGCCGTAACCGGCGTGGGGGATACTGCATCGACATCTCCCCACGTACCCCGTTCACCAAAAGAAATCGCAGCAGCTGCCGTTGAAGCTGCAAAGGCGGGAGCTGCAGTCGCTCACATCCATGTTCGCGATCCGGAGACCGGGGCGCCTTCTCGCAGAAATGAATTATACAAAGAAGTGACGGACCGGATACGACAATCGGATACGGACGTCGTACTGAATATCACCGCAGGGATGGGAGGGGATCTCGTATTTGGCAGTGTCGAACAGCCATTTCCACTTGCTCCCACCACTGACCTTGTCGGTGCCTCTGAAAGGTTCAGCCCTATTGTCGAGTGCAGGCCCGAGATTTGCACGCTTGATTGCGGCACAATGAATTTCAATCTCGGCGATTATATAATGACCAACACGCCTGCGACACTTCGCGCGCTGTCCAAAATGATGACCGATTTTGGCGTTCGTCCAGAGATCGAGGTCTTCGACACCGGGCATCTCTGGTTCGCTAAGCAGCTCGTTAAGGAGGGGCTTATCGAGGACCCTGTCCTGGTTCAGCTCTGCATGGGAATCCCGTGGGGTGCCCCTAATGACCTCAACACTTTTATGGCGATGGTGAACAGCATCCCTCCGGATTGGACGTTTTCCGCCTTTGCTATTGGGCGCGACGCGATGGCATATCCGGCGGCGGCCGTGCTCGCAGGTGGCAACGTGCGCGTTGGCCTTGAAGACAATCTGTACGTTGCCAAGGGTCAGTTTGCAACGAACGGCCGGTTAGTCGAGAAGGCCGTCAATCTCGTCGAAAGCATGGGCGGCAGGGTCATCGGTCCTGAGGAAGTTCGTCGGAAACTTAAACTGACCAAGCGATAAAGTGGCATGCTTCCTGCAGGACAGCAGGTGATCGCGCCCAGCTTCCTCGGACTACTCGCCCTGATGCAATGAAGAGGCAATTCGGAAGGTAAATCATAAATGGCTAGAATCAGTAAGGCGGCTTGTATCGGGGGTGGCGTTATAGGCGGAGCTTGGGCCGCTCGATTCGTACTTGCCGGCATCGATACGAAAATTTTCGATCCCCATCCTGAAGCTCAGCGGCTCATTTCCGAAGTCATGGCGAATGCCGAGCGCGCGTATAAGATGCTCACGCGCGCGCCCCTTCCCGTCAAAGGCACTTTAAACTTCAGCGAGTCGCTCGAGGAGGCCGTGCGAGGCGCAGAGTGGATTCAGGAGAGTGTGCCTGAGAGGCTTGATCTCAAGCGCAGCGTGCTCGCCCAGATCGACATTGCGGCCGATCCTAAGGCACTAATTGGGTCTTCGACTTCGGGCTTAATTCCGACTGACCTCCAGCGCGACATGAAGCATCCAGAGCGCATGTTCGTCGCTCATCCCTACAACCCTGTGTATTTACTCCCGCTGGTCGAACTCGTTGGTGGCGAGAAAACAGCCAGAGCAGTGCTCGAAGACGCCAAGGCCAAGCTCGCGACGGTCGGCATGACGGGGTTGATCATAAACAAGGAGATTGATGCCTTCGTAGGCGACCGCCTTCTGGAAGCCTTCTGGCGTGAAGCGCTCTGGCTGATCAAAGACGACATCTGCGATACCGAAACTCTTGATAATGTGATCCGTTACTCGTTCGGTCTTCGCTGGGCACAGATGGGCCTCTTCGAGACGTATCGCATCGCTGGTGGCGAAGCCGGCATGCGTGATTTTCTTTCCAAGTATGGACCCAGCCTTTCTTGGCCATGGACTAAGTTGACCGATGTGGTCGACTTTGACGATGCCCTTGTTGAAAAGATCGCCGTCCAGTCTGACGCCCAGTCGGGGCAGCGTGGCATTCGAGAGCTCGAGCGCATCCGCGACCAGAACCTCGTCGGAATCATGCAGGCGCTAAAGGCTGGTGATGAGGGGCGGGGCTGGGGGGCTGGCAGGCTGCTGTCTGACTACGAGGCCCATCTCTGGAAGACCGCGCCAAAACCTCAGGCCAATCCAGCTAAGGAGCCACTGAAGCTTCTCGAACTGAGAGTTCCTTCTGCTTGGATCGACTATAATGGCCATATGACCGAATACCGATACACCCAGTGCTTCGCCGATGCTTCCGACGCGCTCCTTCAAATGGTTGGCGTCGACGCCGACTATGTGAAGGCCGGCCACAGCTACTACACTGTGGAGAGCCATGTTCGGCTCCTTGCTGAGGCAAAGCTTGGGGACGCACTTTATGTCAAGGCACAACTCCTGCCCTCAGACGGGAAAAAGATCCATTCCTTCATGGGATTGTATCGAGCTTCCGACGACACCCTGTTGTCAACCTGCGAGCATCTAATGCTCCACGTTTCGTCGAAGGAGAGTCGCTCCGTCCCCCCACTGCCAGCAGTCATGATGAAGCTTAAGCCCCTCATCGAGGCTCATGCGGTTCTCCCAGCACCCGACGCGGTGGGACGGTCGGTCGGGCAAAGGAAGTGATTACACCCATAGTGCGGCGAAACGTATGGCTCGTCTTCGCCGCTTCGGCGGCAGAGACAAGGTCCATGGGTCCGAACGACGCTTGCGATCAACTATTACGAAACGAACGGTGACCCAGTGAAAAGAGGGAAAGTCGCCATCTCCCCTGGCGGAATGCGGTCGGATGCGCGATGAGTGACGCCAACTCTGCGCCGTTGAGGAATCGCGGGGGCCGAGGGGTTAGATCTTTAGGCTACGAAGTTCGTCGCCTCACGATCTTTTGAGACTACGATCTACGGTTGGCTGCGTTTGGTCATCGACTGCAAAAGAGCGTCGATGGCCGAGTTAGTCGTGTTTCGAAGCGGTGAAATAGATGATGAATTTGAGCGCCTTGCGAGAGGACTCTTGGTGACCGGTCTAGAGCGTTTCACGTTTTCAAATCTGGAAACGCTCTAGGGGATCGTGACGACGTGTTTGTAGCAAAGGTAAGCAGGGCATGAAAGGGTGCGCCTTGACCAATCGCGGTTCGGAATGGCACCGATGGGAGCCGCATATTCATGCACCTGGCACTATCCTCAACAATCAGTTCGGTGCCTCTGACGCTTGGGGAACCTACATCACGGCCCTCGAAGCCCTGACCCCCAAGATCGAAGCTATCGCTGTCACCGAGTACTACGGCACCGATACCTACGAGGAATTCCTCAAACACAAAGCTGCTGGCCGATTTCCCGGTGTGAAGCTGATCTTCCCGAACATCGAGTTGCGCCTGGACGCCGCGGCAAAGTCCGGCTTCGTGAACATCCATCTCTTGGTCAGCCCAGAAGATCCTCACCACGTCGATGAGGTCAAGCGCATCCTCAAGCGCCTGCAATTCGGCGCTCATAACGACCGCTACGACTGCACACGCGAAGAGCTGATCAAGCTCGGAAAGCGCGCCGACCCAACGATCATTGATGACGGCGCGGCGCTTCGGCACGGGGCGACGCAGGTCAAGGTCAATTTCGGCCAGCTGCGCAACGTCATCCACGAAAGCGAATGGGCGAAGAAGAACATTCTGATCGCCGTCGCCGGCGCCGCCGGCGACGGCACGTCGGGTCTTCGGCAGGCTGCCGACGCCACCGTGCGGCAGGAAATCGAGAAGTTCGCCCATATTATCTTCTCGAGCAGCCCGGCGCAGCGGGAGTTCTGGCTCGGCCAGCGGGGCGTGCCCGTTGAACAATTGCGTGAGCGATACGACGGCTGCAAGCCCTGTCTCCACGGGAGCGACTCCCACGACCAGATATCTGTGGGGCAGCCCGTCGATAATCGCTTCTCATGGATCAAGGGCGGCCTAGAGTTCGATGCTCTCCGCCAAGCCTGCATCGACCCGGAAGGTCGCGCCTACGTCGGCGAGCAACCGCCTCGGTCGGCAATGCCGTCGCAGGTCATCTCGGACGTAATAATCGATGACGCGGACTGGGCAACCACGCCTTCGATCCCGCTCAACCCCGGCCTTGTAGCCATCATCGGGGCGCGGGGTTCGGGCAAGACGGCCTTGGCAGACGTCATTGCGGCAGGTTGCGATGCAATCTCTTCCTCCGGTTGGGATGCAGACGAGAATATCAGCCCTTCCTTCCTGGCGCGGGCCCGCAGGCTGATCGGCAACGCGACGACGACGCTCACCTGGGGCGGCGGCTCGACAGTCACGCGCTCCCTCGACGGCAGCGACGCCAACGGCCACATGTCCTTTCCTCGCGCCCGCTATCTCTCCCAGCAGTTCGTCGAAGAGCTCTGCTCGGCTAAGGGTGTTTCCGATGGTCTCGTGGACGAGATCGAGCGCGTGATTTTCGAGTCGCATTCGCAAGAAGATCGTGATTGGGCAACCGACTTCGCCGAGCTGCGCGACCAGCAGACTGCACGGTTCCAGCAAGCACGCGAGCGCGAAGCCGGCGCGATCTCGGACGTCTCCGACCGCATCGCCAGCGAGTTCGAGAAGGAAAGCCTCGTTGCCACGCTGACCACGCAGGCCGCGCAGAAGAGGAAAATGATCGCGGACTACACAACCGACCGCGCCAAACTCGTTGTTAAAGGAACTGAAGCGCAGGTGGCACGCCACACCCAGCTCAGCGGCGTGGCTCAGAATCTTCGAAACAAGATCCAAGCTTTTGGAAATCAGCGCCGCACCTTCGTCGCCCTGCAGGACGAGGCTCGGAGCATGCGTGCCACTGGCGCGCCGGAAATGCTCCGTCAAGCCCAGGCGCGGCACGCCAATAGCGGCCTGGACGCCAAGCAGTGGGACGACTTCCTGCTGATCTACAAAGGCGACGTCGACAAAAGCTTGACGGCTTACATCGCGTGGGCGGATGGCGAGGTTCGGAAGCTCAACGGCGTTCCGCCGCCGCTTGGCGATCCAAACGTCGCGCTGGTTGCGGACAATGCTGATCTATCGGCACTTCCGCTCGCCCCGATCGTCGCTGAGATGACGCGCCTAGGGACTCTTTTCAGCGCTGACAAGCTGGTGCGGGACCAATACACGGCGCTGACCGGCCGTATCGCGCAAGAGAATTCTGCGCTTCAGACCCTCGAAACCCGGCTTACCGATGCGCAAGGGGCGGCAGGGCGCCGGAAGGAGCTTCAAACTGAGCGCGATGACACATATGGGCGAGTCTTCGAGGCGATCATCAGCGAACAGAACGCGCTGGCCGGCCTCTACGCGCCGCTAATGGCGCGGCTTGCAGCGTCATCAGGCACGCTCAAAAAGCTTAGCTTCTCGGTCCGCAGGATCGCTGATGTAGAAGCATGGGGCTCGGTTGCGGAGGAAGAGCTCCTCGACAGACGCAAGGCCGGCCCCTTCTACGGCCGTCGCTCATTGATCACTGCTGCAACGGAGGCGCTCAAGCCCGCGTGGGAGACTGGCTCGGCGGCGGAGGTTCAGGCTGCGATGACAGCCTTCATTGGAAAATACACCAATGACCTTCTGTCCCACGCGCCTTATGCGCCCACGCAACAAGCCGAGTTCCGCGCCTGGTCGAAGCAATTCGCGCATTGGCTTTTCGGGACCGACCACATCATCGTTCGGTACGAGATCTCCTATGACGGCGTCGACATCCGGAAGCTCTCGCCCGGTACGCGGGGCATCGTCCTCTTGCTGCTCTACCTCGCTCTCGACGATTCGGACGATCGTCCGTTGATCATCGACCAGCCGGAGGAAAATCTTGACCCGAAGTCGGTGTTCGATGAGCTGGTCGCGCTGTTTATCACGGCCAAGTCCAAACGTCAGGTCATTATTGTTACGCACAACGCCAATCTCGTCATCAACACCGACGCCGATCAGATCATCGTAGCCGAAGCGGGCCCGCATCCGTCAGGCGGTTTACCGCCGATCAGCTATGTGGCCGGTGGGCTCGAAAACGCCCCAATCCGCAAAGCCGTGTGTGACATCCTCGAGGGTGGCGAGGCCGCCTTCCGCGAGCGCGCACGGAGGCTTCGTGTTCGTCTTGATCGCTGAGAAGGTTAAGAAATTAGCTTTTTGTATTAAGGAGCGCATCAAGAGAACTAGTTTCAAGCCGGGAGACGTTCTATTCACGGCTCGCCCGGGAAGGTCAGCAAGTTGGTCCGCCTCACGAGACATCGCGTAGTGTCTCACGTTAGGGTCTTCATCGGCTCTACGGCGGATGGTGTTCCGGTGGCCAGGACGCCGAGACCACCCCAGATGTGCCATCCTTGCGCATCTGCGGGGACTGCATCGAAAACCGACGAGGCAATGTGCTAGCACCGTCTTTGCCCGGACTAAATGGAACCTACGATCATGCGTCAGCGTTCTGGACCCCGCACAATTGGTTCGAATCGAAGCCGTGCATCGTGGCTACCTTTTCCAGCACCTGTACGCAGTTCAATGCTTCTTTTCGGCCGCAACTTTGAGAGCGCAGGCAGTTTCGGTCGAGAGCGACGAAGATGTCGAAATTCAGCTCGACGGCACCCGCATTTATGTCTAGGTGAAGCATCGCAAAGACGCCCTGTCCAAAGAGGCTTGCGAACGGGCAGGATCCGGCTGGCCGGTTCGGCCGCCGGCCAGTCGATGGTTACGTCCGCGGGCCAATCCCTTGCAGCAATTCTTTCCAACAAAAGCCCGTTCGGCTCCGCATTGCTGACGATGACGAATCGCGCAGCACCGTCCCGCGCTGCTGCGGCATGAGAGGCACGCAATCCTGCAAATCGCGTCATGGCGCCCGCAATATCACCCCTGATGGAAGCAGTCCAGGCAACTTGTGGCGTGGCAGAGACCTTGCCGTTTGCAACCCTGGCGCCTGACACACTTGTCTGGAAGCTGGCAGGCGTCGTCACGATGGCGGCGACGGGCGAAAATCCGACGCTCGACCATGTCTTTGCTGCAAAGGACCTTCCGGCCCTTTTTGAGCAGTGCTGCAATTGCAGGATCTGCCGGTGCCTCCGGTCCCCTATCGGATACAGCAGGATGAGCCGGTTCTTTCGACGGGCGAGCGCGTCCGTCTGATCGTTGACTATTCGGGAGCAGGCAAAACGTCATGGCTGGCGCAATCCGCTCAGGATGCTCCGAATCCTCTGGTCTACCTCGACGTCGCCGACATGCCAGGTACGGCTCTTGCCAATGCCGTCGCGAGAGAGCTCGCTGGTCGAGTGCTCGGAGGCGGGCAGGACCTTGGGAAGATCTTTCTTCCTGGGGCTTCTGGCCGCAAAATCCTGCAGCTCCTCTCTCGCCGCATGAATGAACGCGGAGAGGTCGTGACGGTCGCCCTGGACAATGTCCACAAACTGGCCGCTGAAGACCTGATCGGTGTGATTCAGGTGGCCAAGGATATCCGTTTCGTGCTTCTCGGCCGGCCGGAGGGTGAAGTCGCTGCGATTGAAGCCAATCTCGGCGTTGCGTGCGAAAACCTCTCGGGGTGGGCACCTGATACGGTTGCTGCTGGCGCGCATGATACCGGGTGTCAGGCCGATGCTGCGGATTGTCAGCGCTTGATCGACATAACGGGCGGCCTCCCGCTTTTCGTCATGAACGCGCTCTCTATGGCAGGATCCGACTACGCGGGTTCGGTGAAGCGCCTGTGTGCAAACTTGGCGCGCTCGGCCCACACCAGAGACATGGTGCGCGTGAGGAAGCTGGCTCATATGTCGGCGCCGCGGGAGGGCCAGAACGTCCGATCTTTTTGCAATCCCTTCGCCATCTCCTGAGCCAAGGTCTGTTGCAGGCCTTCGCCGGCGACAAGATCAAGCTGCATGATGCGGCCCGAGTTGTCGGCAAGGGGCGGCTCACTCTAATGGTTCGTAGGCGATGAGGGCGCGTCAGGAGGCATTGAGACAAGTGATCCAGGAAAGCCTTCCGGCGAACTGGAGCCCGGCGAAGCTCTCCTGGTTCTTGCGGCTCACGGGTGAGGTTGGTCGGCTTGATATGCTTGTCGAGATGGCGACGGAAGAACTGTTTCATGAGATGGGCGTCTGGCCCGAGGTTGAAGCCTATCTCGAGCAATGCGCACAGGACGAAACCGTCCCTACGAACCAGCGTATTAAGGCTCTTGATGGCTTGGCCTTTGCGGACATGAAAGCCGACTCAGATCGGGCGGCCATTTGGCTCGATCAGATGGACGCGCGGGACTGTCAGGAATTCTGTGCGCGAGGCCCGCTTTCGTCATTGGCTGACGAACCTCTCGCCGAAGACGACGGCGAACTGGGTCTTGGCCTCGAACCATTCGCGCGGCGGTCGTTTCCATTCCTCGGCTGCATGGTTCAGCGCCAGATATAGCAGCTTCATGGCCGCATCGTCACTCGGGAAGTGTCCCCGGGTGCGGACGGCGCGGCGCAGTTTCGAGTTCAGCGCCTCGATCGCGTTCGTGGTGTAGATGATCCGGCGCACGCTTTCGGGGAAGGCGAAGAATGGGACGACGTGCTGCCAGTTGCGCCGCCAGCTTTGCGTGATCGCCGGATATCGCTGCCCCCAGTAGCTGGTTTCGAAGTCCTCAAGGGCCTTCATGCCGGCTTCGGCGTCCTTGGCTCGGTAGATCGCGCGCAGCGCCGGCACCACGGACTTGCGGTCCTTCCAGGACACGAACTCCAAGGAATGACGGATCAGGTGCACGATGCAGGTCTGGAC
>NZ_CAKXZS010000052.1 GCF_935822925.1 Mesorhizobium ventifaucium
CGAGAGCGAAAGTGTTATCGCGCCGTCGTACTGTCCCCTTGATCGCGAACTTGAGCTATCTTGCCGCGATGATGGTCACCGTCCTGCGGGACTTACCGGCACTCATAGCCAAAGCCGCCTCGCCGGAAGCGCCAGCCGCTGCCGCCAAGTTCCGGCCCATCGCTCTTGCCGGCGGACCACCGCATCAAGGGCACCGATGGCGGTGCCGGCGGTGATTGCAATGTCATCGACCTCTTTCCCCGCAAGACCTTGCGCATCGGGAGGCACGACGCGGCCAGCTCGGCACCGCCGCAATGGGCGCGGCTAGACCAGCGCCGGGCAGCGTGCTGGGGTGGCGCGAGAGAGATTTGGGCCGCCTTGTTGGTGAGCATTTTTGCACTCACCTGCGGGAGACGCGCCATCGGATGCTGGCATTGATTTTAGACGGGGAACTGGAGCGCAGCTATTCGATACGAGTCGAGGCTCCGCGCGATCTGGCCGACGACCCCAGCGGCGATCGGCTCGATGCGCTTTTCTGCGCGATCCAGACGGCCTGGTCGTGGACGATGCGAAGCGAGCGATACGGCGCGCCGGAACATCTCGATCCGCTGGAGGGATGGATCGCCGATCCATCCCTCCAGGAACCCACCGGTCCGGCTTCAGCCTGAACCCGGCGCCTCATCGGCTCGGCGTCTACTCGGCTGCGCCGCTCTCGGAAGCCAGGGTCGGGCCGGCTTCAGGCCGCCTGCGCCGGAATGTCCTGCGCAGAGCAACGTAGAAGACCGGCGTCAGGAAGAGGCCGAACAACGTCACGCCCAGCATGCCGGAGAACACGGCCGTGCCGAGCGATTGGCGCATTTCCGCGCCAGGCCCGCTGGCGATCACTAGCGGCACCACGCCCAGGATGAAGGCGAATGCCGTCATCAGGATCGGCCGCAGCCGCAGCCGGCAGGCCTCGACAGCCGCCTCGACGGCGTCAAGGCCGCGCTCCTCACCTTGGCGCGCGAACTCGACGATCAGGATCGCGTTCTTCGCCGCCAGGCCGATGAGCACGATCAGCCCGATCTGCACGAGGATGTTGTTGTCGAGACCGCGGAAGGCGACGCCCAAGAGGGCGGCCAGCACGCTGAGCGGGACGATAAGCACGATGGCGAAGGGCATAATCCAGCTTTCGTATAGCGCGGCGAGCGCCAGAAAGACGAACAGAACCGACAGGCCGAAGATGAAGACCGCCGTGTTGCCGGTCTGCCGCTCCTGGAAGGCGAGTTCAGTCCATTCGAAGGAAGTGCCCTGCGGCAGCGATTCGGCTGCGATCCCCTCCATCAGGTCGAGCGCCGTTCCCGTGGCGACACCCGGCGCTGCATTGCCCTGAAGCGGCACGGAGACATACATGTTGTAGCGTTGCACGAGCGAGGGACCGGTGACGTCGCGGATCTCGACCAGTGTGCCGAGCGGCACCAGGTCGCCAGCCGCCGAGCGCACCTTCAGCTTCAATATGTCGTCGCGATCGATGCGGAAAGCCTGGTCGGCTTGCGCCCGCACCTGGTAGACGCGACCGAAGGCATTGAAATCGTTGACATAGGCGGTGCCTAGATTGATCGACAGCGTCTCGAAGATGTTGGGGATCGGCACGTTCAGCATGCGCGCCTTGTCGCGGTCGATCGCCAGGAAGAATTGCGGGCTGGAGGCCGAGAAGGTGGTGAAGACGCCCATCAACCCGGGCGTCTGGTTGGCCTTGCCGGCGATTTCGTTGGCCAGCGCCAGAATCGGCCGCATGTCGGCGCTGTTGCGCTCCTGGAGCATCATCTTGAAGCCGCCGGAGTTGCCGATGCCCCGCACTGGCGGCGGCGGCAGCGCGATGATGAAGGCCTCCTGGATGCTTTGCAGGCTGCCAAACAGCGTGCCGATGATCTTGTCGGAAGTATCGCCGCTCTCGAGCCGTTCCTCGAAGCTCTTGAATGGCGCGAAGATCACGCCGGAATTGCTGGCGTTGGTGAATGTCGCGCCGTTGAATCCTGCGAAGGCGACGGCGTTGGCGACACCCGGCGTCTCGCGGATGATATCCGACGCCTTCCGGATGACCGCGTCCGTTCGGGCGAGCGAAGAGCCCTCCGGCAATTGCAAGACGACGATCGCATAACCCTGGTCCATGTTCGGGATGAAGCCGCGCGGCACCGTCTGCAGCATGTGATAGGTCGCGTAGAGCAGGCCTGCGAAGACGAGCAGCATGGCGGCAAGCGCCAGAGTCGTGCCGACCAGTCTGTGCACCAGCCACGCATAGCCGTCCGCCATCCTGTCGAACCCGTTGTTGAACCCGTTCGCCAGAGCGCGGCCGAACCTTGCCAGGAAGAAGTTCGAATGTTCCTCGATGTGCGGCTTGAAAAGCACGCCAGCGAGAGCCGGCGAAAGCGTCAGCGAGTTGAATGCGGAGATCGCGGTGGAGACCGCGATGGTGATGGCGAACTGCAGGTAGAACTGGCCGGAAATCCCGGGAATGAAAGCCGCCGGAACGAAGACGGAGATCAGCACCAGCGAGATCGCGAGGACCGCGTTTCCCACTTCATCCATGGTCTTGTGCGCAGCGGCGCGCGGAGCGAGCCCCAGCCGGATGTTCCGCTCGATATTTTCCACAACCACGATGGCGTCGTCGACAACGATGCCGACCGCCAGCACCAGCCCGAACAGAGTAAGCATGTTGAGCGAGAAGCCGAAAGCGAGCAGCACGGCAAGCGTGCCGATCAGCGAGACCGGTATCGCCACGATCGGCACGATCGCCATGCGCCACGACTGCAGGAACACGATGATGACGATTATCACCAGCAGGATCGCCTCGGCGATGGTGACATAGACCTCGTTGATAGATTCGGCGATGAACTCGGTCGGATTGTAGATGATCTCGTAGGCCAGCCCCTCCGGGAAATCCTCCGAAAGCTCCGCGATGGTCTCCTGGATTTCTTCCGCCGAGGCCAAGGCATTGGTGCCCGGCCGCTGGAAGATGCCGAGCGCCACCGCCGCCTTGTTGTTGAGATAGGAATTGGTGACGTAGTCCCTGGCGCCGAGCTCTATGCGCGCCACGTCCTGCAGGGAGATCAAGCGGCCGTCCTCGGTCGACTTGACTATGACGTAGCGGAAGTCGCGCGCGTCTTGGAAGCGCCCTTGCGTGGTGACCGTATACTGGAAGGCCGAGCCGTCGCCAATCGGCGGCGCGCCGATCGAGCCGCCCGACACCTGGACGTTCTGGTCGCGCAGCGCCTGGACTACGTCGCCTGCGGTCATGCCGTAGGCGGACAGCTTTTCCGGGTCGAGCCAGACGCGCAGCGAATATTCGCGCTCGCCGAAGATCTGCACGTCGCCGACGCCGTCCAGTCTCAGCAGGACGTCGCGCACGCGCGAACGCGCATAATTCGAGACGTAGAGCTGATCATATGTGTCGTCGGGCGACAGCATATGGATGACCATCATCAGGTCGGGCGAACTTTTCGCCGTGGTGATGCCGAGCCGGCGCACCTCTTCCGGCAGGCGCGCTTCGGCGATCGAGACGCGGTTCTGGACCAGCACCTGCGCCGCGTCGAGATCGGTGCCGGGGCGGAAGGTGATGGTGAGCGACATCGAGCCTTCGCCGGAGGAATAGGACGACATGTAGAGCATGTGCTCGACGCCGTTGATTTCCTGTTCGATCGGCGTCGCCACGGTCGCGGCGACCGTCTCGGCGTCGGCGCCCGGATAGGAGGCGCGCACCACGATGGTCGGTGGCGCGATTTCGGGATATTGCGCGACCGGAAGCTGCGTATAGGCGATGCCGCCGACGAGCACGAGCACGATCGACAGCACCGCCGCGAAGATCGGGCGGTTGACGAAGAAATGGGCGAAGTTCATTGCGTCTGCCCTTCGGCTTCAACCTTGGGCGGCAACGTGGTCATCTCGGACTTGACGGTGACGCCCGGCCGCACTCGCACCAGCCCGTTGATTACCACGGTCTCTTCGCCGGTGAGGCCCGCGCGGATAACGCGATAGCCGTCGATGCGCGGGCCGGTGCGGACCGGCTTGGCCGAGATCAGGCCTGCCTCGTCGACAACGAAGACGATGCGGCGGTTCTGGTCGGCGCCGATCGCCTCGTCAGGCAGAAGCACGCCCGGATGCGGCAGCGAGCCGGGCACGTTGATGCGGCCGAACATGCCCGGCTGCAGCACGCCGTCCTTGTTGTCGAAGCGCGCCCTGGCCCGCATCGTGCCGGTAGCTTCGTCCAGACGGTTCTCGGCGAAGTCGAGCTTGCCCTTGAACGTCGCTTCATCCCGGTCGGCGACACGGACGACAACATCGACGCCGCCGGCGCCCTCCTGCATGACGCCGCCGCGCTCGCGGGCGTCGCGCGCATAAGCGAAGTAGGTCCGCTCATCGATGTCGAAATAGAAGTTGATCGGGTCGATCGAGACGATGGTGGTCAGCACGGTCTGGTCGGCCTGCACCAGATTGCCCGGCGAGATGAGCCGGCGGTCGACCCGGCCGGAAAACGGCGCCTTGATCTCGGTGAATTCGAGATCGAGACTTGCGTTTTCAAGTGCCGCCTCCGCGCCGTCCAGTTGCGCTTGGGCGGCGAGATATTCGCGGCGGCGGTCGTCCAGCGTCGAAACCGGTATGTTGCCTTCGCGCGACAGGGTCTCGGCGCGCTCGAACTGCATCTTGCTGAATTCGACCAGGGTCTTGGCCGAGTCGACCTGCGCCTGCGCCTGGTTCAGCGCCGCCTTGAACGGCCGCTGGTCGATGGTGAACAGGAGGTCGCCCTGCTTGACCAGCGTACCGTCCTGGAAATGGACCTGGTCGAGATAGCCGCCGACGCGGGAGCGCAGCGAAACCTGGTCGACGGCTTCGAAACGTCCGACGAACTCATCGTCCTCGACGATATCGCGCACCAGCGGCTTGGCTACCGTGACGACGGGCGCGGGAGGCGCTTCCTGCGCCTGTGCGGCCGAGGCCGCGAGCAAGCCGATCGCCGCGAAGGCCGCGGCGGCGAGCCATTTTGCAGGGACGTTTCTGCTGGAGGGGGCGGCCAGAGAATCGTGGCGGAGGCGTGCAGTGTGAACCATGGTTACCCCTCGTAGTCGGCCCTTCATGCGAAGTCCGTAACATCTAGGTACCGGGTGTGCCGCACAAATCAATCTTTTTGAACGGACCACCACAACCGACAGCTTGCTATTGAACAAACTTGAACATCATCAACCTTGACAAGGAAGCGGCTAGCCGGGGAGCGCGAACGCACATCTCGCGTTTATCCGCTGCGTAGGCATCGCCATGCGGCCGAGCAGCCATTGAATTCACGCCGCTGTATGATTCATATTGACTATTTAGTCGTTTTGACTATAATGTACAAATATGATTAGCGGTGGGCGTTTGCCAGACAGGAGGAAAGGCTAGTGACAAGCGTATCTCAAGCCCCAGGGTCGCACGTGCTCCGTAGCCGATGCCACGGGTTCGCAACTGCGTTGAAGTTCGGCGCCGACCTCGGCAAGGCAGGGAGGTCCAGGGCATGACATCCGGCGCTGCAGCTTTGTGCCTCGGGCCTGGCGGCTCGGACGGGTTTACAGTTCGTCAATTAACAAGGCGAAGGCCGGCGGCAGTTGAAATCGAAGTCGCCGTGACCGCAGCTTCCGTCAACCCGATCGATGTGCGCCGCTCCGAAGGCTATGGCCGGAAGCTCCTATCGCTGATCGGAGCCGGCACGTTTCCGCTAGTGCTCGGCAACGACTTTGCGGGTACGGTTACGGCGGTAGGCTCTCGTGTGGCGACTTTCAAGATCGGCGATCGAGTTTACGGCGTAAAGCCTGCTTCAACCGAAGGGACCCATGCCAGCCATGTGCTGGTCAAGGCTGTCCACGTGCTGGCCGTTCCGGAAGGCCTTGACCTTCACCCGCTCGCGGCAATTCCCTACAGCTTCACGACAATGTGGCTGGCTGTACGCGGCGCGGGCCTTTCCCGGGAGAACGCCGCCGGAAAGAACGTGCTGGTCCACGGTGCCGCCGGCGCACTAGGAACGTTAGCAACGCAGATGCTCTCCTCATGGGGCGCGAGAGTTACGGCGATTGCCCGGAAGTCAAACAGCAAGGCGTGTCTCGAGGCGGGTGCCACCGAGGTGGTCGAGCGAACAGACGAGCTGTTCGTCTCCCTGGGGCGCACTTTCGACGCGACTCTCAACTTCGCCACCTGGGAAGACGATCTCGCGTTGCTTGGCTGTCTGCGCGTCGGTGCGCTCGGTCACGCAACCACCGTGCACCCAATGTTAGGGAACTTCGACCGGCTTGGCTGGCTGCGCGGTTTGCTAAAGACAATCTCGCAAAAGAAGCATCACCGACGCGCGCTGCCCAAGGGCGCCAGCAATTACGCATGGGTCCTCTTCAAGCCGCACAAGGCAGCACTGGATGATTTGCGCCAGTTCGTCGAACACAACCATGTCAGCCTGCCGATCGGGCTGTGCAAGCCGCTCGCCGCAGCAGGCGAGGCTTTCGACCACGTCAGGAAAAGACAGCCGGGCCGCGCGCTGCTGCTGCCCTGACACCACAGTCGAGACGTTGCGACGAGCGCGAAGGGGCGCACCTCAGGCTTTCATAAGGTGCGTTGTCCATCAAAACATGCGGCCGGGATGCTTTATCCAACACTATTCAGCGCTGGCCGAGGCCGAGAGCTCGAAGCGTCGCTTCGAGCGCTTGGCTGGTCGTTTCGGGCCGGGGACCTCGCGCAATAATTCCGCGCGTCACCTCCAGCCATATTCCAATTGCGATGTCGGCTGCCAACTCAACGTCGCGCACGCTCACCCGGCCCTGGGTAATCGCTTCCCCGATGTCCGCCTTGAGATTTGCGCGGACCCCCATGCCGAACTCAATGGGTGATTGCGAACTCTGAATGACAAGGCGGGCCCAGTCCGTATCCGCGCTCGCTCTCTCCAAGAATTTCATGAACGCGAAAGAGAGGCGCTCAATCGGATCCCGCCGCTCGAGCCTGGCAGGCGACAGCAGCTCATCAAAGCTCTGACTGAGCCCGGCCCCGACCGCAGCCGCCAGATCTCCGATGCTCTTGAAGTGATAGTAGAAGGTCCCCTTGGCAACGCCCGCAGCCTCAACGACAGCATCCACCGTGATCGCCTCGTTCGTACGCCCCCCAAGGAGCGTCGCCCCTGCCTCCACGATCTGCGCACGCGTTCGCGCCCGCTTCTCACGCCCGATCTCCGCCCTGCGCGCCAAATCGACTTTTGCCATTAGTTCATGCCCTTTTTGCAATTGCACCATTATGCAATTCTCATATTGACGATATAGTCGTTTTGACATATTAGTGCAAATTGAAATTGAAGCCGGTCCCCATGCGGACGGCGAAGGGCCGCGAGGTCACGCTCGGTGAGAAGGAAAGCATTCGATGAACTTTCAGCCCCAAAAGGATTTCCGAACTGCGGAACGGCGTCTGCCCTTCGAATGCATTGCGCTGGTGTTGCAAGGAGGCGGTGCGCTCGGAGCCTACCAGGCCGGCGTCTACGAAGCCCTTGCGGAAGCTAACATTCATCCAGATTGGGTTGCCGGCGTCTCCATTGGCGCCATCAACGCCGCGATTATCGCTGGAAACGAGCCGGCCGAACGGGTTGAGAAACTGCGGACCTTCTGGCGGGAGATCACCGCCAATCCACTTTTCGACTGGACTGCCGCCGCAGACGCTCTCGCTCCGAGGGGCAATCTGCCGCGCGCGCTCTTCAATCAATTCAGTGCAGCCTGCGCGCTCGTCGCCGGGGCCCCAGGCTTCTTCAGCCTGCGACAGCCCGTTCCCTGGTTGTACCCGAATGGCTCAATTGAAAGCACGAGCTTCTACGACACCAATCGCCTCAAGAGCACTCTGGATCGGCTTGTGGACTTCGACCGGATCAACGCGGGCGGCATGCGTTTCAGTGTCGGCGCCGTGAACGTGCGGACAGGAAATCTCGTCTACTTCGACAATGAGACGCATACGATCCGGCCCGAGCATGTGATGGCCAGCGGCTCGCTTCCGCCCGGTTTCCCTGCGGTCGAGATCGAGGGCGAGTTCTACTGGGACGGCGGCCTCGTTTCCAACACGCCGTTGCAGTGGGTCGTCGAGCACGGGACGCGGCAGGACACGATTGCCTTCCAGGTCGACCTCTGGAGCGAGCGCGGCGAGCTTCCCCGAAATCTGGCCGACGTCGCGGCACGGCAAAAGGAAATCCAGTATTCGAGCCGAACGCGCGCCCATACCGATCAGTTCAAGCAGTACCAGCGCGCCCGACACACGCTCGCGAACCTTCTGGCAAAACTGCCCGCGGACCTTTTAGGTAGCGAGGAGGCGAGAATGCTGAGCTCAATTGCAGACCACAAGGTCTACAAGCTGGTCCATCTGATCTACGGCTCGAAGCAGTATGAAACCCACTCGAAGGACTACGAATTCTCGCGGCTGTCCATGGAAGAGCATTGGCGGGCTGGTTACTTCGACGCTTTGCGCACGTTGCGCCATCCAGAGGCGCTCCGTCGGCCGGACAATCAGGACGGGGTTAGCACCTATGACCTTGCTGCCGACGGGCAGGAATAGAGGTCAGTCACCGCCAAAAGGCTGACGTCACCGTCGCGGGGCCACCCTGGTCCTTCTGAACGCAAGCGAACCGCTTGATCCAGCCCAAAGGAATTTTCAGACATGCAGCAAGACACTGTCCGGGCGAGCGCTTTCGCCATGCCCCTGACCAGCCCGGCCTATCCGGCCGGTCCGTATCGCTTCCGAAATCGGGAGTATCTGATCATCACCTATCGCACCGATCCGCAGAAGCTGCGTGACCTCGTGCCGGAGCCGCTTCA
>NZ_CAKXZS010000053.1 GCF_935822925.1 Mesorhizobium ventifaucium
AGACCGCGCTCGTGAACCTTGCCAGCCGCTACGGCTATGCCAATGGCAAGACGCAGAAAGAGTGAGAGCTCGGCCGCCATGCCATGCTTGCGCTCCCCGATCAGCCGACTGAGCGGCACGCCGCCGCAGTCCTCCAGGATCAGCGCGCTGCGGCCATTGTCCTTGATAAACTCCAGGGGCTTTGCCGCCCACGCACTGTCGAGCTCGTCCCTCAGGCCATATTCGTGCGCGAGTCTGTCCAGCCAGGCTCGGCTCGGGTGCTCGGTCGCAGGCCGCACCACCAGGACAGGCTGCGGCCCGGCCTTCTCGTCCTGGCGTATCTGCCGTGTGACAACGCGTTCGCCGTCATCCCAGGCGGCTTGGAGCGGGTCAGGCCGGGCCAGATTCGACATCGCCTGCCAGCCAGGAGCGTCTAGGCGCTCCTGGCTGCCTGTGATTTTCCTGGCGCTCCTCTTCGGCCCGCCTTGGACGGTGCCGTTCATCTTCACACCGCTCCGCTCGTTATTGCCCACATCCATCTTGGAGGCTTCACCGACTTCCCTCTCGTGTCAACGCGCTCCATTCTGGGATCCGGCAAGGCTGATCGCATCTTTCGCTGACTTCATCCGCGCCCACCTTCCGGTCGCAGAGCATGCTCCTTAAACACGGCCCGCAAAAGACAGGGGCCGCGAAAGCGTTGTTCTGCCGTTTTGGGGGGCCGCGCCGGCAAGGGGGGAGGTTCTTGCGGTCAAGGGCACACCGGCGCGGCAGTCGGCCCCTGGTGGGAGGAACAGGATCTCAGGGCCGTTTTAACGTTAACCCTGCCTGGACTACTCTTGGTATTATGCCGGCGTATAAGCGCTTAACCGTTTTGGCGGGTTTCCTAAACCAGCCTGATCAACTATGTCAGGCAACGTGGCCTTGACGATGCTTGGTTCTGCTGTCGTCTTGCCGTTGCGGATGATGTAAAGCCGCGCCTTGAGCCGCGTGTGGAACGTCTGGTCGATCTCGCGCAGGCTCAACCCGGCGGACATCAGAAAGACCTGGTTGCTGGTGCCACCGTCGACATGCATTTCGTGATAGGTCTTGCCCGCTGCAGTCACCTCCAGTTCGACGGGGGGAAAAATGCCGGGAATGGATGTGGAAGCCAGGATGACTTGCTTGAAGAGCTTCAACCGGTCCAGCCGATTGCTCGCTGCGATGGCACCCATGTCCCAGATTACCGCTCGATCCGCGTCGAGGTTGGTTGGTCCGATGAAGAGTCGCCGTCCCTTCCCCGACTCCCGGGCGATCTGATCGAGCATATCCTCGGTAATGTGTTCGTCGAGCAGCTTGGCGAGCGGCGCGTTGCTCGTGAAGGAGGCGCTCGACAGCACGCCGAGGATGCTGTGCTTGATATAGATGTTGGCATCCTTGACGTGGTGAAGCCCCTGCTTGAGCTTGTCGTCGTAAGCCGGCCCAAGGAACGCGAATGGCGCGATCAAAGATCCAGTACTGATGCCGGTGACAATGTCGAACTTGGGCCTGGTCCCGGCCTTGGCCCAGCCGGCGAGAATTCCAGCTCCGAACTCGTCGCTGCTGCCACCGCCGGAAAACGTCAGCGCATCGAGCTGTCGCAGTTTTATGATGGGTGGGTCTTGGCCGCCTTTATCCGCTCGTCGCGAAATGAGACGAGCCGATCGGCCGGGAAACTTGCATAGGAATCGCCCCAGTCGCGTATGTCGCCGGGGGTAGCCACTCAATTCGGCTGTGGCCATGACCGCTGCTCGTGGCTCCCTCCCCTCGAGCGAAACGTCATGCAGAACGGTGTCGCGCAGTGGCCAACGGCTAACGACGGCATGACCATAGTGGCCGTCCGGCGCAGTGATCACGCGAGCTTCGGCCGCGTGCGTTCCAAGTGCGTCTTTCAGATATTCGAAGGCGGGGTTGGTCAAGCCGGTCTTGCGCCGAGCATCAGATCAGGCACACGCGACGATGTAGCCCGATAACTCACCCGCCGAGGTCTGCGAGAGGATGAAACGAGATGGAGGATCGGTCTTCCCGGCGCCAGGTCAGCCGGTTAGTCTGGCGCTCGCAAAGCGACCGTGTCGACCGGCAGCTTGCGCAAGCGCCTGCCGGTCGCGGCAAAGATCGCGTTGGTCACGGCAGGACCGATAGCCGATGTTCCAGCTTCTCCCATGCCGCCCGGGGGTTCCGAGCTTTCGACGATGTGCACTTCGATTGCCGGCGTCTCGTCCATGCGCAGTATCTGATACGTATCGAAGTTGGCTTGCTCGACACGCCCGTCCTTCACCGTGATCTGGCCATAGAGGGCCGCCGTGATCCCGAAGATCACGCCGCTTTGGATCTGGGCTCGGACGATGTCCGGATTGACGACCGTGCCGCAGTCGACGGCGCAAACCACCCGGCGGATGCGCACGCCGCCGTCGCTATTCACCTCCACCTCGGCGACTTGCGCTAGATAAGTCGCGAAGGCGAACTGGAGCGAGACGCCCCGGCCGGCGCGCTCGGGCAGCGGCTGGGCCCAGCCCGCCTTTTCTGCGGCAAGTTCGAGTACGGCTTTGGCACGGGGTGACTGTCCGAGAAGGGCATGCCGATAGGCGACCGGGTCCTGCTTCGCCGCTGCGGCCAATTCGTCCATAAAACTTTCCGTGACGAAGACATTGTGCGAGGGCCCGACGCCGCGCCAGAACGCGGTCGGAATCCCCGGCGGCTCCACCCGCACATACTCGACGTGCATGTTGGGCAATGAATAGACCAGATGGATCGCACCTTCGGTCGTATCGGCGTCGAGGCCGTTGTTGAAGCCCGGTGGCCACCACCGCGCCATGACCGAGGATCCGGCGAAGCAGTTCTTCCAGGCGACCGGCATCCCTTTCGCATCCAACCCGGCGGAGATCCGGTCGAAGAACATCGGCCGGTACATGTCGTGCTGAATGTCTGCCTCGCGCGTCCACACGACCTTGACCGGCGCATCGACGTGCTTCGCGATCTCCACGGCACGCGTCACGCCGTCCAGCTCCAGCCGCCGGCCGAAGCCCCCGCCGATCAGGTGGTTGTGGACGACGACCCTGTCGAGCGGAACGCCGGCTGCATCGGCAACGGCAGCCTGGACTCGCGCAATCACCTGAGTGCCAACCCAGACTTCGACCTCGTCGCCGCGGAAGTGGACCGTACAGTTCATCGGCTCCATCGTCGCGTGCGCGAGGAACGGGACATAGTACGTAGCTTCGAGCTGGGTGGCGGCACTCGCCATTGCGCTGTCCGCATCGCCGATGTCTTGCGCCACCGCTCCCGGGCCGAGCGTCGCCCTCTCAAGCTCGGCCGCGATCGCGTCTGTGCTCAGCTTGGCGTGGGGACCGTCGTCCCATTCGATCACCAACGCCTCAAGGCCTTTCTTCGCCGCGCCCATGTGATCGGCCACCACGGCGACCGCATCACCCAGCACAACGATCTGACGTACGCCGTTCACGGCCCTTGCCGCCGCATCGTCTACGGTTTTCACGCGGCCGCCAAAGACCGGCGATTGCGCCAAGGTCGCGACCTTCACACCCGCCGGGCGAACGTCGATGCCGTAGACGGCCGTGCCGTCCACCTTCGCCGGCGTGTCGAGGCGCTTGGCGGGCGTACCGATCAGCCGGAACTCCTCTGGTCGCTTGAGCTCGACGCGCGCGGGGACGGGCATCTGCGCCGCGTCGGCGGCGAGCTCGCCATAGCTGAGCCGCCGCCCGGTCGGCGCGTGAAGCACTTCACCGCTTTGCGCGCGGCAGGACCCGGACTCGACGTTCCAGCGCGCGGCCGCTGCGGCGATGAGCATGGTTCGCGCGACCGCACCGGCTTCCCGCAACGGCTGCCAGGCCGCGCGTATGGAACTCGAGTTGCCGGTTGCCTGCACCCCGAGCAGCGGGTTCGCATAGAGCGTCTCGTCAGGCGGCGCGTGCTCCAAAGTGACCTGCTCCAGGTCCACCTCCAGCTCCTCCGCGATCAGCATCGGGATGGAGGTGTAAGCGCCCTGGCCCATCTCGACGTATGGCATGGTCAACGTGACCTGCCCGTCGGCGGCAATTCGGATAAAGGCGCTGGGAGTGAACGGGGAAGTCTCGGCTTCGGCCTTCGTGACAGCACTCGCGGTGTGTCCACCCGGATCAGGTCGAAGATGTTTGGCGAGCCCGGGTAAGCCGAAGACCACAAAAAGCGCGCCCCCGGCACCGAGACCAACCTTCAACATATCGCGGCGCGACACCGGCTGTGGCGCGGAACGATTGTTCAGATGATCGGTCATGATCAGCCTCCTTGCTGCCTCGAGGTCGAGGTCGCGGCGGCTTGCTTGATAGCTTCGCGGATGCGCAGATAAGTCCCGCAGCGGCAGGCGTTACCGGCCATCGCGGCATCGATGTCTGAATCGCTTGGATCAGGATTGCCGGCTAGGAGCTCCGCCGCGGACATGATCTGCCCGGACTGGCAGTAGCCGCATTGCGGGACATCAAGGTCGAGCCAAGCCTTCTGGATCTGTGCGCCGACC
The DNA here is from genome assembly GCF_935822925.1 of Mesorhizobium ventifaucium. GTDB lineage: Bacteria > Pseudomonadota > Alphaproteobacteria > Rhizobiales > Rhizobiaceae > Mesorhizobium > Mesorhizobium ventifaucium. The sequence goes on from NZ_CAKXZS010000053.1 coordinate 4,502, forward strand.
GGCGTAGCGCCGATGGCCTCAATCGTCGTGACTTCGGCCCCCTCCACGCTGTCGACGGGCGTGATACAGGAGCGCGTGGCGACGCCGTCGATATGCACGGTGCAGGCGCCGCAGAGCGCCGCCCCGCAGCCGAACTTCGTGCCGGTCATGCCGAGCACGTCGCGAATGACCCATAGGAGCGGTGTGTCGCCGTCGACATCAACCGCCTTCGGAGCCCCGTTTATTTGCAGCGTGAAACTCATCTTGGTCATCCGATCGTCATTGGAGCAGCGCGGCGCGGCTGAGTCGCTGGATTCAGGATGTGGTGCGCACAAACGGCCCGATGTGCTCGCTGTGGCCTGCGGGTGCTCGCGCCACATCCCAGTGAACTCTTTGACCTCGTTCTTGCCGCCCTTGCCCATGATAAGGCGCGTGACGCAGGCCCCACGCCCCGGCGCTCGTGCTTGGTCCTGCCTGCTCTGCTGAAGAGCCATGATTACTAGTCATCAGAAAAATCCGGGTTGCCAAGAAGTATCTTCTCGCATGTTTCTCTTTTCCTGGAACCGTTCAGGAGTATTCCTCCGCGACAAGCACAGCTAACCTTTGGCGAAGTCCACCCGCTATTATGCCGAGGTATAAAGAGCTAGCCTTTTAGCCTAACCGCTAGCCGGGATCGACGTACGGCCTCAAGAAGGCCGCGCCTACAGCCTCGGCCGAACGCCTCCAAAAGATGCACGGACGGGGACGGGGCACTAGGGCCCGCCCTTTGCTCGGTTCTCGCGCCGCCAGAGCGGCTGTAGGTTCGTGTAATGGCAGAGCTGGATTAGCTCGCCAATGTCCCTTGCCAGTCCCAACGGTTTGACGTGGTCAACCTCCCACTGTCGGTATCGCTCCCACGACATGCCGGGACGGAACTGCGATCCGATATGATCGCGGAGTTCGGGATGGTCGCAGCCGACCGCACCAGCAGGGCTAGCGCGAGCGCGGACACGGATTGGGCCCGCCTTGTTATTCAGAGCTCGCAATCACCCATTGAGTTCGGCATGGGGGTCCGCGCGAATCTCAAGGCGGACATCGGGGAAGCGATTACCCAAGGTCGGGTGAGCGTGCGCGACGTAGAGTTGGCAGCCGACATCGCAATTGGAATATGGCTTGAGGTGACGCGCGGAATTATTGCGCGAGGTCCCCGGCCCGGAACGACCAGCCAAGCGCTCGACGCGACGCTTCGAGCTCTCGGCCTCGGCCAGCGCTGAATAGGGTTGGATAAAGCATCTCGGCCGGACGCATGTTTTGATGGACAACGCACCTTATGAAAGCCTGAGGTGCGCCCCTTCGCGCTCGTCGCAACGTCTCGACTGTGGTGTCAGGGCAGCAGCAGCACGCGCCCCGGCTGTCTTTTCCGGACGTGGTCAAAAGCCACGCCTGCTGCGGCGAGCGGCTTGCACAGCCCGATCGGCAGGCTGACATGGTTGTGTTCGACGAACTGGCGCAAATCATCCAGTGCTGCCTTGTCCGGCTTGAAGAGGACCCATGTGTAATTGTTGGCGCCCTCCGGCAGCGCGCGTCGGTGATCCTTCTTTTGCGAGACTGTCTTTAGCATACCGCGCAGCCAGCCAAGCCGGTCGAAGTTCCCTAACATTGGGTGCACGGTGGTTGCGTGACCGAGCGCACCGTCGCGCAGACAGCCTAGCAATGCGCGATCATCTTCCCAAGTGGCGAAGTTGAGAGTTGCGTCAAAAGTACGCCCCAGGGAGCCGAACAACTTGTCTGTTTGCTCGACCACTTCGCTGGCACCCGCCTCAAGACACACTTTGCTGTTTGACCTCCGAGCAATCGCCGTAACTCTCGCGCCCCATGCGGAGAGCATCTGCGTTGCTAACGTCCCCAGTCCGCCGGCGGCACCGTGGACCAGCACGGTCTTTCCGGCGGCGTTCTCCCGGGTAAGGCCGGCTCCGCGTACAGCCAGCCACATTGTCGTGAAGCTGTAGGGAATTGCCGCGAGCGGGTGAAGGTCAAGGCCTTCCGGAACGGCCAGCACGTGGATAGCCTTGACCAGCACATGGCTGGCGTGAGTCCCCGCGGTTGAAGCAGGCTTTACGCCGTAAACTCGATCGCCGATCTTGAAGGTCACCACCCGGCAGCCTACCGCCGTAACCGTACCCGCAAGGTCGTTGCCGAGCACTAACGGAAACCTGCCGGCTCCGATCAGCGATAGCAGCCTCCTGCCGTAGCCCTCGGAGCGGCGCACATCGATCGGGTTGACCGAAGCCGCGGTCACGGCGACTTCGATTTCATCTGCCGCCGGCCTTCGCCTTGTAAATTGACGAACTGTAAACCCGTCCGAGCCGCCAGGCCCGAGGCACAGAGCTGCAGCGCCTGATGTCATGCCCTGGACCTCCCTGCCTTGCCGAGGTCGGCGCCGACACACTCCAACACCTCCGATTTGAATGCATACTGTCCGAGGGTGATCTTCAACGCAGTTGCGAACCCGTGGCACCGGATACGGAGCACGTGCGACCCTGGAGCTTGAGATACGCTTGTCACTAGCCTTTCCTCCTGTCTGGCAAACGCCCACCGCTAATCACATTTGTACATTATAGTCAAAACGACTAGATAGTCAATATGAACTATGCAGCGGCCTGAATTCAATAGCTGCTCGGCCGCAAGCAGCGCTTCGCGAGAAAGGCGAACCCGAATGGCGCCAATCTCATTCGTTCGAGTACAGGGGCGCGCAATGAGGCGTTTGTGCTCGGGACACGTATCGCCCCGCTTGTGGGTGATAGCTCCAGCTCGCGATCAAGGGGACAGTGACTGCGCGATAACACTTTCGCTCTCG
>NZ_CAKXZS010000054.1 GCF_935822925.1 Mesorhizobium ventifaucium
ACCTGAGCGTCCGACGCTCTAGCGCGGCAGAGGCACACGCAACTGGTTGCGGTTAGATAAGGCCTTGGCAAAGTCCGGTTTGAGCGTCAGCGCCTCGTCAAAGCTGGCGAGTGCTTCATCAATGCGCCCCAACGCCCGCAGCGTAACCCCCCGATTGTTCATAGCCTGCACGAAATCGGGTTTCGCCGCGATGGCTTTCTCGTAGCAGGCGAGCGCCTCATCATACTGTTTCAGGCCGCGCAAGGCATGCCCCCTGTTGTTGTAGGCAGCTGCGGCTTTCGGATTGATTTCGGTGGCGCGAGCCAGGTAGGTGTCCGCTGCCTGAAACTGACCGGCCTGAAGACACAGAACGCCCAACAGATAATTAGCGCCGTAATGCCGGGGATTTGCAGCCAATACCTGCAGATAAATCCTCTGGGCATCCAAAAATTGCTTGCTCCGATGGCGCTGCAGCGCACTCGCAAATTGCTCCTCAATACGCGTAGCCGCCAAAACCTCGTTCAGAAGCCGGCGCGCCTCCAGATTGCTCGGTTCGGTCTCGAGCACCTGCCTGCAACCGCGCTCCACCAGATGGAACTTCCCCTCCTGACGCAGCTTTCGCACCGACGATATCACTGAGGGAAGGCTTCTTCGATCCAGCCTGTTTCCGCGGCTGTTGGTGGCGTCGATCCGGATACCCTCTACAAGCCGCTCCTTCGATCCGAAACTGTACTTGTACGAAAAATCTCCAGTGCCAAGGTCGTAAGTCCTGAGGCCGTTTTGAATTGCCCAACGGATGCTGTAGGCGTGAAGCACCAAGCCCGGTGGAGGCTTCCGAATTGCGAGATTGCGGCTGACGAGGAAGCAGACGAGTGAACGCTTTGACTTGTCGATAAACGCAATGTGTACTCCTAACGGAGTATCGCCTTTCCACAATACGGGCGCGAACAGTACACCCGCCTTGTGGCATTCAAGTAACATATAGCGGCAGTTGGCAATAATACCCTGAGCATAGACACGACTTTTGGCCTCCCACTGCGTAAGCCAAAGTTGAAAGAAAACCTCCAGGTCACTTTGGATTGTCTCGAAGTCCGCCAAACTTATCCGGTATTCTCCGCTATTTTCGACCTGACGAAGAAAATAACGGACATCACGACGGGTTTTCGGGCCAAGGTTGCCGTCCAGGAATTCGTTCCAATCGGCGGGCAAATCGACATACATATAGATGTCATGATTTATTTTTTCGCCTGTCCGGGTTGTGTGGCGACGTCGTTCGATCTTTTCTTTCACAAAATCGCTGTCGGAAAAGCTTCCAAGCAGCATTTGACGGCGCTTGGCCGAGATCGAAATGTCGTCGCAGTGCAGTGCTCTCCAATTCAGCGCCTGCAGGCGATCGGCGAACGCCGAAATGACTTGCTCTTCGAATTCGGGCACGCAGATGAAGCCCGTATAGGTGGCAAAATACGAGCCGGCCATCCTTACGCTGCTATAAAACCCCGTCTGCTCATCAAGCCCGGTGACGAGTTGCAAAGGGAAGAAGGCGACATACTCGTTTGTTGCGGGAGACGGCCGCGCAGCCAAAATCATCCAACCTGGGCGTCGCAGCCAATTCGACATCCATGGCCACGACAGGAAAAAATTCGCCTCCGGATCGGAGTCATATATCCGGTCCCAATTCTCTCTCAGCGGCTCCAACGCTTCGAATTTGTCAACCATATCAATTTGCATGCGCTGACCATCACTGAAGTGCCTTACCGAGGGTTTTGCGGTTATTTTTGCCGCTTTCTCTGCCGTCTGAGACTGTGCGTCAAAACATGTCCCACCAGTTCTTCATACTTGATCCCATGCAGGGCGGCCGAACGATAGACCGCGGAGGCCGGCGCCATGTTGCAGGCAATGTTCACTTCGATGAAAACGGCGCGCCGAGTGTCGGGATCATAACGGAAGTCGAAGCGGGCATAATCGAATGGCGACATCTCGGCCACCAATCGCGCGGTTGCCTCCGAAACCTCCTCGGCTCCCGGACCGTCGTAAGGAGCGGACTTGTAGGAACTGTTGAGCCCTCGCTTTGCTTCATTGGTCAGAACATTGTCGCCAGGGCGGCCGCGCTCCTCGAAGACCGCCAATGAACCTGGGGGGAAGCCCTCAACTATTGGAACCGTCAGATTGAGGCCCGGCACAAACTCTTCTGCAATGAACTCACGGCCGCCGTGACGCGGATCCGAGATGGTTGCCAGCGCATCCCGCCAATCCGCTTCATTCTCGACCTTTACAATTGCGTCGGAAGCGATACCCCCTCGCGGCTTGACAATCCACGAACCGGGCAGGCTGAACTTATCATTGCTGACCTCACCGGCCTGCATGATCCTGTGCTTCGCGACATCGAGCCCCAAGGAAGCAGCCAGTTGCTTGGCCAATACCTTGTCTTCCGAGACCGCCCGACTTGACGCCGATGCGCCGAGACACGGGACGCCACGATAGGCCGCGATTGCCGGCGCCAGGAGCTCGTGACCATCGAATATCGCATGCGAGTGAATGGCATAGAGGAAATCGAAGTCGAGAGGCCCGAACAGCACCTCGTGCTCGCTCGCAGGCGTGACCCTGAAACCCAGCCCCCGCAGCGTTTCGAGCATGATGGCATGGTAGACTACGTGGTAGCCGTACTTGGCCCTACGCTCCGGGCTTGAGTCGAGGGCATGACGCGCCAAAAACAGCACATGGGTTTGCGCCAGCTCTTCCGGCGATGGGGTCAACAAATATTCCAACGTCGGCATTTATGAGCCTGATGTGTTCAAAACGCTTTCCCATGCTTGCATCATGGCTCGAGCCGGTCAAGCAGAACCACGAGCAATATCCTGGGTGGCGCTGAAGGTCGAAATGGTACAGATCCAGACTGAGATGCTGGCCGCACCGACCTGTAAAGAAACGCAGGAGCAATTCGGGGCTCCCGGTTGTCCTTTGACGGGAGTCAAAGCCCCGGCTCGAATGTAGAAGCCTGCTTGCTTCCGAGAAAATTCCCCAAGGCCTGGATAGCGTCTATCGTATGCTGGACATTGTCTATGCGAGCCCACCTATTTTTCTCTGCATTTGTCCTGATGGCGCCTCGGTAGACATAGAAAGGAAAAGGAGACTCATCCAGCTTTTCTCTATACTGCAAGGATGCGATGTTTTTCAACGAGATCATAATAGCGTCAAGGTATCGCCCCGCTCTCACCTCATCCCCTGTCCGCAGCGCCATCTCGAATGCATAAGCCAGCCCCTCGGTGTAAACTCCGTCCGAGGACGCGTGCGGAAGGCCGTACTGAGGGGTTGCTGGATTGAAGAATCGTCCAATCCTGTACGACCGGTCCTGAAGTTCCAGCAATTTGTCGTTCAGAATAAACACCGCCTCGGCGAATTTGTCGGCTTTCGTCAACTCATATAGATGCCGATAAGCGATGGTGTGCCAAGGCACGTATGCCGGGTAAAAATTATCTTCGATATTGCGGACATATTCATCTAAATAGAATTCTGCACTGCGCGCCGCTTCGTCGAAATAACGGGTTAATCCAGTCCGGAAATAATATTCGAGCAAAGCTACTAATGCTTCCCCTGAGTAAAATGTTAAGAGGTATTTTGCGTCGAAGGAATAATTCGGCTCCTTTAGCCAAGGGCGAAAGGACCCGTCTGCATTCTGAAGCGCAAGGATGCCCTCCGCAGCTGCACTAGCTTTTGACTGGAACTGTTCAAAATGAGGGCTTGCCGCAAATGTGCGAAGCAGCATCGCATTCGCCCCGAGCTTTGACTTGCCATCATATTCAATATAACCAATACCACCCTCTTCCCTATACCATGCATTCATGATGAATGACAAATTCCGGCGATGAACAGGGCGAAGCGGGAGGTTTCCGACGCTCATTTCCGCTAACGTGCGCGACGACATAAGCTGTCTTAGTTCATTGTTTTTTTCAGATTTCTCGCCCGTATACGGATTAATACTATAGGTAAACAGACCCTTTTTTCCAATATTGCGGATTATCCAGGCTTCCGCCAGGTTTCGGATCCTTGCCATCTCCTCCGGCAGCGACACGATTGTCCGCAGTTCGGGAGACCGTTCGGCCCGATGAAAGTTCGTCTTCGGCATGAGGCGTTTGGAGGTTTGAATCCGGTGGGCGGACATGGTTTCGCCGAGATGATCGAGTTTTGGCTGCTCTTCAACTGTCGACTGTAACGGCACGGTCTATGCGGTGGCAACGGCCTCGGCTGTAGGGCCGGGCTCCAAATGAGCGTACAGAGCCGTGAAGATCCTGGTTTGTCGCTGCAATTGAAGGGCCGGTCTGCGACGAAGCCCGGCGCGGAGGAGTGAAGATAGCTTCGCGGCCGATAGTCACCCTCGCGCGGGCCCTCCAGTTCAAATCCCAATCGGAAGGGTGAGCGTCTTCCGACGCTCACCCTTCGCGATTATCGAGCGGATATCTGGTGGGTCGTTAGCCGCCGCTGCCGCCACCGCCGCCGCTGCCGCCGCTGCCGCCGCTACCACCGCTGCCGCCGCTGCCGCCGCTGCCGCCGCTGCCGCCGCTGCCGCCGCTACCACCGCTGCCGCCACCGCCGCCGCTGCCGCCGCTGCCACCGCTGCCGCCGCTGCCACCGCTGCCGCC
>NZ_CAKXZS010000055.1 GCF_935822925.1 Mesorhizobium ventifaucium
TCGCCATATGCGATTCCCCTGCCGTTCACGGGGAGACGATGCCGGCAGGCAGGTGAGGGGCAGCGCGGCGTCGCCGATTACCGCTCCCAGCGGAAACCGTCCTGCCCGTGCGCCGGTCGAAGACGATGACCGTGCCGTCCTCGGTGCGGATGCACGAAAGGCCGGCATTGCACGCGCCGAAATTCGGGGCCGGAGCCGTGAGGGGGACGGCTCCGGCCGTTCCGGTCGCCGCCGCTGACGGCAGGGCGACCGGAGCCGAGGCGCGAGCCTCGGGCTTCGTCCCGGCCGGGGAGGAGGACAGCCGGAACGGATGGGAAAGCGAGATGGAGCGGCGTGGCTTGTGCATGGCTGTATATAAGCATAACTCTAAGAATTATGCAAGCCATTCTTTCATGGACGAAACCGTTTCTTATGTTTCAGATGGCGCCATGGCGAAAACCTCATTGTCGATCAAGGTCGGGGCGGCGATCCGCAAGGCCCGCAAGCAGCGCGGCCTGGTGATGCGCCATATTGCCGAGCATAACGACACCGACGTCGCCGCTGTCGGCAATTGGGAAACCGGCCGCAACCTGCCAAAAACCGAGAACCTTTTGAAGACCGCCGCGTTCCTGCGTGTCGACCCGGTGGCGCTCGGCAGGGGCGAGGTCGTCTTCCTCGACGACGCCGACAATGACGCCGACGCCGAGATCGTCACCGACGCCGCCCCGCTGCCCGCCGGCACGATGGACATCGAGCTTCTGGGTGCTGCGGTCGGCGGCGACGACGGCGACTTCACCTTCAACGGCGAGGTCGCCGGCTATGTCCAGCGCCCGCCCGGCATCGCCCATCTGCGCAAGGTGTTCGCGCTGCACGTGCTCTCCGACTCGATGGTGCCGCGCTACGAGCCCGGCGAGATGCTCTATTGCGGCGGCCGCGATGCTGTGCCCGGCGACCACGTGGTGATCGAGATGTTTCCCGAGGAAAACGAGCGCAACGGCAAGGCCTTCATCAAAAAGCTGGTCAAGCGGACCGCCGCCGAGCTGGTCGTCGAGCAGTACAATCCGCCGAAGACGCTGACCTTCAACCGCTACGCGATCAAGCACGTCTGGCGCGTCATCCCGCTCAAGGAACTGCTGGGGTATTAAGGGCGGCGGAGCGCGCCGCCTCTCCCGCAACGGCAGGGCAATCGCAAAGGGATTCTTTCGAAGATGGACCCCCACCCTAACCCTCCCCACAAGGGGAGGGAACGCCGCCGCGCGCTTTCAATTCCCCTTGACGCCGAAAGGCAGGCAATTTGCCAAGGTCAGCACCAACGGAGTCTCCCTCCCCCTTGTGGGGAGGGTTAGGGGGTTACATCGTAGAGCGAAGGCCTCGGCTTTCCACCTGCGATTCGCCTGCCCCGCAAGCGGGCGCCATCAAGCCCGCCTGGATCTCTCCAGCGGAACCTCGCGCTCGCCAAGCATCCGCGCCTCGGCGCGGCGCTGCTGCCGCTCGTCGATGAACGCCGCCTGGATCGAGACCGCCGCGCCCGGCAGGCCATCGGCGCGACAGGCCGAGCAGCGAAGCCGCCCCGACAGCGCCGCCAGCGGCGTCTGCGCGGTCACCCCGAAACGCCTCAGCTCCGCCGGCTTCCACCATCTGTTTCGACCGCAATCGATACACTCGACCGCAATCGAGACGACCTCGGCGATCGTTGCTTCCTTGCCCGGCAATGCCATCGTCCCTGATGCCTCAGTTCCTGTTTTGTTCACATCATTAGGGGTTTTTCCCGAAGAGTCGAGTCGGTTCCGCTCAACCCATGCAAAAGTCTAACTTGTCACGTTTTTTGAGTTATGCTTATATGCAGAACCCGGACGAATGGACGGCGGGACCGGGTTCCGTCGCGCCGCCGGCCAAGGAGACGAAGATGGACGCGCTCTCCGCCCAGTTCGCCCGTGATTGCGGCTATAGCGGCGACAGCCCGGCCATGCTCGCCGCCTTCGCCGCTATCCGCCTCGACGGCATAGGCCGGGCGCGCCTCGGCCACGACCAGCGCAAGGCGCTGGTCGACCGGCTGAAGCTCGGCGAGGCCTTGTTCCTGGCGGCGATCCGCCCGGCGCAGTCGGCTGAGGAGGCGATCGAGGACGCTGCCCGCTTCATTGCCTGTTATCGCAACATGCCGCGCTGGCGCCAGGAAAGGCGCGGCGCCGATCTCGCCCGTGCCAGGCAGCAGCGCCTCCTGGCGCGCTTCTTCCGCCGCTACGGCCACCGCCTCTGGGCGCGGCAGGCGGCGTAAGCTGGAGAGTCGGCAGGCAGGCCCTGCGAATGTCAGCTACGGTGCGGATCGCGTTGGCGGAATATATTCGCTATCCGGCACCGGCAGCCGCCCGTCCGTCTTGACCGTCGCAGCCCACATCCGGAAATCGACAATGGCCCTGCAATTTATGTCGGCCTGGCCGAAATACGGAACTCCATACGAGCATCCCGCGCCGGTTATCTTGGTAATGAATTCAGGCGCGCGGCCGCTGCGGCCGAAGGCAACGCCATCAATGTCGAGAATAGTCTTGTGGCCTTGCCACAGCCTGGCCGTTGTCTCCTTCGTCCGAAAGATCAGCCAGTTCTCGCCGTCGGAAAACCTGAAAGTGATCGTTCCGTCCGGAAATTTCGTGCGCGTGACCTCTCCAGTGCAAATGAGCTTCTCGTTCCGCACGACAAGGCGCTTGCACTCGCGCTTAACCGCCCAGGTACCTGCCTGCCCGTCTCTCGGTTTCAAGAGCGTATCGGCTGTCACCGTTGCAGGCCCCCCGACCACAACGGCCACAGTCAGCACGACGCTGGCGATGGCGGAACTATTGATCAAGGCAACCCCCATTTGGCGAAAATGCGCGCAGTCCTCTATGCCTCTTCTCCTTTAGAATCTCGCTCGGAAGCTGTTAGATTTTGAACCGAGTGCGGCCAGAGGTATGTTGGCGCTGCCCCTCCACGCTCCTTGACAATCCACCCACAATGTTCTCTTTATGTTCCACACAAACCCACCCTAAAGACAATGCGGCATTCGAACCACCGCGGGCGAACGGGCCGGATGGAAGCCAACATCCTCCATGCTGATCTTGACGCTTTTTATGCCTCGGTCGAACAGTTGCTCGACCCCGCCCTGCGCGGCAAGCCGATCGCCGTCGGCGGCGGGGTCGTGCTTGCCGCGTCCTATGAGGCCAAGGCTTTTGGCGTGCGTGGCGGTATGCCGGGGCGGCGGGCGCGTGAACTCTGCCCCGGGCTGATTTTCGTCGGCGGCCATTTCAAGGATTATCAGCGGCTCGGCGATGCGGCTATTCAAGTGCTCAGCGATTTCACGCCGGTGGTCGAGCGGATTTCCATCGACGAGGCCTTTGCCGACGTCGCCGGCTGCACCCATCTGTTCGGCCCGCCGGCCGAGATCGCAACAACCATCCGCCGCCGCGTGCGGGCTGAACTTGGCTTGCCGATCTCGGTCGGCGTGGCGCGCACCAAGCACCTGGCCAAGATCGCCTCGCAAGTGGCCAAGCCCGACGGGCTGATGGTGGTCGATCCGCGCCACGAGCTGGAGTTTCTGCACGATCTGCCGGTCGAGCTGATGTGGGGCGTCGGCCCGGTCACCAGGGAGCGTCTCGCCGGCATTGGTGTGCGCACCATCGGCGAGCTGGCGAAAACCAATGGTGGGTCGCTGGAGCGGCTGCTCGGGCCGGCGGCGGGCGAAAAGCTCAACGCGCTGGCCTGGAACCGCGATCCGAGAAAACTCGAGACGCAGCGCCGGGCGCGCTCGGCCAGCGCGCAATCGGCGCTCGGCAGGAGACCGGCCGAGGCAAAAATCTTCGTGCCCACCCTGCTGCATCTGGCCGACAGGGTCGCCACCAGGCTGCGGGCGAAATCCCGGCCCGGCCGCACGGTGACGGTCCGCGTTCGCTTTGCCGATCTGCGCTCGGTGACGCGTTCGATCACGCTCGACCAGCCGATTTCGGCAACCGCCACGCTGGCCGAGATCGCCGAGGCGCTGGTGCGCAAGGTGCTTGTCGATCATCCGCACGAAAAGACCATCTCGCTGCTGGCGATCGCCGTGTCGCATCTGGAGAAGCAACCGGCCCTGCAGCTGGAACTGCCGCTCGGCCTCGACGACGACAGCCGCCGCCCCGGCACCAGGAAGGGCGCGGCACGCTGGACTGCCGACCGCGCCGTCGACAAGATCCGCGACCGCTTCGGCTGGGAGGCTGTCGGCTATGCCTCGGTCACGCTCGGGGAATCGCGGTCGGTTCCCGATGCCTTTCGCGAGCTGGCCGAAAAGGAATTGTAAGGCAGTAGGGGATTAGGGCAATAGGGCAGTAGGGCAGTAGGGCAGTAGGGCAGTAGGGAGTAGGGGAATGGCCCTTTCTTCCCCACTGTCCCACTGACTACTGCCCTACTGCCCTACTCCCCTGCCAACGGCGAAACCGCCGGTCCGTTCAAAGCCGTGCCATCGATTGCAAAATGCGAACCGTGGCAGGGGCAGTCCCAGCAGCGCTCGAGGGAGTTCCAGTGGACATGGCAGCCGATATGCGTGCATGCGGCCGAACGCTTGTAGAGCGTACCGTCGTCATCGCGAAAGGCGGCGATTTTGGTGAGCCCTTCGCGAACGATGGCACCTTCTCCCGGTCGCAACTTGTCGACGGAATCGATCTCGCCAGGCGCGATATACTCGGCAAAACTCTTGATGGCTGTTGCATTCTCCGACAGGTAATCGCCGATCGCGCCTGCCGTCTTGCGCGACGGCTCGTAGAGTTCGCGCCAGGGACTTTCCTCCTTCAGAATCAGGTCTGAAATCAACAGGCCGGCCACGACGCCGTGGGTAATGCCCTGGCCGGAATCCCCGGTCACCACAAAGACGCGGCTGTTTCCAGGATTGCGGCCGATGAATCCCGCATAATCGACGGTCTCCATCACCTGCCCGGACCACCGGTTGGTTTCGACGCCGACATCGGGCACCAGCCTTTTGGTCCAAGCCCCCAGGGCCGCGAAACGGTCACCGGCATCATCGGCCTGCCCTGTCTTGTGGTCCTCACCTCCGACGATCAGGAAGTCGGTCCGACCTTCGCCAGGCTGAAGCCGAACGTAGTGATAAGGGTCTTCAGTATCCCAATACAGCGCATCCGGAATGGTATCGCGCGCGATCTCGAACGACAACGCGTAGGTTCGATAGGGCGCTTGCTTGGTGTGAAGCGCGACCCGATCGTTGATCGGCGAGTTGGTGGCGACAACGGCCGACTTGGCAGACACGCTTACGCCTGAAAACGTAGTTACGCGCACGCCGCCATCAGTCTCCTCGACTTTTTCGACGATGGTATCAGCATAAAGCACGCCGCCGCGCGCGCGGATGCCTGCGGCCAGCCCGCGGAGATATTTGAGCGGGTGGAAGCTCGCCTGATTGGCGTATCGAAGGGCCTGCGCATCCGAAAAGCCTGCAAACGGCACGCCCCTGGTCTTCTCGACGTCGACACCGATTTTCAGAGCGGCGTCCAGCTCGCGCTTGATATCGGATTCCTGGCTGCCGGAAGCCGGGAAGAGAAAGCCGTCAAGGCGCCGGAAATCGCACGCGATAAGCTCCGTCTGCTGGATGGATTGGATGCGGTCGATAGCGGCCGATTGGCTTTGATAAAAAATCCGCGCCAGGTCCTCACCGCGCAATTTGATCAGTTCCGAGAAATAGTCGTCGCAGACGGATGACAGGTGCGCAGTGGTGCGAGCCGTCATGCCACTTCCGATCCGGCCGCGATCGAGGACAGCCACCTTTTGCCCGGCGACGGCCAGTTCGTAGGCGACCGACAGTCCGGCAATTCCAGACCCGACGACCACGACATCGACCTGTTCGCTTTGCCCGAGCGGCGGCGCATCGGGGGCTACTTCGGTCACTGCCCAGAGCGATACAGTCCTCTCCTCGCTGACATTCATCGGCGGAACCTCCCATCCACGAAATTCGATAAACGGACGCGAGGATTCAAAGTTCCTCCAGGCCTTTGCGCGGCCCTGGTCGTCAGACCAAAAGCGTTGCACTGCCCCATGCGATCAGGGCGATGCCGGCTGCCCGGCCGACCCACGGGCCGGCAGGAAACAGCTTTTCCACCAGCACCAGAATGGCGAGCGCGGCAACCCACACCAGATTCATGACGCCACCCACGAACAACAACGCCATCAGCATCCAGCAGCATCCGACACAAAACGCCCCGTGCAGTGCGCCAAGACGCAGCGCGCCAACTGCGTGGGGACGCCAGTGTCGGGCAAGGAACGCCGTCGGCGCCCGGCAATGCGACAGGCAGGCGTTCTTGAAGGGCGAGAGCTGATACAGGCCCGCGGCGATCAGGACGATGGCTGAAAGCCAGCGGCTTTGCGAACTCATCATCGTCGCGGAAACGAAGGCCTCGCGTTCGAGCAGCCAATGCAATGCGGTGGCCGCGACGGAGAACCCCAGCCAGACCAGGAGGTAGCCTGCCATGAACACGCCGGTCGGCGCGAGCTTGTCCTGGATCTGATCCTGCGCCAGCGCATGGCGATGCACGCGCGCATAGAGCAGGACGGTCGGCGCCGCACTCGGCGACATCATGGCGACCATCATGACCCACCACATGGCGATCATCAGCGCCCAGTTTGCGGCCCCCCAGACCCGCGGCTCCGTCGCCATCGCGCTCATGTCCATGCCGGACATATCCATGCCAGACATATCCATGCCGGGCATGTCCATGCCAGGCATGTCAGAAGTCATATCGGAGGCCACGTCGGCGGTTTGCAGATGGGGAAATAGCGCGAGCCTCGACATCTCCCACGCATTCATGCCGAGCCCTGCGCCGGCGACGATATAGAGCCAGGCCAGCAGGCACAGCGTCAGCACGCCCGCAATCGTGATGACGCGGTCGCGTCTGAGCAGCCGTTCCAGTGGCGACGCGCCGTTCATGTGGCGCGTCAGGCTCGCACCACCCCGTGATTGTTGAGATGCAGCCGCGCGAACTGGCCGTAACTGTCCTTCATATTCACCTGAACCGGCCCGCTGGTTGTGCTCGAAGCGCTGCCGATCTCGGCGACTGCATATTCGAAGCCGTTCGGGAGCACGATTTGGGCGCGCGAGTCCGCGCCCGTCACCTTGTTGCGGATCGGTTCGCCGACCGTTTCGATGTAGTCCTTGACGAAGATGCGCCCCCTGCGGCCGTCGACATCGAGGTCGAGATCGATCCTGGTGAAAACCGGCTCATTCATTTTTGTCACGGTCGAGGCGTAGACGGCGAACATCGTCGCGAACGGGTCGGTGTCCTGGCCGGTCATGATGCGCAGCAGCGCTTGACGCTGCCGGTCGGTTGCCTTCTCGTCGACGAAGGCGATGGCTTCGCCATTGCCTTCGTGGATCGCGCCGGGCCATTTGAAGATCGCGGCGATGCGCAGGCCGTCAAGGACGGTCTCGCCATGATGACCCTCATCGATCTGGATGCCCGCCACGGCATGGCAATGGCCCTTGTCGGGCAGCGCATTGAATTGACAGTTGCAGCCATATTCGCAGGTGCAATTGACGAGTTCGCGTCCCTTGATCTCCCAAGACGTCATGCTGTCCTCCCTGATATTAGACCATCATCATACACCTGGACTCTTCCCTCTCAAAGGCGCACCCTTAAAAAGGCGAAACCCAAGCAAGAGTTTCGTCCAATGCTTCACATGCATGAAGATGCGCCGCTGATTGCCTAACCTGTCCGGATAATCTCCGGGTTGGCAAACGCTCTGGCGCCTATCCGTGATCAGGCTGCGGCCTAAGGCACGTTGCAGCCTGTTCCGGATCAACTGGGAGGTAAACAACATGCCTGATTTTCAGCGCAGAGAACTTCTTGTTCAGGGAAGCGCGGCTCTTGTCGCAATCGCTGCTCTCTATACCTCGCGTCGGGCTTACGCTTTTCCAAAACGGCCGAGCGAGGAGGTTATTCCGTGGCTGGACCAGCCGACCGAAAATCCCGATCCGGTCGGTATCCAGAAGCAGCTTGTCTGGGAGGATTTGGACAGCTGGATAACGCCAAACGACAAGTTCTTCAGCATCTCGCATTTCAACCGGCCAACGATCGACGAGAAGACATGGTCGATGGAGATCGGCGGCCTGGTCAAGAAGCCCTTAAAATTAATGCTCGCCGACATCAAGGCGCGGCCGCGCCAGGAGGTCGTATTCACGGTCGAATGCTCAGGCAACCACGGGTTTCCCTTTTTCACCGGCGGCATCGGCAATGCCCGCTGGGCCGGGACGCCTCTCGCACCGATCCTTGAGGAAGCCGGCGTTCTGGAAAATGGCATCGAGGTCGTCTTTTTCGGGACCGACAAAGGCGAAGTCCCCATACGCGACGTCAAGATGCAGCAGAACTTCGCTCGCAGCATGTCGCTCGCCGATGCAAAGAACCCCGACAACCTGCTCTGCTATGAAATGAACGGAGCCGCCTTGCCGGCGGCCAACGGTTTTCCGCTGCGGCTGATTGCTCCGGGCTGGTACGGCATCGCCAACGTCAAGTGGCTGGAGCGCATCGAGGTTCGCGACACCCGCTTCATGAGCCTTCTGATGGCCCGTGACTATGTCACCATCCGGGAGGAAGAGCACAATGGCGAGACCGTGTGGACCGAGAACTCAGTCGGCCGGGCACGGATAAAGTCAGCGCCCGCAAAGGTCACCCGGAAGGACTCAGACTACCGCATCATTGGGGCGGCCTGGGGGGCACCGATCGATCGGGTCGAAGTGCAAATCGATCAAGCACCATGGGCACCGGCGATCATCGACCACAGCGAGGAGGCCGAACACGCCTGGAAGATTTGGTCCCTGGACTGGGCCAATCCGTCTCCCGGAGAACACACGGTGACCTCGCGCGCGGTCAGCACCACGGGACAAGTTCAACCGGCAATGGACGATCCCTTGATTGCCAAGAAACACACATACTGGGAAAGCAATGGCCAGGTGACGCGCCGCGTGCGTGTCGTTTGATTTGATAGACTTTGCAGCACGCGGGAAGGTGAAGCAGGCAGCGCAGACTGGTTGTCCAAGCAATCTTAGGTCCGCTTGGGGAGGCAAAATAGACGCGCATCGTAGATGCCCGGAACGACCGCTTCGGTGAACTGTTGCGATTCGTCTCGTCCATGGGGACGAGCAAATGACGCCAGGAGCGGTCGTTAAAGCGATCAAGGTCGAGCGGCCGGGGCCGATCCTTCTCGGACCTTCGGCAGGACGGCCGGAATACCTGGAAATCGGTCCCCAGCGTCAGTCCTTGGATGCCGTGATGACGAGCGCCGGCATGTCGAAAGCGACGGCGCCGGCCGCTGTCACGAAAGGCATAAGTGCCCGCTCGGCCTCCTCCAGAAGCCGCTTGAACTGCTCGTTGTCCAAAAGCCCGCCCAACGTCCAGATGCAGGCTCTTTCAGTCGAGATCAGCGTCTCGATCGAGGCAAACCGGACCGTTCCGCGGTGCCGCTTCACCTCCGCACGCTCTATGCCTGCCTTCGCGCAGAGCGAGCGCAATAACTCCGCATCGCCGAGCACAAAGGGCGCGCGGAACGCGTTCGCAACGTCGCTTCCAAACAGCCGTTCAAGCATATCCGCCACTGCGGCATAGCCGGGCGACTGGTCGAGCGAGTCGCAGACCGCGACGGCGAGCCGGCCGCCGGTCTTAACCACGCGCATCGTTTCCCGCAGTCCGGCTGCTCGATCGTCGAAGAACATCAGGCCGAACTGGCTGACTGCGGCGTTGAAGCTTTCATCCGGAAAAGGAATCTGCTCGACGCGCCCTTCTCGCCACTCGATGCGAGTGCTTTTGCGGCGGGCAACGCAAAGCATGTCGGGATTGGGGTCAGGCCCGACCACCTTGCCCTCCGCGCCAACGCGGTCGAGGGCCGCGAGCGCCAGCACACCCGTACCGCAGGCGATGTCGATGACGCGGTCGCCCCTCCCTATTCGCGCCTCGGCGGCGACAATAGGCCCCCATTGTCGGAACAGCGCTGGAACGAACAGTGAGTCGTAGATTTCAGCCGGAGTTTTCGATGTCTTACCCCGGTGGGTCTGGACCGCCGCTTCCGCCGATCCCGGCGTTGCACCTTCAAGGAACACTGCGTTGGATCGGGTTCCGACGACGCGAAGCGCCTTCAGCGGCTCGTATTCAGGCGATGAGTACCATCGCTGGGCATGCTCGCCGTCGGCAAATTCGACGATGACCGGATAGACCGGCTGCCAGTCTCCTTCGACAAGGTCGGATTTCCCGCCCAGCACCAAATAGCGCCCTCCATACTGTTCAACCGTTGCAAACACCCCTGCCAGATACTGCTCGACCTTGGCTTGGTCGGTGATTTCACGCACGTCGAAGAAGCAATAAGTAGACATGGCCGACCTCCGTTGATCGCATGGGCTCCGCGGGATGCGCGGTGGATATGCTGTTCGGCGCATAGTAGACTTGGCCATGGGCACGCTCCATGACCCAGCGTCTCAATCGCTTGCCGCAGCGTCCGTTCATGCGCCATCGCCTGGGCGGCCACCGGAAGAAGTCGTTCCCGATGCCGCACCTTCGGCCGCGCCGGACAAGGATGTGCTTTCGGATGTGCTGCGCGTGGTAAAGCTCACCGGCGCGCTTTTCTTCTGGGTCGATGCCTCTTCGCCCTGGAGCGTGGAAGTGCCGCGGGCGGATTCATTTGCCGGTCTTATCCTGCCGCGCGCCCAACATGTGATTTCCTACCACATCATCACCCAAGGATCGGGCTCGGTCAGCATCGCCGGCGGTCCGCCGATGGAATTTGCCGAAGGCGACATACTTGTGATCCCGCATGAGGATTCGTACGCGATGTGCAGTGCGCCCGGAGTGCGGTCAGGTTTGAGCCTGGAAGATTCGCTCGATTTCTTTCGCGCCATGGCGGCCGGACAACTGCCCTTCGCGGTCAACGAAGGCGGCGACGGCCCCCTCCTGACCAGATATGTCTGCGGTTTTCTTGGTTGCGATGCACAGCCGTTCAACCCTCTGCTCGGGGCCCTTCCTCCGCTGATACGCATCCGGCACGCGGCCGGCGCACCGAGCGACCTGCTCGACCGGCTGATCGAGCTGACGCTGGCAGAGGTGTCCGTTCAACGGCCTGGCGCTGAATGCATCCGCCTGCGCCTCAGCGAATTGATGTTCGTTGAGGTCGTTCGCCGCTATCTTAAGGCACTACCGCCGGAGCAGACCGGCTGGCTGGGCGGCTTGCGCGATCCCGCCGTCGGCCGGGCCGTTGCGCTTGTCCACGAGAATCCGGCGCGTGGCTGGACAATTGAAGAACTCGCACGCGAAACCGGCGTCTCGCGGTCCGTCCTCGCGGCCCGCTTCACGCGTCTCGTCGGCTGCCCACCGATGCAGTATCTCACGCGATGGCGCGTACAACTGGCCGCACGACTGCTCACTGATGGGCTGGCCAAAGTCTCGGCAGTCGGGCGTGATGTCGGCTACGAGTCCGAAGCGGCCTTCAGCCGGAGCTTCAAGAAGCTCGCGGGCGTCTCGCCGGCTGGCTGGCGCGGTGGCCGGCGCGGATAGCGGGCGGCCGGAGGCCAATTTGAGGAATACAATATGCTCCGACAGACGCCTTCGCGCGCCATCCCCAGCCCTCCCCTACCCCTCCACCGTGCTGATCTCGGCATCGACCAGACACCAGGGTGCATAACGAAAATCGCGGATCTGGACGACCCGCTCGTCCCGCCATTCGACCAGCATGAAGCCGCGTACCACACCGCCCGGCTCCTGCGGATTGCGGATCAGGATCGCCGGCCTGCCGTCGACGAAGCCCAGCGACAGCGTCCAGTCGCTGACGCGATCGTAATTGCCGAAATAGGTCGACACTTCGGCCTTGCCGCGCAGGCGGAGCCGGCTGACGAGTTCAAGCTGGACATCTTCGGCGATCAGCGCCCTGACCGCGTCGAAGTCGCGCGCGTTGAACAGATCGACATAGCGGCGCAGCCGTCGCTCGTCATCGGCGTCGAGCCGTGGCGCGGCGACGTGCTCAGGCTGCGACGCCAGCAAGCGCAGCTGCGCCCGCCCGCGATGCAGCGCCGCCTTGCTGGCGGCCAGCGTCGCGCCGGTCACCTCGCAGGTTTCGTGCAGTGAAAGGCCTAGCACGTCGACCAGGATCACGGCGCTGCGCTGCGCAACCGAGAGTTGCATGAAACGGCGCAGGCCGCTCGCCGCGGCGAGCCTGCTGTCGGCACTGCCGGAAGGATCCTCGATCGTGGTCATGTCGGTTTCGGTCATGCGCGACCTTTCCCGATGGCGCCGGCGCAGATGGTCCTGCGCGGCATTATGAGCGATGCGAAACAGCCATTGCTCGGGCCGCTCGACCGTCATGCTGGCGTCGACCGCCTGCAGCGCCTTGATCAGCGTCTCCTGGACGATGTCTTCACCGTCGATCACCGAGCCGGACATGCGGGCGCAGTAGCGGTGCAGTTTTGGGCGCAAGCCGGAGAGCATCGCCTCCAGCGCCGGCCGATCGAATTTCCGTTGGATCATGGCGACCATTCTATCCGGCCTTGCTCTCCTCAAGCACACGGTAGTTGCCGATGATTTTGGCAGGCGACCGCTTGACCGGGGTCGAACGTCGCTCCGCATGGTTTTGCGTGAACGCCTCGAAGGCGGCAAGCCCGGTCAGCGCGGATGTGTCATTTCCCTCGCCGACGACGTGGATGAACTCACCGTCGTCGAGTTCGAGCACGAGATAGCGCACGCTCTGCGGCGCCGTCTCATCCAGCGCCTCGAACACTTTTGCCACCAGCGCGCGGTTCTCTTCCAGCCTGGTGTCCTTCACGCTGTAGCGAATGAGTTTGTAGCCCATGGTTCATCTCCTGAATGGATGGTCTGAGCAGAAGACGACCGCAGTTGCCGAAAAGATTCTCGGGCTCGGCATAATTCTTTTCGGCGGCCCACGTCGTCCTTGACGGTGGGCGGCCGCGCGGCCGCCATCAAGGAGACCGATCAATGCACATCCGGTTCCCGAACTGCCGGTGTCGACCAGGACCGCGCCAAAGGCGTTCGATACAAGCATTTCGCCGGCAAGATCGCGGCCGACGAAAAGATGCGCGATAGCGGCCGGCGCTGGATTGAGCTGAAATTTCCCGGCGCTGTCACCAACTTGCATTTCGTGAGGCGCTCCGACGACACGCCAGGCGCGGACCCAGTGCTGGTACTGGTCGACGACGATGTCGAGGCCACGATCGCTGCGTTGAAGGCGCGCGGCGTCGAGATCATCACCGAACCGCAGGAGGCGCCGTGGCAGCCGGGCCGCACGGGTGCGGAATTTCGCGACAGCGAGGGCAATCGCATGGTGATCGGCAGCCAATAAACGGACTAGCCGCCGAGCAGGCACCCTGAATTTTGACGCACAATTTGAACGGCTGTAGAGGGTTGGAAACGGACGTTCGGAGCCGCTCGTCCGAAAGGCCGCTACGCGCCAATTCCAACGCCGTCGGGAAGATCCGGTCTCGATCCAAGGAGACGCAGGCCGAGGGTCTGGCTAGCTGTGGCTGGTCGACGGGTGAGCGCGGTAGAAGGCGACGATCCGGGCGCAGGCGCAGAGCCCATACCCGGGCCGCCCAGGGAGTGTCCGAACTCACTTGATCTCCCAAGACGCCTTATGGTTGACCACACGTCCGATTCGACCGCCAACTGTTTCGTGTAGCTGAACCGGGGTATAGGGGGCCTTTCCAGTAATTCCTTTGTACTTTCCTGTACCTCCGACGATGTAGTGGTTCTGGTTATCGAATGTTGTGAAGACGTTGTCGCCGTCCTTGTCGGTTTCGACACAACTGCCATCGAAGTTAAAATCATCGTTGATCATCGTCCAGTGCCCGAGGCAGTGCACCGACATGTCATGGAACGGGCCATCCCCTTTGACGTTACGCGTGAGACCGGTGAATTCGTCTATTCCCCCTGTGCCAACGCCGCTGTCCACTTTGGCCACAGTCTCGAATACGTAGTAGGTATCGTATTCCGCCTCTCCACTTTTCGGGAAGTCTGCTGCAATTACGGGAGCCGAGTACAGCGTAAAGAGAGTTACTAGCGACGCAATTTTCATGGTAACCTCCACCGTAGAGCCGGGCTGCCACCCAGGCCGCGTGCCGGGGCAGGCTCGCCAAAAATCCAGTATAAATCCGCGAAACACGTCTAAGCAACATGTCCGCGCGTGTATTTGGGCGTTGAATTCGCGAATTCAACTACAGCCATTTGATCTGGCTGTTGAAGACCTAGCCTCCCGCTCTACCTGCAATCACGGCCGACCGACCTATATCGAACTGAAGCTGCCGTTTCGGATGCTCGTTCGCATCACTTTCAGGGAGGTAAGGAGCCATGATCTCCGGCGCACACATGATCATCTACAGCACGGATGCCGAGGCGGACCGCGCATTTTTTCGCAGTGTTCTGCGTTTTCCAGCAATCGATGCTGGCGAAGGCTGGTTGATCTTCGCATTGCCGCCGGCCGAGATTGCCGTTCACCCGGCCGCCGAAACCGACAGCCACGAAGTCTATCTCATGTGCGAAGACATCGATGCCACAATCCAGGAGCTGAAATCGCACGATGTTGAATGCAGTTCGGTCAGCGATGAAGGCTGGGGCCTGCTCACGCATGTCTCGCTTCCCAGTGGCGGCTCGCTTGGCCTCTACCAACCGAGGCATCCTTTGGCGCACAAAGCCGGGGCTGCTTAGCGGCGCTCGTTGACGAGGAGCGCTCACCCGGCCATCGGTTTTGAGTCGACCTGGCGCGCGTTTTGGCTCTGGTCGGCGGCGGGGGCGGCTGGGGCATCGATCCGGCTCAGAATGTGATCGGAGATGCCGCGCGCGATCTCCCGCTCGCCCATGATGATCAGATCCGCGCCGAACTTCTTCAGGTAATCCACTTCAGCATCGGAATGGGCGCGGGCGATGATCTCGAGCTTTGGATTGATGGCATGGGCGTGCTCGATGAGGTTGCCGCTCTCGAACGGATTGGGAATGGCGCTGATCAACCACCGGGCTGAGGCAACGTTGGCGGCCTCAAGTAGTCCCGGCTGGGCAGCATTTCCCGCAATGACATCAACGCCGCGGGCGCGCAGCTGATCTACTGTCACTTGTCGTTCCTCGATCACCAGGTAAGGCAGCCTTGCCGTTTGCAACGTCTCCGCGACCAGACTTCCGACCCGTCCATGGCCGACAAGCACCGCGTGGTCTGTCAGGCTGGTAGCCGCGAGTTCGGGTGTTTCGGCTCTACCTTCTTGCGTGGCAATGGTTCGTTCTCGTGCTTTGAGCCACGGCGTCAGCCGATCCAGCGCCGCAAATAGCAGCGGGTTGATGAGGATCGAAAGGATTGCTCCCGCAAGCACCAGGTCACGTCCCGCCTCGGGAAGAAGCGCGAGGTCGACGCCCAATCCCGCAAGGATGAACGAGAACTCGCCGATTTGTGCCAGGCTTAGGCCGAGTGTCAGGGCCACGTAGGACGGATAGCCGAACATCAATGCGATGGCTGATGCGGCCGTGGCATTGCCAATGACGATGATCAGAAATGCCACGCCGACGAGCAGCGGCTGCTCAACCAGGATCATGGGGTTAAACAGCATGCCTACGGAGACGAAGAAAAGAACGGCAAATGCGTCGCGGAGCGGCAGCGTTTCCTGAGCGGCCCTTTGGCTCAACTGGGATTCGGCAAGGATCATTCCTGCGAAGAAAGCCCCAAGAGCGAACGAGACGCCGAAGAGTTCGGCTGCTCCGAAAGCGACACCAAGGGCAATCGCCAGCACGGCCAAACGGAAAAGTTCTCGCGAGCCCGTGTGAGCGACGTAGTGGAGTATCGGCGGAATGACACGTCGGCCGACGACAACCATGATCGCGAAGAAGGCCGCCAATTTGGCCAACGTAAGCCCGAGCGCACTCCAGATGGTCTGCGGCTCAAACAATTTGAACAGGTCGTTGCCGTTAAGGTTTGCCCCGTTGACACTGCCACCGAGCACCCCGGCGAAGGCCGGCAACAGTACCAGCACGAGGATCATGGCTAGGTCCTCCACGACCAGCCAGCCGACTGCGATGCGTCCGCCATCGGTTTCGAGCTGCCGCATTTCCTGCAGCGCCCGTAGAACCACGACTGTACTTGCAACCGACAGGGCCAACCCAAACACCACTCCGGCTCCGATCGGCCAGCCGATCGCCTGCGTCACGATGAGCCCGAGCATTGTCACCAGAGCCATTTGACCGACAGCACCAGGGATCGCGATCTTTCTTACCGAGAGCAGATCATTCAGCGAAAAATGCAGCCCTATGCCAAACATCAGCAGAATCACGCCGAGTTCGGCGAGTTGGCGCGCCAGCGCTTGGTCGGCAACGAAGCCGGGCGTGAACGGCCCAATCAAGACACCAGCAACGAGGTAGCCGACCAGTGGTGACAGGCGAAGTCGGTTTGCCAACGTGCCGAGAATGAAGGCGAGCCCGAGGCCGGCGACAAGGGTTGCGATAAGTGGCGCCTGAGGCATCTTCCCAATCCGGTTTCCGGCCACGCTTGGCGCTCCGGTCAAGCGGGCACGAGCTCACAGATAATGGACCAAGACGCGGCGGTCTCAACATCTTTCACGCAGCAGATCTCGCCAATGGCGAACTGGAGGTCTGGAGGGTCGATCCGGCCGGTGGATACGCTTCGGGCAGTTGCCCGCCGTGCCGGCGGCGAGCGCGTAGCAGCCGTCAAGTTTAAACCGAGCACCGTGAAGAGCGGGCCCAGAAAGGCGATCTGTATCGCCACCTGCTGCAGACGGTTGACGCGCGTCGTACACGCGACTCGCGCCAGGCGCCCTGGCAGCGAGGCCGCACGGTGGCTGAATTTCGCGACAGCGAGGGCAACCGCAGCAGGTGCAGCCGGGGAGTGGGCACCCTGAATTTTGACGCGCAATTTGAACGGCTAGAACGGGCGGGGGAGCGGCCATTACCGAGCCGTCTCAAAACGCTGTCGCGAAAACTTGCCTCGCGCCGTGCTATACTGACCACGCCAACCTGCACTGCGCAGCAGTTGGGGAAATGCCTCACCGCTGCGCACACAGAATGTTGACCTGCGGAAGTCGCCAGTCCGGATCAGAGATAAAACGACAGGGAGGATGTGACATGTCCCTCGACGCCAATGACTTCGATCAAGCAGTTGAAAAATACCACCTGGCTCTGGATGAGTTCATGAAAGGGAACCCCGCGCCTGCGAAGAAGCTCTTTTCCCAACGAGACGATGTAACACTGGGAAATCCCTTTGGCCCTTTCGCGCATGGATGGAAGCAGGTCGCTGAGACGATGGAGCAAGCGGCATCGAATTACAGGGACGGCGACGCTACCGGCTTCGAGAACGTAGCGAAGTGTGTGACGTCCGAACTGGCATACCTCGTCGAAGTAGAGCGGCTCAGGTCCAAGGTTGGCGGTCGGAGCGATGTCACCCCTTTGGCGTTACGCGTGACGAGCGTCTTTCGCCCAGAAGTTGGTCTCTGGAAGATTGTGCATCGTCATGCCGATCCGATAACGACGGCCCAGCCGGCCGATTCGGTACTCCGCCGATAGACGCGGTTTGGACCCTTAGGTCACCGATGCCGGGGCGAAGAGTAAATCGTGCGCTGGAATTCAACAAGCGTCTGGAACATCAGCTGAGGATAACAGAGACGAGCCGGTCGGAGCGACCGTTAGTGCCCGTCGTGCTCGCCGTGGCGATGATCGGCATCAGCGCTCGCCAATCTGATATTCGCCGCCGCAAGCGCCGGCATGTGCTCGAACAGCTCGTCTTCCAGCGCTGCCGTGAGCTTTTTCGCTTCGCAGACCGGCAGGCTTTCTTCTACGGCGATGGCAATGTCGGCGTGCAGCCTGTGACCGATCCACCGCGCCTTGGCCTCGACAATGCGCGCTGCCGGCACATGCGCGGCGGCATGGTGGATGTCGCCGATGACATCAGGATCTATACCATCGAGCATGCGGGTCAGCACCGAGCGGGCCGACTGCCAGACGATACCCAAAATCGCAACCGTGATGAGCAGGCCGACGATCGGGTCGGCCAACGCAAAACCGAGCCAGACCCCGAACGCTCCGAGGACCACGGCAAGGCTGGTCAGGCCGTCGGTGCGGGCGTGGTAGCCGTCGGCAATCAGTGCGGCGCTGTTGATTTCGCGGCCGACGCAGATGCGGAACACCGCGACGGCCTCATTGCCGAGAAAGCCGACAAGGCCTGCCGCCGCCAGCCAGCCAAGATGCGTCACCACGCGTGGATTGATCAATCGGTCGATGGCCTGGTAACCGGCGACAATGGCGCTGAACAGGATGATCCCGACGATGATCATCCCGGCCAGGTCCTCGACCCGGCCTAGGCCGTAGGTGAAGGTCGGCGACGGCTTGCGCCGGGCCAGCAAGAAGGCGATCCACAGCGGAATGGCGGTGGTGGCGTCACCGATGTTGTGGATCGTGTCGGCCAGCAGCGCCACGCTGCCCGACAGTGCGACCACGACCATCTGCATCGCGGCGGTGATTGCCAGGATGACAAACGACCATTTGATCGCCCAGATGCCTCGGTCGGTCGTCGCAATGGTCGCATCTATGACCCCGTGACCGTGCGACCCGGTCGCTTGATCGTGGTGGCCATGACCATGCGCGGCGTGATCGCGCGACCCGAACCCGAACCAGTCGAGAATGTGCGCGCCGAGACGGCTCACAGGTATTTGACGGATCACAGGTATTTCGCCAGTTGCTTGAGTTCCGCCAGCGAGTTGCCGCCGGCTTCCGCGGTATCCGTCAGGCAATGCTCGATATGATCGTGGATCAGTTCGCGCTTTGCGCTGCTGATGGCGCTCTCCACGGCATGGAGTTGCTGCGCCAGATCAACGCAAGGACGATGCGCCTCGAACATCGACAGCACCGCCGCAAGGTGGCCTTGCGCACGCTTCAGACGCTTCACGATAGCAGGATGCGAACGATGGATGCTTACGGACATGCTTCTTTTGTATCCTCCCCCCGAGGATATAGTCAATCTTTTCTACTTACTTTACTTTGCGCTGAGTGTCCCACAGCCCGAAGAAAACCCTCGGCGCGCCCAGCGACCTGCCACCCTCCTACGGATAGCTTTGCCGGCCGCTGGTTGCGCCGTATTATTTCGTGACCGTGTCGCGCGGGAACCTTCCCTCGCACCACGCGTTCGGGGCGCTGTATTCGCCATGCCTCATTTTTAGGCAACCATAGGTGACGGGCGAATACCGGCGGGGAGGCAAATGCATGGGTTGGGGAGGAGCATATAGTGATGTCGAACCGTGAAATTCGAACGTCCCACACATTGGGGCTGCGTGTCGCTGATCTCAAAGCCAGGATGCGGAGCGCCCGGATTACCGAGCACGAGATTAAAACCTTTCAGAAGGTCGCCGCCATCATGGGAGGAGGCGAAGGCTCCCTACAACTCGATGCCGACGACCTGATTGCCGCGTCTTTCGTCGTCGAGGACGAGCCCAGGACAAACTGACTATCGTGGCGCCCCCGGCGATCAGCGTCGGAGGCCAGGGAGCGATTGCGACCAATGTCGGCGGCGTTGGCGCTCTACGGCGCCCCCTCTGTCCTGCCGGACATCTCCCCCACTTGGGGAGAGATCGGCCGTCATCACTGGTTTCGTCAATCGCAACCTTGAAAAAAGAGGCGCGGTCGGCAAAGCTGCCGTCTCCCTCCTTGTGGGGGAGATGTCCGGCAGGTCCGGCAGGACAGAGGGGGGGCGCCGTAGAGCGCAAACGTCGCCAGCCTCGGCGCGCATCGCAAAGCTCTCCAAAAGCGGTCCAGGCGCAGCCGTTGCTGCGTCGGGTTGCCGTCGCCTGAAAGCACCGCATTCACCAGCCCGCGCGCCGGGCTGGCGCGGATACTCGTACAGGAGAATCCACATATCCACCCTGGCGGCTTTCTGTTAGGCAGTATTCACCTGACTGGAGAATCGATTGCGCGGACTTGGCGAGGGCTTGATTCAGCGCCTCAGCGAAGGCATGGAAACGCTCGCCAGGGCTGGCGATGGGCTGGCGGGAAAGTCCTGACCTTGCCGGAACGATCACGCAAAACGATGACACCACGGCCGAACACCGGCCGGCCACGCCCCTCGCCTAATTCGGGCGTCGGTTCCCCCGGCGTCAGCCTTTGCCGTGCCCTGTCAAAGCTTGGCCTGTGCTCGCGCAAGCAGGCGAAAATTCTGGTCGCCGAAGGGCGCGTCCGGGTCGCCGGCAAAATCGTGCGCAACGGCTCGCTGCGCGTCGATCCCGGCCGCGACCGCATCGAGGTCGACGGCAGCCGCGTCATCGCCGAGCGCAAGGTCTACCTGATGATCAACAAGCCGCGCGGCCTGGTCACCACGCGCGACGACCCGCAGGACCGCGGCACCGTCTATGACTGCCTGGCAGAACTCGACTTGCCCTTCGTGTCGCCGGTCGGCCGTCTCGACAAGGCCAGTGAGGGCCTGCTTTTGATGACCAACGACACCCGTTTCGCGCAGCGCCTGCTCGACCCCGCTTCGCACGTCGCCAAGGTCTATCATGTGCAGATCGGCGCCCTGTCCGACGCGGCCATGCTGGCGCGGTTGCGCGCCGGCGCCACGGTCGATGGCGAAGATTTGACGGCGCGCTCGATCGAAATCCTGCGCAGCGGCACCAGCACCGCCTGGCTGGAAATCACCCTGGACGAGGGCCGCAACCGCCACATCCGCCGGCTGCTCGGGGCGCACGATGTCGAGGTGCTTCGCCTGGTGCGGGTGGCGATCGGCCCGTTGCAGCTCGGCGACCTCGCCAAGGGCAAGGCCCGCCACCTCACGAAGGAAGAGCTGGCGCTGTTTCAGGCCTGAGCGAAGATGCGTCGCTCTCCCTTCTCCCCTTGTGGGAGAAGGTGGCCTCGCGAAGCGAGGTCGGATGAGGGGTGTTCCATCTTGGCGCCGACGGCGATCCTTCCAGCACCCCTCAACCGTCTTGGCGCTACGCGCCAATCCACCTTCTCCCACAAGGGGAGAAGGGAAAGGGGCGGCCCGCCGCCCGACCTCGACGATTACTCGGCCGGGACCGGGCTGAGGCCGGGATCGTCCATCGCGTGCGGCCTGGCCTCCTTGCGTGCCGACGCCCGAGCGAGCACGCTTTGCCGGTTGACCGACTTGCGCTCGGCATCGATGCGTTGGATCAGGATTTCCGCGCGCTCAATCGATCCGAGCAGGGCCAGGATCGTGCCGCGTTCGGCGGCGCCTGCATTGGGTCCGAGCGCCAGCGTGCGGGCGCGCAGTTCCTCGACCTCCGGGAGATTGACATGGCCGGCCGGCACCTTCGGGTCGGAGACACCGTAAGTCGGCAAGATCTCCCGTAGCGAGGCATCGAGCTTGCTCAGCGCGACGTCGACGATGGCCTGCGCCGGGCCGCTGAATTTCTCGCGCCTGACGCGGCGCGCCACCTGATGCATCGATTCCGTCAGGGCAGCCGTGAAGTCGGCTTCCTCGATCAGGCTGGCGATCAGGTCGAGCTGCTCGTAGGGCAGGTCCTCCTTCATCAATTCGGCGGTGTAGGCGCGGATGTCGCGGCTGAGGATATCGGTTGCGAGATAGTGCTCGCCCGGATCCGACGGCGCCTTCTTCGACGAACGTGCGATGTCGAGGAACATTGCGCCGGCCTCAAGATGACGGGCCGTCTCCTGCTGGACGGCGGGAACGGCCTTGGCAAAATCGCCGGCCAGCTTGCGGTCGAGGAATCGCGGCGTCGAGAAATCTTCCGTGTCCTCGGCATCCGTATGACCGACACGCGACAGGACCCGCTCGAACACCCCGATGAACGGAAACAGCAACAGCGTGTTGAAGACGTTGAAGAAGGTCGAGTAGAGACCGACCGCGACCGGCACCAGGGGGAAGGTCTCCTTACCGTCGACGATCACCGGAATGGCGGGATCGCCGCCGAAGAACTGCATGGCCCATTCCAGGACCTGCATGGAGACGAAGAACAGCGGGATGGTGATGCACACGCCGATGATGTTGAACGAGATGTGCGCATAAGCGGTCCGTTTGGCATTCTTCGAAAGATTGAGCGAAGCCATCCACGAGGTGATCGTGGTGCCGAGATCGGCGCCGAGCGAGAAGGCGACGGCCGTCGTCCAGTCGAGAATGCCGGCGGCTCCAAGGCCCATCACAATGCCGATCGTCGCCGAGGACGAATGGATCATGGCGGTCACGCCGGCAGCGATGAACACGCATTTGAGAAGGTTGAGATAGGAATCGGCCGTCAGCGTTTGCAGCAGGGCCATGACTTCGGGCAGGTTGCGCAGCGGACGCAGGCCACCGGTCATCAGGTTGAGGCCATAGAAGATCAGCGCGAAGCCCATGCCGGCGAGCGCTATGTTCTTGACCTTTTCGCTTTTGGCGAAGCAATAGATCAGCGAGAACACGCCGGCCAGGATCAGTCCGAGCGGACCGAGCGGCAGGGCGATGAGCCCGTTGCCGAGCGTGGTACCGATATTGGCGCCCATGATCACGCTGATCGCCGGTCGAAGCGCAATAACGCCGGCATTGACCAGGCCGACGACCATGACGCTCATCGCCGTCGACGACTGGATGACGCCGGTGATCAGCGTTCCCGCAAGCACGCCCTTGATCGGCGTTCCGGCGGCCTTGGCGAGAAAGGCGCGCATCCGGTTGACCGACAGCGCCTGGATGCCGTTGGCCATGAAGTCGAGGCCGAGCATGAAGATGCCCAACCCGCCGATTACCGGCACGAGGATGTCCTTGAAGATATCGATGTCCATGTCACGCAGTCCCCAACAAGCCGCCATCACGGCGCGATATGACGTTCAGTTCAGGTGCTGCGCGAAGCAGCAGCCTGGTTCTTCCGCTCAGTTTCCGACGGGCTCCTGCCTTGCCCAATATTGCTCGATCTGGGCGACGAGCGCTTTCGGCAGCGGCACGTAGCAGAGCGCGGCGGCGTCGCCCGCGCCTTGCGCGAAGGCGAGCCGGAAGAGGTCGTGCACGCGGCGATAGCGATGTTCCGAACGGCCCGAGACCTGAACGACCGCGAACACCGCCGTGCTGATCGGATAGGCGGCATCGCCGTCTCGATCGGTCAGCGAGGCGAAGAAGTCGGCCGTTTGCGCCCAGTCGATGGATGTCGCGGCAGCCTGCACGCCCTCCGGCTCCGGCTTGACGAACTTGCCGGATCTGTTCTGGATCAGCGCGTAGGCAAGGCTGGCGCGCTGGGCCTGGCCGGATTCGGCATAGGCGATCGCGCCCTTCGTCTCACGCACGGCTCGAATGAGGTTCTGTGTGCCTTCGGCGTCAGTACCGAGCGGCCACGAGATCAGCGTATTGGCGCCGTATTTGGCCTTCCACTCATCGTTGAGGGCCGACAGATACTCGGTGAAGACAAAGGTCGAGCCGGAACCATCCTTGCGATGGACAACGCTGATCCTGAGATCGGGCAGCGTCAGATCCGGATTGACCGCCTTGATCGCGGGATCGGACCATGACTGGATCTTGCCCAGATAGATGTCGGCCAGCAGCGGCCCCGTCAGGCGAAGGCTTCCCGGGCCGATGCCGTCGAGATTGACGACGACGGCGATGGCGCCCATCACGATGGGAAACTGCTGGCGGCCGGCCTTCTTGAGTTCAGCGGCATTGATCGGCGCATCGGTCGCGGCAAAGTCGATGTCCGGCTGATCGAGACGCAGGACGCCGGCGAGCGAGCCGACAATTTCAAGTCAACCTTCCAGTCGGGCGAGACATAGTCGCCGCCGTCGGCGCGAGCGCTCTCGTAGGCCGTTGCCCATTTGCCGATGATCGGGGCGGCCAATGTCGATCCAGCGCCGCGAATAGGCTCAGCCTGCGCAGCGGCCCCGATCATCAAGGCAACAGCAAGCATAATGGCGCCACTTATCTTCGCCCATTTGCGCCGTAGTGACGCAAAGCTTGCTGGAAACATCATGGCAATCCCCGACTATAGCTACTTTTCAGTCTTGGCAGATATCAACAGTCATCCGCCCGGCGAACCAACGCCGGCAGAGAAACAACATCGCTCACCGTATGAACCTTGGTTAACGATTGGATGACAAAGAGCTTTGTGGGCAGAACTTTTTATTTCAGATATTCCGCGATCGCCGTGTTTGCCTGAAGGATTGTTCGGCAGCCAATCGCTTCAGCTTTGCGCTGCCCCTCACCTGCCTGCCGGCATCCTCTCCCCGTATAGTGACGGGGAGAGGGGCGCTCTCATCGATGGTTTCGCCAATCACCAGCGTTGCGGAAAGGGTGCCAAGGTTGCGGTCAGTGTCCTTCTCCCCGTCTCTATACCTATCGCATTCACACATCTCGGTTGCGCTTTGCGGCGAAGCTCGATTCTATTGCGGCCGGAAAGACGAAGGAGCTTTGAATGACCGGCATCGAGTACGGGCTGGGGCGATTTGGCGATCGCCGCCTGGAAAAAGGGGGGCCTGCTTGCATGCCGCGCTGGTTGCGCGGCCTGGGTCGTGTATCCGCCGGCTCGGCGGCAGGCGGGCGGGCGAGATGCAGTTCACGCGATTTCTGCGCAATCGCTCGGTGAGCGCTGCGGAGATGTCGCGGCATGCCGGCGAACAGACCGGGGCGCGCGCGGCCGGTCGCCATGTCGTTGCCGTGCAAGACAGCTCGGAATTGGCGCTGGGTTCTCGGCGGGCGCGGGCAGGCTACGGTCCGGTCGGCAATGGCAAGGCAGCAGGTCTGCTGCTGCACCCTGTGCTGGCGGTAGAGGCCGGCACGGGAGCGCTGCTGGGCCTGGTTTCGATGCAGGTCTGGAACCGCGGCGCAGGAGAACTGGCGCCGCGGCGCCAGCGGGCGACAGCCAACAAGGAATCGCAGCGCTGGATCGATGCAACCAAGCAGGCCGGCGCGGTTTTGGAAGGGGCGGCCAGCATCACCATGGTGTCGGATCGCGAGAGCGACTTTTATGAACTCTTCGCCGAACGTCCGCACAATGTCGACCTGATCGTGCGGGCCTGCCAGAACCGGCGCATCGAGGCCGCGCAAGAAGAGCCAGGCTTGCTGTTCGCCTTCATCGACGCCCAGCCTGAGCAAAGCCGCTTTGAAGTGACCATCCCCGCCGCGCCCGGACGACGCGCACGGGATGCCGAACTGGCGGTGCGTTACGCGCCGGTGACGGTGCGGCGCCCACTCAACGGAGCCGATCCGGCGTTGCCCGAGACCATCGGTTTGACACTGGTCGATGTTCGCGAGGTTTCGAAGCCGAAAGACGGCAGCGAACCGGTGCATTGGCGCTTGCTGACCACCCACAGTGTCGCCACCGTGGCCCAGGCACGCCGTGTCGTCGACCTCTACCGCTCGCGCTGGGTCATCGAGGAGTTCTTCCGCACCCTCAAGACGGCAGGCTTCGACATCGAGGCAGCCGACATCGGCGACCCGCACGCCATGATCAACTTCGCCGCCGCCGCCACGATCGCCGCCGTCACCATCAAGCAACTCGTGCAGGCCCGCGACGGCAACACCGATCAGAGGCTCAGCGATGCTTTCGATCCCGACGACCGTCCCATTCTCGAAGCCGTCTCTGCCAAGCTTGAAGGCAAGACCGAGCGACAACGCAATCCCCATCCCAAAGGATCTCTGGCCTTCGCAGCCTGGGTTATCGCTCGCCTCGGCGGCTGGACCGGCTACTACGGCAAGCCAGGCCCCAAGGTCATGCGCATCGGCCTGGCCGAATTCTCCGCCATCAAATACGGAGCCACGCTCGATGTTCATGATGTGTGAATCCGATAGGT
>NZ_CAKXZS010000056.1:0-135641 GCF_935822925.1 Mesorhizobium ventifaucium
TGCCCTACTGCCCTATTCCCCTATTCCCCTATTCCCCTACTCCCTACCTCACCACCCTCATCACCGAGCGGTCCGACAGCAGCGGCAACAGCCGAGCCATCGTGCGTGCCGTCACTGCGACGCAGCCTTGCGTCGGCGTGAAGTCGGGGCGCGCCAAATGAAAGAAGATCGCGCTGCCGCGTCCGCGGCGACGCGGCGAAATGTTCCAGTCGAGCACCAGGCAGGCGTCATAAAGCCGGTCGGCGCGCAGCATCCGCTCGTGGCTGGCGCCATAGGGGATCTTGACCGGACGGTTGTAGTTGCGGTCCTCAGGCACTTCGCACCAGCCGAGATCGCGACCGATCGGCGCCATCGCCAGCCGGGTTTTGCGGCCGCCGGGAAAACGATCGTTACGGAAATATCCTGACAGTATCCGCATCGACCCAAGCGGCGTGGCGCCATCGCCTTCGCGCTTGCCGGCCGATATGCCGCCGCGCCCCAGCGCACAGGAAAACACCAGTTTGCCAGCCTGCAGGAGCCCCTGGCCGGGGTGACCGGGCCTGGTGCGCACCGTGAGAACACGAAGCTCTTTTCGCAAAAATGCGCTCGCCTCATTGCACGCGCGTTTTTTCTTGTATGATCGTGCCACGGAACAAATCATTGTGATCGGCTGTTGTGCCGGTCAGCTTCCGCATAAACAGGCAGCGGTCAACTGAATTTTCTTTTCAAAACAACGGATTGATCCATGACTTCACGCACCATTCTGATCGTCGATGACGATGACGACCTGCGCGGCACGCTCGTCGAGCAATTGTCTCTCTATGAAGAATTCGACGTCCTGCAGGAATCAACCGCCGCCAAAGGCATTGCCACGGCCCGCGGCGGCGTCATCGATCTGCTCATCATGGATGTCGGCCTCCCCGACATGGATGGCCGCGAGGCGGTGAAGATACTGCGCAAGGGCGGCTACAAGTCGCCTATCATCATGCTGACGGGACACGACACCGATTCCGACACGATTCTCGGCCTCGAAGCCGGCGCCAACGACTATGTGGTCAAGCCGTTCCGCTTCGCGGTTCTCCTGGCCCGCATCCGTGCCCAGCTTCGCCAGCATGAGCAGAGCGAAGACGCCACTTTTTCGGTCGGCCCCTACACTTTCAAGCCTAGCCAGAAGCTT
Organism: Mesorhizobium ventifaucium; assembly: GCF_935822925.1. Classification (GTDB taxonomy): domain Bacteria; phylum Pseudomonadota; class Alphaproteobacteria; order Rhizobiales; family Rhizobiaceae; genus Mesorhizobium; species Mesorhizobium ventifaucium. The sequence continues at coordinate 1,157 of NZ_CAKXZS010000056.1, forward strand.
CTGATCGACCAGCGCGGCGCCAAGGTGCGGCTGACCGAAAAAGAAGCCTCGATCATCAAGTATCTCTATCGCGCCGACCAGAAGGTGGTGACGCGCGACGTGCTGCTCGAGGAAGTGTGGGGCTACAATTCCGGCGTCACCACGCACACGCTGGAGACCCATGTCTATCGGCTGCGCCAGAAGATCGAGCGCGATCCTTCCAACGCAGAAATTCTTGTGACAGAAAGTGGCGGCTACAAGCTGGTTCCTTAAACATTTAATCATTCAATCGGCGGTCGGGGCAGGGGCCGCTTTCGGGTACGATCCTGAGACTGGAGGTGGTTCTGGATCGAGCTCGCTGACCCATCGGCCCAAAAATCGGGATCGATTTTGGAAAGCACGGTGCGTCGATTTCAAGGCGTTTAGAGCGTCCTTTGCGCGTCCAAAGGGAGGCTCGGCGCTCCAAGGGAGGGATTGGACTGGCCGTTCGGGGACACAGCTAGATGGCGTTGGATGACGACATCCGCATCCTGTCCGCCGTGAGGCTCTTCGAGAGCTTCACGGAGGAACAGCTGCGTCTGCTCGCCTTTGGCGCGGAAACCACCAGGCTGCAGGCCGACCACAAGCTTTACCGCGAGGACGACGAGGCCGATTGCGCCTATATCGTGGTCAGCGGGCGCATCGTGCTGTATCGCGAGCAGGATGGCGCCCGCGTCCCGATAGGCACGGCCGGCCCCGGTACGATGCTGAGCGAACTGGCGCTGATCGCCGACACCAACCGGCTGACCAGCGCATCCGCCGAGATCGATTCGGAAGTGCTGCGGCTCAGCCGCAAGATGTTCCACCGCATCCTGGAGGAATATCCCGATATCGCGGTCCACCTGCACCAGCGCATCTCCGAGGATTTTCTGGCAATGATCCGCCGCATCGAGGAACTGGCGCCGCGTTTCGAGAACTGAGCCCGGATCAGGGCGGGAAGGCTTAGGTGTATCGAGATTCAGATCAGGCCGAGCCGGAGTCGAAGACGGGCGCGAAGCGACCAGAATGGTGGGATGCGAGAACCGGAGCGGAGCGTACTTTTGGGTACGTGAGCACCGGAAGCGCAGGAAACCAGCGTTCGCAGGCCGGCCTCATCTGAATATCGATACACCTAATCCAGGTCGAACCGCGCTATGACCGGCACATGGTCCGAAGGCCGTTGCCAGCCGCGCGCCGGCCGCAGGATCTCGTAGCCGGCAAAGCTCGTCACCAGGTTTGGCGACGACCAGACATGGTCGAGCCGCCGGCCGCGATCCGACGCCTCCCAATCCTGCGCGCGATAGCTCCACCAGGTGTAGAGCTTCTGCTCATAAGGCACGTTGAGCCGCATCAAGTCGACCCAGTCGCCGGCGAGCCGCATCGCCTCGAAACTTTCCGTCTCGACCGGCGTATGGCTGACCACTTTCAGGAGCTGCTTGTGCGACCAGACATCGTGCTCGAGCGGCGCGATGTTGAGGTCGCCGACCAGAATCGAGCCGGACACTTCGTCGTGCTCGGCACGGATGGCGTTCATTTCGGCGACGAAATCCAGCTTGTGCCTGAACTTGCGGTTGATCTCCGGATCGGGCTCGTCGCCGCCGGCCGGCACATAGAAATTGTGCAGCAAGATCGCCTTGCCGCCGGCCCGCACGGTGACCGACAGATGCCGGCAGTCCTCGATCTCGCAGAAGCGGCGCTTTTCGACAATCGCGATCGGCCGGCGCGCCACCGTCGCCACGCCGTGATAGCCCTTCTGGCCGTGGAAGGCGATGTGCTGATAGCCGAGCTTGCGAAACGCCTTCTCGGGAAACAGTTCGTCGGGAACTTTGGTTTCCTGCAGGCAGAGCACGTCCGGTGCCTGTTCGATAAGCAGGCGTTCGACGAGCGGCATGCGCAGGCGGACGGAATTGATGTTCCAGGTGGCGATGGAAAAGGGCATGCGGTGAGTCCGGGATAGCACGGGACCGCAGGAACCGGGATGGCTCCGACGGGCTGGTGCCTTTTTGGCAAGGCAGTTCCGGAAACTACTGCCAGCCATACGCTGCAAAAACAAGCCGGGCGCCTGGCCGGACCTGTTGATGTCATGGTCGACCTCGCCGCCGCCCCTCATCGCCCTGCCGGGCACTTCTCCCCGTATAGTGACGGGGAGAAGTGGCTGACCGCACCCTTGGCGCTCGTTTTGCTACGCTGACAATTGGCGAAATCATGGATGAAGGAACTCCTCTCCCCGTCACTATACGGGAAGAGGATGCCGGCAGGCAGGTGAGGGGCAGCACCAACGCCTGGAAACCTTCCGGCAGCGATGGAAAGCTACCGCGACTTGGTGTTCAGCTCGCGGTTCGCCGTGTAGTCGATGGCAAAGGTGTCGGGGGCGAAGCTTACGCCTTCCCTGACGTTGAAGATCATCACCGTCGTGTCCTTGCCTTGCGCGTCGGTGATCGTCCACTGGCGCAATTCGTAGGTTTTCGGATCGAACATCATGGTGATCTTCGAACTGCCGAACACCGATTTGTCGGCGAGTTGGATGGTGGTGACGTCGTTCTCTTCCTTGACGCTTTTGACGCGGCCGCCGGAGAGGTCGATCTTGGTGTCGAGCAGCAGCTTGAGCGGCGTTTTCGACAGTGGGTAGAGATCGGACGTTTTCAGCCGCTTGTTGAGGATGACCACCGACTTGCCGTCGGAAATCACCCGGAAATTCGACGTCCCATCATAGTTGAAGCGTATCTTGCCCGGCCGTTCCAGAAAGAACTTGCCGCCGGTCTGCTCGCCCTTGGGTCCGAACTGCACGAATTCGCCGGCCATCGATTTGACTGAGGAAAAATGGTCGGCGATCTTCTGCGCGGTGGCTGGCACCGCCGCTTGCGCCGACGCCAGCAATTGGACCCCGGGCACGACATTGATGGCCGCGGCACCTGCCAGGACTAAGCCGAGGCCAAGCAGTTGGCGGCGGGTCGGGGCAAAATCGCTGATCGTGGCGAAAGAAGAGTTTTTCATGCCGGTTACTCTCGTCTGGTTTATCTGTTGTCGCAGTGTTTGGCCCCCCAGTTGGGCTTAAGTTTGGCGGCCGAACAGCGCTTGGTCGTTGCAAACGCGCCAGAAGGTTCAAAGTTGCTGCCGTCAGATTGCAGCCGCGAAAATCCTATCGGTTCGTGCCGGGCGGATCAGAACTTGTCGTCCTCCGTCGGCACCAGAATCTCGCGTTTTCCGGCATGGTTGGCCGGGCCGACAATGCCTTCCTTCTCCATTTTCTCGATGATCGAGGCGGCGCGGTTGTAGCCGATGCCGAGCCGGCGCTGGATGTAGCTGGTCGAGGCTTTGCCGTCACGCAGCACCACCGCAACCGCCTGGTCGTAAGGATCGTCGGAATCCTCGAAATTGCCGCCGCCACCGCCCGAGCCACCCTTGCCCGACGGCTCGTCGTCGTCCTCGTCGTCATCCTCGGTAATGGCATCGAGATATTCCGGCACGCCCTGCAGCTTCAGATGCGCGACGATCTTCTCGACCTCGTCATCGGAAACGAAGGGACCGTGCACGCGCTGGATGCGGCCGCCGCCGGCCATGTAGAGCATGTCGCCCATGCCAAGCAGCTGTTCGGCGCCTTGCTCGCCCAGAATGGTGCGGCTGTCGATCTTCGACGTCACCTGGAAGGAAATGCGGGTCGGGAAGTTGGCCTTGATCGTGCCGGTGATGACGTCGACCGACGGCCGCTGCGTCGCCATGATGACGTGGATGCCGGCAGCGCGCGCCATCTGCGCCAGGCGCTGCACCGCGCCTTCGATGTCCTTGCCGGCGACCATCATCAAATCGGCCATCTCGTCGATGATGACGACGATGTAGGGCATTGGCTCGAGATCGAGGTTTTCCGTCTCGTAGACCGCTTCGCCGGTCTGCCGGTCGAAGCCGGTCTGCACGGTGCGCGAGATCTTCTCGCCTTTCTTCTCGGCCTGCTGCACCCGCGCGTTGAAACCGTCGATGTTGCGGACGCCGACCTTGGACATTTTGCGGTAGCGGTCCTCCATCTCGCGCACAGTCCATTTCAGCGCCACCACCGCCTTCTTCGGATCGGTGACGACAGGCGTCAAAAGATGCGGGATGCCGTCATAGACCGAGAGCTCGAGCATTTTCGGGTCGATCATGATCAGCCGGCAGTCCTGCGGCGTCAGTCGGTAAAGCAGCGACAGGATCATGGTGTTGATGGCGACCGACTTGCCCGAGCCGGTGGTGCCGGCGACCAGCACGTGCGGCATCTTGGCGATGTCGACGATGACCGCCTCGCCATTTATGGTCTTGCCGAGCGCCAGCGCCAGCTTGGCCTTGGTGGTCTCGAAATCGCGGCTGGCCATGATTTCCCGGAGATAGACAGTCTCGCGCTTGGCGTTCGGCAGCTCGATGCCAATGGCGTTGCGGCCCGGCACCACGGCGACGCGGCAGGCGATCGCGCTCATCGAGCGGGCGATGTCGTCAGACAGGCCGATGACCCGCGACGATTTGATGCCGGGCGCCGGCTCCAGCTCGTAGAGCGTGACGACCGGGCCGGGGCGGACATGGATGATCTCGCCCTTGACGCCGAAATCCTCCAGCACGCCTTCGAGCAGACGGGCATTCTGCTCGAGCGCGTCCTTGGACAGGCTGGCGTCGCGCACGACGTTCTTCGGTTCGGACAGGAAATGCAGCGACGGCATTTCGAATTGTTCGGAGCCGATCAGCGAGGTCTGAGCTTCGCGCTGGACGCGAGCGCCCGGAACCGGTCGGGGCGCCGGCGCCGCGACGCGTGTGGCCGCATCGGAGCGGAACGGCTGCACCTTCGCATTGGGCGCAGCGCTGCGCTGGCCCGCGGCCTCCGGCGCAAAATCCATGTCATCGTCATCGTCGAAGACATCGGCGTCGTCGGGATCAAGCGAGGCACTGCGGTCGTTGACCATTGCGGCGAAGAATTCCGGCTCGACGCGGGCGCGGCCATCGGCGCTCACCCGCGATTCGGCGAATTCGGCCGATTCGACCCGTTCGGCAGCGCGCCGCCAGGCGCTGGCGCGCGGCTCGATCTCCGGTTCGAAATCGTCGCGCTCGCGGCGGCGAGCGGCGCGGCGGCGGAGGTAGGCCCGCAACGACAGCCACCAATGCGTGATCGCGCCAAGCGCCAGAATGCCCTCGTCGCCCTCGTCCTCATCATTGTCGAAAAGCAGATCGTCCTGATCCCTCGGATCGGGTCCAGCCGGTTGCTCCAGGACGGCGAAACCGTTCTTGCGTGCAATCAGCGCCGAGCCGTAGGCAAACAGCCACAGTGCCGGCGCGGCCAGAAGCACGGCGAGCACGCTGGCGACGAGACCGGTCGGATAGCCGCCGACGACGAGACCGGGAATATTGAGCACCATGTCGCCGAACACGCCGCCGAGACCGGTCGGCAGCGGCCAGGTCTTGGGCGGCACCACGCAGCCGGCCATGGCCGCGGCAAGCACCGCGTAGCCGAACCAGGCGAGCCCGCGCTTCGGCAGCCTGTCGACGCCGCGCGCCGAAAACAGCAGAAATCCCCAGACCACCGCCGGCACCAGCGCCGCGACCGCAGCAAGGCCGAAGAACTGCATGGCAAGGTCGGAGAAGACAGCGCCCACATAGCCCATGGCGTTGGTGACGATGTTGTCGGTGGCGTGGGAGAAGCTCGGGTCGGCGACGTTCCAGGTGGCGAGGCTGGCGACGCCGAAGGCGACCAGCGCAAACAGGCCGGCACCGACCAGCCGGCCGACCTGACGCCGCGCGAACGCCCGGATGCCGTGCCCCGTATCGGCCAGCGCAAGCGGTGCTGAAGCCCCTGAACGCATTCGTCAATCCCCGTCTGTCATGGACTGGCCGGACGCATGACGCACTCCGGCAGATTCGGATGCCAGACTATCGGCGGGAAGGTTAAGGCCGCATTAACCATGGGTGGATGCCGGCGCTCCCCGAATGGAAAACGGTCACACAAATGGCGGGCACGCTGGCCCGCCATCATTTTGGTTCGGCAGGTCGATCAGGGGCTCAGCCTGATCGCCAGACCATAGACGCCCGCACGTCCTGTCGGACGGCCGCTCCAACACGAATTTTATTGGAGCATGATCCTTTCCGAACCCAGGTTCGGGGGTCATGCGTTCGGGATCATGCGCTAGTTGGCGCCGCCGAGCGCCTGCACGTTCGCACAGAACTCGGCATACGGCTTGCTCATCGCCGCGTCGTTGCATTCTTTCTTCATTGCTTCCTGCTTTTCCTTCGGCCTCGACATGAAGGTCGTCTTGAACTCCGCCATCGGCTGCATCGTCTTCATGCTGGAGTCGGCGTAGAACGGCGCCATGTTGTCGGGCGAGTCGAGAGCGCCGGCAAATGCCGCTCCGCTGACCATGGAAAGAGCGAGCGCTCCAAGGCAGATGTCCCTGATGTTCATGACTGGTTTCCTTCCCTGTTGTTTTCACGAGCGCCCAAACGACGATCGCCACCACAGTTCGGACCAGCGCGGCCGATGTTTCATGGCCAAGATCGATCAAGCGCCCGATCAAGCGATTGTGACCGAGCCTGGACTGCAACCGGGCGTCGCACACGAAAAAGAGGCCCGGAACCGGTCCGGGCCTCAATGCGTGAGCCCTTTTCGGGAGCGTCACGACGGGAGGGAAGGATGCAGGGCGGCCGAGGCCGCCCCAGACCAGACTCACAGGTGACCAGGCTTACGGGTGATACGCCGCTTCGCCATGCGCGGTGAGGTCGAGCCCTTCGCGCTCTGCATCGGCTGTCGGACGCAGGCCTACGATCATATCGACGATCTTGTAGAGGATGGCGCTGCCGATGCCCGACCACAGGACGGTTACCAGGACCCCCTTGAACTGCGACCACAGCTGGGTCGCCGTGCCGGCATAGCCGGCGGCGAAGTCTGCTGTCGAATAATCGACGATGCCGGCGCCGCCGAGAGCGGGGTTGACCAGGATGCCGGTGCCGAGCGCGCCGATGATGCCGCCGATGCAGTGGATGCCGAAGACATCGAGGCTGTCGTCGTAGCCGAACTTGTTCTTCACGACCGAGACGAAGAAATAGCAGACGCAGCTGGCGACGATGCCTAGCACGATGACGCCCATCGGTCCGCCAAAGCCGGCGGCGGGCGTGACGGCGACAAGGCCGGTAACAGCGCCCGAAACCGCGCCAAGCATGGAGGCTTTGCCGCGCAGCAGCGTTTCAAGCACGATCCAGGTCACTGCCGCAGCCGCCGTGGCAACGAAGGTGTTGACCATGGCCAGCACCGCATAGGCGTTGGCTTCGAGGTTCGAACCGGCATTGAAGCCGAACCAGCCGACCCACAGCAGCGACGCGCCGACCATGGTCAACGTCATCGAATGCGGCGCCATGACGTCCTTGTTGTAGCCGATGCGCTTGCCGATCATCAGCGCGCCGACAAGGCCGGCGATGCCCGCATTGATGTGAACGACGGTGCCGCCGGCGAAGTCGATGGCGCCGAAGCCGAAGATGAGCCCCGACGGGTCGCTGTAAGCACTCGGGCCGCCCCAGAACCAGACCATATGCGCGATCGGGAAGTAGACGAATGTGACCCACAGGATGGTGAAAAGGATCACGGCCGAAAACTTGACGCGTTCGGCGAAGGCGCCGACGATCAGGGCGGGCGTGATGCAGGCGAAGCTCATCTGGAAGATGACGAACACCAGCTCAGGAATGGCGACGCCCTTGGTGAAGGTTTCCGACACCGTCGTCACGTCGACGCCGGCGAGAAACATCTTGGAAAGGCCGCCGACGAAGGCATTGCCGGGGGTGAAGGCAAGGCTGTAGCCGTAGAAAACCCAGACGATCATGACCACGCTGGTGATGGTGAAGACCTGCATCAGCACCGACAGCATATTCTTGGCGCGAACCAGGCCGCCGTAGAAAAGGGCAAGGCCGGGAATGGTCATCAACAGCACCAGGATGGTGGAAATCATCATCCACGTCGTGTCGCCCTTGTCGACGGTAAAGGCCGGCGCTGCTGGGGCGGCCGGTGCGGCCGGCGCCGCTTCCTGTGCGAATGCGGCGACCGTGCCCAGTGCTGCGATAGCGAGTGAGCCCAGCAGCGCGGTGCGCGCCGCCGACTTCAAAGTAGAAGGAATATTCATTGAACTCTCCATTGGAATACGTGTCCGCAGCTCAAAGCGCGTCGGTGTCTGTTTCGCCCGTGCGAATGCGCACCGCCTGGTCGATGCCGAAAACGAAGATTTTGCCGTCGCCGATCTGACCGGTCTTGGCCGCCGCAGTGATGGCTTCGACGGCCCTGTCGACCATGTCCAGGCCAACCGCGACTTCGATCTTGATCTTCGGCAGGAAGCTGACCGCGTATTCCGCCCCGCGATAGATTTCCGTGTGTCCCTTCTGACGCCCGTAGCCTTTGACTTCGGTGACGGTCAGGCCCTGGATGCCGACCGCGGTGAGCGCTTCGCGCACCTCGTCGAGCTTGAACGGCTTGATGATTGCCATCACGATTTTCATAAGGTTTCACCCTTTAATGTTGCGGGTCCCCCGCGTTTGCACGACTTCGCCGATCCCCATGAGAGCCGGAGAGTGCCCGCTAGAATTCAAGCTCCGTGCCAGTTGCCGAAGCAGGGGGTTAAGCTGCTGTTAAATAACGACTTGGGGAAGGTTTGTCGGCTGACTGTTCATAGTCGCGGCAGCGCAGTTGATAAAAAAGTAGGCAATTTTGCAAAATTGCCTATTCCGCGGGCGGCCGCTTCAGCCTGATCAGGCCTTCCTGGGCAACCGAGGCGATCAACGTGCCGTCGCGGGCAAACAGTGACCCGCGAGTGAACCCCCGCGACCCTTGCGTCGACGGGCTGTCCTGCGTGTAGAGCATCCAGTCGTCGAGTGGATGGCTGCGATGGAACCACATCGCGTGATCGAGGCTCGCCGCCTGGATGTCGCTATCGAAGATGGCGCGGCCATGCGCAAAGGTCGAGGTATCGAGCAGCGTCATATCGGAAAGATAGGCAAGCACGGCCGCCTGCGTGGCGCGATCGCCCGGAACCGGGCCGGTCGTGCGGATCCAGATGTTCTGCTTCGGCTCCAGCTTCTCCCGGCTGGTGTAATGCTCCAGCATCACCGGCTTCATCTCGATCGGCCGGTCACGCTCCCAGTAGCGCCTGATGCCGTCGGGCACGGCCGCGCCGAACTTGCCGATCAATTCGCGCTGCGACAGCAATGTATCGGGCGCCGGCACGTCCAGCGGCATCGGCACCTGGTGCTCGAGACCGATCTCGTCCTGCTGGAACGAGGCTTCCAGCGAAAAGATCGCCTGGCCGTGCTGGACCGCCACGACGCGCCGCGTGGTGAAGGAGCCGCCGTCGCGGATGCGGTCGACCTGGTAGATGATCGGCACCTTGGTGTCGCCCGGCCGCATGAAATAGCCGTGCAGCGAATGGACGTGGCGTTCGGGCTCGACCGTTCGCTGGGCGGCGACCAGCGCTTGGGCGATGGTCTGGCCGCCGAAGACACGCTGCCAGTCGAGTTTGGGGCTGCGACCACGGTATAGGTTGTGTTCCAGCTGCTCGAGGTCGAGAATGCCGAGAAGCTCGTCCATGGCCGCCGTCATGTTTCGCGCCCTCGTGTCGATTTGATTCCGAAGTTCGCCTGAATTCGATATTTCGCTCGAAGCGAACTTCAGAAGCCGCAAAAGTGTTATGGCGGTTTCCGACAGGAACGACGGGCAGTCAAGGGCCGGAAGGATTTTGGCCGGAAAGGAATTTGCCATGGTCGACGGCAAGGCGGATGCAAAAAACCGAACTGCGCTCGACATTCTGGTCGCCGGCGCCGGCTATGTCGGCCTCGCCGCCGCCGTATCGCTGAAACAGGCGCGACCGAGCCTGGCGGTCGCTGTCGTCGATGCCGCGCCCGCCGGCGTCTGGCAAAAGGACGGCCGCGCCTCGGCGATCGCCGCTGCCGCTTGCCGCATGCTCGACCAGCTCGGCGTCTGGGCCGAAATCGCACCAGAGGCGCAGGCGATCACCGAAATGATCGTCACCGATTCGCGAACGTCCGATCCGCTGCGCCCGGTGTTTCTCACCTTCGATGGCGAGGTCGCACCCGGCGAAGCGTTTGCGCATATGGTCGCCAACAGGGATTTGAACGGCGCCTTGCGCCGGCGCGCTGAAGCACTCGGCATCGACATCATCGAAGGCGTCGCCGTCAGCGCCTTCGACGTCAACGGCGCCGGCATCACCGTGCATCTTGCCGACGGCGCGACGCTGAAGGCGCGGCTGCTGATCGCCGCCGACGGCGTCAACTCGAAGCTGCGCGACATGGCCGGCATCAAGACGGTGAAATGGGAGTACGGCCAGTCCGGCATCGTCTGCACCGTCGCGCATGAACGGCCGCATAATGGCCGCGCCGAAGAGCATTTTCTGCCAGCTGGCCCGTTCGCTACGCTGCCGCTCAAGCCGGACAAGGACGGCACCCACCGCTCGTCGATCGTCTGGGTCGAGCGGTCGGAAGATGCCGAAAAACTGGTCGACGGCGATGACCTCGTCTTCGAGCACGAGCTGGAACAGCGGTTTGGCCTGAAGCTCGGCGAAATTCGCGTCGCCGACCGGCCGCGCGCCTGGCCGCTCGGCCTGACCATCGCCCGCGACTTCGTCGCGCCGCGCATTGCGCTCGCCGGCGACGCCGCCCACGGCATCCACCCGATCGCCGGCCAGGGCCTCAATCTCGGTTTCAAGGATGTCGCGGCATTGGCCGAAGTGGTGGTCGAGGCCAACCGGCTCGGCCAGGACGTCGGCGCGCTCGATGTGCTCGAACGCTACCAGCAGTGGCGGCGCTTCGACACGCTGCAGATGGGCATCACCACCGATGTCCTCAACCGGCTGTTTTCCAACGACATCGGCCCGTTGCGCGCCGTCCGCGACATCGGCCTCGGCGTCGTCGAACGCATGCCGCGGCTGAAGGATTTCTTCATCCGCCAGGCGTCCGGTCTGTCCGGCGACACGCCGAAACTGCTCAAGGGCGAGGCGATCTGAACCCGTCTCACGGGCATGCCAGGGTGTGTTGGGGGGCAGGTCAGGCCGAGCCGAGAATGGCGGATTCCGAGAACTGGAGTGGAGCGTACTTTTCGTACGTGAGCCCACGCAAAATCAGAGTTCAACAGCGTCCTTTGCGCGCCCAATAAGGCGCGCGGCGCTGTAGTAAGCGCAGGAGGTCACCGTTCGCAGGCCGGCATCACCTGAATATCAGCACACCTTTAATTGACCTCGAAGCCGAGTTTCTGGCGCAGCCGCAGTATCCTCTGGTCGGATATTTTTAGGGGTTGCTCACCAGCCTGCGCCGCACGGTCCACCATCTGCAACAAATCGTTTCGCTCAGTCACATCCAGACGTTCGCGCAGAAACGGCGCCAGTTTGTCGATGACGATCGTGGCATCGTCGATCTGTGACGCCGCCCATTTGGCGTAGACCACGGCCTCATCGGTCTTCTTGTCGTCCGCAATCTCCGAAATCACCGACCGAATCACGGCTTCGCGCTGCGGCAGGACAGGGCCGTTCTCGGAAATGATGGCGGTGATCAGCGTCGCGGCCGCCACGACCGGGTCGTCGATCGCCGTCAGCGGTGAGAGCGCCGCCTGCTTGCGCAGTCTCTTGCGCCGAATATTGCCTTGCACACGCCCGACGACGTCCGCGACCTCGCGCGCCGCATCGTTCATGGCCTTCATCCGATACCACCAGAACGCCGCCACTCCCAACAGCCCAATTGCAGCACTCAGTATATGCATGCCCAAAATCCCCCAACGCCAGCGACGATAGGAGAAGTGCTGCCGCGCTTCAACACGCAAAAGTTGCGCCCGCCGAAGAAATTGATTCCGCCGGACGCAAACGGCATAATCTCTAGGATTCCGGCACGTTGTAGATCGCCCTGACCTCGACCGTGCCGATTTCGGCCAGCGGAATGCCGCCGGCAATCTCCAGCGCCTCGTCGATATCCCCGGCCTCGATCATGACAAAGCCGAGCAATTGCTCCTTGGTCTCGGCGAAGGGACCATCGGTGATCAGCCGCTTGCCCTTGCGCCGGCGCACGGTTTTCGAGGTTTTTACCGATTGCAGCGCCTGCGCGATGATCAGCCGACCGCTTTGCTCTATCGATTTGTCATAGGCCAGCGAGTCGGCGTCGAGCTTGGCCAGCCTCTCCGGACTCATTGCATAAAGGTCTTTTTCCCCACCATAGACCAGGCAAACATATTTCATCTCTCATCTTCCTTGTTGTGACGAACCGTTGGCAGCCAAGGTCTCAGCCGGGCTTTTGACCGCCGCATGATCGAGAAGGGATACCGCAACCCCTATCACGGCGACCGCCACAAGCAGTCGACCGAACCCGCAAGGTTGCCGATCCAACCAGTCGGCTTCCTGTTCGGCCGCCTTTCGGCCGGCGTGTCCCCAGTGAGCAGAAAACAGATTATTCATGGTGTCCTCCATTCGGCCACGAAACCCGTGGCCGCCCGCAGGACGGCCGAGGCAGATGGAAGTCGACATTTTTGCAGGCAGATTTTTTTAACGCGTCGCCATTGGCGCGAAAGCACAGGTGGCCTTCGTGCCCGCGCGCGCTATAGTCGACCAGACGCCGATCACGGCTCAGCCACCACAATCAAGGAGGACTTCATGGACCGCACCGCAAACGCCGTCTGGCAAGGCAATCTGAAAGAGGGCAACGGCACGCTTGCCACGCAGAGCGGGGCCCTGAAAGGCACGCCCTACTCGTTCAAGGCGCGGTTCGAGGATGAAAGCGGCAAGGCCGGCACCAATCCGGAGGAACTCATCGCCGCCGCGCATGCCGGCTGCTACGCCATGCAGCTTTCGCATTTCCTGGCCGAAAATGGCACTCCCGCCATCGAACTCGACGCCAAGGCGGTGGTGACGCTGGTTCCAGGCACCGGCATCACCGGCAGCGCGCTCACGCTGGTCGGCAAGGTGCCCGGCATCGATGCCGCGAAGTTCCAGGAGCTCGCCGAAAAGGCCAAGGCCGAATGCCCGGTGTCGAAGGCGCTCGGCGCCATAAAAGTGTCGCTCGACGCCAAGCTCGGCTGAGAGAGCTTTCACGTGTACCAATTCCAGCCGGTGCTGGAAGTCATCATTGTTGAAGCCGGCTCCGCCCCTCATTGCCCTGCCGGGCATTTCTCCCCGTATAGCGACGGGGAGAAAAAGCCGGCCGCCACCGCGGCACCCTTCTTGAAAATGCTTATAACTGGCGAAAACGTCGATGAGCGTCCCTCACCCCGTCACTATACGGGGAGAGGTCGCCGGCAGGCGGGTGAGGGGCAGCGCCAACCGATCGAGAGTGGCAGCGAACAGGATTCCTGGAGGGGGCGCTGTCCTCTCGAAAATTCGCTATCGTCCGTCGCCGGTCAGCGCGTCGATGCGTGCGCGCAGCTGTGCGACCTCCTCCTCGAGCGCCTGCACGCGCGCTTCGAGATCCGAGGCCGGTGCTTGCAGGGGCGTTGCAGCCATTACCGGCGTCTGCACAGGCCCGCCCAAGAGATGCACATAGCGATCCTCACGCTGGCCGGGACCACGGTCGATCTGCTGAACGAGCGGCGGCTTGCGGCCGATCAACAGGTCGAGATTGCTGCGAAGCTCGTCGATGGAGGGCAGGCGCGCCATGCGCTCAGCTCGCGCCAGCAATTCATAGGCGGTCTGCGGACCGCGCAGCAACAGCAGCCCGAGCAGCGCGATCTGCGCTGAGGTCAGCGAAAAGCGCTGCGCGACGACATGCTCGTAGCGCTCGACGCGCGAGGCAAAGACCTGCCTGACCAGCCCCTTGTGCTCGAGTTGGCCAAGCGCTCGTCTGACCTCGACAAGCTCGACCGACATCACCGGCTCGCGCGCCGTCTTCTGGTTGGCGGCGGCAAGTGCCGCATTGAGCGTCAGCGGGTAGATGTCGGGCGTCAGCTCCTTCTTTTCGATCAGGCAACCGAGCACGCGCGCTTCGACAGGAGAAAGGATGGGGAGTTCGGTATCGGTCATAGGTCGGCTATCCCTTTTGAAGTAGACGGGATCGACAGCCGAGCGAAGCGGAAACCGCCAAAGGCTAAACCCTTCTCTCCACCATCATCTTCTTGATCTCGGCGATCGCCTTGGCCGGGTTGAGCCCCTTGGGGCAGGTCTGGGCGCAGTTCATGATGGTGTGGCAGCGATAGAGCCGGAACGGGTCTTCGAGGTTGTCGAGCCGTTCGCCCTTGGCCTCGTCCCGGGAATCGATCAGCCAGCGATAGGCCTGCAACAGCGTCGCCGGGCCGAGATAGCGGTCGCCGTTCCACCAATAGCTCGGACATGAGGTCGAGCAGCAGGCGCACAGGATGCATTCATAGAGCCCGTCGAGCTTTTCGCGGTCCTCATGGCTCTGCAGCCATTCCTTGGCCGGCTCGGGCGAGACCGTCTTCAGCCATGGCTCGATCGAGGCGTGCTGGGCGTAGAAATTGGTCAGGTCGGGCACCAGGTCCTTGACCACCGGCATATGCGGCAGCGGGTAGACCTTGATCGCGCCGGAAATGTCGTCGCAGCCCTTGGTGCAGGCGAGCGTGTTGGAACCGTCGATATTCATCGCGCAGGAGCCGCAAATGCCCTCGCGGCAGGAGCGGCGCAGCGTCAGCGTCGGGTCGATCTTGTTCTTGATGTAGAGGAGCGCGTCGAGCACCATCGGCCCGCAATCGTCCATGTCGACGAAATAGGTGTCCATGCGCGGGTTCTCGTCATCGTCCGGCGACCAGCGGTAGATGCGGTACTCCCGCAGATTGGTCGCACCCTCTGGCTTCGGCCAGGTTTTTCCGGCCTTGATCTTCGAGTTTTTCGGAAGGGTGAGTTCGACCATTATCTCTGGTCCTTTCGGATGACGAGCTTCAGCCTGGACCAAGCCCCGTTCACGGCGGCCATCATCAATACACCCTGGCCTTGGGCGCGATTTTGGCCAGGTTGATGCCGCCGTCTGGTTCCCTAAGCAGCGGCTCGGTGTGCACCGGCCGATAGCTGAGCGACACCTCGCCGGCCTCGCTGAGCCGGGCCAGCGTGTGCTTGCGCCAGTTGGCGTCGTCGCGCGCCGAAAAATCTTCCCGCGCATGCGCGCCACGGCTCTCCTTGCGCGCCTCGGCGGCGTAGACCGTGGTGATGGCGTTGGCCATCAGGTTTTCCAGCTCCAGCGTCTCGACCAGGTCGGAGTTCCAGATCATCGAGCGGTCGAACACTTTTACGTCGTTGAGCTCGCCCCAGATCTGCGAAATGCGCTTGCAGCCGCTTTGCAGCGATTCCTGCGTGCGGAACACCGCCGCATCGTCCTGCATCGCCTTCTGCATCCTTTCACGCAATACCGCCGTCGGCGTCGAGCCGTTGGCGTGGCGCAGCCGGTCGAAGCGGTCCATGGTCTTCTCGACCGAGGCTTCGTTGGGCGACGGGATCGCCGCGTTGCGGTCGATCACCTGGCCAGCCCTGATCGCGGCCGCACGGCCGAACACCACCAGATCGATCAGCGAGTTGGAGCCCAGCCGGTTGGCGCCATGGACGGAGGCGCAGCCGGCTTCGCCGACCGCCATCAGCCCGGGCGACACCTGGTCCGGGTTCAAGGCGCTCGGGTTGAGCACCTCGCCCCAGTAATTGGTCGGCACGCCGCCCATATTGTAGTGGACCGTCGGCAGCACCGGGATCGGCTCCTTGGTCAGATCGACGCCGGCAAAGATTTTTGCCGACTCCGAAATCCCCGGAAGCCGCTCGTGCAAAACGGCTGGATCGAGGTGGTCGAGGTGGAGAAAAATATGGTCCTTGTTCTTGCCGACGCCGCGTCCCTCGCGGATCTCCAGCGTCATGCAGCGCGAGACCACGTCGCGCGAGGCAAGGTCCTTGGCCGATGGCGCGTAGCGTTCCATGAAGCGCTCGCCCTCGGAGTTGACGAGATAGCCGCCCTCGCCGCGCGCGCCCTCGGTGATCAGGCAGCCGGCGCCGTAGATGCCGGTCGGGTGGAACTGCACGAACTCCATGTCCTGCAGCGGCAGCCCGGCCCGCGCCGCCATGCCGCCGCCGTCGCCGGTGCAGGTGTGCGCCGAGGTCGCCGAGAAATAGGCGCGGCCATAGCCGCCGGTCGCCAGCACCACTGTTTTTGCCGAAAAACGGTGGATGGTGCCGTCATCGAGGTTCCAGGCGACGACGCCGGTGCAGGTGCCGTCCGGCTCCATGATCAGGTCGAGCGCGAAATACTCGATGAAGAACTGCGCGTTGTTCTTCAGCGACTGGCCGTAGAGCGTGTGCAGGATGGCGTGGCCGGTGCGGTCGGCGGCCGCACAGGTGCGCTGCACCGGCGGGCCGTCGCCGAAATTCATCATATGGCCGCCGAACGGCCGCTGGTAGATCTTGCCCTCTTCGGTGCGCGAGAACGGCACACCGTAATGCTCAAGCTCATAGACGGCGGCGGGCGCTTCGCGCACCAGATATTCCATGGCGTCGACGTCGCCGAGCCAGTCCGATCCTTTCACTGTGTCGTACATGTGCCACTGCCAGGAATCGGGGCCCATGTTGGACAGCGAGGCGGCGATGCCGCCCTGAGCGGCGACAGTGTGCGACCGCGTCGGGAAAACCTTGGTGATGCAGGCAGTGCGCAGGCCCTGTTCGGCCATGCCAAGCGTGGCGCGCAGGCCGGCTCCGCCGGCGCCGACCACCACCACGTCGAATTTGTGGTCGACATAGCTGTAGGCGGGCGCCGTGTTGGCGTTGTTCGGGTCCTTGGCCAAGATCTCAGCCTCCAAGTGCCAGTTTGAGCAGGGCAAAGATCGAGGCGACGCCGACCACTACGGGAAAGAATGTGTTGAGGGCGAGCAGCGCCAGCCTCATGCCCTCGCCATGCACATAGTCCTCGATGATCGCCTGCATGCCGAGCCGCATATGGTAGAGCCCGGAGAACAGCACCAGGGCCAGGACCAGCGCCACGAACGGGTTGGCAAGTGCGGCACGCACTTGCGCATAGCCGGCGCCGTTCAGCGCGATCAGAAAGCCGACGAAGAACAGGATCAGCGGAATGTTGGCGATCGCCGTCAGGCGCTGGCGCCAGAAATGCTCCGTGCCCTCGCGGGCGGAGCCGAGGCCGCGGACCTTGGCCAGCGGCGTGCGCATGTCGGTGTTGTGGTGGCTCACGCTCAGGCTCCCCGCGCCATATAGCCGGCGATCCAGATCAGCAGCGTCAGCACAATCGAGCCGGCCAGCGTCGCCCAGGCGACCCTGGAGGCGGTGTCCTTTTCAAGACCGGCCCCGGTGTCCCAGATCAGATGGCGCACGCCGCCCAGCATGTGGTGCATCAGCGCCCAGGTATAGAACAACAGCACCAGCCGCCCCAGCCACGAGCCGAAGGCCCAGTTGACGGCATCGAAGGTGGATTGCGAGCTCGCCGCCGCCATCAGCCACAGCGCCACCAGCAGCGTGCCGAAATAAAGTGCCCCGCCGGTGACGCGATGGATGATCGACATCGTCATCGTGATCGGCGGTCGATAGACGGTCAGATGCGGCGAAAGCGGCCGTTCACGTCTGGCAAATTCGCGGGTGGCTGGTGATTTGCTCATGGCTCCCCCAGTTCGGCGTCTCTGGAGCCCCAGGTGGAAATGCGGCATTACCGCTCCCGGTTGCGACTTTGGACAGCCCGGTTTCTAATGCTCTTTTTGCACCGCGTCAAAGCCGGAAAATCGTTCGAAAACGTAATTTAGTCTGACAAAATGGCCCGGTTTCGCTTCAATCGATTAGGGGGCGACCCAAAGCCGGCGCAATGTTCGCTGCAGTGCGGTATATTTGTCCGGTTTGGCGCCCCGGTGGGCTGAGATTCAGGTCAGGCCGCGCCGAAAATGATGGATGCCGAGAACCGGAGCGGAGCGTACTTTCGGGTACGTGAGCCCGCGCATGACCTCACGGGTTATGCGCAATCAAAGTTCTACCCACAGCGTCCTTTGCGCGCCCAAGAGGGCGCACGGCGCTGTAGCTAAGCGCAGGCATCCACCATTTGCAGGCCGGCCTCACCTCAATATCAGCACACCGCTCAGCGGGTGCAGGTGAGCGGCGTCTTCCCGCTCTTCATCACCAGCGCGTCGCGCCCGTCGATCACGATTGCGTCATGCGCCGCGCCGAAGCGGCTGCTTTGATTGGCTGGCGAAGCCGGCAGATCCTCGCTGGCGCCGTCCGGGCCAAGCACCCGCACCGAAGTGCCGAGGTTTTCGATGGTGATCCTGGCGCCATCGGCGCAAGTGTAGGTTGCGGTGCGCGGCTGCGGTGAATCGGTCGCGGCGGCCGGCGCATTGGTATGCGACACGCAGGCGAAAGTGGTCAGCAATGGACAAACCGCAAGCGTCACCCGAAACGTCCGGCCTAACGCCATATGCTGCCTCCCGCGCGTCAATCCAGCCGCGATGCTTGCCAGGATCGCTCGATGCTCGGCGCCGGCTGCGATGGTGGGGGCAAGCATGGCCGAAAGATGGCCGCGCGGATATTAACCATGTTTGCCGAGACCTGGCGGCGAGCAGGGCTGGCCTCTTAACAAAGGTTAAGAAAAGGTTAATTTATGATTCGAGCAAGACTCAGCCTCTGACAAAAGGGGACGCCATGCGTTCGAATTCAGGCAGATCGCGCCTTGCGGCGGCCGTCTTGATGGCCGTCCTGATGGCGGTGGCCATCGGCTTCGCAGCACCGTCACGCGCCGGGACGCGCGACCGCGTCTATGCCGATTCCTTCGGCAATCTCGTCATCGAGAGCGCCGCCGGCTGTAAGCGCATCCTCGTTGGCGAGGGCAAATTGGCCAAGGAATTGTCGGATTACGCCGGCGCCGGCCAGCCCAAAATCGTCTATCAAGACGAACCCGACGATGTCAGCAGCCGCGACTGCTACAGGGCGCCGGTTTTCGTGAAGGGCCGCAGCTATATGTACGGGCTCTCCGACGGTGAGATGCCAGAGCTTAGCCCCTGCCGCTGATCTTCGGCCCGGCATTGGCGACAGCCGGCTGCCGGGCGGCGATAGATCCTATCGAGATCCGCACGCAATTGCGTCCGCTGCCTTTCGCTTGATAGAGCGCTTCGTCGACGCGCCGCAGCAGGTCGGAAAAATCCTCAGTCGGGTGGAGCTCGGCAACGCCGAAGCTGGCGGTGCAACGATGGTCCGCCGGCAGACAGTCGATCGGCAACGCCCCGAAAGCGCTGCGCGTGCCTTCGGCGAAGAGCCGCGCGGCGGCGAGGTTGGTTCCCGGCAGAATGATGGCGAATTCCTCACCACCGATGCGGCCGGCGACGTGATGCTCGGCGGCCGCATCACGCAGGAAGCCGGCAAAGGCCTCGATGACCCGGTCGCCGGATGCGTGGCCGAAACTGTCGTTGATGCTCTTGAAATGATCAAGGTCGGCGATGACCAGGGCGACCGGAATACCCCTGCGCACGGCGTCGCGCATGGCGAGCTCGGCATGACGCTCGAAGCCGCCTCGGTTGAGCAACCGTGATAGCGTGTCCGTCTCCGACTTCGACGTCGCTTCGGCGAGCACGTCGCGGACCAGAATGATCAGGATGAGAAGCGCGATTGTCATGGCGAAGACCGTGCCGAGCGATTGCGACACCAGAGCGTAGTTGCTCTGCAGATAGGCCTGCGGACTGGCTCCCCAGCCGCCCAATGCATGGGCGATGAACGGCTTGCTCACGAATTGCAGGGCGCTGGCCGCCAGTACGGCCATCAGCGCATGGTCGAGCCAGTCGCGTCTTTGCCTGGACGACCAGACGATGCCGACGCCGACGAACTGCATGGCGGCATAGGGAAGCTGGTAGGCCATCATGCGGGCAAGTGACTGGCGCGGCAGATCCTGCACGAAATACACGGCCACGGTGGCCGCCAACAGGAAGACGAGCATCGGCGCCCAGGGCGGCGCCAGGCCGTATTTATGGGCTAGCCCGCCATTGAAGGCGATGGTCGCGCCAAGGAAAACGGCGAAGCCCGCGACGACTGCGGGTCGCGCATTGTCGAAGACCGGAATACTGAACTCGATGGCGAAATAGGCCATCCCGAGCAGATAACCAAAGACCAGACAGCGCGCCGGCACGCGCGCCGCATCGTTGAACGAGATGGTCATGAAGGCAGCCGCCAGCAGGCCGGCGACGAGCAAGTTGATTGCAAGAATGAACTCTGCGCCGCCGCCCATGTGGTCTTTCGCACTCCCTGCGCCAGCAGATCACGAACGGGCGAAAAAGACGTTAACGTGGGGTCTGATGATCATCCGGCTTTGGACGGCTCCACATCAAGCACGCCTCCAACTGTTGATAAGGCCGACCGTTGATAGGACGGCTTGTTCCGTTTGGCTTTTGTAAAGCGCCTCGTAGGCGCGGGTGCATCAAGCGGCTCCAGCTCTGCCTCGCCGGTGGGGGCCGCCACGCCGAAGCTCGCGGTTACTCTCGCGCCGGGCGGAAGCCTACCGACGCGATGAGGCCGCTGCACGGAACTTGAAACCGCGGCCGGCGTTTTCCGGCAGCAGCCAAGAGGAGACGCTTTCATGGCCGATACGATCATGCTGACCGACCACGAGGCAATTCGCTCATGGGCCGCGGCGCGCGCTGGGTTTCCAGCAATCGTAGACGTGTCGCCCGAAACGGGAACGCAAGCCATGCTGAGGCTGGTCTTCGGCCAGCACGCCTATCAGGACCAGGATCAGGCCGAACGCCCGGCCAACGCCGGCGGCTACGAACTGGTTGAATGGGATGAGTGGTTCAAGCTGTTCGACGAACGACAGCTCGCGCTGGTGGTCGCCGCGGAGCAACCCGGCCGGCGTGAGCAATTCCATGAACTCGTCAGGCGCCCGGCGTGAAAAGAGCCCGAACCGCATCGCGGTTCGGGCTCTGGCATGCATTCATATACGGACAGTGGCAGCCCTGAGTTATTTCCACTCGCGGATGTCGACGAAATGGCCGGCGATCGCCGCCGCCGCCGCCATGGCCGGCGATACCAGATGGGTGCGGCCCTTGAAGCCCTGACGGCCCTCGAAATTGCGATTCGAGGTCGAGGCGCAGCGCTCATGCGGCTTCAGCCGATCGTCATTCATGGCAAGGCACATCGAGCAGCCCGGCTCACGCCAGTCGAAGCCGGCGGCGACAAAGATCTTGTCGAGACCCTCGGCCTCGGCCTGCTCCTTGACCAGACCGGAGCCCGGCACGATCATCGCACTGACCCGCGGATTGACTTGTCTGCCCTCGATCACCTTGGCGGCGGCGCGCAAATCCTCGATGCGGCCGTTGGTGCAGGAGCCGATGAAGACGCGGTCGAGTTCGATATCGGTGATTTTCGTACCAGGCTTCAGGCCCATATAGTCGAGCGCGCGCTGCTTGGAGGTGCGCTTGTTCTCGTCAGCGATATCATCGGGGTTCGGCACGATGCCCTGGACCGAGACGACGTCTTCGGGCGAAGAGCCCCAGGAGACGATCGGCGGCAATTTCGCCGCGTCGAGCACGACCACCTTGTCGAAATGCGCGCCCTCGTCGGACTGCAGCGTCTTCCAGTAGGCGAGCGCGGCGTCCCACGCCTCGCCCTTCGGCGCGCGCGGCTTGTCCTGGACGTAGGCGAAGGTCGTCTCGTCAGGCGCGATCAGGCCGGCCCGGGCGCCGCCTTCGATCGACATGTTGCAGATGGTCATGCGGCCTTCCATGGACAGCGCGCGGATCGCTTCGCCGGCATATTCGATGACGTAGCCGGTGCCGCCGGCAGTGCCGATCTCGCCGATGATCGCCAAAATGATGTCCTTGGCGGTGACGCCTTCCGGCAGTACGCCGTCGACGCGCACCAGCATGTTCTTGGCCTTGCGCTGGATCAGCGTCTGCGTGGCCAGCACATGCTCGACTTCCGAGGTGCCGATGCCATGCGCCAATGCGCCGAAAGCGCCATGCGTCGAGGTGTGGCTGTCGCCGCAGACGATGGTCATGCCGGGCAGCGTGAAGCCCTGCTCGGGACCGATGATATGGACGATGCCCTGGCGGATATCCTTCTCGGAATAATATTCGACGCCAAAATCCTTGGCGTTCTTGGCCAGCGCCTCGACCTGGATGCGGCTTTCCTCGTTCTTGATGCCGAACTTGCGCTCGGGCGAGGTCGATACATTGTGATCGACCACGGCCAACGTCTTTTCCGGATGGCGGACCTTTCTACCGGTCATGCGCAGGCCTTCGAAAGCTTGCGGGCTGGTCACTTCATGGACGAGGTGACGATCGATATAGAGCAGGCAGGTGCCGTCGTCCTGGCGGTCGACGACATGGTCGTCGAATATCTTGTCGTAGAGGGTGCGCGGTGCGCTCATGTGCGTAAATCCGTCGATATGAAAACGGGAAGGGACTAGCGCCGGCTAACCGGCGAACACGGCCTAGCGAAGTCGGCTGGTCAGAGCGCCGGAAACGCGCGCCGAGAATCGCGACGGCAGGCGTTTTCTGTCCTGCAGCACGAAACCCTTGTAAGCCGGATCGCCAAAAAGCTGTTCCATGCGCCTGCTCTTATCAATCTTTGCCGATTTCGGCAATCCGCAGGTGTGGCGCGGCTTCCCCTTCTCCCCTTGTTGTGGGAGAAGGAAGAAGGCGCTGCTCAAACCACCTCGAACACAAATGTCTTCACCAGCGCCTCGGGCTCTGCGATCGCATAGCAGCGGAACCACGGGCTTTCCTCGACCGGCCGCCATTTTTTCGCCTGCTCCAGTTCGTCGAACGTCGCCTGAAACCCGCCGCTCGCAAAAACCTGGTCGCGAACGGTGAAGATGGCGTGGCCGCCCTTCCTGGTGATGCGCACCAGTTCGTGCAGGCCGGAGGCCGGTGCATGGCTGATGGTGAACACGCCGGTCGAGAAGAACCCGCGAAAGTACCCGTCCGGCCAGGGCAGCGGACCGCCGAGCATCACCTGTTTCAGCTCGCTGTAGGCCTGCCGACTGCCGGCGATGTCAAGCATTTCAGCCGACAGGTCGAGCCCGGCGATGTCATGATAGCCCAGCGCCTTGAGCGACGGTCCCGACAGGCCGGTGCCGCAGCCAGCGTCGAGCAGCGGCCCCTCGCCTGACGGCACATGGCGCGCCACCCAGGCGGCGATCAGGAACGGCAGGAGATAACCGAGCGACGCCGTTTCGCTGTCATAGGTCGCCGCCCATGCGGCATAGGCTTGCGCCAGTGCTTCCGGCGTATCGGCCGTATAGACCGCATCCAGCGCCGCATTGGCCTTGTCGATGATCATGGATCTGATCCTCCAAAACATACTGGCCGCAATGGTAGTGCCGTCCTCGCCTGCCGGCTATTGCTCATCCTGGCGGCGCAGCCGCTTCTCCAGCGCCCGCAAGGCCAGCGACAGGCCGACCGTCAGGATGAGATAGATATAGGCGACGATCGAATAGGTCTCGAAGAAGCGGAACGAGCCGGCGGCGTAGATCTTGCCCATCTGGGTGATGTCGGCGACGCCGAGCACCGAGACCAGCGAGGAATCCTTGACCATCGCCACGAAATCATTGCCGAGCGGCGGCAGGATGGTGCGGATCGCCTGCGGAAAGACGATCAGCCGAAAACGCTGCGTGCGCGTCAGCCCCAGCGCCTTCGCCGCCTCGATCTGGCCCTTCTCGACCGCCTGGATGCCGGCGCGGAAGACCTCCGAGATGAAGGCCGAGTAGCCGATTGTCAGCGCCATGATCGCGCGCCACAGTAACGACACGTCGCGTATCATTAGCTCGCCGAACAGCCCGGCGCTTTGCAGCGGCGCCGTCAGCGCGTTCCATCCCGCGACGAAGGCCGGTGCGCCGGCGAAGGCGATCCAGAACAACAGCACCAGCATCGGCACGCCGCGAATGATCTCGACATAGAAGCGAGCGATCTGGCGCAGCCAGCGCGACCCCGACAGCCCCATCAGCGCAATGCCGAGCCCGATTGCCGAGGCCAGCGCGAAAGCGACCACTGTGACGAAGACTGTGACGCCGATGCCCTTGGCGACGGTCGCGAAAACCTGGGCATAGAGGTCGCTTGCGGCGATGAAGATAGCGGCTGCCAGAGCGAGCGCCGCGGCCACGGCGAGCCACCACGGGAAGTCGGATTTGGCGGTGGAGGATGCGGGCGTTGCCATCAAGGCGCGCCGACGAACCAACGTCGAGCCAAGCCACCCCCCTCTGTCCTACCGGACAGTCCGGTAGGACAGAGGGGGGTGCACGGGCGCAAAGTCAGCGCGAGTTCCCACGCATCACCCGGTACCCGCGACAAAAGTCCTACTGCCCCATCTTGTAGTCAAGGAACCATTTCTTGTTGAGCGCGTCGAGCGTGCCGTCGGCCTTCAGTGCGGCGATCGCCGCATTGACCGGTTTCACCAGATCCGAGCCTTTCGGGAAAATAAAGCCGAAATCCTCGGTGCCGAGCGGGCCGCCGATCAGCTTCAGCCCGCCATTGGACGCCTCGACATAGCCTTTGCCGGCAGTGCCGTCGGTCAAAACGACATCGACGTCGCCGGTCTTCAGCGCCTGCACCGTCGCGCCGAACGTCTCGAACAGTTTTATGCGTGGGTTCTGCTCATTGCCGTCCAGGACGCTGTACACGGCGGTGTAGAAGGGCGTGGTGCCGGCTTGCGCGCCGATCAGCCCGTCCTTGAAGGCGCCGAAGCTCTTGGCGTCGGTGAAGCGCTTCTCGTCGCCGCGCACCAGCATGAACTGTTCCGAGCGCATATAGGGGTCGGAGAAATCGACCTTCTGCTTGCGATCGTCCTTGATGGTGATGCCGGTCATGCCGATGTTGTACTGGTTGTCGGAGACCGCCTGGATCATCGCGTCCCAGGAGGTGTTCTGGTACTCGACCTGGAAATTCAGCCGCTTGGCGATCTCGTCCATGGCGTCATATTCCCAGCCGATCTGCTTGCCGGTCTTGGCATCGATGAATTGCAGCGGCGGATAGGCGTTTTCCGTCACCACCACCACTTTCTTGCCGCCGAGATCGGGCAGCGCCTGCGCCAGGGCGGCGACAGGTGCAAAAACCAGAGCCAACAGGCCGGCCAACAGCAGTTTCGATTTGATCATGGTACACCCCGAGAATTTGAACGGCCTCGACATTGTCGAGGCCTGCAGGAAATCCGGCGCCGACTTTAGCTTTCCGCAGGCGGCTTGCAAGACGGCTTGATGCGGCCTCGCGCGAAATGGATTCCATGCTTTCAGGGCGTTACGGAACGATCCGTTTCGATTGCGCACCGACGCGGCCCGGCAAAATCGAACCATTCCGCACGACAAAAAAGGCGGCCGAAGCCGCCTTTTCCAAAACATGATTGTTGAAGACGCTTATTCGGCGGCAGCGGCTTCCTCGGCCTTAGCGGCCTCGTCGGCGGCCTTCTTCTCGGCGGCGTCCTGCGCAGCCTTCTCGGCGGCCAGCGCCTGGGCGGCGGCCACCTTCTCGGCCTCGATGCGGGCCTTTTCGGCGTTCAGCGCATCGCGCTCATCATCGTTCAGCTTGCGGGCGCGCACGCCGGTGTTTTCCGAAATGCGGGCCGACTTGCCGCGGCGATCGCGCAGGTAATAGAGCTTGGCGCGGCGCACCTTGCCGCGGCGCACGATCTCGACGCCTTCGACCATCGGCGAAAAGACCGGGAACACGCGCTCCACGCCTTCGCCGTAAGAAATCTTGCGAACGGTGAAATTCTCCTGGAAACCGGCGCCGGCGCGGGCGATGACGACGCCCTCATAAGCCTGGACGCGGGTGCGGGTGCCTTCGGTCACGCGGACCTGGACACGCACTGTGTCGCCGGGCTGGAATTCGGGAAGCTTGCGCTTGGCTTCGATCTTGGCGGCCTGTTCGGCCTCGAGCTGACGGAGAATATCCATCTCAAAAATCCACTTCTTGTTCTTCCGACAGTCAGAGCGTCCGACACTCGCCTTGCAGTTCCATCGACCGCTCGGCTACGCCCTTTGTTCGAGAACATCTGTCGGGAACATCGGGCAGGGGCGACTACACCGTCATTGTTGACGGGTCCGGCAGATTCTTCTTCCGGTTCGGCGGGCACATACAGCTATTTCGACGCTTTGTCACGCCTTCGCCGTGTCTTTTTTGGTCATTGGCCGACATTGCAATCTTTCAGCGCAGGGGTTGCGTCGAAGGCCCAAGCTTCTTAAGCCGGGTAAAATGTGACTTTCCTCCGGCGGCAACACCTTCCATGCCAGTTCTCGATGCGGCCCTGCTCTTTTTCGCGGGCTTTCTCTCAGGTGTCGTCAACGCCATAGCCGGCGGCGGGACGTTCATAACCTTCGGCGCCATGTCGCTGGTCGGCTTGCCGCCGATCGTCGCCAACGCCACCTCGTCGGTGACACAGCTTCTCGGCTACATCACCTCGACGCTAGCATACTGGTCCGACATCAAACATTTCTGGCGCGCCGCATTGCTGCTCGGCCTGATCTCGGCTTTCGGCGCACTGGCCGGCGCGCTCATCCTTCTGGCGCTCGACAATCCGTCGTTCCGCGTCCTGGTGCCATGGCTGCTGCTGGCGGCGACCGCGCTGTTCGCCGCCGGGCCGTGGCTAAAGCCGGCGCCCAAGCCGGGGCATGAGGCCGCGGTTAGTTCGCTGGTCGGTTCCCTGGCGCAATTCGCGACCGCCGTCTATGGCGGCTTCTTCGGCGCCGGCATGGGCGTCATGATGCTGGCGACGCTCGGCCTCACCCTGCCCGGAGACTATCACCGACTGAACGCGCTGAAGAACATGCTGGCCGTGGTCATCGCGGCAGTAGCCATCCTGGTCTTCATCTCGGGCGATATCATCGCCTGGCGGCAGGCGATCGTCATGATACCGGGCGGCGCGCTGGGCGGCTATGCCGGCGTCTGGATCGCCAGGCGCGTGCCGCAAATTGCCGTGCGCGGCTTCGTCGTTGGGGTCGGCGTGTTCCTGGCCTTTTACTATTTCACCAAGGGGTGAGCGGCCAGCAGGTCCGGCCGCCTTTCCCTGGTCAGCCTTTCCGACTCGGCGCGCCGCCATGCGGCGATCTTCTTGTGATTGCCCGAGGTGAGAACCTTGGGGATTTGCCGGCCCTCGAATTCCTGCGGCCGCGTGTAGTGCGGATGTTCGAGCAGGCCGTTTTCAAAGCTTTCCTCATCGCCCGACACGACGTTACCCATCACGCCGGGCAACAGCCGCACCACGGCGTCGAGCAGCACCAGCGCTGCCGGCTCGCCGCCGGAAAGGATGAAGTCGCCGATCGAGATCTCCTCCAGCCCCCGCGTGTCAATCACCCGCTGGTCGACGCCTTCGAAGCGTCCGCAGACGATGACGACACCCGGCCCGGCGGCCAGTTCGCGTACGCGCACCTGCGTCAGCGGTTT
Source organism: Mesorhizobium ventifaucium (assembly GCF_935822925.1). Taxonomy (GTDB): domain Bacteria; phylum Pseudomonadota; class Alphaproteobacteria; order Rhizobiales; family Rhizobiaceae; genus Mesorhizobium; species Mesorhizobium ventifaucium. The sequence goes on from NZ_CAKXZS010000056.1 coordinate 28,461, forward strand.
TCCACGCGGACTCATCAGCAGGCGCGGCCGCGAATCGCCCGCCGGCGAGATATGGTCGATCGCCTTGGCTAGCACATCGGCGCGCATCACCATACCGGCGCCGCCGCCGGCCGGCGTGTCGTCGACGGTGCGATGGCGGTCGCTGGCGAAATCGCGGATCTGGATTGCTTCCAGCGACCATGTGCCGGCCTCCAGCGCCCTGCCGGCCAGCGACACGCCGAGCGCGCCGGGAAACATCTCCGGATAGAGCGTCAGCACCGAGGCGGAAAAACTCACCGGTTGCCCCCGGCGTCCTTCGGCCCGCGCGGCCTGCCCTTCGGGTCGAAACCGTCGCGGCCGGGTTCGTCGCCGTCTTCGTCATCGGTCAAGCCCGCGGCCGCTGGATCGATACGGACGAAGCCGTCTTTGATCGACACGTCAGGAACGGCGGCCTGGGTGAACGGGATCAGCACGCCTTTGCGCCCCGCCAATGTCACGTCGAGAATGTCGCCACCGCCGAAATTATGCACGGCGACGACCTTGCCGATGTCAGCACCGGTATCGTCCCGGACCGCCAGCCCGACGAGATCGGCATGATAGAATTCGTCCTCTTCGCCGTCAGGCAGCATCGAGCGGTCGACGAACAATTCTGTGCCGGCGAGCGCCTCGGCGGCATTGCGGTCGCTGATGCCCTTGAAACGCACCACCACGACGTTGTTGGCCGGCCTGATGTCAACAATCTGGAAGGTGCGGCCGTCCCTGGCATAGAGCGGCCCGTAATCGGCCAGCGCCAACGGATCGCCGGTAAAGGTTTTCACGCGCAATTCGCCCTTGATGCCGTGGGCGGCGCCGATCACGGCCATCTGGACGGGGTTTTGCGGTTTGGTCATCGGTGGTTCCTTTGCCTTGCTCTAGCTCCAGCCTCTTGTCATTTCAATGACGCGGCTCTTCACCGCTTCCTAACCCGGCTGCCGGAAGATGGCCCAGAATTGGAAGAACGGAATCGGAAGAGCGCAATGCAGGAATTCATCGTCCCGGCCAAACCAGACCTTCAGGCGGCCCGTGAAAGCTGGCTGAAGATGCTGGCGCGCGAACGCCGGCTGTCGCCGGAAACCGTGGAAGCCTATGAACGCGACACGCGCCAGTTCCTGCAGTTCCTGACCGGCCATTGCGGCGGCTCGCCCGGCATTGCGGATATCGCCGATCTGCGCCCGGCCGATCTGCGCGGCTTTCTCGCCACCCGCCGCGCCGGAGGCGCCGGCGCGCGCACGATCGGGCGGGGGCTGGCCGGCATCCGCTCGCTGCTGCGCTATCTGGAGCGGCGCGGCCTCGTCAATGCGGCGGGTGCTGCGGCACTGCGCGCGCCACGGCAGCCGAAGTCGCTGCCCAAGCCACTGACGGCTAGCGATGCGAAACACGCCGTTTCGGTAGAAGGCCAACTGGCGGAGGAACCGTGGATGGCCGCCCGCAACGCCGCCGTGCTGACGCTGCTCTACGGCTCGGGCCTGCGCATTTCCGAGGCGCTCGGCCTGTCTGGCGCCGATCTGTCGTCGCCTGATGAAGCGGTGCTGCGCGTCTCCGGCAAGGGCGGCAAGACGCGGCTGGTGCCGGTGCTGCCGATCGCACTGCGGGCGATCGCCCAATACCGGCAGCTCTGCCCCTATCATCTCGATCCGAAGGGCCTGCTGTTTCGCGGCGCCCGCGGCGGGCCGCTCAACCCGGCCATTGTCCAGCGCGACATGGCCAAGCTGCGCTCGGCGCTCAATCTGCCGGACACCGCCACGCCGCATGCGTTGCGCCATTCCTTCGCCACACATCTGCTTGGGCGCGGCGGCGACCTGCGCACCATCCAGGAACTTTTGGGCCACGCCAGCCTGTCGACGACGCAGATCTATACCGGCGTCGACACCGCGAGGCTGCTCGAAATCTATGAAACGGCCCATCCGCGGGCATAACCGAGGCATGATTTCGCAAAGTTGCAGCCAGCATATGAGCCGTGGACCAAGTCCGAGACAATTTTGCCGCGCCGGTTAACCGTTTCGCCGTTCTTTGTCTCTAAAAAGCGAGCCATGAAACGCGTCATTGCCATAGCCGAGCGCACGGCCTTTGCTTCGTTGAAGCTGCTCGTGGCGCTGAACGTCCTGTTTTTCCTCTCTTTCCTGGTCGTCGCGCTGCTCGCCGCCGGCAAGGCGCGCGCTGAAACCCCGGTCTGCGCCGGCGCCGACATGCTGTCGGCCTTGCAGAAGGACGACCCGGCCGCCTACCGCAAGATCGAGACGGAAGCGGCCGCGACACCGAACGGCAAGGGCCTGTTGTGGAAACTGGAAAAGGCGGGTGAAAGACCGTCCTTCCTGTTCGGCACCATGCACATGACCGACCCGCGCGTGACCACGCTGCCGCCCGCCGCGCAAAAGGCCCTTGACGCCGCCGACACTGTCGTCATCGAGACAACGGAGGTGCTCGATAAGCAGAAGATGATGGCGGCGTTCCTGAAAGAGCCGGAGCTGATGATGTTCACCGACAGCACCACGCTGTCCTCGCTGCTGTCGCCGGACGATGCGGCGGCGGTGAACAAGGCGCTCGACGCGCGCAGCATTCCACCGGCGAGCGTCGCCAAGATGAAGCCGTGGATGCTGTCGACCATGGTCGCGCTCCCGGCCTGTGAACTGGCCCGCCAGGCCGGCGGCACGCCGGTGCTCGACATCAAGCTTGCAGAGGACGCCAAAGCCTCAGGCAAGGCCGTCGATGGGTTGGAGACCGTCGCCGACCAGCTTCGCGCCATGGCCTCGCTGCCGCTTTCGTTTCATATGAAGGGCCTCGTCGACACGCTGAAGCTCGGCGACAAGGTGAACGACGTCAACGAAACCATGATCGTGCTTTACCAGCGCGGCGACATCGGCATGCTCTGGCCGCTGTTTCGTGCCGTCCTGCCGGGCGGCGAAGACGATTCGGCGGGCTATGCCGCCTTCGAGGAAACCATGATCACCCGCCGCAACAAGGTGATGATCGATCATGCCGGGCCGATCCTCGCCAAGGGCAACGCTTTCATGGCGGTCGGCGCCTTGCACCTCCCGGGCGCGGAGGGTCTGGTCGAGGATTTCCGCAAGGCCGGCTACACTGTCACTGCCGTCGACTAGTTGCACGGTTGAGTTGCGGGCCCGGCAAGGCGTGATTCGGGCCGATGCCTTTGCCGAATCACGGGAGGCTTGTCCCGGCACAGGACGGTCGAAAGGTTTAATTTGGCTCGATAGCCGCGAGTTTTGTGAGTAAAGTGCTTGCAGACAAACGATTCGCGGCGAAGAATGCCCTGTTTTCGGCGTTTTCGATCCCTAGCGTGAAACCTGTTCAACGATTGCGCGTTGATGTGTGTTGATTGATACTTTTCATCCACGGAGGACACTTTATGGCGAATCCAAACGACCCGTACACCACTCCGACACCCCCTCCCAAGTCGGGTGGCGGCAGCACCGGCTGGCTGATTGCCCTGGTTGTCGTTATTTTGGCTATTGTCGCTTACTATGTTTTTGGAAGAAGCGGTGAAGAGCCAGCGCCTGCCGAACCGCCGGCCGCCACCACGCCGGCGCCAGCGCCCGCTGAGCCGACGCCTGCTCCGGCCCCTGCAGAGCCAGCACCTGCCCCGGCGCCTGCAGAACCAGCGCCTGCTCCGGCGCCAGCACCTGCTCCGGCACCTGCGGAGCCAGCACCTGCTCCGGCGCCAGCACCAGCCCCGCAGTGATCGCCTGCTGACTTCAAATACGAACGGCCCGCTGAAAAGCGGGCCGTTTTGCTTTGAGCCGCCAAATGGATGCCGACGGTGAGGAAGGCCTACATATGGATCGGCTTGAAGAAGGTCGCCAGCGCCGCTTCCTTCACCGCTTCCGACATCGTCGGGTGGGCGTGGCAGGTGCGGGCAAGATCTTCCGACGAGCCGCCGAACTCCATCAGCACCGCCGCCTCGTGGATCATCTCGCCGGCGCCGAAGCCGACGATGTGGACGCCGAGCACGCGGTCGCTCTGCTTTTCAGCCAGGATCTTCACGAAGCCGTCGGTATGCAGCATGGCGCGCGCCCGGCCATTGGCGCTGAACGGAAACTTGCCGGCCTTGTAATCGATGCCGGCCTTCTTCAACTCTTCCTCTGTCTTGCCAACCGAGGCGATTTCCGGACTGGTGTAGACGACGTTCGGGATCACCTCATAATTCACATGGCCGGCCTGGCCGGCAATGATCTCGGCCACCGCCACGCCCTCGTCCTCGGCCTTGTGGGCGAGCATGGGCCCGGCGATGACGTCGCCGATGGCGTAGATGCCAGGGACATTGGTGGTGAGATGGCCGTCGGTCTTGACCCGGCCGCGCTCGTCGACCTCGACCCCGGCCTCCTTCAACCCGAGGCTGTCCGAATAGGCCCGGCGTCCCGTCGCGATCAGCACCGCGTCCGCCTCGATGGTCTCGGCCGCACCGCCTTTGACCGGCTCGAAGGTGACGCTGGCGCCCTTCTTGGCCTTGGCGACACCCGTCACCTTGGCGCCAAGCCTGAATTCTATGCCTTGCTTGGACAGCATGCGCTGGAACTGTTTGGCGACCTCGCCGTCCATGCCGCCCAGTATGGTGTCGAGGAACTCGACGACGGTCACCTTGGCGCCGAGCCGCGCCCATACCGAGCCGAGCTCCAGCCCGATGACGCCGCCGCCGACCACCACCAGGTGGCCCGGCACCTTGCCCAGCGACAACGCGCCGGTCGACGACATGATTACCTTCTCGTCGATGTCGACCTTGACACCGGGAATGCCGGCGACGTCGGAGCCGGTGGCGATGACGATGTTCCTGGTCTCGATCTCCTCGACCTTGCCGTCCTCGCCGGTCACCGACACTCTTCCCGCGGACAGGACCTTGCCGGTGCCGCGAAAGCTGTCGATCTTGTTCTTCTTGAACAGGAAGGCGACGCCGTTGACATTGGACGCCACCGTCGCGTCCTTGTGCGCCATCATCTTTTCCAGGTTGAGCTTTGGCGCGCTGATTTCGACGCCCAACGTATCGAAGGAATGGCCGGCCTCAGAAAATATCTCGGAGGCATGCAGCAGCGCCTTGGACGGGATGCAGCCGATATTGAGGCAAGTGCCGCCGAAGGTCGGGTTCTTCTCGACCACCGCCGTTTTCAAGCCGAGCTGTGCCGCCTTGATGGCGCAGACATAGCCGCCTGGTCCCGATCCGATGATAACGACGTCATAAGCCATGATTTGTCCTTCTGGTCTGGCACTCAGCCTTGGCTGGGATTAGCGGCCGCCGCCGGTCACCGGCAGCATTTTTTTGGACACGCTCATTCCTGACAGCCCTTCAACGAAAAAACATCCCACGGCACCTTTGAAAACCCGTTGGCGCCATAGGCGGTCGACATCCGCAGCGACGGTCCGAGGTCGGGAAAGATGAGTTTCGCCGGAGCATCTACCCCTTCGGCCGGCAGCAGAGCGATGTTGCCCTTGTCGTCAGCGCTGTAGACGACCCCCTCCCACAGGGTGCAGGCGGCGAGTTCGTCGCCGGTGACGTCGCCTGTCGGGCATTTGTACATCAGCGAGCCATGCGGCCGCGCCACGACTTGCGTCCACATGACGATGCCGTCGAGCACGACGCCGTTGTCGAGCACCATCTTGAACGTGTTGGTGACGACAGCCGATCCCCCGGTCGGCCTGAAATCGATCTCGGCCGCACTTTCGGCATCGCCATAGACGGCGAGTTCGAGCGGGCATGCGGCAAAGGCTGCCGATCCCGTCTGCGCAACGCCGGCCGCGCACAGCGTGAAAAACATTCCGGAGTGCAAACGAGAGGAACTCATTCGGTGGCGCAGATCCATTCTCCGGCTCACCTCGACCGGCTCTAGAGATCGAGCACCAGCCGTTCCGGATCCTCCAGGCTTTCCTTGACCCGCACCAGGAAGGTCACCGCTTCCTTGCCGTCGACGATGCGGTGATCGTAGGAGAGCGCCAGATACATCATCGGCCGGATCACGATCTGGCCGCCGACCACCACCGGCCGCTCCTGGATCTTGTGCATGCCCAGAATGCCCGACTGCGGCGCGTTGAGGATCGGCGTCGACATCAGCGACCCGTAAACGCCGCCGTTGGAAATCGTGAACGTGCCTCCTTGCATGTCCGCCACGGAAAGCTTGCCGTCACGCGCGGCGACGCCCAGCCGGCCGATCTCCTTCTCGATCTCGGCTATTCCCATCTGGTCGGCATCGCGCACCACCGGCACGACGAGGCCTTTTTCGGTGCCGACGGCGACGCCGATATGGGCGTAGTTCTTGAAGATGATGTCGGTGCCGTCGATCTCGGCATTGACCGAAGGGATTTCCTTCAGCGCATGGGTGACGGCCTTGGTGAAGAAGCCCATGAAGCCCAGCTTCACGCCGTGCTTCTTCTCGAACACGTCCTTGTATTTGGTCCTGAGCGCCATCACCGCGCTCATGTCCACCTCGTTGAAGGTGGTCAGCATGGCGGCGGTCGACTGCGCTTCCTTGAGGCGGCGCGCGATGGTCTGCCGCAGCTTGGTCATGCGCACCCGCTCTTCGCGCGACGCGTCGTCGGCGGAGGACGGGGCACGGGCGGCGACCGGCGCAGGCGCCTTCGGCGTCTCGGCCGGCTGCGACGGAGCGCCCCTGGCGATCGCGTCGAGCACGTCGCCCTTAAGCACCTGGCCGCGCTTGCCGGAACCCGAGATCTGGTCGACCGCGAGATTGCTCTCGGCGAGCAGCTTCGCCGCCGCTGGCGCCGGCGGCATCGCGCGCGCCTCGATCGGCCCGGCATCGCCGGCGATCTTGGCGGTCTCGGCCGCGGCTTGCTTGACGGTGGATGCGGCGGTCGGCGCCGAGGCCTGCGATACCGCGTCCTGCTTCGGTTCGGACGTTGACGCCTTCGCGGGTGCGGGTGCTGCCGCTTTTGCCCCGTTGCCCGCCGAAATCATGCCGAGCAAAGCGCCGACTTCGACCGTCTCGCCTTCCTTGACGGCGATCTCGCTGAGCGTTCCTGCGGCCGCGGCCGGCACTTCGACCGTTACCTTGTCGGTTTCGAGCTCGACCAGCGGCTCATCGGTGGCGATCGCGTCGCCCACCTTCTTGAACCATTTGCCGATGGTCGCCTCGGTGACGGATTCGCCAAGAGTGGGGACGCGGATTTCGGTAGCCATTGTGCCTGTCCGTTTTCTGTCGGTTCTGTTCTATTCGCCGAACTCTGTTCTATTCACCGAGCGCGTCTTCGAGCAAGGCGGCAAGCTGGGCGAGATGCTTCGACATCAGCCCGGTCGCCGGCGAAGCCGCGGCCGGCCGGCCGGTATAGCGCACCCGCTGGTGCTTGGCGTCGATATGCGCCAGCACCCATTCCAGATAGGGATCGATGAACGACCAGGCGCCCATATTCTTGGGCTCCTCCTGGCACCAAACCATCTCGGCGTTGCGGAAGCGTGACAGTTCGGTGATCAGCGCCTTGGCCGGGAACGGATACAGCTGTTCGACGCGCAGCAGGTAGATGTCGTTGATGCCGCGCTTCTCGCGCTCCTCGTAGAGGTCGTAATAGACCTTGCCCGAGCAGAGCACGACGCGGCGAATCTTCGAATCCTTGGTGAGCTTGATCGCCTGGCCGGGGAGCTGCTGGGCATCGTCCCACAACAGCCGGTGGAACGCGCTTTCGCCCGACATCTCCGGCAGCGTCGACACCGCCCGCTTGTGGCGCAGCAGCGACTTCGGCGTCATCAGGATCAGCGGCTTGCGGAAATCCCGCTTCAACTGCCGGCGCAGGATGTGGAAGTAGTTGGCCGGCGTCGTGCAGTAGGCCACTTGCATGTTGTCTTCGGCGCAAAGCTGCAGGAAGCGCTCGAGCCTGGCCGACGAATGCTCCGGCCCCTGGCCTTCATAGCCATGCGGCAGCAGGCAGACGAGGCCCGACATTCTGAGCCACTTACGCTCGCCCGACGAGATGAACTGGTCGAATACCACCTGGGCGCCGTTGGCGAAATCGCCGAACTGCGCTTCCCAAAGCGTCAGCGCCTTCGGCTCGGCCAGGCTGTAGCCGTATTCGAAGCCGAGCACGGCCTCTTCCGACAGCATCGAGTTGATGACCTCGAAGCCGGCCTGCGCCGCCGACAGATTGTTGAGCGGGATGTAGCGTGTCTCGTCGCGCTGGTCGTAGAGCACGGAGTGACGTTGCGAGAACGTGCCGCGCTCCGAATCCTGTCCGGACAGCCGGACCGGATTGCCGTCGAGCAGGATCGCGCCGAAAGCCAGCGCCTCGGCCGTCGACCAGTCGATGCCTTCGCCCGACTCGATCGCCTGGCGGCGATTCTCGAGAAAGCGCAGGATCGTCTTGTGCGCCTCGAAATCCTTCGGCACCTCGGTCAGCTTCTTGCCTATTTCCTTCAGCGTCTTGACCGGCACGGCGGTCTTGCCGCGCCGCTGTTCGTCCTGGTTGTCGGCTGTGCGCAGGCCCGACCAGGCGCCATCCAGCCAGTCGGCCTTGTTGGGCTTGTAATGCTGGCCGACCTCGAATTCCTGCTCGAGATGTGCCCGCCAGTCGGCCTTCAGCCTGTCGAATTCGGCCTGGCTGATATGACCTTCGGCGATCAGCCGGTCGGCATAGATCTGCACCGTCGTCTTATGGTTGCGGATGTTGCGATACATGATCGGCTGGGTGAAGGCCGGTTCGTCGCCCTCATTGTGGCCGAAGCGGCGGTAGCAAAACATGTCGACCACGACAGGCTTGTGGAACCTCATGCGGAATTCGATCGCCACCTTGGTGGCATGGACCACGGCTTCCGGATCGTCGCCATTGACGTGGAAGATCGGCGCCTCGATCATCTTGGCGACATCCGATGGATAGGGCGACGAGCGCGAGAAGCGCGGGTTGGTGGTGAAGCCGATCTGGTTGTTGATGATGAAGTGCAGCGTGCCGGCGACGCGGTGGCCGCGCAGCCCCGACAAGCCGAGGATTTCGGCAATCACGCCCTGGCCGGCAAAGGCCGCGTCGCCGTGCAGGAGCAGCGGCAGCACCTTGGCGCGCTCTTCCAGCGGCACGATCTCCTCGCGGCTGCGGCCGAACAGAGAGTCCTGCTTGGCCCGCGCCTTGCCCATCACCACCGGATCGACGATTTCCAGATGCGAGGGATTGGCGGTCAGCGACAGGTGCACCTTGTTGCCGTCGAACTCCCGGTCCGACGAAGCACCGAGATGGTACTTCACGTCGCCCGAGCCCTCGACCTCGTCGGGAGCGGCCGAGCCGCCCTTGAACTCGTGGAAGATGGCGCGATGCGGCTTGGCCATCACTTGGGAGAGCACGTTCAGCCGGCCGCGATGCGCCATGCCGAGCACGATCTCCTTCATGCCGAGCTGGCCGCCGCGCTTGACGATCTGCTCCAGCGCCGGGATCAGCGCCTCGGCGCCGTCGAGGCCGAAGCGCTTGGTGCCCTTGTACTTGACGTCGATGAACTGCTCGAAGCCTTCGGCCTCGACCAGCTTCTGCAGGATCGCCTTCTTGCCGGCGGCGGTGAAGGAGATCTCCTTGTCGGTGCCCTCGATGCGCGCCTGGATCCAGGCCTTCTCCTCGGGATCGGAAATATGCATGAACTCGACGCCGAGCGTCGAGCAATAGGTGCGGGTCAGGATGTCGAGCATCTGCCGGATGGTGCCGAATTCGAGCCCGAGCACATTGTCGAGGAAGATCGGGCGGTCGTAGTCGGCGGCGGTGAAGCCGTAATTTTCCGGCGACAGCTCGTTGTAATCCTCGAGCTTGGCGATGCCGAGCGGGTCGAGATTGGCGTGCAAATGGCCACGCATGCGGTAGGCGCGGATCATCATGATGGCGCGCACTGAATCGCGCGTCGCCTGATGCACGTCGGCGTCGGACAGGGTGACTCCGTTCATCACCGCCTTGTTCTGGACCTTCTTCTCGATGTGCTTCTCGACGATGCCCCAATCGCCGTCGAGCGCCGACACCAGTTCGCCATTGGCCTGCAGCGGCCATGAGGGCTTGGCCCATGAGGCGCCCTTGGCATTCTTGCGGACATCGCCGGCGTCGTCCTTCAGCGCCGCGAAGAAATCCTGCCATTCGGGGTCGACCGAAGCGGGATCGTCCTCATAGGCGGCGTAGAGCGCGTCGATATAGTCGGCATTGCCGCCATAGAGGAAAGAGGTAAGCGAAAACTGGTCGTTGGCCTGATCTTGTCTTGCCATTTTTTCCGCGGAGCCTGGCTCCGTCTCCTGTTTTTGGGAGGGGAGTAGGGGAGTAAGGGAATAGGGCATTTTTGCCGCTGGTCCTTTGCCCTACTGCCCTACTCCCTTACTCCCTTAACCCTTGATCGCCTCGACCAGCGTCGTGCCGAGCCGGGCCGGCGACGGCGAAACCTTTATTCCAGCCGATTCCATCGCCGCGATCTTGTCCTCGGCGCCACCCTTGCCGCCGGAGATGACCGCGCCCGCGTGACCCATGGTGCGGCCGGCCGGAGCCGTGCGCCCGGCGATGAAACCGGCCATCGGCTTTTTGCGGCCACGCTTGGCTTCGTCCTTGAGGAACTGCGCGGCGTCTTCCTCGGCCGAGCCGCCGATCTCGCCGATCATGATGATCGACTGGGTCTCGTCGTCGGCGAGGAACATCTCCAGCACATCGATGAACTCCGTGCCTTTGACGGGATCGCCACCGATGCCGACGGCGGTGGTCTGGCCGAGGCCGACATTGGTGGTCTGGAACACTGCCTCATAGGTAAGCGTTCCCGAGCGGGAAACAACGCCGACCGAGCCCTTGCGGAAGATGTTGCCCGGCATGATGCCGATCTTGCATTCGTTGGGGGTCAGGACGCCGGGGCAGTTGGGACCGATCAGCCGCGATGTCGAGCGGTCGAGCCGCGCCTTGACCTTGATCATGTCGATCACCGGGATGCCCTCGGTGATGCAGATGATCAGCGGGATCTCGGCTTCGATCGCTTCCAGGATCGCCTCGGCGGCGCCCGCCGGCGGCACATAGACGACAGACGCATTGGCGCCGGTCTTCGCCTTGCCTTCAGCGACGGTGGAAAAGATCGGCAGGCTCTCGCCCTTGGCGCCGGTCCACGTTTCGCCGCCCTTCTTGGGATGGATGCCGCCGACCATTTTTGTCCCGTGATAGGCCAGCGCCTGTTCGGTATGGAACGTGCCGGTCTTGCCGGTCAGGCCCTGCACGAGCACCTTGGTGTTCTTGTCGACGAGAATGGACATTTTTTTGCGACCTGATCAGTGAGTGCGGAAGGGGTTGATGGCGACCACGGAGCCGTAGGCCTGCCCGTGGTTGAGGTCTTCGGTGTAAGTTGAGGTCTTCGGTGTAAAGTGTCTTGACGCCAAGGCGCTCGGCGGCTGCGATGATTGCGCCATAATCCGCGCGCTTGGAATCGTGTCCGATGGCATAGACGAGCATGTTCGTATCGAGGCAGCACTCAGCGGTCATAGAGAGCTTCCCGGTTCCAATTCTTGCCGCCCATGTCGCCTGAAGTCTCGCAAGCAAGCCTCAGCAGGGCTACCCGTGCCTCGTCCTTGGCACGACGCTTCGCGGCCACCGTCGCGAAAAACTCCCGCACCAAGGCGTCGACGGTCGTTCCCTGTTCAGCGGCCGTCAGCTTGACCTGCTCCAGAACCTGATCATCAACCGCCAGCGTGATGTTCTTCATTTCTCTTCCTCGCACAAGCTCCCTAAAGCCGCTTGAGATCGGCGACGGTGAGGTCGCTCTTGGCGTTGCCGGTGTTGAGCGTCGTCGCCGGCTCGAACATCAGCACCACCGGCTCCTCGCTCAGCGAGCGCGGCCGGTGCTCGACGGCGCGCGGCACGACGATGAACTCGCCGCTGCCAAGCTCCACCGTGCCGTCGCGGAAATCGATGGCGATGCGGCCGCGCAGCACCAGGAACGCTTCGTCCTCGTTGTCATGCGCATGCCAGTCGAAGACGTCACCGAACTTGGCGATCTTGACCTGGGCATCGTTGACGTCGCCGGCGATGTGCGGATCGAAGACCTTTTTGATCTTCTGATCCGCCGCTTCGACCAGGTTTATCTTGCGCGGAGGCACCAGATCAGCCCTTCACCGCCGCCACGATCTTCTTCGCCGCGTCGTCGAGGTCGTCGGCCGAGACGACGTTGAGCCCGCTGTCGTTGATGATCTTCTTGCCGAGCTCGGCATTGGTGCCTTCGAGCCGCACCACCAGCGGCACCTGCAGCCCGACTTCCTTGACGGCGGCGATCACACCCTCGGCGATGATGTCGCACTTCATGATGCCGCCAAAAATGTTGATCAGAATGCCTTCGACCGCCGGGTCCTTGGTGATGATCTTGAACGCCGCAGTCACCTTCTCCTTCGACGCGCCGCCGCCGACGTCGAGGAAGTTGGCCGGCTCGGCGCCATAGAGCTTGATGATATCCATCGTCGCCATGGCGAGGCCGGCACCATTGACCATGCAGCCGATATTGCCGTCGAGCGCGACATAGGCGAGGTCGTATTTCGACGCCTCGATCTCCTTCTCGTCCTCTTCGGTAATGTCGCGCAGCTCCATCACGTCGGGATGGCGAAACAGCGCGTTGTTGTCGAACGACACTTTTGCGTCGAGCACGCGCAGCCGGCCGTTTCTCATGACGATCAGCGGGTTGACCTCGAGCAGGCTCATGTCCTTCTCGACGAAGGCTTTGTAGAGAATCGGGAACAGCGTCTCGCCGTCCTTGGCGGCATCGCCGTCGAGCTTCAGCGCGCCGTTGAGTTCTTTCAGATCATCCGCCGTTATGCCTTTTTCCGGGTCGATGGCGACGGTGATGATCTTTTCCGGCGTGTCGTGGGCGACCGCCTCGATGTCCATGCCGCCCTCGGTCGAAACGACGAAAGCGATGCGGCCGACGGAGCGATCGACCAGCAGCGACAGATAGAGCTCGCGCTCGATGTCGGCGCCGTCCTCGATGTAGAGGCGGTTGACCTGCTTGCCCGCCGGGCCGGTCTGCTTGGTGACCAGCGTGTTGCCAAGCATTTCCTTGGCATTGGCGACCACTTCGGCCACCGACTTCGCCAGCCGCACACCACCCTTGGCGTCGGGGCCGAGTTCCCTAAACTTGCCCTTGCCGCGGCCGCCGGCATGGATCTGGCTCTTGACCACATAGAGCGGGCCGGGCAGCGCCTTGGCAGCGGCTTCCGCCTCGCTTTCCCTAAACACCGGCACGCCTTCGGCCACCGGTGCGCCAAAGCCCTTCAGCAGCGCCTTGCCCTGATATTCATGGATGTTCATGCGCGTTGTCTCCAGATCACTACTGACGGATCACTTGCTGCGAGATCACTTGGCGGCGAGATGCGGAGCGATCTTGACGCAGGCCTCGCACAGGCCCTGCACCGCCGCCACCGAATTGTCGAACATCTTCTGCTCTGGCTTGCTGAGCTCGATCTCGATGATGCGTTCGACGCCGCCGGCGCCGATCACCACCGGCACACCGACATAGGTGTTCTTGACACCATACTGGCCGGAGAGATGCGCAGCACAGGGCAGCACGCGCTTCTTGTCCTTGAGATAGGCTTCGGCCATGGCGATTGCCGAGGCGGCCGGTGCGTAGAAGGCCGAGCCGGTCTTGAGCAGGCCGACGATCTCGGCGCCGCCGTCGCGGGTGCGTTGCACGATCTGATCGAGCTTTTCCTTCGAGGTCCAGCCCATCTTGATGAGGTCGGGCAGCGGGATGCCGGCGACCGTCGAATAGCGGATCATCGGCACCATGGAATCGCCATGGCCGCCGAGCACGAAGGCGGTGACATCCTCGACCGACACCTTGAATTCCTCGGCCAGGAAATAGCGAAAGCGCGAACTGTCGAGCACGCCGGCCATGCCGACGACATGGCTCTTCGGCAAGCCGGAGAACTTCTGCAGCGCCCAGACCATGGCGTCGAGCGGGTTGGTGATGCAGATGACGAAGGCTTTCGGCGCGTATTTCTTGAGACCCGCGCCAACCTGTTCCATGACCTTCAGATTGATGCCGAGAAGGTCGTCGCGGCTCATGCCGGGCTTGCGCGGCACGCCGGCGGTGACGATGCAGACGTCGGCGCCCTCGATGCCGGCATAATCGTTGACGCCGGTCAGCCTGGAATCGAAGCCATCGACCGGGGACGACTGCGCGATATCCAGCCCTTTGCCTTGCGGGATGCCCTCGGCGATATCGAACAGCACAACGTCGCCGAGATCCTTGAGACCGATCATGTGGGCTAGCGTGCCGCCGATCATGCCCGAGCCGATGAGCGCTATCTTGTTGCGTGCCATGTCAGGATGTTTTCCCTTTAGACTGTGACAGCGTCCAAATCCCTTAACGAAATTGGGTGACGGCGTCGAGGAAGGAGACCGGAATGCCGCGGGGAAGCCGCGAAGATCGCCGCACCCAATAGCCCCGACGCATAAAATATTCAAACGGTTATTTTGGAGCGAGATTTTTCAATCGGTTAGATGGGTTGGGATTTACGTAAACGTCAAAAGAATTGAGCCGACTTGGGAAAGTTACGCAATGAAGATGAAAATAAGAAGGCTATTTCCCGGCGATGACGCCCTTGTGATGCGGGTCGCCGAAGATGTGTTCGATGAACCAATCAGGCTGGATCGGCTTGCCGCCTATCTCGCCTCATCAGGTCATTTCATGATCGTGGCATTGGCCGATGGCATAGTCGTCGGCCAATGCGCGGCCGTCATCCACCGCCACCCCGACAAGGTGAGCGAACTCTACATCGACGAAGTCGGCGTGGCACCGGCCTTCCAGCGCCAGGGCATAGCGACGAAGATGCTCGACGCCATGTTTGAGCTCGGCCGGGAGCATGGCTGCGAGGAGGCTTGGGTCGGCACCGAGCCGCACAATGTCTCGGCGCGCTCGCTTTATGAGGCGCGGAAGGAGCCGCACGGGCCGGCGGAGGATTTCGTGATGTATGTTTATCGACTCTAGGCGCCGGCAGGACAGAGGGGGGTGTGGCGGAACGCTACGAAACGAGGTTCAGGCCTGCGCCTGCCTCGCCTCCACAGGCACCACACGCGCCTTCTGCCTCCCCACCCAGCCTTCCAGCCATTCGTGGCTCTGCATCTCGATCAGCCGCGACGCGGTGCGCTCGAACTCGAAGACCTCGTTGCCGCGCTTGGCCGTATAAAGCTGCGCTGGCGGTGCGGCGGCGCTCACCACCAGCCGCACATGATGGTCGTAGAGCGTGTCGATCAGCAGGATGAAGCGCTTCGCCTCGTTGCGCATGCCTTCTCCAAGCACCGGCACATGATCGATAAAGACCGTCGAGAAGCGGCCGGCAATCGCCAGGAAATCGCGGGCACCGAGCGGGTTTTCGCAGAGATCGGCAAAGGAAAACCGCGCCGCGTCGCCGGCGGCGCGCGGCACGAGGACCTGCCGGCCCTTTACCGTCAGGGCCGCTGCCTGCGTCGGCCTGCCATGCGTCATCACGTTCCAGGCCTCGTCGAGGACAGCATCGGCGGCGGCATCGGCAGGGGTGACATAGACCGGCAGGCGGCTGAGCTTGTCCAGCCGATAGTCCTTGTCGGCATCGAGGGCAATCACCTGCGCATGCCGCTCCAGGATGCCGATGAAGGGCAGGAAAAGCTTGCGATTCAAGCCGTCGCCGTAGAGATCCTGCGGCGCGACATTGGACGTGGCGACCAGCACGACGCCATTGGCAAACAGCGCCGAGAACAGCCGCGACAGGATCATCGCATCTGCGATGTCGGTGACGGAAAACTCGTCGAAGCACAGCACCCAGGCTTCCTCGGCCAACGCGCGGGCCACCGGCGCGATCGGGTCGTCTTCCCTGACGGTGCCCTCTTTACGCGCCTGCCGGTGCTTCTGGATGCGGTCCTGCACATCGGCCATGAAGTCGTTGAAATGCACACGACGCTTGCGCCGGACCGGCACCAGCTCGAAGAACATGTCCATCAGCATGGTCTTGCCGCGGCCGACGCCGCCGTGGATATAGAGGCCCTTGACGGCCTCGCGCGTCTCGCGCTTGCGAGCGAACAGCCAGCCCAGCGCGCTCGATTTGTGCGCCAGCCGTTTTGCCGAAATCTCGTCGATCAGCCGGTCGAGTGCCGCGACGATCCGCTCCTGCGCCCGATCGCGGTCGATCAGGCCTGACACAACCAGATGGTCGTAGCGCTGCCGGACGGTCGCATGGGTCTGTAGGCCGTCACGCAGATGCATCGGTCACGTCGTTCCGGAGCAATTCCAAGAAAAGTGTGTAGCGGTTTTCTGTCCGGAATTGCGTAAAAACAAAAGAGAGCAATTCCGGGAAAAGTGTGTAGCGGTTTTCTGTCCGGAATTGCGTAAAAACAAAAGAGAGCAATTCCGGGAAAAGCGTGTAGCGGTTTTCGGCCCGGAATCGCGTAAAAACAATAAGGGCGAGCGGATCAGCCTCTTGTAAGCGAGATCGGCAGGCCGTTGGAAGTCTGGCCGTCGAATTTCTCTCCGCCCGAGGAATAGAGCCGTGCCAGCGTGCCGCCATTCTCGTCGTACAGCGTCAACTGCTTGCCGGCGACATTCCAGGATTTGATGCCGTCGATCGGTGCCGGGCAATGCAGCGGTCCAGCCCGATAGCCGGAGCCGAATTTGGTCTGCGGCGTCGCCACCTGGCAGCTCTGGCCGGACACGCTGGCCTTCCACACGCCGGCGACGCTGCTTGCGGTAAGATCCGGGGCTCCAGCCGGAGCCGTTCCGTCCGGCGGCAGCGAGGCGACCTGGGGGTTTAGCGTGCCTTGCGGCGCCGTCGGAAATTTCGACGGGTCGGCGGTGCCGGGCGACGCCGGCGGCGGCAGCTGGTTTGCGGTCACCTTGCCGGAGGGCGCGGCTTGCAGCGGCGCCGGCTGCTGGTCCATCGACGAGAACCGTGACGTTGAACAGCCGCTCGCAAAGAGCGCGGCCAGCGATACGGCCAGCAAACCGGTTTTCGAAAAATCCATTTCAAACCTCCGTCGGATCCGGCCGGGCTGCCGTCCGCACAATATCCCCTCTACCAAGACGGAGAAGGTGGCAAAATTTCAACCCTATATGGTTAAAAGAGCATTTGCGGCGGCACCTGTTGCAACTTTGCCACAAATGCGTGCCGCCCGAAAGCCTGCCATAGGGGTCTGACCCGAGACTGCGCAGCGGTTTGCCTGGACAGGCCTGCCCCCTGGCGTCCGGCCGCCAAATGCTTGCGCCAGCCCGCTTCGGTCCTATCTCTGATGAAACCGAACCTTGCCGGAGGCGAAATCTTGGCTGCGAGGAAAAGGGCGGCCAACCGCTACTATAGCGGGCCGCCCAGCGATCATTTCGACGGCACCTTGTTCTTCAATCCCGACGGCAAGCCGCCTGCCCGCTTTTCCGATCTTTTGAAGTGGCAGCTGGGCGGCGAGCGCTCGAAATGGCCGACGGCAGATCCGAGCCCGTTTCATCAGACGACCCCGGCCAAGCGGATCGACGGCTCCGGGCTAAGGATGACCATGGTCGGCCACTCCTCGCTTCTCATCCAGACAGCCGGCCTGAACATCCTTACCGACCCGGTCTGGTCGCAGCGCGCCTCGCCGCTTCCCTTTGCCGGGCCGAAACGGGTCAATCCGCCGGGCATCGCGTTTTCCAACCTGCCGCAGATCGACCTCGTGTTGGTCAGCCACAACCACTACGATCACCTCGACCTCGCCACGCTGAAGCGGCTGAAGACAAGGCACGACCCGTTGGTGCTGACGCCGCTCGGCAACGACGCCATCATCGACGCTGGCGTTCCCGGCATGCGGCTTTCCGCGCATGACTGGGGCGAGCGGGTCGAGATCGGCAAGGACGTCGCCGTCCATGTCGAGCCGGTGCACCACTGGTCGGCGCGCGGCACCCGCGACCGGCGCATGGCGCTGTGGGCGGGTTTTGTGGTTGAGACGCCGGGCGGAAAAATCTATTTTGCCGGCGACACCGGTTTCCACGATGGCATCAACTACCGGCTGATGGCCGAAAGGCACGGCGGCTTCCGCCTCGCTATCCTGCCGATCGGCGCCTACGAGCCGCGCTGGTTCATGGAGCCACACCACCAGAACCCGGAGGAGGCGGTGCAAGGCATGCTGTTGTGCAACGCCGCCTATGCCGCCGGCTGCCATTGGGGCACGTTCCGGCTCACCAACGAGCCGATCGACGAGCCGGCAAGAAAGCTGGGCGAGGCCCTCGACGATCAGGGTGTCCCGCAAGAACGCTTTCGCGCCCTGCGTCCCGGCGAGGTCTGGGACGTGCCGGCGCTCTAGGCAGGCGACCGGCCCCAGGGGAACCGGGGACGTCGTAACCGCGTTGGTAGTCGTCCACAACCGTCGGCTGCGAGGGATTTTCCCATGATCAAATGGATCGTGATTCTTCTGATTATCGCGGCCGCGGCCAGCCTGCTCGGCATGCCGGCATTGGCCGGAGCCGCCGCCACCGGCGCCCGCATTCTCATCGGCATCGTGCTGATCATCTTCCTGCTGGTCATGCTTGGCGTCTTCGCGGTGGCGTAGTCGCATCGGCCCGAAAATCGGAATCGATTTTCGGAAAGCACATTGCGCGGGTTCAAAGTGTCAGAGCGTACTTTGTGCGTCCAAGTGGACGCAGGTCGCTCTGACACGTGCGCACACTGGTAATTCCGGCCGCTATCCGCCATATAGGCGCCAAACCGGCATGAGACCTTTCGATCCATGGCAAGAACTGCCCCCTTCGCCAAGATGAATGGCATCGGCAACGAAATCATCGTTGCCGACATGCGCGGTCGCGCCGATCGGGTGACGCCGGCTGCCGCCCTTGCGCTCAATGCCGATGCCGCGACGAAATTCGATCAGATCATGGCGATCCACGACGCCAGAACACCAGGCACCGCCTTTTTCATCGACATCTTGAATTCCGACGGAACCGGCGCGCAGGCCTGCGGCAACGGCATGCGCTGCGTGGTGCAGGCGCTAGCCGCCGAGACCGGCCAGAAGACATTCGCCTTCGAGACCGTCGCTGGCATCCTCAACGCCGAAGAACATGCCGACGGGCTGATCTCGGTCGACATGGGCACGCCGCGTTTTGGCTGGCAGGATATTCCGCTCGCCGAGGAATTCCGCGATACCCGCATGATCGAGCTGCAGGTCGGCCCGATCGACGCGCCGGTGCTGCACTCGCCCTCGGTCGTGTCGATGGGCAATCCGCACGCCATCTTCTGGGTCGACCGCGACATCTGGTCCTATGAGCTCGACCGCTTCGGTCCGCTGCTCGAAAACCACCCGATCTTCCCCGAACGCGCCAACATCACCATCGCGCGGGTGACCTCTCCCGAGACGATGGTCATCCGCACCTGGGAGCGCGGCGCCGGCCTGACCAAGGCCTGCGGCACGGCGGCTTGTGCCGCCGTCGTCGCTGCCGCGCGCACCAGGCGGACCGGACGCAGCGTCTCTCTGGTGACGCCCGGAGGCGGCTCCTTGCATGTCGAGTGGCGCGGCGACGATCACGTCATCCTCACCGGTGCCGCCGAATGGGAATTTTCCGGCAGCTTCGACCCGGCGACCGGTGCGTGGGCCCGCGACACCGAAAGCGCCGCCTGATGGCCGCTCTTGCCAAGAAGGGTCCCGCTCTTTCCGGGGATCCCGTTTTCTCCAAGGGCGTTGATGTCGTCACCTTCGGCTGCCGGCTGAATACCTATGAATCCGAGGTGATGCGGCGAGAGGCGGAAAGCGCCGGCCTTGGCGCGCTGGAAGGCGGCGCCATCATCTTCAACACCTGCGCCGTCACCGGCGAGGCGGTGCGCCAGGCAAAACAGTCGATCCGCAAGGCCCGCCGCGAGAACCCGCAGGCCCGCATTATCGTCACCGGCTGCGCCGCGCAGACCGAGCCGCAGAATTTCGTCGCCATGGACGAGGTCGATCTCGTCCTTGGCAATGAGGAAAAGCTGAAGGCGCATTCCTATCGCGGGCTGCCGGATTTCGGCGTCAACGACACCGAGAAGGCTCGCGTCAACGATATCTTTTCGGTACGCGAGACGGCCGGCCACATGGTCGATGCCATCGAAGGCCGGGCGCGAGCATTCGTCCAGGTTCAGAACGGCTGCGACCACCGCTGCACCTTTTGCATCATACCGTATGGCCGCGGCAATTCGCGCTCGGTGCCGATGGGGGCCGTGGTCGAGCAGGTCAAGCGGCTGAGCGGCAACGGCTATGCCGAGATCGTGCTGACCGGCGTCGACATGACCAGTTTCGGTGCCGACCTGCCGGGCAGCCCGAAGCTCGGCAAATTGGTCAAGACAATCCTGAAGCAGGTGCCTGACGTGAAGCGCCTGCGCCTTTCCTCCATCGATTCGATCGAGGCTGACGACGATCTGCTCGACGCCATCGCCACCGAGCCTCGGCTGATGCCGCATCTGCATCTGTCGCTGCAGTCCGGTGACGACATGATCCTGAAGCGGATGAAGCGCCGGCACAACCGGGATCAGTCGATCCGTTTTTGCCAGGATTTGCGCAGATTGCGTCCCGGCATCGTCTTCGGCGCCGACATCATCGCCGGCTTCCCGACCGAGACGGACGCCATGTTCGAAAAATCGCTGGAGATCGTCGAGGAATGCGGCCTGACGCATCTTCACGTTTTTCCGTTTTCGCCGCGCCAAGGCACCCCCGCCGCGCGCATGCCGCAGCTTCGCCGCGAACTGGTCAAGCAGCGCGCGGCACGGCTGCGCGCCGCCGGTGACGCCGCTTATCGCAGCCACCTTTCCTCGCTCGCCGGAACACGCCAGTCGATCCTGGTCGAGCGCGAGGGGCTCGGCCGCACCGAAGGCTTCACGCTCGCTGCGGTCTCCGCCGGCGCGCCGGGCGAAATCGTTGACGCCGCTATCGCCGGCGATGACGGTGTCAGACTGATCGCGGCGCCGCTTGCCGCCCGCGCCGCCTGAGACGCAAGAACATGGCTGGTTTTCTCAAGAAGATATTTTCGTTCGGCAAGAAGGAAGTGGTCGAGGAGCGGATCGACGAGTCAGCACCGCTGCCGCCGATCAAATGGGATGCGCTGGAGGCGCTGAAACCGGCGGCCGAGCAAGCAGTTCCGGAATTTTTGAAACGTGAAGAGCCTCGGCCCGAGGCAGAAGCTGCGCCTCCGCCACCGGTCGAGGCGGAAGCGCCGCCCGCGCCGCTGCCGGCGCCTGTTGAAGAGGCCGAGCCCGCTCCGATCATTTCCCCCGAGCCAGACATCCAGCCGGAACCCGCTCCGGTCAAAGAGCCGGAGACGCCTGCCGAGGAGCCGGCGCCAGAGGAGATTCCGGCGGCTCCCGTCATCCCCGAGTCTCCTCCGGAGCCAGGGCCGGAGGAAATTCCTGAGCCAGCACCGACGCAGCCAGCGATCGTCCAGACTGAGGGTCCGTCGCCGGAGCGTGGCGCTGCCCCTCATCCGCCTGCCGGCACCTTCTCCCCGTATAGTGACGGGGAGAAGGGTGCTGATCGTCCCGCCGAGCCTGCTATTGAAAGCGGCAAAGAAGTAGCTCCGACGCTGACGCCCTCCGCTCCCCGTCCTTCACGGGGAGAGGGTGAGGGTGAGAGGCAGCGCGAAGATATCGCACCGGCGGCCGAAATCCCGCCCCCGATTCGCCAGCCGGCGCCGGTTGAGGCAAAGCCTGTGGTTGCCGGGATCGCGCCCGAGCCTGAAGCCGTGCCAGCGCCACACCCTCCCCTCGATGGGGAGGGTCGCCGCGAAGCGGCGGGGTGGGGTGACAGCGCCGGCGCCAGTCACCTCCGAGCTTCGCTCGGGACCTCCCCCATCGAGGCGGAGGTAAAGCGCGAGCCCGTTCCGCAACCACCGCCGGAGCCAAAGCCGGCTCCCGGCAAGGTCACCGTCACCAAGAAGGTCGAGCAGAGAGCCGAGCCGCAGAAGGCGCCGGAACCGGCACCGAAACGCTCGTGGTTCCAGCGCATGAAGGAGGGGCTCGCCCGCTCTTCCCGGGAACTGTCCGGCAACATCGCCGGCGTCTTCACCAAGCGCAAGCTCGACGAGGACACGCTGCAGGATCTGGAGGACGTGCTGATCCGCGCCGATCTCGGCATGGAGACGGCTTTGCGCATCACCGATTCGCTGGCCGCCAGCCGCTACGGCAAGGACGTCTCCGAGACGGAAGTGCGCGCCATCATGGCGACCGAGGTGGAGAAGGTGCTGACCCATGTCGCCTTGCCGCTGGAGCTCGACCTCAGCCACAAGCCGCATGTCATCCTTGTCGTCGGCGTCAACGGCACCGGCAAGACCACGACCATCGGCAAGCTGGCGGCAAAGCTCACCGACGGCGGCCTGTCGGTGATGCTCGCCGCCGGCGACACGTTCCGTGCCGCCGCGATCGAGCAATTGAAGATCTGGGGCGAGCGCACCAAGTCGCCGGTCATCGCCTCGAAGCTCGGCGCCGACGCCGCCGGCCTCGCCTACGATGCCTTCGAACAGGCCAGGCAAGCCGGCTCCGACGTGCTGATCATCGACACCGCCGGGCGGCTGCAGAACAAGACCGAGTTGATGGCGGAACTGGAAAAGATCGTCCGGGTGCTGGGCAAGCTCGATCCGGAGGCGCCGCACACCGTGCTGCAGACGGTCGACGCCACCACCGGCCAGAACGCGCTCAACCAGGTCGAGATCTTCCGCAATGTCGCCGGCGTCAACGGCCTGGTGATGACCAAGCTGGACGGCACGGCACGCGGCGGTATTCTGGTGGCGATCGCGGCAAAGCACAAATTGCCGGTCTATTTCATCGGTGTCGGCGAACAGGTCGACGACCTCGAACCATTCTCCGCAAGCGAGTTCGCCAGGGCGATCGCTGGAGTGGCATAACAAGCATGATCCCAAGAAGTTGCAGACTTTTGGGACAGGATCATGCGCAAGAAGGAAAGCTATGAACCCGCGCATCCTCGAACGCGACCCGTCCGACCCGCAAAAACAAAAGAAGGAAGGCGTCAATCCGCTGCTCAAGATGGTGCTGGAGCTCGGCCCGTTGATGGTGTTCTTCTTCGCCAACGCCCGCGGCGCATGGCTGTCGCAGAAATTTCCGGCGCTGGCCGAATTCGGCGGGCCGATCTTCGTCGCCACCGGCCTGTTCATGGCCGCGACCGCGATCGCGCTGGCCGCGTCCTGGCTGCTCACCCGCACCTTGCCGATCATGCCGATGGTGTCTGGCGTCGTCGTCTTCGTCTTCGGCGCGCTGACGCTCTACCTGCAGGACGACATCTTCATCAAGATGAAGCCGACCATCGTCAACATGCTGTTTGGCGGCGTGCTGCTCGGCGGCCTGTTTTTCGGCAAGTCGCTGCTCGGTTACGTCTTTGATTCGGCCTTCAGCCTCGATGCCGAGGGCTGGAAGAAACTCACCTTCCGCTGGGGCCTGTTTTTCCTGTTTCTGGCCCTTGTCAACGAAGTGGTCTGGCGGAATTTTTCCACCGACGCCTGGGTTGCCTTCAAGGTCTGGGGCATCATGCCGATCACCCTTCTTTTCACCTTCAGCCAGATGCCGCTGATCATGCGCCATTCGCTTGAAGGCAAGACCGGAACAGAAGGGAAGCCCGGCAAGTAACTGGCCCCGGCAAGTAACTGGCCCCGGCAGGTAACTGGCAAGGAGAGGGCATGGAATTCGTCACCACGCGCGAAGAACTGAGAACGATCTACAAGACGCCTCGGCCGACCGACGGCTCGATCCGCAAGGAATTGAAGGCGCTGGATGGCCACAGCCGTTCCTTCATCGGCAAGAGCCCGTTCGTGCTGATCGGCTCCTCCGACGGCGCCGGCAATGCTGATGTGACGCCGAAGGGCGACAGGCCGGGCTTTGCCGCCGTGCTCGACGAGAAGACCATCGCCATCCCCGACCGGCCCGGCAACAACCGGCTCGACACGCTGGAGAACATTCTTCTCAACCCTTCGGTAGGCCTGCTCTTCCTAATCCCGGGCATGAACGAGACGCTGCGCGTCAATGGCGACGCCCGCATCACCGTCGATGCGGCTTTGCGCGAGCGGCTCGCCGTCGACGGCAAGCAGCCGCAAAGCGTCGTCCTGGTGACGGTCAAGGCCGCCTACATGCATTGCGCCAAGGCTTTCATGCGCTCTGATTTGTGGAAGCCGGAAACCTGGTACGACCGCGCGACGCTGCCGACGCTCGGCCAGATCCTGCGCGACCAGCTGGCGCTCGCCGATTCGGCCGAGGCGACCGACCGCTGGCTGGACGAAGAATACAAACACACCATGTGGTAAATCCGCTCGGTCGCGATCCGCCCGAGAAGGCATAGCAAAGGCCTCGCTTGGATATTGCTTTGGCGGGCCGCTCAAAATGTCTTTGCGCCGTTGACCATCAGCCGGACCATGTAGAGCGAGGTCGTGCCGGCGATGTAGAGGCAGTTCAGCTTGTTGCCGCCGAACACGCAATTGGCGACGACTTCCGGCACCTTGACCTTGCCGATCAGCGTCCCGTCCGGATCATAGCAATGGATGCCGTCGGCGGCACTGGTCCAGATTCGGCCATGGTCGTCGAGCCTGAAACCATCGAACAGGCCGGCCGTGCAATCGGCGAAAACCTTTCCGCCGGAGACCTTCTTGCCGGCCTGGTCGACATCGAACACCCGCATATGCGCCGGATTCTGCCCGCCATGCGTGCGGCCGGTATCGACGACGTAAAGCTTGCTCTCGTCGAGCGAGAAGGCAAGCCCGTTGGGCCTGACCATGTCGGTGATCACCGCTTCGATCTCACCGGTGCCGGGGTCGGCCCGGTAAACATGGCAGGCGCCGATCTCGCTCTCGGCCTTGTCGCCCTCATAATCCGTATCGATGCCGTAGGTCGGGTCGGTGAACCAGATCGAACCATCGGACTTGACCACCGCATCGTTGGGCGAATTCAGCCGCTTGCCGCGCCATCTGTCGGCAATGGTGGTGATCGAGCCGTCGTGCTCGGTGCGGCTGACGCGGCGGCCCGAATGCTCGCAAGTGACCAGCCGGCCCTGCCGGTCGACGGTGTTGCCGTTGGAATTGCCCGACGGCTGCCGGAACACGCTGACGCTGCCGTCGGTCTCGTCATAACGCAGCATGCGGTTGTTGGGAATGTCGGACCAGACCACATAACGGCCGGCCGCAAACCAGGCCGGCCCTTCGGCCCACCGGCATCCGGTGAACAGCTTGTCCACCTGCGCGTTGCCGTTGAACAGCCGCGCAAAGCGCGGATCGAGAATCTCGTAGTCTTCGGCGGGCATGGTTTCCTCCCGGTCATGCAAATCGTTGGTGCCGGCGCGATCAAGCCAGCCGGCGATCGATATGGCAAGACCGTTGATATCGGTCTCACCGCATCTTGAGGCATCCGGGCAGGCAACGCCGCGCTTGCTCAGATGACTAGGCCCAATGACGGGGTACATGCGCCGTCAACCGGCTATGCGCTCAGTGCAATGGTGCATTGCAACATCTTCTTTTTGCGGCGCATCATAACTATGTCATGCTGCGTATCGATCAGGGAGGAACAACCTGCCGCAAGAATGCGGCGCAGAAGGAACCTCGCTATGATTTTCGAAAGCCTCATGAGCCGTGCTCGCACCAGCATCGCCAAGCGCCGGCAATACAACCGCCTCATCGCTGAAATCGACAGCTTTTCCAGCCGCGATCTGGCCGACATGCGCGCCGACCGCAGCGAAATGCTCTACCAGGTCCACAAGCAGATCTACGGCTGAATCTTCGGTCAACCTTTCACGTTCGTCATCCTTGGGCGTAGCGACGCGAAGCGGAGCGAAGACCCAAGGATCCATGCCGTGGCATCTGCCGAAGAATGCGACGGTCCAGAACAGCCGCTGTTACGCGCGAAATCACGGACCATCGCAAAACAAGCGTTCTGCATCGCTGTGGCGCTCGAAAGCCACGGCATGGATCCTAGGGTCTTCGCCGCGTCGCTGCGCTCCTTGCTCGCCCTAGGATGACGAAAACGGCGGGCCATCAGCCCGGAGCCGCCAGCGCTTTTTCGATTTCGGGCAGCAGCAGCGTCTGTGCCGAGCCCGGCGTCAGCGGGCCGACATGCTTGTAGGCGATCTTGCCGTCCTTGCCGACGACGAAGGTTTCCGGCACGCCGTAGACCCCCCAGTCGATTGCCGCCCGCCCCGCCGCGTCGACGCCGATCGCCTGGAACGGGTTGCCGAGATTGCCGAGGAACCGGCGGGCGTTTTCCGGCTGGTCCTTGTAGTTGAGCGCGGCCATGACGAAGCGCTTGTCCTGTGACAGTGCCAGCAGCACCGGATGTTCGTCGCGGCATGGCCCGCACCAGGACGCGAAGACGTTGACCAGTGTGACCTTGCCGGCGAACTGACTGGAATCGAGCCCGGGCAGATTCATGCCCTCAAGCGCCGGCAGATTGGTCTGCGGCGCCGGCAGGCCGATCAGCGCCGATGGCACTTCCGAAGTGTCGCGGCCGGACAGCAGCTGCGTCAGGAACAATCCCGCCAGCCCGAGGAAAATCAGCAGCGGCAACAGCACGATCAGGCGCCGCCCGCGCGCCGGCGTCTCCGTTTCCATGCTCATGATTTCCCCGCCTTGTCGGAGCGCCGCCGCACGCCGGACGCTTCCAGCTCGGCGAGGTCCCTCTTTCGTGCCCGCTGGTCGAACAGGATCCAGCCGATCAGCCCGGCCAGCACCACGGCCGTGATGGCATAAGCAGCGGTCACATAGAGCGCATGCGCGCTCATAGGGGTCGCGCCTCCGGTGCAAAGCCTTTCAGCCGGACCATTTCGCTTCGTTCCAACATGCCTTCCCTTAACCTTGCGCCATCGGCTTCGCA
Source organism: Mesorhizobium ventifaucium (assembly GCF_935822925.1). Classification (GTDB taxonomy): domain Bacteria; phylum Pseudomonadota; class Alphaproteobacteria; order Rhizobiales; family Rhizobiaceae; genus Mesorhizobium; species Mesorhizobium ventifaucium. The sequence goes on from NZ_CAKXZS010000056.1 coordinate 55,208, forward strand.
ATCGACAGCAGCGCCGCAGCCTTTGACGCCATCACGAACGATGGCCGGCCACATCAGTCCGTTCCATGGCGCAGCGCCAATGCTGCCGCAACCGGCCCCAGCACGGCAAGAAACAAGGTCAGCGCGGCAAGAATGAGGAAGGGCTGCAGAAACGGATCAGGGTTCGCCACCGCGCCATAGCTTGCCGAGACGCCGAAGATCAGCACCGGGATGGTCAGCGGCAGCACCAGCACCGAGATCAGCAGCCCGCCGCGCGGCAGCGCCACCGCTACCGCCGCACCGGCAGCGCCGATGAAGGTAATCGCCGGCGTGCCGACCAGAAGGGTCAGCGCCGTGGCGCCGATGCCGATCGGCGCCATATTCATGAACAGGCCGAGCAAGGGTGTCGCGATGACCAGCGGCAGCACGCTTCCCGCCCAATGCGCCAGGCATTTCGTCAGCACGGTCAGCGCCAGCATCTGCCGGTCGTCGCCGAGCACCAGCAGATCGAGCGAGCCGTCCTCCCGGTCTGCCTGGAACAATCGGTCGAGGCCGAGCAGGCAAGCCAGCAAGGCACCGATCCACAGGATCGCCGGGCCGATGCGGGCAAGCAGATTGAGGTCCGGCCCGACGCCGAAGGGGATCGTGGCGATCACCGCGAGAAAGAAGATCACGCCGGTCAGCGCCCCGCCGCCGGCCCGGATACTGAGGCGGATGTCGCGCAGGAAGAGGGACCACATTACGATGCGGTCCCTTGTCGGTGGCAAGGCGAAACGTGGAGTTCCTTCGCGCCCCCCTCTGTCCTGCCCTCTTTGCCACCACTTGGCATCTCCCCCACGAGGGGGGAGATTGGCAGCTTCACCGCGGGCGCCCAATTTGCAACGTTGAAAATTGGCGAAAGCGGAGGCGACGGCCAATCTCCCCCCAAGGGGGGGAGATGTCCGGCAGGACAGAGGGGGGCGCCGTGGAACGCCGACATCAATCGACCTCCCCCATCCTCAATTCTGTCGCTCCTTCAATTCCCAGCGGCAGATGCGTGGCTGCGACAATCATCCCTCCCTCATCAAGATGCTTTGTCATCAGCTCGCCGAATCGCTCCTCCGAAGCCTTGTCCAGCCCGGCCGTAGGCTCGTCGAGCAGCCACAGCGGCCGGCGGCTGACCAGCAGTTTTGCGATCGCCGCGCGGCGGCGTTGCCCGGTGGAGAGATAGCCGAACGGCAGATGGCCGATACCATCAAGCCCGACCATTGCCAGCGCCTGTTCGGCGCTCAAAAAATCCGCGCCCGAAAAGTCGCGCCAGAAGCGCAGATTTTCCGCCACGCTCAGCGCCGTCTTCATCGCGTTCTGGTGGCCGAGATAGTGGCAGGCTGAGGCGACCGAGGGAAAATCCTCAGCCCCGCCTTCGATAAGCAAACGGCCTGCCGCCACCGGCAGCAACCCGGCGACCACCCTGAGCAGTGTCGATTTTCCCGCGCCGTTCGGCCCGGTGACGATCAGCGCCTGGCCTTTGCCAAGGGCAAAGTTGATGCCGGAAAAAACCGCCTCGCCGCCGCGTTCGCCGCCCAGATTTTCGGCGATCATCCGCATTCCTTGCCCGTCCCGAAAACGCCGCTTCACGGCAGCTGCCGCATCGCACAAAATAGCCTTTCGACTGTCTAGAACTATTCCAGGAAATTCTCTATATGCGGGGCATCCGTGCCAGCGGTCGGCACGGGAAGCGAATTAGCGCCGAACCAGCGCACGCGCCGCCTTGAACGGCTCGGGTTGGCTGGGAACGGACAGCGGAAATGGCCGTACCCGCACCTTTGCGCGTGATTGCATGCCATCGGCGTCCGTTCCCTTTCAGGCTGAACAGACAAGGACGGATCGCACGTGTCAAAATCCCTCGATAGTTTCAATTGCCGCCGCACGCTGACTGCAGGCGGCGCCGACTATGTTTATTACGACCTCGTAGAGGCCGAGAAGAACGGCCTAACCGGCATCGCCCAGCTGCCCTATTCGATGAAGGTGCTGCTGGAGAACCTGCTGCGCAACGAGGACGGCCGTTCCGTCACCAAGGAGAGCATCCAGGCGGTCGCCGGCTGGCTGACCGACAGGGGCACCGCCGGGGTCGAGATCGCCTATCGCCCGGCCCGCGTGCTGATGCAGGATTTCACCGGCGTTCCGGCCGTGGTCGACCTGGCCGCCATGCGCGATGCCATGGCCTCGCTCGGCGGCGACCCGCAAAAGATCAATCCGCTGGTGCCGGTCGACCTGGTCATCGACCACTCGGTCATCGTCGATGAGTTCGGCACGCCGCTGGCTTTCGCCAGGAATGTCGAGCTTGAATACGAGCGCAACGAAGAACGCTACAAATTCCTGAAATGGGGCCAGCAGGCCTTCCGCAATTTCCGCGTCGTGCCGCCCGGCACCGGCATCTGCCACCAGGTCAATCTCGAATATCTCGGCCAGGTCGTGTGGACCAACACTGAAGGCGGCGAAACCACCGCCTATCCCGACACCTGCGTCGGCACCGATTCGCACACCACCATGATCAACGGCCTTGGCGTGCTCGGCTGGGGCGTCGGCGGCATCGAGGCCGAGGCCGCGATGCTCGGCCAGCCCGTCTCCATGCTGTTGCCCGAAGTCATCGGCTTCCGGCTCACCGGCAGGCTCAGGGAAGGCGTCACCGCCACCGATCTCGTGCTCACCGTCACCCAGATGCTGCGCAAGAAGGGCGTCGTCGGCAAATTCGTCGAATTCTTCGGTCCGGGTCTGTCCAACATGACGCTGGCCGACCGCGCCACCATCGGCAACATGGCGCCCGAATATGGCGCCACCTGCGGCTTCTTTCCAGTCGATGACGAAACCATCCGCTACCTCACCATGTCCGGCCGCGAGGAAAAACGCATCGCGCTGGTCGAGGCATACGCCAAGGCGCAAGGCATGTGGCGCGATACCGGCTCGGCCGACCCGGTCTTCACCGATCTGCTCGAGCTCGATCTCGGCAGTGTCGTGCCGTCGATGGCCGGCCCCAAGCGTCCAGAGGGCCGGGTCGCGCTTGAAGGCATTCCCGCCGGCTTTGTCAAGGCGATGGAAACCGAATACAAGAAGGCGGTCGAAATCGACAAGCGCTATGCCGTCGAGGGCACCGGCTACGACCTTGGCCATGGCGACGTCGTCATTGCCGCCATCACCTCCTGCACCAACACCTCGAACCCGAGCGTGCTGATCGGCGCCGGGCTTTTGGCACGCAACGCCAACCGGCTCGGGCTCAAGCAGAAGCCGTGGGTCAAGACATCACTGGCGCCAGGCAGCCAGGTCGTCGCCGAATATCTGGAGAAATCCGGCCTGCAGAAGGAACTCGACCAGATCGGCTTCAATCTGGTCGGCTTCGGCTGCACCACCTGCATCGGCAATTCCGGCCCGTTGCCGGCGCCGATCTCCAGAACCATCAATGACAAAGGTTTGATCGCTGCCGCGGTGCTTTCCGGCAACCGCAATTTCGAAGGCCGCGTCTCGCCCGACGTGCAGGCGAACTACCTCGCTTCGCCGCCGCTGGTCGTCGCCCACGCGCTGGCCGGGACCGTGACCAAGGACCTGACCACCGAGCCGCTCGGCGAGGACCGCGACGGCAACCCGGTCTACCTCAGGGACATTTGGCCGAGCTCGGTCGAGATCCAGGAGTTCATCGAGAAGAACGTGACGCGCGAACTGTTCGCCCGCAAATATGCCGACGTCTTCAAGGGCGACGAATACTGGCAGAACGTCAAGGCGCCGGAAGGCCAGACCTATGCCTGGGACAGCAATTCGACCTATGTGCAGAACCCGCCCTACTTCGCTGGCATGACACCAGGCTTCGGCACAATCGGCGACATCAAGGGCGCCCGCGTGCTCGGCCTGTTCGGCGACAAGATCACCACCGACCACATCTCACCGGCCGGCTCGATCAAGGCGGCCTCGCCGGCCGGCAAGTACCTCATCGATCACGGCGTCGGCGTTGCCGACTTCAATCAATACGGCACACGGCGCGGCAATCACGAGGTGATGATGCGCGGCACCTTCGCCAATATCCGCATCCGCAACCACATGCTGGGCGAGAACGGCCGCGAGGGCGGCTACACGATCCACTATCCGTCGAAGGAAGAGAAATCGATCTACGACGCCGCCATGGAGTACAAGAAGGAAGGCGTGCCGCTGGTCATCTTCGCCGGTGTCGAATACGGCAACGGCTCGTCGCGCGACTGGGCGGCCAAAGGCACCAACCTGTTGGGTGTTCGCGCCGTCATCGCTCAGTCCTTCGAGCGCATCCACCGCTCGAACCTGGTCGGCATGGGTGTCATCCCGTTCGTCTTCGAGGAGGGCACCTCATGGGCCTCGCTCAACCTCAAGGGCGACGAGCTGGTCGAAATCGACGGACTGAGCGCCATCAAGCCGCGTCAGAAGATGATCGCGAAGATCACTTATGGCGACGGCACGGTGAAGAACATTCCGATCATCTGCCGCATCGATACGCTGGACGAGCTCGACTACTTCAAGAACGGCGGCATCCTGCAATATGTGTTGCGCGATCTAGCCGCATAATGTGAAGGGAGTAGGGCAGTAAGACAGTAGGGAAAACAATACCTACTGCCCTACTGCCCTACTGCCCTACTGCCCTACTGCTTTTCCCTTGCCGAACCGCGCCGCCGCCGCCAGCAGCACGCCGAGCATCAGCCCGTTGAGGATGTGCCACAGGAAATGCGTGCCGAGCGGGAAGCTGCCGCAGACCAGCGGATCGATCGTCCTGAAGATGACCGACACGACGAAGATCGCCGAGCCCGCCAGATTGTACCAGCCGGCGCGGTTGCCGCTCGCCGCCACCCAGGCGCCGAAGAAGGCGAGCGCCAGGAAGGGCGGCAGATAGCCGGTCGTGCCGTTCGATGCCTGGCGCAGCCAGTCCGGCACGGCCCAGGTCAACAACCCGGTGACCGCATAAAAGGCGACGAAGATGGCGATCGCCTTGCCCCATTTCATGCCGAGGAAATGGCGCAGGTTGAACAGCGTGTAGGCCAGCGTGAACCCGGCGATCGGCAGGACGTCGGCCCAGACCGTGACATGGTTGGCAAAGGTGTGGAACAGCGCCGAGCCGATGCCGATCGCCACCACCCACCAGGCCAGCATTTCGGCGTAGATGCCTGTGCCACGCCGGCGCACCTCTCGAACACCCCACAGCCCGGCGACAAGAAAAGCCATATTGGTCAGTGCATTGACCGGCTCGGCCCAGAACTCCGGCCCGGCCCGCTCGCAGTACAGGTCGATCGGCGTCAGGAGAGTTTGCCACATGCTGATGTTGCCCGAATCGGTTTCTATCTCGAAGTGTAGCCCGTCCTGTTGCGCCCTTGCAGTTGGTTGCAGCGCAAAGTTTCACCGCAACGTGACTTCCCGTTGACTGCCGCTTCTGCCACATATTTTGCCAATCAGAACAAAGCCGGCCATCACCGGCGGGAGTCGAAACGGCCATGACACCTCGAAGACCATTGCGGCTTGCGGCATTTGCGCTGGCCCTCTCGGTGCTTGCCGACGCTGGACTTGCCGGAAATGCGCTTGCCGGCGGGGCCGACCGTTCACGGACAGATAAATCCTTGTCCGGCCAGCCCCTGGGCGTGGTCGAGCTCTTCACCAGCCAGGGTTGCAGTTCCTGCCTGCCGGCCGATGCGTTTTTCGCCGAGCTTGCCGCCAAAGAGAACATCGTCGCGCTCGCCTATCACGTCGACTACTGGGATTATCTCGGTTGGAAGGACACGCTGAGTCGCAAGGAGAACACCGAGCGGCAGTATGAGTATATGCGTGCCTTCGGCAGCCGCTCGGTCTATACGCCGCAGGCCGTCATCAATGGCCGCAGCCATGTCAACGGCGCCCGCCGCGAGGAAGTCGACGGCGCGCTCGCCCGCATGGAAACATCCGGCGAAGGCATGCGGGTCAGCATCAACGTCAGCCGGACCAGCGATCGCGTCATCATCGACGCCGGCGATGCCGGGAGCGGCCCCAGCGATGCCCATGTCGTCATTGTCTATTTCGACCCGCCGCAGACGATCAAGATCGGCAAGGGCGAAAACACCGGCCGCAGCATGACCTACTGGAACGCCGTCTCCGGCATCCAGACCGCCGGCATGTGGCACGGCAAGGCGCAGCGCTACGAATTGCCGATGAGCGTGATTACCAAGAAAGGCGGCTGCGCCGTGCTGCTGCAATCGGTGGGCAAGGACGGCATGCCGGGCCCCATCCTGGGCGCCGCCTTGATCCACAAGCCTTGAACGGGAACCTCTCCTTCTCCCCTTGTGGGGCCCGAAGGGGCGGGCGAGGCCTTCGGACCCCACAAGGGAGAAGGGAAGGCCGCGCGCATTCACTCGGCCAATAAAAAACCGACGTCAGCTTGCTTCTGACGCCGGTCATTTAGGTTTTGGGATCGTCGCACTCGATTTCTCCAAGGGAAAAACCGAGGTTGGTTCGATCCGACGCAGACCCGTGGGCGGGGGGCTTGGGGTTTACGAGCCAGTGCCGGACCGAACCGTCTCAGGCAACGCCTGTAAATTCGTCGGAGATTGGGGCATTAGCGCGGATAAAACAAGGCAGAATTGTGGCGAAGCATCACCAATTCCAACGGGCGTTTTTATAAATGTGACTGGACACCGCGGAAACGGTGCGCCGCCAGCCTTTGCCCAGCTGGGCTTGCAATTCCATGGCGAAAGCGCCAACTTTGATTAGTGTAAGATTCAGTCGAAGGGATCGAGGCATGACTGATCACGGCAGTGGGACGGAGGATGGGGACGCATCCGCAATACTGATCCCGCTGCATGAGGCAAGACGCGAACGCCTCGACCAGCCGGTGCGGTTCGACCGGCGTGAATTGGACCAGATCCTGAGGCTTTACGGGCGGATGGTCGCCGCCAATGAATGGCGCGACTACGCCATCGACCATCTTGCCGACCGCGCCGTCTTTTCCGTCTTCCGTCGCACCAGCGAGGTGCCGCTGTTCCAGATCGTCAAGGATCCGAAGCTGGCGCGCCGGCAAGGCGCTTTCGCCGTCATTGCCGCCGGCGGCCGCATCCTCAAGCGCGGCCAGGAACTTGGCCGCGTGCTTGGCGTCTTCGACCGCACGCTGAAATTGGTGGAGGCCTAATTACTTGTTTTGCTGGCGGAATCTCCGTTCCGGCAGTGAGTTGGGATCGGGCGGAACCAGAGACCCGGCATTGATCGGCAGTTGCATGAACACCGTGTCCAGCCAGCGTCCGTGCTTGTAGCCGGAGCCTTCCAGACGGCCCGAATGGCGAAAGTCGAGCTTTTCATGCAGCCGGACCGAGGCACTGTCCGGCCGACCGTCGCCGATCACCGCGATGATCTGGCGGAAGCCCGCCGCCTCGGCCGCCTCGATTAGCCCTTGCATTAGCTTCAGCCCGATGCCATGGCCCGTGGCCTCGGGCGCGACATAGACCGAGTCTTCGACGATGAACCGGTACGCAGGCCGCGCCCGGAAGGGGCCGGCATAGGCATAGCCGAGCACGATGCCGTCTTTTTCCGCCACCAGATAGGGAAAGCCGCCCGCTATCAAACTGTCGAAGCGCTCGCCCATCTCGGCACGATCAGGCGGCTCCAGTTCGTAGCTCGCCGTGCCGTGGGTCACCGCATCGGCATAGATATCGGTGATCCGGTCGAGATCGGCCAATGTCGCGCCGCGTATCGTGATGCTGCTCATAATTTATGCAAGCCGTCCATCTGCCTTCTATCACAGCAAAGGCCGGCATAAAAGGAAAGGGCGGCCGTTGGGCCGCCCTTTCCAAATTCGCTGGTCCACAGACGCAGGGACCGTTTCTAACGGCGATCGCCCATGAACTGCAGCAGGAACATGAACAGGTTGATGAAGTCGAGATAGAGCCTCAGAGCGCCCATGATCGCCTTGCGGCCGGCGACATCGGTCTCGTCGCCCTCGAAATACATCTCCTTGATGTTCTGCGTGTCGTAGGCGGTCAGCCCTGCGAAGATCAGCACGCCGATCGCCGAAACGGCGAAGGTAAGCGCCGACGACTGCAGGAAGATGTTGATCACACTGGCGATGATCAGACCGACCAGGCCCATGATCAGGAACGAACCGAGCGCGGAAAGATCGCGCTTGGTCGTGTAGCCGTAGAGCGACAGTCCGCCAAAGGCGGCGGCGGTGGCGAAGAAGGTCTGCGAGATGCTGGCGGTGGTGTAGACCAGGAAGATCGACGACAGCGACAGGCCGACGAGGCCGGCATAGACCCAGAACGTCGTCTGCGCGGCCGAAACGCTCATCGACTGGACGCGGAACGACAGGAACAGCACCGCTGCCAGCGGGGCAAAGATCACCAGCCATTTCAGCGGCGAGCCGAAGATCGCGTAGCCGAAGGACGTCAGCATATCGCCATTCGGCAGCGTAGCGACCGCCGAAGCCGGATCGGTGGTGGTGGCCAGCATGATCGTTCCGACCGCGGCGAGGCCGGTGATGAGGAGGCCAAGCCCCATCAGATTGTAGACCTTGATCATATAAGCGCGCAGGCCCTGGTCGATAGCAGCATCGACGCCGACGCCGGGCACGGCACGCGTCTGATAATTGCGAACGGGTTCAGCCATGGAAATCCTCATATTGCTTCTGCCCCGTCCGGTGTCCGGTCATTTGGACCGAGGCGCCGCTGGCGGGGCTCCAGCATGCCTGCGGCGAAATATGATGGTTATTGGCGTCAAGAACAAGACCGTAACCGGGCGTAATGCTTCGTGAAGGAGCAAAAATCCGGATTTATCGGCGTTAAGAAGCCCAACATTAACAAGATTTAACCGAATCTGGTCGCGTTGAGCTTGCAGTTCCCCCACAGATCAGAGATTGCGCAGCACCGGCGCCGCCTTATGACCCAGCACCCGCCAGGTGCCGGCGAGGCCGATGCCGACCGTGACCAGCAAAGCAAAGACGATGGTTGCCACCGCCACATCGGGCATGAAATGCGACGGCAGCGCCATGACGCGCACGACAACGAACCACGCCGCAATCCCACCTGCCGCCAGCGCGAAGATCGCGGTGGCGAGGCCGATCAGCATGTATTCCAGCGAAAAGGCCGCGATCAGCGTTTTCCTGGTGGCGCCGAGCGTCTTCAGCACCACCGCATCGTGGATGCGGGCGCGGTTGCCGGCCGCCAGCGCGCCGGCCAGCACCAGCACCGAGGCGATCAGAGCCACGCCGGCCGCGGCCCTGATCGCAGTGCCGAGTTGCGCCACCAGCCGGTTGACGATGTCGAGCGCGTCCTTGACCCTGACTGTCGTCACCGCGGGAAAGGCACGGGTGACGGCGTTGAGAAGACGGGCATCGTCGGCCGGCGACGCGCCCTTTTCGGTCAGCGTCGCCAGCCAGCTGTGCGGCGCGCCGGCAAATGTGCTGGGCGAGAACACCATGACGAAATTGATGCCCATCGTCTCCCACTCGACCTGGCGGAAATTGGCGATCTTCGCCGTCACGTTGCGGCCAAGCACGTTGACGGTGACGGTATCGCCGAGTTTCAGCCCGATCTCTTTGCCTTCCTCGGCCGAAAACGAGACCAGCGGCTCGCCGGCATAATTCTCCGGCCACCATGTGCCTTCGGTCAGCGTCGCATTCGCAGGAATTCTGGCCTCGTAGGTCAGCCCGCGATCGCCGCGTAGCACCCAGGCCCCTTCCGCCGGCACCTTGACCTTGTCGACGTCGACGCCGTTCAGCGCCATCACCCGGCCGCGCAGCATCGGCACCTTGACCAGCGTGCCTTGCGGTACCTCCTTGCCGACCAGCGCCGAAAACGCATCGACATTGCTGCTCTGGATGTCGACGAAGAAGAAGTTCGGCGCTCGCTCCGGCAGGCTGCCGGAAATCTGCCGCCTGAGATTGCCGTCGATCAGCGCCAGCGTCACCAGAAGCGTCAGCCCCAGTCCCAGCGACAGCACCACCGATGGCGTCAAGGCGCCCGGCCGATGGATGTTGCCGATGGCGAGCCTGAGCACCGTCGAGCCAACGCGCGGAGTCCTTTTGGCGGCCCACTGCACCAGCGCGCCGACAAGGCGCAGCACCAAAAAAGCAAAAATGGTGGCGCCGACGAAGATCGAGGCGATGTAGCGGTCGCCGGATGACAGAATGGCCAGCGCCGCCAGGAGCAGCGCAATGCCGAGCGCCGCCGCCGTGTAGAGCGGACGCGGGAAGCCGCGGCCCTCAAAACCCATTTCACGAAACAGCGCCGTCGCCGGCACGTCGCGCGCACGGCCGAGCGGCAGCAAGGCAAAAGCCAGCGTCACCAGCAGCCCGAACAGCGCCGCCATGCCGAGCGCGCCGGGATAGAATCCGCCCTCCGCCGGCACCGGAATGATCGACTGGAGCGCCGCGCTCGCCGCGAACGGCATCAGCGCGCCTAGCGCGACGCCGAGCGTGATGCCAAGCGCGGCGATCATCAGGATCTGCACCAGGTAGACGGCAAAGACGAAACCGCCCGAAGCCCCCAGGCTCTTGAAAGTGGCGATGACGCCGCGCTTGCCGTCGAGATAGGCGCGCACCGCATTGGCCACGCCGACGCCGCCGACCACCAGCGCCGTCAGCCCGACCAGCGTCAGGAACTGCGAAAACCGTTCGATATTGGAGGACAACGCCGGTGCTGCATTGCTGCGCGTGCGGATCGACCAGCCGGACTCGGGAAAATCCTCCGCCGCCTGATCCTGAATGGCTTTTATGCGCGCCTGCCCGGCGCCGCCGGGCAGGCGGACCTTGTAGGCGTTCTCGACCAGGCTGCCGGGCTGGATCAAACCGGAAGCGGCAAGCCCGTCCGTCGAGATCATCAGCCGCGGCGCAAAGCCGAAGCCGTCGGATACCACGTCCGGCTCGTTGACGAGCCTGGCGCGCAGTTCGAAGGTGGCACTGCCCAGCTTCAGCCGGTCTCCGATCCGAAGGTTCAACCGCTCAAACAAAAGGTCGGGTGCGGCGGCGCCGAGAACACCAGATTTTTCGCCGAACAATTCCTGCTTCGACAGCACCGGCTCGGTTTCCAGCGCGCCATAGAGCGGATAAGCGCCGTCGACCGCCTTGGCTTCGACCAGCGCCTGGTCGGAGCCGTCCTCGAGCCGCGCCATCGAGCGCATGTTGGCGCTGTGCGAGACCGAGCCCAGCCCGTCAAGAAAGACGTGCTCGGCCTGCGTCGCGGCGCGCTGATTGAGCTGAAAACGAAGATCGCCGCCGAGCAGCGACTGGCCTTCGTTGGCGACACCGGCGGTAATCGCCCGGGCCACCGAATTGACGCCGCCGATCGCCGCGACGCCAAGCGCAATGCAGGCAAGGAAGATCAGGAAGCCGGACAGCCCGCCGCGCATCTCGCGCAGCGAGAAGCGGAAGGCGAGCTTCAGCGTGCGCGACAGCGGCATCAGGCCGGCACCCTGCCGGGCTTTGGAGCTGGTTCTGGCGCATCTTCGATCCGGCCCGACCGCATCGACACCTGCCGGGAGCAGCGTGCGGCGAGCGCCGGATCGTGGGTGACCAGCACCAGCGTCATGCCGCGCTCGGCCGCTTTGGCGAACAGAAGATCGGCGACCTGCCGTCCCGTTGCCTGGTCCAGATTGCCGGTCGGCTCGTCGGCGATCAGGATGCGCGGCGAAGGCGCCAGTGCCCGGGCGATCGCCACACGCTGCTGTTCGCCGCCGGACAATTCGCCGGGATAGTGAGTGACGCGGTCGCTCAAGCCCACCGCCTCGAGCTCCCTCGCCGCCACCCCGAACGGATCGGCATGGCCGGCAAGTTCCAGCGGCACTGCGACATTTTCGAGCGCTGTCATATTGGGAATGAGGTGGAAGCACTGGAAGACGATGCCAATGTTTCGCCCACGAAACGACGCGATCTGGTCTTCGCTCTTGTCGTTCAGCAATTCGCCGGCGATTCGTACCGTACCCGAATCGACCCGTTCCAAGCCGGCCAACACCATCAGCAGCGTCGACTTTCCCGAGCCCGACGGCCCGACAATGCCGGTCGCCTCGCCACTTGCCACGTCGAGGCTGACGCCTTTCAGCACATGGACGGAAGACGCTCCTTCGCCGAGCGTCAGCGATACATTTTTCAGCGCGATGACGGCTTCTGTCAAAATAAAATCGTCCTATATGGGAAAGGGAGGCCAGAATTCCGCCTACCGCCAGTATCATGTTCTCGGTCATATGGGGCCCTGCCGCATGGCTTTCAAACACCGACTTGCCGCAGCCTTCGTCCTTTTCCTCGGAATTTGCGGCGCCATTTCTTCGGCGCGCGCCGAGCCCCTGGAGATCGTCGGCTTCGGCGACAGCCTGATGGCGGGCTTTGGCCTCGGACCGGACGAAGGCTTCACCCAAAAACTCCAGGCAGCACTTCGCGCCAAGGGCCACGATGTGACCGTTGTCAACGCCGGTGTATCCGGCGATACGTCGAGTGGCGGCCTGTCGCGGCTCGACTGGTCGGTGCCGGACGGTACGCAGCTTGTCATTCTCGAACTCGGTGCCAACGACATGCTGCGCGGCGTTTCTCCCGATATCACGCAAAAAAATCTGGACGCCATGCTGGCGAAGCTGAAGCAGCGCAACATCGCCGTGCTGCTGGCCGGCATGCGCGCCGCACCCAATCTCGGCGCCGATTACCAGAACGGCTTTGACGCGATCTTCCCGAAACTGGCGGAAAAATACGGCGTCCCGCTCTATCCATTCTTTCTCGACGGCGTCGCCGGCGAACCAGCTTTGCAACTTGAGGACGGCCTGCACCCGAATGCCAAGGGCATCGACCGCATGGTCGAGCGCATATTGCCGGATGTCGAGAAAGCCATTGCCGTGGTTAAGGGCAACTCTTGAAGGGACCGGATTTCGATGAGGCTACGCATTCCCCGCACGATTTGATTTTAGGCCAGGTGCAACCAACAAACCGCTTGCCCCGCTCGATTTTCGATGATTCGCTAGGGACAAGAGTTCGATTCGAGGACAGGAGGCTTACCATGCCGCGTCTTTTCACCGCCCTCGAAATACCGCGTGATGCCGCCCTTTCGCTGTCCCTGCTCCGGGGCGGCCTGCCCGGGGCCCGCTGGATCGACGTCGAGAACTACCATTTGACGCTGCGCTTCATTGGCGATGTCGAGGGCCATGTCGCCGACGAAATCGCCAACGCGCTCGACCGTGTCCACCGGCCATCCTTCGCGCTGACACTGTCCGGCGTCGGCGCCTTCGGCCAGAAGAAACCGCACGCGGTGTGGGCCGGCGTCTCCGCCTCGCCCGATCTTGCGGCACTGCAAGCCGAGATCGAGCGCATCTGCCAGCGCCTCGGCATCCCCGCCGACACGCGCAAATTCATGCCGCATGTGACGCTGGCCAGGTTGCGCAATTCGAGCCCGCTCGACGTCGCCCAGTATCTCTCGGCGCGCGGCAATTTTTCGACGCTGCCCTTCCGTGTCGGCCGCTTCGTCCTGATGTCTTCGCGCGATTCGGTCGGCGGCGGACCCTACATCGTCGAGGAGGCCTGGCCGCTGTCGGGCACTGATGCCCGTGCCTCGAGCCGCGTCGCCAGCGCCTCCGACGCTTCGCGGATCATGCGGTAGACCGAGGCAAACGCCTCTGGCCCCTGGTGATAGGGGTCCGGCACGTCGCCCACCCTTCCCTCGGCGAACTCGAGGAACAGATGGACGCGGTCGCGCATGGCGGCAGGCACCAGCGCTTTCAGGTCCCGGAGATTGGATCGGTCCATGGCGAGAACGAGGTCGAAACGCGAAAAATCGTCCGGCGCCAGCTTGCGCGCCGTCTGACCAGAAATATCGACGCCGTGCCGCTCAGCGATCGAGATCGAGCGCGGGTCGGGTGCCGAACCGGCTTCCCAGTCGCTGGTTCCGGCCGAATCGAGCAGGATATCCCGATCGAGGCCGCGCTCTGCCAGGACGGCGCGCAACACGCCCTCGGCCAGTGGCGAGCGGCAGATATTGCCGAGACAGACGAAAAGAATGGATTTTATCGGCTTTGCGCTCATCGATCCGGCACTATGCTGAAGACTGCGAATCCAGATAGCACGGGAAATGACCATGGCGAGAGAGAAACTGGGCAGGGAGGCGGTCGCCGAGGCGCTGGCCGGGCTCGACGGCTGGTCGCTGGCCGAGGATGGTGGCTCGATCGCGCGCAGCTTCAGCTTCAGGAATTTTTCCGAAGCCTTCGCCTTCATGACCCGCGTCGCCCTGGCGGCGGAGAAGATCGATCATCACCCCGACTGGTCGAACATCTACAAGACCGTGAACGTGACGCTGAACACCCATGATGCCGGCGGCCTGACCGCGCTCGACTTCGAACTGGCCAGCAAGATGAACCGCTATTTCGGCGGCTGAGCCAACCCAAAGCCTGCCCCCGGGGCACGACCCTAGTTGCGCAGCATGAAAAGACAGCATCTTGCAGCGCGGTTCGGGTTTCACCACATTTCCATTCGCAGGCGCGTGTAGAACGATATGCGCAGCCTGGTTAGGAGAAACTGATGGCGCAAAAATCAAGTTTTGATTTCTTCGGCTTTGGCGGCAAGCCGGGCGACGAGGTGGAAGTGCGCGAGAAATTCTGGCGCACCGCCAAGCGGGCTGCCCGGCAGATCCCGTTCATGGAGGAGCTGGTCGCCGCCTACTACTGCGCCATGGACAAGAACACGCCGCTGCGCGCCAAGGGCATCCTGGTGGCGGCGCTCGGCTATTTCGTGCTGCCGGCTGACGTCATCCCCGACTTCCTCTTCGGACTGGGCTTTACCGACGATATCGCCGTGCTGACCGCCGCGATCACCACCGTCAAGGCCCACATCACATCAGCGCATCGGCTCGCCGCCAAACAGGCGATTGCCGACAACGGCTGAGCCGGCGATAAGGCAGAAAAGTCAAACTCTTGCCGCTTTCGTGGCATCCAAGTCGCGAAAGGGACGTTGCAACTGCCGCTTTCGAGCGACGGGCGCAAGGATGGCGGCGGTTTCCTGGGGTGGATGTCCTTTTCCTGAGGTAAGTTCACCGTTTGGTAACCCAGATTAAATCAAAATGAAGCGACGGGCAGGACGCCGAGCCGGCCTGCCTCCGCACCATATATGGGAAAAGCGATGCGCGGATTGATTGCTACAATTTCGAGCCTGGCGCTGGTGGCCATGACAGCGCCGGCTCTGGCGCAGTCGGCGACCAAGATCGGTCAGCACAATGCCTGGGGCACCTACAGCTACCAGGCGTCGGGCGGCAAGGTTTGCTATGTGTTGACCGTGCCGACCGACAAGCAGCCCCCGACGCTTGACCATGGCGACATGTTCTTCTTCGTCAGCCAGCGGCCGGGACAGCAGGTGTCTTACGAGCCGCAATTCATCGCCGGCTACAATTTCCAGGAAAACTCCAAGGCCACCGTCACCGTCGACGGCAAGAGCTTTTCGATGTTCACCCGCGGCAAGTCGGCCTGGGTCGAAAACGCCGCCGAGGAGCCGGTGCTGATCGCCGCGATGAAGTCAGGCAGCGACATGAAGGTGCAGGCGAAGTCCGGCCGCGGCAACACCACGACCTATGTCTTTTCGCTGAAAGGCATTTCGGCGGCGCTGTCGTCCATCGCCAGGTGCAAATAGCCAAAGTTAGGTCTTCCCTTCTCCCCTTGTGGGAGAAGGTGGCCGAGCGTAGCTCGGTCGGATGAGGGGTTTTCCAGCTTGGCGCCGATGGTGTTCCGTCCAACACCCCTCTTCCGTCTCGGCGCTGCGCGCCGATCCACCTTCTCCCACAAGGGGAGAAGGAAACCGCCGCCACCCATGACTCCGCCGTCAAGCTGTGCTATGCGCCGCGCTTCATTTCGGGCACGATACTGTAATCGGCCGTAAATCGCTTATTTGGCGCACAATGACCCTTTCATTCGACCATACCACTGAAGGCGCCCGTGATGCGTTGCGCGCCCGCGCCACGCCGGCCGAAAAACCGTCGCTGATCGGCCTGACCCGGGCCGAGCTTGGCGCGGCCCTCGTTGCATCAGGCATCGTGCCGGAGCGCCAGGCCAGGATGCGCACCCAGCAGCTCTGGCACTGGATGTATGTGCGTGGCGTCTCCGACTTTGCCGGCATGTTCAACATCTCCAAGGATCTGCGCGCCGAGCTCGACAAGCATTTCACCGTCGCCAGGCCCGAGATCGTCGACGAGCAGATTTCCTCCGATGGCACGCGCAAATGGCTGTTTCGCTTTCCGCCGCGCGGCGCCGGCCGGCCGGTCGAGATCGAGACCGTCTACATTCCCGAAGAAGGCCGCGGCACGCTGTGCATCTCGTCGCAGGTCGGTTGCACGCTGACCTGCTCCTTCTGCCACACCGGCACGCAGAAGCTGGTGCGCAACCTGACCGCAGAGGAAATCCTCGCCCAGCTTCTGACCGCCCGCGACCGGCTCGGCGATTTCCCCGACCGCGACACGCCTGATGGCGCCATCGTGCCGGCCGAGGGTCGGAAAGTGTCCAATATTGTCATGATGGGTATGGGCGAGCCGCTCTACAATTTCGAGGCGGTGAAGAAGGCGCTGCTGATCGCGTCCGACGGCGACGGGCTTTCCCTGTCGAAAAGACGCATCACGTTGTCGACTTCCGGCGTCGTGCCGGAGATCTTCCGCACCGGCGAGGAGATCGGCGTCATGCTTGCGATCTCGCTGCACGCCACCAATGACGATTTGCGCGACCTTTTGGTGCCGATCAACAAGAAGTATCCGTTGAAAGAGCTGATCGCCGCCTGCCGCGCCTATCCCGGCCTGTCGAACGCCCGCCGCATCACCTTCGAGTATGTGATGCTGAAGGACGTCAACGATTCGATTGATGACGCCAAGGGGCTGATCAAGCTGCTCAAGGGTATTCCGGCCAAGATCAATCTGATCCCGTTCAATCCGTGGCCGGGCACCAACTACCAGTGCTCGGACTGGGAGACGATCGAGAAATTCGCCGACTACATCAACAATGCCGGCTATGCCTCGCCGATCCGCACGCCGCGCGGCCGCGACATCCTCGCCGCCTGCGGCCAGCTCAAGTCGGAGTCGGAGCGCATGCGCAAGGTCGACCGGCTCGCGCTGGAAGCGATGATGATCGCGGGCCACGGCGAGGCGTGAACCGCCTTGTCGCCTATCTCATTCGCTTCGCGATCATCCTGATCGGCTATGGCGTTGCCGCGCTGGCGGCCAGCGCCTTCCTCAACATCATGTTCCTGGCCTCTCTCGGGCTGATGACGGACGAGACGCAGCCGGCAGCGCAGGCCTCGCTGTGGTTTTCAATCCCGTTCGTTGCACTGTTCGTCGCCTACTTCGCCTTCATGCCGGCAGCGGTGGCGATTCTCGTCTCGGAAATCCAGGGACGGCGCGACTGGCTGTTCTATGCGCTGGCGGGCGCGGTGGTCGCGGCGGTCTTCCTCGGCTTCGCCCACCAGACCGCCGATGCCAATTTCGAGATCACCGACCCGCGCGTCGTCGCTGCCGTGATCGGCTGCGGCATGGTCGGCGGCATTTTTTATTGGCTGAGCGCCGGGCGCTGGGCCGGAAGCTGGCGGCAAGCCGGAAGGTCCGCGCCTACTTCGCCTGAGCGGTCAGGATCTTGAGCGCGAAGGCCGAAAACACCCCGGCGAACAGATAGTCGACGGCGCGCGTCACCCGCGGGCTGGCTTTCATCGCGGTCGAGAACTTTTCTGCCGCAAAGACCATCGGCGCTGTTACCGGGATCGACAAAACGACGAACATCGTGCCGAGGAAGAACAGCTTTCCAGGCGCGTTGGGATCATGGGCTGAGACGAACTGCGGCAGGAAGGTCATGAAGAACAGGATGATCTTCGGGTTGAGCAGATTGACGCCGAGCCCCGCCGCCCAGGCGCGAAACAGCGAAATCTCCGGCCCGCTCTTCTTCTCGGGTGAGAAGGCCGATCCCTTGGTGATCGCTTGCCAGGCCAGGAAGACGAGATAGCCGGCGCCGAACATCTTGAGCGCAAGAAAAGCCGCCGGCGAGGCGACGATCAGCGCCGAGATCCCGACCACCACAAGTGTGGTGTGGATCAGCGTGCCGCATAGCGCGCCGGCCATCGAGGCAAAGCCGGTGGCGCGGCCATGGCTCAGCGTGCGCGACACGAACAGCGTCATGTCGGGCCCCGGCGTGATCGCCAGGATCACGGTGGCGATGGCGAACTGGATCAGCGTGGTGGTGTCGGGAATGAAGGACATCTGCGGGCCCGTGGATAAAGAATGCGCAGCCTATACCGTAAGCGTCTTCTCTGCACCAGCGACTGGCCGGCACAAGGGCTGATCCAGTATGCCAGCAGCGACCGAGGGACCGTTCATCACTTGCGCAGCCCGGAAAGGCCGTGATACCTCGCCCGCGAAGAACCCTGTCGCGGAACAGCCAGATGTCGAAAGCAAAAGCCGTCAAGAAGGTCGTGCTCGCCTATTCCGGCGGCCTTGACACCTCCATCATCCTGAAATGGCTGCAGACCGAGCTTGGCGCCGAGGTGGTCACCTTCACCGCCAATCTCGGCCAGGGCGGCGAACTGGAGCCGGCGCGGCGCAAGGCCGAGATGATGGGCATCAAGGACATCCGCATCATGGATGTCCGCGAGGAGTTCGTTTCCGACTTCGTTTTCCCGATGTTCCGCGCCAATGCCGTCTATGAAGGCACCTATTTGCTCGGCACCTCGATCGCCCGTCCGCTGATTTCCAAGCACCTGGTCGAGATCGCAAAAGAAACCGGCGCCGATGCGATTGCGCATGGCGCCACCGGCAAGGGCAACGATCAGGTCCGTTTCGAGCTTTCGGCCTATGCGCTCAACCCCGACATCAAGGTCATCGCGCCATGGCGCGACTGGTCGTTCAAGTCGCGCACCGATCTGATCAACTTCGCCGAGCAGCACCAGATCCCGGTGCCGAAGGACAAGAAGGGCGACGCGCCGTTTTCGGTCGACGCCAACCTGCTGCATTCGTCTTCCGAAGGCAAAGTGCTGGAAGACCCGTGGAGCGAGCCGCCGGAATTCGTCCACCAGCGCACCATCTCGCCAATGGATGCGCCGGACAAGGTCACCGAGATCGAAATCGAATTCCTGAGGGGTGATCCGATCGCGCTCGATGGCAAGAAACTGTCGCCGGCGACGATGCTGGCGGCGCTCAACGATCTCGGCCGCGACAACGGCATCGGCCGGCTCGACCTTGTCGAGAACCGTTTCGTCGGCATGAAATCGCGCGGCGTCTACGAGACCCCCGGCGGCACCATCCTGATATCAGCCCACCGGGCGATCGAATCGATCACGCTGGACCGCGGTGCTGCCCACCTCAAGGACGAATTCATGCCGCGCTACGCCGAGCTGATCTACAACGGCTTCTGGTTCGCGCCCGAGCGCCTGATGCTGCAGGCGATGATCGACAAGAGCCAGGAAGATGTCGAAGGCACGGTGCGGCTGAAACTCTACAAGGGCAACGTCATCGTTACTGGCCGCAAGTCGAAGAAGACGCTCTATTCCGACGCGCTGGTCACCTTCGAGGACGATCGCGGCGCCTACGACCAGAAGGACGCCGAGGGCTTCATCCGCCTTAACGCGCTGAGGTTGCGGACGCTGGCGGCGCGTAATCGAAAAAGCTAGCCAGTTTCTCTGCGCAGAGAGATTTGGCTCTTTGACTGAGACCGAAAGGGGTATGGACCGCCACCGCGGCTCAGGATAAATGCTGATCTGTCGTGATCCTTCGCGCCCCCCTCTGTCCTGCCGGACATCTCCCCCACTTGGGGGGAGATCGGCCGTCACCACCGCCTTCGCGAACTGCCACCGTCGCAGGAGTGAGCGGTGCGCCAACGCTGCCAATCTCCCCCTTATGGGGGCTTGTGGGGGAGATGTCCGGCAGGACAGAGGGCGGCGCTGTCCCTCCGGCATCAAAGGTTCTGCACCGTCGTGACGCCGACGTCCCCGGCCTATAACGGTTTTGCACTGTCGATCCACCCCCGCCTGGCCCATAGTCGGAAGGCACTTCTTCAGCTCAATATCGCCTAAAAATATGCGAGGAAAGGCCCATGCGAAAACTGATCTCCACCGGCTCGCCCTTCGAGAAGGCCGCCGGTTATTCGCGCGCCGTGGTACAGGGCGACTGGTGTTTCGTTTCCGGAACGACCGGCTACGACTATGCGACCATGTCGATGCCGCAGACGGTCGAGGCGCAGACGCGCAATTGCCTGGCGACGATTGCCAAGGCGTTGCAGGACGGCGGCTTCGAGATGGCCGATGTGGTGCGGGCGCATTACTACATCACCGACGCGGCTTTCGTCGACATCGTCTTTCCGCTCCTCGGCGAGGCTTTTGGCGACATCAGGCCGGCGGCGACGATGATCGTCTGTCAGCTCAACAAGCCGGAAATGAAGATCGAGATCGAAGTGACGGCACTCAAGCGCTGAGTTCGACGGCGGTGCAGGAGCTTGCGCGACCTTGTCGAGGCGCGATGATCGACAAAGATGCTCTGAACCAAAGGCTTGCGCATAGTCCACTTGGCGTTTAGCAAGGCCGCGGCTCACGACAGCGCCGCGCGTCCTTTGGACGCGCAAAGGACGCTGTAGAATTTTGTTTCTGCGCATGAAGCTTTCCGAAATCGATTCCGATTTCATGCGCCACAGTTAGGACGGTTCCGGATGGCTTCGAAAAATCTTCTCCTGCTCGCCGGCGACGGCATCGGCCCCGAGGCGATGGCCGAGGTGAAGAAGCTGATCGCCGCCATGAACGTCAAGCTCGGCAGTGGTTTTATCACCGATGAGGGGCTGGTCGGCGGCTGCGCCTATGACGCGCATGGCGCGGCGATTTCCGATGCCGACATGGCCAAGGCGATGGCCGCCGACGCGGTGCTGTTCGGCGCCGTCGGCGGGCCGAAATGGGATGCGGTGCCTTATGAAGTGCGCCCGGAGGCCGGACTGCTGCGGCTGCGCAAGGACATGGAGCTGTTCGCCAATCTCAGGCCGGCTATCTGCTATCCGGCGCTGGCCGCATCCTCCTCGCTCAAGCAGGAGGTGGTCGAAGGGCTCGATATACTGATCGTGCGCGAGCTCACCGGCGGCGTCTATTTCGGCGAGCCGAAGCAGATCATCGATCTCGGCAACGGCCAAAAACGCGGCATCGACACGCAGGTCTACGACACGTTCGAGATCGAGCGCATTTCGGGAGTTGCGTTCGAATTGGCGCGCACGCGCAAGAACCACGTCACCTCGATGGAAAAGCGCAATGTGATGAAGTCGGGCGTGTTGTGGAACGAGGTCGTCACGCAGACGCACAAGGCCAGATATGCCGACGTCAAGCTCGACCACATGCTGGCCGATGCCGGCGGCATGCAGTTGGTGCGCTGGCCGAAACAATTCGACGTCATCGTCACCGACAATCTGTTCGGCGACATGCTGTCCGACATCGCCGCCATGCTGACCGGCTCGATCGGCATGCTGCCGTCGGCGTCGCTCGGCGCGCCGGATGCCAAGACGAAAAAGCGCAAGGCGCTTTACGAGCCGGTGCACGGTTCGGCGCCCGACATTGCGGGCAAGGGCATCGCCAACCCGATCGCCATGATCGCCTCCTTCGCCATGTGCATGCGCTATTCCTTCGGCATGGTGGCCGAGGCAGATCGCCTGGAAAGCGCCATCGCCGCCGTGCTCGATCAGGGCTTGCGCACCAGGGATATTCTTTCCCCTGGGATGACCGAAGTCGGCACCACTGAGATGGGCGACGCGATTATCGCCAAGTTCCTGGGCTGAGCCTGTGGCGGTCGACGTCCGCCCGGCTTCCAGCCCCTCAAAATCGCTGTGTGGAGCAGCTAGGCCCTGACGCCCGCCGGCACCGGGCCCCACTGATTTTCACGGGCCTGCGTCGGGATCAGCGCAAAGACCAGGATGATCAGCCAGCCGATGGTCGGGATGAACACCACCAGAAAAAGCCAGCCGGTCAGGCCGATGTCGTGCAGGCGACGCACGTTCAGTCCGATCCAAGGCGGGATTGTCGCCAGCACAAACGCGCCGCAAAGACCGACCGTCACTGCCGGCAATTCGTCAAGATGGCCCATGGCGTCATCGACGAAGAGGCCGACGCCAACGACCACGATCAGCGCGATCGTCGAGAACAGGCAATAGCCCCAATATTCCTTGCGGCGGGCACGGCCGGAGAAATTGAAGTAATTTTCAGTCAGGCCCCGCCGGAAGTAGCTCCAAAGGTCGGTGGCGGGAGCATTTTCAGCGAAACGGCCGAAATGTTGCGGCGCCACGGGCGCGTTGCCGGTTTGAGTCGGGGCGGCGGTTGCGGCAGGCGCATCGGCGGACGGGCTGGCAGTTTGGGCGCGGATCGAAAAAACGTCGCGTGCCCGTCCGCCGGTCGGCTGGAACTCGATAACCGTGCCCTTGGCCATCGACGCTTCTCGGCGCAGATCCTCGCGCGCGAAAGTGTAGCGATTGCCGTCGGCTCCGGTGATGAAGCCAAAGCCGTGGTCCTCGTCATAGTGAAGCACTTCGCCGCGCATGTCCTGCCCCTCGTCCCGCTGGCCAGACTGTTCAAAGTTGCGGCAGACCGCAAGGGGTGCGGGGCGAAATGCAGGTGCGTCGGCTACGAGCAGGCCGCGTGTTTTTCGTCATACCGGGCCGGAGCAGGAACGGACATCGCCCCCGCAAGGGGGAGATTGGCGGTCATCCCGGCCTTCGCCAATCTTGAACAATGGAAGTTTGGAGCCACCAGTGAAGCTGCCATCTCCCCCCTTGCGGGGGAGATGGCCGGCAGGCCAGAGGGGGGTGGGAAGGATCGCTACAGCTTCGTTTTCCGCGGCCTTCTTTGGCCACCTGTCAAGATCGCACAATTAGTTCAAGCCGGCCGCTTCTTCGACTTCTTGTGCTTCGCCGGTGCGCCTTCAAACTTCGCCTTCGCTGCCTTCCCGGCCCAGGGCTTTGCTTCGAATGCGGCGGGGCGCTGATCGGCTGACGGTGCGCGCTTCTCGAATTTGGGCGCGTTCTGGTCGAACGTCCGCTTGCCGCGGTGCGGCTTCTTGTCCGGCCGTGGCTCCTGATAGCCGGCCCGCGACAGGTCGGGCGTGCCGTCCAGCCGCTTGACCGCGATGTTGTTCTGCAACTTGCGGTCCGGGCCGATTGCCTGGAAAAACCGGTCGGCCCTATCCGCCGCGATCTGCACGAAGGTTTCTTCCGGCTGCATCTTGATGGCGCCGATCTCGCGCTTGGAGATGCCGCCGGTCCGGCACAGCATCGGGATCAGCCAGCGCGGCTCGGCATTCTGCCTGCGTCCCACCGACAGCGAGAACCAGACGCTGTCGCCGAAATCGTCGCGGCGGCTTGGCGCCTCGTCGCGACGGACAGATCTATCGCCAGAGGGCCTGTCGCCCGACGGCGTGAACGGAGCGACGTCCAGGAGATCCTCGGGCGCCGAGCGGCTGGAACGGCACAGACGCAGGAAGGCGGCGGCCACCTGATCGGGGCGGTGCTGCTCAAGAAGCGCGTTGATGAAGCCGCGCTCCTCTTCCTTCACAGGCTCGCTGAAAACCGGGTCGGCGAGGATGCGCTCGTCGTCGCGGCGCAGGACGTCGTCGGCCGAAGGCGGGCTTGCCCATGTCGCCGCAAGGCCAGCGCTTTGCAGCAGCCGTTCGGTGCGCCTGCGGGCATTGTTGGGCACGATGAGCGCGCTGACACCCTTGCGTCCCGCCCGTCCCGTCCGCCCGCTTCGGTGCAGAAGCGTCTCCGGATTGGTCGGCAGGTCGGCGTGGATCACCAGTTCGAGGTTGGGCAGGTCGATGCCGCGCGCCGCCACGTCGGTGGCGACGCAGACTTTTGCGCGGCCGTCGCGCATCGCCTGCAGCGCGTGGCTGCGCTCGTTCTGGCTCAGCTCGCCCGAAAGCGCGACGACGGAAAAGTTTCGGTTGTTGAAGCGCGCGGTCAGGTGATTGACGGCGGCGCGCGTGTTGCAGAACACCAGTGCGTTCTTCGCTTCGTAATAGCGCAGCACGTTGATGATGGCATTTTCCCGGTCGGCCTGGGCTACGCTCAGCGCCCGGTATTCGATGTCGAGATGCTGCTTCTCCTCGCCGGCGGCCGAGATGCGCACCGCATCGCGCTGGTAGCCTTTGGCCAGCGTGGCGATGGAGCGCGGCACCGTGGCCGAAAACATCAAGGTGCGACGCTCGGCCGGCGCGGCGTCGAGGATGAATTCCAGATCCTCGCGAAAGCCGAGGTCGAGCATCTCGTCGGCTTCGTCCAGCACGACTGCCTTCAGCTCGGACATGTCGAGCGAATTGCGGGTGATGTGGTCGCGCAGCCGGCCGGGCGTGCCGACAACGATATGGGCGCCGCGCTCCAGCGTGCGGCGCTCGGTGCGCATGTCCATGCCGCCGACGCAGGACGCTATCGCTGCGCCGGTCAGGTCATAGAGCCATTCGAGCTCGCGCGTCACCTGCAAAGCGAGCTCCCGCGTCGGTGCCACGGCCAGCGCCAGCGGTGCTGCGGCTTGGGAAAAGCGCTCGGCGCCGTCGAGAAGGGTCGGTGCCAGAGCCAGCCCGAAGGCCACGGTCTTGCCGGAGCCGGTCTGGGCGGAAACCAGCGCATCGGCCTGCCCGAGCTCGAGAACCGCCTTCTGCACCGGCGTCAGCTCGACATAGCCGCGTTTTTCCAGCGCCTTTGCCAGCGCGGGGACAAGTGCTTCGAAATTGGACATATGCTTCTTTCGGAATTCGGATTCTTTTATGCCCGGCAATGGGTCATCCGTCGGCGAGCACCAGGAGCGCCACGAGCCAAACGATCCAATCGTTCGTACTTCGCGCCGCCGCCATTGTACAGGGCAAGCCGCCTCGCTGCGTCGCGATTGACTCTTCGCCTAAACCGCGTAAAAGCCGGCACCGAACGGGATAGTTTCGATGCGCGGCCTTTTAATGGCGCTTCTTGCATTCGACTTCCCCGGCCGCAATGCGAACCATTGGGCCGGGCGCGTCGGCGCGTCTCCTCGTTCCAGCAAAACTACGGCTAAAACGACCACTAAAACGGTCTGATTCCCTTGGCCTAACCACCCTCTCCCGGGTCCGGCCCGGGGGTTGAAACCCGCATCGGCCGGCGGGTTTTCTCCAAAAAACCGAGCGGAGAGGACAGGAGATTTCGATGAGTTTCAAGGTTGCAATCGTCGGCGCCACGGGCAATGTGGGCCGGGAAATGCTCAACATACTGGAAGAGCGCGGCTTTCCGGTAAGCGAGGTGGTGGCGCTGGCCTCGCGGCGCAGCCAGGGCACGGAAGTGTCGTTCGGCGACCGCACGCTGAAGGTCAGGACGCTCGACCAATATGATTTTTCCGACACCGACATCTGCATCATGTCGGCCGGCGGCAATGTCTCGAAGGAATGGTCGCCGAAGATCGGCAAGCAGGGCTGCGTCGTCATCGATAATTCGTCGGCCTTCCGCTACGACCAGGACGTGCCGCTGATCGTGCCGGAGGTGAACCCGGACGCGATTTCGCAGTTCACGCGCAAGAACATCATCGCCAACCCGAACTGCTCGACGGCCCAGCTGGTCGTGGCACTGAAGCCGTTGCACGACTTCGCCACCATCAAGCGCGTCGTCGTCGCCACCTACCAGTCGGTCTCCGGCGCCGGCAAAGAAGGCATGGACGAATTGTTCACGCAGACGCGGGCCGTGTTCGTCGCCGACCAGGTCGACGTCAAGAAGTTCACCAAGCGCATCGCCTTCAACGTCATCCCGCATATCGACGTCTTCCTCGACGACGGCTTCACCAAGGAAGAGTGGAAGATGGTCGCCGAGACCAAGAAGATGCTCGACCCCAAGATCAAGCTGACGGCGACCTGCGTGCGCGTGCCGGTGTTCATCGGCCATTCGGAAGCGGTCAACATAGAGTTCGAAAAGCCGATCACCGCCGAGGAAGCACGTGAGATCCTGCGCGAAGCGCCAGGCTGCCAGGTTCTCGACAAGCGCGAGGACGGCGGCTACATCACGCCGCTGGACTCGGCCGGCGAGGACGCCACCTTCATCTCGCGCATCCGCGAGGATTCGACCATCGACAACGGCCTGTCGATGTGGATCGTCTCCGACAATCTGCGCAAGGGCGCGGCACTCAACGCCGTGCAGATCGCGGAGCTGCTGATCGAGCGCGGGCTGATCCAACCGAAGAAAAAGGCGGCTTGATTCTCGCTCACGGCTTGGCCTTCGGCCGATTTAGTTTTCGCTCACGGCCGTATCGCCGCTGCCGCGGCGGGCCCTCCGCGGGGGCGCCGGATGACCGGCGGCCTGCGGTCGCGGGCTCGGCCTTCGGCCGGTTAGCCCCTTCTCTCCGTCTTGCGGGGAGAAGGTCCCGGCAGGGGGATGAGGGGCAGCGCCCACATTTCCAGACACAAGGCGCCCGCCTCACCCACGATTCTCTTCCGCCAGCTTCGTCAGTATCGCCACCGCCTCTTCCGCCCGATCGGCCGGGACAAACAGATGGTCATGATAGAAGGCCGAGACCGGATTGACGCCTATGCCGGCGGCGGCAAGACGCGTGGTGATGGCGGCGAGGAAGCCTACCGCCTCCAGCGACGAATGGATGTTCAGCGTCACCATGCGGCAGCGAAACACGATCTCCAGGCCAGCGGCCGTGGCTTTCTCCTCTAGCGCGATCACCGTCGTCCCCTCGCGCTCGCGAAACAGCATCACTGGCTCAAAGGCGTCTGGTACGGGCGCATCGGGCGGCAACGTGTCGAAGACGTGGATGCCGGGACGCAATTCCGGCGTCATCGTTGCCAGCAGTTTCTTCAGATCGGTCTCGCCGGCCATCGATTCCTCCCGAATGTCTTGCGGATTTTCGATAACGTGCTCGGTCCCAGGCCGGCAAGACGACATCGCCATGTCGCTGGCGGTTGGGCTTGTGCGTGGATTGCATCGCACAATGGAACCGATCAGGATCATTGCCGGTCCGTGAAAGGGGTTTCGATGATCGTTCGCCCGCGCCCGGGATTCTTGCATCTGTTCTTCATCATGCGCGGCTCGGTGGTGCCGCGCATCCTGCCGCAGATCTTCGGCTTCGGCGTCTATGGCGCGCTGGTGGTGCTGGCGGTCAGGGCACTGAAGCTTGACTTCGGCAATGCCGGCCCCGCACCGTTCGCCCTGCTCGGTGTGGCGCTGTCGATCTATCTCGGCTTCCGCAACAACGCCGCCTATGACCGCTGGTGGGAAGCGCGTAAGCTGTGGGGTCAGCTTGTCTTCGACATTCGCAATCTGGCGCGCGCCAGCACCGGGCTGATCGAAAACCGGGCGGAACTGCGCGGCCTGCTGATGGAGGCGATCGCCTTCTGCCACTTCCTGCGCGGCCTGCTTCGGCGGGTGGACGCAGCGTCGGACGCACGCGCGTTCATCGGCGACGAAGCCGAATGTGCCGCCAAGCTGGCCAACCCGCCCGACGCCTTGGTGCGGCGGATGGGCGAGCGAGCCGCCGCGCTGTACAAGGCCGGCGCGATCGACGTCATGGGCTACCGCATCCTCGACGAGCGCCTGTCGCAAATCGCCGCAGCGCAGGCCGGCTGCGAGCGCATCATGGGAACACCGCTTCCGTTTGCCTACACGCTGCTCTTGCAGCGCACCGCCTATATCTTTTGCCTGCTGCTGCCGTTTGGGCTCGCCTCGACTGCCGGGTGGGCGACGCCGCTGTTCACGGCGCTGATCGCCTACACCTTCTTCGGCCTCGACGCGCTCTCGGAGGAACTCGAGGACCCGTTCGGCACCGAGGCCAACGACCTCGCCCTCGACGGCCTGTGCCGCGTCTGTGAAATCTCGGTGTTCGAGGCCCTCGGCGAGGCGCCGCCAAAAATGATCCCCGCCGAAAAATACTATTTCTCCTAGGGTTTGTTCCCACGCTCATGGCAGCGCCGTGCGCTCAAAAGATCGTAGGCGTGTCGGATCGCCGCCTCACGCGCGTCCTTGGTTCGACCTTCGCCAAGAGGGCTCGAAACAACCGGAGGACCAATGACCATGTCTCAAACAGCATCCGTCACGCCGGGCGCGCTGTGGACCGGCCGAGGGCTCAGCGCCCTCATCGTGCTGTTCATGATCTTCGACGGCGTCATCAAGCTGCCGCCGCTCGATGTCGTCACCCAGACCATGGTGCAGCTCGGCTGGCCGGCCGATCCCAATGTCTCGCGCATGCTCGGCATCATCGGACTGGTCTCGACCGCGCTCTATGCGGTGCCGCGCACCTCGGTGCTTGGCGCCATCCTGCTCACCGCCTACCTCGGTGGCGCCATCGCGACGCATATACGTATCGGCAGCCCGCTGTTTTCGCACACACTGTTCGGCGTCTATCTCGGCTTCGTCTTGTGGGGTGGCCTTTTCCTGCGCAACCCCAGGGTGCGCGCGCTGATCGCGCTCAGCCGATAGCGGCGACTTCAAAAGCCGTTCGATGGCGGTCGCGTCGCCAGAGATGGCGCGGTCTGCCGCCACCCTTCTTCTTTGACTTTGGATCAAATCGCCCGGTTGCAAGTTAGAAGATGTGGCGGCGAGGACGGAAAACCCCGTTTGAGAGGAACGACAATGAAGAAACTGGTAGTCCTGATGGTATTGGCAACCTCACTCGCAGCCTGTTCCCGGACAGAACAGGGCGCGGCGGTCGGTGGCCTAGGGGGCGCTGCTGTCGGCGCTGCCGTTGCAAACGATCCGGTGGAGGGAGCTGTTGTTGGTGGTGCCGTCGGCGCCGTCGCCGGCGCACTGATCGGTCGTGCTACCGAACCCGGCCGGTGCCGCTATCGCGGTCGCGATGGGCGCGTCTACATCGCCCGCTGCCCTGAAGGCTATTGATCGGGCCGCGTCATAAGTCGGACGAAACAGCAAAACGGCGGACAAAGGCGCCCGCCGTTTCGTAGGGGATAAAAAGCAGATTATTCGGCGGTCGCGGGTTCCGCCTCGGCCGGCGCCGCTGCCGCGGCGGCAACAGCGGCGGCTGCATCGTCCTGCGCCTTCTTCAGAAGTGCGGCGCGTTCCTGCGCCTTCTTGCCGGGCTCGGCCTTCTTCGGGTTGGAGCGGGTCTCACGCTTGGCAATGCCGGCCTCGTCGAGGAAGCGCAGCACGCGGTCGGTCGGCTGGGCGCCGTGCGAGAGCCAATGCTTGACGCGGTCGGCGTCGACCTTGACCCGCTCGCCGTCCTTGGGCAGCAGCGGGTTCCACGAGCCGAGCGACTCGATGAAACGGCCGTCGCGCGGCGAACGGGCGTCGGCGACGACGACGTGGTAATAGGGACGCTTCTTCGAGCCCGCACGGGCAAGTCGGATTTTCAGTGGCATTTCTTTCTCCTAAAATTCTGATTTTCGTTGATCGGGGTTATGACTGTTGTCTTTATGCATGTCGTTGTCCCAAAACCGCTGCGCACTTTTTGGGCGACATACACTGGTCCTCAGCCGGTTTTCGTTACGCCGTTGGATGCGGCGATATGCTCGTGATGCCGGATCACTTCACGGACGACGAAGTTCAGGAATTTCTCCGCGAAATCCGGGTCGAGATGGGCGTCCTTCGCCAGTTGGCGAAGGCGGGCGATCTGCTGCTGCTCGCGTGCCGGATCGGCCGGCGGCAGGCCATGCGACGCCTTCAGCTTGCCGACCGCCTTGGTGCAGCGGAAACGCTCGGCCAGCATGTGGATGAGCGCTGCGTCGATGTTGTCGATCGAGGCGCGGTAGTCGACCAGCGCCGCACGTGCGTCGGCCATGTCCTTTTCTTCGTTCATCGCGCCCTCACTTCTTCTTGCCGGGGCCGTTCTTGCCAAGCATTGGCAGACCGCCGCCAGATCCCGGCAAACCAGGAAGCTTCATGCCGCCGGGCAGCCCAGGCAGGCCACCGCCACCTGAAAGGCCAGCGGGCAGGCCCTTCATGCCGCCGAGACCGGCTGCCTTCGCCTGCTTCTGCAAGGCTTCGAGCTGCTTGGGGTCCATCTTGGACAGGTCCGGCATACCGCCGCCCATCATGCCGCCCGGGCCACCCATGCCGCCCATACCCCCCGGCATCATGCCGCCGAGGCCCATCTTCTGGGCCAGGCCGCCCATCATGCCGCGCATCAGGCCACCGCCTTTGCCCTTGCCGCCCATCGCCTTCATCATGTCGGCCATGCCGCGATGCATCTTCAGGAGCTTGTTGATCTCGGCCGCGTCGGTGCCGGAGCCGGCGGCGATGCGCTTCTTGCGCGAGTGCTTCAGAATATCGGGGTTGGCGCGCTCCGCCTTGGTCATCGACGAGATTATGGCGAGTTGGCGGCCGAACATCTTGTCGTCGAGACCGGCGGCAGCCATCTGATCCTTCATCTTGCCCATGCCCGGCATCATGCCCATGATGCCGCCCATGCCGCCCATCTTCGACATCTGCTGAAGCTGGCCGGCAAGGTCGTTCAGGTCGAACTTGCCCGACTGCATCTTCTTGGCCATCGCCGCCGCCTGCTCGGCGTCGATGTTTTCGGCAGCCTTTTCGACGAGGCTGATGATGTCGCCCATGCCGAGGATGCGGTCGGCGATGCGCTTGGGATGGAATTCCTCCAGCCCGTCCATTTTCTCGCCGGTGCCGATCAGCTTGATCGGCTTGCCGGTGACGGCGCGCATGGAAAGTGCTGCACCACCACGGCCATCACCATCCATGCGGGTCAGCACCAGCCCGGTGATGCCGACGCGCTCATCGAAGCTTTTCGCCAGATTGACGGCGTCCTGGCCGGTCAGCGAATCGGCAACCAAAAGGATCTCGTGCGGCGACGACACCTTCTTGATGTCGGCCATCTCGACCATCAGCGGCTCGTCGATATGGGTGCGGCCGGCGGTGTCGAGGATGACGACGTCGTGGCCGCCGAGCTTTGCCGCCTGCACGGCGCGGCGGGCGATGTCGACCGGCGTCTGGCCCCCGACGATCGGCAGCGTGGCGACCTTGACCTGCTCGCCGAGTTGACGGAGCTGCTCCTGCGCCGCGGGACGCCGCGTGTCGAGCGAGGCCATCAGGACCTTCTTGTTCTGACGCTCGGTGAGACGCTTGGCGATCTTGGCCGATGTCGTGGTCTTGCCGGAACCCTGCAGGCCGACCATCATGATGACGACCGGAGCCGGTGCATTGAGGTCGATGGCGACGCCCTCGGCGCCCAGCATCTCGACCAGCTCGTCATGGACGATCTTGACGACCATCTGCCCCGGCTTGATCGACTTCAGCACGGCGGCGCCGACGGCCTTCTCGCGCACCTTGTCGGTGAAGGAACGCACCACTTCCAGCGCAACGTCGGCCTCGAGCAGCGCACGGCGCACCTCGCGCAGCGCCGCCGAGACATCGGCCTCGGACAGGGCACCGCGGCCGGTGAGGCCGTTCAGGATCGAACCAAGGCGCTCTTGCAGGGTCTCAAACATTGGTCAAACCGCTGTGCGAGAGCGCCTTGGATTCATGCTGATCCCCGTCGGGCCTGCGGCCCTCTACGCCTCTTGTGCGTTCCTGCAGTGATTCAAGCATTCTTTTTCCTTTTCCCTGGCACCCGGATGATGCCCGAGAGGTAATGCGTTCGCGCCTACTATCCAACTCAAAGCCGTCCAGGCAAAAGCCCAAAGCCAAAAAGCACCCGGGGGCGCACAGCGCTGCCGGATGTTGGCCTCCAGGATCTATTTACAGCACGTCACCTCAAACAGGCTTCGGCGTCCCGGTCGGCTTGCTCGGAGGGATACTCGTCGCGGAATTCGCGGCGTGTAGACAGGAAATCGGCCGCGGAGTCAAGGTGGGGGGCCGAATACTCTGAACCGGGCCGGTTCGGTTTATGGCAGCACCACCAGCGTGATGCGCATCAGCTTGGGCCGCCAGGGTGCGAAAAATCAGGCTCGACCTTCAGCGGCGAGCGCGGGTGCAGGAGCAACAGAACAGTCAACAGGCTGCAGACGATGCCGATCGCCGCGATGAGGACGGCATCAAGCGTCGTCCAGCCGGGACCTTCGAGCGGCTTGGCGTTGAACAGGGCGAAGGAATTGTAGCTTTGCTGATGTGAAATCAGCAGGAAGCCGGTCAGATTGTTGCCGACGTGGGCGCCGAAGGCCGCGCCGAGATTGCCCGTGGCATAGACCACCAGCGTCAGGACCAGCGCAAAAGCAGCGATCGAGGCCAGCACACAGGCGTTGATGGCGGTCGTCGAGCTTGGGCTCCAATGCATCACAGTGAACAGAAGTCCTGGCAGCAGCGCCCAGATGAACGGGTTTTGAAACCGATTGGCCAGGCCCCTGAGGAGATAGCCGCGAAACAGCACCTCTTCGGACGAGGTCTGCAGCAGGGTCAGCGCGGCGATCGGGATCAGGAACAGCAGCCAGGACGACAGGGCGATCGCACCGCGCGCAATGTCGGGCTGCAAGAGGTAGAGCAGGATCTCGGAGAGCAGCGATGTGACCAGCACCGCGGCCAATCCCCTAAAAAATCCCGAACGCGAAACGCGGCGGCTGGTGCCGATCAGCGCCATCAGCGGCTCGCGATGGACCCAGCGCATGGCTGCCCACAGGCCGAGCCAGATTCCGGCAAAGGAGGCGAGCGCGGCGAGGATCCCGGCGGGCGAGGCCATGAAATTCTGCACCGCCCCTCCTTCTATCACGGCGCCAGACAATGCTTGCCAGAGATAGGCGCCGCCGAACAGCACGGCGATGGTTGTCGCGACCCAGAACAGGACGACGACCACCGTTCCGAGCAGGAGCCGCGGCAGGGTCGTCTTGGCGTGGGGAGTATGCCGGTAGCGCTCGAAGGCGGCAGGGTCTATCACGCGGGCTCACAGGCTGGTGCTTCGAGTCGCATGATCTAGTCGATCGGTTCGTGCCGCGCAATCGTCACGGTTATCGCTCCAGCCATCCCTTCTGGCGTTTGCGCCGCCCCTCACCTGCCTGCCGGCATCCTCTGCCCGTAAACGGGGAGAGGGGCGCTCTCACCAACGATTTCGCTAATCGCCAGCATTGCAGGAAAGGTCCTTCTCCCCGTCACTATACGGGGAAGTGCCCGGCAGGGCGATGAGGGCAGCGCCAACCTCGACAATTGGTGGTCTCTAACGGCACCGTCAGCGCTCGACATACATGATGCGTCGGGTGCCCGGATCGACCAGTGCCGGCTGACCGTTCACATAGACATAGCGGTAGTCATAGTCCGGGATCTCGCGCAACTCGACAGTATCCGGTAAGGTCGCACCGGTAACCACCTCGCCCTCGAGATAGACCGGGTCGATCCGGTTGGTCTCGATATAGGTGCGAACTTCGGCCGGCGGCCGCCTGATCGGCTCGATCGGCTCGCCAGCGACGATCGCTCCGGTATAGATGTCGGGATCGTCGACGTCGGCGGGCGCTTCGACGATGGTAATGTCTGCGTCATCAGGGCGTTCCGTCAGGACGACCTTGTTGCCGCCGAAATCGGCCGTCACATAGTCGGAATAGATCCAGCCTTGGCCATTGGCCTCGGCGATGGTGCACCATTTGCTGTTTCGGATGCAGCCATCAAGCGTTGCCGACTGGCCGGCGGCGAGCACACCGATGACCGGGTATTGCGGGCCGGGGCCGGCGCGTACGTTGAGATCGGTGACAGCCGAGACGGCGGTATCAGCCAAGGCTGTGCCCGACATGGCGACAAGCGCTCCGGCGACAGCAGGAAATAGTATGCGCTTCATGGTTTCGCTCCGTTTTGATGGTCCCTCACGAACGAAAACGAAACAGGGCTTCACGCGTTCCGGCTAAAACGCCTCGGCCGGCTCACGTTTTGTTCCGGTTTCTTTCACGGCAGTCAGGAGTTCATGAACGAAGGCCAGCTTCCGTGCGGTCACCTCCGAGATCACGAAGGGATAAAGGTCCGGCAGGCCCATGCAGCGGTTGATCGAGTTGGACGCTTCCGACAGCACCAGCCAGCGGGCCAGGATCTTTTCGAACGGTTCGGGAACGGCGGCAGGTTCCGACGGCGCCGGTTGCAGCTCGCCGCCGGTGTCGCTGCGCGACAGCTCGTTGGCCTCTACCGTTTCCAGTCGGCCGAGCGGGAAATTCAGCGCATGCACCATCTCCAGCGTATCGGTGATGTGCAGGTGGTGTGCCCATGTCTCGGCCCAGTCCTCCCAGGGATGAGACGTGGCATAAGCAGAAATGTGGTCCTGCTGCCAGTCGGGCGCAGCACCTTTGGCATGGTAGGTCTTCAGCGCCTGCTCGTAATCAACGCGCTCGTCGCCGAACAATGCGCGGAAGGCGGCAAGCCGTTGCGAGTCGTCGCGGATCAGGCGGTCCCAGTAATAGTGGCCGAGCTCATGGCGGAAATGGCCGAGCAACGTACGGTAGTTCTCGCCCATCTCGACGCGCCGTCTTTCGCGCTCGGCCGAGTCCGCCTCGGCGACATTCAGTGTGATCAGGCCGTTGTCATGGCCGGTCAGGATGCGCGCGCCCCCTGGGCCGCCGATCGGATCGGCGAGAAAGTCGAAGGCGAGGCCGGCCTCGTCGCCGGCGTTCCGCTTGGGCACGACCGGCAGTCCGGCGGCGAGCAGCGAATAGATTGCCCGCTTCTTTGCCGCTTCGACGCGGATCCAGCGACGGCGGTTGCCATCCACCGAAAGGTCGGGGATCAACTGGTTCAGCTCGCAGGCGCGGCAGAAGGCATGGCCAGGTTCCGCCATCCAGTTGCAGGCGCACTCGTCGGCATTTGTGCACTGGAAAACGCCGCCGGCGCCTGACAACACGAAGCGCGCATCCCCGGGATCGTAGAGCACGGGGCTGGCGCAGTTCAGGCACTGGGCGTTCTCGAAATAGAGGCGGTGGCCGCAATGCGGGCAATTGAAGAGCTTCATCCCAATCTCAAATCACCAGGTCTCAAATCATCAGCCCGGATATAGTGCGGAGCGGCATATCGCCCAAACGCCTGTCGGCGACAGGCGTTCCTGCCAACGCTATTTTGCCGCAAGCTGCGCGGCGACCGTTCTCGCCACCGCCTCGCCCGATAGCCTGGCGCCGCCGCAGGTCTGCATCAGCGGACCGGCCAGGTGCTCGCCGGCGAAGAAGATTTTTTCCGCCACCGGCTGCATCAGCGTTGCGCGCGCCTGCGAACGGCCGGGGCGGGCCGCAGCATAGGCGCCGCACGAACCGCTCGCCGCCCCAATTGGTCATCATGGCGCGCCCGACATGTTTTCTGACGTCGCCTCCGAATATGGCGCACAGCCGGTCGACGACGAAGTCGACACCTGCCGCCTCGCCCGCCGCCGACATTTCCCAGGCGAAATCGCCGCCGACGAATCCGATCATCAGGTCGAGGTCGAAGGGAAAGCAAAGGAAGTAGATGTCGTGCCTGGCCAGCCGTTCGATCAGCAGGTCGTCGAACGGCCCAAGCCCGAGCCTTGTGCCCCTGATCTCGACCGGCAGCTTGGTCAGCATGCCCATCGGCAGGTCGAAGAAGGCAGCGAAATGCCTGTCTGGCAGCGCCGGTGCGAATTCGATCTCCTCGAAGGCGAGCACCGCCGGCGACGCGGTGACGATGGCCGCCTTGGCGCGAATAGTGCCGCGATCGGTGACGCAGGCGACGCCGGGCACGTCCCAGAGGATTTTCCGCACCGGCGTCGACAGCTCGACCGGCACGTCGGCGCCGAATCGGGCGACCAGCGCGCCGAACCCCTCCTTGGTGAAATAGTTCGGATCGAGATCGGCGGCGGCCTGAAAGTCGCGGATCGATATCTCGTCCTCGTCGGCGCCGAAGTCCATCGGCCCGGCAAAGGTGGCGGCGGCGCGCGGCGCATGGCCTTTGGCGAGCAACGCCGAAAGCCGGTCGTCGTCACCTACCTTGACCTCATGCGCGGCCAGCAGCTCGAACAGCCTGCTATCGGCCGCCTTCATTGCGGCCTCTTCGTCCTCGCTCGCCTTTCGGTTGCGATAGTAGAGATGATCGATATTCATGTCGTGATGGTGAAGCGTCCAGCGGGCGGCTTGCGCCTCGGGAAAGTAGGGATTGCGGTCGGCCGCGTGCAGCCAGGCGCAGCCGATGTCGAAAGGAACACCGAAATGCTGGTCGCTGGTCCAGGCGCGGCCGCCGATACGGTTCATCGCTTCGACCAGCTTGAAGGAAAGGCCGGCCGCACGCAGGGTCTTGGCGGCGGAAAGTCCCGCCGAGCCGGCGCCGATGACCACGACGTCAACGTCTTCCATGAATATTCCAGCCCCCGCCACAATAATTACTTGATCGTAAGCAAGTTCTCCGGCATTCGCCAGCGCTGCGGCGGCGATGCGTAAACGACTTCTTAGCGCGGCGGCTCGAAAATCGGGTTCGGTTCTCGGAAAGCACGATGCGCTGATTGTAAAGTGTTGGAGCCGACTGCGTCCAAGTGGGCGCACGTGTGACAAGCGGGCGTTTCGCTGGCAAATTCGTATTCGGGACAAGATCCAGGCAACCAGGAGAGAAACATGGCATTTTTTGCCAAGGCAAAGATTTTCGCAGCGGCGGCATCGATGACGCTTGCGGCGGCAACTGCGGCACAGGCCGCCCAATGCGGCAATAATGGCGCGGGCTTCGAAGCGTGGAAGGCGGAGTT
The DNA here is from genome assembly GCF_935822925.1 of Mesorhizobium ventifaucium. GTDB lineage: Bacteria > Pseudomonadota > Alphaproteobacteria > Rhizobiales > Rhizobiaceae > Mesorhizobium > Mesorhizobium ventifaucium. The sequence goes on from NZ_CAKXZS010000056.1 coordinate 91,686, forward strand.
CGCGCAGGAAGCAAGGGCCAGCGGTGTAGGCTCGAAGGGTCTGGCCGCTCTGGCTAGCGCGACCTACGCAAAAAGGACGATCGCCGCCGACCGCGCTGTCCACAAGGCTTTCGGCGGCTCGGTGGAAGCTTTCATGAAGCGCCGTGGCGCGTCCACGATCATTTCCAAGGGCCGTTCGCTGAAAAAGTCGAACGCGGCGCTGTTCGACAAGATCGAGCGGACCTACGGCGTGTCGCCGGGTGTGTTGCTCGCCATCTGGGGTATGGAAACCGGCTTCGGTTCCTTCCTGGGCAAGCAGAATACGGTCTCTGCCATTGTAACGCTTGCCTATGATTGCCGCCGCCCGGAGTTCTTCTACCCGCATGCTGTTGCAGCCCTGAAACTGGTCGATCGCGGCGCGTTGAGCGCCTCGTCGGTCGGCGCCATGCATGGCGAGATTGGCCATACGCAGTTCCTGCCCGGAAATGTCTTGAAGTACGGGGTCGGCAACAAAAATCTGCGCGACAAGGGCACTGCGTTGGCTTCCACTGCCAACTTCCTCAGGGGCCATGGTTGGCAGGCCGGCGCGAGTTCTGAGGCGAATATGGGCGCAATTGCCGGCTGGAATTCCGCGAGCGTCTATCAACAGGCCATCGCTCGCATCGCCACGGCGATCGACGGCGAGTGATACAAGTTTCTATTCGACAAAAAAGCCCGGCCATGCGCCGGGCTTTTTTGTTGGTGGCCTCGCGTTCAGGCCCAGGGCCGCAGCTCGGCGTTCTTCTTCTCGAACGAGGCGATGGCGTCGGCCTTCTCCATGGTCAGGCCGATATCGTCGAGGCCGTTCAAGAGGCAGTGCCGCTTGAAGTCGTCGAGGTCGAACTTGACCACGCCGCCGTCCGGCCCGCAGATTTCCTTGGCCTCGAGATCGATCGACAGCGTCGCGTTGGAGCCGCGCGAGGCGTCGTCCATCAGCTTCTCCAGGTCCTCGGGGCTGACGGTGATCGGCAGGATGCCGTTCTTGAAGCAGTTGTTGTAGAAAATGTCGGCGAACGAGGTCGAGATGACGCAGCGTATTCCGAAATCGAGCAGCGCCCATGGCGCATGTTCGCGCGACGAGCCGCAGCCGAAATTGTCGCCGGCGACCAGGATCTGCGCCTTGCGATAGGCCGGCTTGTTGAGCACGAAGTCGGAGTTTTCCGAACCATCGTCCTTATAGCGCATTTCGGCAAACAGTCCGCTGCCGAGCCCGGTGCGCTTGATCGTCTTGAGGTAATCCTTCGGGATGATCATGTCGGTATCGACGTTGACGATCGGCATCGGCGCGGCAACGCCGGTGAGCTTGGCGAATTTTTCCATAGGTCTTGCCCGTCTTGTTTTCGCTGCGGGGATGTGTTGGCGCCCGGTTTACACAAAGCTGCAGGCAAATAAAAGGCGGCTGTTTTCGGCCGGCCTTGGTCCTGGAGCACAGACCGCTTCAAAACCGCCGCCCTATGGTGCAACTTGGCCGGCATGACAACACGTCCCAAAGTCCTCTACGCCAGCGAACCAGCCCTCGACGCAGCCGAGTTTCGCCGCGTGTTGGTGGAATCCGGCCTCGGCGTCACCCGGCCTATCGATGACGACCTCCGTCTGAAGGCGATGCTTGCCAATGCCGATCTGGTGTTGACGGCGCGCCTCGATGCGCCTGGCAAGCCGCTGATTGGCCTCGCCCGAGGCATCACCGACTTCTCGTGGGTGTGCTATATTTCCGAGCTCGCCGTTTGCAAATCGGCGCAAGGGCTCGGCATCGGCAAGGGCCTGCTCGACGAAGCGCGGCGGCAGCTCGGGCCATCCGTCGCCATTTCACTGATTTCCGTGCCCGACGCCGTCGGCTTCTACGAACGGATCGGCATGGCGCGCATGGCCGACGCCTTCTGGTTCGGACGCGAGCGCTGACGGGACGCATTATTCTGCCGGCGGGAGCCAAGCAGCGGCCGAGCACGCGGAATGGTGGTGACAGGTGAGCGCCGGCCGCATGGTCTCGGCCTAGTACACTCCCTTGACCTGCGCAGTGCCCTGTCCACATCTCCGGCATGGAAAAGCATCGATGCTTCGTGGGCACGGCCGGTTGGAGCATCCCGTCGCGTTACAAGGATCTTTTGCCGGGTTCCGGGGCGCATCTCGAGCGTTACTCCGGCCGTCTTGCCGGCGTCGAAATCAATTCATCCTTTTATAAGCCGCACCGCCGTGAGACCTATGAGCGTTGGACGCATTCGGTCCCGGAAGATTTCCGCTTCAGCGTGAAGGTGCCCAGGGCAGTGACACACGAGCATCGGCTTGCCGACTGCGAAGACCTGATCGAGGCATTCCTCGGGCAGGCCGGAGGCCTAAGCCCGAAGCTCGCTGTGCTGCTAGTGCAGTTGCCACCCAGCCTGTCCTTCGAGCCGCGTGTCGCTGAGGAGTTCTTCGGTTTGTTGCGAAAGCAAACCGGCTCGAAAATAGCCTGCGAACCTCGTCATGCGAGCTGGTTCGAACAGGACGCCGATGCGCTTCTGACCGGCTTCCGTGTAGCGCGTGTGGCAGCCGATCCGGCTCGCGCCCCCGCTGCAGCCACGCCATCCGGCTGGCCGGACCTGGTCTATTTCCGCCTGCATGGCGCGCCGCGTATCTATTACTCGGACTATGACACTGAAAGCCTGGCCGCGATCAGGCAGCGGCTGGATTCGGCGAGTGCGGCGGGCGCTGAGGTCTGGTGCATTTTCGACAACACGGTTAAGGGTAATGCGCTCGGCAACGCCCTTGCCGTAGACGCGATGGCGCCTCAAATCACGTTCAATTCCCGAAACGCGCGCCCCTCTGCGACGCGCTCATACCCAAACGCCGAGCAGTCCACCGTGCGGTAGACGCCATGCACGATCAGCTCGGCCAGCGCCTTGCCGACCGCCGGCGCCTGCTGCAGGCCGTGGCCGGAAAAACCGTTGGCGAAGAGGAAATTCCCGACTTGCGGATGCGGGCCGATCACCGCGTTCTGGTCGAGCGTGTTGTAATCGTAATGGCCGGCCCAGGCGCGCGTCGGCTTGATCGCCTCGAAGGCGGGGATGCGGGTCGCCAGCACCGGCCAGATAACCTCTTCGAACAGCGGCCAGTCGGGCTCGAAATCGCCGGGATCGGCGGGGCTGTCGCCCTCTCCCGGTTCGGCCCCGCCGGTGATGTAGACCGAGCCTTCCGGCCTGACATAGATGCCTGAGGGATCGACCAGCAGCGGCATGTCGTCATATTTCTCGCGCGCCTCGAAGATGAAGACACTGCGCTTGCGCGGCTCCACCGGCAGCACCAGTCCGGCCATTGCGGAAACCTTGCCGGCATTCGGCCCGGCGGCGTTGACGACGATGCCGGCGTCGAGCCGCTCGCCATTGTCGAGGTTTACCCCGGTGACGCAGTCGCCCTGCCGTTCGATGCCGGTCACTCCAGCGGTGATGAAATCGATCTTGTTCTCCCGCAGCGCCTTCCGGAACAGCATCAGCATGGCATGCGCGTCGAACCAGCCCTCGCCCGTGCGGCCATAGGCGCCGGCGGTGATGCCCTCGGCCGACAGCCACGGAAACCGGCGGACGAGCGCCTCCGCATCCTCAAGCACGATGTCGGCGCCCTCGGCCATCTGCGTCTGGTGATTGGCCTTGAGGATCGGCAGTCCGTTGTCGCCGGCAAGGATGAGATAGCCGCCTTCGCGAAAGCCGATATCGGCGTCGGCCCCGAATTCTTCCGTAAGCCGCCGGAACAGTTTCAGCGTGAACTGCGACAGGCGGATGTTCTCAGGGATCGAAAACTGCTGGCGGATCGAAGCGCAAGACAGCGTCGTCGCCGCATGGGCGAACTGCGGGTCGCGCTCGACCAGCGCGATCGAGCCTGAAAACCCTTCCTCGCGCAGATAATAGGCGATCGAGGAGCCGACGATGGCTCCGCCGATGATGACGACGTCGTAGCGCACTTTTTCGCTTCTCCAGTTCCAGAGCATGATCCCGAAAACCGGCTTTCGGATCAGGCTCCAATTCATGCAGCCGGCAGGATGATCTCGAAGCGCGCGCCGCGCTCGGAGTCAACCAGGCGTATCGTGCCATCATGAGCTTTCAGGAGGGCCAGAACGATGCCGGGGCCCATGCCGCTGCCGCCGCATGGGCCTTTCTCGCTCTTGCATACCACCCTTTTCGCCGGCCGAAATGCAGGCAGCGAGGCGGGTCCGAGGAGATTTTCCAAGTTTTATGCAGTTTTTGTGCAGGGCTATCGCTCCAGGCAAAACATTCCGGAGTAGGGCCGTCGGCGAAACTGCCGATCCTCCCCTTTGCGGGGGAGATCGGATGTCGCTTCGGCTTTCGCCAAACAAACGTTGGAACGCAGCGATAAGGGGCTAATTCAAACCTGAAGCGATTGGCCCTGGATGTTGGGGCCAGACGGCTTGCCTCAACCGGCCGCAGGCGGCATAGATCTGAGATGACCGAAACCTACCGCCCGCGCCGCTCGGTGCTTTACGTCCCGGCCTCGAACGACAAGGCGCTGGCCAAGATCTCGTCGCTGGCCTGCGATGCCGTCATCATCGATCTTGAAGACGCCGTCGCCCCGGCCGACAAGCTTTTCGCACGGGAAAAGCTGGCCGGCATCTTCGCCAACCGGCCTGGCCGACGCTGGGAAATGGTCGTGCGCATCAACCCGCGCTCCAGCGAATGGGGCGCCGACGATTTGCTGGCTGCGGCAAGCTGCGAGCCCGACGCCATCCTACTGCCCAAGGTCGACACGCCACGCGATGTCCTGGAAGCCGGCGACGTGCTCGACGACAATTTTTCACCCGACGAGGTGAAGCTATGGGCGATGATCGAAACGCCCAAGGCGCTGCTCAACATCGGCCCGATCGCTGAGCTTGGCCGCGATCCGGCCTCGCGGCTAGTCTGTTTCGTTGCCGGAACGAACGATCTGGTCAAGGACACCGGCATTCTCGCCACGCCCGACCGGCGCTATCTCACGCCGTGGCTGATGCAGATGGTGCTCGCCGCGCGCGCCGGCGGCCTCGATCTGCTCGACGGTGTCTTCAACGATTTCCGCGATCTGGATGGTTTTGCGCGCGAATGCGCGGAGGCGGCCGCCATGGGGTTCGACGGCAAGTCGCTGATCCACCCGGCCCAGATCGATGCCGCAAACCGCGCCTTCGCGCCATCTGCCGAAGCGGTGGCCGAGGCGCGCTCGGTGAAGGAGGCCTTCGCGCTGGCCGAAAATGCCGGCAGGCAAGTCATTGCGCTGAATGGAAAAATGCTCGAACGGCTGCATCTGGCGCAGGCCGAGAAACTGCTGGCGAAGGCGGCCGCCATCGGGGCATGCCAGCGGGGCATGATTGGCAACTCACCACAGGAATGAAAAATGAAACTCTACCGCTTTCTGTCCGGCCCGGACGATTCCAGCTTCTGCCACAAGGTGACGGCGGCGCTGAACAAGGGCTGGCACCTGTTCGGTTCGCCGACCTATTCCTACGATAAGCAGACCAAGAGCATGCGCTGTGGCCAGGCCGTGGTGAAGGATGTCGAGGGCCAGGAATACGGGCCCAGCACCAAGCTCAGCGATTGGTAGATCTGCAAAGCTCGACGCAGGGTGTGTTGAGATTCAGGTCAGGCCGCGCCGGAGTCGAAGACGGGCGCGAAGCGACCAGACTGGGTAGTTTCCGAGAACCGGAGCGGAGCGTACTTTTGGGTACGTGAGCAGGGAACTGCCGTTCGCAGGCCGGCATCACCTGAATATCAGCACAGCCTATTCGGCCGCCTCTTCGATCCGCTCCATATCGTCGTCCGACAGGCCGAAATGGTGGCCGATCTCGTGGATCAGCACATGGGTGACGATGTCGCCCAGCGTCTCCTCGTTCTCGGCCCAGTAGTCGAGGATGGCGCGGCGGTAGAGCGTGACGCGGTTCGGCCCCTCGCCGGTCTGCGGATTCCAGCGCTCGGCGATGCCGCGCCCCTCGAACAGGCCGAGCAGGTCGAAAGGCGTTTCCAGCGACAAATCGTCCATGATCTCGTCGGTCGGGAATTCGGCGATCTGGATGACGATCTCGCCGGTCAGCTTGCGAAATTCCTCCGGCAGATGGGCGTAAGCCTCCAGCGCCAGGAACTCCATTTCCTCCATCGACGGCGAAAGCTCGCCGTGCCAGGTACGGGTCTTGTAGATGCGGGCCATGCTTTGTCCTTCTGATCCCGGCATATAGGCTTTCGCGCCGGACTCGGCAAATGGCCAGGTTGCCGCCACGCGCGGGCAGGAATAAATTCCCCATGACTCCGCTTGACTCTTCGGGCGCCCTCTGGAATCTATTAGAACATAGCAGGAACAATTGTGAGTGGAAGCTGACCGTCATGGCGACAAGCGCCGTGGCGCGGGAGACTGTTTTTGCCCTGCGCCGCCAGATCGCGAAGATCGAGGGAACGCTGCCCGAGCGCCTGCAGGCGCCGGCCGGCGCAGCCCCCGTTGATGCGGATGTCACGCCCCGGGATCCAACAGCTGATGTCACGCCCGGGGATCTGACAATCGTCCGCCGCGGCCTCGCCGTGGCGCCGCCCGATGCGTTTCTGCGTACCGGCGCCGAAGGTCTCGACGCCGCGCTCAGCGGCGGCCTGCCGAAGGCGGCGCTGAGCGAGATCCATGGCGCCGCGACCCGCGATGCCGGGGCCGTCGCCGGCTTCGCCCTGTCGCTCGTCAGCCTGATCCTCAAACAGGGGCCGCGACTGCCGGTCCTGTGGATCGGCACCGCGGAAATCTTCCGCGAGGCCGGCTTCCCCTATGCCAGAGGGCTTCATCGTCTTTTCGGCATCGAGCCGGAGCAATTGCTGTTTTCCGAGGCGCCAAGGCTCCTCGACGCGCTGTGGACCGCCGAGGAGGCCGCCCGGATGACGGCGCTCGCCGCCGTCATCCTCGAAATCCGCGGCAGTCCGCAGCGGCTGGACCTCACCGCGACGCGGCGGCTGCACGCCCGGGCACGGAGCGCCGGCCGGCCGGTGTTCCTGCTCCGCCAGGCCGGCGAACCCGAGCCGACGGCGGCACCCGTCCGCCTCGTCCTGTCGGCGGCGCCGTCGGCACCGCGCGAGACGATCGCCGGGCCGCTCGCCGGCTCGATCGGCCGCCCCGCCTTCACCGTCAGCATCGGCAAGAGCCGCACCGCCTTGCCGGGACAATTCACACTGGAGTGGAACCCCGATGAACGCAGTTTCGAGGAAAGAAGGGCCAAGGAAGGACGAGCGAGGCAAGAACGGGCAGCGAATCCTGTCGCTGTGGTTTCCGCATCTCGCCGCGGAAAGAATCCTGCGCCAGCGTCTGGGGCGGTCCTGGCGTTCCCGACCGTCGGATCACCTGCCGCTGGTGATCAGCCATCGCCAGGCGAACGCGCAGCGCATCGCCGCCCTCGACGAGCGGGCTGAGGCGCTTCATCTGAAGCGCGGCATGGGCATAGCCGACGCGCGTGCCATGCATCCGTCGATCGACGTCGTGGAAGCCGATCCCGAGGCCGACCGCCGCCTGCTCGAAAGCCTCGCCGACTGGTGCGACCGCTACACCCCGCTGGTGGCGATCGACGCAGCCGACGGCCTGTTCCTCGACGTCACCGGCTGCACCCATCTTTTCGGTGGCGAACGGGCGATGCTGGACGACATCCTGTCGCGCTTTTTCCATCAGGGTTTCGATGTCCGCGCCGGTCTTGCCGCCACACCAGGTGCGGCCTGGGCGGCAGCGCGGTTTTCTGGTGACCGCATCGTTCCCGGTGGCGAGGAGGAGGCGCTTCTCGCACCCTTGCCGCTGGCGGCGCTGCGCATCGGGCCTGACATCCGCGCCAGCCTGGAAAGCGTCGGCCTGCGCACGGCAGGCGCCGTCATGGCAGCACCGCGCGCGCCGCTCGCCCGCCGCTTCGGCACATCGCTGCTTTTGCGCCTCGACCAGGCGCTCGGCCGCCTCGACGAGGCGGTGTCGCCGCGCCTGCCGGTGGCGCCGCTTTCGGTCGAACGCCATCTCGCAGAACCCATCATGCTGACCGACGAAATAGAGCGGCTGGTGAAAATGCTGGCGACGACATTGAAGGCGGACCTCGAGCGCCGCGGCGAGGGCGCAAGAAGGCTGGCGCTGCTGCTCTTCCGCGTCGACGGCGCCGTCAGCCGCATCGCCGTCGGCACCTCGCGGCCGTTACGCGAGCCGTTGCTGATCCAGAAATTGTTCCACGAGAGGCTTGCCGCGCTCGAACAGGATATCGATGTCGGCTATGGCTTCGATCTCGTGCGCCTCTCGGTCCTGTCGGCCGCGGCCTTCGACATGCAGCAGGCGGATCTGACCGGCGAAACGCGCGACGACGGCGCCGACATCGCCCTTTTCGCCGACCGCATCCGCGCCCGGCTCGGCGAAAGCGCGGTTTTGAAACCGGTCGCCGTCGAGAGCCATCTGCCGGAGCGCGCCGTCGCCATGCTTCCCTATGCGGAGGCGCCGCAAAGGGTCTCTCCGCCGAAGAAGCCGGGCAAGATACAAGACACTTCCTCCAAGCCTGTCTTTCGGCCGGAACGGCCGATCCGGCTGTTCCGTTCGCCCGAGCCGATCGAGGTGCCGGCCACCGAAATGCCTGAGGGACCGCCGCTGAACTTCCGCTGGCGGCGCGCGCTCTACCGGGTAGCGCGCGCCGAAGGGCCGGAACGCATCGCCCCGGAATGGTGGCGGGAGGCAGCGGGGCCGGAAGACGCGCCGACCCGGGATTATTTCCGCATCGAGGATAGCGACGGCCGCCGTTACTGGCTTTATCGCCAGGGTCTCTACGGCGCCTCTCAACTCCCGCCGCGCTGGTTCATGCATGGGGTCTTCGCATGAACGCGCTGGCGGCCGTTCCCTATGCCGAATTCGGCATCCAGTCGAATTTCTCGTTCCTGCGCGGCGCCTCGAAACCGGAGGAGCTGGTGGTCGCGGCGAAGTTCCTCGGCTTTTCGTCGATCGGGCTTGCCGACCGCAACACGGTGGCCGGCGTCGTGCGCGCCTGGCAGCAGGCCAAGGTGGAAGGTCTTTCCTATCATCCCGGCTGCCGCCTGGCTTTTTGTGATGGCACGCCCGACGTTCTCGCCTATCCGCAGGACCGCAAGGGCTGGGGCCATCTGTGCCGCATGCTGACGCAGGCCAATATGCGCGACGACAGCGAAAAGGGCGCACCGCTTCTCTATCGCGACGATCTTTTCGAATGGGGCGATCTCATGTCGCTGGCGATCCTGCCGGATCTGTCGACGCCGGCGCAAAATGATCTCAGGCTGGTTAGCCGCCTCAAGGATCGCTTCGGCAAGACCCTGCGGCTTGCCGTTTCGCCGGATTATCACGGCAACGACCGCTACCGTATCGAGCAGGCGGCTGCCATGGCTGAGGCATCAGGCATTCCGCTGATGGCGACCAATGACGTTCTTTACCATACGTCCGAACGGCGCCGGTTGCAGGACGTGCTGACGGCGATCCGCCTCAACCTGCCTGTTGCCGAAGCGGGGCTGGAACTGGCGGCCAATGCCGAGCGCCATTTGAAGCCGCCAATGGAGATGGCGCGGCTGTTCCGGCGGCATCCGCACGCACTGGCGCAAACGCTGCGCTTTGCCGGCGAATTGAGCTTCTCTCTCAGTGACCTCCAATACAACTATCCCGACGAACCGACGGAATCGGGCCTCGGGGCCCAGGCCGAACTGGAAAGGCTGGCTCGGGAGGGAGCCGCGATACGCTACCCCTCGGGCGTTCCCGCCGATGTGACCAAGCGCATCCGCGAAGAGCTCGATTTGATCGAGCGCCTGAACTACGCGCGCTATTTCCTGACTGTCTACGACATCGTCAAATTCGCCCGCAGCCAGGGCATACTCTGCCAGGGGCGTGGCTCCGCGGCCAACTCGGTGGTCTGCTATTGCATCGGCATCACCGAAGTGGGGCCTGAGCGGATCGATTCGCTTTTCGAGCGTTTCATTTCCGAGGAAAGAAACGAGCCGCCCGACATCGATGTCGATTTCGAGCATGAAAAGCGCGAAGAGGTCATCCAGTATATCTACTCGAAATACAGCGCCAAGCGCACCGCGCTTGCCGCGGCCGTCGTCAGCTACCGGGGCCGGTCGGCGATGCGCGAAGTGGCCAAGGCGATGGGCCTGTCGGACGATGTCAGGAGCGCGCTGTCCAGCTCGATCTGGGGCTGGTCGTCCTCGGAGCTCGGCGAAAAGGAGACCAAGGCCGGCGGCCTCGATCAAACCGATCCGTCGACAAGGCATGTGATCGAATGCGCCAACGAGATCATGGGCTTTCCCCGTCATCTGTCGCAGCATGTCGGCGGCTTCGTCATCACCAGGGATCGGCTCGACGAGATCGTGCCCATCATCAAGACGGCGATGGACGAACGCAAGATGGTCGAGTGGGACAAGGACGATCTCGACGCGGTGAAAATCCTCAAAGTCGACGTGCTGGCGCTCGGCATGCTGACCTGCCTGCAGCGCGCCTTCACGCTGCTTAGGGATTATTATCCCGATGCGCGGGATGACTATGGCCGGCCCTATGTGCTGGCCACGCTCCCGCCGGAGGACAAACATGTCTACGACATGATCTGCCGTGCCGACACGATCGGCGTCTTCCAGATCGAATCGCGCGCCCAGATGTCGATGCTGCCGCGGCTCAAGCCGAAAACATTCTATGACCTCGTCATCGAGGTGGCGATCGTGCGGCCCGGCCCGATCCAGGGCGACATGGTCCACCCCTATCTGCGCCGCCGGCAGGGCAAGGAAAAACCCGAATACCCCAAGCCGGAGCTGGAAGAGATACTCGGCAGGACGCTGGGCGTGCCGCTGTTCCAGGAGCAGGCGATGAAGATCGCCATTGTCGCCGGCGGCTTCAGGCCGGGCGAGGCCGATGAACTGCGCCGCGCCATGGCCACCTTCAAGCGCACCGGCACGATCGGCAATTATCGCAAGCGGATGGTCGACGGCATGGTTTTGCGGGGCTACGAAAAGGACTTCGCCGAGCGCTGCTTCAAGCAGATCGAGGGTTTTGGCGAATATGGCTTTCCCGAAAGCCACGCCGCCTCCTTCGCCCTGCTGGTCTATGCCTCCTGCTGGTTCAAGACCTTCTATCCCGACGTATTCTGCGCCGCGATCCTGAATTCCCAGCCGATGGGGTTTTATCAGCCGGCTCAGCTTGTCCGCGACGCGCTCGACCATGGCGTCGAAATCCGCGAGATCGACGTCAATTATTCTGGTTGGGACTGCGCGCTGGAGGAAGTGCCTTTCGACCCGGTCCGCATCCTCGACCGCCATGCCCAGATGCGCGGCGTCATCCGGACCAATCATGCCGTCCGGCTGGGTTTCCGGCAGGTCAAGGGCCTGTCGAAGGAGCGCATGGAGGTGTTTGTCGCCAGACGCGGCGACGGCTACGCAACCGTTCGCGATGTCTGGCTGCGCTCAGGCCTCTACGTCGACGAGATCGAGAAGCTGGCGCAAGCCGACGCTTTCCGTTCGCTCGGCCTCGACCGCCGCGACGCCTTGTGGGCGGTCCGCGCGCTCGACGGCAGGAGTGCCGCCGAGACCCTGCCGCTGTTCGACCAGCCGGGGATCCGCTTGCGCGATCTCGAGCCCGCGACCAGGCTGCCGACAATGCCGCTCGGCGAGCACGTCGTCCACGACTACCGTTCGCTCGGCCTGTCGCTGAAGGCGCATCCGCTGGCCTTTCTGCGCCAGCGGCTGGATCGTTCCGGCGTCACCCCCAATGCGCGCCTCGGTCAGGTTCGGGACGGCAAGCGCGTTTCGGTAGCCGGCCTTGTCCTGGTGCGGCAGCGGCCAGGTAACGCCAAAGCGATTTTCCTGACGCTGGAAGACGAGCAAGCGGTCGCCAACGTCATTTTCTGGGAAAGGACCTTCAACCGCTACCGGCCCATTGTCATGGGCGCGCGGCTGGTCCGCGTCACCGGCAAACTGCAGTCGGAATCGGACGTCATCCATATCGTCGCCGAGAAGGTCGAGGATCTGACACCTTGGCTGTCCGTGCTTTTGGAGGAGGAGCTCGATTTACCTGTCGTGCAAAACGACCGGCAGGATATCGCGACGCTATCCGGGAAAGCAGAAAGTGTCATGCCCAAGGGGCGTAATTTTCAATAGGGCATGGTGCGGCGGTGCACAATCTTGCGAAATGCCGGCGGGACAGCGCCCTGGACAGCGCCCCCCTCTGCCCTGCCGGGCATCTCCCCACTCAAGGGGGGAGATCGGCAGCTTCGCCTGCAGCGCCTTTCCTGCGACGGTGATGATTGGCGAAACCGGCGGTGACGGCCGATCTCCCCCCAAGTGGGGGAGATGTCAAGTCTTGGCAAAGAGGGGCAGGACAGAGGGGGGCGCGAAGAATCACCACGCTTCAAGACGGCCCACCCAACCGCGGCGGCGGCAATCCGTCGTCGAAGGGGACCGAGCGTGCCTCCGAAGGCAGCATGATCGGGATGCCGTCACGCACCGGATAGGCAAGCCGTGCGACCCTCGAGATGAGCTCGCTGCGCTCCGGATCCCAGCTAAGCGGACCCTTGGTCAGCGGGCAGGCCAGTAGTTCCAGCAGCCTGGGATCGACATTGGCCTTCTTTCCCTCACGCCCATCCACCATTTTTGTCTGTCTTTCTCTCGGAGCAATCACTTCAGGTTTAGCGTTCGCCCTCAGTTTTCGGGCATTGACGCTGCCCCTCACCTGCCTGCCGGCATCCTCTCCCCGTATAGTGACGGGGAGAGGGACGCTGCCATCAGCGGTTTCGCCAATCACCAGCGTTGAAGGACGGGCGCCGAGCCCGCCACCAGCCCCTTCTCCCCGTCACTATACGGGGAGAAGGTCCCGGCAGGGGGATGAGGGGCGGCGCCGACTTCCGCAATTGGCCTAATCCCTGCGTCCTTCTAGCTTGCCTACTGCAAACTCGATCCGAAATCCTCGTTTTCGCGCGCCAGCGCCATTTCGGTGATGGCGATCAGCGTTTCGGCGCGTGTCTTCAGGTCCGCCGCTTCGAGCAGCGCCTGTTTCTCGGCCGGCCCGTAAGGAGCCATCATCGACAGCGCATTGACCAGCATGGCGTTTTCGGCGCGGCTGACGCTTTCCCAGTCGGCTTCAAGATCGTTGGCCTGCAAATAGGCGCGAAATGCCCTGAGCAGCGCCGGCCGGTCGATCTCGGTCTCCGCCTGATCTTCGTCGAGATCGGTGAGAAAGGGCGCAAACCGGCACTGGCGGAAGGGCGTCTTGACCGCAAGCTCCTGCACGATGCGGAACCGGCACACACCTTGCAGCGAAATCAGGTAGCGGCCGTCGCCGCTCTCGGAAAGCGCGATGATGCGTCCGGCGCAGCCGACATTGCAAAGCGCCGGCTCGCCATCGGCACGCCGCGCACCGTCGAGGCTAGGCTGTATGAGGCCGATCAGCCGCGATCCGGCGATCGCCTCGTCAACCATCTCCAGATAGCGCGGCTCGAAAATGTTGAGCGGCATGCGGCCGCCCGGCAGCAGCAATGCGCCTTCAAGCGGGAAGATCGGCACCGTCGGCGGCAAATCGGTATCGAGCCGGTAATGCGCGTTTCCCGCCTGCACTTCAAACCTCCGCTCGCTCCCTCAAGAAGCGCATCAAACCCGCCCATCTCTTCGCAACCTGACGCGTAATCGTCACCGAGCGAAGAACGGATCGGTCAGGCCTCCTAATCTGGCGCAGCCGTTGTCGACCGCAAGGCCATCAGGCAAAAACAGCTTGAGGCGGGCTCAGGAAAACAGCAGCGACGACAATTTGCGCCGCGCCGCCAGCGTTGCCTCGTCGGTCATGCCCCATGCCTCAAAAAACTGCAGCAACTGCGTCTTGGCGCCGTCGTCGTTCCACGAGCGATCGGCTTTGACGATCGCCAGCAGATTATCGGCTGCGGCCATGCGCTCGCCGTTGGCGTTCTGGATCATGGCAAGCTCGAAACGTGCCTGATGATCCCCGGGGTTTTCAGCCAGGCGCCGCTCGAGCTCGGCCGGATTGCCAAGTGCTGCCGCCTGCGCGGCAAGCGCCATCTTGGCGCGCACCGCGGCGAGCGGCGGCGCATCCTTCTTGGCTTCCGGCGCCCGCGCCAGCACGGCTTCGGCGCCCTCGGCATCGTCGGCCTCGAACAGCAGATCGCCCAGCCCGGCAATCGCCTCGATCGTCTCCGGCGCCTGTTCCAGGATCGCATCGTAGATATCAGCCGCGGTCTGCACATCGCCGGCGGTGCGCGCTTCCGCGGCCGCGGCAAGCGCCTCGGCCACCTGCGGCGCACCATTGTTCTTGCCGCCGACCTTCTGGATGAACGCGGCGATCTGGCTCTCGGGAATGGCGCCCATGAAGCCGTCGACCGGCTGGCCGTCCTTGAACGCGATGACTGCCGGTATCGACTGGATGCCGAGCTGTCCGGCGATCGAAGGATGGTCGTCGATGTTCATCTTGACCAGCTTGACCTTGCCGCCGGCGGCGGTGACCGCCTTTTCCAGCAGCGGCGTCAGTTGCTTGCAGGGCCCGCACCATGGCGCCCAGAAATCGACCAGCACCGGCTGACGGCGCGATTCCTGGATGACGTCGGCGGCAAATGTGGCGGTCGTCGTCTCCTTGATGACGTCGACGGCGACAGGCGGGTCGCCAAGCGCGACTTTCGCGGGGCTGGCCTCAGTGCCGCCATACTGCACAGTGGTTGCATACTGTCCGCCATTGCTGCCAAATGGGCCGCCAAATTGATTGTTGTCGCTCATCTCGTGCCCTTTCGGTCGCGCCGCCCGGCCGCCAGCCCGGCGCAACATCCTTAATTCTCACTCAGAAGCCGGTTTATCGTCATCCATGTGGCGATCATGCCGTGACTTTCAAGATAACAGCATCATGTCCGGTTGCCTCGACGAATTTGACCAGGTCGGCGGCGGCGATCGATGTCGTTGCCTCGTTGGTCAGCGGATGGGCGTTGATGACGGCATGGCGCATCAACTCCTGGTCGAGAACGACCTTGACCCGCAACTGCGTATCGTTGATCAAGCCGAACACGGTGACCGCTCCCGGTGCGACGCCGAGAAGTTCCATCAGCATCTCCGGCTTGCCGAAGGAAACGCGCCCGGCGGCGCCGATGATTTGGTGGATCTGCTTGAGATCGACCGCCGCCTCCTCATCGACGCTGACCAGGAAGAAATTGTCCTTCCTGTCCTTGAGGAACAGGTTCTTGGTGTGCCCGCCGGCGATTTCCCCGCGCAGCGCCTGCGAATCGGCGACCGTGAACAGCGGCGGATGGCGCAGAGTCGAGACCTCGATCCCGAGATCGGCGAGAAAGGCGAAAAGCTCGGCTTCGGTTTTCGGCATGTCGTTTCTTGTCGGACTTTCTTGTTGTCGCGGTTTTGGCTTGTGTCGCGGTTTGGGTCATGCCGTTTACGGCCAATGACGCGGCCGAGACAAGACCGTTGCGCAGCAAGGCTGCCGATTGCGTTCCTATCCGCTAGGGAAGGCTCGTTTACGTCGCCGGGTGCGGCCCAAAAAACCTGCGATTTCCCTGTTGCAATCGCCGCGCCCTTCAGCCATATAGGCTCGGCTTGCGGCCCAAAAGCCGCGCGAGCGGGTGTAGCTCAGGGGTAGAGCACAACCTTGCCAAGGTTGGGGTCGAGCGTTCGAATCGCTTCACCCGCTCCAGTTTTCCCAAGGGGAATCAAGCATTTAAAGCGGTCGCCTTCGGGCGGCCGTTTTGCTTTTTCGGGCCGTGTCGCCACCATGTCGCCACCAAAGGCTTTTTGGGGTTGGCCGCGGAACGCCCTCGCCTCAACCTTGAACGTTTGCGGGCCGTTGCCTAGGGGTCGTTGCCGCCATCTACTCACCATCTATTTTAGACACCCTACCCCTGAGAGCTTCCATGAGGCGGTGCAGACGACACTGGCCAGCTTCGACATTTGGGGCGAGGCAAAGTCTGGCCGACTGCTCGAAATGAAATTCAGGCTGCGGCGTGCACGGCAGGGAAACGGGAGTGATGGGTTGCCCATAGAAAGCAAAACTGGGAGCGGATTTTTCCAATGTTTTCCCCGGTGTGGGAATTCCCACAGCCGAGCCTGGTCCGACTGGCATATCGTTGTTGCAACATCCAGGCCCTGCGCAGAAGCCATAAGGTGTCCCGCGATGGGTCAATAAGTCTGGCACGGCAGTTGGATGGTCAGGTATGGGGGAATGGGGCGGAGGCCCGTCGCTTCGCAAATGTAGCGGCGGGTCTTCTGCATAGAGGTCGCGTCCCAGTCTACGCGCTGCCGTCCGTGTCGCTTTCCTCGTCTATCGCCCGGACCGGCAGTAAGCAGCTGTAGGTATCGGCGAAGTCGAGATCGAGGAAGACATAGGGGGGTGTCTACGAAGTGGTCCTCGATGCGCTGTGGCCAAGCGACCTATTAACCGGAAACCTGTTAACTAAATTGGCCTAAGCCATTGATCCTCAATAGGGACTTTTGAACTAACTCCCCCTCGCGAGCATGCGCGTACCGGTCCCGATATTACCCTCCCCAATAGGGGGTAATGGCCGCGATTACCACGCTATAGCAACGGGCCGTTCTGATAGCCTGACCGGCTAAATGAAAAGCCCGCCACCGTGAGGCAGCGGGCTTCAACATGGCGCCGATCGTTAAGACGCTTTTCCTTCGAACGCTTTGAATAGGCGTCCTTGGCCTTGTGGGACATTGACTCCGCGACACTGGCAACGAAGAACAGGCGGCTACCTTCCGCCTCGGTGATGACGTAGTTGCCGCTTTCGGGAGGGAGACAGCTGAAATGCTCCTCCAAGAGGTTCAACAGGACGTCGACCATGTTGTCGGAGTCGCAGATCAGCGGCTCCAGATCCGCGAACGTCATCCTTTCCTTGCCGGCGCTCATGCTGATGCATCCCCTTCCGAAGCCAACTGGAGAACCGACGCTGCCAACTGTGCAGCCCAAAGCTCGCCATCCAAGGGGTATTTGCGCGCAATCGCCTTGTTGAAGGTGGTGACCGCCTGCGCCTTGATCAGCATCCCCTCCATGGTCGTTCCCGACTGCTCCATGATAGCGGTCACCAGATCTGAAAGTGACTTCTTCGCAGCCGCCGCCCTCGCCTTCGCCATGTCCATTCCTGAAACCTTGCGAAGGCGGGTGGTTTGAACCTTGTAGAGCTTGCCAATCTTGAGCTCTCTCTTGGCTCTAGCTAGCCAGGCCGCTCGCCTAGCTCGCATGGCCTCACTCGCGTTGTGTCGCAGCGGGCGTTCGTTGGCTACTATGGCCGCGAGGTTTCTGACATCGCGTACACAGCGAAGCTCTTCTCCTGGACGCCTAAGGAACCGTCCGGCGATATCGCGCTCGCCGTCTATGTAGTTCCCGCGCGGCATGGTGATTTCGTCGGGGGCCAGCGGCCAGCGGTGTTTCCATTCCGCGGCGATCCATTCGATTTCTTCGAGCGCCGCGCGGTATTCGGCCGCAGCTTCCGGCAGTTGATTGCCTAGCCGGATCAGTTCCGGGTTTTCAACAGGTGCGCAGCCAGCGGCCGACGCCACAGTGATTGTGGCGGCAGCGGTTGAAGCAGCCGCGAGCCCGAGTAGCATGCGGCGGCGGTTGATCTCGGGCATGCCTTCGGCGGCTGCCCGAACAGTGGTGTTCGGCATTGTCATTCTCCCTATGTTGAACGTTGTGCCGGGCTATCCGGCGAGGGCTGCTAGTTCCGTTTCGAGTTGACGGCGGCGGGGTTCGATGTTGACGCGGAACGACTGATACTTGAGGCGGTCAATCTCAACCGTAATGCGATCGGCGCGGCGCTCTGGCGCGGTCATCTGCGCCGCCTTTGCCTCATGCCAAGCGGCGGCGAGATAGAAGCCAAAGTCGGCCCGGTTGAGCTTGCGCGCGATATGCGGACGGGCCGCGAAATGGGCATTCCACTTCGCCCAGGCTGCCTTCATGATTTCCGAGCGGTTCAACATTAGCTTGCTCCTCACGTCGCCTTGTGCGATACCTGAGGTATTAATTCATTGTTGGAACCCTGTCAATACCTCAGGTATTAAATGGTTCACGAGGAACTAAACAAAAATGGCGATTTCGAGCGAACAAATCCGGGCCGCTAGGGCACTACTCCGATGGGAGCAGAAGGATTTGGCTGCGGCATCAAAGGTGTCTCTGCCGTCGATCAAGCGACTTGAGTCTCAGCCGGGACTCCTTGCGGCACAGCCCCGGACAGTCGCCGCACTTCTGGAGGCGTTTGACCGCGGCGGAGTTATCTTCGTTGCAGAGAACGGCGAGGGGCAGGGCGTGAGGCTGCGAAAGAGCCGATAGGCCCTAGAATGAAACATCTGGATCGGGCTTTTTCCGGGGCGTCAACGTCTTTCGTTTGCCCCGCTTTTTTGACGGTGAGGCTCTTGCTTTGAGACTCAGTCGCCGAGCTTTCTCCTCTTCCGCAGCCTGCTTACGGGTTTCTTCTCTAATCTGTTCGAGTTCTCGTAGGCCCTCCATCATCTCAGAACGCCCGCGTTGCTCCTGCGTATTCTGACCCACAAGGCGAGAGGCGCTGACCTGGAGTGCTCCGCGAATAACGGTGTCGCGAGCTTGCTCGCGCTGCCAGGCTTCGTCGTATGTCTGCTGGCCGTGCCTTTCTCGGCTAATCGACAATGCCTGATCTATTTCCCAGCTCGATGGCCATTGGCCCACCGTATCTCGGTACTGCTGGAACGCCTTGATAACCGACACGCACTGCCCTGCAATCTCGTATGACTTCCCGGCTCCGCGCACGACGCGGATGATGTTGGCGGCAAGCTCACGAAGCGGCCATCCAACGGCTTCCTTCGCCCACGCTTGATCGATCGCCTTCTGATCGTTCTCGACGGCCAGGCGCAAATGCGGCTTTGGCTTTCCTATTTCATCTTCCATTTCTACCCTTCACCCTCCCGCTCCTCGTCCGCTCACCACTTTGCGCGCGCTCACCCGCTCACGTGCATGCAACGGCTTGCCCGCCATGACTCCCACCATTGGCATCGTAAGGACTACTCCTTTACCAGAGGTCGGCACCGCTGCGAGGATCAATTCGTCCAGATCGAACATTGAACTGTTTGGCCTGTGGCCCGATCGCGAGCCTTTTTCGAAAACACGCGACGAAGGCCAATTGCACGTGCCCCAACTTCATTCGACGCAACATAGTCGGGAGGCCCAACATACCAGCGCCAGATTGAGTTCGCTGCGGCACGCTTCCAGGTAAATTTCGATAAGTTGACCGGGCCGTTTCGGCTGTATCGGCAGTCGATGGTCGCGGGCATTAAGCCCTTTTTCTCCATCGCTTTGGTGACGCTGGAGGCACTATGCTCGGTGAGCCACCCAGCCTTTTCGCTAGTTGAAGCCGTAGTGCATCCTGCCAGGAATATGCTCAATATCAAAAGCCCGATGGCCAATGCGCTTCCTGCGGCTGATCGCCGATTGCCTTCCGGATTCTGATTCATACCCGCCTCCTCAGACTGAAGTAATCAGGCTAGATGGGAGGCAGGCGCTAAACAAGGGAGCGAGCCCCTTTCTTAATATTCCGCCCAGAAGTCCTGCAGTGAGGCGTGCCGCAGGTCTTCCTCGCCCCTGAGATGCTTCACGCGTGCCTTTATCCCCGGCTTGACCCACTGCGTTGCCGGCCGCTTTGGCATGTCCTTGGGCGGCGGCCCGGCGTGTTCCTGCACACGTTTCCAAAGCCGCTCGCGCATCTCACGATTGACGCTGACGAAGGCGCTGCCGACATATTTGCGCGTCCCTGGGTCAGCCATGAGTGCGAATGCCGGCTTGCCCCTCTCGCGTTCAACTCCGAGAATCTCAAACTCGCTTTCGGTGAAGGATTTCGTTTTCAGCCAATTGGTAGTCGGGCCGCTGCGGTATTTGCTGAAACGTAGTAAGCGAGAATGCTAGGAAACGCAACGTTTTCAGAGACTCCCGGAAATTCCAGGAAACTCCCGGAAACGCGAGTGCCAACCTTGCCAAGGTTGGGGTCGAGCGTTCGAATCGCTTCACCCGCTCCAAATCTTCTTTAGATTTGAAAAGCATAAAGGGCCCGGGTAACCGGGCCTTTTTGCTATCTGGCGCCGGGGAGCGCTGGGGTATCATGGTGTCTACAGGTATTCGACGGCGTCGGACCCTCGTCATTGCCTTGACGACCCACACCCCTTGCCATCTCCAGCGCACGCAGTGGTCGGCGCTCCAGTTCGAAGGTGTCGATGAATCTCACATCCTCACCACCGGCGAGTGCGAGCCCGGCGTCGCCTTGCGTGCTCCAGAGTGGATGGACGACCACAATCGCTGAGCCGGGTCCGGATCTTCCCTGCTCAAGCAGGCAGGGCAGTCCCGACGGCGCGTGGATACTCGCGATCAGCGCTCCCGGACGCATCCGAGCGGCGGTCTCGGCGAGAGCCGTCGCGTGCTCGCGCCAGCCCGCCATTTCCGGGAAGCGCCCGTCATACTGGGACAGTCCGCAGGTGTAGCCTGGCATAACCATGGCGCGCAGGTAGGCGATCCCCAGGCGCCAATCGAGCAGGCCATGGTATCGGCGGTTCCCAAAACGCTGGATGCATCGGTAGCACGATGTCTGGCAGCGCGCGGCGTGCGCACCCTCCTCGCTGACCGAAAGGAGGTCGACGAGCGGCCAAGCATGAAAGTCATCCACTATGCTTCTCATGAGGTGGACAATATGCGGCATGCCGTCGGTGCGGTCCTCCCCGAGGGCAACCAGTGCCGGCGGTTTGAGATCGACCGCTGCCGGAACTGCCGACCCACCCTATACAGGTATACAGGTATACAGGTCGACGTTGAGAAGATGCGACTATCCGCCCGCCAAAACATGGGTGGCCCCGATGGAGGAGAAAATGGTTATAACGACCGGTACCATCAACCAGATTGATCCAGCTCAATGGGATCCAGCGCTCGATGCGGTTGCGGCCGCGCCGGCCAATCACAAAGTGCTTTTCGAGAACGACAATTTGCGAGTGCTTGAAGTTACGCTGCTAGCTGATGAGGAAGAACCGATCCACCACCACCGCTGGCCTTCTATCTTCGTCTTCGACTCTGTCGGTGGGCCGATCCATGATATTTGCCCGGACGGGACCGTCTTGCCGGACAATCGCGACGTGATCCGGGCGATCGAGGCGTGGGACGGCAAAGGGTGCCTTGTTGTCCATCCGATGGCCCCGCAGCCGGCCGGGCGAGTACTCAACAAGAGCGGCAAGCTCATTCATGGCATCCGGATCGAGATGAAGTGCTAGTGCAGACAGCCTCTGCCTCGTAGGCCTAGGCTCGGATCGTCTTCAGTGGGCGCGATCGATCGTGAAGATGAAGGGCCTGGGCCGCCTCCGGGTCAGTTCACGTCGATGTGGGGGCGTCTGAATGTCCGCTTCTCACATTCCAAGCCCGCAAGTCCGTTAGCGGCCCCATCCGTCACGCTGAGGTTACCGCCTCCTCGTCCGACGAGCGGAAAAACGCTCTGATCTCGCGTGAGCTCTCGGAGATGAAAATCGCCGCCTAAATCCGCGCTCCGCCAGTCGCATCAATCCGCTGGCCCGTCGTCCAACGTGCATCGTTCGACGCGATGAAGGTAATGACGTCCGCCACGTCGGCGGGCTGGCCAACCCGCGAAAACACCGACAACGCTTCCGCGCCGGCACGCGCATCGGTCGCGAGCCAAGCGGCATTCATGTCGGTCTCCGTGACCCCCGGCATGACCGCGTTCACCGTTATGCCACGGCTTGCAAACTCGGGTGCGAGTGCCAGCGTGAGTGTTTCGAGAGCACCTTTTGAAGCGGCATAGGCTGGATGGGTCGGCGCTGCGATACGCGTGAAGCCAGTGGAAACATTGATGACCCGTCCGTCGTCTCGAATGTCGTTCGCCAGCGCTTGGATCAAGAAGAAGGGTGCCTTGAAGTTGATCGTCATGAGGTCGTCGAACGTGGCTTCGCTCGTCTGCGCCAGGGGCGTCGCCACCGCTATGCCGGCATTGTTGACGAGGATGTCGAGGCCGGCTTTGCCAGTCGCGGCCAGGGACGCCTTTCTGAATTGCTCGGCGATACTGTCGGCCGCCGCCTTGCCATCGCGTAAATCGGCACGGATGGCGACAGCCCGCGAACTCAGGGCCTCGATCTCCTGCACCGTCGTCGCGGCCGCCTTGGCGTTGCTGGCGTAATGCACACCGATAAGAGCAGCGCCCTCCTTTGCGAAGGCAAGTGCAATTGCGCGGCCTATGCCACGAGATCCTCCGGTAACGAGGGCGACCTTGTTTGCGAGACGTCCGGACATTTGCGAACTCCATTGCAGCGTTTAATAGCGGTCGATATATTAATCGCAGCGGAACGTTGTCAATGTTTTTTATAGGGATCGATATAAATATGGTGGAGGCTCCGAAAAAGCGGGGCAGACCGAGGACGCTGGATCGCAATGTCGGGCTGGACGTTGCGGCGCGCCTGTTCTGGGAGCATGGCTATGAAGGGACTTCCATAGCCGACTTGACGGCGGCCATGGGCGTTACGCCGCCGTCGCTCTACGCGACCTTCGGTTCGAAGCAGGAGCTTTACTGCAAGGCGCTCGATCATGCCGTCGAGCGGGAAAGCAAGGCTCGGATGGACGCGCTGAATAGCGGCTTAAGCGCGTATGAGGCTCTGTCTTTCTATCTGCACGATGTCGCGACTGGCATCTCGCGCCCCGACGACCCGAGAGGATGCATTGTCTCGACAGCGGTTGTTCAATGCGCGGCGGAAAATGAACCGGTCGCGAAATCTATGACTGCAAGGCGAGAGGCTGCGATCAAAGCTATACGCGAACGTTTCGACAGAGCGATTAGCGAAGGGGATCTCGCTGTCGGCACCGACACGGAGTCGCTTGCGCGTTTCTATGGAGCCTTCGTACAGGGCATGTCGGTGCAGGCGTGTGACGGTGCCTGCACCCAGAGGCTGAAACGTTTGGTCGACATCGCACTTTCAGCTTGGCCAGGGAAGCGTAGCAAAAAAGGTCGTTGAATGCCTGAGGACGCTGGTGCAACCGACCGCGGATTCCGCGAGCGGACTGTTCGATTAGCCCGCCGGGACAGGCTCCGCCGCGTATCTGCGGCCGTCCGCTATAAGTGCAGCCGATGTTGAAAGCCGCCGTTCCGTTTTCGGCCCCAATCTCTGCCGTTACAAACCGTAGCGACAATGTTCGGATCGGCGGGCAAGCGGGCGTTCGCGAATGGTCGCCTGCTGAAGCCGTGGTGATGTTGTTATGCCGGAAGACGGTCCGACCTGTGCTGGGCTGTGGCATACTCCTGCAAGGGTTAGGGTGCCGGGCCGCGAAGCCTGTTGGTGCGGGATTCTTACCAGCGCTGGACCGGCCGCGGGGAGCGTCGGGGGAGCCGCCGCGCTTTTTTCAGCGGAGATGCCCCCCTCCCGGTCAAAAAAACCGGGAGTGGGGTCAGGGTGACTCCTGGACGCGGCAATCGCGACGAGATGGACGCCAGTCCGCCCAACAGATGTCACGGGATTTTTCAGGCGAGGGCCAGCGCCTGGGCGATATCGGCAACAAGGTCGTCGGGGTGCTCGACGCCGATCGACAGCCTTATTGTCGACTCAAGAACGCCGATCCGTTCCCGAACGTCTTTGGGCACGCCCGAATGGGTCATAGCGGCAGGATGGCTAGCCAGCGATTCCGTGCCGCCAAGGCTAACGGCAAGTTTCAATATCTGAAGGGCGTTGAGGAACGCGAACGCCGCGGCCTGACCACCGCGAATGTCGAACGAAAATGTCGACCCGGCGCCCGTGCATTGCGTCCTGAATACGCCTGCGGCCGGAGTATCGTCGCCGAGGAATGGCAGATATGCCACCCTTGCGACCTTCGGGTGGTCGGCCAGGAATTCGGCGACGATGCGGGCATTGGCGTTGGCTTTCTCCATCCGAATGCTCAGCGTTTCCAGTGAGCGGCCGAGCATCCAGCACGAGTGCGGATCCAGCTGCGTTCCGATCGCCCCCCTTAGCGCCTTGATGGATTTGGTGACGGCCCTGCTGCCAAGTGCCGCGCCGGCGATCAGATCGGAATGGCCGCCAACATATTTGGTCAGGGAATAGACGGAAACGTCGACACCGTGGTCAAGCGGACGCTGAAAAACCGGTCCGAGCAAAGTATTGTCGCACACGACGACCGGGCGCTGTCCCTGTTTGGCGGCGATCTCGTCGGCGATACGGCCGACAGCCATAAAATCGACCAACGAGTTGGTCGGGTTGGAGGGCGTTTCGATGAAGATGAGCGATACGCGGCCATTTCTGCAACCTTCATCAGCCGCCGCTCGAATGGCTGGTTCATCGACACCATCGGCGAAACCCACAGCCCCGACGCCAAAATTGGCCAGGGTCTTGGCCAGCAAAGTTTCAGTGCCGCCATAAAGCGGTTGCGAATGCACGATGAAGTCACCCGGACGGGCAAAGGCAAGCAGGGTGGTGGCAATGGCCGACATGCCGGACGAAAACAGAATGCAGGCCTCGGCCCCTTCGTAGATTGCCAGGCGATCCTCGACGATTTCGCTGTTGGGATGATTGAAGCGGGAATAGACCAATCCGGCTCCGGTTCCGCTCGGCGGTTCCTTGCGTCCGGATACGAAATCGAAGAAATCGCGCCCCTCTTCGGCTGATCGGAACACGAAGGTCGAGGTGAGGAACACCGGCGGCTTCACCGCACCTTCCGACAGCTGAGGGTCGAAGCCGTAGCTCAGCATCAACGTTTCCGGATGCAGCCGATGATTTCCGATATGCGTCTTGGACGGACGTGGGGCAGTCATGGCGATTCTCCGGTCAGGTGGTTTCAGACCAAAATTATAGGAAGAACCAACCCCAGTCTCTTGCTAACTCCACGCGGGTCCACGGTCTTCCAGACAGATCAGGCACGCCATGGTGCGCTCGCGCAGGAATGTGGTTTCGGACTCAAACGGTCCGATCGGTCCGATCTCTTTCTAATTCTAAGCGCGAACGGCAACCAAGGACCGTTAATGGCGAAAGTAATAGGAGAATTGGAGACATACCGGACCGGACCGGAAATGGTTTGCCGAGTGTCTGGGCGCCAAGCCGGAAGACCCAGTTGCACGGTCCGCGGTTGCTGCGTGATGCGGCACTGCAAGAGATCAGATCAGGAGGGATGAGGGCCAGCCTTCAGTGCGCTCTCGCGGCGCGCGGAGGCCGGCCCGGGGCCGCGCATATAGTGGAGCTCCGGCCGGTAGCGCGGTGCAACGAATTCGCGAATGGCTGATGCCAACTGAGTCGAACGATCCATGACACAAACTTTCCCTGGGCGCACTCGTAGCCGATTCCTGTAACCGCAAGCCGCCGCCGCAGGAGGCTGTTCGTTCCCGATTTTTGTCTGCGCTACGACGCCTTTTCCGCCGACCGCGGATGTACCGGCGGGGGCCGCATCTTTCAGGAATGCTATGCGCGACCATATCCACAGTCTCGCGGCCATCGAGACGCTCCTTATGACCTTGTGACACCTGGCGGACACGGTGGCAGTTTCCGCGACGCCGACGTCGATACGGGCTCGGTTGATGGACCGCTCGAACAAAAGACCGAATCTGATTGGGTCGCAGTCAGAAATTCCCACGAGGTGACGGACGACCAGAGGCCTACCCCCAGGGCGGCGGCCAAAAACGCTGCTGGAAGGCCGAACAGAAGCTATACGCGACATCATTGTCCCTACCTCACACGCCGGTATCGATGTGGAACAGGGTCTTCGCGCCCGGCATGTCTGAAGCTGTGGAAGCAAGAACCGTGCCACGCAATCGCAAGGCCGGGCTTCCAGCCGCCCTGTTTTGGGCGGCGTCATGCGTTCAAGTACCTGGTTCGTCAGTCGCTTCTTACTCGTCCTAGCCATTTGCTCCCCTGGGTGTTCGGGTTGCTTGAGTCGATCGTTTGCCGGGTTCCCGAGGGGAGCCGCAAGGCGCGGTTTTCGACGGAACTCCGTGGGACAGAGTGTTCCGCTCCCCGGAGCGCTGGACAATCATTTTCTGGCTGAATAGGTTACGGTTTGCGACGATAAGTTTCGTGGAATCAATGGGTTGCCAAGGTTGGGGTCGAGCGTTCGAATCGCTTCACCCGCTCCAGTTTCCTCTAAGGGAATCAAGCATCGAAAAGCCGCGGTCCACCGCGGCTTTTTCGTTTTTGGGCGGCGTCATCACCCAGCAGACGGGAGCGAGCTTGTCACTTGCCGGCTGCCTGTGGCCTTCAGGCGCTTTGTTCGCCGCTCGGAATACCCCCAATAGAGTTAGGACTTTTGCTCTTCAATTTCGGACCAAGGTCCCTTGCGGACAGGTGTATTTAAACCAAACTGGTTAAGTAGTGGACCATCATATTAGAGAGTCCTCATATTCATAGTCCGGAATCATCCTGGCGGGAGGGCGGCTCGAAGGAGGAATTATGAAAACTCGAACCAGTCTGTTCGCAACGGTCGCCGCTCTCGCCCTTGTCGCGTGTCCAGTCCTCGCCGGACCCGGCGGCAATGGCGGCGGGAAGGGTAACGGCGCAAGCAACGGCAATGGCGGAAATTCGGCTGCAGCCGGATCGCAGGGCCACGGAGCCGCAACGTCTGCGGCGGCCAGGGATAAGTCCACGCGGGGAATTGCTCATGCAATGGCTGTCGTTTCGACGACGCCGGCCTCGCCGCAGGCCACCCTGTCCTTGCAGGCAGCCCTGGACAAGTTCCTGGCAAGACAGGCCGATCCGGCCGACGATACCTCCGGCGAAATTCCTGACGCAGCCGAATAAAATCGCAAATCATGCGCCGCGGCGGCGCATCCCACCATCGAGATTCTTAGGCAGTTGGCGGGCTCCTTCATCTGTTCGGCCGATGCAATGGGTCAAGGAAAAGCCGACATTTGAGCCCGATCCTAAGGGATCCCTGGAACGGTCCTGCCCCTACAGACTGTCCAGAGAGCACCACCGGCTTCGGGCCGGTGGTGCATTTTTGCGCAGGCGCTAAACCAAGCCGTGGCCGCTTTGGTGCTCGAAGCCCGGGCCTCATCCGCAGCCATGCCCTTGCATGCACTATCTGACGCCTGCGCCTCTGCGAAAATCGGACGGCGACATGCCGGCCAGTTTGCGGAACGACTTGTTGAAGGCGCTGAGCGAGCCGAAGCCGGAGTCCATGGCGACGCGCAGCACGTTGGCGTCCTGGTGCATCAGCAGCGCCTGCGCGTAGCTGAGCCGCAACAAATTGACATATTCGTTGAGCGTCATGCCGGTCGATTTCTTAACAATGCTCATGGCGTATTTGGGATGGATGTCGGCCGCCGCCGCGATGTCCACGCAATCGATGTCGTAGAGGAAATTCTCGGCGATAAAGTCGCACATGCGCCCGACATTGCGCAGCGATTGCTGATCGAAGGGGCTGCCTGGCTCCTGCTCGATCGGCGTTTCAGGTACCAGCCGGTAAGGTTCGAAGCGCACCCGCTCCAGCCGCAGCAGCAGTTCGTTGACGGCGTGCTCGGCTTTGCCCGGATCGCCCGAGCGGACGTAGCGGTTCCAGCGCTCGAAATTGTGGCTGTCGGAGCGGTCGGTGGCATTGGTCACCAATGTCGCGCCGGTCATCAGCCGGTTGCGGACGTCGGCGGGCAGGTGGAGCCGGAAGAAGTGCACCAGCGGCAGATGCGCGCCGGCATAGACGGCGTCGTCCGACGCATCGTCCATCTGGTGCGGCAGGCCGCCCCAGAACAGGCACATGTCGCCGGCCGAAAGCGAGATCTCGTGCTCATCCATGCGGTAGTGCACGGCGCCGCGGACGATGAAATTCACCTCGACCTGGGCATGCCAATGCGGCTTGAGCATCACCAGGGGCTGGGAGTGAAACATCTGCAACAGCAGCGGCAGACCCTCCACGCTGCTGGCGCCGGGCTGGTAGAACGGCCTATCCGGCATCTTACTTTCCGCCAATTCTTTATTCCTTTTGTCGCGGACAAGCCTTCGCCAGTGCCTAGTCTAGGCCTGCTCGCGAAGAGAGAGCAAATGAAATGGGAGGATTTCAATGCGCATCACAATGACCTGCGCCGCGCTCGCGCTTGCCCTGGGCTCAGCCCCGGCCTTTGCGCAATCCGGCGAAATCACGATTTGGAGCTGGGACGTCGCCGCTTCGTCGCTGAAGGCCACCATAGAAGGTTTCAATAAACAGTTCCCCGACATCAAGGTGACGGTCCAGGATCTCGGCAACAACCCGATTTACGACAAGTCGATCGCCGGCTGCGCCGCCGGCGGCGAGGGGCTGCCGGATATCGTGACGATCGAGAACGGCGAGGCCGAGAACTACTGGAGCCAATTCCCGGACTGCTTCGTCGACCTTCATACGCTCGGCTATACCGCCGAAGACCAGGCAAAATTCCCCGATTTCAAGCGCACCGAGCTCGAAGTGGAAGACAAGGCCTATGCGATGCCGTGGGATTCGGGGCCGGTCGCGATGTACTACCGCCGCGACTTCTATGAGAAGGCCGGCGTCGATCCAACCTCGATCAAGACCTGGGACGATTTCATTGCCGCCGGCAAGAAGATCCAAGAAGCCAATCCTGGTGTGAAGATGACCAATGCCGATTTCAACGGCGACTCCGAATTCTTCCGGATGATCGCCAACGAGCAGGGCTGCGCCTATTTCGCCGCCGACGGGCAGTCGATCACCGTCAATCAGCCGGCCTGTGTGGCGTCGATGACCAAGATCAAGGAGATGAATGATGCCGGCATCATCACCTCGGCCGACTGGAGCACCAAAATCACCAACAACACCGCCGGCACCGTAGCCACCCAGATGTATGGCGGCTGGTACGAGGGCACCATCCGCACCGAGTGGCCCGACGGCAGCGGCAAATGGGGCGTCTACCTGATGCCGAGCCTCACCGCCGACGGCCCGCGCGCCGCCAATCTCGGCGGCTCCTCGCTCGCCATCACCTCGGTGTCCAACAACAAGGAGGCCGCCTACGCCTACCTGAAATATTCGCTCGCGACCAATGAAGGCCAGATAGCGATGCTGAAGGGTTTTGGCCTGGTGCCGTCGCTGATCTCGGCGCTCGACGACCCCTATGTCTCCGAAGGCCAGCCCTATTGGGGCGGCCAGGCGGTGTGGAAGGACATCCTCGGCACCTTGCCAAAAGTCGTCCCCAGCCGCGGCACACCGTTCCAGAGCGACGCGGAAATCATCGCCCGCGCAGTGCAGACCAAATATCTGGGCGGCGGCTACCCCGACGCCAAGGCGGCGCTCGACGACGCCGCAAGCCAGATCGCCTCGGCGACCGGTCTGCCGGTCGAAGAGTGAAATGTAGGGCGGGTTCGAATTCGACTCCTTCCTGTGACCGTTTCGCTACCCCTCACCTGCCTGCCGGCATCCTCTCCCCGTATAGTGACGGGGAGAGGGGCGCGGTCATCGACGGTTTCGCCAATCACCAACGTTGCAGAATGCACGCCCAGATTGCGGCCAGCCCCTTCTCCCCGTCACTATACGGGGAGAAGTGCCCGGCAGGGCGATGAGGGGCAGCGCTGATTTCGACAATTGGTCCTCGCCAGAAGTTCATGAACCGCGTTTGCAGCCGCATCATTAACCCCGCGTTCCAGCGCGAGACAGGAAGGAGAAAGAATGCGCTATCAGAACGCCACGGCGTATCGCTTCCTCGCGCCCTATTTGCTGATCTTCTCGATCTTCTGGCTGTGGCCGATCATCAGCTCATTCCTGATCTCGTTCCAGGCGACGCGCACCGTGCCGTGGCGGTTCGCGCCCAGCTTCAACTGGGGCCGGTTGATCGGCGACCCGGCCTTCTTCAACGCCTTGAAGAACACGCTGCTCATCCTCGTCATCCAGGTGCCGGTGATGATCACTTTGGCGATCGTGATGGCCGTGCTTTTAAACTCGCCGCTGCTCAAGGCCCGAGGCCTGTTCCGCTTCGCCTTCTTCGCCCCGGTCGTGGTCGGCGAAGTCGCCTATTCGGCGGTGTTCCGGCTGATGTTCAACCTCGACTACGGCATCATCAACAAGCTGCTCAACAGCGTCGGCCTGCCGCGAATCGACTGGTTTTCCAACGTCACGCCGGCGATGGCGGTCATCATGATCGCGGTGACCTGGCGCTGGGCCGGCTACAACGCCATCATCCTGCTCGCCGGCCTGCAGTCCATCCCCCAGGATGTCTACGAGGCGGCGACGTTGGACCGCGTCAGCAAGCTCAAACAGTTCTTCTACATCACGCTGCCGCTGCTCAAGCCGATCATCGTCTTCTGCGCCGTGCTGTCGATCATCGGCACCATGCAGCTGTTCACCGAACCGTTCCTGATCACCGAGCGAGGCGGGCCGGGCGGCGGCACCGAAACGCTCGGGCTGCTGCTTTACCGCCAGGGTTTCAGGTCCCTCAATTTCGGTTACGCCTCGGCCATCGCCTACACCATGGCCGGGCTGGCAATCGCCATCTCGCTGGCGCAACTGTGGCTGACGAGGGACCCGAAATGAGCTCGCGTTCCTCTTCGAGCCGTTCCTCCGCCAGATTGGGACGCAGCATCGCGCTGCATCTCTTCCTGGCGCCGCTGGCGCTGATCTGGCTGTTTCCGCTGTGGATGATGGTGATCTTCTCGACCATGCCCGACAGAGGCATCTTCAGCCCCAGCATCGAGCTTTTGCCGCACGGCAATTTCCTCGACAACGTCAGCAATTTGCAGCGCGACACCAATTTCATCGGCGCCATCGGCATCTCGGTCTCGGTGGCAGTGACCTATACATTCCTCTCGGTGCTGCTCACCTCGATGGCCGGCTGGGCGCTGGCGCGCTACCAGTTCTTCGGCAAGGGCGTCGTCGTCGCGATCATCCTCGGCACCATCACGCTTCCCTATGCTGTCGTGCTGATCCCGCAATTCATCATGGTGGCGCGCGACTTCAAGCTCGCCAACACCTGGGTGGCGTTGATCGTGCCGCCGCTGTTCAATTCGCTCGGCGTGCTGTTCATGCGGCAGAGCTTCTCGATGATGCCGGGCGATCTGTTCGACGCCGCCCGGGTCGAAGGGGTCAAGGAATGGCGGATCTTCCTGTTCGTAGCACTACCGCTGGCGCGGCCGATGCTGGCGGCGCTCGCCATCATCCTGTTCCTTGCCTCCTGGAACAATTACCTCTGGCCGCTGCTGATCAATTCCAAGCCTGGCGCGATGACGGCGCCGGTGGCGCTCGGCACGCTGATCGGCCTCACCAAAGTGTCGTGGGGCGGCATCATGGCTGGCGCCGTGATGCTCACCGTGCCGATGCTCGTCGTGTTCGTGCTCTTGCAGCGCCATTTCGTCGCCGGCATTGCCGCCGGCGCCATCAAATAGGATCAGCATGGCAGCGGTCACACTCAAGAAGGTCGTCAAGCGCTTCGGCGTCTTCGAGATCGTTCACGGCGCGAACATCGACGTCAATGACGGCGAATTCGTCGTCTTCGTCGGCCCTTCCGGCTGCGGAAAATCCACGCTGCTGAGGATGATCGCCGGGCTCGAGGACATCAGCGGCGGCGAAATTGCCATCGGCGGCAAACTGGTGAACGATGTCGAGCCGGCCGACCGCGGCATCGCCATGGTGTTCCAGTCCTATGCGCTCTACCCGCATATGAGCGTCGAGCAGAATCTGAGCTTCGGGCTCAGGATGAACGGCAACCCGAAAGCCGACACCGAGCGGCGGGTGAAGCGGGCCGCCGAGATCCTCCGCATCGCCGAGCTGATGAAACGGCGCCCGCGGCAATTGTCGGGCGGCCAGCGCCAGCGCGTCGCCATCGGCCGCGCCATCGTGCGTGAGCCGCAGGTGTTCCTGTTCGACGAGCCGCTGAGCAATCTCGACGCCGAGCTCAGGGTGCAGATGCGGGTCGAGATCTCGCGCCTGCACAAGGAACTCGGCGTCACCATGATCTATGTGACGCATGACCAGACCGAAGCGATGACGCTGGCCGACAGGATTGTTGTGCTCAACGCCGGCAATATCGAGCAGATCGGCGCGCCGCTCGATCTCTATGACGACCCGGCCAATCGCTTTGTAGCCGGCTTCGTCGGCTCGCCAAAGATGAATTTCATGGCGGCGAAAGTGGTCGGGAACGACGGCGCAGTAACCGTCGAACTCGCCAACCATGGCGGCGCTCGGCTGCGGAAACCGCTGTCGGGCGCCCCGCCTGCGGTTGGCGCCGAAGTCGTGCTCGGCGTGCGCCCGGAGCATTTCTTCGAGGCCGGCGAAGGCGATTGCGACATCGCCGTCAAGGCCGACGTCGCCGAACATCTCGGATCGGTGAGCTATGTTTATGCCAGTGCCGGACCAGAAGAACTGATCATCGAACGTGAGGCATCGCGGCAGCGGGCGAATGGCGACCACATGGCGGTGTCGATCAAGGCCGTCCGGTCGCTTCTCTTCGACAAATCAGGTGCACGCATTCGCTAATGCATGTCGCCCAAACTGCGCATCGGTTGGGACAACGACATGCATAAAAACAAAGACACGCCAATTTTTCTTTTACCAACTCGCGACGCCGAGGCGACGCCCAAGGAGATTTGAAATGACGTCCGAACCACGAAAAATCCGCTGGGGCATTCTCGGGCCCGGCACCATCGCCAAGGCCTTTGCCGGCGGTGTGGCCCGTTCGCATACCGGCGAACTGGTTGCGCTCGGCGCACGCAATCCCGGCAAATCAGGCCTCGCCGATAACTTCCCGGGTGCTCGCATCCTCGACGGCTACGAGTCTCTGCTCGCGGACCCGGACGTCGATGCGGTCTACATTTCGACACCGCACCCAAGCCACGCCGAATGGGCGATCAGGGCGGCCGAGGCCGGAAAACATGTGCTTTGCGAAAAGCCGATGGGGCTGACCGCTTTCGAGGCGGACGCGATGATCCATGCGGCGCGCAAGGCCGGCACGTTTCTTGGCGAAGCCTTCATGTACCGGCTGCATCCGCAGACGGCAAAGCTGGTCGAGCTGGTCAGGTCCGGCGCGATCGGCGAGGTGCGCATGGTGAAATCGAGCTTCGGCTTCGCCATGCCTGATTTCATGCCGGAACACCGGCTCTACGCGAACGATCTCGCCGGGGGCGGCATTCTGGATGTCGGCGGCTATCCCATTTCGATGGCGCGGCTGATTGCCGGGGCAGCGTTGGGAAAGCCTTTCGCCGAGCCGGACAAGGTCGCGGGTGCAGCGCATCTCGGCCAGTCCGGCGTCGACGAATGGGCTTCGGCGCTGCTGCATTTTCCCAGCGGCATCGTCGCCGAAGTCTCCTGCGGCATCTCGCTGGCCCAGGACAACGTCCTGCGCATCCTTGGCACCAGGGGCCGCATCGAGGTCGCGGATTTCTGGTATGCGAGCGGCAGGGAAGGCGGCACCGGCGAAATCCGGATCATCCGTCCGGGCGGTGAGGAGGTGGTGGAGGTCAGGGAAGACCGCTGGCTCTACGCTTTCGAGGTCGACGCCGCCGGCGAGGCCATCCCGGCCGGAAAGCAGGAGTTTGCCTGGCCGGGCATGGGCTGGACCGACAGCCTCGGCAATCTGCGCGTGCTCGACAAATGGCGTGCCGCCATCGGGCTCGAATACGAGATCGAGAAACCCGAAAAACGCGTCTACACCATCTCCGGCCGGCGGCTGCGCGCCGGCGGCACCACCATCCCGAAGCGCGAAATTCCGGGCCTGCCGCGGCCGGCCTCGTGCCTGGCGCTCGGCTTCGAGGATTTTCGCACGTTCTCCTCGGGCATGATCCTGCTCGATGCTTATTTCGAAGCCGGCGGCAACGTCTTCGACACGGCCTTCATCTATGGCAGCGGCTACACCGAAACGCTGCTCGGCCAATGGTTGAAAAACCGCGGCGTGCGTGAGCAATCGGTGGTCATCGGCAAGGGCGCGCACACCCCGCTCTGCTATCCCGATGTGATCGGCAAGCAGCTCACCCAGTCGCTCGACCGGCTGCAGACCGATCATGTCGATGTCTATTTCATGCACCGCGACGATCCGGACGTGCCGGTCGACGAATTCGTCGACGCAATGGACAGGGAGGTCAGGGCTGGCCGCATCCGCGGTCCGTTCGGCGGCTCGAATTGGACGAGGGAACGCATGGACGAGGCTATTGCCTATGCCGAGCGGACCGGCAAGCAGAAGCCTGGCGCGCTTTCGAACAATTTTTCGCTGGCCGAGATGCTGGTGCCGATCTGGCCGGGTTGCGTCACCTCGTCGAGCGATGAATGGAAGGCCTGGCTGACCGC
The DNA here is from genome assembly GCF_935822925.1 of Mesorhizobium ventifaucium. GTDB lineage: Bacteria > Pseudomonadota > Alphaproteobacteria > Rhizobiales > Rhizobiaceae > Mesorhizobium > Mesorhizobium ventifaucium. The sequence goes on from NZ_CAKXZS010000056.1 coordinate 125,862, forward strand.
CCGGCAGATGCCCAACTTCGCCTGGTCGAGCCAGGGACGGGGCTTCTTCACCGGCCGCGCCGGGCGTGACCAGCGTGACAATGAAGAACTGGTCCGGGTCTGGTACTCCGAGAAAAATTTCGGCCGCCGCGACCGGGCGATCGAGCTCGCGACCAGGCTGGGCAAGAGCCCGATCCATGTCGCGCTCGCCTATGTCCTGGCCCAGCCGTTCCCGTCCGTCCCGCTGATCGGACCACGTACGCTCGACGAGTTGGACGACAGTCTGCAGGCCCTCGACATTGCGCTTTCGCCCGACGACATTGCGTGGCTGGATGGCGATTCAGATCAGCTCGCGCGACGCACGGGCTGACATCGCTGCCCTTGCCTTCTCCCCTTGTGGGGCCCGAAGGGCGGGCGAGGCCCGTGACTCGCCCCGGGCGGTGGATTGGCGCGCAGCGCCAAGACGGTTGAGGGGTGCTGGACGGAGTGCGGTCGGTGCCAAGCTGGAGCACCCCTCATCCGGCCGCTTCGCGGCCACCTTCTCCCACAGGGGGAGAAGGGGAGGCGCGCGTCCCCAGAAATCAGTCTGTAACTATCCGACTTTGCAGTCGAACGGCGACCGCGGATCTAGTCATCGGGATCGTTTGCACCGCGAATACATGATTGTTTTAATTATCTTTTCTATTTGTTGAAAAGCTTGTTGCTTTCCTACATACTTCAGCGAGCAGGCAAGCGGTGCGCAAACATGGTCGAGTTCCACGAACGGCAGGGATGAGTCATGACCGAGGCTGAAGGCCAGGTACGATTGACCTCGCGCCACGAACCCGATGAACCCGATCATGTCAGGCGCATCCCCGACATCATTTCGCTGGTGAAGGACTGTTACAGTGAATTGCGCCCGGCGGAGCGGCGCGTCGCCGATGTCGTGCTCGACGATGTCAGATTCGCGGTCGACGCTTCCAACGCAGCACTTGCCCAGCGCGCCCAGGTCAGCGAACCCACCGTGACCCGGTTCTGTCGGGCCATCGGCTGCGAGGGCGTGCGCGATTTCAAGCTGAAGCTGGCGCAGAGCCTGGTCGTCGGCGCGCTCTATCTGAGCAAGCCGCCGTCCGTGAGCAGCGACAATGGCATGCCGTTCTGGAATGCAGTGTTCGGCGAGGCCCGCCGGGCGCTGGAGGAAGCCGAACGGCAGCTTGATCCGGCGCAACTGGTGAAAGCCGCCGAGCTCATCGCCAAGGCGCGCCAGGTCACGGTGTTTGGCCTCGGCGGCAGCTCTTCGGCGCTGGCGCAGGAGACCCAATACCGGCTGTTCCGCTACGGCATCACCGTCAGCGCCCAGTGCGACCCCTACCTGATGCGGATGACCGCCTCGACCCTGAAGCCCAGCGACCTGGTGATCGCCATTTCGGCGACCGGACGCACGCGCGAAGTGATCGAGGCCGTCGAGCTCGCCAAGCATTACCGCGCCAACGCGATCGGCGTGACCGCGCCCGACACCGAGCTTGCCCGCGCCTGCGACGTCAGGCTGACGGTGGCGGTGCCCGAATATCCCGACACGCTGAAGCCGACCGCCTCGCGCTTCGCCTTTTTGGCCGCGATCGACCTGATGGCCGTGGCGGCAGCCTACAAGCTCGACGGCTCGGCTCGCGAAACGGTCCGCCGCATCAAATACAACGCCCAGATCCACAGGAAGGGCAAGGAAATGGAGCCGCTGGGGGACTGAGGCCTGGTTTAGGGGGCGTTTGCGCTGCCCCTCACCCTTACCCTCTCCCCGTGAAGAACGGGGAGAGGGGTCGCCAGCGCTGGAGCTTGTTCCTTCTCCCCGTTGTTCACGGGGAGAAGGTGCCGGCAGGCGGATGAGAAGCGGCGCCGAGTTCGACAACTAACGGCCCAATCCGGATTGGGTGCCTTGAAGGAGAGAAAGAAGCAGATGCTCGACATGGCACCCTCAAAGCAGGCGGCCACCTGGCTTTCCTCCCTCTCCCGCGCCCTCGAGGCGGGCGACGCCGAGGCCGCGACCAATCTGTTCGCCGAGGACTGTTACTGGCGCGATCTGCTGACCTTCACCTGGAACATCAAGACGATGGAAGGCCGTGCGGCGATCCGCGACATGCTGGATGCCGCGCTGGCGGTGACCAAGCCGACTGCCTGGCAGCTCACTGGCGAGGGAAGCGCGGACGAAGGCGTCGTCGAGGCCTGGTTCACCTTCGAAACGTCATCGGCGTGGGGCCAAGGCATCATGCGCTTGGCAGACGGCCGATGCCGGACGCTGTTCACGGCGATGAGCGATCTCAAGGGTTTTGAGGAGCGCAAGGGACCGACGCGGCCGCTGGGTGTTCGCCACAAGGCCGACCCGGACCGCGAGACCTGGTCGGAGGCGAGGGCGCGCGAGGCGCGTGATCTCGGTGCCATTGAGCAGCCCTATTGCCTGGTCATCGGCGGCGGCCAGGGCGGCATCATGCTGGGGGCACGGCTGCGGCAGCTCGGCGTGCCGGCGATCATCATCGAGAAGAACGCTCAACCCGGCGATTCCTGGCGCAACCGCTATCGCTCGCTCGTGCTGCACGATCCGGTCTGGTACGACCATCTGCCCTACATCCCATTTCCGGAAAACTGGCCGGTGTTCACGCCCAAGGACAAGATGGGTGACTGGCTGGAGATGTATACGCGCGTCATGGAGCTCAATTACTGGACCTCCACGAGATGCGTCAGCGCCAGCTATGACGACGCGGAAAAGATCTGGACGGTCGAGGTCGATCGCGCCGGCGAGCGCATCACGCTGATGCCAAAACACATCGTCTTTGCGACCGGCGCCTATGGCCCGCCGCGGCAGATCGACCTGCCGGGCGCCGCTGCGTTCCAGGGCGAGATCCTGCATTCCAGCCAGTATTTTAGCGGCGACAAATTCCGCGGCAGATGCGTCGCCGTCATCGGAGCGGCAAGCTCGGGGCACGATGTCGCCGTCGACCTCTGGGAGAGCGGCGCTGCGGTAACCATGATCCAGCGCTCGCCGACGACGGTGGTCAAGTCCGACACGCTGATGGAGGTCGGCTTCGAGATTTTTTCGGAAAAGGCGCTGGCCCGCGGCATCACCACCGAAAAAGCCGACATGATCGTCGCCTCGACGCCGTTCGCGCTGCTGCCGCAAAGCCAGCGGGCGCTCTACGAAATCATCAAGGCCCGCGACGCGGCCTTCTACGACCGCTTGCGCGGCGCCGGCTTCGCCATCGATTTCGGCGACGACGAGACCGGGCTGCTGATGAAGGCCTACCGCACCGGCTCGGGCTATTACATCGACGTCGGCGCGTCCGATCTGCTCGTCGACGGCGAGATCGGCGTCCGCAGCGGTGTCGAGATCAAGTCGCTGACGCCGACAAGCATCCTGTTCGACGACGGCAGCGAATTGGCGGCCGATGCGATCATCTCCTGCTCCGGCTATCAATCGATGAACGAGACCGTGGCGGCGATCGTCTCGCGCGAGGTCGCCGACAAGGTCGGCCTGTGCTGGGGGATTGGCTCCGGCGTGAAAGGCGACCCCGGACCATGGCAAGGCGAATTGCGCAACATGTGGAAGCCGACGGCGCAGGAAGCGCTATGGTTCCACGGCGGCAATCTGGCGCTGTCGCGTTTCTATTCGAAATTCGTGGCGCTGCAGATCAAGGCGCGGATGGAAGGCGTGGCGACGCCGGTTTATGGGGCACCGCTGGGGGATTGAGCGGCGCGGCTCTTCCTTCTCCCCTTGTGGGAGAAGGTGGCCGAGCGAAGCTCGGTCGGATGAGGGGTGTTCCAGCTTGGCACTGACGGCATTCCGTCCAACACCCCTCAACCCTCTTGGCGCTGCCCGCCAATCCACCTTCTCCCACAAGAAGGGGAGAAGGAAGAGCCGCCCAGCCTTCACCCACGCCCGAAATGCCGGCTCACCACATCGACATGCGTCTCATGCGCATGCGCTTCGAAGCGCTCGGTATCGCCAAGATCGTTGGCCGCTTCGTTCGGCCACCAGGTGCCGCCAATCACGATGCCGTCCGAGACCAGCCTCTGCTCGGCGACCAGCGAGGCGCCGACCGCATCGACAAAGGTAAAACTGCCCGGACGCAGCCGCAGCACCGCGATGTCGCCGACGGCGCCGACCGCCAGCGCGCCGAGATCGGGCCTTGCGATCGCCTCGGCCGGTCGCTGTGTTGCGGCGCGCAAAACCTCGACCAGCGGCATGCCGAGCGCCAGCAGCTTCGACATGCAGACCAGAATGTCGAAGGCCGGGCCGTCGATGCAGTAGAGATGCACGTCGCTGCTGATCACGTCAGGTGCCAGCCCTTCGCTGAGCATCGCCTTGGCGACCTCGAAATCGAACGAGCCCATGCCGTGGCCGATATCGAAGATGACGCCGCGCTCGCGCGCCAGCCGCATGTCCGGCCGCACCGCGCCGGAGGCGAAGACCGGCGCATTGGGAAACGGCCGGAAGCAGTGGGTGAGGATGTCGCCCTTGCGCAGCCGCGGCAGCACTTCCGAGCGGCCGGGCGGCGGCTCGTCGATATGCGCCATCAGCGGCAGGCCGGCCTGGTCGGCGGCCTCGAGCGCCAGATCGACCGGCGCGATGCCGCTGCTGCCGCCGGCATGACGACCCGAGCGGACCTTGACGCCAACGATCGTGTCTGCGTGCTCGCGCACCGCCGCCACCGCCTCGCGCGGTTCGCAGAGCCGCAGATCGCTGCACTCGCCGACCGAAACGGCCTGCGAGAAGCCGAAAATGCCGGCAAAGGAAATGTTGACATAGGCCAGGATGCGGACTTTCGAGCGCTCGATGACGTGCCGGCGAAAGCCGAGGAAGTTGCCGGCGCCAGCGCTCCCAGCGTCGATGAAGGTTGTGGTGCCGCTTTTTGCGGCGAGGCGGTCGGCATCGACGCCGAGCGAGGTGCCGCCCCAATAGACGTGGCTGTGCAGGTCGATGAGGCCGGGCGCGACGATGGACCCCGTCGCATCGATGACGCGCGCGGCCCGCTCGAAGGGAATGTCGGCATCGATCGCGGCGATGCGGCCGTTGGCGATGGCCAGATCGCGTCGCGCGTCGAGGCCCGACGCCGGGTCGATGAGGCGGCCGCCCTTCAGCAGGAGATCAAATTGCATCGGCGTCCGGCTCCTGTGTGTTCTCATCAACCGGCCTGTCCGCGCAATTCTCATACAGGTCGTGTGGAAAGCAACATTTTTGGAATTTATGTTGCTTTATTACAAGGCCGTAGCGGGCGTGAGCGGAGCGCCGAAATTGCCGATCTCCCCCCAAGTGGGGGAGATGTCCGGCAGGACAGAGAGGGGCGCTGTCCCGCCAGCGTTTCTGGGCCGCGCCAACGCAAGCAGCACTCACCGGTCGATCCGCGTCGACAGGATGATCGACGACGACGTCCGCTCGACCCCGTCCATCGCGCCGATCTCATCGAGAAGTGTGTCGAGGTCCTTGATCGAGGGCGCGTCGACGATGACGATCATGTCGAAATTGCCGCTCACCGAATGCAGCGTCCGCACCGGCGGCAGTGCCTGCAGGCTGCGCACCACCTTGTCGGCAAACTTGGGCGTGACGGTGAGCAGGACATGCGCCCGCACCAGTCCCTGTTCGTAGTCGGGCGAAAGCCTGACGCCATAGCCGGTGATGATGCCGCGCTGTTCCAGCCGCTCGATCCGGCTCTGCACCGTCGTTCGCGACACGCCGAGCCGCCGCGCCAGCTCGGCCGTCGAGGCGCGCGCATTCGCGCGCAGCAGGGAGAGCAGGGCCTGTTCGGCGTTGCTAAGCACTTTCGACGAACTCCGTCAGCATATTGGTCAATCTGACACTTCGTTTCGAACAGTTCAACGCTTCCTTTCGACAGGCAAGCCGTGATTCTATTGTCTTGAGCAAAGGCAAGGCGAGGGAACTGCCATGAAGAACATCATTGTTGTCGGCGCCGGCAAGATCGGCTCGACCATCGCCGAGATGCTGGCTTCCACCGGCGACTATCACATGACCCTCGTCGACCGCTCGGCCGCACAGCTCGGCGCGGCCGAACTGCCTGAAACGGTCGAGACGCTCGAACTCGACATCGAAGCCGCCGGCACGCTCGAAGCGGCCTTGGCCGGCAAGTTCGCCGTGCTCAGCGCCGCGCCCTTCCACCTGACCACACGCATCGCCGAAGCGGCGGCCAGCGCCGGCGTCCACTATCTCGACCTGACCGAGGACGTCGTCGCGACCCGGCGCGTCAAGCATTTGGCGTGTTCCGCCAACAGCGCCTTCATCCCGCAATGCGGGCTGGCGCCGGGCTTCATCTCGATCGTCGCCAACGATCTCGCCAGCCGCTTCGACACGCTGGAAAGCGTGCGCATGCGGGTCGGCGCGCTGCCGCAATACCCGTCGAATGCGCTGAACTACAATCTGACCTGGAGCACGGACGGCGTCATCAACGAATATTGCGAGCCTTGCGAGGCGATCGTCGAAGGCGAGCTGATCGAGGTGCCGCCGCTGGAGGAGCGCGAGGAATTCTCGCTCGACGGCGTCACCTACGAGGCGTTCAACACCTCGGGCGGGCTCGGCACGCTGGCCGAAACGCTGAAGGGCAAGGTGCGCACGCTGAACTATCGCACCATCCGCTACCCCGGCCACGCCGCGATCATGAAGGCGCTGCTCAACGATCTCGGCCTGCGCCACCGCCGCGACGTGCTGAAAGACATTTTTGAGAGCGCCCTGCCGGCGACGCTGCAGGACGTGGTCATCGTCTTCGTCACCGTCAGCGGCCGCAAGAGCGGCCGCCTGCTGCAGGAGACCTACGCCAACAAGATCTACGCCAGGCGCGTCGGCGATAAGGTGCGCAGCGCCATCCAGATCACCACCGCCTCCGCCATCTGCGCGGTGCTCGACATGCTGGCCGACGGCAGCTTGGCGGCGAAGGGTTTTGTCAAGCAGGAAGACATCGCGCTCGACGCCTTCCTCGCCAACCGCTTCGGCCGCGCCTACGCGCAGCACGAGATGGTTAGCCGGCTTGCGGGGTGAGTGTAATCTCTCCCCCTCGAATGTCGCCGAAGGCGACAGAGGGGGTCGCCTCGCGTAGAGCGCTAACCTCCATCTGTCGCAAGGGAGGTCGCATCCAGTCGAACCCACCCCCTCTGGCCTGCCGGCCATCTCCCCCGCAAGGGGGGAGATCACCTGCCCTCTAAACATGCAGCGCGTGCCCAAGCGCCTTCAGCCCCGCCTCCTGAAAACCCTCGCCCTGCGTCGGATGGGCATGGATGGTGCCGGCGATATCCTCCAGCCGCGCGCCCATTTCCAACGCCAGGCCGAACGCCGTCGACAGTTCCGACACGCCCTGGCCGACCGCCTGGATGCCGAGCACCAGGTGGTTGTCCGCGCGGGCAACGACCCGGACGAAGCCATCCTCGCCAAGCTTGGTCATCGCGCGGCCGTTGGCGGCGAACGGAAACATCCCGACCTTGATCTCGCCGCCAATCCTCTTGGCCTCCTCCGGCGACAGGCCTGCGGTGACCAGCTCCGGATCGGTGAAGCAGATGGCGGGAATTGAGCGCTTGTCCCAGCTGCGCTTGTGGCCGGCGACGATCTCGGCGACCATTTCGCCTTGCGCCATCGCCCGGTGCGCCAGCATCGGCTCGCCGGTGACGTCGCCAATGGCAAAGATGCCGCGCATCGAGGTGCGGCACTGGTCGTCGATGCGGATGAATTTACCCGCCATATCGAGGTCGATCTGCTCCAGCCCCCAGTCTTCGACCACCGGCTTGCGCCCGACGGTGACCAGTATCCTGTCGGCGGCGATCTTGCCATTCCTGCCGTTGCCCGTTTCGACCAGCAAAGCATCGCCCTTGCTCGACAGGCCCTTGGCCTTGGCGTTCACGAGCACCTCGATGCCGAGCTCGGTAAGCCGCTTCACCACCGGCCGGGTCAGCTCGGCATCATATTGCGCCAGCACGCGCGGCAAGGCCTCGACCACGCTCACCTTGGCGCCCAGCTTGGCGAAGGCGATGCCGAGCTCGAGCCCGATATAGCCGCCGCCGACGACGGCAAGCCTTTCCGGCACTTCGCTCAGCCCCAGCGCTTCAGTCGACGAGATCACCGCGCCGCCGAACGGCAGGAACGGCAGCTCGACCGGCGCCGAGCCGGTCGCGATCACCACCATCTCGGCGCGGACGACCTGCATGCCGGTCTCGGTCTGGACCTCGACGGTCTTGCCGTCGCGGAATTTCGCCCAGCCATGCACGGTCTTGACCCCGGCCTTCTTGAGCAGGCCGACAACGCCACTGTTCAGCCGGCTAACGATACCGTCCTTCCAGGCGATGGTCGCTTCGAGATCAATCGATGGCGCGGCGATTGAAATGCCGAGCAGGCTCTTGCCACTCGCCATGTGCGAGATTTTCTCGAACTCCTCGGCCGCATGGATCAGCGCCTTGGACGGAATGCAGCCGACATTGAGGCAGGTGCCGCCCGGCTTGCCGAACTCGACGATCACCGTATCGATGCCGAGCTGGCCGGCGCGGATGGCACAGACATAGCCGCCGGGACCAGCGCCGATGACGAGCAGCTTGCAGGCGATTTCCTTCATCATGGCTGTCCTTGCGCCGATGGCCGTTGCGCGCCTTTCCTTCTCCCCTTGTGGGAGAAGGTGGATCGGCGCGCAGCGCCGAGACGGATGAGGGGTGTTGGACGGAGCGCTGTCGGTGCCAAACTGGAGCACCCCTCATCCGTCGCCTTCGGCGACACCTTCTCCCACAAGGGGAGAAGGGGGAGCCAGCGTCCTGACGCCCCGAACGGCCTCCGATTGAGGGCGCCCTTTGACCTCATCTCCTCAATCCACAAAAATCAGTGCCGGGGTCTCCAGCAGCGTCTTGATCCGTTGAATAAACACCGCGGCGTCCCAGCCGTCGATGACGCGGTGATCGAAGCTGGAGGACAGGTTCATCATCTTGCGCGGCATGAACTGGGTGCCGTCCCACACCGGCCGCATCATCATCTTGTTGACGCCAAGGATCGCCACTTCCGGATGATTGATCACCGGCGTCGTCGCCACGCCCCCCATGGCGCCGAGCGAGGTGATGGTGATCGTCGATCCCGACAGCTCGTCGCGCGCCGCCGTGCCTGACTTGGCCGCCTCGGCCAGCCTGAAAACCTCGGCGGCGCAGTCCCAGATGTCGCGTGCCTCGGCGTGCTTGACCACTGGCACCACCAGCCCCGAAGGCGTCTGCGCGGCAATACCGATATGAACGCCGCCATGCTGGTGGACGATGCCGGCCTCGTCGTCGAACAGCGCGTTGATATTGGGCTGGTCGGCGATCGCCTTGACCATCGCCCGCATCAGGAACGGCAGCAGCGTCAGCTTCGGCCGCTCCACGCCGCTGCGCTTCTCCTTGTTGAGCGCCGCGCGCAAATCCTCCAATGCCGTAACGTCGATCTCCTCGACATAGGTGATGTGCGGGATGCGCGACTTGGCCAGCGCCATCTTCTCGGCGATCTTGCGCCTGAGCCCGATGATCTTGATGTCCTCGACGGCCTCGTTGCGGGCAAGCCCGGAGATTTTTGCAAGCTGCGGTCCGCGCGCCAGGAAGGCGTCGATGTCCTCGTGGAGAATGCGGCCGGCCGGGCCGCTTCCCCTGACCTGTCGGAGATCGACGCCGGCCTCTTTTGCCCTGAGACGGACGGCCGGCGAGGCCAGCGGCTTTTCACCTTCGGGGCGCGGCGCGCCGGCAGCCGCAGTACCCCGATCGACCGCAGCACCCCCACCCCTAGCCCCTCCCCACAAGGGGGAGGGGGATGCCGTCACCGTGGCAGATTCATCT
>NZ_CAKXZS010000056.1:135651-156833 GCF_935822925.1 Mesorhizobium ventifaucium
GGCTTCGGTGGCCGAACCGCGTCCCCCTCCCCCTTGTGGGGAGGGGCTAGGGGTGGGGGTACTGCGGTCGGTGCTCTTGGCGCCCGCCTCGCCGCCCGGCTCCGCACCTGCCTTCACATTGCCCTCGCCGGCCACTTTCAAGCGTACAATGGGCGAGCCGATCGCCACCGTGTCGCCGATCTCCGCACCCAGCCAGACGATCTCGCCGTCGACTGGCGAAGGAATCTCGACCGTCGCCTTGTCGGTCATGACTGCGGCAAGCACCGCGTCCTCGCGCACGAGATCGCCGACCTTGACCTGCCATTCGACCAGTTCGGCCTCGGCGACGCCTTCGCCGACATCGGGCAGCTTGATCACATATTCGCCCATCGTCAGGTCCCCCCTACCAAGGCGTTTGCGCTGCCCCTCACCCTTACCCTCTCCCCGTGAAAAACGGGGAGAGGGGGATCGCCGGCGTGGCGACCAGTCCCTTCTCCCCGTTCTTCACGGGGAGAAGGTGCCGGCAGGCAGATGAGGGGCGGCGCCACCATTGGCAATTGGTCTGAAGCGAATACTCTGCCTCCCATCGTTAGGCCTCCATCGTTTCGACGAGCGCGCGGCCGAGCCTGGCCGGACCGGGAAAATAGTCCCACTCCTGCGCATGCGGATAGGGCGTGTCCCAGCCGGCGACCCGCACCACGGGCGCTTCCAGATGGTAGAAGCAGTTTTCCTGCACCAGCGCCGACAGCTCGGCGCCGAAGCCGGATGTCAGCGTCGCCTCGTGCACGATCACGCAGCGGCCTGTCCTGTTGACCGAGTCGACGATCGTCTCGAGATCGAGTGGCAGCAGCGTCCGGAGATCGATGATCTCGGCGTCGATGCCGATCTCCTCGGCCGCCGCCTCGGCGACATAGACCATCGTGCCGTAGGCCAGCACGGTGACAGCGGCGCCCGGCCGACGGATCACCGCCTTGCCGAGCGGGACCGTGTAATGCCCGTCGGCGACCTCGCCGAGCTCGTGCTTCGACCACGGCGTCACCGGGCGCTCGTGATGACCGTCGAAGGGACCGTTGTAGAGCCGCTTCGGCTCCAGGAAGATCACCGGATCGGGATCCTCTATCGCCGCGATCAAGAGACCCTTGGCGTCATGCGGATTGGACGGCACGACGACCTTCAGGCCGGAGACATGCGTGAACAGCGCCTCCGGGCTCTGGCTGTGGGTCTGGCCGCCAAAAATGCCGCCGCCGGTCGGCATCCTGACCACGATCGGGCAGGTGAAATCGCCGTTCGAGCGGTAGCGCAGCCGCGCCGCCTCCGAGACGATCTGGTCATAGGCCGGATAGACATAGTCGGCAAACTGCACCTCGACGCAAGGTTTCAGGCCGTAGGCGGCCATCCCGATGGCAGAGCCGACGATGCCGGATTCGCTGATCGGCGCATCGAAGCAGCGGCTCTTGCCGTATTTCGCCTGCAGACCTTGCGTGCAGCGGAAGACGCCGCCGAAAAAGCCGACATCCTCGCCGAACACAATGACGCGTTCGTCGCGCGCCATCGAGACGTCCATGGCGTCGCGGATCGCCTCGATCATGGTCCGTCTTGGCATGGTCAGACCCCGGCCTGCTGGCGCTGGCGCCTGAGATGCGGCGGCATCTCGGCATAGACGCCCTCGAACATGTCACGTGCCGAGGGCTTGCCGCCCGCATGCAGCGTGCCGTGGCGCTCGGCCTCCCTTTGCGCCGCGATCACCGTTTCGAGAATTTCCGCCTCGGTCTGCGTGTGGCGCTCGTCCGACCAGACACCGCGCTGGATGAGGTGGTTCTTCAGCCTGACGATCGGGTCGCCGAGCGGCCAGGCGTCGGATTCGGCCTTCGGCCGATAAGCCGACGGATCGTCTGAGCTCGAATGCGCGCCGACGCGATAGGTGACATATTCGACCAGCGTCGGCCCGAGATTCTTCCGCGCGCGCTCCGCCGCCCATTTGGCCACCGCGTGGACGGCGAGATAATCGTTGCCGTCGACCCGCAGCGACGGAATGCCGAAGCCGAGGCCGCGGGCAGCGAAGGTACCGGAGCCGCCGCGGGCGATGCCCTGAAAGGTCGAAATCGCCCACTGGTTGTTGACGACGTTGAGCACGACCGGCGCCTTGTAAGTCGAGGCGAAGACCAGCGCCGAATGAAAGTCTGACTCGGCGGTCGAGCCGTCGCCGATCCAGGCGGCGGCGATCTTCGAATCATTGCTGATCGCCGAAGCCATCGCCCAGCCGACCGCCTGGATATACTGCGTGGCCAGATTGCCGGAGATCGAGAAAAAGCCGTGCTCCTTCGACGAATACATGATTGGCAGTTGCCGTCCCTTCAGCGGGTCGGCCTCGTTCGAATAGATCTGGTTCATCATCGTGACCATCGGGTAGCCGTCGGCGATGAGCAGGCCGGCCTGCCGATAGGTCGGAAAGTTCATGTCGCCCGGCGCCAGCGCCTTGCGGAAGGCGCAGCTCACCGCCTCTTCGCCCAGATGCTGCATGTAAAAGGAGGTCTTGCCCTGGCGCTGCGCCATCTGCATGCGCGCGTCGAAGCTGCGCAGCGTCATCATGTGGCGCAGGCCTTCCAGCAACTCGTCGTCGGAAAGCAGGCCGGCCCACGGCCCGACGGCTTCGCCGGCGCGGTTGAGCACGCGGATGATCGAAAACGCCAGATCGCGGATATCACGCGGATCGACATCGATCTCGGGACGCGGCACCGAGCCGGCCTTGGCGATGGTCACATTGGAGAAATCCGGCGTCCCGCCCGGCCGCACCTCGGGCTCCGGCACATGGAAGCGCAACATTCCCGCATCGGCCATGACCTTTGTCTCTCCCATGTTGCCCGGCGCGATACTTGCACACCGGCAGACCAGTGCCAATTCGTCGGCCAAGGCTTCGGGCCAACCACCGAGCCAGCCAGCAGCACGCGTCAGGATGAAGATATGTCAGCGAAATTTCTTGTCGATCTTCCGGGTTTGCGCGCAATTTGGCGCATGTTTGCGCCGGATTTCCCGCCAGATTGGACAATGATTAGGGATTGGGCCTCGCACGGCGCCACCTTCTCCCCTTGTGGGAGAAGGTGTCGCCGAATGCGACGGATGAGGGGTGTTCCAGCTTGGCAAGAACGCGGCACTCCGTCCAGCACCCCTCTTCCGTCTTGGCGCTGCGCGCCAATCCACCTTCTCCCACAAGGGGAGAAGGAAGAAGGGGCAGCACCGTTCACCCGGCGCCCGCGCCATGCTAACCCACAATCCATGGCACAGAAGAAAGGTTACGAGGTCGATTCGTGGTTGGCGCGGCCGGACCCGCGTGTCTCGATTGTCCTGCTCTACGGGCCCGACCGCGGGCTGGTCGCCGAGCGCGCCCGAGCCTTTGCCGGCAAAACCGGCCTGCCGCTCGACGATCCGTTCTCTGTGGTCAGGCTGGACGGTTCGGAAGTCGATCGCGACGAGGGCCGCCTGCTCGACGAGGCACGCACCGTGCCGATGTTTTCGGACCGGCGCCTGCTCTGGGTGCGCAATGCGTCCGGCCAGAAGTCGCTTGCCGACGACGTCAAGGCGCTGACCGCGGAGCCGCCGCGTGATGCCATCATCCTGATCGAGGCCGGCGACCTGAAGAAGGGTGTCGGGCTGCGTTCCATCGTCGAGGCGGCGGACATTGCCATGGCGCTGCCGTGCTACGCCGACGAGGCGCGGGACATCGATACGGTCATCGACGACGAATTGCGCAAGGCCGGCATGTCAATGACGCTGGAGGCCCGCCAGGCGTTGCGCCGCAACCTCGGTGGTGACCGGCTGGCCTCGCGCGGCGAGATCGAAAAGCTGGTGCTCTATGCCCACGGCCAGATCGAAATCGGCCTCGGCGACGTCAAGGCGACGTCGGGCGACGTCTCCGGCCTGTCCTTCGACGACGCGGTCGATGCCTTGCTCGACGGCAAGATCGGCGACTTCGACATCGCCTTCACCCGTCACTGCCAGTCCGGCGGCCAGGCTTTTCTGGTGCTGTCGTCGGCGATGCGGCAGCTGCAGGCGATCCAGGCAATGCGCGGCCTGATGGACGCCGGCGGCCGCAACGCCGCTTCGGTCGTCGCCGCGGCGCGCCCGCCGGTTTTTTTCGCGCGGCGCAAGCTGGTCGAGAAAGCCCTCGAACGCTGGAGCAGCGAGGCCCTTGGCCGCGCCTTGACCAGGCTGCAGACGGCGGTCCTGCAGACCCGCCGGCGGCCGGACCTCTCGGTCGCGCTGGCCCGGCAGGCGCTGCTCGGCATTGCCGTGGAGAGTGCAAGGTTGGCGCAGCGGTAACAGCTTGTAGGGGTTTCGTGGACAAGAAGAAACCAAAGCTCAATCTGTCAGAGCGCATCAACCTCGCGTTTCTTTATGGCGATCTTAATCCGACGACTGATTCCGAAGAACTCAAACGAAGGGATGAGTTTCTCTTCAGTGTCTCAGGCTGCTTCGTTATTATATTAAACTGATACTCGTGGGCTTCGCCATCTTCGCGATTGCTGCCACAACAGTCATCAATCTTCAGTGAGGGCGTTCAGCCCAGACGAAACTCCAATTTGGAGGCTAGCAGTTGTCGATGCTTGCGCCGCCCCTCATTGCCCTGCCGGGCATTTTCTCCCCGTGAACGGGGAGAAAGAGGCTGACCGCAGCCTCAGCACCTTTTCTGCAACGTTGGTGATTGGCGAAACCGTCGATGACAGCCCCTCTCCCCGTCGCTATACGGGGAGAGGATGCCGGCAGGCAGGTGAGGGGCGGCGCAAACGCTGGAGCAGTAAGATCTGAGGGGTTGTCCCCTCGCACAAGTAAATTCCCAAGACACTTTGCCGGCTAAGCTACGACTCTTGCTTCAACCGCCGGCAAAGCTCATCGAGCTGCTCCAGCGTCCGATAGGCGACGCTGATCACGCCGCCGCGCTCGTTGTGCTCGATCGTGACGAACATGCCGATCATGTCGGTCATCAGCTTTTCCAGCGCCCGCGTATCAGCATCCTTTTGCACCGGTGCTGCAGGCTGTCGCTTCACCGTCGGCGCACCCGCCGGCATCTGCGCCAGCGCTTCGGCCTGGCGCACCGAAAGCCCGTCCTCGACGATGCGCTTGGCCAGACCCGCAGGATCCTGAGCCGTCACCAATGTACGGGCGTGGCCGGCAGACAGCGCACCGTCGACCAGCATGTCGCGGATCACCTCGGGCAGCTTCAACAGCCGCAGCGTGTTGGCGACATGGCTGCGGCTCTTGCCGATTACCTGGCCGAGATCGGCCTGGGTGTAGCCGTGGTCGTCGATCAGCTGCTGGTAGCCCACCGCCTCCTCGACCGGATTGAGGTCGGTGCGCTGGACGTTTTCGATGATCGCCAGCTCGAGCGCGGTGCGATCGTTGACATCGCGTACGATGATCGGGATATCGCTCAGTCCGGCGCGCTGCGCCGCGCGCCAGCGCCGCTCGCCGGCAATGATCTCGTAGCGGCCAGCTTGCGTCGGCGACGGCCGCGCCACCACCGGCTGCACCACGCCATGTTCGCGGATCGACTGGGCAAGATCGGTCAGGTCGGCGTCGCCAAAATGCCGGCGCGGATTCTTTGGGTTCGGGCTCAGGAACTCGATCGGCACCTTGCCGTCGGCATTCATGCCCTGCTTTTCCACTGCTGCCGGACGATCGATTTCGCCGATCAGCGCCGCCAGTCCCCGCCCCAGTCTTTTTCTTGAAAGGTCTTCGCTCATCGTCTGTCCAGATCGTTTCGGTGTTGTATCAGCGTCTAGGCGGCACGCAGTTTGCGCTCGCGCCGGATCACCTCGGAGGCAAGCTGCAGATAGGCCTGGCTGCCGGAGCATTTGAGGTCGTAAAGGATCGCCGGCTTGCCGTAGGACGGCGCCTCGGAGACACGCACATTGCGCGGGATGACGGTTTCATAGACCTTGTCGCCCATATGCGCCCGCACATCCTGCACCACCTGGTTGGCGAGGTTGTTGCGCCCGTCGAACATGGTCAGCACGATGCCCTGGATCGTCAGCTCGGGATTGATCGAGCGGCGGACCTGTTCGACCGTCTCCAGCAACTGGCTCAAGCCTTCGAGCGCGAAGAATTCGCATTGCAGCGGCACCAGCACCGAATCGGCCGCCGCCATCGAGTTGAGCGTCAGAAGATTGAGCGAAGGCGGGCAATCGATCAGCACATAGCCGAAATTCGCTGAGCGCTCGGCCGAGGCGCGCAAGGCGTTGCGCAGACGCAGCACCCGGTCCGGCGCCGAGGCGATCTCCATTTCGATGCCGAGCAGATCAAGCGTCGACGGCACGATCGACAGGCCCGGCACCGCCGTCGGGATCGCCGCCGCC
This sequence comes from Mesorhizobium ventifaucium, assembly GCF_935822925.1. Taxonomy (GTDB): domain Bacteria; phylum Pseudomonadota; class Alphaproteobacteria; order Rhizobiales; family Rhizobiaceae; genus Mesorhizobium; species Mesorhizobium ventifaucium. Next base: position 141,981 of record NZ_CAKXZS010000056.1, read on the forward strand.
TCGAGATCGAGCTCGCCGGTCAGCACGTCATAGGACGAAACGGTGCGGTCGCGCCGATCGATGCCGAGACCGGTGCTGGCATTGCCTTGCGGATCGAGATCGACGATCAGCACCCGCTCGCCGATCGCCGCAAGCGCCGTGGCCAGGTTGATGGCCGTCGTCGTCTTGCCGACGCCGCCCTTCTGGTTGGCTACGGTGATGATTCGGGGGCCATTCTTCATCATGGGTCTATGCCAGAAATTCATGCCGAGGTCGCCGATCTAAGTCAGTTGGCGCAAATCAGACAGTTCGAGGATGACGCCATGAGCGTCGGTCGCGCTGGCATGTTCTAACAGATCGAACGACCATCGTTGAGCGCTTTCTGCCACCTCGGTGCGGTAATCCCGGCCTTTGTGGAACAGGCCGCGCGCGCTGGCCGTCAGCCACGGCGCCGACAGTTCGAGCAACACCGGAAGCGAGGCCAGCGCCCTGGCAGTGACGATTTGAGGTGTTGAAACAAACGGATAGGCCTCGTCGATGCGCCGTGCGATGACCCTGGCCGGCAGGTTGAACTGGCCGACGATCGCTTGCAGGAACGATGCTTTTTTCCGGTTGCTTTCAACCAGGTCGATGCTGGCGCCGTCGCGCTCGGCAAGCAGAAACGCCAGCACCAGGCCGGGAAAACCGCCGCCGGAGCCGAGATCGGCCCAGCGCTTCGCCTCTGGTTTGATTCGCGCCAGTTGCGCACTGTCGAGGATGTGGCGGCGCCAGACATCGTCCTGCGTCGACTGCGCCGCCAGGTTTATCCGGCGGTTCCATTTCTGAAAGACCGACTCGAACTCTACCAGGCGTTCGAATGTTTCACGTGAAACCGGACCGGCAGCCGCTTGCAGGCTCGCCCATGAGGCAGCGCTCACGCAACATTCCTTCGCGCTGCGGCCTCGGCGTTGCGAACATGCGCGACGATGATCGCCAGCGCCGCCGGCGTCATGCCTTCCATCCGCTGCGCATCGGCAATCGAGCGCGGCTGCCGCGCCAGCATTTTTTGCTTCAGCTCGTTGGACAGCCCCGGAACAGAAGCAAAATCGAGTGAAGCCGGTATCAATCGGCTCTCCTCATGCCTGATCTGCGTGACGTCAGCTTGCTGGCGATCTAGATAGACCGAATATTTCGCTTCCGTTTCAAGGCGTTCAGCCGTTTTGATGTCAATTCCCGCAAACTGCGGGTCGATTCTAGCCAGCCACGCGACGTCGACGCCGCGATAGGCCAGCAATTCATAGGCCGAGCGGAGCACCCCGTCCCTGTTGATCTCCAGCCCATGACGCGCCGCTTCGTTGGGGGTCATGGTCGTGCCAAGCGCAAGGGCTCTCGCCTTTTCAAGGTTCTGCACGACATCGCTAAACCGTTGCATCCGCTCCTGCGAGGTAATCCCGAGCTTCATCGCCAGCGGCGTCAGCCGCTCATCGGCGTTGTCGGCCCGCAGCGACAGCCGGAACTCGGCCCGCGAGGTGAACATCCGGTAAGGTTCGGCGATGCCACGGCTGGTCAGGTCGTCGACCATCACCCCGATATAGGCCTCGGTGCGGCTAAGCACGATCTGATCGCTTGCCGACGCTTTTCGGGCGGCGTTGAGGCCCGCCAACAACCCTTGCGCCCCGGCCTCCTCGTAACCGGTGGTGCCATTGATCTGCCCTGCCAGAAAAAGACCGGCGATCCGCTTAGTTTCTAGCGACGGCTTGAGCTCGCGCGGATCGACATGGTCGTACTCGATGGCATAGCCCGGCTGCAGCATGGTGGCGCGTTCAAGGCCAGCAATGGTTTTTAGAATGTCGAGTTGCACGTCCTCCGGCAGCGAGGTCGAAATGCCATTCGGGTAGACGGTATCATCGTCCAGCCCTTCCGGCTCCAGAAAAATCTGGTGGCCTTCGCGGTCGCCGAACTTGACGATCTTGTCCTCGATCGACGGGCAGTAACGCGGCCCCACCCCTTCGATCGAGCCGGAATACATCGCGGAACGGCTCAAATTGGCGCGGATCAGCTCATGTGTAGCTGCGGTCGTGCGCGTGATGCCGCAATGGATCTGCGGGTTGTCGATGCGGTCGCTCATCAGCGAGAACGGCACCGGGTCGTCATCCGCCGCCTGGCTTTCCAGCGAAGCCCAATCGATCGTTCGCCCGTCCAGCCGCGGCGGCGTGCCGGTCTTCAGCCGCCCGAGATTGAAGCCGGCGCGGCTCATCGTCGCCGACAGGCCAAGGCTGGCCTGCTCGTTCATGCGGCCGGCAACGATCTTCTTCTCGCCGATATGGATCAGCCCGCGCAGGAAAGTGCCGGTGGTCAGCACCACGGCGCCGCAGGCAAGCCGGCGGCCATCCGCCAGCAGCACCGCCGCCAGGCGCCCATTGGCGATTTCGAAATCCAGGACCTCGCCCTCGACCACGTCGAGGCCCGCCTGTTCGCGAATCGCCGCTTGCATGGCGAGCCGATAGAGTTTTCTGTCGGCTTGCGTGCGCGGCCCGCGAACTGCCGGGCCCTTGCGGCGGTTGAGCAGACGGAACTGGATGCCGGCCGCATCGGCGACGCGTCCCATCAGCCCGTCCATGGCGTCGATCTCGCGAACCAGATGGCCCTTGCCGAGCCCGCCGATCGCCGGATTGCACGACATGACGCCGATCGTCTCGAAGCGCAGCGTCACCAGGGCGGTCTTGGCGCCAGCGCGCGCGGCAGCACTGGCCGCCTCGCAACCAGCATGGCCGCCGCCCACCACCACTACATCATAATGATCGGTCATTTCAGAATCCCGAATTCAGGTTGACCGACACATGTGCCCGTCAGGACGTGGTGTCAAGGACGGCCAGCGGTTCGTTTCACATGAACTATGACGAACCTATTACGCCCGTGTTTACGTGAGTCAGGCCTGGTGGGCCAATCGTTCCTGTTTGGCGCTGCCCCTCATCCGCCTGCCGGCACCTTCTCCCGGTATAGTGACGGGGGAGAAGGGACTGGCCTTGGCACCGGAGCCTTTCTGCAACGCTGGTGATTGGCTGTCGATGACAGCATCTTTCTCCCCGTCACTAATGGGGAGAAATGCCTGGCAGGGCAATGAGGGGCGGCGCTGACTTTAGAGATCGACTCTGTCACACCCGCCTCGTTTCACGTGAAACAATACCTATTGCCGGAGACCCCATCCCATCCTGTTTCACGTGAATCATCCACATCTCCGCCTCCCCAATGTTTCACGTGAGTCATTTGCCGATGCAGAACTGCGCAAAAATAACGTCCAGCATGTCCTCGACATCGATGGCGCCGACGATCCGGCCAAGCCGATCCGCTGCCAGCCGCAATTCCTCCGACCGCAGCTCCTGCGCGCGCTCATCCCCTGCCACCGCAGCAACCAGGAAGCGGTTCGTCTCGTTGAGCAGTTCGACGTGCCGCAGCCGCGACGGGAGGATATCACCGGCCTGGCCGATCTGCGCTGCGGCGCGACGGCCGATCTCGGCCAGCAACTCAGCCAGCCCGGTGCCGTCCCTGGTTGAGATTACCGCGTCGTAGCGCCTCGCAAGCGTCGCCGATTCATCCTTTAGCAGATCGACCTTCGTCCCGACCCGCAACATCGGGACATCGCCTGGTATTGCGCAGATCGGCACCGGCTCCGCCAGATCCTCCAGCACCAGCAGCAGATCGGCAGTCCCGGCCTTGCTCCTTGCCTTTTCGATGCCGATCGCCTCGATCCTGCCTGGCGTCTCGCGCATGCCGGCAGTATCGGTTACCCTTACCCGCATCCCCTCCAGGTCCAGCACCACTTCAAGCAGATCACGGGTCGTGCCGGGCTCCTCGGTGACGATCGCCGCTTCGCGACGAGCCAGCGCATTGAACAGGCTCGATTTGCCGGCATTCGGCGCACCAAGAATCACGACCTCGAAGCCGTCGCGGATGATTTCGGCCGCCCGGAACCCTTGGACATGACGCTCGATCTCGCCAATCATCGCCCGAACGTCCAACCAGACCGTCTCTGAAACGGAACCGGGCACATCGTCTTCGTCGGCAAAATCGATTTCCGCCTCGATCATCGCCCGCGCATGAATCAGTCGACGGCGCCAGGCGAGGTAGAGCTCGCTCTGCACGCCTTCGGCATTTTGCACGGCAAAGCGCCGCTGCGCCTCGGTCTCGGCATTGACGAGATCGGCCAGCGCCTCGGTCTCGACCAGATCGACCTTGCCGTTGAGAAAGGCGCGGCGGGTAAACTCGCCGGGCTCGGCATGCCTGACGCCGTCGAAGCCGGCGATCTCCTCCAGCATCTTCGCCACCACGGCGCGCCCGCCATGGACATGGAACTCGGCGATATCCTCGCCGGTAAAGCTGTTTGGGCCGGCAAAGAAGACGATCAGCCCGCTGTCGAGCACCGATCCGTCCGGCGCCCTGAACTGGCGATAGGCGGCAATGCGATCCTTGACCTTGGAACCGGCAATCGTTTCTACGACGAATCGACTTTGCGGTCCGGATATGCGGATCACGGCAACTCCCGCGGGCAGGCGTCCGCTCGACAGGGCAACAATAGAATTACCTGAAATCATTTGCCGACCCAGCACAACCGCCCTAGCTTCGCTTATTCATCGACAAATGCCGAGTGCCCAACCGTGACCGCGCAAAATCTGCCCGCGCAAAATCTACTTGCCGAAGAGGCCAGCCCCTACCTGCAGCAGCATAGCGGCAACCCTGTGCATTGGCGGGCATGGTCGCCAGCATCGCTCGCCGAGGCAAAGGCGCTGCAGCGGCCAATCCTGCTCTCGGTCGGCTACGCCGCCTGCCACTGGTGCCATGTCATGGCCCACGAAAGCTTCGAGAACGACGACGTCGCCGCCGTCATGAACCGTCTGTTCGTCAATATCAAGGTCGATCGCGAAGAGCGGCCGGACATCGACCAGATCTACATGGCCGCACTGTCCGCGATGGGCGAGCAGGGCGGTTGGCCGCTGACCATGTTTTTGACCCCGGACGGAAAACCTTTCTGGGGCGGCACCTATTTTCCGCGCGAAGCCCGCTACGGCCGCCCGGGCTTCGTCCAGGTGCTGGAGGCGATCGACAAGGCGTGGCGGGAGAAGAAAGAAAGCGTTAACCAAAGCGCCGACGGCCTGACCACGCACGTCGAGGCGCGGCTGGCGGGCACCCATGCCAGGGTGGTGCTCGACCGCGACACGCTGGCGACGCTCGCCAACGGCATCGACGGCATGATCGACAGGGATTTGGGCGGCCTGCGCGGCGCACCCAAATTCCCCAATGCGCCGTTCATGCAGACGCTGTGGCTGTCCTGGCTGCGCGACGGCGCCACAGCCCACCGCGACGCTGTCCTGCTCGGCCTCGAAAAGATGCTGGCGGGCGGCATTTATGACCATGTCGGCGGCGGCCTCAGCCGCTATTCGACCGATGCCGAATGGCTGGTGCCGCATTTCGAAAAAATGCTCTACGACAACGCGCAGCTCATCCGGCTGTGCAACTGGGCCTACGCGGCGACCGGCAATGAATTGTTCCGGGTACGAATCGAAGGGACGATCGATTGGCTATTGCGTGAGATGCGCGTCAATGGCAGCGCATTCGCTGCCAGCCTCGATGCCGACAGCGAGGGCGAGGAGGGGTTGTTCTACACCTGGAGCAAGGATGAGATCGAAACCGCGCTCGGCGATGAATTGTCCCTATTTTTCAACTACTTCATGCTTTCCAGTCCGCATGGCTGGGAGGGCAAGCCTATCATCCACCAGACTGCGGCCCAGCAAAAGCAAAGCGTCGCCGATCGCGACCGGCTCATTCCGCTCAGAGAAAAACTGCTGGCAGCCAGGGAGCAGCGCGTCAGGCCCGGGCGTGACGGAAAAATCCTGACCGACTGGAACGGCCTGGTGATCGCGGCTCTCGCCGAAGCCGGGCGCGCCCTGAACCGGATCGACTGGATCGAGACGGCGGAACAGGCCTTTGCCGCCATTGCCAGTGCTGGCCGAGACGGCCGCCTGCCGCATTCGATGCTTGGCGCAAAGAAGCTTTTTCCGGCGCTGTCGAGCGACTACGCCGCCATGACCAATGCTGCGATCTCGCTGTTCGAGGCTACCGGCACATCGCGCTACGCCGAACTGGCCGGCCAATTCATCGCGCAGCTCGACCAATGGCATGGCGATGAGGACAACACCGGCTACTATCTCACCGCGTCGGACAGCAGCGGCGTGCCAATCCGCATCAGGGGCGACGCCGACGAGGCCATTCCTTCAGCCACCGGCCAGGTCATCGAGGCCATGGTTCGATTGTCCTCGCTTTCGGGCGATCTCGAATTGCAGGAAAAGACCTGGAAGGTCGCCGAACACGCAGCCGGCCGGGCGGCGCATCAGGCCTATGGCCAGGCGGGCATCGTCAACGCCTGTGCCTTGGCAATCGAGCCATTAAAACTTGTGCTGGTGGATAATGTCGAGAACCCCAGGCTTGTTCCGGTAGCGAATCGAAATCCCGACCCGCGCCGGGTCGACACTATCGTTCCGGTCGGCTCGGCGACAAACCTGCCGATGCTGCCAGGCGGCGTTCTGCCACCAACGACCGAGCCCGGCGCCTGGCTGTGCACGGGACAGGTCTGCCTACCGGTGATAACGGACGCCGAGGAGTTGGAGCGGCGGTTGCGGCGTCAGTAGGGGTAGGTGTGCGCTTTCCCTTCTCCGCCTATAAGTGAGAAGGCAGAACCGCGCCTCAAACCTTTTACGTATTCATCGAATCGAAGAAATCCGCGTTGGTCTTGGTCTGCTTGAGCTTGTCGATCAGGAACTCGATGGCGTCGGTGGTGCCCATCGGCGCCAGGATGCGGCGCAGCACGAAGATTTTTTGCAGGTCCTGCCGGGCGACCAGCAGGTCTTCCTTGCGGGTGCCGGACTTGAGGATGTCCATCGCCGGATAGATGCGCTTGTCCGCCACCTTGCGGTCGAGCACGATTTCCGAGTTGCCGGTGCCCTTGAACTCTTCGAAGATGACCTCGTCCATGCGGCTGCCGGTATCGATCAGCGCGGTGGCGATGATGGTCAGCGAACCGCCTTCCTCGATGTTGCGGGCGGCGCCGAAGAAGCGCTTCGGCCGCTGCAGCGCATTGGCGTCAACACCGCCGGTCAGCACCTTGCCGGATGACGGCACTACGGTGTTGTAGGCGCGGCCGAGGCGGGTGATCGAATCCAGCAGGATGACGACGTCGCGCCCGTGCTCGACCAGGCGCTTGGCCTTCTCGATCACCATTTCGGCGACCTGGACGTGGCGCACCGCCGGCTCGTCGAAGGTCGAGGAGACAACCTCGCCCTTCACCGATCGCTGCATGTCGGTGACTTCTTCCGGCCGCTCGTCGATCAACAGCACGATCAGGTAGCATTCGGGATGATTGGTGGTGATCGAGTGGGCGATGTTCTGCAACAGCACCGTCTTGCCGGTGCGCGGCTGCGCGACGATCAGGGCGCGCTGGCCCTTGCCGAGCGGCGCCACCAGGTCGATGACGCGGGCCGAGATGTCCTTCGAGGTCGGGACGTCCATTTCCATCTTCAGCCGCGAGGTCGGATAAAGCGGCGTCAGATTGTCGAAATGGATCTTGTGGCGGATCTTTTCCGGGTCGTCGAAATTGATCGTGTTGACCTTGAGCAGGGCGAAATAGCGCTCGCCCTCCTTCGGGCTGCGGATCGGGCCCTCGACCGTGTCGCCGGTCTTCAGCGAGAACCGGCGGATCTGTGACGGCGAAATGTAGATATCGTCCGGACCCGGCAGATAATTGGCATTGGCCGAGCGCAGGAAGCCAAATCCGTCCTGCAGCACTTCGACCACGCCGTCACCGATGATCTCGATATCCTGGGTCGCCAGCCGCTTCAGGATCGCGAACATCAGCTCCTGCTTGCGCATCACGCTGGCATTCTCGACCTCGAGCGATTCGGCATAAGCGATCAGCTCTGGCGGTTTCTTGTTCTTGAACTCGGTGAGTTTCATTTCTTGCATCATTAGACGGACTCTGAGTGAGTAAGTATGGGGAAAATATCGGCGGGATGCGACAAATGCCGGGCGCGGCCGAAGCGATGAATGGGGCGGCGCATGACGGGAAGGAAGACCCGTCTTTTATCGTCGGTCGACTAAAAGAGCAAGTCGCCTTTTGTGAGCGCCAATCGCATCAAGTTTGCGCTGCCCCTCACCTGCCTGCCGGCATCCTCTCCGCGTATAGTGACGGGGAGGGGGCTCTCATCGATGGTTTAGCCATCACCAACGTTGCAGAATGCGCGTCAAGACTAAGGCGACCGCACAAGCCTCAAAACGGCTTCACGATGACCAGCACGACGATGACAATCATCAGCAATGTGGGGATCTCGTTGACGATCCGCCAGTGCTTCGCGGGCTTTTCGTTGCGGTCCTCGGCGAATTTGCGCACCGCGCCGGCGAGGTAGCCATGAACGGCCGAGAGCCCTAGCACCGCGGCGATCTTGGCATGCAGCCAGCCGCCCTGAAAACCGAAGCCTTTCCAGGCAAGCCAGAGGCCGAACGCCCAGGTGATGATCATGGCTGGATTGATGATGCCGCGCAGCAGCCGGCGCTCCATCACCTTGAAGGTCTCCGACTGGACGGAGCCTTTCTCGGCTTCGGCATGATAAACCAGCAACCGCGGCAGATAGAGCATGCCCGCCATCCACGAGATGACGGCTATGACATGGATCGCCTTTGCCCAGGGAAAGAAATCGTCCGGCCCGAACACGAACAGAAGCGCCGCCAGGACGAGGAAGATGACGATGGCGATCGACGCTCGACGCATCGCGCCCGCCCCGCTGCTGCCCGCCTTTATGCTGGTCGTGTTCGTGTCGGTCATCGATGTGCCCGTACCAGTTTCACCATTGCCTCGACATGCGCGATCGGCGTCTCCGGCGTGATGCCATGGCCGAGATTGAAGATCAGCGGTCGATCGCCCAGTGCTTTCAGGATCGCGTCGACGCCGTCGGCTAGCGCCTTGCCGCCGGCCACCAGCCGCAACGGATCGAGATTGCCCTGGACGGCGCCGTCGCGCTGCAGTTCCTTCGCTGTCGTCAACGGCACGGTCCAGTCGAGCCCCAGTCCGGTCACGCCAGTTTTTTGGCGATAGCTGCCGTAGTGGGCACCGGCACCCTTGGGAAAGCCGATGATCGGAACGTCGGGATGCACGCCCCGCACCTGCCTGACGATCTCCGCCACCGGCCTGACGCAAAACGCCTCGAAAGAAACTTCGTCGAGCACGCCGGACCACGAGTCAAAGATCTGCACCACATCGGCGCCGGATTCGATCTGGCGGATAAGATAGGCGGCCGAGTGATCGGCAAGCACTTTCAGCAATTGTAGGAAAGCCGCCGGCTCGCGATAGGCGAACAGCCTGGCCGGGGCCTGGTCCGAGGTGCCGTGGCCGGCGATCATATAGGTCGCCACCGTCCACGGCGCGCCGCAAAAGCCGATCAGCGTCGTTTCATCAGGCAGTTTTGTCCGCAATCGTCTGACCGTCTCATAGACCGGTTCGAGATTCACGTGAAACGTTTCGCCGCCGAGAGCGGCAATCTCCGTGGCCGAGATCGGCGTCAACAGCGGCCCGCGGCCCTCCTCGAAGCGCACGTCGCGGCCCAGCGCATGTGGCATGACAAGGATATCGGAAAACAGGATCGATGCATCGAAGCCGAAGCGCTCGATCGGCTGCAGCGTCACTTCCACGGCAAGATCGGGATTATAGCAGAGATCAAGGAACGATCCGGCCCGCCTGCGTGTCTCGCGGTATTCCGGCAGATAGCGGCCGGCCTGGCGCATCATCCAGAGCGGCGGTGGAGATACCGTCTTGCCTCTCAACACGTCCAGCATGATCCGGTTTTCAGGCATTCAGCGCTCGCCTCTCCAGGCTTCTCTATAAATAAATATTCTATTTCTAGGAATCTTATGATTCTAAGAGTCTGTTGGTATCGGTGGTTGTCCGCTGTCCCGCCTTGCCCCGGAAAAGGACAGCCAGCATATTGTCGCGTGCTTCTTCTGCCGGATAGGAGGAGTTTGGGGACAGTTGGAAATTTCCGACTGGGAACAATGCGTTACCGCCCGCCTAGAGCAAATGGCCTGTGGATGAGGCCGAGTCAAAAAAACCGTCCCCGGACTTGTCCCCAGCCGCCCGACGCAGCCGACAGCGCATCGAATTGTGGACAAGCTGGCATCTGATACAGTCGCCCCGAACCGGCCGATCTTTCCGACCGACCTTATCCACATCGGCCCACAGCTTGGAACGAACCCCTGTGAACAAACCCCAGAGCTTCTTTCACCTTCACCTGATTTCCGATGCCACTGGTGAGACGCTGCTGGCGGCCGGGCGCGCGGCTTCCGCGCAATACAAGGATGCGCGCGCCATCGAGCATATCTACCCGCTCATCCGCACCGAAAAGCAGGTGACGAAAGTGTTCGAGGACATCGAGGAGGAGCCGGGCATCATCCTTTATACGGTCGTCGACCAGAAGCTCGCCCGCGGCATCGACGAGCGCTGCGCCGCCATGGGCCTGCCTTGCGTCTCCGTGCTGGAACCGGTGCTGACCGTGTTCCAGTCCTATCTCGGCACGCCGGCCGGTCGCCGCGTCGGCGCCCAGCATGTGCTGGACGCCGAATATTTCCGCCGCATCGACGCGCTCAACTTCACCATGGAGCATGATGACGGCCAACTGCCTGCCAATATGGATGATGCCGACATTGTGCTCGTCGGCATATCGCGCACCTCGAAGACGCCGACCAGCATCTATCTCGCCAATCGCGGCATCAAGACCGCCAACATCCCGATCGTGATCGGCGTGCCGGTGCCGGAAAGCCTGGTCAACGCCACGAAGCCGCTGATCGTCGGGCTGATCGCCACCGCCGAGCGCATCTCGCAGGTGCGCCAGAACCGCATCCTCGGCAACACCAGCGCCTATGAGCCGACCGACTATGTCGACCGCGCTGCGATCAGCGAGGAACTCGCCTACGCCCGCCAGATCTGCACCCGGCACGGCTGGCCGATGATCGACGTCAGCCGCCGCTCGATCGAGGAGACGGCGGCGGCCATCGTTGCCCTGCGCGGCAAGACAAGATAATGAGGCCAAGGAGTTGGCGAGGTGTTGCCCAACCGTTCAGCGCTGCGAGGATCGAAGGTCACGGCATGGATCCTAGGGTCTGCCCTGCGTCGCTTCGCCCCTTGCTTCGCCCTAGGATGACGAAGTGAGGAGCGTTTCAGCCAATCGCGAAGGGTTGCGATTCGGCATCAGCCGTCACCCGCTATGCGCGACGCAACTGCCAATCTCGGACATCTGAGACTGGCCTTATACCACCATGCCCTCGTCATCCTAGGGCGGAGCAGGAGCGAAGCGACGTAGCGAATACCCTAGGATCCATGCCGTTACTGTGGCCCGAGGATCGCAACGATACAGCAGTTGCTTGCGCACCCGTCTCCCGATCGGAATCTCAAACAACCTTAAGTGACAGAAAATGGCCGAAAAAATCATCCTTGCCTCGGGCAGCCCGTTTCGCAAGGCGCTGCTCGTCAACGCCGGCATCGCCATCGAGGCGGTGCCGGCGGAAGTCGACGAACGCGCGCTCGAAGCGCCCTTGCAGGGCAGCGGTATCTCGCCCGAGGACGTCGCCCTGGTGCTTGCCGAGGCCAAGGCCACCGAGGTCAGCGAGCGAAAGCCCGGCGCCCTGGTGCTCGGCTGCGACCAGACGCTGTCACTCGGCGACGAGCTGTTCCACAAGCCGGCCGACATGGAAGCCGCGCGCCGCCATCTCTTGGCGCTGTCGGGCAAGACCCATCAGCTCAACAGTGCGGTGGTGCTGGCCCGCGACGGCGCGGTCCTGTGGCGGCATGTCGGCGTCGCCAGCCTGACCATGCGAAAGCTCGATCCTGCCTTTATCGGCCGCCATCTGGCGCGGGTAGGCGCCAAGGCGCTGTCCAGCGTCGGCGCCTACCAGATCGAAGGCGAGGGCATCCAGCTGTTCGACAGAGTAGAGGGCGACCATTTCACCATTGTCGGCCTGCCGCTTCTACCCGTCCTGGCCAAGCTGCGCGAGCTCGGAGCCATCGATGGCTGAGGCCGCGAAAAAGGCCTTCGTCACCGGCCACCCGGTCGCGCATTCCCGGTCGCCCAAGATCCACGGCTATTGGCTGGCGAAATACGGTATCGACGGCAGCTACCGGGCGATCGACGTCACGCCGGAGGCTTTTGCTGGATTCATGAGAACGCTCGAGACGAATGGCTACCGTGGCGGCAACGTCACCATCCCGCACAAGGAGGCCGCCTTCGCGCTGGTGGCGCACCAAGACGATGCGGCCGAACAGATCGGCGCCGTCAACACGCTGTGGTTTGAAGGTGGAAATCTGTGGGGCGGCAACACCGACGCCCATGGCTTTGCCGCCAATCTCGACGAGCATGCGCCGGGCTGGGCAGACAATGGACCGGCCGTGGTGCTCGGCGCGGGCGGCGCCGCCCGCGCGGTTATCCATGCGCTCAAACAGCGCGGCATCAGCGACATCCGCATCGTCAACCGGACGCTCGCCCGAGCCGAGGAACTGCGCCACCGCTTCGGTACCGGGGTCTCGGCTCATGGCGCGGCCGCGACCGGCGAACTGCTCTCCGATGCCGGCCTGCTGGTCAACACCACTGCGCTCGGAATGCATGGTAATGAAGGGCTGGCCGCCGATCCGGCCAGGCTGCCGGACCATGCCATCGTCACCGACATTGTATATGTGCCGCTGGAAACGCCGTTGCTGGCCGCAGCCAAAGCGCGCGGGCTGAAAACCGTCGACGGGCTCGGCATGCTGCTGCACCAGGCGGTGCCCGGCTTCGAGCGCTGGTTCGGCATCAGGCCTGAGGTCACTGCCGAATTGCGGCAGATGATCGTCGCCGATCTCGGTGCCCAAGGGATGACCAAGGAGTAAAAAGCATGATCGTGCTCGGCCTCACCGGATCGATCGGCATGGGCAAGTCGGCGACGGCCAGGATGTTTGCCGAGGCCGGCGTGCCTGTCCACGATTCGGACGAGGCGGTGCATCGCCTCTACGCCGGCAAGGCGGCTCCGCTTGTGGAGGCGGCGTTTCCCGGAACGACAAAATCCGGCTCGGTCGATCGCACCAAGCTGGCCGAGCGGGTGCTCGGCGATGCAGCCGCGCTGAAACGGCTGGAAGCGATCATCCACCCGCTGGTCCGCGCCGACGCCGACGCTTTCCTGGCCAGGAACCGCGCTGCCGGGGCGCCGTTTGTCGTTCTCGATATCCCGCTACTGTTCGAAACCGGCGGCCGCGACCGCGTCGACAAGGTCGTGGTCGTCACCGCGTCGCCCGATATCCAGCGCGCTCGCGTGCTGGCGCGGCCGGGCATGAGTGAGGAGAAACTGGCGTCGATCCTGGCCAGGCAGGTTCCCGACGCCGAAAAACGCAAGGCTGCCGATTTCGTCATCGACACCGGACAGGGTTTTGATGCGGCACGCGCGGCGGTCAATGCGATCGTCGCGAAACTGGTCGGGGATAAAGCCGGCAAGCCTGCTTAACGGCGCTTGCGTCCGGCATAATATGTTGCCAATTTGTTCCCATATTGATTCGGCTGGAACGACGCCGGACACAACGGACTGATTCGATGCGCGAGATCATCTTCGATACGGAAACCACAGGTCTCGATTTCCGCGATGACCGCGTCATCGAGCTCGGCTGCATCGAGCTGGTCAATCGCTTCCCGACCGGCCGCACCTTCCACCACTACATCAACCCGCAGGGACGACCGATCCATGCGGAGGCGCAGGCCGTTCATGGCATCAGCGCCGCCGACCTGATGGGCAAGCCGACCTTCAGCGACATCGCAGAGGAGTTTCTTGCCTTCATCGACGGCGCCAAGCTGGTCGCCCACAATGCGACTTTCGATATCGCTTTCCTCAATGTCGAGTTCGGCCGGCTTGGCCATCCGGTCGTTGATCCCGGTCTTGTCGTTGACACGCTGGCGCTGGCGCGCCGCAAGCATCCGATGGGTCCCAACTCGCTGGACGCGCTGTGCCGGCGCTATGGCATCGACAATGCCCGCCGCACCAAGCACGGCGCGTTGCTCGATTCGGAATTGCTGGCCGAGGTCTATATCGAGCTCATCGGCGGCAAGCAGGCGGCGCTCATCCTCGACAGTGCCACGGCGGCGGCCGGCGGCAGGAGAAACGTCGACGACATCGACATCAGCATCGGCGCGCGGCCGATAGCGCTGCCGCCTCGTCTGACCGAGGCGGAGCGCGCCGCGCACGCGAGCATGGTCGGCACTCTGGGCGAAAAAGCGCTCTGGCTGCGCGTCGCCGGGGAAGCGAGTTCTGCGGCATAGTGATTTTGACGGGTTGAATGCCGATCGGCAGTGGCGTCGATAATTTTCAGCGGCCAATTTCAGTGGCAAATCGCAAACCTCTAGGGTTAGCCGAACCACCCCTCACTTCGTCATCCTAGGGCGGAGCAAGGAGCGAAGCGACGCGGCGCAGACCCTGGGATCCATTCCGTGACATCAGCCGAACAATGCTGCGGCTCAGAACCGAACGCTACCACCCCGTTCCGCGAAAGAGCTCGAACCACTCTGGATTGGTCTTCTCGATCAACTCGATCTTTCATTGGCGCGGCCAGCGCTTCAGCGACTTCTCGCGCTGGATGGCGTCACGAATGTCGAAATGTTCTTCGTACCAGACCAGACGCTGCACGCCGTAGCGGCTGGTGAAGCGTGAGCCCTGGCCGGATTTGTGCTCCGGCATGCGGCGGCTGAGGTCGTTGGTGACGCCGATGTAGATCGTGCCGCGCTTCTGGCTCGCGGTCATATAGGCATAGCCGGTCATGGGCGGAAGGCTAGAGCATCGGACGTTCAA
>NZ_CAKXZS010000057.1 GCF_935822925.1 Mesorhizobium ventifaucium
CAGGCGCATTTCTTGATGCGATGGCTGATAGGAACGTTGGGAGCATCAGCGGCTTGAAGGATGTTTCTGGCGAGGCGCTTGAGGAGGGCTGTGTTGGCGGGAGCATTGTCCTTGCGGGCACGGCTGAGATCCTCATCGAAATGTACATCGAGCATCCAATGCAGGCCGTTCTCGATCAGCCAATGAGCTCTGGTGAGGTCGAGCGCCTGCTGCGGCGACAGAAGCGTGGAGGCCATGAACAGGCGCATCAACGGCTTGGTCTTGTCGCGTTGGCTGGTGATGCGGATGAAGGCCCGGTGGCCGGGCATCAGCGGCTCGGCCGCCGATACGATCTCGGCTTGCCGCCACTCGTTGCGGCCGTGGCTGGTCTCGGTGCGCTCGGCAATGGAAGGAGTGGCGTTGGCCAGTTGCAGGTTGGCACGGTGCAGCCAGTGACGGCGGTTTCCCTTCAGCGCAAGCAGGTAGTCGCCACCCCTTTGGGTGATGGCCGCAGCCATGCGGGTGTGGCAGTGGAGCGCGTCGGTGGTGATCAATCTGCCTGTAAGATCAATGAGTTCGATGACCTTAAGCGCAGCCTCGACCTCGTTCTCACCATCGCTCGGCGAGACTGCCGCCAGACACAGCCGGGTCTCGGCGGCGAAAGCCGACACCGTCAAGGGCGGACTGGCTGCCAAGCCCTTCTCGTAGGCCCGCCGCAACGCTTTGCCGTCGAGCGACACCACCTCAGGCCCCTCTTGGCCGGCTCGTGCAAAAGCTGCGGCAAAGGCGGCGAAGGCGCGACCGAAGGCCTCCGGGTCGAGCAGGCGCAGCAGCCGCGAGAAGGTATCGTGGCTGGGGGCTGCGTCATAGTCGATCAGCCGCGACAGCGCCTGCTTGCGCTCTTGCGCGAACAGGGCGAACTCCGTTGCATTGCTGGCGCCACACAGGCTTGCCGCGATCATCATCACGATCAGATCGCCAAGCCGGTGCATGGCGTTGGGCGCGCGTGGATCAGGCACCGCGCCAAAATAGCTCTCAAGGCAGGAAATGGCAGTCGCTCCTTCGCTCAACTGCCTCTCCAAAGAATCCTTTCTCAGCCTAAACTCAACCCCAAAATCGCCATATGCGATTCCCCTGCC
>NZ_CAKXZS010000058.1 GCF_935822925.1 Mesorhizobium ventifaucium
CCCCCACGAGGGGGGAGATCAGCCGTCACCAACGCTTTGGCCAATCTTCGGCGTTGCAAGAAGAGAGCCGGCGTCAAAGCTGCCAATCTCCCCCCTTGTGGGGGAGATGTCCGGCAGGACAGAGGGGGGCGCCGTAGAGCGCCAGCAATAGAGTTTCTGGAACGAAAGCAACGCGATTTTGACCACGAACCCCCTCCTGGACGCCACCGGCGTCGTGAAGACCTACGGCGCCGTGGTGGCGCTGCGCAATGCGTCGCTGTCGGTCCTGCCGGGCGAGGTGCACGCTCTGATGGGCGCCAACGGCGCCGGCAAATCGACGCTGGTCAAAATCCTGACCGGCGCCATCCGCGCCGATGCCGGGCATATCCTGATCCGCGGCGAGACGCGCGACGTGCGCTCGCCCGCCGATGCGCGCCGCGCCGGCCTGCTTCCCGTCTATCAGGAACCGTCGCTCATCCCCGATCTCGACGTCGCCTCCAACCTTCGCCTGACCGACACGCCGGTCGAGCCGTTCCGCGCCTGGGTGCGCGAACTCGGCATTCCCGACCTCGACATACGCGACATCGCGCGCGACATCCCGCTTGCCGTGCTGCGCGTGCTCGATCTGGCGCGTGCGCTGGCGGTCGAGCCCGACGTGTTGCTGCTCGACGAGATGACCGCGGCGCTGCCGGCAAACCTTGCCGAAAAGGTGCTGGAGGTCGTTCGCCGCCAAGGCGACAGCGGCCGTTCAGTGATCTTCATTTCCCACCGCTTTGTCGAGATATCGGCACTTTGCGACCGCGCCACCGTGCTTCGCGACGGCGAGACCGTCGGCGTCGTCGACATCGAGCCGGGCGTCGAGGAGCGCATCGTCGAGATGATGCTCGGCGCCAGGATCGAAAAGACACGCGTGGCGGCGCGCCAGGCGAGCCACGCCGCTTCGCCTGGGGATAGCCGCCCGCGGCTCGGCGTGGCGAACCTTCGTGTCGGCACCAAACTCAACGACGTTTCGTTCGATCTGGCGAACGGCGAGGTCGCGGGCGTCGTCGCGCTTGAGGGCCAAGGCCAGGACGAGCTCTTCGCCGCCCTCGCCGGCTCCACCCGCCCGTCCGGCGGCACCATCGAAGTGGACGGGCAGCCGGTGAAATTCGCGCATCCGGCCGATGCGATCCGCGCCGGCATCGCCTATGTGCCCGGCGACCGCACCGAAGCGCTGACCATGCAGCGCTCGGTGCGCGAAAACATCGCGCTCCCGTTCAGCGCCGCCTTGCGCAACTGGGGGCCGATCAACATGGCGCAGGAGCGCTCAAGGGTGGTCAGCGCGATCGAGCGGCTGCAGATCGACACCCGCGCCCAGCGCGAGGTGCAGCGCCTGTCCGGCGGTAACCAGCAGAAGGTGACGATCGCCCGCTGGATCGCCGCTGAGGCACAGACCATCCTCTGCTTCGACCCGACGCGCGGCATCGATGTCGGCACCAAGCAGGAGATCTACAAGCTGCTGCGCGAACTCGCCGACCAGGGCAAGTCGGTGCTGTTCTATACATCCGAGCTCGAGGAGGTGCAGCGTGTCTGCGATCGCGTCATCGTCATCTTTGGGGGCCGCGTCGTCGATGTCTTCCCCGTCGAACTCGCCGACGAGCCGGCGCTGATGCGCGCCGCTTACGGCTTGCCGCGCGGCGCCAAGGAGGATGTCGGCATCCTTGCCGATATCCACTCGGTGGCGAAACCTTGAGCCGCCTCGTCCGCCGTCAGGGCTGGGTCGCCGGCCTGCTTGTCTTGTTCGTGATCCTGTTGGTGATCACCAGGCTCATCCAGCCGGGCTATGGCAGCGGCGATTTCGGCTCGCTGGTGCGCGCGGTGCTGCCTTACGCCTTTGCCGTGGCCGCCCAGACGATTGTCGTCATCGCCGGCGGCATCGATCTTTCCGTCGGCGCCATGATGGCGCTGACCAGCGTCACCGCTGCCTCGATGATGGACGGCGCCAGCGAGGAATACGCGCTTTTTGTCGTGCCGTTCGTGCTGGCCATGGGACTGGTGCTGGGCGCCGTCAACGGCATGCTGATCGTCGTCACCCGCGTGCCCGATATCGTCGTCACGCTGGCCACCCTGTTCGTCCTGCAGGGCGCGGCGCTGTTGGTCCTCGGTGCGCCCGGCGGCGCGGTGGCCGAATGGCTAAGGGCGACCATCGTCGGCACTGTCCAGATCCCGGGCCTGCCAGGGATCTCTGCCTGGATACCGAAGGCGCTGGTGCTTCTGGTCGTCTGCCTCTGCATCATCTGGGTACCGCTCAAGCGCTCAAAACTCGGCCTGTCGATCTACGCCATCGGCAGCAGCGAGCTCGCCGCATTTCGCAGCGGCGTGCCGGTCGCGCGCACCAGGATCATCGCCTATGCCCTGTCGGGGCTCTTCGCCGCCATGGGCGGGCTGGCGCTGACCATGAGCACCGGCATCGGCGCCCCCATTCCCGGCCCCTATCTTCTTGCCAGCGTGGCGGCGGTCGTGCTCGGCGGCGTCGCCCTTGGCGGCGGCAAGGGCGGGTTGCTCGGCCCGATCGTCGCGGTCTTCGTGCTGCGGCTGGTGCGCACCGACCTGACGCTGCTGGCCATCGATCCCAACGTCACCGCAATCATCGAGGGCGCGATCATGGTCGCCGTCGTCATGTTCGGCGCGTTCATCACCATGCGGAGCCGGCAATCATGAGCAATGGCGTGAGGCTGGTTTGCGGAGTCGGTGCTCCACGGCGCCCCCCTCTGTCCTGCTGGACATCTCCCCCACTTGGGGGGAGATCGGCAGCTTCGGCGCCTCGCTCATTCTTGCAACGCCGACAATTGGCGAAAGCCGTCGCGCCGTCCAATCTCCCCACCCGTGGGGGAGATGTCCGGCAGGACAGAGGGGGGCGCCGTAGAACACCATCCTCTCCCGGCATCGCGCAAAACCAATCGCGAGCAATCCCATGAGCACAACCGCGATCCAACCCGTCCCCCTCGGCCGCCGCGTAAAACGCTTCATGGCCGACCGGCCGCTGATTCCCCTGATCATCCTGCTGGTCATCCTGGTGGTGGTCCTGCAGATCCTGCGCCCCGGCATCGTCAACGAGCGCTGGCTCGCGAACACCGTCAAATTCGCCATTCCGCTGGCAATCCTTGCCGGCTGCCAGACCATGACCATGCTGACCGGTGGCATCGATCTGTCTGTCGGAACAGTGGCGACGATGAGCGCCTTCATCATGGCGACGCAGGTCGTCAATCATGACCCGGGTGTAGCGATCCTCATCGCCTTGGTGCCGGCGGTACTGATCGGCCTGGTCAACGGCATCGGCGTCGGCGTGTTTCGCGTGCACCCGCTGATCATGACGCTCGGCACCAGCCTGATCGGCACCGGCTGCCTGCAGGTCTATCAGCGCACCGTCATCGCTTCGGGCGCCAAGATTCCGCCCTTCCTGGCCTGGCTCGGCACCGGCCTCACCTATGGCGTGCCCAATGCGCTGCTGCTGTTCGTGCCTATCGCCATCCTTATCGTCTTCACGTTGAACCGCACCGGCTTCGGCCGCCTGCTTTACGCGGTCGGCGACAATGAAGGGGCAGCACGCCTGTCCGGCGTCCGCTACTGGCAGGTCATCACCGCGCTCTACGTCATCTCGAGCGTGCTCGCCGGCATCACCGGGCTGCTCTATGTCGGCTTGATCAAGGCGCCGTCGCTGTCGCTCGCCGAGCCGCTGGTGCTGCCTTCGGTGGCAGCCGCCGTGATCGGCGGCACCTCGATCTTCGGCGGCCGCGGCGGCTACACCGGCACCATCATAGGGGCGCTGATCCTCACCGTGCTGACAACGCTGCTGACCATCCTGCAGATGCCGGAAGGCGCGCGGCGGATACTGTTTGGGCTTATCGTGCTGTTCGTGACTGCGGCGTATTTGCGGATTATTGAGGATCGGTAGGGCTGCCTGCTTGTGACCCGAGATAGACATTGCTCAGCATGTATTGACGACGCGAAAAGCAATCTAAAGCGGTCCTACAACTAAGCGCGCTCGCGCAGCGCGTCCGTCACCATGTCGGCTGCCGCCCCAAGATCGCTGGCGATGACCGCGCCAGGTACGCGCGCAACGCGGATGCCGACCGCTTCCAATCGTTGATTCACCGCTCGATCCTTCGCTGCGTTCTTGGCGCCGCGATGATGCTTGGTCGAATCACAAAACACTGCCACGCGTTCATTTGGAAAAAACATGTCAGCCTCCGTAATCATGCCGGGGGTGTGGCGGAATTCGATGTCGCGCCACAAATGATATAGCGACGGGTAAAACGAACCGTCATCGTAAAACAGCACCTGTAGCAACGGTGCTAGGCCGCGGTAGAGTAGTTCCTGAAACAGGAAAAGTTCGATAGCCGATTCGGCGCCCCAAACGCGGCGAGACTCGACTTTGGTGAAGGGGGCGGTAGAGCAGCTTACCGCGATGAGCGGCAAACTTGGCCTCATGCTTTGGGTTCGCCATGCCGATTGGCGTCTCGATTACGTCCGCATAGTCGAATTTGGTCGCGAGGAATACTGTTCAACTACCAAGCCCAGCGTGTCGATGCAGTCCTCAAACGGCTTTTCTCCCATGAGAGAGCCGAGCGGTACGAACAGCGACCAGTCTCCGGCAAAAGGATCGTAGCCCATGTAGCAGGGTTGCGTTTCCCGCAAAAACTTCTGAACATCAAGTTTGGCGATCAAATCGATCGGCCGTTCGTCCACCCGATCGCGCTTCGACGCAGGTATCAGCGAGATGGCGTAGGGCGTTGCGTGCGGCACGCCATCGACGATCTTCAGGGCGGCTATGCTGACAACCACCGAAATCATCTGGAACTGAGTGCCTTGCTGGCGGAAGAGTTCGATTTCGCCACGCGAGGGCGAATCGTGCATTACGCCGCCTGCGGCCTTCGCCATCGTCCCGGTGACCGGTTGAATACCGCCCAGTGGACCAAAGCTAGCCCGTATCAACTCGGGAATCGTGCAACGCCCAAGCCGAAAGGCGAGGCGGGAAGATGACGGTATTCCGGGCGCGCCAGAAGCAATGCAGGTCTATCTTTGATCATCGTTGCAGCACTACACCATCGGGTACAATCGTTACTTCAAGACCTCAAGTCGTGGCAGTAAAATACCAGCCGCTTATAGGACTGCGTCAAGGTTGGCCGTAGATTCGGTTGATTGCCCATTTCCCGCCGCCTGGAGCGTTTACGAACGACTATCGCGTACGGTTTCTACCACTTATGCCCAAAAAGTCGCCCCGGTTGATCAGGCCGGAGCATAACTTGGGCAGCCTACAGGTTGGTGGAAAAGTCCTTGCCCCACTTCACACCGGCGCAGTCGCAAGCACGCTTGAGCCACGCGTCGGTCTCCTGCGCGGAGTTGTTCGTGCCGTACCACCAGCCATTCATAAGCTGCATGCTGAATTTTTCGGACAAGCCCTCAGAGTCGAACAAGGCGGCGGGGTCGTGCGCGACAATGCGCTTAGTGGTCGTCTTGATCTTCGAGAGCTTCTCAAGCGTCCCGGGCTTGTGCTTTTCGAGTGCGCGAAGGCCGGTCCCGAGCAACTCTTTCAGCGAGTAAGCGTCGAACTTCTCGCCGAATACCACGAGCTGATAGTTGCCGCTCTTGCGCGAGGCCTTGGGTGCTGCGGCCGGCATCTCGACAGCGCCTTCGGCTACGATGATCTTCTCCTCAGCGAGATCGATCAGTGAGACCGGCTGAAATGTATCGGTTTCGAGTGAGAGGCGCGTAACGCTGAGCACGCGCATGTTGAGCTTCTTCTGCGGATCAGCAGACGAGAGCAAAGAGACGAGCTTCGAGGTTGAGATATATGAAACGCTTGCCATTGGGCAGTCCTCCAGTTAAGCAAGCCAACTTATAGCACCTTCCTTATAAGGGCGCAATGAACTTGTAAGTTAGTAGCTGAAGCATGTGCGTTACGCGTCTTCTCAATGCGCGCGCCCACCTTGAAGGGTGTGACGGCAAATTCGGAGCAAGGGTACCCTTGTGGGCGAGTGATCCGACACCGCCGCTCTACTCCCTTCGGTGGCAGCCGCCGTGATCGGAGGAACCTCGATCTTTCCAGCGGCGGCTACACCGGCACCATCATCGGTGCCCTGATCCTCACCGTGCTGACGACGCTGCTCACCATCCTGCAAATGCCCGAAGGCGCGTGGCGGATCCTGTTCGGGCTGATCGTGTTCGTTACGGCGGCGTATTTGAGGATTATTGAGGATAGGTAGGGGGCTGACTCGAACGGCTGCTTTTGAACACAAGGTCGACTACGTCTGCCGAGACGTTGACGGCGGCTTTGCGCCTCATGCCGACCGTTGCGATTGGCTAGGCCGTCAACCAACGATTCGGTCGGCATACTCTTGAGCCGGCCGCTGCGGGGCTGAGCCAACGATGGGCGACGAAATTCGAGCAAAAGTCGCCGTGCTTCACGATGCGTTGGGACGAGATACCCCGCGTCGCCGCCTAAATTAGCTATCGTAAAAAGCATCCCCTCACCCTTCCGCACCATCCGGGAGCACGGTGAGTACGCTAAGCACGCATCAGCACAGTAGCACATTGAGGACTGCGGGTAAGCCAGCAACCCATTGTTTTCGCCGGTTAATTCGACCTGGCATGAATTACTTGTTGCAATTCAACAATGTAAGATGCAAAAGTTCGCGCGAACTTGTGGTTATGAACCGCGCGATTCGGCAACTCAGAATGATTAAGTAAACATCTAAGTCATTGAGATTATTACATTTCGACTTCATATTATGATGCATCGAGTGAACCAGGGTCCAAACCTGAGATTTTCCCGATGCTCAACTCAGGGCCGGGGTCCAAACCCGGCCCGCCTTCTGCGCCTCCACCGCAAGAAGCGCCTGCCAACCCAGCCAGGTCCAAACTGGCCAATTTTAAGGAGAACGAAATGCCGTCCGGAAGAGAAGTCGCCGCAATTGCGAAGAAGCTGGTTGCGCAGCGGGACATGTTATGGCCAGGCGCGGAAAAATTGATCTGGCACCGTCTGGCCAACAAAGGGTTCGCAACAATCCCGAAGACGATGCCGCTAATCCTACAGATCATGGACGACATGAGCAACGGAAAGCCACTGTCATCGACCTACACCGGGCTGTGGTGCGAGACGTGGGACAACGCCATGGTCAACACCGCCAAGCATGAAGACCTCGCCCACGCGGCGGGATTTACGGGGCAACGTGCCGGCTACACTTGGTCGACGCGGATGCGCCTCCTACAAGAACTGAAATTCATCGATATCAAGCCAGGGCGATCCGGCGAGATCAGCCATGCCATCATCTGGAATCCGCATCGTGTCATTCGTTGGCACTACAACCAGAAAACGCCGGGGCTGCAGGAAGGTAGGTTTAACGCGTTGCTGGATCGCGCTTTCGAGGTTGGTGCGGCCGACATGTTGGAGGACGTGACTACCGCTCCCGACGTGCTGCCGGCCTTGACAACCGCGGCGTAATTCGCAGAGGCCGACAGATGAAGTTGAGGATTACGCCCGAAGAAACTCGGAGGCTCCGGCAGGCTGTTGCGCATGCTATCTCGGGCTTCAAGGCTTACGACGTGCCGGGGCTATGCACCAGGCTCGGACTCTCTGAAGGAGACAGCGACGAAGCCTATCGAAGCAAGTTCACCTACGCTTCGAAACGTTTGGCCGGCGTATCGGCCGAGCAGGTGATTGAAGTCGCCAAATTGATACTCGCCGAGGTCGAAGATTTCGATTTGCAAGAGTTTGTGGCCCTCATCACCGAACGCGGGTCTCCTCCTGTTACGGAACTGACGAGACGCCGGATCGCTTCAGGCCTGGAGGGCCACCCACTTTGCACGGAAATTGATGAAATCGACCTGTTGCGTCGTGTATGGCCGATTGGCTCTATGCTCAGCAAATTCAATGATTCCCGCAATTGGGAGGATTTCGGCACGCATACCCTCGAGACCGATATCATTCGGCACACAGTCGCTAATTCAGATTGGTCGCAAAAGGATCTGTTGACCGCATTGGACTTTTTCACCTGTTCCCGCGACCAGGTATTTCGCTTCTTGCAAAGCCTTGTCGACCCCGTGGTGCAGACGCCGGATCGGCAAGCCGAAGTGGTCGCTTTGCTCAACAAGCATCTGCAGCCAGACGGTTACGCTCTGAAGGTAGTCCGCAGGCTGTCGGGAAGCCCGGTCTATGAGGTTCGGGCGGCTTCTATCGGTGCGCCAGCGGATGCTGCCATATCTGCCGTGTTAGCTGAGTTCGATCCCGACCACGTTCATCAGCGATGGGAAATGGCTATGGATCGGCGTTCTTCCGACCCGGCTGGTGCCATTACCCTTGCCCGAACGCTCTTGGAGGATGTTTGCAAATGGATTCTGTCTGAAGCCAGTGAAACCTTCGCCGACGACGAGGAACTGCCCGCGCTTTATCGCAAACTGGCCAAGACGCTGAAAATTGCGCCGGACGACTATACCGAAAAGGTGTTCAAACAGATTTTGGGCGGCTGCCAATCCATTGTTGAATCCCTTGGGGCATTGAGGAATCGGCTGGGTGACGCCCATAGTCAAGGCCCTTTGCGGGCAAGGCCGCAGGCCCGGCACGCCGAACTGGCCGTCAACCTTTCAGGTTCGATGGCAACGTTCTTGGTATCGACATGGCGGGAGCGTCAAAGGCAGTCGAGGGCGGACTGAGGATAAGATTTTCAGAGTAGCAAACGCCCCCGACGCATCCGTGGGTACCGGTTCGCTCTCGGCCCAGTTCCGGCCGTTCCGATATGCACATAGATTGGCTCCGGCGCTAAGCAGACATGGGTCAATGACCGCGTCTGACCCAATGCGAGCATTTGGTTAGCCAGCACGAGCCAGCCGTACGGCAGCGTCGAGCCCAAACGGGCTCATCCCTCGCCTCACACAGCCAAACTCCCCTGCTCCACCTCCGCAGCACCGGGATCCCCCGGCGCGTCGCCCAGGCGAGTTCGACCAGAGTCACTGTCCGCCGACCAACCCCGTCGAGCTGGCAGACGATCAGCCCCTGCTCCTGGACATAGGTCAGCAGGCGCCTGGCGGCGCCGCGAGTGGGAGCCATACGCGCGGGCGATCGCCGCGTCGCTCGGGCAGCCCTCCTTCGCCGCGCGGGCGATCATCATGAACACGCCTTGCATATCCTCGGGCAGCAACGAGGCGCACCGAGACATCCTGCCAGGCGTCATCGCCTGCCATGTCGGAGCCGAGGCCGGCGCGGGCGCGCGTCAGCATGCGGCGGAACTCGGGCAGGTTCGGCACGACAGAGGCGAGGCCTTCTATGCGGCAGCGGACCACGAACTCCTGCTAAAGCACGCCGATGACACGGAACCCCGCGCCTGGTTGCGCCAGGAGGCGGCTGAGGCTGTCGGGACTGCGAGCAGCGCGGCATTCGCGGTCGGCTACGAATGCGGAATGCCAAAGAGGCAAGATGCAGAACCTTGGCCGCCGCTTAAGCAGGCCGTGAGCAGCGATGAAGCGGTCGGGCGCTGGCAAAGGTCGTCCTCAGGAGGCTAAGCGGTCGGCCGGAACTAGCCGATGTCGCGCTTGCCTTGCCGCGAAACACCCGTCAAGCCCCTCCACAGCGTTAATCATCGCGCAGATTCCCCCTGATCAGCGCGAAAATCAGCGTGGAGCGATCTCCGCGACGAGATCGTTCGTCGTCTTGACCCCAGCCATGAAGCCGGCGGCATTGAATTCGTTCATGACGAAGAAAGCGCCGACGCCGCGTGTCGGTGCAATCGCAACATAGAGAAACATCCCTTGCAGGCCGCCGCTCTTCTGGAGGATGAGCGGGCGATGCTCGTTGGGGAGCATGATGACCCATCCGAGACCCATGGCGTCCATCGGGCCGCCGTCATCCAGCCCCACCACCGACGCGAGCCCGTCCCGGTACAAAAAAGCCGCGTGGTTCAAAAGGCGGAACTCGGCGCCGGCCGCGGAAGGCTTGTTGTCGATATGCCAGTTCATCCAGCGCAGCAGGTCGTCCGCGGTCGAGTACAATCCACCGGCGCACTCGATGGCTGTGCTCGTCGGCACGATGGGCATGGCGCTGCCGTCGAAGTTATGCCCCTGCATCAGGCGCGGCTCGTCCTCCGGTCTTGGGTTGAAAACCGTGTCTTTCATGCCGAGAGGATCGAGGACACGCTCCCGCAGGACCTCGGCATATGGCTTTCCAGAGACATTCGCGAGCGCCGCTCCGAGGAGGTCGTATCCGAAGTTCGAATAGAGAACGGCGGTGCCCGGCGCGAACAGCAGCGGATTGTCCTTGAGGGCGGCAATCTGCGCCTCTTTGGTGTTCGTCGAGAAGGGGTCGGAGGGGGGCGCCTCGGCCACCGGCACCTCCCGCGGAAGGCCGGAAGCTTGCGCGACGAGATCGATCAGGCGGAGGGCGCGGCCATCTTTCTCAGGGAGCGTAACGTCCCAGCCAAGGCGATCCTGCAGCCGGTCGGTAAGCTGTACCTTACCGTCGATCGCCAGCGAGGAAAGCACACTGCCGCAGAACACTTTGCTCACGGACGCGATGCGGAACATTGTGTCGCCGTCGGGCACTTTTTCACTCCCGTCGGCAATCTTGCCGAAACCGGCCAACGCCGTCTCGCCGTTGCGCACGGCGCCGAAGATCAGGCCAGGCACCTCGGTGGAGAGATACAGGATCGTACCGTTGAACTGCACCGCTTCCGTCAGCAGCTTGTCCTCGGCATGTCCATAAGAGGGAACGGCTGCGATTGCCGTCAAAGCGATGGCCATAAGTCGGCGCGATCGAGACAAACGCATTGCCAAAATCCTTTGATAAAGCTGCAGAATAACATCTTCGGAAAAAGGGCCGCCGCGTAGTATCTTACCATCTCTCCAGAAGCAGGAGATGTCAACAGAATGAACCGAAGGGGGTAATCGGCGGCGGTAGCGTAGTTTCGGCGGATATTTTGCGCTACAGTCCTGCCGTATTTCTTGTCATTCGTCAGTTGATCGGGGCTGATCTCTAAAAGACTCGCCGCTGTACCTGCCGCTTAGCCATACATCGCCTTGATGCGTGGCATTCCCCTTGCGCGCTCGGCCGCCGCCTCACACAGCCAAACTGCCCTGTTCCGCCTCCTCGGCGTTGGGGTTGCCCGGTGCCGTTGCCCAGGCCAATTCCACCAGCGTCACGACCCGCCGGCCGAGACCGTCAAGTTGGCAGACGATGAGGCCCTGCTCCTCGATATAGGTCAGCAGACGCCGTGCGCGGCGCAGCGAGTGCGAGCCATAGGCGCGGGCGATCGCTGCGTCGCTCGGGCAAGGCCAGCCCTCCTTCGCCGCGCGGGCGATCATCATGAACACGCCCTGCATATCCTCGGGCAGCAGCGAGGCGCGCGCCGAGACGTCCTGCCACGCGTCATCGCCGGCCATGTCGGAGCCTAAGCCGGCGCGAGCGCGCGTCAGCATGCGGCGGAACTCCGGCAGGTCCGGCACGACCGAGGCGAGGCCCTCGATCCGGCAGCGGACCACGAACTCCTGATAAAGCACGCCGATGACGCGGAAGCCCGCATCGGGCTGCGCCAGCACGGCGCGCAGGACACGGTCGACCCGCTCACGCCGCTCGG
This sequence comes from Mesorhizobium ventifaucium, assembly GCF_935822925.1. Taxonomy (GTDB): domain Bacteria; phylum Pseudomonadota; class Alphaproteobacteria; order Rhizobiales; family Rhizobiaceae; genus Mesorhizobium; species Mesorhizobium ventifaucium. The sequence goes on from NZ_CAKXZS010000058.1 coordinate 11,583, forward strand.
CCAAATCCTCGGCGCTGATTGGCGCCGCCGCCGCTTCGGGGCGGATTTCCAGCGCCGCCGACTTCGCCGCCATCAGCTGATCGAGCAGGTCCGGCGACGATCGGCGCTGCGGCCGGACAGTTTCCGGCGGCGGCGCTGCCAGGATGATCGCGCGGGCATCCTCCAACGCGGCTTCCGGCAGCGGCATCAGCCGCGGCGTGCCATTGCGCGGACTTGTGTCGGTGGGGCCGATGCGCAAGCCCAGCGGACGGCGCGACAGCGCCGGGCCCAGCGCCATGAAGTGCCCGCGCTCCAGGTCGCGAAAAGCCTCCGCCTGGCGCCGCTCCATGCCGAGAAGGTCGGCGGCGCGCGCCATGTCGATGTCGAGAAAAGTCCGGCCCATGAGGAAATTGGAAGCCTCGGCGGCGACGTTCTTGGCGAGCTTGGCCAGTCGCTGGGTGGCGATGATCCCGGCCAGCCCGCGCTTGCGGCCACGGCACATTAAATTGGTCATGGCGCCCAGCGAGAGTTTGCGCGCCTCGTCGGAAACCTCGCCGGCGACTGCCGGCGCGAACAGCTGCGCCTCGTCCACCACCACCAGCATCGGGTACCAGTGGTCGCGGGCGACCTCGAACAGCCCGCCGAGAAAGGCGGCGGCGCGCCGCATCTGGTTTTCGGCGTCGAGCCCCTCGAGATTGAGCACCGTGGAGACGCGGTGGATGCGCGCCCGCTCGCCGGCGATCTGCAGGCCGCGCTCGGTATGCTCCTCGGCATCTATCACTAGGTGGCCGAAACGGTCGCCGAGCGAGACGAAGTCGCCTTCAGGGTCGATGATGGTCTGCTGCACCCAGGGGGCACTCTGCTCCAAGAGCCGGCGCAGCAGATGGGATTTGCCGGAGCCCGAATTGCCCTGCACCAAAAGGCGCGTCGCCAGCAGCTCCTCAAGATCCAGTGCAGCCGGGGCGCCTGCGGTCGTGTGGCCCATCTCGATCGCAACGGTCATGTCTCGACTCTCCTTGAGGAGAGGGCTTATCAACCGCATCACAGCCCGTCGAGCGCCCATGGCCGGCCGTTCGGTGTTGCGCACAGCTGGTCGTTGCACGGGGCGTCAGTTCGCCGACGTAAGCATCACGCGATCATGCGCGAGGGGTTGCCTTCTGATTAGGATGATCGCGGAGAAGGCCAATATACCGAGCATGCCGACCGCAGCGGTCAACCAGAGTGATGGCTGGACGCCGATGCCTGCCATCGCCATGGCAAGGGCAAATGGCGCAAGCGCTGACGAGAACTGGCGCGCCGCCGTCACCCAGCCGAGCCGGGCGCCGTAGCGCTCCCGCCCGAACAATTCCAGGGGCAGCGTGCCGCCGACGATGCTGGCGAGGCCCGAGCCCAATCCAAACAGGATGACGAAGGCGATGGCGCCAGGCACCGATGGTGTGGTCGCCAGCAGGGCAATAAGACCGAGCGGCAGCAATGTCGCGCCGATCACCGCGAGCCAGGTCTGTGCCAGCCGACCGCCGAACAGCATGTTGATCAGCCGGCTTGCCACTTGGGACGGGCCGAAAAGCGTGGTGACGACAAGCCCGGCGGAACCCAGTCCGAGCGCCGTCGTCAGCGGGACCATGTGAACGAGGATCGAGGACAGCACGAAACCCTCGATTGCGAAGCCGCCAAGCATGAGCAGAAACACTCTGCTGCGGTCGCGCGCGGTGAAGGCAACCGGCCCGCCGACCGACCCGATCGCCGCAGCTGTCGCCGAAGCGTTTTTGTCCGCCCGACGCGACAGCCGCGCCAGCCAGGCATGGATGGGCAGGCAGATGGCGAGATTGATGCCGGCAAAGACCAGATAGACCTCGCGCCAGGTCAGGTATTCGTGAAGTGCCGCCGTCAACGGCCAGAACAGGGTCGAGGCGAAGCCGGCGATCAGCGTCAGATGGGTGATACTGCGCTGCGCCCCGGCGCCGCCGATCTGGACGATCGCGACGAAAGCGGCGCTGTAGAGCACGAAGGCAGACGCAAGTTCCATCGCCATCAAGGCCAGCACGAAGCTCACCCGACCGGTTGCTACCGCGCAAGCAACAAGTGCTGCCGCAGCGGCAGCCGAACCAAAGGTCATTACCCGACCGGCGCCGAAACGATCGGCCCAGCGCCCGGCTGTCGGCGCAAACAGCCCACCCACCAGCAGCGACGCCGACAGGGCGCCGAAAACCCATTGTTCCGGCCAGGCGAACTCGAGCGCGATCGACGGCACCAGGATGCTAAAACTGTAATAGAGCGTGCCGTAGCCGATGATCTGCGTCAGCCCCAACGCCCAGAGTGCGGCAGCCGGGATTTTCCGGTCGCTCATTGAGCGGCGATCTCGAGATCGTCGCTGCGTACTGCTGCGATCGCTTGCGTGCTGCCGCAGCCGCAGCCTGACTTGCCGCTCGCCTTCGCCTTGGCATCGTCGACGCAACAGGCGTCGACAGCAGCCGGCGCCGGTCCGCCGCAGCAACCCTGTGACGACGCACCTGAAGGTGATACCGGCACCGTGCAGACGCCGGTCTCTGGCAACACCAGCTGCACGGCATCGGCGGCAGCCATGTCGCCGGCGAGCGCCGCGGCGACCGAGCGGACCTGCTCATAGCCGGTCAGCAGCAGGAACGTCGGCGCCCGGCCATAGCTTTTGACGCCGACCGTGTAGAAATCGGGCTCGGGGTGGATGAGCTCGCGGTGACCATGCGGCGGCACGTCGCCGCAGGAGTGCTCATTGGGATCGATGAGCGGCCCGAGCGCCTTGACGCCTTCGAGCCACGGATCGAGGTCCAGCCGAAGCTCCCGGGTCAAGGCGAGATCGGGGCGCTGACCGGTCGCGGCAATGATCCGGTCGACGGGGCCGAGCCTGCGCAACCCGTCTTCTGTCTGGCCTTCGACAACGAGACGGCCGTCGACGTCGCGAATGGCAACCGTGGCAAAGCCCGTCATCAGCCGCACGCGGCCGCTTTCGGCGAGCTGCCGGACATCGGAACCAAGTTCGCCGCGCGCCGGCAGCGCGTCGGCATCGCCGCCACCGTAAATGCGGACAAGGTCGGTGCCGCGCGTCACCCATAGTGCCGAAGTGCCCGGTTCGGTTTGCGCAAGCTCCGCCAATTCCAGCAAGGCATTGGCGGCGGAATGGCCGGCGCCCACCACCAATGTCGTGCGGCCTGCATAGAGATGACGGTCGCGGCCGAGAACATCCGGGATGCCGTAGGCGATGCGGTCGCCAAATTCCGTCTCGCCTTCGGCCGGCAAGCCGCCCGCGCCGAGCGGGTTCGGCGTCTGCCAGGTGCCGGATGCATCGATCACGGCACGGGCGCTGTCCCGGCGCATGTCCCCGGCCGTTTCGACCACAAGCATGAACGGCCGCGTCTCCCGCGCCTTGCTCAAGACCTTGTCGGCTCCCCAGCGGGAAATGGCGACAACACGGGCGTTGGTCTCGATCGACGGCGCCAGTTCGGAAAGTTTTGCCAGCGGCGCGAGGTACTGGGAGACGATTTCATCGGCGGTAGGGAACGCCTCCGGCTCCGGCATCCGCCAGCCGTGGCTCTCGAGAAGTTTTCGGGCAACCGCGTCGACACAATAGCGCCACGGCGTGAAAACCCGCACATGGCCCCAATCCCGAAGGTTCGAGCCGACAGAAGAACCAGCCTCGTAGACCTTGACCGAAAGGCCACGGCTGACCAGTTGGGCGGCGGCCGCCAGGCCGACAGGTCCGCCACCGATGATGGCGACCGGGAGATCGTTTTCAGAAACCATGGCACACCTTCTATGTTTCTAGGATTATAGAAATAACGGTCAAAAAAGAGTTAGGCAGCCGCCTCGCCGACAGCCGGGCCGCATGCGGCATCGGCACAACATTCATCGGCAAGAAAGCCAAGGAGATCGTTCATCACAGGATAATTGGCACGGCAGATCAGCGTCGTTGCCTGGCGTTCCTGGGTGACCAGACCGGTCAGAATAAGCCGGTGGAGATGATGCGACAGCGTCGACGCAGCGATGCCGAGGGCTTCCTGCAGATAACCAACCGGTCGTCCGGTTTCGCCTGCCCTCACCAGTGTGCGATAGACATCAAGCCGTGTCGGATTGCCGAGCGCCTCAAGCTGTTTTGCTGCTTGTTCGAGTTTCATGGAAATAAGCTAGCTGCCGCTGCCGGGTGTCGTCAAGCGCTATTTCCAAGATTCCAGAAATACCAGATAGGCGTCAGACGCGCCGCCCCGATGCATCGATCACCACTTCGCCGTCTTCCTTGGTGAACGGCCCGATATCAGGATTGGGCAGAATGTCGAGAACCGCTTCGGAGGGCCGTGCAAGTACGGTGCCGAGCGGCGTCAGCACGATCGGCCGGTTGATCAGGATCGGATGCGCCAGCATGAAATCGACGATCTCGTCGTCGGTCCATTTGGGGTCGCCGAGATTGAGTTCGGCGTACGGCGTACCCTTCTCGCGCAGCAGTTCGCGCGGCGTCATTCCCATCGCCGCGATCAGCTCGACGAGCCGTTCGCGCGACGGCGGATTTTTCAGATACTCGACCACCTCAGGCTCTTCGCCGGACTGCCGGATGATCGCCAGCGTGTTGCGCGAGGTGCCGCAGTCGGGGTTGTGGTAGATGGTGATGGTCATTTCGCGGCTTTCATCTGTCTGATTGGTTTGGGCTCGCTGAGCAGCCATCCTGCCAAGGCCATGGCAAGCAGCGCGCCCAGCAGCTCGGCGACGATGAACGCTGGCAGGTCAACAGGACGGATGCCCGCGAACGTGTTGGAAACCGCCCGCGCAATGGCGACTGCCGGATTGGCAAACGAGGTCGAAGCCGTGAACCAATAGGCCGCGGTGATGTAGAGGCCGACCAGCCAGGGGATGGCATCCGAACGGAAGCGAAGACCCGCCAGAATGGTGAAGACTAGGCCGAAGGCTGCCACCAACTCCGCAATCCATTGTCCGTTTCCGGTCCGCACGGTTTGCGAGATTTGCAGAATCGGCAGTTCGAACATGGCGTGCGCCAGCAGCGTTCCGGCGACGCCGCCGCCAATCTGGGCGATCACATAGGCCAGTGCAGCGTTCGCTTCGATTTCCCGCCGCAGCGCAAAAACCAGCGTCACCGCCGGATTGAAATGCGCCCCGGAAATCGGTCCGAGTATGGTGATCAGCACCACCAAAATCGCTCCGGTCGGCAGCGTGTTGCCGAGCAGCGACAGACCCACGTCATCCGTCAGACGATCCGCCATGATGCCGGACCCGACGACCGTCGCGACGAGCATTGCCGTGCCGAGCGCTTCCGCGACAATGCGGCGGGACAGGTCAGCCGCCATGATGTCAGCCGGCCTTCGGCAGATCGCGGCCGATTTCATCGAGCCGTTTCTGCAGGGCAAGTTTGTCGATGGTGTTCATCGGCAGGCTGACGAAGATCGAGATCCGATTGTTGAGCATGCGATAGGCTTCGGCAAAGGCCAGATGCTTTTCGGCGTCGGTGCCGTCCACGGCGGCCGGGTCGGGCACGCCCCAATGCGCCGTCATCGGCTGTCCCGGCCAGACCGGACAGGCTTCATTGGCCGCATTGTCGCACACTGTGAAAACGAAATTCATCTCCGGGGCGCCGGCAGCCGCGAATTCCTGCCAGTCCTTCGAACGGGCGAACGACGTGTCGTGGTTGAGGGTTTTCAAAAGCTGGAGCGCGTAGGGATGGACCTCTCCCTTCGGGTGCGATCCGGCCGAATAAGCCCTGAACTTGCCGGCGCCGACACGCTTCAGGATCGCTTCGGCGAGGATCGACCTTGCCGAATTGCCGGTGCAGAGAAAAAGCACGTTGTATGGCTCGCTCATGGCGTAGTCCTCCCTTCAACAGTTGCAAGTCACCGCCTGAATGACCGGTTGGCAGAGTTCCGGCGCGCCGTTGCAGCAATCCTCCATGAGATAGGCAAGCAGATCGCGAAAACCGGTCATGTCGGCGACGTAGCGGATCGTCCGGCCGTCGCGCTCGGCGCGCACGAGGCCGGCATGGTCGAGAACCTTCAGATGCGCCGACATCGTGTTCTGCACCGTACCGAGGCGCGAGGCGATCTCGCCGGCGGGAAGACCGTCTGCGCCCGCCCGCACCAGCAGGCGAAACACCTCAAGCCTGGTGTCCTGGCCAAGCGCTGCCAATGCGAGAAGAGCGGTGTTTTTATCCATGCATCCTAGAATCCGGAATTATGGATGTATATGGCCGGCATATGACAGACAGATGACAGAGGCAAGAGGCGGCCACTGCGTCCGGATTGCAGATTTATTTCCCGAGCCACCGCGGCTTCGTCATCCCAGGGCGGAGCAAGGAGCGAAGCGACGCGGCGCAGACCCTAGGATCCATGCCGTTACCGAAGCCGAAGAATGCAGCGGCTCAGAATGGCGCTTGCGTGCGCAACGGTGCTCGTTACCCTTCCCCCCATGACCGGCTATGCCTACATGACCGCGAGCCAGAAGCGCGGCACGATCTACATCGGCATCACCAACGATCTCGGCCGCCGCATGCCGGAGCACAGATCCGGCCAGGGCTCACGCTTCA
>NZ_CAKXZS010000059.1:0-9884 GCF_935822925.1 Mesorhizobium ventifaucium
ATTCCGAGTTCTTCACGGACGACCATCTCGTTCCTAGATACCGGCTATACTTAAACGGCGTTTGACGGAAGTCGGCCGGCGATTGATCATTAAACAAATAAACGTACCAAATGCGACTGCCCTTTGATGTTGGAATGATAGATGCACACTGTTTTGACGCTCCCCGTTCTGCAGGGCGAGGCAACCGCGTCGCTACCTCCAGCAAAATCGCGAGCCTCGTTGTTGGCCAGACAAAACTATCAACGAGAGATTGGCACCCGTCTTACGCCGGTTTCATCCTCTCGCCAAGTTAGCGAATTTTCGGGAATTCTGGAACGCTTCCTCCACGTCCTCTGCTGGCAGGTTAAGAACCTCGGCATTGCGCGTGAGGGCTTCGGCTTCGTCTACTTCGATAATAGGAAAGATAGCTCTTTGCCCCCTCGCGGGCTTCCAAGCAGGGCGCTGGCGAGGAGCTGTGTCGACAGTTGCCCCATTTGTCGCCCCGGCCGCCTTTTGCCGTGCCAGCATGATGCCGGCTACTAAGGTTTCCTTTCGAGGCTCGTGATCCTTCCCCTCGTCGGCCCCCTTCCGTCGTGGGGCAGAAGTCGAGAAAAACAAACAGAACAGGAGCTTAAAATTCGATGAGAGTTTCGCCGGAAGCTAGCGAGTTTGTTGAGGTGTTCGAAAAGAAGTCGCTGCCCTCCAAAGCGCGAGCTGTGATAATCGGGGGCGGGGTGTCCGGATGCTCAGTAGCATATCACTTAGCAAAGCTCGGATGGAGCGACGTAATTCTGCTTGAACGCAAAAAGCTTACCTGTGGGACAACCTGGCATGCAGCCGGCTTAGTGAGTGAGCCGCCTATAGCTTCAACGCCAAACCTTTATAAGTACTCAATGCAATTGTACTCGAGCTTGGAGGATGAGACAGGGATCGCAACCGGACTTCGCCGCGTCGGATCCTTGTCTGTCGCACTCACCGAAGAGCGCAAGCACGAGTTATACAGGCAACTGTCCCTCGCGGCTGCAGTAGGTGCCGAGGCGCGAAAGCTCTCTGTAGATCAACTTAGGGAACTACACCCCTATGTAGATGTATCTGACGTTACTGCTGCTCTCCATTTTCCTAATGATGGGCAATGTGATCCAACTAACGTCACGATGGCGCTCGCAAAAGGCGCACGTATGCGCGGCGCTGCCATATTTGAAGGAGTGCAAGTCACTGGTGTTCAGACGACAAACGGCCGGGTGTCGAGCGTGACATGGGAGAAGGAGGGGGAGCGAGGGATCATTGAAACAGACCACATCGTAAACAGCGCTGGGATGTGGGCGCGGGAATTAGGCTCAAGAAGCAACGTGGCGATTCCACTGCACGCCTGCGAACATTTTTACATGATCACGGAACCGATAGAACGGCTGACCCGACTCCCAGTACTTCGTGTTCGTGACGAGCAGACGTACTACAAGGAAGATGCAGGAAAAATTCTTTTTGGGGCGGTCGAATTGAAGGCAAAGCCGTGGGGGATGGATGGCATCCCGGAAAGCTTTTGCTTCGATCAGTTGCCTGAGGACTTTGAGCATTTCGAACCTATTATGGTGAAGGCTCTGAAGCGCATGCCGATCCTAGCCACGGCCGGCATCCGCACCTTCTTCAATGGGCCGGAAAGCTTCACGCCGGACGATAACTACCTCCTGGGAGAGGTTCCCGAACTCAGGGGCTATTGGGTAGCGTGCGGTTACAACACCGGAGGGATAGCCTCGTCGGGTGGTGCGGGCCTAGCGCTGGCCCAGTGGATGAATGACGGCGAGCCCCCATTCGATCTGTCGGGCGTGGACATCCGTCGGATGCAGCCTTTTCAGAACAATCGTTCATACCTAAAGGAGCGAGTTTCGGAGATAGTGGGGCTTACTTATGCCAACCACTTTCCGGCCCGTCAGATGACAACGTCGCGCGGTGTTCGACGCTCCCCGATTCACGAGCATCTTAAAGCGCGGGGCGCGGTGTTCGGTGAGGCGGTCGGATGGGAGCGAGCCAACTGGTTTGCCGGGGAGGGGCAGGAGCGCGAATACCGGTACTCTTGGCACCGCCAGAACTGGTTCGATAATCAGCGCGCCGAGCACGTGGCGGTGCGGGAACGAGTCGGTCTTTTCGACTTGACCTCATTCGGAAAAATCCGTGTAGAGGGACGAGACGCCTGCAGCTTCCTCCAGCGGCTTTGCTCCAACGACGTCGACGTGCCGGTCGGCCGGATCGTCTATACGCAAATGCTGAACGAGCGCGGCGGCATCGAGAGCGACCTCACCGTGAGTCGCCTCACGGAGACTGCTTACCTGCTCGTCGTTTCGGCTTTCGCCTTGCATCGCGATTTGTCTTGGCTCCGGCGGCATGTGGGCGACGAGTTCGTCGTTATCACCGATACGTCGGCTTCGGAAAGCGTCCTGGCGGTTATGGGACCGAGTTCGCGCGAACTGCTCGGCAGAGTAAGTCCAAATGATCTTTCCAATAAGACTAATCCGTTCGGCACGTTCCAGGAAATTGAGATCGGCATGGGTTTGGCGCGGGCGCATAGGGTGACATATGTCGGCGAGTTGGGCTGGGAGATTTTCGTCCCAACTGACCAAGCCGCGCATGTCTTCGAAGTAATCGAGGCGGCTGGCGTAACTGTCGGCCTCAAGCTATGTGGGCTGCATGCCATTCTCTCGTGCCGCGTCGAAAAAGCCTATCGGGGGTTTGGCGAAGATATTGGCAGCGGCGATCATGTGCTCGAAGCAGGATTGGGCTTCGCAGTAAGGACAGCAAAGCCTGGATTTATCGGACGAGATGCCGTGCTGAGAAAACGTGAGGCGGGGCTTGAGCGTCGGTTGGTTCAGTTTCGGCTCACAAATCCCACTCCACTGATGCATCACAACGATGTCATCTTCCGAGACGGTCGGATCGCGGGAACAATCACGTCCGCTGACTACGGGCATACACTCGGCGGAGCCATAGGTCTTGGATATGTACCTTGCAAGAATGAAAGCGAAGAAGAGGTTCTCTCCTCATCTTACGAGATTGAAATCGCAGGCGAGCGCTTTGCGGCGGACGTCTCGCTTAAGCCGATGTATGATCCGAAGAGCGAGCGGGTGCGGGCCTGAGTGCGATTGGGGGCGTTGAAGATCTGATATTGATCACGGCTTGAGGCCAAATTGCTGCCGAGTTGATACTACTTTCTCGACTGGATTTTGGTCGGGCTCTGGCGAGGATGGAGGACCCGCAGCTCACCGACACGGCGAACCTGTCTAACAGGAGCGAGCCCGGGCTCGCCACCCATCGCAAAGCCGACTGCCATCTGGCTTTCGCCGAGCTGGACCCTTAGCTAAGCTTTCGGTTGGACCGTTTCAGAAAGCCTCTTGGTGAAGAGGCGGCGCGGCCATTGTGAACTAAAAAAACAGTCGTGCGTGGAGTCGGGTTTCGACAACCCCGTCCCTGCCACGGCAGCTCGATCAACCAGCTCAGGTAGTGACTGTGGACGCGGCGGTTCGGTCTGCCCACATGCACAGCACGAGTCCCTCGCCTTCGGCAGTTGTGTGTGTCAAGTTCTGCAAAAAAGGCGTGGCATTCAGCGGTGACGTTGGCGTGTTCGCCGCGCAGCCCCGTGTTTAGCGGAGCGGCGGACATGGCGGGCCGCGTCTCAGGCGGCCAGTGCTCTCAGGTTCTCCTTCTTGTGCTCGCGCAGGTGATCCATGTTGAGGTAGCGGGTCGCCTCGAGCCAGTTCTCGTGGATCTCCACCGCCAATGCCCGAACCAGCCGCAAACAGCTCTGCGGGTTGGGGAAGATGCGAACGACCAGGGTGCGCCGCTTGATCTCCTGGTTTAGCCGCTCCAGCATGTTCGTCGACTTCATGTGCTTGTGATGCGGCAGCGGCAGTCGGTAGAAGCTCAGCGTCTCCTCGATGTTGTTCTCCACCCAATCCACCAGCTTCGGGTATTTGGCCTGCCATTTGGCGATCCACTGCGCCAGGTCGCGCCTGACCTCGCCTAGGTCGCGCCGGTCATAGAACCATCTGAGCTCCATCAGGCAGTCGTCGTCGACCTTGCGCGGCACATAGTCGAGCGCGTTTCTGAGGAAGTGCACGTAACAGCGCTGCCAGACTGCCTCGGGCAGGACTTCGCGGATCGCTACCCTGAGCCCCGGATGGTCATCGGAGACGACGAACTCGACGCCGGCGAGCCCGCGCTGCTTGAGCCCTGCCACGAACTCGCGCCAGCTCGAGTGGCTTTCACGGTTGGCCAACTCGACACCGAGCACCTGGCGCCGGCCCTCCCAGTCGACGCCGATCGCCACCAAGACCGCCTGGCTGGCGATCACGCCGGCCTCGCGCGCCCGCTCATAGCGCGCGTCCAGTATGAGGTACGGGTAGGGTTCGGCAAGCCGCCGCTCAAAGAACGCCTTTAGCGCCTCATCCAGCCGCGCCGTCGCCTCGCTCACCGTCGAGGCCGAGAAGGAATGGCCGCACAGTTCCTCGGTGATCGCCTGTGACCTTCCGCGTCGACACGCCTTGCACGTACATCTCGACCAGCGCCGATACCGTGCCTTCTCCGAGCGTTGATAACGCTCGAACAATTCCGTCGAGAACCGGCCGGTCCGATCCTGCGGAACGCGAAGTTCCAGGACCCAACCCGCGTCACAAGCTTGCGCTCATAATAGCCGGACCGGTAACCAACCCGCTCCGCCGTCCGCTCGCCTTTCTCGGCCCCGATGGTCTCCGTCATCTCGGCTTCCAAAGCCTCCTGCACGACAGCCTGCAAAACCCTGCGGAAGCCGTCCTCATCCGACAACAGCAACGCTTTCAACTCGCCTCTGCTCAGTCTAAATTCTCGTTTGGTCATGGCACTCCCCTTCCACGGGAATCGGTGATCGAAACGTCACCAGCGTGCCATGGCCGCCACTCACCTCAGAGCATGGGCCGTTCCCTCTCCAAAGCTTTTTGCAGAACCTTCAGGACAGTATCCCTTCGGCCGACCACAGGCACCCCTGTCGTCCTGCGGGAGAATTTGTGCAATCGAAAACCTTCGGTTGAAATGAATGAGCGAAGGCATGGAGCACGGGCAACTCACGGCGTCGCGATTCCGACTCCATGAACTTGTTGGCACCCGCAACGGCCGCGTCCTGGACAGACTACTCCGAACAGATAGCCCCTTTTGCGGCGCTATCGGCCGATTCGCAGGTTTTGTGCCCGCTAGCGATTCGCTCCCGCGGCCAAGGTTGCATGCTAACGAAACAGCAAGCGTCTCCTTCCGACAGTGCTCTATCTATCCTCCGTCGCGAGCGCAACCCATCCCTGCAATTCACGCCAGTCTGGCTCAAGCCTCGCGAATCGTGCCAGCCTGAATGAGGATATGTCCGCGAAGCTACAGGCGCCGTCGACAACTACATCGCGGATCGCTCGCCCGCTGGACGGCGAAAGACCGAAGCCCACGCTCGACATGGTCGCAACAAGCACATTAGGAAAAGTCGAAAGTCGGTCGATCACCGGACGCCCGTCCGGCGTATTCTCGATCACGCCGGCCCAGGACCGGATGATGCGGGCATGCGCGGCCTTCGGCATCATCTCAATCAGGCGGCGGCCGATATGGCCCATCAGCGGGGTCGAGGGATTTGCAAATACGCCTCCTTCTGGCAGCTCCAGCCATTCGTGTGGGCCGCCTCCAAAGGCCAGATTGCCCCTCAGTGTCTGCCGGCCGTGGAGCCCATTTCCGTCTACACCACCGTAAGGCATCAGGGGAAGCGGCTCAGTAACGATCATTTCGGCGCGCGCGCTTGCCATAGGAACCTCCTGCCCCAGGATCGCGGAGAGGTGACCAGTTTGCGGCCCTGCTGCGATAACCAGTTGATCGCAGCCAAGCAGGCCACGCTCCGTCTCGACGCCTACTACTCTCTCACCTTCGGTGCGGAATCCTGTGACCGCGCAGTGTTGCATCAGCCGGCCGCCATGATCCTGCATCCCCCAAGCATAACCTTGGACGGTGCGATGTGGATTAGCGTGCCCCCCGAAGTGGTAAAAGTGCGCGCCAGCGACGTTGTCGCCGGCAAGGGGAACGAGTTCACGGAGTTGCTTCTGATCGAGAAGCTCACACCGATATCCAGGATTCAATGCAGCAGCGCTGCGTTTTTGGACCGTTAATTGCTCCTCGGTCACGGCGAGGTGGATGCGATTCGCTGAGAACTCTGTCGGATAACCGAGTAGTTCATCCATGATCGGCCACAGCCGCAGCATCTCGGCGTAGAGAGGCGAAGTGACGTGCCCGCAGCCGCCGCCGTTGCGGCCGGACGCCTCCCAACCGACAATGCCTTTCTCGATCACTAGTACGTCAACGCCGGATTGTGCCAGCCACCAGGCGGCGCTCAGGCCTGTAACACCGCCGCCGACGATGACTACTGACGCACCGTTGATCTCAGTCATGGCCGCCTCGCTGAAGATTCACTCGCGCGACGTCACTTCATTGGTCGCCACGGTAAAAAATTCGGGAATCTCGCATGGGGATTGCCATTGCGAGGGGATTCCGAACCAGAGTTCCCAATGTCGGGCCTGATCTGCCGTTTCGAGAAGTTGGCTCGCAATCACCAGCGGCAGCGGTCGCACCGGCGCGCGGTAGCCTGCGAGTGGAACAGCGCCGAGTGGCACGGTGGCCTGCAGCGCGAGCAAGGCCGCTATCTGCTCGCGGCAGCGCCGTCCTTGGCACGGCCCCATCCCCGCGCGGGTGAGCCGCTTGACGTGGTCCGGGTTTGGGGGAGCCTTGTCCAGCAGGGAAAAGAGCGACCGGTCGTTGCGGGAGGCGCCTTGCCAACCGAGATACCGTGGCGGACGCACCTCGAGGATCTCGCGGGCGGTGACCTCCTCACATTGACATACGTGGAACTCGGCGCGCGCCTCTATGACGCTGGCGCGTACCCAAGCCATACGGTAAGCTGATATATCGTAGGTCGGCACGTCGGGCTCCGGGACCTCCGTCAGTTCATAATTTTTGGCGTCCCCCAGAATGGCGCCGACTGCGCGTTGGCCTTCGCCCGCGGCGATGCTGCGATCGAGCGACTTCTCAGGCCAGATGCCGGCACAGTCGCCGACCGCGAAGACGTTGTGGACGCTGGTTCGCTGATCCATATCCATCACCGGCGCATAGCCGCCGCGTTCCGGCTGAAAAGCGATATGACAGCCGAGAGCGGCGAGGACATCGACGACCGGAGTCGTGCCAACCGCCAGCACGACGCCCTCACATTCGATTCGGCGCTCTTCGCCGACGGCTCGACCAGTCTTGTCAACCGCGGCGATGAGAACTCCCTCGACCGATTCCCGTCCCAGCGCCTCGCGCACGATATGATGGGTCAGGAATTCGCAACCGGCGGCGCGCAATTTGGTCACGAGGTGGCCGGGACCGACGGGCTCGGCAGCCTGTTCCACAATCGCCGTGATCTCAACGCCGGCGTCGTGGAGTGCTACGGCAGCACTCAGCGCCTCTGCCGAGGTGCCGAGGATCACCACACGCCGAGGGTTCAGGGCTCCGAGTCGTGCCGCGAGTGTAACCGCCGCCGTGGCGCCAATTACGCCCGGCTTCTCCCAGCCGGGGAAGCCTAGACCCATGTCTCGCCGGCCGGCCGCCACGATGACGTGTTCGGCGCCGATTAGCCAGCCGCGTTCCTCATCGGCCAGGCCGGCAACCGTGCCGGGCAGCCAGTGGACACCGGGACCATTCGCATAAAGCCCCCAACAGGTGGTGCCGAGCCGCACGTCCACACCAGCCTCGAATGCTGCCTGGATTAGTGGCTCGGAAGTGACGAATGCCTCAATCATAGCATTGCGGTTGCGCACTGCGCTGGACATGCCCTGCCCATAGTGCAGTGGCACCTCGTCGCACATTGTCTTGAAGAGGACCGGGTTCTCATCAATGAGCACGACCGCCAGGCCCCTCATAGCCCCCTCAATAGCAGCGGACAGACCGGCAGGACCCGCGCCAACTACCAAGAGCTGGGTCTGTTCCTGGAGGATCAACTCTTTCCCTGCAACGGACTTTTCATCAATTTTCATGGGTCCGGCTATTGAATACTGTTGATCATTCGTCTCGATATGGAAGGCACTCGTCCGCCACCGTTCGAGATTGCATCGAAGACTCGCGGACGTCGCTTCGTGCGTTGGACAACGCATCAGCGGCCGGCACTTGAGCACACCAGTTTGAATTCTTAATCATCTATAATGTCCGTTGAAGTTCATTCGCCATGAAGCCTTATGTCAAATTCAGTTTATGAATTGGGCTAATCTGATTTCGAGATGAAGCGAAGTCATCGTAAGGTGATACTGTCCGGTTGGCGGCGTGGTCGCATCGGTTGCAACAAGGTCACCCACGGTCACCGTATGCCTAATACGCTCGACTTCCTGCTCGAAATCGATCCCTCGTCGAGATCTGGGGACTTTTTGAGCCGTCGCTCCTATCAACTTTACCCGCTTTCAAAGGCCTGAGGATAGGGCCTTGCCTCCCTGCCCAGGGCAGTCCTCACAGGCTAAGTTAAGAACGCAGCTAGGACATGGCTGCTTCACAATTGCCTGTGGAGCTCGGGGAGTATCTGGAAAAGGTCGCCGACGAGGCCGTAGTCGGCAACCTGGAAGATCGGCGCTTCCTCGTCCTTGTTGATGGCGACGATGACCTTCGAATCCTTCATGCCGGCAAGATGCTGGATGGCACCGGAGATGCCGACGGCGATGTAGAGATCGGGGGCGACCACCTTGCCGGTCTGGCCGACCTGCCAGTCGTTCGGCGCATAGCCGGCATCGACGGCGGCACGCGAGGCGCCGACGGCGGCGCCGAGCTTGTCGGCGATCGGCAGGATGACTTCCTGGAACTTCTCCGAGGAGCCCAGCGCGCGGCCGCCCGAGATGATGATCCTGGCCGAAGTCAGCTCCGGACGATCGGTCTCGGAAAGCCTGTTCTCGACGAAGCTCGACAGGCCGGGATTGACTGCTGCCTGAACCGTCTCGACCGGGGCTGAACCGCCCTCGGGTGCAGCCTGGAAGGAGGCGGTGCGCACGGTGATCACCTTCTTGGCGTCGCTCGACTGCACCGTCTGGATGGCGTTGCCGGCATAGATCGGCCGCTTGAAGGTGTCGGGCGAGACAATTTCGATGATCTCCGACACCTGCGCGACATCGAGCAGCGCTGCCACGCGCGGCGCGACGTTCTTGCCCGACGAGGTCGCCGGCGCGACGATCGTGTCATAGGCGTCGGCGATGCCGACGACGAGCGCCGCCAGCGGCTCGGCGAGGCGCTCGATGAGTTCGTCGGCTTCGGCAAGCAGCACCTTGCTCACGCCGTTGAGCTTGGCGGCCGCGTCGGCGGCGGGCCTGGCGCCGTTGCCGGCGACCAGCACATGCACGTCGGAGCCGATCTGCAGTGCCGCCGAAAGCGCCTTGGCGGTCTGGTCGGAAAGCGTCGCATTGTCGTGTTCGGCAATCAGAAGAATTGTCATCTCTCTATTCCTTGATCCACTTCAGTGGGACGTCTCGAATTCATGTCGGGCCGGTCGAAAACGATTGGGTTCGAGAACCGGAGCGAAGCGTGCTTCAGTACGTGAGCCTAGGTGAGCGGAGAAACCGGCCGTTTGCAGGCCGGCCTCATCGGATTTCATTAGAGCACGCCGGCTTCGTTCTTCAGCTTGTCGACCAACTCGGCGACGCTCTTGACCTTGACGCCCGCCTTGCGGCCGCCCGGCTCCTCGGTCTTGATCACCTTCAGCCGTGGCTTCACGTCGGCGCCGTAATCAGCGGGAGATTTCTCGTCGAGCGGCTTCTTCTTGGCCTTCATGATGTTGGGCAGTGACGCATAGCGCGGCTGGTTGAGGCGAAGATCCGCGGTGACAATCGCCGGCATCTTCAACTCCACCG
>NZ_CAKXZS010000059.1:9894-10736 GCF_935822925.1 Mesorhizobium ventifaucium
TGCCGGCCTCCTTCAGCCGAATCGCCTCTTCGACCGCGATCTCGTCGAACGGGTTCATCGCCATTTTGACGTTGGCGAGTTCCACCGCCGAACCGTCAGCCTTGACACGAACCTTCACATTCGCATCCACAACCCGCTTCACGGGCACAAGGATCTTCATTTGCTTCTCCTATTCGAAGTTCAGAGTATGCTGGCCGACGGGGAGGCCAGCACCCGCCTTTTTCGCCCACTCCCCTTCCTGCATGTCGTAGGTCCACGCTAGGTAGCGCTCTTCGGCGCCAGGGGTTGAGGCGTAGAACAATCCATCCGAATGGAGGAAGAAGTCATCATGTGGAGAAGCCAGACAGCCATGATGACAAATCTGGCAACATGACCGCGTAACTGCACCCTCGTTGCGGCTGCAGCTCTTCGGACAACCATCAATGGCTGGGCGCCTCATGTCAAATCCAGTCTGTCTATCCCTATCATCTGGAAGCGAGATGGACTAGATGGCCGATCCGCCTTGACGGCGCGCAGAATTCGTACGTTGCTGCAAATATGCTCATGCAGCGGCGTCGCTGCTCTCCGTCCCGGTCAGCCCGGCCACCATTGACCAAGCTCGCAGGCCGGAACCGGTGAGCTGCAATCCTTTCACGGCCGGCGCTGTCAACACGCTGGAATTCTGCAGCGCCCCGGCAGCTACGAAGAAGCTGTCGCCTTGCTCAGCTCCTTGGCCGCATCAACACTCTCTGCAAAGTATAGCCTGATAAGTCGTGATCTGGTGCAAGCGCTAGACACGGGGGGGTACACCCGCGACGTTAAGAGTGGGGAAAATAACCTTTAGAGCATCGGACGTTCAAGTG
>NZ_CAKXZS010000060.1 GCF_935822925.1 Mesorhizobium ventifaucium
GCCCTGCCCACGAGGGGGAGATGCCGGCAGGCCAGAGGGGGGCCGTAGAGCACCGGCCTCAACGCCGCCCTACCCCAGCAACCGCTTCCCCAGCCTTGCACATTGCACGCGAATATCCGGTATGGCGTCGATCTCGAAGAAGGTGCCGCGGGTCAGTGGCCCGACCGCCAGGATCTTGGCCGAGACGGTGCCATCGCTGGCGATGACCTCGCAATTGTCCGATACGTCGAGGCCAAGGCGCAGCGGATCAGGCCGGGCCAGCCCGCGGTCGACCAGCGACCGCACCACACTGTTCGACGTTGTCGAGATGTCCCTGGCGATGCCGGTGCAATCGTAGATGCGGGCGACGTCGAACGTCTCGATGGTTTGCGTGTGGCGGGACTGGACCTGCACGCTGAATTCGTCGCCCGCCGTGATGCCGACGACGCGTCCGGCGACAAGCCGGATGCGGCCCGACTGCACTGCCTCGGTGACACGGGCGTAGACTTCCGGCGCCATGCGATGGCGGTGGATGTCCCACCACGCCTTGGTGTGCTCGACGAAGCGGCGCTTGGCCGAAGACGGCCAGTTTTGCCAGATCTTCTGGTTGAACGGCCTGAGACCGTCGACGACGTCGCGCCAGTCAATGCCGGCCTTCTGGTTTTCCCGGATCAGGTCGCGAAACCAGCCGACGAAATAGGAGAGCTGGGTGCCGAGCGGAATGTCGGCGACGTCGAGCTTGATCGGATTGCCCTTGCGATGCGGCGAAGGCAGCAGGCCGCGCCGCGACACCGCAATAATCTCGCCGCGATGGCCGCGCTGTTCGAGCGACAGGAAGGCATCGACCATGCTCAACCCCGTGCCCAGCACCAGGACTCGGGCTTCCGGGTCGAGCTCGGTGTCGGCCTCCGATCCCATCCTGATCGCATGGCCGTGGCCGGCGCCCGGCTCCTCGTCATGTCCGGTCGCCAGCACGGCAAGGTGGGCGACGACGCTGGTGCCGTTGGCCAGCGCCACCTCGACCCCGGACCCGGTCGGCGAGATCGACAGGCTCTCCTCGCGGATCAGGCGAAGACGCCCCGTCTCGCGCGCCTCGAGCTCGTCCAGCAATTCCTTCAGATAGCGGGCATAGACGCTGCGCGGTGCGTAGACCGGCGCCTGCTCTGGGGTTGCCAGGCCGCGTTCAAGCAGCCAGCGCCAGAAATTGCCGGGGTCGTCGGCATAGGCGCTCATGCCGGCCGCGCTGACATTCAGCACATGCGCCGACAGCAGCGTGGAATAGGCGATGCCCTGGCCGAAATGCGGACGCTTTTCGATCAGCGTGACACGAAGATCGGGATTGGGCGACTTCAACAGATGCGCGGCAAGGACGACGCCGCTGGCGCCGCCGCCGACGATAATGATCGAACCTGGGACAACCGAATTTGCGCGGCCGGTCATGCGCGGACCAATTGCCTCAGGAGCCGTCGGTTCCGGCTCAGGCCTGGATTTTCAACGCTGCCGAAAGGTCGTCGTCGCCGGCGATATCGCGCATCTCGGCGAGGCTGCGCTGATCCAGCACCTCGGCGATCGCTTGCCGGACCTCCAGCATCAGACGTCGGACTTGGCATGTCGCCTCGTTGCAATCTTCACAGCGCTGATACCGGGTGCGGCTGGCGCAGGGTGTGGGAGCAAGCGGTCCGTCGAGCACGCGCACGACGTGGCCAATCTTGATTTCATCCGCCGGCCGCGCCAGGCGGTAACCGCCCTCCTTGCCCTTGCGGCTCTGGACAAAACCGGCATTGCGCAGTTCGCCGAGGATGGCGTCGAGAAATTTCTTCGGGATGTTGTTTGCGGTGGCGATATCGCCAACGAAAGCGAGCTGACCAACCGGCAGCCGCGCCAGATGGATGAGCGCCTTGAGGCCGTATTTGCCCTTTCTTGTGAGCATAGACCGAACGTTTCTCTGTCATGCGATGGAGCAGGGCCACCGGTTGCGAAACGCCTGGCGTGCGTCCCCACCGCGTCCGCGTCCAGGGTTTCAAGACACATAAATTCTAGTGACATGATATACAAGACGGGCACCGTTGATTTTGCTTGATTTTCAAGCCGCTGCGACTACTTGCCGGACGTTCTTTCCCTCCTGAAGCTGCGGGGCATGCCAGAGGTGACAGCCTGCGCTCGACGCTCATGCGGGTGATCGCCGCGATATGGACATCGCTCAATTCCTTTAATGTGGATAAGACTACTGTACTTAGCCCGAATACAGGGACCGGTTTTCAAATCGTCGGCCATTCGCAGCATCTATTTGCCGAAGCTGCGCGCAAAATAGGAAATGCCTGTTTGCGGCGGGCCGCGCATTCGCCGGTCGTCCGAAACGCCGCCAGGCCTGAGGTGGTTCGAGTGTCAGGGGAGCGAACGGTTCGCCCACACCAGTCCGCCCAGGCCGACCAGCGCAGTGACGATGCCGTTATAGAGCCATTGCGACTGGCCTGTCATGAAGCTGCCGCCGACGAGGCCGATGCCCTGCAGCGACCACAGCGCACCGATGGCGAGCACAATCAGCGCCAGCAGATTTTTGATCAATCTCATCGTCGGAATTCCCTTCCCAAGTCGATCGTCAATTCCGCCATGACCGCGATGGCAAGGCGAAAGGAAGCGACCCGATCGCTCTCACATCTACTTGCATAACAGGGCCGGGTCTTGCCGGAAAAACCCCGGTGCTGGTGCGAAGACCACCAGACATACATCGGCGCAGTCCCAACATTCCATGACAGACTGTTTCCCGCCGACTCCAAACGTGTACTGTAGTCATGGAACCGCCAGACGACTGCTGCATTTCCTGCCATATTCGATCCGTAACGGCCGGGTCTGTCAAACGGAGTCCCTTGCCGCAGATGAAGAAACCCAACCAGACCGCGCTTGTCGCGGTGACGATCGCGGCTGGCCTGATGGTCGCCGCATCCCCTGCCGCCGCGCAATGCGGCCGCGCCTCCTGGTACGCGCTGCACTCGAAGACCGCTTCCGGCGAGCGGATGAACCCGTCGGCGCTGACCGCCGCGCACCGCACCTTGCCTTTTGGCACCAAGCTGAGGGTCACCAACCGCAACAACGGCCGCAGCGTCGTCGTGCGCATCAACGACCGCGGCCCGTTTATCAAGGGTCGCGTGATTGACCTGTCGAAAGGCGCCGCGGGGCGGCTCGGCTTCATCAGCTCAGGCCATACCGCTGTGTGCACCGACCGCATTTGATGCCACGCGTCTAAGATATGCCGTCCGGTCTCACGGCCGAATGGCCGCGTCGCCCCTGCGGTCAAGACCTGGGTTCCTCGCCCACCGCGAAGCGGGGAGAGGTGGCCGCCCACGGGTCTTGCCTTTGGCAAGCCCGAGGACAGGCTCCGCGGCCGCAGAGGGGGCTTTCGTAGAGCGCGGTTCCCCCCTCTCCGTCTCGGCTTTGCCGAGCCACTCTCCCCCACTTTCGTGGGGGCGAGGAACCCAAGCTGGAATGAAGCCGCGATTTTTCCCCTCTGTCCTGCCGGACATCCCCCGGCAAGGGGGCGATGGACGTCGCTTCGGCTTTCGCGATTCACCATCCCCCGGAAGGCAGGCGGATGAGGAGCAGCGCAAATCTGAAGATTACCCGTTGCCGGCCTTCGCAGTCGCACAATAAGCCGGCTCCCGCCGTTCAATGCTGGTTTTCAACATCTTAGACGAAAGTATCAGCATAAATCACTTCACTTGACGTATTGCATCGCAGCAGTTTGTTGTTAACCTTCCGGCGAGAGATTCAAGGCTCGGCGCTGCGTCGTCCCTTCGGTCGCAGCAGCGGGGTTTTCGATGTTCTACCAGTTCTACGAAATGAACCACGCCGCCGTGCAGCCGGCCCGCCTCTATGCCGATGCGGTGCGGATGTTCTACACCAATCCACTCAATCCGTTCACGCACACGTCCTGGGGCCGCTCGATCGCGGCAACGGCCGAATTGTTCGAGCGCACGACGCGCCGCTACAGCAAGCCGCAATTCGGCCTGACCAAGACCGTGCTCGACTGGAAAAGCGTCGATGTCACCGAAAAGACTGTGTGGTCGCGGCCGTTCTGCAATCTGCTCCGATTCGAGCGGGCGGTTCCCGTCGGACGCCGGCCTGATCCGAAGCTGCTGATCGTGGCGCCGATGTCCGGCCACTATGCAACGCTGCTGCGCGGCACGGTCGAGGCGATGCTGCCCCATGCCGACGTCCACATCACCGATTGGGTCGACGCCCGCATGGTGCCGCTCAGCGAGGGCAGCTTCGACCTCGACGACTACATCGATTACATCGTCGACATGCTGCATGCGCTGGGGCCCGACACCCACGTGATGGCGGTGTGCCAGCCTTCGGTGCCGGTCCTGGCGGCGGTGGCGCTGATGGAAACGCGCGGCGACCCGTTCGTTCCCTCGACAATGACGCTGATGGGCGGGCCGATCGACACCCGCCGCAATCCGACCGCGGTCAACCTTCTGGCCGAGGAAAAGGGCGTCGACTGGTTCCGCGACAACGTCATCATGCAGGCGCCGTGGCCGGTACCGGGCTTCGGCCGCGAGGTCTATCCCGGCTTCCTGCAGCTTTCGGGCTTCATGAGCATGAATCTCGACCGCCACATCATCGCCCACAAGGACTTCTTCATGCATCTGGTGAAGAATGATGGCGACAATGCCGAGAAACACCGCGATTTCTACGACGAGTATCTGGCGGTGATGGACCTGACGGCGGAGTTCTACCTGCAGACGGTCGACACCGTGTTTGTCCGCCATGCCTTGCCCAAGGGCGAAATGACGCATCGCGGCGTCGTCATCGATCCCTCTGATATCCGCAATGTCGCCCTGTTCACGGTCGAGGGCGAGAACGACGACATTTCCGGCCTCGGCCAGACCCAGGCCGCGCACGACCTCTGCATCAACATCCCCGCGGACAGGCACGCTCACTACATGCAGCCGGCGGTCGGCCATTACGGCGTCTTCAACGGCTCGCGCTTCCGCTCCGAAATCGTGCCGCGCATCGTAGACTTCATCACCAGCTATGGCCGCCAGACCCGCGTTGCGGTGAGGCCGAAGCTGGTTCGGACCGCCAAAAAGTAAAGATGTCCCGGATGGCAGCCGCCGTTCAAGTCGACCTGTTGCACAATAGCCGCGCTTTCGGCTGCGCGGGTAACCATATCGCAAAACTGGCCGTTGGTATAATTGACAGGGACTGTAGATCGCCCTTAACGTTTCATTAACAACAAGGGACGAGGGGGACAATGATTTCCTCACCAATGGCGAGAGGGCTGCGCGTGTGCGCCCTGTTAGGGCTGGCTCTTGCGACAGGCTGGTCTACGGCGGCTTCGGCGGCCGGGCCAATGGCAACCGGCGGCCCGACATCGCAGCCGATCGGCCATTACGATTTCTGCAAGACCAGTCCGGCCGAATGCTCGATCCACCCGGGCAATCTCGCCCCCGCTACCATGACAGGCGCGCTCTGGCGCAAGATTCTCAGCGTCAACGCCAGGGTCAACAACGCCGTCAAGCCGATAAGCGACATCGACATTTATGGCAAGGACGAGGTCTGGGCCTATCCCGTCAGGGGCGTTGGCGACTGTGAGGACTATGTCCTGGAAAAGCGCCGCGAATTGAACCGCTTGGGCGTGTCCTACGCCAATCTTCTGATGACCGTCGTGCGCAAGCCGGACGGCGAGGGCCATGCTGTGCTGACCGTGCGCACAAGCAAGGGCGACTACGTCCTCGACAATCTGGACGGAAAGGTCCGCTCATGGGACCGGACCGGCTACCGCTTCCTCAAGCGGCAGGCGATAGACAATACCGGTCGCTGGGTGTCGATCCGCGATGGCCAGCCGGTCCTGGTCGGCGCGGTCCAGTAGGCCTCTTTCTCCCCGTTTACGGGGACAAATGCACGGTCCACCCTCCGCAGCTGCAGCGCAGCTGCTGCGGAGGACGGGCAGGGCAATGAGGGGCGGCGCCAACATCGACCATTGATCGCCTCCACACGAGTCGGGCAAGTCCTACGTCCGCCCCAGCGCGGCGCGGATCGATGCGGTGATGCGGCGAAGCTCCGCCTCGTCTAGTTTTTCGATGTTTTCGGCCAGGACATTGGCCAGTTCGGTGGCGGCGGGGCTGAGGCCCGACGTGTCGAGCTTCACCCGCGGGTGCGAGGTCTCGGCCAACCGCGCGAGTTCTTCGGCATCGTCCCAGATGACATTGAAGTAGCCGATGATCTTCTGGATCAGCGTCCAGGTCGGCGCGCCGCGGCGGCCGTGCTCCAGCGCCGACAGATAGGCGGCGCTGACGCCGATCGCCCTGGCCATGGCCTTTTGGCTGACGCCGCGTTCGCTCCGCAGGGCGCGAAGCTTTTCGCCGAACGGGGTCACAAGTCCATCCTCGTGGGGTGCACCCTCATGCGCGCATCCGCATTAGCGCGCGCGCCGCAAGCGGACATAGAGCGCGCCTGAGCCGCCATGCTTGCGGGCGGCGTGGTCGTGGCTGGAGACGAGCGGCCTGAATGCGGGTGTCGACAGCCAGGCCGGCACGGCGCGCCGCAAGATGCCGTCGCCGCCGGACGAGGAACCCTTGCCGGTGATCACCAGCACATAGCGGATGCCGACGGCATGCGCCCGGTGCAGGAAGGAAAACAAAAGCGAATAGGCTTCGTCCTGGCTCAGGCCATGCAGATCGACGCGGCCTTCGATCGGCAGCCGGCCCTTCGACAGTTTTTCCAGCGTCGGCTCATCGAGCGCATGCGAAACATGCTGTGCCTTGGCTTTCGTGGCCGCAGCAGGAGCCATCGCCTGGGCACGCGGCGGCGGCTTCGCGTCATCACCGATGTCCGCCGGGATGTCGATGGCGGACTTGCCCTTCAGCGGCTTGGCCGTGCGCGCCACCAGGTTCCACAGAACCCGGTCGTCCTCGCTCAGCCTGTCGATGCGCCGGGTCATCGGCCGGCTCCCGGCACAAGCCGACGCGGGATCAGCGCGTAGAAATCGGCAGGGTTGCGGACAACGCCGGCGATCTCGCCGGCCGCATCTCCCGTACCAGTGAACAGATCGCCACGGGCCGGGCCGGTGATGGCCGAGCCGGTGTCCTGCGCGATCATCAGCCGCCGGAACGACTTGTTGTCGAAAGCGGTCAGCGACGGCGCGTCGATGTAGAACGGCGTGCCGAATGTATGCAGCAGACGGTCGACAGCGACGGAGCGGCCCGGTGTCAGCGGCACTTTGGCGGCAGCGATCGGCCCGAGTTCCGGGTCGTCGACCGCCGCCTCGCTGACGGAAATCTCGCGGAAGAAAATATAGGAGCGGTTGCGCCACAGGATCTCGTTGATGCGCTGCGGATGCGCCTTGAACCAGGCGCGGACCGACTGCATGGTCACCGCTTCCAGCGGGATTTCGCCTAGCTCGCTCAGGATCTTGCCCGGTCCGGTAAAGCGCTGGCCGGATTTGGCGGCATAGGTGACGCGGCAAAGCCGGCCGTCGGTCATGGTGAGCCGCGCGGAACCCTGTACGTGGATAAAGAAGGCGTCGACCTTGTCGGCGAGCCAGGCGATTTCCAAACCCTTGCCAGCCAAATCCTTGCCTTCGAACCCCTTGCCGACGAGCGCGCCGCGCTCGATCTCGCCGCGGTCGAAATACTCGACCGGTCCATCCGGCGTGGCGCGGCCGAAGGCGAGATAGGGATCCATGCCGTCGGGCCGGTTGGCGTCGCCGATGTCGACGAGATCGGCCGGACGCGACAGCAGCGGCACCGTAAATCGTTCGGTTCGCACCGGCGAGGCGTCGACCACCGGTTCATAGAAGCCGGTGACGAGGCCGGCGCCGCCGCTTTCCGCCGCTATGTGTGCCGGGATGAAATGCCGCTCGAAGAAGGCGCGGGCTTGGCGCCGGTCGGATGGCGAAACGGTGCGGCCTGCAGCATAGGCTTCGGTGAAGGCATTGAAGTCGACACCGAGCCCGCCGGAGCGATAGGGTTTCGCCAGGACATGAAAGGCCGAGCGCCGGAACGCAGCGAATGAGGCCAGATGGTCGTCGTCCTCCCAGCCGGGCAGATCGTCAAAGGATTTTTCGCGGAACGCCTGAGAAAGCGACACCGGAGCCTCGCCGTGGTCCGGGCTCAGTCTTCTTCCTCGGTGGCGACGAGCTTCCAGTTCGGGTCGCGCGAGCGCGTATCGCGGGCGAAGGTCCAGACATCCTTGACCTCGGCGACGGTTTCGGGATCGCCGTCGATGACGGCGCCGGCCTTGTCGCGCGTCGCCGAAATCAGTTCGCTGACGATGCGCAGCGTGATATGCGCCTCGCTGCCCTTCATCTCGGCGGAAACGATGTCGGCCTTGTCGATACCGACGAAGGAGGACTGGATCTTTTCCGATTTCGCCTCGCGGTCGCCGATCGCCGCTACGAAGCCGTCATAGACCTCGCGCGACAACAGGTTCTTCAGCGTCTTGCGGTCGCCATCCGCATAGGCCATGACGATCATCTCATAGGCCATCTTGGCGCCGTCGACGAAGGTCTTGGGGTCGAATGCCGGATCATTGTCCTTGATCGCGCGCAGGCCCTTGTTGAGATCGGTGTCAGGCTTGGCGAAGGCGTCGATCGCCGCATAGGCGTCGATTGCCGGCTCTCCCGGCGCTCGCTTGCGCGGCAGCGAGACCACGTTCTCGGGCTTTTGGGCGTCGTCGCGGGTGCGGCCCGCCGTATAGGGATCGAAGGGCGGGCGCTCACTGCCGGTGCGGCGGCCGAGCACATTGCGCAGCTGGAAAAAGATCACAACCGCCGCAACCAGAAAGAAAATCGTGCCGAAGTCGAAGAATCCCATATCTTCCGCCAATCAATCCCTACTCCGGCCGGACCGCCCGGCCAGGCAATGGCTGCGGTCGCATAGCGTTCAACATCCAAAGCATATAGAACGCAAGCTGCAATCATTCAAATTAAAGGCAGCCATACCTATCTAAAAGGTTCAGTGCCAGCGGCGATTGCCCGCCGGCCGGCAAAACATCGAAACGATCGGTCAAGATTTGCGCATTTCGCTGCTTCCCCTGTCCATCCTGGCGCTTCCGCTGCTGGAGATCGCCGGTTTCGTCGTTGTCGGCCGCCAGGTCGGCGCCCTGGCGACGGTCGGCCTGGTACTGGCTTCGAGCATCGCCGGCGCGCTGTTGTTGCGATACCAGGGTTTCGGCGTCATGACCCGGGTCCGTGCCGAAATGGACGCCGGACGTGACCCAAGCCGTCAGCTTGCGCATGGCGCCATGGTCGTGCTGGCAGCGATCCTGCTCATCATTCCCGGCTTCATCACCGACATTTTCGGCATTCTGCTGTTGCTGCCGCCGATCCGCGACCTCGCTTGGCGCCGGCTGAAAGGCCGCATCGTGATGGCCACCAGTTTCGGCACCGGCGGATTCCGGGCGAGGCCGCGCGATAAGACCATCGACCTCGACGACAGCGACTATTCGCGCGGCAACGAGCACGGCCCCGATCACAATTCCCCCTGGCGCCGCCTCAAGGACGAGTAGGTCGCCTTTAAGGACGAATAGGTCGGCGCGGCTCTCCCTTCTCCCCTTGTGGGAGAAGTTGGCCGAGCGAAGCTCGGTCGGATGAGGGGTGTTCCAGCTTGGCAATGACAGCCCTCCGTCCAACACCCCTCAACCGTCTTGGCGCTGCGCGCCAATCCACCTTCTCCCACAAGGGGAGAAGGGAGAGCAAAGCGCGCAAACCTTGTCTTGTCATGCCGACCATGGTAGCGAACGCCCGATTTCAATCCGGTCAGCAACGCTGCCGAGGCAAAAGGACAAAGGCTTATGGCCAGCAAAGACGACGCGCCGACCGGCGCGGCCAGTGGCAACGGCGACGCGACGCAGCCTTCGCTCAGCGTGCTCGCCCAATATGTGAAGGACCTTTCCTTCGAAAGCCCCGGCGCGCCGAACTCGCTGCGCGGCCGCGACAAGGCCCCCGGCATCGCCATCAACGTCAATGTCAACGCCAATCCGCTTTCGGACAAGCAGTTCGACGTCAATCTGACGCTGAACGCCAAGGCATCCTTCGATAAGGAAGTGCTGTTCAATGTCGAGCTGGTCTATGGCGGCGTGTTCGCCATCAGCGGCTTCCCGCAGGAGCACATGCTGCCGCTGCTGTTCATCGAATGCCCGCGGCTGCTGTTCCCGTTCGCCAGGCAGATCATCGCCGAGGCAACCCGCAATGGCGGCTTCCCGCCGCTGATGCTCGATCCGATAGATTTTGCACAGATGTTCCAGCAGAAGCTGGCCGAGGACCAGGCCGCCAGCAAGGTCCAGGTGAGCTGAGAAGGCTATCTCGGTAGGTTTGAAAAGCCTGGCGCGAA
Source organism: Mesorhizobium ventifaucium (assembly GCF_935822925.1). Classification (GTDB taxonomy): domain Bacteria; phylum Pseudomonadota; class Alphaproteobacteria; order Rhizobiales; family Rhizobiaceae; genus Mesorhizobium; species Mesorhizobium ventifaucium. The sequence continues at coordinate 10,314 of NZ_CAKXZS010000060.1, forward strand.
GCCGGGTTTTTTTCTTTGGGACGAGCTGCTCGGTCCTGAGCGATTGGATGCCGATCAGGAGTAACCGTCCACAGCCCCTTTCAGCAACCAATTTCAGAGGCAAATCGCAAACTTTGGAGATTAGCCGAAGCATCCCTCCGCTTCGTCATCCTAGGGCGGAGCAAGGAGCGAAGCGACGCGGCGCAGACCCTAGGATCCATGCCGTTCCGTCAGCCTAAGAATGCAGCGGCTCAGATTGGCGCTTGCATGCGCCACTGCGCTCGTTAGAGCGTCGGACGCTCAGG
>NZ_CAKXZS010000061.1:0-270 GCF_935822925.1 Mesorhizobium ventifaucium
ACCTCGTGCCGGAGCCGCTTCAGGTGCGCGAAGCTCTCGTGAAATTCGAGTTCATTCGCATGCCGGACTCGACCGGCTTCGGCGACTACACGGAAAGCGGGCAAGTCATCCCGGTCACGTTCCGCGGACGCAAGGGCAGCTACACCCACTGCATGTTTCTCAACGACCATCCGCCGATTGCCGGCGGGCGCGAGCTGTGGGGCTTTCCCAAGAAGCTCGCAAGTCCGACACTTCGGACCGAAACCGACACTTTGGTGGGCACGCTCGACT
>NZ_CAKXZS010000061.1:280-4759 GCF_935822925.1 Mesorhizobium ventifaucium
ACCTCGCGAGCGTAAAGGCCTCGCTCGCCGAACCGAACTTCCTCCTCAAAATCATTCCGCATGTCGACGGCACGCCGCGCATCTGCGAGCTCGTGGAATATCACTTGGAGGACGTCGAGCTCAGAGGTGCGTGGACTGGTCCGGCAGCCCTGAACCTTTGGTCCCACGCCCTGGCCCCAGTCGCCGAGCTGCCGGTGCTGGAAGTCGTTTCGGCGGTTCACATCGTCGCCGATCTCACGCTCGCGCTCGGGAAGGTCGTCCACGACTACCTCGCGGAAGCCGAGCCTCACTATCGGAAAGGAAGAACCCATGCATTCGCAGAATGAAATTTCATCTTGCAAGCACGCTAGCGGGGGTGGCCGGCTCCTCAACAAGGTGGCGGTGATCACTGGAGCCGCGAGCGGCATCGGCAAGGAGATTGCGCTCAGCTTCGCCCGCGAGGGAGCGAAGGTGGTCATCGCGGATCTTGATCAGAACGCTGCGCAAAAAGCCGCGTCCGAGATCGATCCGATGGGCGAATGCGCGCTCGGGGTTGGCATGGATGTCAGCAACGAGGAGCAGGTGGAAAGCGGAATGGCGCAGGCGATCGAAACCTTCGGGCGCCTCGACATCCTGATCAGCAACGCCGGAGTCCAGATCGTGGCGCCGATTGTCGAGTTCGAGTTCGAGAAATGGAAGAAGTTGCTTTCCATCCATTTGGACGGAGCCTTCCTGACCACCCGTGCCGCCTTGCGGCAGATGTACAGGCAGAAGGGCGGCAGCATCATCTACATGGGATCCGTGCACTCCAAGGAGGCGTCGCCGCTCAAGGCGCCCTACGTCACCGCCAAACATGGCCTCGTTGGCCTTGCGAAGGTCGTGGCCAAGGAAGGTGCCGCGCACGGCGTGCGCGCCAACGTGATCTGCCCCGGCTTCGTGCGCACGCCGCTGGTCGACAAACAGATCCCGGAGCAGGCGCGCGAGCTTGGGATCTCCGAGGCGGACGTGATCAAGACCATGATGCTGAAAGAGACGGTCGACGGCGAGTTCACGACCGTCCAGGACGTTGCGGAAGCAGCGCTGTTCCTGGCAGCCTTCCCATCGAACGCGCTGACTGGCCAGTCGATGGTGGTCAGCCATGGATGGTTCATGCAGTAGAGGCCCAGAGGATCGCTTCTCTGTGTCAAAAGGCTAGAGCCGTATACCTCAGAATAATAGCGATCGGACTTCCCACTGAGTAACAACATTTGGCAGGGAAGAATATCCCTGAACTGCCTTGACGGAGAGAAGCGTGCGGTACACGTCCTCGCACTCCAGTGATCGAAGACTAGAGGAGCCCGTTGCTCCCTTTTCGGCGGCCGTACCGCCCCTGTGTCTCTCGTCCATAGTGCACGATTTCAACAGTCTGCTGACGCCGGTCCTGACCATTCTCGAAGAGCTGCAAGCCCGCCGCGCCGGCACGTCCAGGCAGCTTAGGAAACTCGACGGTGCGATATACTGCGCATTTCGTGCCAAGATACTTGCTCGGGAACTTCTCGACTTTACGAGCCCGCGTCAGGCAAGGCCGGAACCGGTTGACATTCACCAGATGATCTCGCTCTTGGAGGCGGCACTTGAAAGTGTTCTGCCATCAAGCATCAGCCTCGAAGTTGATATCGCCAATAGCCTTCCGCTGGCTTTTGTCGACCAGCCGTTCGTGGAGCGCGCTCTCCTCAATCTTGTCCTCAATGCGCGCGACGCGATGCCTGAGGGTGGCGAAATCACCATTGCGGCAGCGTCGGAGTTGCCGCCTGTCAGCCAGGCTGGACCGCGTAAGCTGATGATCCGCCTTTCGGTCGCAAATCGGGGCATCTCTCCAGAGGCGCCGAGTATGGTGGGACATCCACACTTCTCGACCCAGACCAATAGGACCAGTCTCGTTTTGGCGATCGTCAAACAACTCATGGAGAGCTTGGAGGGTGGGCTCACACTGACCAACACTGCTCGTCAGGGCACGACAGTCGACCTGTGGTTGCCAGCAATCTCGGCCTGCTCAGCCGACTGAGCTGTTGGCGAGAGGAAAGGACCTATCGCGATGGAACTCCGCGTTCTGCTCACACAGTGCTTCTCCGCCATTCACGACTTCGTGACGCCGCGATATCGACCGGAACTTCACTATATGCGTGGCCCTGGCCCGGCATATGCACGGCGCGCAGTGCTGGACGAATCTCGACGAGTGATGCCGGTCCTGCGCAACCCGCGCCGGTAGCACGAGTCGTCGAGGCGGCAATTCCGCAACCTGCTGATATTGCAGGCGGTCACTTGACGCCCCGGCGAGCGTTGGCCGGCAGCCCGAGGGAATCGCGCGCCCGACCAAGCGGTCAGCGTTGGTTAGCAGGGTCCTCCAGATTACCGCAATATACAAAGGTATGGGTCTGGCAACTACCGCGACATGAACGACGAACAACAATCTAATAGAAAAGCCGTGTATGCGCTGTAATAGATGTGTGTTGTGGCAGTATAGCGTTCATGCCTAATGACGCATACTTGCGTTAGCACATCGACAGAAGAAGGTATGGCGATGATATGCATAAACTGTGATCTTGTATTCCACGGACGTCCTACCAGATACTACTTCTGTACGCATACATGCTGGGAAGACGCCAAAACAACCACATCATGGAGGATTCTATCGGATGATTTCGGTTCTCTATCGCCTCCGGTCAGGCTCACTACTTCCGCTCATTTTCCTCGGCCTGCATAGCCAGGTCAGCGCACACGATGCCCCGACCGGGTGGAAGTACCCGTGGGCATGCTGCAGCAATATGGATTGCCAGCAGGTCCAGTCCTCGGCGGTTATCGAGAAGCCCCAGGGTTACGTCATCCAATCCACCGGTGAGGTGGTCGGTTACCGAGACAAGCGCATAAAGGACTCGCCCGACGGCGAATACCATTGGTGCGCACACCAGGCGGGTCTCGATGCGGGCCAGACGATCTGTCTTTTCGTCCCGCCCAGGGCCTCATGAGGCGGCAAGGGCACTTTACGGATCGTTGCAGCCGGCGACCGTGGCCGCCTACGCTCGCATGATGAAACACGTTTTACTTTGGTCGCAACCATCCCCGCACCGCTCGCCCTGATCACTCCCACGGCAGCAAAGTCGGAAAAGGGCCAAAGACTGCGAGGGTCGACGTCATCGCAGAACCCGGCATGCAGGCGCGTGAAGCGGCAACACTTACTCGTCCTGTCATAACCCATGGCCACTTACTTTGCCGGTTACGAGGGTCCGCGCGTGCGCTACGTTGGATGGGCAGCCTTCGCCTGCATTCAGTCGCGCGTCAGCGACGTAATGCGAAGCTTCAGGAGACTGGAAGCTCAGCTGAGGATCATCCTCCTTGGCCTGTGTGCCACCCAGCTTACAGCCTGCATCGCAGCCTATCCACGCGACGGCGTGCCTACGCAATGGATGGCCACAGCCGAAGTGAGTGGCTTCCCGGCGACATACGCGTCTGGGACGATTCCACAGGTTCGCCAACAGGCAAATCGCCCCTGTATCCTCCAGGACGGCGATGCTGCGGCGTGCGACACGCAGCCGATGACGTAGCGCAGGGCGGATGGAAGCAACTGGTTTAGGAGTTCTGCCGAAACGGCTAAGCGGTTATACCTCGGCATAATACCCAGAGTAGTCGAGGCAGGGTTAACGTTAAAACGGCCCCTGAAATCCAGCGTCCTCCCACCGGGGGCCGACTTGCCGCGCCGGTGTGCCTCTTGACCGCAAAAAAACCTCCCCTGCCGGCGCGGCCCCTCTCTAAAGGGCAGAACAGCGCTTTCGCTGCCCTGTTTTTCGTAGGCCCTGGTCGAAAAGCATACTTTGCGACCGGAACGTGGGCGTGGGATGAAGATCAGCGATAGATGTGATCGGCTTTGCTGGGCGCCCCAAGATGTGGGCACATTGACACGAGAGGGAAGTGGGTGAAGCCTGACTAGAACTGCGATGCCCGCTCTAAAAAGGTTGCGGGCAGTAGAGCCGAGCGATGGAAGATGGACGACACCGTCCAAGGCGGGCCGAAGAGGAGCGCCGGGAAAAACACAGGCAGACAGAAGCGCCCAGCCGCTCCTGTCTGGCAAGCGACGTCGACCCTCGCTTGGCCCCACGCGCTCCAAGCTACTTGGGATTGCGACGATCGCATCCTCACCCGGCAGATACGCCAGGACGAGGAGGCGGGGCCGCGGCCTGTCTTGGTGGTGCGGCTTGCGGCCGAGCACCCCAGCCGCACCAGCCTCGACAGACTGGCGCACGAATATGGCCTGAGAGACGAGCTCGACGGTACGTGGGCAGCGAAGCCGCTGGAATTCATCAACGAGAATAACCGCAGCGCGCTGATCCTGGACGACTGCGGCGGCGTGCCCCTCCGCCAGCTGATCGCGGAGCGAAAGCAGGGGATGGCGACCGAGCTCCCGCTCTTCCTGCGTCTTGCCATCGGTATCGCCGCGGCGGTCGGCAAGGTTCACGAGCGCGGTCT
>NZ_CAKXZS010000062.1:0-3366 GCF_935822925.1 Mesorhizobium ventifaucium
GGCTCTGATAGAATTGCCACTGCGAATGAACGCGGGCAGGATCAATCTGCGTTCCGGACAACAGCGACTGCGGGTCGGCGGCAAGCGGGTCTCTCAGGCCGGCAATATAGAATTGGCCATCGCGCACCTTTTGTTCGGCAACGATGATGCCCGGCTGGGTTCCCAGTCGCGACACATAAGTCTGCCAGTGCTCCGCCGCGCGTGCTTCGGGGCTCACATCACGAACCTTGGAGATGTCGAAGACCGGTCCGCCTGCCGAAAGCTGTCGGGCCGCTGCGCGTGCCCGATCAATCCAGGTGTCGGGAGCCTCACCCTCGGCAACGATGCGATCATTGACGATCGAAAGCCGAACCGATTTCGGCGGAGCCAACGACGCCGTTAGCCGCTTCAGCACGAACTCCGGCTCAAGGCTCTGATAGAATTGCCACTGTGAATGAACGCGGGCGGGATCGACCTGCGTTCCGGATAACAGCGACTGCGGGTCGGCGGCAAGCGGGTCTCTCAGGCCGGCAATATAGAATTGGCCATCGCGCACCTTTTGTTCGGCAACGATGATGCCCGGCTGGACACTCAGCCGCGACACATAGGCCTGCCAGCGTTGCCCGGATTGCCAGGAAAGAAAGAACCAACCGCCTGCCGGAATCAAAACCAGCAGGACTGCAGCCACCACCAACCACGGAAATCCCTGGTTTGAGTCCTCCTGCTTCAGTTCAACGCAGGTCTGCAACTGCGACTCTATGCCGGCCAACTGCGAACTGTCGCCGTCAAACTGCTCTAACGCCTGTAAGCATACATCATGGATGCGAAACAACACATCGCGAAATATTTCATGTAATTCCTCTGGCGGATTTCCCCGGATCACCGCGACCAAGGTCGCAAACGGTCCAACTTCCGACCAGAGACGAAGCTCCCCGAAACGGATAGTGTCCAGGCCGCTCTGTTCTTTCTCGTTAAATGAGTCTTTCACAAAATCTTGAATTGCACTAAGCATGGAAGAAATGAGTTGAGGATCTTCGCTCGTTGCATTATCGGCAGTTACGTGCGCTATCAAAAGCCCGGAATTGCGGTTAATGAGAAAGACATGCTCTACACGATAGACAAGGGAGTGCTTAAGGACAACTTCTGAGAAGCTTGCACCCGTTCTCCAAGCTTCAAATCTCCACTTGAGCCCATGCCAGGTAAATATATGTCTTAAAGTTTCATTCAGCGACTGAAAGGTCTGATCGATCTTTTCCCCAATCGACTTGCGAATTGCCGGCAGAAACACCGGGTATAATATATCCGTAAGCGTACGCGGGCTCTTCTGGATGGACCGTTGCACGGCCCTCTCGACAGCTGGCGCAAGGGCCTCGCCGAGTTGCGCATAAGGCGCACGTGCGGCTGCACTGGGGAGAACACCCCCAACTGCAGACGCAAGCTGCTCAGGTTCGTCGAGCAGGTGCGTAACTCGTGAAAGCTCCGAAATTTCGCGGCCGACCAGCAACTGGCGCAGCGTTGCCATGCGAGGATCGGCGGTTGGAACTCCGTCGAAACGCGCACGATAGTCCGGATCAACGTTCCGGGCAATTTCGACCAAAAGACTAGCCAGAGCCTCGCGATCAATCTCTGTATCGTTCGAAGCTGCTTTTTGAGCAAGGCTGATTGGGTCGACGGTCGACGTCAAGTTCCGATCAACTCACTTTCCAACTACGCTCCGAGTTGCTCTTGCTGCCGGCGGGATCCTGATTTAGACATTTTGCAACCTCGACAAACAGGCCAGCCAAAAGATTTCGGTCGGTCTTGACGTTGCTGAGATCGGAAAACATTTTCTCCATCAGCATCTGCATGCTTTCATTCTTTTGCTTGATTTCCTCACGCAGCAATTGATCGCTTCGATTTATCCGGTCCGCAACTTCGCGCTCAAGCTCGCTCAATTGATCCGACAACGCGCGCACCTGCTTTTCAAGCGCCTGATTTTGCTCGCGAAGATTCCGGTCGATCTCCTTGTCGGCCTCGGCTCGTGCATCTTTTTCGTTCCGCAATTGCGCCGCGAGCGATTCGACCTGCTTCTTTGCATTTGACTCGTACATTTCAAGATTGCGCTTGGCCTCGGATTCGACATCCTTGAAGCGCTGCAAGAACCGTTCTTCAAGCTTGGAAAAACGGCGGTCATAGTCCTGCATCTGGTTGCCGAACAGCAGATCACGTATCTTGTCGACACCTACAGCGTCGCCGGAGACCCCGCCCTCGCGAGCCTGGACCCCCATGAAGGCCAGCCCGTTTCCGTCTGCATTACTTATCAGATTTTCGTCCGCTTTATTTGCTGAAGAAGCGGTATTCGAAGATTCCTTAGCCATCCTTATGCCCCTTCATTTGAGCACCTGCCACAGTGCAAAACTCAAAAACACCCAAGCATGTCAGCAAAATACCCGGCTCGCAAGCCGGAATCTTCTTGACTCAGGCCAATTCGCGCGACCCTTTTACATCTCTTGAACTAGCCGCAAATGCACGAGTTCCGATTGGTGTCGCTCCCACATCTCTTTGTGATAGCAGCCATAGCCGCCTAATCTAATCGACCATTGGACGCAATCTATTATCGAAATGATTAATACAATGTCTGGCTATAGCTACTGGAGCGCAATTAAGTAGCGCCGGCTCATTAGAAGTATCTAAAGTAGCTGGTCTGGCGGTGCACATACTGTCTCGCACCCGGCTGTATACTGCGACGATCAGCTTCCGATTCGGGCCCAGCGGCAGAGGGAATGTCTACTTTTGCACGGAGAATGGCTGTTCGAGACTGCACCTCGGAATCGAGGCGTTTTGGTCGATAGGAGGGAAGCAATAGTCCCGATAACTGCAGTCATTCACACCAAAGCTTCAGTCGGCTTGCATTTATTGCGCCCCCGATTGCAAAAGACGTCAGTTTGCCGTAGCTGTCGCACTCATACGATGCCGGGGACCGCAGCTTGTGGTCATGGCGCCGACTTCCGGGGATCGACATGAGTATGCGGCATGCTTGGCTTTGACGGGCATCTGCGACAGCTGGCGCCCAAGCTCGGCGGCACGGGTGCGAATGCTGCGCCAGGCTTCCAGCATCGGTAGCACGACAGGAGCAAGCTCGCTCTGCAGCCAATGGCGGCGTCGCGGTATCTCCGAAGAGTTCGCAGAAGACTGACGCAGCGTCCCTGAGGACCGTTTCCTTTGGCAGGAAATCGCCGGCTATGTTGCGGGACTCTTGTTCTACATTCAAACCAGGCGCGGGTAAGACGGCGTGGCGCATAATCCCTTGGTTTCAATCGTGGTTCCTGCGCACAATGCGGAGGTGACGCTGGCGCGCGCACTCGATTGCCTTCTCGATCAGGAAATAGTGGATTGGGAGGCGATCGT
>NZ_CAKXZS010000062.1:3376-5198 GCF_935822925.1 Mesorhizobium ventifaucium
GCCGCCGCTCGATCAGCCCGCAGTCCCTGCGCGCGCTCCCGGCCGGACGTAAGTGGGCGCGTGAGATCGCCAGTGTGATCTTCGATGGCCTTATGGTAGGAAGCCTATCGGTGCCAGCGCAATTGGCTGCCAGGTGGGACTGGTTCGGCGGCCCCCTCACCGAGTTGATCACCGAACTCGGCAAGGTCTGGGACGATCCCGTCGCGGGTCACCGCGTCCAGTATCACCTTGAGCAAATGCTTCTCGACTTCGACGATCTTGCCGCGCCGCGCAGGCTGGCGCGGACGCTTGGAATTCGCGTCGATGTTCGAAATCCGACCTCTATCGAACTTCCGGACGGGATCGATAAAATTTATGCCTATCTGATGATGGATGGCCAGATCGAGGCTGTCGTGCAGTTCGGCGTACTCGGGACGGTGACAAGGGATCATTGGATTGAATTGATCCTGAATGTCGTGCCCGCTGAGCGGCTTTTAGACAGTGCGGCAAGGTTTGCGGGACGATCACCCGTACCGCAACAGACCGCCGGCGCCGACACGTCAAACACGCTCGCAGCCGAGGCATTGTCAGCCACAGCCGAACGCGGGCCTGATCCGGACAGCCACTTTGGCAAACTCGCGCAATTGGCCGCGCAAGCGCGGGAGCTGGTTCGGTCGAGCGCCGAACCTGCGGAGCCTCCTGCGGCGCCGCGCCGCGCACGGCCCAGGCACGACAAGGATCGCACGTCGTTCTGGAATGGCTATTTCGCGACCGAGGATCCCTGGAACTACGGTTCGTCCTATGAGCAGGAAAAATATGAGCGGCAGCTCGAAATTCTGCCTGCCGGTCCGATCGGACGGGCGCTTGAGCTGGCCTGCGCGGAGGGCCACTTCACGCGGCAGCTGGCGCCGCATGTGGGCCATCTGACCGCAACCGACATCTCCGCCATAGCCATCGAGCGGGCTCGCGCGCGATGCAGCGATCAGCCGAATATTGAGTACGGCGTCCTGGATTTCTGCGCGGACACGCTGCCTGGTGAGATGGACCTGATCGTCTGTTCGGAAGTGCTCTACTATCTGGATGATCTCGCCGAGTTGCGGCGCATCGCAAAAAAAATCGTTGAGGCATTGGCGCCTTGCGGCAGTTTCATCAACGCACACGCATTCGTGTTACGTGACAATGTTGAAAAGACCGGCTTCGACTGGAACACATTCGGTGCACAAGCGATCTCAGAGACGCTGACAGCGACCGAAGGCCTCGTCCTCGAGCGATCGATCCAGACCGATCTCTATCGCATTGACCGCTTCCGCCGCCTCTCACCTGGAGACGTGGCGACGGAACCGATGATTGATCAAGTGCCAATCCGCGCACCCCTCGAAATCGGGGTCGCGCGAAACATCGTCTGGGGCGGGGCGCGGGCCTTGCGCCGCGACGTTACGCGTAACGAGCGGCGGCAGCGTATCCCTGTCCTCATGTATCACAGCGTCTCCGAGGATGGTCCGGCCGCGCTCGCCCGTTATCGGCTCACGCCAGCCGCATTCGCCAGCCAGATGGCATGGCTGCGCGCCAATGGCTTTCACGCGATCATGTCCGAGCAGCTGGAGTGGTTCATCGCCAACCGTCACCCTTTCGTTGGCCGCCCAGTGCTCATCACCTTCGACGACGGCTTCCAGAACTTTGCCGACCATGCCTGGCCGGCCTTGCGCGCGAACGACCTGACCGCGGAAGTGTTCCTGGTGACGGACCTGGTGGGCGCAAGCGCGCAGTGGGACGCCGACAGCGGTCCGCCGACGCAGCTTATGGACGCCGGGACGGTGCGACGCCTCGCCGCCGAAGGTGCGTT
>NZ_CAKXZS010000062.1:5208-5376 GCF_935822925.1 Mesorhizobium ventifaucium
GTTCGCGGCACCGTTCTCCGTCACCGACCGACGGCTTGGCCGGCTGGCCAAGGAGTGCGGCTATCGGATCGGCTTCGGCGGCAGACACGGACCGGCGGACCTCGATTGCGATCCCATCGACCTTCCGCGCATCGAGATCCGCGGGGATCGCTCGCTCGATGACTTTGT
>NZ_CAKXZS010000063.1 GCF_935822925.1 Mesorhizobium ventifaucium
CACGAGGCGGTGCTCGAGATCGGCACCGGCCTGGGCTACCAAACCGCAATCCTCGCGGAACTCGCCGGGCACGTTTGGAGCGTCGAAATCATCGAGGAATTCGCAAGCCATGCCGAGGCACTGCTGCAGGACCTCGGTCTATCCAATGTCAGCATTCGTGTCGGGGACGGGTCTCGCGGCTGGCCCGAGCACGCCCCATTCGACAAGATCCTGGTCAGCGTCGCGGCGGGGCGGGCGCCGCCGGCTTTGCTTGAGCAGCTCAAGCCGGGGGGCCGCCTGGTTCTGCCTGTGGGCCCTGAACTAGGGCAGTTGCTGACGGTCATCGACAAGGATTCGGCAGGACAACTGAAGACCCGCAAAATCATCCCGGTTCGGTTCAGCCGGCTCGAAACGGTCTAA
>NZ_CAKXZS010000064.1 GCF_935822925.1 Mesorhizobium ventifaucium
CCGAACAGCGTCCAGTCGAAGCCAACCAGGCCGGTGAGCAGCAGGATCAGCACATTGATCAGATTGTGCGCGGCGTTGGTATTGAACCAGTTCATGGCTTAACCTTTCCAAACAAGGAGGGGACCTTTCGAAACAAGGAGAGGATTGCGGCGACCAACGGAGCCAGCACTGCGGCCCATGATCCGGGCAAAGGGCCGGGCAACGGTCCGGGCCCAGCCTCGCCCGGCTTTGGCCCTGAAGGCGCAGGAATGTTCGGCTGCGGGATCGGAACGGGCGCCGGAGGCTGCACTGGGGCGGTGGGCGGCCACGGCGTGTCCCTGATCCCGGACCATTTGCGGAACGCCGCGGCAAGCCTGATATCGTAGGCGTTCTTCCCATAGGATGCGCCGTTGTAGCCCTTGGCAAAGCCGGCCCAGTCGTGAGCGCGCAATTTGCCGTCGAGCCGGTTGGCGGCGATGAAATTGACCGCCGCCGCCAGCTGCAGCGCCTCGTCCTCCATCATGGCTTCGACCATGGCCTGCACGGTGGGGAAGCCGGCCGCCCTGAAATTCTCGCCGAGAACCTGGCCAAGCCCCCATGACGCCGATCTGAGCGCCGCCGTCTCGTCGATGGCGCAGGCGGCTTTCAGGCGCGGATAGCTGTCGCTTGGATAAGGCTTTTCGCCCCATTTGGCATAGGCAAGGCCGGCCGCTACCGCCTTTGCCCGCGCCGCGCCCGCCAAATTGCGATAAAAAACATGTGGCTCGAACAGGATGACCGGCCGGCCCTGGGCGTCGAAGCCATGCCCGCTGGTTCGACATCGAGAAAGGCGTGGATCTCGTCTTCGCCGACGCCGATCCTGGCGCCGAGTTTTGGCAGATCGAGATCGTCCAGCCGCCTGGCGGCGCCCTTGAAATTGGCATCCATGGTCTTGTCCTTTCCCAGGTTGATGTTTGCAGGCGCCAGGTTGATGTTTGCAGGCGATTGTGTGAAATGAGCCAAAACTGCGGGGATTTGCCGATGTCGCAACAGGAAGGAACGGCGCGCTGGACGGTGAAGGCCGAGCTATGCGCGGTCGGCCGCGACAAGCCGCTGCTTGTGGCGCTGGCGGTGATCCTGTGCCTCTATTGCGGGCTGATAGCCGGGCCGATCGTCTATGCGTTCCTGGCCATCCAGGGCATGGCGTATTTCTTCAAGTGACGGTGTCGACCAGTTGAGAGCAGCTCGACCCGTCCTGCCGCCTGAACCGAAATTGCCTTAGCCGGGATGAGACTGCTGCCATGAACCGTTCATACCCCGTGGGACTCAGGTGCGGGAGGGCGCGTGACATTAAGGATCAGGCTTCCGGGGGGGACCTTGAAGATCAAGACGAGGGACAAGCTGCGCCGCCGCGAGCAGAAGCGCGAGGTCCCGGTCTGGCAGGTCGGAAATTACTTCATCATCTGGTGGCCGAGCAGCATGTCCGGGCGCTCGCCAAAACGATGATCCGGAAGCCTGCGCCCCGACCGTTCCGGAAACGGTCCCGGAAGATAGCCGCAGAAACGATGACCGGCCTTGACTCTTCCGCAACGGAAGCTCTCTAGTTGCTGCATTGCACAACGGGGGTTGGGCGCCGCATACCGGTTCTGAAGATGGCCTCGCTGTATTTCACCTGGTGGTCGAACCGGCCCCGTCCTTTAAACGGCCAGCCGGATGCACCGGACGATCCTGACCAACCCCGGGCGACGCCTTGATGCCCTGAATCTCATCGGGCGCCTGCGCTCGAACCCTTCCCGGGATGAATCAAAAAACCATCGGCGGTTGACTCTTCCCTCTGGGAAGTTCTCTAATTGCTGCATTGCACATCATCATTGCCTTGCCGGCGGGAGTTGAACCGATGGCAGTGCGTATCAAATTGCCGGGCGGCACCTTGAAGATGAAAGTCTATCGCGAATTGCGGGTGCGCGAACGCGAGCGCCGCGTGCGGGTGATGAAGATAGGTTCGCTGTATTTTATCTGGTGGTCGAACAGCCAGCCTCACGACAAGCCGCAAGACAGCCGTCATTAGCGGTTGCCCCGTTCGCCAGCGCACCTTTGGGCGCGCAAGGACGCTCAAAGTTGTCAATCGCAGGCACCATCTCACTTGTAAGACGCTGCAATTCCCGAATTAACTCACAGACTTGATCATCTCCGTGGACAATCAAGCCGGTTACAATACGAACGGGCTCGTTTTTCGAAGTGCCGGCCTCATCGGTATAGATAAGGCGCACCAGCTGCCCCTCTGCCATTGACCTGAACCACAAGATGCGCGGAGCAAGCCATGCCACGAATCAAGATCATTCCTTCATCGTTCGTACCTTTTGGATATATGAAGTACAATATGCGGGCACAGGCTCGTTGCCAGCGGCCGTGTCAAGCCAAACGAATTAGAGCGTGAACACCTCACGATCACACTTGCAAAGCGCAGGTGCTTGCCGCAAATGGTGGCTGCCCAACGGACCGGCCCCGGACAAATGCGAACTAAACTGCCGGTGTCGGCCATCGATTGCTTGGATCGAAAAGCGTTTGAGGGTTTGTGCCATCCCTGCGTCATTATGGAAACCGACGGCGAGCACGATGCGCGGGCACCGTTGAAGTAGCTTGTATGCAAATGCCACAACGGGCAACTCATGCTCTGCGACGGATTACAGGTTATCGCCGAGAGGCAGCAACAAACACGATACGGAAGACACTGACATGCCTTTTGTGCCGCCCTTCCTGCAACGCTTAGCGGGCGTCAATGTCGGCGCCGGCACCAAGATGGCCATTCAGAGCGTCCGCACTGCCCGCCGTGGCCATCACTCGATCGGCGAGGGCGGGATCATTAACTGCTACTTTTCGTTTGATCGACCAGAAGCGCAGATCACGATCGGGCGGCGCTGCTACATCGGCAAGAGCCACCTAGTCGCCGCAGAACATATCACGCTCGGCGATGACGTCGTTATTTCCTGGGGCACGACGATTGTTGATCACAACTCGCATTCCCGGGATTGGAAACAGCGAGCCAACGACGTCGCGGATTGGCATCAGGGAAAAAAGAACTGGGCGGGTGTCGGCATCGCCCCGGTAACGATCGACGACAATGTCTGGATCGGCTTCGGCGTGACAATCCTGAAAGGCGTCACGATCGGCAAGGGCGCAGTTGTCGGTGCCGCGTCCGTGGTTACGAAGGATGTCGCGCCCTTCACCATTGTTGCCGGTGTACCGGCTGCAAAGATACGCGATATTTCAGAAGAATATCTGACTACTTAGAACTTTAAGGAACTCCAATCATATAGGCCATGCTGCGCGTTGCGGCGTTAGGTGCGACTTGAGAAATTCAGTTCGCAGGTCGTATTTTTAGCCGTCCTTTTGTCCGGCCCGCCAGGTGCTGCTCATATGCAAGATGCCTGTGCCATTTGCCTATCCCCTCTCCGCGACATATTCGATGAAGCGCAAGGCGTTGCTGTCATGGCCGACGTCGCTGAAGTAAACCCCGTCTTGATAGGCTCCAGCGTCGATATAATCGAAACCATCAATCGGGATCGTCAGCACGTTTCGTGACCGGTATGTCTGGCGGATAGCGCCAAGCGCCGCCCGCCAGTGTAGCTACCATGCCAGGCCGAAGACGGGCGCGTCGGCGGCATCGCAAGGATACGAGGTGCGGCAGCTGCCTCCAGCGTATTAAGCACCGCAGTGATGTTCGTGGAAATCGTAGCCGGCCCGATACTAAAACTGTCGTTGATGCCAAGCGCGAGTATCGGCACGAACTTGCCGCCAGCATAGCTCGCTTGGACGATTGCCGAGGTAAGGCGCGCCGTATTAGATGACGCGAAGGTATAGCTCCCATGCGCGGTGATGCTGTCAGCGATCAGGCAGAGCACGTCGTTGTTGGCGATGTGCTCTGCCATCTTGGCCCGGAAGCCATCATAAAGATCGAACAGCGACGGGCGAGCCGGAACGAAGAACCTCCGGCCGCCGACGTACGGCTTTCCGGACCCCCAAAAACCGTCGCCCGACTTGGGCATGACCGTCAGCGCAAAGCTGCCGGGCGGCACATAAGGATTTGGGTGAGCGGCCGCAGCTGATGCAAAGATGGCGGTCGCGTCAACGACGCCATTCGGGTCGGCGTCCGCCAGCAAGTTCATGCCGGTGTTCTGTGTGCCGCCTGTCAGAGCCCGCGCAGCGTCGGCGATGAGGCCAGTTTTGATCGTGAACGCAACCTCATATCGGTGCAGGGTCGATGACGCCACAATAGCGCCGTTCGACAGCACGCCAGACCTGATCCATGCAGCGATGCCTTGCGCGTTGACGCTGCTCTGAAACTTGTAGCCGCCGCCGCTGATCGCCGGATACTGCCCCGCTGCAATCGGTATGCTGAGGGGGATTTCGCTCACACCATTGGCCAACGTGATCTGATGCGTGCTGATCACGTTGACGGTTAGATCGCCATTGTACTGGATCACGTGAATGTTGGCCGTGCCGGCGCCGCTGGCACCGACATCGACTTCGGTGATGTAACAATCGGCCGGCGCTGGCGTTTGCATGACGACGCTGTAGTTCATCGGGGTATTCGTGCCGGTGTCGACCAGGTTCGGCCAGCCGACCACCTGCTCAGTGCCTGGTGGGTGATGGTGGTGGCGATCACCGTCGCCTTCTTCTTCGGCCGCGCCGGCATGACCATCCTGTTCGCGC
>NZ_CAKXZS010000065.1 GCF_935822925.1 Mesorhizobium ventifaucium
TGGCAATTCTATCAGAGCCTTGAGCCGGAGTTCGTGCTGAAGCGGCTAACGGCGTCGCTGACCCCGCCGAAATCGGTTCGGCTTTCGATCGTCGAGGATCGCATCGTTGCCGAGGGTGAGGCTCCCGACACCTGGATAGATCGGGCGCGCGCAGCGGCCCGACAGCTTTCGGCAGGCGGACCGGTATTCGACATCTCCAAGGTTCGTGATGTGAGCCCCGAAGCACGCGCGGCGGAGCACTGGCAGGCCTATCTGTCGCGACTTGAGGCCCAACCGGGAATCATCGTCGCCCAACAAAAGGTGCGCGATGGCCAA
>NZ_CAKXZS010000066.1 GCF_935822925.1 Mesorhizobium ventifaucium
TCTCATCGTCGAAATATCCCAGATCATAGTCCATGAAGCTGGCCAGCCAGATTCGGTCGTCGACCTGTTTGACGCCGACGGTCTGGCCGGCGAAGACCTGGCTGAGATTGATCTTCTTGCGATTGTAGCAGATGCGCCCGCAGGTGGTGACGGTGACTGCCTTGTCGTGGAAAGGGTAGTCGAGCTGCGGCAGTCCCCGATAGGGTCGCGGCGAGAGGCTGTAGCGCTCGGCAGGGCAGGCCATATCGAGCGCCTGATGCGGGCGTTCGGTGTTGAACTCCTCGACGAAGTCATCGAACCTGGCCTGCTGCTGCAGGAAGTTGGCGCCGGCCGGTTTGGTGGTCTCCAGTTTCAGGGTCAGATGCATGCGTTCATGGCGGCCGTTCTGCTGCGGGCAGCCGGGCTTGATGCGCTCGATGGCGATGCCAAGCCTCAGCCACCACACCGACAGCCGGGAGAGATTAAACAGCGCATTGGGACTGGCAAAGGGCACGCCGTTGTCGGTTCTGATCGCCCCAGGCAGGCCGAATTCCCTGAAAACGCTTTCGAACACGGTGAAAGCATAGGCCTCCTTGGTGGTGTGAAGCGCCTCGCAGGCCAACAGATAACGGCTGGCGAAGTCGCTGATCGTCAACGGATAGCAGTAGCGCCGGTCGGCCAGCATGAACTCGCCCTTGTAATCGGCGCACCACAACTCATTGGGCGCGGCGACGTGAGACAGCGGCGT
>NZ_CAKXZS010000067.1 GCF_935822925.1 Mesorhizobium ventifaucium
GCGCCTATGGGACAGCGCCCCCCTCTGTCCTGCCGGCCATCTCCCCCACGAGGGGGGAGATCGGCAGCTTCAGCCTTGGCGCTTCAAGCTCGCCCGTTTCGGCCATCAGCGCCTCGCTCCAACCTTACAGCGCCCGCCCCTTCCCGCTTCACGGCTCCGGCTTGAAACGAGAACACGCCGCCCCAATTCCCTCCAGCAAAGTCAGCTTGTATTCGGAGGGCGCCGATGGACGTCTTTTCCCCTAAGGCCGGGTTCCTTTCCGCTAGAATTGGGCTTCTCGCTCTCGTCTCGGTGGCGGCGGCCGCCTCTGGCGTGGCTCTCGGCCCCGGACCCGCGCGAGCTGAGGTTCTCGCCCGCGTTCCCGCCGCGCGCGAAATGGCGGTCTGCGGCGACATACTGTTCGTCGGAACCAAACGCTCCTCGGTCTATGCGGTGCCGGTGTCCGGCGGCCGCGCCCGGCGGGTCGCCTCCGGATTCTCCGCTCCGAATGGAGTCGCATGCTCACGCGGTCGTTTGTTCGTAGCTTCGAGCGACCGCGTGACCGCGTTCGACATCGGGCCGGGCGGCGCACTGAGCGGCAGGCGCGACATTCGCCGAGGGCTGCCGAATTCGGGAGCCCACAATCTTCGCTATATTGCCGTCGGCCCCGATTCTCGGCTCTATGTCTCGTTCGGATCGCCTTGCAACATTTGTTTGCCGCGTGGACTGCAAAGCACGATCGTCAGCATGAACCAGGACGGGTCCGATCTTCGGCGCGTCGCTTGGGGCGTTCGCAATTCGGTCGGCTTCGCCTGGCGCGGCGGCACCATGTTCTTCACTGACAACGGCGCCGACCGAATGGGCGACGATATCCCGCCGGACGAGCTGAACGCGCTTCGGCCGGGCGGCTTTTATGGCTTTCCCTACTTCGGGGGCCGAACGCGGCTTAAAGGGTTCCAGGACGCACGGCCGCCCGCGCAGCAGATTCCGCCCGTCTTCGAATTTCAAGCGCATGTCGCAACCCTCGGAATCCATTTCTTCCGCAGCCTCGGCGGCGACGCGCTGGTCGCTGAGCACGGCAGTTGGAACAGGTCGGTTCCAGTCGGGCGTCAGGTCGTGCGCGTGCGCTTCAGGGGCGGCCGGCCGGTCTCGGCGACGACTTTCCTCAGAGGCGTCGGTCGGCCCGTGGATGTCAAGGAAGCGCCGGACGGTTCCGTGCTCGTATCCGACGACGCCGGAGGCGCGATTTACGTCTTCAGGCGATGACGAACGCTGGTGATTGGCGAAGGCGCCGATGACAGCCAATCTCCCCCTTGAGGGGGAGATCGGCAGCTTCGGCCTCGGGGCTTCAAGCTCGCCCGTTTCGGTCATCAGCTTGCCTCGCCCCGACCTTACAGCGCCCTTCCTTCCGCTAGTCCGCCCCGTCGGTTTTTGCCCGCTCGATAAATTTCCCCGCGACCGCTTTACCGAGCGCGGCGCCGGCCCGGTTGTCCATTTCATAGTGGATGCCTGCCCAGACGCGGGAATCACCCGCCTCTTTACCAACCGCGCGGATGAACTCCGCATGGCGGGGAAACAGGTACGCCAGGACCTCGCATCGGGCAGTCGAGAGCGTGGAGTGGTTCGACGGATAACTGGGATGGGCCGGCACCGTGAACAGGGGCGTGATGCTCGCGTCAAGCATATTGGGCCGCAGATACCAATAGGCGTACTTCCCGTCGTTGCTTGCAATGTAGGCGTCGTAATAGACCGTTGCGAGCATAGCGTAAGCCCGCGCGGCACGCGGCGGGTTCGTATCCGTCTTGTCCTCGAACATCCACTTGCTGGCATAGTCATACCAGTCGGTGAACAGGCCGGATGGGCTTTGCCAGTAGAACGCTTTGTAGCTGTTAGGGAATTTTCGTTCAAACTGTCGGATTGCGTCCATCTCGGCCTTTACGGCCGGGGACTGGCAGTCGGGCGGCGCCGGCGGCCTGAATTCATCGGGTGCTGCCAGCACGATCGGCTTCCAGTTTGGCATGGTTACATTGGCGGGTTTGCTCCCGACCCACATGCACGGCCCGGTCGGAACAGTGCCGGTCCACACTGCTTCGGAGCCATCGGCCTTTGCCCGCGCAATCACCTGCTCTGCGACCCTTCGCCCCAACTCCAGGCCGGCGGAAGAATCGCTTGGGAACTGGACACCGGCAAGGACACGCGACTGTGCCGCTTCGTCGGCCATTGCCTTGAACGACGATGCCTCTTCGGGAAAGAAATAAGAAAGAACGGTCGCGGCAGCTCCAGCGGCTGCGGCATGCTCGGATGGATAGGAGGGACTCCGCGGCGGCGGCAGCGCAGTCGCCAGCGTCGCATCCGCCTCGCTCGGGCGCGGCCGATTGTAGAAGTACTTCGCGTCCCACGCAGCGATGGTGGCGTCGTACATCGCCATCGTCAAATAGGTGTAGACGCGGTGCGCATTTGGAATCTGCTGGTTCTCGAGAAGGCGATTGTTGACCAGATCGATCCATCGGTATCCAGGCGAGCCGGCGTCCCAGAAGGTGATTTTGTCGGCGGCAGCCGGATCCTTTTGCGCCAAGAGATCTCGCATCTGTGCCAATTCGGCTGCTGCGGCGGAGGCGTCAGGCGGCGGCGGGACTCGGAAGTCCTCGCCAGACGTGATTACCCACGTCTTCCACGTTCCAGCCTCTGGTTCTATCAAATTCGATTGGGCGAAAGCGCAGTTCCCTGAAAAAAGGATTACCGCGCAGGCCTTGCCGAAACCGCTAAGCATGCGAGCCTCCCATAGGTCCCCCGCCCAAAGTCGGAAGGTTTTCCGTTTTCAAACCTTTATTTTAGTCAAGTCTAATTATACCGCGAGACGCTGCCGGGTAAAAGGCACAAAAGTTAGAGCCCGGCAGCGTTGTGAAAGAGCACGTCCGAAGGCAACTTTCTTCCTGATTTGCACCCATTTCCTATCCTGCCGGCCACATTGACTGGCACTTTGACCAAGGCGCAAGTCAGCACCGAGATCGTCTTCACGAAGTCAGCGTTCAAGCTGCAGTAGGGCAAACTGTGATGGGCTGGTAACTTGCGCGGTTACGCTACGCAATCGACTGATAGGTTGGCGGGACAGCGCCCCCCTCTGGCCTGCCGGCCATCTCCCCCACAAGGGGCGAGATCGGCAGCTTCAGCCTCGGCGCTTCAAGCTCGCCCGTTTCGGTCATCAGCGCCTCGCCCCGAGCTTACAGCGCCCGCCCCTCCCCGCCCTTCCCCATCCGCTGCTCAGCCGCAATCAGCATCTCAACAAACCTCGTCACCTTGGGCGGGCGAAACCGGGCAGCGGGGTAGACCGTGTAGATGCCTCCGGAGGGCAACCGCCACTCGGGCAGGATGTGGACGAGCCGGCCTGCGGCCAGCTCTTCCCGAACCAAAAAGTCCGGCAGCACCGACAGGCCTGCGCCGGCGCGGACCGCCGCCAGCACGGCCGGCGTTGCGTCGATGGCGATCGTTGCCTGCATGCGCACAGCCTCATGCTCGGCGTCGCCGCGCGAAAATTGCCATAGCAGCGGTTCGCGCAGCGCCATGTTGGCGACGAAGGGCAGCCCGGCCAAGTCTTGCGGTTCGCCGGCCGTGAAGCGGCCAGCGAACTCGGCGCCGCACACCATGAATTGCTTAAATGTGCCGATGCGCCGTGCCTGCAGGCTGGAATCGGCCAGCCAGCCGACGCGGATCGCCACGTCCATTCCACCAGAAGCCAGGTCGATCGTCTCGTCGCCCAGCGTCAGTTCGACCCGGCAGGCGGGATAGCGGGCGCTGAAGGCGGCGACTACCGGCACCACCGCCGAGGTGCCGTAGTCGTTGGGCGCGGCGATCCTGAGCGTGCCGGTCGGTTCGGCGGCAGCCTGCGCGAGCTCGTCGAAGGCATCCTCGGCCTGCTGCAGAAACTTGCAGGCAGCGGGCATGGAATGTCCGGCCCGCCTCGGTCGGATGGACGCGCCGCGTGGTGCGGATCAGCAGCGTCGTTCCGACATCACGCTCCAGCCGCGCCACCTGCTGGCTGACAACCGCCTTGGTGATGCCCAGCCGCTCGGCGGCCCGCGTGAAGGAGCCGGCATCGACCACCGCAGCGAAATAGGCCAGCCGGTTCAGGTTCATGCGCGGCTCATGGCAAATGCGACCTCATTGTCAGGCAATGGCATACATTACGTCTATTTTGTTGGCCTTCAATACCCATTCCGCCTCTGCCATCTTCCCGGCATCGAGGCTGCGCCGGGAGATGCGCCCGCCCGAATTCCGCATTCTCAAGCCCAGGAGAGATCCATGTTCACACGGAGAGCCATCATGAAAACCACCCTCGCCGCCGGCGCCGCCGCCGTCTTCGCTCCCGCCGGGCTTGGCCATGCGGCCGGCGGGCTTTCCTGGAAACATTTTCCGGCCGGCGAAAACGGCTTCTTTCGCGCCCCGGTGCTGATCACCGGCGCCTCCGAGGCGCTGCTGATCGACGCCGGTTTCACCTATCCCGACGGCCGCGCCGTGGCCGAGGCGATCAAGGCGACCGGCAAGACGCTCACCACCATCTATGTCAGCCAGTCCGACCCCGACTATTATTTCGGCCTCAAGCCGATCAAGCAGATTTTTCCGCAGGCACGGGTGATCGCCGCTGCCGAGACGGTGGCCGCCATCAATGGCAGCGTCGCCAAGAAAATCGCCGTGTGGGGGCCGCAGCTCAAGGAGAATGGCCCGCAGGCGCTTGCCGATGTCGTCATCCCCGAAGTGTTCGACGGCAAGACGCTCACAGTGGATGGCGAGACCATCGAGATCGTCGATGCCGAAGGCCTTGCCAACCGGCCCTATCTCTCGGTGCCGTCGCTGAATGCGGTGTTCGGCGGGGTGATGATTTTTTCCGGCGTGCATGTCTGGACCGCCGACACGTCGAGCAAGGAACAGCGCGCCGCCTGGCTCGCCAATCTCGAAAAAATTGTTGCCGCCAAGCCTGAAATCGTCGTGCCTGGCCACATGACGCCGGACACCGCCACCGATCTTTCCGGCGTCGAGCACACCAAAACCTATCTCATCGCCTTCGAGGAAGAACTGGCCAAGGCCAAGGATGCGGCCGCGCTCAAGACCGCCATGGTAGCCCGCTTCCCCGGCCTCGGCATGGGGGTTGCGCTCGACATCGGCGCCAAGGTCGCCACCGGCGAGATGAAGTGGGGGTGAGACGGACGCCTCGATCTGATTCGGGTTACTTGCGAAGGAACGGCCGCAAATTGTTGATGTCGCGCCGCCCCTCATCCGCCTGCCGGCACCTTCTCCCCGTATAGTGACGGGGAGAAGAACGCTTCGTCGAAGATTTCGCCAATCGCCAATGTTGCAGGACGAGCGCCGAGGTTGCGGCAGTGCCCCTTCTCCCCGTCACTATACGGGGAGAAGTGCCCGGCAGGGCGATGAGGGGCGGCGCAAACTTGGGGTGATTGCCTCCGCGGTCGCTCAGCCCCCTCACCCAATATTCTGAATCCGGCCCCAGGCGCTCTTGGTTCCCCAGATGCCGGAGCGCAGCGCCTCGAGCTGCACGATCTGGCTGTGGTCCGACGAACAGATTGATCTCGCGCGATGCGATCCGCGCAAATTGGCTGGAACCCTCAGGCTCACTGGGTGTTGCCACCGAGGAGATTCGAGAGCGATGCCGCAGATCGCGAACAACGGCGCCGCAGGATCTGAACGGTCCGTCCGAAGCAGCGCAAAGCTGTTCCTGTGCGGCGACGTCATGCTCGGGCGCGGCATCGACCAGATTCTCGCCAGTCCCGGCGATCCGCACCTCGGCGAGCGCTATGTCAAATCGGCAACGACCTATGTCGAGCTTGCCGAACGCAGCAATGGCCCGATCCCGAGAAAGGTCGACGATGCGTATGTCTGGGGCGATGCGCTCAGCGAATTGGACCGAGAAGCGCCCGACGCGCGGATCATCAATCTCGAGACCAGCATCACCACCAGCCTGTCCTTGGCGCCCAAGGGGATCAATTACAAGATGAACCCGGCAAACATCGGCTGCCTGGCGGCGGCACGGATAGACTGCTGCGTGCTCGCCAACAACCATGTGCTCGACTGGGATGAGCCCGGCCTCGTCGAGACCCTCGATACGCTCCGGCTTGCCGGCCTCGCCTATGCCGGGGCCGGGCTTGACGCGGACGAGGCGGCGGCGCCTGCCGTCATTGAACCGGCCGGCGGCGGCCGCGTGCTGGTCTTCGGCTTCGCGCTCGAGACGAGCGGCGTTCCAGCTTCATGGGCAGCCGGAGCTTATAAGCCAGGCGTCAATTTGCTGGCGAATGTTTCGGGCCGGTCGCTCGCGCAGATCGGCCGATCCGTGCAGGCGATAAAACAGCCCGGCGACCTCGCGGTGGCCTCGATCCATTGGGGCGGCAACTGGGGTTACCAAGTCCCGGCGGAAGAACGCGCGCTTGCCCATGGGCTCATCGATGTTGCAGGTTTCGACGTCGTGCATGGGCACTCCTCCCACCATCCCAAGCCGATCGAAATCCATCGCGGCCGGCTGATCCTCTACGGATGCGGCGACTTCCTCACCGACTATGAAGGAATCACCGGCAACGAAACCTTTCGCGGTGAACTTGCGCTGATGTACCTGCCGCGGCTGGCGATACCGGATGGTACGCTTGTTTCGCTCGAGCTGGTGCCGTTCCAGCTCGCCAGGTTCCGGCTAAACCGCGCCCTGCGCGAAGATGCCGCCTGGCTCGCGGCCATGCTTGAGCGCGAGTGCTCGCCTTTCGACACTCATGTGGCGCTCGGGAGCGATAACCGTCTCACTGTGGTCTGGTGAAGTTGGCAGCCTGCGATATCTAGGGTTCAAGCCTCTCAGGCCGTCCTCGGCCAAGGGCGCCGTCGGCTCGGGCCTGCAAATAGGCGTAGATGTCGTCGATGTAAGGAGCGACGTTGGGGTCGTCGGCGAAGCCCTTCATCACCGAAGGGCCGCTGCGCACGCCGTCGCGAACGCTGCGCCGAAAGACCTCGATGCCGGGCAGCCGGTCGACAAGGGCCGAGGCGAAGGTCGAGCCCATGCCGTCGGGGCCATGGCAGTGATTGCAGCTGCCATGGTAGCGACGGAAGCCGTTATAGGTTCGCGCGTCGACCTTGCCGTCGACAATTTCGTAGAACTTGCCTGAGGCCAGCTCGGCTTGCGAAGACGCGGCGAAGCCGGCGCCAACGGTAAAGATGACGACAGACGGGAGGACGAGCCACAGGGGCATCGTCTGTCGCCCACGTTGCAGGCTCATTCAGCAGCGCCGCAACGCGCATGCCCCCGGATCACTCGACCTCGGATCATTCGACCTTGGATCACTCGAGCTTGGATCACTTGACGGCGGTCATCAGTCGACGGCGGCCTTCGGAGAAGAAACCACAATCCCGTCTATCGGATGCGGGCTGACGACAAGCTTGCCGCCGACACGCGATATCTCGATGATCTGGTCCGACTCTCCCAGCTTGCCCGGCACGGAGACCGCGACTATCTGGTTCTCGGTCAGTGTCGCCACGAAACGCACTGGCAAGCCAGCCTCGCCCTGCGCGATTGTGGTGACCACCCGATAGCCGTCCTCCTGAGGTGTATAATAGACGACACCAAGAAAGCCGGCGAGATCGATGCTTTCGGCCTTCATGGCTCCAAGCTCGTCGGCATGCGCGGGCATCGCCGCCATGCAAAGTGCTGCAAAAGCAATGTATCTGTACATAATGCTGCTCCATTCCGAATTGTCCGGGTCGAACCCGGCTTAAGTTTCAGCAATACGCGGTCGCGCGCCGTGATAGTCGGCGCACGCAGGCAGAATTCTTGATTAGTCCCCCCGGCTGAATCAAAGTGCTAAGGCCCGCGAGCCAGGAACGCGCTGAGCCGCACTGGTTGTCACAGTTTAAGTGTGACCTTATCTTCTGGGGCGCGAGTATTTCACCGCCCGGGTGCTTGCACATCCCCTGTTTGGGGGAGATAATCGGAATTTAAGCGATCGCTAAAATTTGGAGAGGCGAGAGCACCTTTGAGAGGGCGCGGCTTTCCGCCCGCATCAGACGCGCTGTCGACATGCGAGGGGCCGTCGATGGCCAAGGCATTGTCGCATCATGAGCTGTCGAAGCTGATCGGCTCGATCTACGATTGCGCACTCGACCCGGAGCGATGGGAGCACGCGCTTGCCGGGATCAGGGATGCGCTCGACGCCCAGACTGCGGTCCTGCAGCTTGACGACCTCGCCAATGACCGGCTGCTGATCTACAGGACCGTGGGAATAGAGCCATACTGGCTGGAGCAACAGGCGAAATATATCCCCGAGATTCACGCCCGGCTGCTCGAGGATCTCTCGAAATGGCCTTCGCTCGATATGCCGCATGTGGTCTCACGCCATATCCCTCAAACCTACCTGGAGACCTCCCGATATTTTCAGGAGTGTTTGAAGCCGCAAGGCCTGGTCGACGTCATGTCATTCTTCCTGATCCATACCCCTACCCGCCTTGCCGGCTTCGCCGTTGCCCGACACAAGCGGCAAGGCATTATCACTGAGCGCGAAATCAAGCTTGGCAGACTGTTGCTGCCGCATGTGCGCCGTTCGGTGATAATCAGCAACATGCTGGACATCGGCACTGTCGAGCGCGCAGGAATGGCCGAGGCGCTCGATGCGCTCACATGCGCCGTGGTCCTCACCAATGAACGCGGCGCCGTCCTGCACGCCAACCGCTCGGCCAAGCACATGCTGCGGAGCGGCGGCCCGATCCAGGATGTCCGGGGCATTCTGCAAGCGAAGATCCCGTCGGCTTCCAAGGAGCTTCACAGCGCAATCATGCTTGCGGCTCAGGATGAGGCCAGCATCGGCAAGACAGGGCTTGCCGTCCTCCTCAGCGAATCCGGCCTGCCGCCCGTCTTCGCCCGCGTGCTGCCGATGGCCGGCGGCGACCTGCGCGCCGGCATGGAACCCGCGGCGGTAGCCGCGGTGTTCATCGGCAATGCACCGGATGAGCATGACGCCGCCGGAATGCTGGCGAGAGCCTTTGGGCTTACGCTGGCCGAAACCCGCGTGCTCGCCAGCCTTGTGGCCGGGCACACCTTGGCCGAGACCGCCGCCAGCCTTCACATTGCCAACGCGACCGCCAAGACGCATCTCGACAATATCTTCCAGAAGACCGGCGTCTCCCGCCAAGCCGATCTGATGCGCCTTATCATGCAGATCGTTCCGCCCACGGGGCAGCCTGGTCCCTGAGCCGCACTCGTTCACCGCTTTGGATACAGGTATCCAGCGCCGCGGATCGTCTTGATCAGTTCCGGCTTGGCCGCGTCCTTTTCAAGCCGGCGGCGCAGCCGGGTGATGCGGCTGTCGATGCTGCGGTCGAACGGCTCGTCGCCTCTGGGCGGCGCCAAGTCGAGCAATTCGTCGCGACCAATGACCTGGCCGGCCCGGGTGGCGAAGGCCGCCACCAGATCGAGCTCCATCGGCGTCAGCGGAATGCCCACGCCGCCGGCGTCGATGAGGTTTCTCGCGCGAGCGTCGAACACATAGGTTCCGAAGGCGAATTGCCCGGCCGGCAAAGCGTCGGCATCGTTCGACCCCTTCGGCCTGCGTCTGCGCAGCACTGCGGCGATCCGCGCTTCCAGCTCGACCGGTGAAAACGGTTTCGCCAGATAGTCGTCGGCGCCGATCTCGAGGCCCGCCACCTTGTCGAACACCGAATCGGCACCGGTCAGCATCAGGATGCCGGTGTCGTGATGCTCGCGCAGCCAGCGGGCAAGGCTAAAGCCGTTCTCGCCCGGCATGTTGAGGTCGAGAACAACAAGATCGGCCTTCGCCGCCGCGATCGCCTCGCGCAAGTCGGCGCCGCCGGATGCCATGCGAATGCGGTAGCCTTTCGCCTGCAAATAGTCGGCGATCATGAACGCCACGTCGGTCTCGTCGTCCACGACAATGATGTCGGCCATGCGTTCCCCCGCGGCGAGCGACGGCCCAAACCTACAAGGCGCATTCGTCCCGGGTCAATCGTGCGAGCAGGCTCGTCTCTGCCGATTTCGGGCCGGTTCGACACAATTGAAACAATAGAAGCCGGGAAATCGGTCGTACGGCATCATCGTGAAACATCCCACGGTTATGTTCAACGACGTCGGGCAGATGGGCGGGCAGGCCGGCTTGACAGGCCGTGGGCCGTTCAGTCCACTGGCCGCACGGGAACAGCAACTGTCGTGACGGCACATCCGTCTGTGGAGACCTCGCCGTGCCGACCTCCTCGAAGCTGTCCAGGCATTACGCATTGTTGATGGCGGCCTGCGTTTTGCCGCTGTTCGTGCTTGTCGTTGGCATCGGCCTCTACCAGTCCTACGCCAAGCAACAGTCGTTTCTTCCCTATGCGGTCATTTTGGCCGGGCTGCTTGTCTCGGTATACGCCTTGCACGGCGTGCTTCTGCGGGAAATCGCCGGCATCTTCGCCGAGAACCGCACGGCCCTGCGCGAACTGGCCGACAGCGAACAGCGCTACCGCAGCGTGGTCGAGCTGCAGACCGAATTCGTCGTCCGCATGTCGCCGGAGGGCCATCTGAGCTTCGTCAACGACGCCTATTGCCGGGCGTGCCGGATGACGCGCGAAGAGCTTCTCGACCCGTCCTGGTGCGAACTCGACGTGCTGCCGCCCGACGAGCGGCGCAGGTTTCTGGACCACTTGGCCCGCCTCACCCCGCAGGCGCCGAATGCCAGCATAGAACTTGTCAATGCGATGCCTGGTGGCGTGAGCAGATGGCTGGCCTGGAACGATCATGGCATTTTCGACAGCGACGGGCGCCTTGTCGAAGTGCAATCCGTCGGCCGCGATATCTCGGACCGCGTCCTGGCCGAGCAAGCCAGACTTGAAGCCGAGAAGCTGTTGGCCGAACGGGAGGCGCAGTTTCGCGCCATCGCCGAAGGCGTGCCGCTGCCGATCACCATCTCGGCAATAGACGGGCCCGAAATCCTGTTCGTCAACGAACCGGCGCGCAAGGTGCTCGGCATTGAGGTCGGCCAGATCGGAGCCGAAGCGACGTCGACCTGGGAAGATCTCTCGCGGCGAGACGATCTCCTGCGGCTGTTGCTGAGAGATGGCATCGTCGACGCGTTCGAAGCCGGCATGACCAACATGCAAGGATCGAGAATCGATACGCTGGTTTCGGCGCGGCTGATCACGCAGGCCGGCCGTTCGGCCATGCTTGCGGCCGTCACCGACATTACCCGCCAGCGCGAAGCCGAGGCTGAGATCGCCCGCCAGCGCGAGACGCTGTACCAGTCGGAAAAGCTTTCCGCCCTCGGTTCGCTGCTGGCCGGCGTGGCGCATGAGCTCAACAACCCGCTGTCCGTCGTCATCGGCTATAGTTCGATGCTGAAGGAGTTCTCGACGGATGAGGCGACCGTGGGACGCGCCGACAAGATCCACGCCGCGGCCGAGCGATGCTCGCGCATCGTCCGAACTTTTCTGGCGATGGCCCGCAAGAAGCCCCCCACACGGGGCGCTGTCGACATCAACGAAGTCGTGGTTGCCTCACTGGAACTGGCCGGCTACAGCCTGCGTTCGGCTGGGGTCGAAATCCGCACCGAACTGGCGGAAGCGCTTCCCGACATCTGGGGCGACCGGGACCAGCTTCATCAGGTGGTCACCAACCTGGTGGTCAACGCGCAGCAGGCTTTGCTGCAGGTTCCGCACCCCCGGCGGCTGACCATTGTCACCACCGGGGACGACGATGCCGTCGAGATCGTCGTCGCCGACAATGGCCCAGGCATGCCTGAGACGGTCCGCTCGCGTGCTTTTGAGCCTTTTTACACGACCAAAATGGCCGGTGAAGGCACCGGGGTCGGGCTGTCTGTCTGCCAGGGCATCGTGACTGCCCACGACGGCAGCATAGAACTGGATTCGACGGAGGGTGGCGGTGCACGGTTTACGATCCGGCTTCCGAGCGGCCGAGCCGAGACGGTCGCTCCGCCCGAGGCTGCAGGCAGGATGCCGCCTGCGCCCTCGGCCGCACGAATTCTGGTGGTCGACGATGATTCCGACATTGCCTCCATGATCGCCGAGATGCTTCGCCGCGATGGCCACGACGTCACCATCGCCGACGACGCGAATGCTGCCCTCAAGGCTGTGCGTGAGGATGGAACAGACCTTTTGATCAGCGACATTCGCATGCCTGGCCTCGACGGCCCCGGCCTTTACCGCGCGCTGGAGCAATTGCGCCCCGGACTCGCCAGCCGGCTGCTGTTCGTGACCGGCGACACGCTGGCACCCGAGATCGACCGCTTCATCGGCGAGACCGGCGCGCCGGTGATCGAGAAGCCGCTCGATCCGCAGACCTTTCGCAGGCTCGTGATGGAACGCCTAAGGGCGATGGAGACCGGCGCAATGGAAGGGGCTAAAGCGTGACAAAACAGAAATTGCTCATCGTCGACGACGAAGCGCCGTTGCGCGAGATGCTGTCGGATTACCTGCTCATGCACGGCTTCGATGTCCGATCCGTTGCGGATGGAGCGGGAATGCACACCGAACTCGACCGCTTTGGCCCCGACCTGGTCATTCTCGACGTCAATCTTGTCGGCGAAAGCGGCTATGACCTCGCCCGCGAAATTGCCAAGCAGAGCCGCGCCGGCATCCTGATGCTGACCGCCGTCGGTGACCTGCCGCATCGGCTGGAAGGTCTTGCCGCCGGCGCCGACGACTATATGGCCAAGCCGTTCGAACCGCGCGAACTTCTGGCGCGTGTCAGGAGCGTCATCCGGCGCCTGGGCGAGGAAGAGCGGACGCCGGAAAACCGCATCCGTTTCGGCGGCTGCATCCTCGATATGGATGGCCGTACGATGGTCGACCCGGACGGCGCCGACGTCCAGTTGACGTCCATGGAATTCGACCTGCTATGCGTCTTCGCGCGCCATCCCCGGCAGATATTGTCGCGAGACCAGCTGTGCAGGCTGGCCCACAACCGCGACCTCGAGCCGGGCGACCGCAGCATCGACATCCGCATTACCCGACTGCGCAAGAAGTTCGAGAGCGAACCCGACACTCCGACCGTTCTGGTGACGGTTCGCGGCGAAGGCTATGTCTACGAGCCTGCTTACGATGAGGCACGGCGCCGGTAGAAGAAGCTTGTTACGGAGAACGATGAGGGCCAAAAGGCCCAAGTGAGAGAGCCCTACTTTCAACGCAGCAGCGCCCGAATGTTACGGCATGGATCCTAGGGCCTCCGCTACGTCGCTTCGCTCCTGCGCTCCGCCCTAGGATGACGAAGTGAGGATCGGTTCAGCCAATCTCGAAGGTTTGCGATTTGGCATCCGCTGCCACCCGCTATGCGCGACGCAACTGCCAATCTCCGACATCTGCGATTAGCTTACACCACTATGCTTTCGTCATCCTAGGGCGGAGCAGGAGCGAAGCGACGTCGCGGAGACCCTAGGATCCATGCCGTACAGTGGCCGAGGAGTGCAGCGATCGAATCCGGCGACTGGTTGCGCCCCCCTCCTTGGCTCGACCTGAATCTCAACAGACGGAAGAGGCTATGGCCTCAGCCAGGACGGATCAGAGCCGTTCATTGCCTCGCCCTACGCGATCGGCTTGCGCGCCCGGCGATGTTCCCGTCGCAAGCTTCGCACCGTGTCCCGCACGACAGGAATGGTCCAGCGCGCAGTCATCGTCGCAATCAGCAGCCCGGCAATCGGATCGATGAAGCGGGCCATCATCGTGCCTTGCCAGATCATGGCTGTTGCGAGCGATGCGGCGATGAGCAGGTTCGACGAGAGCTTGTCCGAGAACAGGCAGATTTGTGCGCGGGCCAGCACGGAAGCGGTAAGCCTGTTGCGGGCCTTCCACCGGCGCAGGATCCAGAAATTGACCACCAAGTATGCCAGGTTCAGGCTCATGGCGAGAAAAACGCCTTGGCCGTGGGGTTCGACACCGCCGGCCGCGATCCGCTGGACGGCGATGCTGGCAACGACAGCCATTGAAAGGCACATGCCCAGCGCAGCGAACGCATTGGCTAGCGTCTCGGCCAAGGCTGCCTGACGCTTGCGGCCGGTGCCCTCGCCCTTGCGGCCGCCAGCCACGATCGCGACGGTGACCAGCACCAGAATGTCCATCAAGGTCAGCGCGAGATCGGCGCGGATGGTCAGCGAGGTGGATGTCGCCGCCGCATATGCCGTCAAGAGAAGCCCCGGAGTGCCGGCCAGCACCGCCAGGCGTGCGGTCCGCGCCGCCGTCGCCTCCCCATCCGGTCGGTCATTGGTTTTTCGCGAAGGTTGCATCGCCAGAAATCTCCTCGTTTCTGGCGTCACTGATGATCCAGGGATGTTGCGCGGATTTGCCGATTTGCCGGCTGAAGGTTTCCTTTGTGTCGCTGCGCCGAACCTGCGCCGCGATTGTTCATTTGAGAGGATGCCGGACGCGGGCCGTCGTACCTGTCTGCATCACGACAAGGCTGACATTTGCTCGCCGAGTGCATGACCCCCCAGGCCGCAACAATTGAAACACAAACGGCTGAATTCGACATGCGTCCGAAACAGCCGGGAGCGAAAAGCCGCCCCATGGAGCGAACCCGATGGGACGGCTCCGCTGAAACTGGAAAAGGGAAATCAAGATGAATCGCTTCAAGACATACCTGACTGCTGCCTCGGCAATGGCCTGTTTCGTCGCACCGGCTAGCGCGGAATGGCCGGTCGGCGGCGGGAACGGCAAATCGCTGAACGGCCTGGAGAAGAATTCGCTAACAAGCAATTCACTGACCAGCAACGGCCTCGGCGTCTATGCGCTCAACGGCGTGCATGCCGACGGCATCGTTCTGGCGAAAAGTCTCGCTCCGGCCGGCAGGTCCATTATCGACCCGAACGTCCGCTCCGTTGTTGACCCGAACTTCCGCTCCGTTATCGACCCCAACATCCGCGGGTTGCCGGCTGTCCAGAAGAACAATGTCCGGGCATCGACCGCTGGTAAGAAAAGCAACGGCCTTCCGTCTGGCCAGCACGGCACCGGCAGCGGCGCCGGTACCAACCATGACCGGCCCGCCCCTTCGCCGAGGCGTTGATATTCGGCGTCCGTCGTCAATGGAACGGATGGCGTTGTGCTGTCCGTTCTCGTTGGCGGCGCTTCACTCGCAAGATATGCCTTCAGGAGCCAACAAATGTCAGCCCACGGAAACCGCCTCGCCTATATTGGCCGCCGCGCACTGGTCGCCGTCGCCGCAGCCATTTCCGGCATGGCAGCGGTACCCTCGGCCAATGCCGAAACCGGACCGGCGATCGGCTCGATCTCGGTCGTCGGCACAAGGTTCGAGGTGACGACGGAAGATGGCCGCATTGTCGCTCAAGACGATCTCGTCGGCGCCGTTCTGACGATTGGCGATGGACAAGACCGGATGCCGCTGCGCATCGACGCGGTCGAGATCGATCCGAGAAATCCGGATGGCGGGATCATGCTCTATGCCATGTCGACCCGCGACCCGGCTAGCGGTGCATGGCGCGACATCTGCGAACCGGACATCGAGGGTCGGCGCATGGGTTTTCCGCTCGCCGGCACCTGGACGCAGGACGGCCGCCATTTGCCGTCCGACACGGCGTTCAGCATCACCTGCACCGGCGGCGCGCAGGCGAAATGCGTGCGCTTCGGATATCGGCCCTGGGAGACGTCGCCGGACGGCACACCGCTGTGGGATCATCATCAGGCATGCACCCGCATGATCCGCGCCGATTATTGCGGCGATGGCGTCGGCCACACCCGTAATGGCACACCGATCGTCATCTACGACCGCAAGGGCATTCAGCAGGACGAGGCCGCGCCTGATATGTCGTTCGAAGCGGCGTGGGATGCCGACGGCGCGCTTTGCGTCAGCCACACCAGAATACCCGACGTGCTCACGATGGAGGGACTGGCGGCGATCTGCGCGGATGTGCGGCAACAGCCGCGAACAGAGTGCGAAAGCCATGCCGGGGCGCTGATCCTCAACCGCTCGATCGACCTGCGAACGGTTCAGGCGGCAGCGGAATAGTCATATCGCGAAAGGTCTGCTGGGCTTATCGCCGTGCGCTCGTTCGATTGAGGCCACCAGGCATCAGACTTTCCGCGCCACGCTCAACCTGCCCACCTGCTTGGTGCGCTTGCCCGTGTCGACCTTGGCGCGCGCCTCCACCGCCTTCTCGATCTCCCGCTTCAGTTCGTCCTTGATATCGGCCGTTTCGGCCATCAAGGCGTCGATCTTCATGAAATCGAGCACGCGGTATTTCGACACCGCCGGCCTGACCAGTATGTCCGGCTGGCATTGCCTCAGCTTGGCGGCGATGATCGACTGCATCATCAATTGCGTGGCGCCGAACATCAGGTCGACGGAGGTCGGGTATTTGCGCCCGCCTTTGGTCGGCGCGCCAACGACGTCGACGGCGATGATGATGTCGGCGTCGTGCTCGATCAGGTCGAACGGCACCGGATTGTAGATGCCGCCGTCGATCAGCAGCCTGCCGTCGCGCATCACCGGGCGGAACACCGCGGGAATAGCCGCCGAGGCGGCAAGCGCGGAATGCAGGTCGCCGTCGCTCAGCACGGCGAGCTTATGGCCGAAGAAATCCGTGGCCGTCACCTTCAGCGGTATTTTCAGCTCGGCGAAGGTTTCGGGTATGGCGTCGGGCATAAATGCCTTGAGGATGCGCTCGACATTGAACTGGGTGACGCGCAGCCCGCCCTGCAGCGCCTCGGCAAAGGTGCCTGGCCGCGCCCGCCACATGCGCGCCGCCACCTCGGCGCGGCGGCCAAGAATCGAGCGCATGTAGTCGTGAATGTCGCTGCCGGCCATGCCTGAAGCCATGCCGGCGCCCATGATGGCGCCGATCGATGAGCCTGATATGGCGACCGGCCTTATGCCCAGTTCGTCCAGCGCCTCGATGACATGTATATGCGCCAGCCCGCGCGCGCCGCCGCCGCCGAAGGCGATGCCGAAGCTCGGGCTCATCCCTTGCCCCCCATTGGGCTCATTCCTTCTCGGCTTCGCCGACCTTCGGCCCGACGATCATGATGGCCGGCTCGGCGGAAAGCAGCTTTTTCGCCGCCGCCTTGACCTGATCCAGCGTCACCGCGTTGATGAGGGCGGCGCGGCGCTGCATGTAGTCGATGCCGAGCTTGTCAAGCTGCAGTTCGAGCAGCGTCGCGGCGATGGCGCCGGAGGAGTTCAGATTGTTGATGGCATAGGCGCCGATCAAGTATTTCTTGGTCGCCGCCAGTTCCGCTTCGGTCGGCCCCTCCTCGGCCATGCGTTGCACCACCTCGCGCACGACAGCCAACGTCTCCGCCGCCCGGTCGGCGCGGGTCGCCGTGGTGATGGCCAGGGCGTTGGCGTGCTGGTGGTCGACCAG
Source organism: Mesorhizobium ventifaucium (assembly GCF_935822925.1). GTDB lineage: Bacteria > Pseudomonadota > Alphaproteobacteria > Rhizobiales > Rhizobiaceae > Mesorhizobium > Mesorhizobium ventifaucium. The sequence continues at coordinate 17,334 of NZ_CAKXZS010000067.1, forward strand.
GTCGGAACTGGCGCTGTAGGCCAGGCCGCGTCTTTCGCGCACCTCGTGGAACAGCCGCGAGGTGAAGGCGCTGCCGCCGAGGATTTCGTTCATCAGCACCGCGGCGAAGAAATCCGGCGCACTCCGCCTGACGCCGGGATAGGCGAGCTGTAGCGACGTCTGGGGCTGGTCGTAATTGACCTCGAGTTTCTGGTTGAGTTTCGGATCGACATCGGCGACCGCGCTGAGCGCCTGATGTTGCGGCAGGCCGCCGAAGACTATATCGAGCTTTTTCTTCAACGTCTCGGCATCGATGGCACCGACCACCGCCACATGCAGGCCATCGCGAGCGAAGTTCGCCTTGTGAAAGGCGGTGAGATCGTCCGGCGTGATGGTAGCGATGCTTTGCCTGGTGCCCTGGTCGGGCCGCGCATAGGGATGGGTGCCGTATAGTGCCTCCAGCCATTTGCGCTGGGCGAGCGTGTCGGGGTCAAGCTCGTTGGCGATGATGCCGGACAGCACTTGTGCGCGGATGCGGTCGATTGGGGCCTGGTCGAAACGCGGCTCTGTGACTGCCAGCCGCAACAGGTCGAACGCCGCGTCGCGCTGCTCGGCCAGCATGCGCATCGAGCCGTAGGTGCCGTCGCGCGCCGCTTCGAAGCTCATCTCGGCGCCGACGTCGTCCAGCTTTATCTGGAAAGCCTCGCTGTCAAGATTGCCGGCGCCCTCGTCGAACAGGCCGCTCATCAGATTGGCAAGCCCTTCCTTCCCAGCAGGATCCTGCGTCGTGCCGCCGTCGAAGACGAAGCGGATAGCGACCAGCGGCACGGAATAGTCCTCCACCAGCCAGGCGGTGATGCCCCTTGGCGACGTCACCTCCTGGATGCTCATGGCCGCGCGAGCGGTGAGTGACGGCAGGATGAGGAAGAATAGGGAGAGGAGCAGAGTGAATAGAGGGGTGGTTAGGCGTCTTGCAGAACTCCCCTCACGCAAATTTTTGGTTCTAACTTCGGTTCGAGGCGGATGATTGCCAAAGTCGGCGCCGCCCCTCATCGCCCTGCCGGGCACTTCTCCCCGTATAGTGACGGGGAGAAGGGGGCTGGCCGCGCCGTCGGCGCCCTTCTTGCGACTTTGACGATTGGCGAAACCGTCGATGAC
>NZ_CAKXZS010000068.1 GCF_935822925.1 Mesorhizobium ventifaucium
AGAGGGCAGATCTAGAAGCGAACCACTTCGTCGCCAGCGGCGCACCGCCCTCGTTGGTGAGGCGTATATGGGAAGCATCGGTTTCGTGTCAAGCACCTTTTGGTGAAAGAACCTGCTAATTCCATTGCCGGCTTGGCATCGTGCTGCGTTCCCCGGGTTTTCAGCCAGATCGAGCCATGTTGGCTGCAGGGATGGGATAACGACAGCAATGCTCGTTTTCGGTTATCCATAGCCTGAACGACCCGAGACATAGGTGACGTTTCGTACCGGACACATGGGTAACACTTTTCGCCTTTTGGCGGGAGGTGTTGATGCCGTGGAGAGAGTGTTCGGTGATGGAGGAACGTCTACGGTTCGTAGCCCGTCTGCTTGACGGGGAAGGTATGAGCGATGTGTGCCGGGAGTTCGGCATCTCGCGCAAGACCGGCTACAAGATCTTCAACCGCTACAAGGATGAAGGCCTCGAGGCGCTCACCGATCGGACCCGACGGCCGGTGAGATATGCCAATCAGTTGCCCGACCAGATCGAGCGGACGATCGTGCGCCTCAAGAAGGACAAGCCGCACTGGGGCGCCAGGAAGATACGCGAGCTGCTGATCCGCAAGCTGGCCGGCGATGTGCGCATTCCAGCCAAGAGCACGGTGCATGCCGTGCTCGACCGCCATGGTCTGGTCAAGCATGCCCGTCAGAGGCGGCGCTGCAAGGCCGAGGGCACGCCGCTGTCTCACGTCGCCGC
>NZ_CAKXZS010000069.1 GCF_935822925.1 Mesorhizobium ventifaucium
AAATGTGACGGCCGATCTCCCCCCAAGTGGGGGAGATGTCCGGCAGGACAGAGGGGGGCGCCGTAGAGCGTCAACCTCAATTGGGACCGAGCATTGACGATGCCTCACACGCCACTGCCTCCGCGAAATCGCGCAAATGCCAAGTCGATGCGCAAAGCCATGACCGACGCTGAACTGAAGCTTTGGAACGAGCTTCGCGCGCATCGGTTGATGGGGCTTGGCTTCCGGAGACAATTTCCGATCGCCGGTTACATCGTCGACTTCGCTTGCCCAGAGAAGAAGCTCGTCGTTGAAGTCGATGGTTCGCAGCATGCCGACGCAGGTGATGAGGCGAGGACAAAGCGTCTGGAACGGGATGGCTGGACCATCCTGCGCTTCTGGAACGACGACGTCATTCGTGACATCGACAATGTCTGCCAGCACATCGTCATCGAGGCGGGGCTCGCCGGTGCGACTTGATACGCCGGCGGGACAGCGC
>NZ_CAKXZS010000070.1 GCF_935822925.1 Mesorhizobium ventifaucium
TCGGGTAGGAGGGAGCCTTGCGGCATCCCCCCTCCCACACCACCGTGCGTACGGTTCCGTACACGGCGGTTCATGAAGCGTGGTTTAGGCGTCGAAGCTCGTTTTGGAGCGAGATCAGCCCGAGCGCGTTGAAGAAGGCCTTGCGGAAAGCGTCGTTCATGTGACTGGCCCCGGCGTTCCACCATGGGCCGCGGCCATTGCTGGCCGAGTCACGTGCGCGTTGCTCCGTCAGACCTCGTTGCACCAGTCGTGTTCGCCGGGTGGCTGGTCGTTTCCATTGCCGCCATAGCACGCAGCGCAGTTTGCGCCGCAGCCAGCCGTCCAGTTCCTCGAGAATCCCCTTTCCTTCGGTCAGCCGGAAATAAGCAATCCAGCCACGCAGGATCGGGGCGAGGTGTTTGACGGTGGCGGCAAGGGCGCAACCGCGCCCAGCCCGAAACGCAGCCCTCAGCTTGTCCAGCAGCCGCGCCACGCTCGATCGCGCAATCAACAGGCGCGGTGCTTTGTGGGCGGTCATGGTGTAGCTGAGGAAGGTACGCTTCCACGGTCGGTCCACGGCGCTCTTGTCGCCGTTGACTTTTAGCTTCAGCCGCTCGGCCAGGAACCGGGTGAGCGAGGCCATGATGCGCTCGCCGGCACGCTGCGACCGTACATAGACGTTGCAGTCGTCGGCGTAACGGCAGAAGGCATGACCACGCCGCTCCAGTTCCTTGTCGAGATCGTCGAGCAGGATGTTCGACAGCAGCGGCGAGAGCGGCCCGCCTTGCGGCGTCCCTTCGCTGCGCGCCGTCTCGACCCCGCCCGTCATCAACCCTGCCTGCAGGTAGCGGCGGATCAACCGCAGCACCCGCTTGTCTTCGACCTTGCGCGCCACGCGTGCCATCAGCACGTCGTGGTTCACTCGGTCGAAGAACTTCTCCAGATCAAGATCGACCACGAAGCGGCGACCTCCGGCCACGTGCGACCGGACGGCCAGAACCGCATCATGCGCGCTCCGCCCCGGCCGGAAGCCGTAGGAGGAGTCGGAGAAGTCCGGATCGAAGATCGGCATCAGCACCTGATGCATCGCCTGCTGAATGAGCCGGTCCAGAACGGTCGGGATGCCCAGTTGGCGCATTCCCTTGCCGCCGGGCTTGGGGATTTTCACCCCGCGCACCGGCGCCGGTCTGTAACGACCCGCCAGCAACTCTTCTCTGATGCGCGGCCAGTGCTCCGTGAGGTGGGACTTCAGCTGTTCCACCGTCATCTCGTCGATGCCCGGTGCGCCCTTTTTCCTCACCACCCGGTGGTAAGCCGCCATCATGTTCTCGCGGCTGAGGATCATCTCCATCAGTCGCTCGTCTGCCTCCGGTCGAGAGGGTGACGGTCCTGCCGTGGGGCGCGATGCAACCGATGCCTGCTTTCGCGGCTTCCGGCCGCTGCTCCAGGTTTCGGCACGGAGGTTTTCGGCTCCGTCTTCTGCATCTTGTCCAACCATCGAAAGACCGTTCTCCGTCCGGCACTTCATGTTCAGCCCTTCGCCGCTTGGTCCGGCTACTACGGCCTCTGCTGACTCCTGCCGACCCATCCCCGCGCCTCTCGGCGGCGGTAGCACACCCGTTTCCGGGGGCAGGTCGGCAGACCTCCCAGGGTAAGGCGCTTGACCTTCGTGCCATATACCTGTCGCATCTACGGCCGCACCCTCCGGGTGATATCGGGCTTCGGGTTTTGTCGCTCCCTCGCCCGGATGCGAACGCCTCATATGCGCTTCCTGTTCGTCAGGCCGGCACTTTGCTTGCAGCTTCCTTCAGACCCCGCCTCGCGACGACGCCCTTGCTGTTCGGCTAGCGGTTCCCATCACCAGGGTCCGCAGAGGACTTTCACCTCCAAGTCATTGGCCGGATACCATCCCGGCCAAACGGTGCTTGCGCACCACGCACCATGCCTGGCGCACGAC
>NZ_CAKXZS010000071.1 GCF_935822925.1 Mesorhizobium ventifaucium
CCCACTCACCCCTACGCCCACTCGCCCTTGCGCATCACCGGCACGCGGCTGCCGTCCTTGCCGACGCCGTCGATGTCGACCTTGTCCGAGCCGATCATCCAGTCGATATGGATGAAGCTCTTGTTGCCGCCGCGCGCCGCGATCTCGTCCTGAGTGAGCGAGGCGCCGTCGACAAAGCACTTCGAATAGCACTGGCCGAGCGCGATATGGCAGGCGGCATTCTCGTCGAACAGCGTGTTGAAGAACAGCAGGCCGCTCGCCGCGATCGGCGAGGAATGTGGCACCAGCGCGACCTCGCCGAGCCGGCGTGAGCCTTCATCGGTGTCGAGCACTTTCTTCAGCACATCCTCGCCGCGGCTGGCCTTGGCCTCAACGATGCGACCCTCCTCGAAACGCACCGCAATGCCGTCAATCAGCGTGCCTTGGTACGACAGCGGCTTGGTGCTCGAAACATGGCCTTCGACGCGCCTTGCATGCGGCGTGGTGAAAACCTCCTCGGTCGGGATGTTCGGGTTGCAGGTGATGCCGTTCCTGGCGGTCGAAGCGCCGCCCACCCATTCATGGCCGTCGGCCAGACCGACGGTCAGGTCGGTGCCGGGTCCGGTGAAATGCAGCGCGTGGAAATTATGGCCGTTCAGCCATTCGGTGCGGCTGCGCAGCGCCGCGTTGTGCGCTGTCCAGTTGCCGATCGGGTCGTCCACGTCAACCCGTGAGGCGGCAAAGATCGCGTCGGCGAGTTTTGCCACGGCGACGTCGTCGGCATCGTCGGGAAATACCTGCCTGGCCCAGGCCAGGTCGGGATAGGCGACGATGTTCCAGTTGATGTCGAAGCCGGTGATCTTTTCCAGTGCCGGCTGGTAGGCGATCGAGTTCGCCCTGTTGGCGCGCGCCACTTTGGCCGGATCCTGCGCCGACAGCAGCGACGGATCCTCGCCGCGCACGGCAAGCCGCGCCGCATTGTTGGCGAAGGCCTTGGCCATGCCCTCGTAGAGCCAGCCGGCGGCGTGGTCGAAGCCGGCGTCGGCGCCATAGCGGAAGCGCGCCAGCGTCATCTCGTCGTCGTTGAGGATCGGCGTCACCAGGCCGGCGCCGGCCTTGTATGCATGCTCGACAATCCGTCGCGTCAAAGGCAGCGCTGCGATCGACGATGTCAGCACCAGATCCTGCCCCGGCTGCAATTGCAGCCCGACCTTGATGGCGACTTCTGCCAGCCTGTCGAGCTTCACCGGGTCGATCGTTGCGGAAACGCCGCGCGAATGTGTGGTCATGATCCTGCCTGTCGCGATGTGGGAGTCTGGTTCTTACATAGACCGGTGCCGTCGGTCTTTCCACCGTGATCGACCCGGCCCGCTCAGGCCGCGCCGGCGAGCGCGCCGAACTGCGCCATCGTTGCCTCTATCTCCTCGCGGATCCAGATCTTGAAATCGTGCACCTTGCGGCTCTCGCTCTTACTGGCCGAGGTGACCAGCCAGTAGCCCAGCCCACTCTCCGCGCGGACGCCGAACGGCGCGACCAGCCGGCCGTCGGCGAGAGCGTCAGCCGTCAGCAATTGCCAGCCGAGCATGACGCCGTGGCCAGCAATCGCCGATTCCAGGCAAAGCATCGGGTCGGTGAAGCGCGCGCCCTTGAGGAAGGTGACCGGCTTTACCCCGGCCGCCTCGAACCAGCTTTCCCAGCTGATCATCGCTTTTTCGTCGGTGATCGCGCAGGTCAGGGCGAGATCTTCGATCGATTTTAGTTTGTCGGCGATCACCGGGGCGCAGACCGGGAAGACTTCCTGCGCCAGTAGCAGTTGCGCGCGCACGCCCGGCCATTTGCCGTCGCCAAGCCGGATGGCGATGTTGATGTCCGAACGATCGAGATCGGCAATCCGCACCGAGGCGTCGATGCGCAAAAGCACATTCGGATGCCGGGCGAAGTGACGTGACAGTCGAGGCAGCAGCCACTTCGAGGCAAAGGCCGGCGCGACCGAGACCACCAGCGTGCATTCGGAGGCCTCGTCGGCGAGCGCCACGGCTTGGGCGAGCTCGCGGAAACCTGCCCCGAGCCGGGCGGTGAAGACGGTGCCGAATTCGGTCGGCATCAGACCGCTTGCCGTTCGTTCGAACAGCGCCTGGCCAAGTTGCGCTTCCGTCCGCTTGACCTGCTGGCTGACGGCGCTGGCGGACACGTTGAGTTCGCTCGCCGCAGCCGAAAGCGATCCCAGGCGGGCGACGGTTTCCACGGCGCGCAGGCCGTTGAGGTGGACGCGGTTGAGCATGGCCATGCAGTTTTTCTAAACCGCCACGGTTGAAATCTCAATTGAAATACAGGGTAGAACGGCAAATTTTAAGGAACAAGCAGACCTGTGGAGGAAAAATACGATGAAGATTTTGTCACTGCTCGGGTGCTTTTCCGCTGCCGGCGCGCGGCAAAGCCGGTCGCATGAAAGCGGGGCCACCCGATGGGCCACCGATCCGCTGTCGCATCCTGTGCTCAACACCATGTCGGAGCGCGAACTCGGCGACCTGCCGTTCCGGCTGACGGCCCGGCGCACGGCCTATGAGACGGGCACTGGCCAGGTCGGCTGCGGCTGAAGATGCGAGCAAAGGCGGGAGCGGGCTCAGTTCCTTTCAGGGACAAATCGCAAACCTTGGAGATTGGCTGAACCATCCCTCTCTTCGTCATCCCAGGGTCTGCGCCGCGTCGCTTCGCTCCTTGCTTCGCCCAGGGATGACGAAGCCATGGTGGTCTGCGGCCAATCGCCAACGTCGGAGATTGGTTGGCTGGAAGCTGCTCGTCTGCCGCTGCAACCCGTTCTGGCCCAACAAGAAGCGGATTGTCTCGCCGGCAGGCGCACCTATTGTGCACTGCAATGAACACCGCTTCGCCGTCCCCTTTGCGTCTCGCCTTCGCCGGCATGATTGCCCTGGCCCTCGCCATGGGCATCGGCCGCTTCGTCTACACGCCGATCCTGCCCGGCATGATGGAGGAACTTGGCCTGTCGCCGGCCGATGCCGGCTGGGTCGCGTCCGCCAACTATCTCGGCTATCTCGTCGGTGCGCTGGCGGCCGTCGGCGGCTGGGCACACTGTCGCGAGCGCCTGCTTATGCTTGCCGGTCTTGCCGCCACCGCAGTCCTCACCGGGCTGATGGGCCTGGCCGACACGATGGCGGCTTTTCTTTTCATCCGCTTTCTTGCCGGTGTGGCCAGCGCCTTCGTCCTGGTGTTCATGTCCAGCATCGTTTTCAGCCATCTCGCCGCGGCCGGCCGAAACGACCTGCAGGCGCTGCATTTCGGCGGCGTCGGCCTTGGCATAGCGGCGTCCTCGGCGCTGATGGCGATACTCGTCACCGAACATGCCGGCTGGCCGGCGGGCTGGTTCTGGTCCGCCGCGATCTCAGCCTGCGCCATTGCCGTCGTGATGCTGCTGCTCGGCAGCACTGCGGCCGCCAACGGCGCCGATGGTCGCGAACCGGCGCTGCCGAAGGACCGCTCGCTGACCAAGATGATTGTCGCCTACGGGCTGTTCGGCTTCGGCTATATTGTAACGGCGACGTTCCTGGTCGCCATCGTCCGGCAGGGCGGCGGCGGCCGCGTCTTCGAAACCATGGTGTGGATGGTCACCGGCCTTGCCGGGATTCCCTCGGTCTGGTTGTGGCAGAAGATCGCGGCAAAGATCGGGCTCTACCAGGCCTATGCCTGGGGGTGCCTTGTCGAGGTCGTCGGGGTCACCGCGAGCGTCGCCGTCGGCGGACACGTTGGCCCGCTGCTCGGCGGGTTTCTGCTTGGCGGCACCTTCATCGCCATCACCGCCCTCGGCCTGCAGACCGGAAGGCAGCTTGCCCCGCAAGCGCCGCGCCGGATCCTGGCGTTGATGACGGCGTCCTTCGGCCTCGGTCAGATCATCGGTCCGATCGTCGCCGGTCTGCTTGCGCAAGCCTCGGGCGATTTCTTCCTCGCATCGATCGTGGCCGCCGCCGTGCTGCTTGTCTCCGGCGCGGTCACCTGGTCGGCTGCGCCAAAAACGCCATGATTATGGTCTTGCTCGGTGCCGGGCGTCGCGCGCCGGTTATTTTCATTGCGATCGATGTGTGACCTTATGCCCGCTGAACAGCAACGCCGCTGATTTGCGCATCGACCGAGGATTTCCCCAACGTGTTCGTATCCTTCTTCCCGCAGCCGAAGCTGTTCTTTATTTCGGCCGTCGCCTGGAGCCTTCTGCTCGTCCTCCTGTGGTTTTTCGGCGGCGAGCACCTCGGCACGATGCTCGGCATGCCGCCGGTCGACCCGCAGGCAGCACCAGTCATCAGCCCGGTGAGATTCCTGACGCCGGCATTCCTCTGGTTCTACGGATATTTCTTCGCCGGTATGGGCGTATTCTACCTTTTCTGGGCGCTGTATTCCCCGCATCGCTGGCAGAACTGGTCGATCCTTGGCTCTGGTTTGATTATTTTCGTCACCAATTTCATCGTGCAGATCAGCGTGGCGCTCAATGACTGGCGCGGCATGTTTTACGACATGGTGCAGAAGGCGCTTACCACGCCCGGCTCCGTTACCCCTGCCGAGCTGTACTACGGAGTATGGCAGTTTCTGTCCTTGGCGCTGGTCTATATGAGCATTGCCGTTCTGAACGTCTTTTTCGTCAGGCACTATGTGTTTCGCTGGCGCACCGCGATGAACGATTATTTTACCGCCTACTGGCCGCGGCTGCGCCATATCGAAGGGGCGTCGCAGCGCGTTCAGGACGACACGATGCGCTTCTCCGGCACAATGCAGGGGCTCGGAGTGAACTTCATCGACTCGATCATGACCCTGATTGCATTCCTGCCCTTGCTGGCCTCCCTTTCTCTCCATGTTGCAACTCTCCCAATCGTCGGCGCAATCCCTTATCCGCTGGTCATTGCCGCGATCGGGTGGTCTCTGTTTGGCACCGGCTTGCTGGCAGTCGTCGGCGTCAAGTTGCCTGGGTTGGAATTTCGCAATCAGCGTGTTGAAGCCGCCCTGCGCAAGGAACTTGTCCTCGGTGAGGACGATACGGCACGAGCGCAGCCACCAACGCTGGCCGAGCTTTTCAGCAACGTTCGGAAGAACTATTTCACGCTCTACGCTCACTATGTATACTTCGACATGGTGCGTTATCTCTATCTCCAGGTGGATAACGTTTTTGCCACACTCATTCTTGTTCCGACATTATCTCTTGGTAAGATAACCTTTGGGGTGTTTCAGCAGATTGTCACCGCCTTTTCTCAAGTCGCCAGTTCGTTCCAATATCTCGTGAATTCCTGGCCGACCATCGTCGAGCTGATATCCATCTATAAGCGCCTGCGCGCCTTCGAAGCGACGCTGGAAGGCGCGCCGCTACCGGAAATCGACCAGGCCTACCTGGAGCGAGAGCGAGCCGGCTTGCGCCCTGAAGATCAGCCGGCAAGTTGAGAATCGCGAGGGCGAGCGCTTCTAACGACATGCACAATACGACAACCTAAAGCGCGTCGCATGAGGCCGGTCGAACGCGACGCGCTTTAGTCAGCCGCCCACGCCCGTGTTTGGCCGCCATCGCGCCGCGAAACATAGTCGCGATAGCTGATGCACTCGACGTCGGGCCTGGTGCAGACCTCACCGGCAAAGCGCTCCAGCGCCTTCCAGTAGGCGCCGTCATTCATCAGTGTGAAGTGAAAGCCGAGTTCCAGCGGAATGCGTTTGCCCTGGTATTGAGCGTCGAAGGCGGCGCGAAAGGCGTCATAGGTCCGGTTGGCGTATTCGTCCGCCTTGCTCGGCCGCTCGAAGCCGCCGGAATGCCTGACATAGAGATTGTAGTCCATGGCGATCACCCGCCTTGTGTCAGGACCTTCCGGAATCTGCGGCAGCGAAAAGCGTGTGATGCCGTCGCTGGTCGGTGGCCGGGCGGGGCCGCGCGACACGCCGCTCGCGTCGAACAAATAGCCCGCCTTGGACAGCGCCTCGTAGAGCGCTTTGCTTGCCGACAGATAGGGTGCGCGAAAGCCGACCGCCTTACGTGCAATTTCGCGCCAGCCTGCGGGTTCGGAGGCAATAGCGTTGATCGAATACGCGTTTTCGAGAATGCGCTTGAACGAACCGAACTCGTTCAGCCAGTCGGCCTTGCTCCAGTCTTTGCCGTCGAAATGGCCGCAAGCGTGGCTGCCGATGTCATGGCCTTCCGAGGCGGCAAGGTTTATCTGCTCGAGCCGGTCAGCGATTTCCTGTTTCGAGGCGGCGAAGCCGATATTGGATTTGCCTGAGGTCCTGCCGGGCGCCGTGTATTGCTTGCGCGTCTCCGGCGACAGCAGGAAGACGCAGGACACGAAATAGGTGAAATGGGCGCCGGTGCGCTGGGCCAGCGCCCGGCTGCGCTTCCATTGGGAAATATCGCGGGCGCTGTCGAACGAGATGATGACGGCCTGCTTCGGCTTTACCGGCGCTGGCGGGTCGGCGACAGCAGCGCCCGCCGCAGCCAGCGACGCGATCGAAAACGCAACAACGCGGGACAAACGAGGCATCAGTGTCCGATCTGGATTTTGAGGAGGGTTCGCGCACCGGCTATCGGCGAAATGTGGCGTGGCTGCGGTCGCCCCTTGCGGTCACGTGACCGGCGATTAGCCGAATTTCCGGTCGAACCCCTTCCATGCCGGCAAAATTTCGCTAAAACGCGGGCTACCGCATCGGCCTGAAGAGCAGAATTGATTTTTCAGGAAGCAAGATGCGCAATTCAAAGTGTTAGAGCGTACTTTCCATGGACGCACGTCGCTCTAAACCGCCCTCGGGCGGGCAGGATGGGTTTGAGATGTCGGACGACAGTTTTATCCGCGAAGTCAACGAAGAGATGCGTCGCGATCAGGCGCATGCGCTATGGGACCGTTTTGGCCCTGCCTTGCTTGCGCTCGCGATACTGGTGGTGGTCGGCACCGCCGCTTTCGTCGGCTATCGCTATTGGGACGAGACCCGCGCCAATCGCTCGGGCGACGCCTTCTCGCAGGCGCTGAGGCTTGCCAATGAAGGCAAGAGCGACGAAGCGCTGGCGGCCCTCGATGCGCTGGAGAAGGATGGCTACGGCGCTTATCCGCTGCTCGCCCGCATGCGAGCGGCAACCGTAAAGGCGGACAAGGGCGATGTCGCCGCCGCCGTCAAGGACTTCGACGAGGTCGCCGCCGATACGGACATTCCATCAGGCCTTCGCGACATGGCGCGCCTCAGGGCAGCGCTGCTGCTCGTCGATCACGGTTCGTTCGCCGATGTCTCGGGCCGAGTCGAGACGCTCACCGCCGACACCAATCCGCTGCGCCATACGGCGCGCGAGGCGCTCGGCCTTGCCGCCTGGAAGGAAGGCAAGGCGACGGACGCACTGAAACTGTTCGACCAGATCGCCTCGGATGACAGCGCCCCGCGCAACGCGCGCGAGCGGGCGACGTTGATGTCCGAGCTGATCCGTGGGTCGGGCGGCGTGTCGTAATGCATGTCGCCCAAAAGTGTGTAGCGGTTTTGGGGCAACGACATGCATGGCAGGCGCATGTCGCCCAAAAGTGTGGTGCGGTTTTGGGACGACGACATGCTGGCAGATGTAGGGCCGCATGACGTTCAAAGTCGCCATAATCGGCCGGCCTAACGTCGGCAAATCGACCCTTTTCAATCGTCTGGTGGGAAGGAAGCTGGCGCTTGTCGACGACACGCCGGGCGTCACCCGCGACCGTCGCGTCCATGCCGCCAAACTCTACGACCTGCATTTCGACGTTATCGACACTGCCGGCTTCGAGGATGCTGCTGCGTCGACGTTGCCGGGCCGCATGCGCGCCCAGACCGAGATCGCCATCCGCGAAGCCGACCTGATCTTTTTCACCATTGATGCCAAGTCGGGGCTGATGCCTGACGACAAGACCTTCGCCGAGATCGTGCGCAAGTCCGGCAAGCCGGTTGTCGTCGTCGCCAACAAGGCCGAGGCGCGCGGCGCCCAGGGCGGCATGCTGGAGGCCTGGGAACTCGGCCTTGGCGAGCCGATCCCGGTCTCGGCCGAACACGGCCAGGGCCTGCCCGATTTGCGCGATGCGGTGATATCAGCACTGGGCGAGGCGCGCGCCTTCGGCGAAGATGAAGATGCAGACGAGGAGGCTGCCGCCAGCGAGGCGCTGATCGGCGAGGACATCACCGATCCGGATGCCGAGCCGAGCTATGACGATACCAAACCGATGCGCATCGCCGTCGTCGGCCGTCCGAACGCCGGCAAGTCGACGCTGATCAACGCGCTGATCGGCGAGGAGCGGCTCTTGACCGGGCCGGAAGCCGGCATCACCCGCGATTCCATCTCCGTCGACTGGGACTGGCATGGCCGCCGCCTGAAACTGTTCGACACCGCCGGCATGCGCCGCAAGGCCAGGATCCACGAAAAGCTGGAAGTCATGTCGGTGCAGGACGGCTTGCGCGCCATTCGCTTTGCCGAGATCGTCATCATCGTGCTCGACGCCACCATTCCCTTTGAGAAGCAGGATCTGCAGATCGCCGACCTGATCATCCGCGAGGGCCGCGCGCCGGTGATCGCCTTCAACAAATGGGATATGATCGACCATCCCCAGGAACTCCTGGCGGAATTGCGCGAGAAGACCGAGCGGCTGTTGCCGCAGGCGCGCGGGATTCAGGCGGTGCCGGTCTCGGCCGAGACCGGGCGCGGCCTCGACAAGCTGATGGATGCCGTCATCAGGACGCACAGAGTGTGGAACAGCCGCGTCTCGACCGGCAAGCTCAACCGCTGGCTGGAAGGCATCCTGGCGCATCATCCGCCGCCTGCCGTGGCAGGGCGCCGGCTGAAGATCAAATATGTCACCCAGGCCAAGACGCGCCCGCCGGGCTTCGTCGTGTCCTGCTCACGGCCGGACGCGATGCCGCAATCCTATGTCCGCTACCTCTCGAACAGTCTGCGCGAAGCCTTCGACATGCCCGGCGTGCCGATCCGCATCGCCTTGCGCACCTCGGAAAATCCGTTCGCCGGCAAGGCGAAGAAACGCCGCTGAGCGCCGCGTCTTCTGGGCGCCAGCATCAGCTACGACGCGCTAATGGGCGGTGTAAGCTCCGTCCACCAGATGGTAGCTCCCAGTGATAAAGCTGGCCTGATCGGACAACAGGAAGCAGACAAGAGCCGCTACCTCTTCCGGTTTGCCGCGCCTGCCCATCGGCTGAAGGGCTGCCATGCGCCGCGTGGCTAATGCCTCCACTTGCTCCGATAGAAGAGGCGTTTCGATCCAGCCGGGGCCGACGACATTGATACGGATGCCCATCCTCGCATATTCGATCGCCGCAACCTTGGTTAGTCCAACGACCCCGTGTTTCGCTGCCGTGTATGCGGAAGCAGTCGGCAAGCCGACGGAACCGAGAATCGAGGACATGTTCACGATGGCGCCTCCGCCTCGATCCAGCATGGCGGCGATTTCGTACTTCATGCTGTAGAAAACGCCATTTAGATTGACGTCTATCAGCCTGTGCCAGTTGTCGAGCGGATAGTCTGCCGTCGCTTTCCGAACGCCGTCGATGCCGGCATTGTTTACCGCCATATCCAGTCCGCCGCATTTCTGGACAGTGAACTCGATCAGCTTTTCCACGGCTGCCGCATCCGTGACATCGACCGCAAAGTCGTAGGCCCTGCCTCCTTGCGCGATTATTTCGGCAGCCATGCAGCGCGCGGCCTCGGCATCAAGGTCGGCGACAACAACCTCGGCTCCTTCTTGCGCGAGTTGCCGTGAAACAGCCGCTCCTATTCCGGAGCCTGCGCCGGTCACAATCGCGACTTTACCATGGAAGTCAGGCTTCATCGTCTCTGTCCTATGCCCATTGTGACATAACCGAACAGAGGCGGACGGTTATCGCAAGAAGTTTCGCTCCAATTCGCTTGTCAATCCTGTGAATTCATTTTGCCACCACAAAGCGAGACTTGGCCCGCAGGCCTTGCAATGGTAGAGACGAGGGCGGGCGGTAGATTGACCAGTTTCCTAGCAGGTAGAAATGGAAGAACACCACATTGCGCGCCGGGGGCTCGTGCTGGGTAGTCTGGCTCTGATGCTCTCCGGATGTACGTCGACGTTACGACAGGTGACGGAGCCGATTTCATCCGCGTTCGGACCAAGAAGTGGCCTCAGTCCTCGTTATCGACGGCAGCATGTGCGGTACTACGGAAACGAGCCGCCTGGAACGATCGTCGTCGATACTTCGCAACGTTTTCTCTATGCCGTCGAGACCGACGGGTGGGCGACGCGCTATGGCGTCGGCGTCGGCGAGCAGGGACTTTCGTTCAAGGGTACAGCGACCATCGCCCGCAAGGCGGACTGGCCGTCGTGGACACCCACCGCCAATATGATGAGGCGCAAGCCGCGCTTGGTGCAGTATGCAGGAGGGGTCCCTGGCGGACCAAACAACCCGCTTGGTGCGCGTGCCCTTTATCTTTATCGCGACGGGCGCGACACTCACTTCCGGATACATGGAACCAACGAGCCATGGACGATAGGCACAGCGGTATCGAGCGGGTGCATCCGTTTGATCAATGACGATATCATTGACCTCTACGACCGTACTCCTTTGGGCACGACGGTGGTGGTTGTCTGATGGTGGGCAGGCCTGATCTCCGTTGGATGGTGAGCCCTGCCGGCACGTCACCGCAAAGCCGCCTGCAACCGGGTGCCAACTGTGTCATTTCTGCACTAGGCGTTGGTGTAGATCGCAGCTAACTTGGTGGGGCTGCATATCTTTTTATTTGTGGCGATTCTATAGGCTCTTCCGCCCCTGGGGAAAGGATTGCTTGATGAGCAGGATGTTGATTGTAATGGTTGCTACCCTCGCCGTTACCAGCCTGAGCGGCTGCGCGAACGGCTGGATCGGTAAAGGAAAGGGGAAGGCTCCTCCGCCGGAACCCGCTGCCGTAGAAGAGCCCGTGATTAAGTAAGCACCGGCTTTCGGAGATTTGGGGAAGGGCCGCCAGGCCCTTCCCCATCGATTAGCAGGGGCCAAGGCCGGATTCGCAGCCTACCTGCGGTTAGCGGGCAGAGGTTGGCACCAGGTGTGCGGTCCTCGGAGTTCTGGATGAGATGACGCTTGTAAGTGGCCGTTCAACAATTGTGGCCCTGCTCGCGCTTGTCGCGGCGTCATGTCAGTCGCAGGACAACAAGCCCCAGCCGACTTTTGTGTCCAATGATCGGGCACTGAGAACCGCGGCGATGCCGGCGCGCGCGGCCCAACGGCATTTCATCGAGTTCCGCTCCCGGTACGCCCTTACCTACGGCCATTCCTACGTGATTTTTGGACGATTGAACCAGGCGGGACGGATGGTCAACCCCGAAGTCGCGGGGCTCGCTCCAAAGTCCGATGATCCCAATGTCTATGTTCTCGGCCATTTGGCGCCCGTGCCAGCCTCGACCGGGTGGACGGATGGCGACCTGGAAGATGCCTACCGGTCGGCAAGCTGGCGTGTTTTACTCACCGAAGCCGAATATAGGAAAGTCGTCGCGAGCATACGAAAGCTGCAGGCCAGCTCTCCGCTTTGGCACGCCTCGCTTTACAACTGCAACGCATTCGTAGCGGACATCGCCAGATCGATGGGGTATAAGACCCCCGGTACTTGGCTGCGGCCGCAACAATTCATAACCAAGCTTCGGGAGATGAACGGGGGTTGAAATGCGATCGGCAAACCCGCTTTCGCCTCATTCGCCCGGTCAACTCCGAAAGGAGCGCGCTCTGAATGTCTTCGGTCGACAATTCGGACGCTGATATCGTTGCGACGGCTTATCGTGGTCCCAGATCGAGAAAAGGCTCCGGTGACCTGAAGTGACCATTTCTGTAGCTTCACTTGGCGAGATCATTTGGGTGATCGGCATCGTTGCTTGGTACGTGATCCGGTATCCGTTCGAGCGCCGGGCAAGGCGCGTGCGAATTGTAGCCGGCGGCCGCTCGAGTTCCGACACCGTCGGGCTTGCATCGGCTCTCCTTGGCCTGGCGATCCTGCCTGGCTTCCATGTCGCCACCGGCATCCCCGCAGCGGCTGACCATCCGGCCAGCCTGTGGTCGGTGGCGCTCGGAACCATCATCTTCTGCTCCGCGCTGTGGATTTTTCGCATGTCCCACAAGGAACTTGGCCGTAACTGGTCAATTACGCTCGAGATTCGCGAACGGCATGAACTGGTCAGCGCCGGGCCATACGCCTTGGTCCGTCACCCGATGTACACCTCGTTCCTGCTTATGGGGCTCGGCCAGCTCTTTCTGCTGCCGAACTGGATTGCGGGCATATCCGGTTTGATTGGTTTCGCCGTCCTTTTCCTGCTGAGAGTGGATAAGGAAGAGCGTATGATGCTGGAGACTTTAGGCTCGCAATACCGTGCCTATATGGAGAGGACCAAGCGAATATTCCCCTATCTTTATTAGAGGTCGTTTGATGCGAGGCCGAGCCATCAAGCTTTCGGCGCCCCGGCGCCTTGTTGGCGATCTGATGAGGTTTTCGATCGGCGTGCCACGGGTCGCGGTGCAGCGTCAGATGAACCTCGGCCCACTCGTAAGGGCTAGAATGGCGCAGCAGACCAGGCCCTCGTGGACCGCGATCTTCCTGAAAGCATATGCGCTTCTCGCCCTGGAGATGCCGGAGCTGCGGCGCGCCTATGTCAAGTTGCCCTGGCCGCAGCTTTACGAGTATCCGGCAAGCGTAGCCTCGATTGCCCACGAGCGCGAATATGACGGCGAGCCGGCCGTTCTGCTGAGCTGCATCAAGTGCCCGGAGCGCTACTCCATCACGGAACTTGAGGGTTCCATCCACGCGGCTCGATCACGGCCGATCCTCGAGGTCCCGGAGTTCCGGCGTGCCTTGCGGATGGCAGGTGCGCCCGCGCCAGTCAGGTGGCTGCTTATGTGGCTAGGGTTGAACATCGCCCGGCAAAGGGCAAATTACTTCGGTACCTTCCAACTGTCCGTCTATTCTGGTCTCGGTGCGGAATCACTCAACCCGCTGACACCATTGACCACGCTTCTAAACTACGGTCCGATCGGCAAAGACGGATCGGTGAATGTCCGCATCCACTACGATCACCGTGTCATGGATGGAGCGAATGTCGCACGAGCACTGGAGAGATTCGAAAAGATCCTGAACGGCACTGTCGCAAATGAAGTGGTGCTGCTCGGTCAAAGTGTTTCCGCTCCTGCAAGACAGAGGAACGCGACGTGAGTTCGCACCGTGAATTGCGGCCGGCCGTCGTCGTGATTGGCGGCTCGGGTGGAATTGGCCGGGCAATTGCGAGCGTCGCTGCACGGGAGCGCGGCGCGGTTGTGCTGGTGGCCCGCTCGCCCGAGGGTTTGGCCGCCGCGGCGTCTGAGGTTCGGGAGGCGGGTGGCGAGGCATTCACGCTCGAGTTGGATCTCATGGCAGGCGATGCGCCAACGCGCCTGGAGGGCTTTCTGTCCGCACACGGCCTGGTCTGTGATGTCCTGGTCAACAGCGCCGGCTATGGCTTGCGGGGCGCGGCGACGGCGCTGCCTGTTGACGGTCAACTCGGCATCATCGATCTCAACATACATTCGCTCACAGAATTGACCCTCCATTTTCTGCCGGGAATGGTGGCGCGGCGACGGGGCGGGGTGCTCAATCTCAGTTCCGTGGCCGGGTTCGTTCCCGGACCTTACATGGCTCTGTACTTCGCCAGCAAAGGTTTCGTGCGCTTCTTCTCACAGGCGCTTCACCAGGAGGTGCGCCGAACCGGTGTGACGGTCACATGCGTGGCGCCAGGCCCGGTGTCGACGGAGTTTCTCGCAAGGTCAGGCGCCAGTCAGACGGCGCTCTTCAGCATCTTGCCCAAGGTGGATCCGGAGTATGTGGCCGAACGTGCGTGGCGAGGGTTCAAATCCGGTCGTCGCCTCGTCGTGCCGGGAATCTCGGCCAAGTTGGCGGCCCTTGCGGCGACGCTCCTGCCTTCCGCAGCAATGCTCCCCCTGGTCGGCCGGCTGCAACGCAGCGGCAATGATCAATGTCCTTGCGGTTCTGGTATGAAGTTCAAGAAATGCTGCGGTACCCGCCAGATCCAGCTGCGCCGGGGCCCTCGCGGAATCATCCCCTGACCGGACCAGCACGCCACCGAAAAACCTCATTGAAGCAAGAGACCGCTCGCCGATGACGGGCCGTTAAGCATGTTCGTGGCATAGAGGAGGCTCCTCCATCTCTGACAGTGCTCTGCGGAGTGGTTATTGCGACCGTTGGAGCCGTTTCCAACAAGGCCTTTGAAATGATTGGCGCTCTCGAACTCCGTTAACGCCCCATCAAGGTTAATGCATCATCGTGCCTCTCCAGTGGGGTCCGTTGCGTTTCTGGAGAGTTCCGTGCATCGACGTGTTTTGAAGCGGCTTGTCGCTTTCGCCGGTGAGAAAAGACGTTCGTTTCTGTCTCCTCTGGTCATTGGACTTGGCATCTGGGTCGGCTTTCCCAATGTCATTGCCTACCAGGACATGACGAGCCTGGTTTCCGGTCTCAAGGCGCCGAACGCCCGCTGGAATGCCTATGTCGAGAAATCCGTCGCCGGCTCGGTCCATGCCGCCGAAATGCCTTTCCTCGATTCCGACACCACCGGCTCGATCTCGGGTTCCGGCGTCCGCTTGCCAGGCATCGGCGCCGTGTCGTTTCGCGGCAAGGGCAGCGTGGCCGGCACGACGCCCGACGAGGACCGCATCATGCGCGCCGACAAGAAGGGCCGCATCATCATCGTCTCGCCGGTCGCGCCGCCGAAGAACTTCAATGCCGGCTCGGTTTTTGAGCGCACCTCCTCGCTGCTTCGCCCGAGCGTGGACAGCGAGCTGAAAATGGCTTTCGCCAAGCCCGAGATCAAAGGCAAGGAGATCCAGATCGCCGCCGCGTTTCATAGGCGCGTCGACAAGAAGCCGGATCCTGGCGTGCCGGCCATGCTGGCCGCCCTGGTCAACAATGATCGCCCCGACGTCCTGGCGACCGCCTACGCAGCGGCCGCGCCTGACTATGCCCAGGCTTCGCCCTTCGAGGCCTTGCTTCAGGACGAGAAGCCGAACGATGGCCGTTTCATTCCGCCGGTGGCCAAGGGCGATCATTCGTGGATGCAAACGCCGCTGCCGGCAAGCGTCTTCTCCAAAGCGGAACAGACTTGCCTCGCCAACGGCATTTATTTCGAGGCACGCGGGGAATCGCTGCGCGGCCAGGCCGCCGTCGCCCAGGTCATCCTCAATCGCGTTCGCAATCCGGCCTATCCGAACTCGATCTGCGGCGTCGTCTATCAGAACGACAAATGGTTCAACCGTTGCCAGTTTTCCTTCGCTTGCGACGGCAGGAAGAAGCGCATCCAGAGTCCCGCCCACTACAAGACCGCGCAGGACATCGCCATGGCGGTCACTGCCGGCAAGATATTCATCCCGGAAGTCGGATCGTCGACCCATTACTACGCCAATTACGTCAACCCGGGTTGGGCGCGGACGATGAAAAAAATGACCAGGATCGGCCTGCACATCTTCTATCGCACCTATGGCGGTGGCTGGAGCTGAGCGCTCCGGCAAGGCCCCGGGCGCGGCCGATCGAAGACCCGTCGCCGGAGGGATTCGGTCGCGGCACGCCAGCGGCGGTAGCGGGCACGATGTCGCACCCTAGCAAGCCCTTGATTTTCCTAGAAAAAATACTTATGGCTGAAGTCCCGCCCGTGGCTTGACGGGCGCGGACCCTCTAACTATGTTGCCGGCGACTTAAGAGCGGACGGACGGTGACGATCTGACCGGGCAAGGGGGTTGCGATGGCCGACAAGAATGGGCCAGACGGAACCGGAGAAACCGGCCGCGGCAAACAGCGTCAAGCCGATATCCGCGACGACGATCTTGAGCGCCGCCGACGCGACCTTGAAGCATCGCTTGCGACAAGGCGGCCGGACCGGCTCGAGGGGAAAGACGACGCGAAAGCGGGCAGTGCGGCCGGATATGGCCAGGCGCTCAAGCTATCCAGCGAGTTCATCGCCGGGATAGTGGTTGGTGCTGGTCTTGGCTGGATCATCGACCGTGTGGCGGGGACATCGCCATGGGGTCTGATCGTTTTTTTGCTGCTCGGTTTCGGCGCCGGCGTGCTCAATGTCCTGCGCTCCGCGGGACTTATGGCGGAATTCGGGCAGGGCGACAAAGCCCGCGATCCGAAAGAATGACTTGAGGCGCCGCTTGCCGGCGCAGTGAACAGGACACTAAAGCCGCGCGCGGCTTTGATGGGGATTTAAAGTGGCTGCTGACAAGGTCGATCCGATCCACCAGTTCCATATCAACAAGCTGATTCCGATCGAGATCGGCGGCTACGACCTGTCGTTCACCAATTCGGCGCTCTTCATGGTCGCGACCGTCGCCGTTGCGTCGGCGTTCCTCTATCTCAGCACGTCGAGCCGCAGCCTCGTTCCCAGCCGTCTTCAGTCGATCTCGGAAATGGCCTACGAATTCGTCGGCAACATGCTGAGGGACGCAGCCGGAACCCAGGGCATGAAGTTCTTTCCCTTGGTATTTTCGCTGTTCATGTTCGTGCTCGTTGCCAATCTGCTCGGTCTTTTTCCATATTTCTTCACCGTCACAAGCCATATCATCGTCACCTTCGGCCTTGCCGCGCTGGTGATCGGAACCGTCGTCGTCTACGGCTTCATGAAGCATGGCCTTGGTTTCCTGAAACTGTTCGTGCCGCATGGCGTGCCGGTTTACCTGCTGCCGCTGGTGGTGCTGATCGAGGTGATTTCGTTCGTTTCGCGCCCGGTCAGCCTCTCGGTTCGTCTGTTCGCCAACATGCTGGCCGGCCACATCACGCTGAAGGTGTTCTCGGGCTTCGTGGTGAGCTTGAGCGCGCTTGGCACGCTCGGCATTGCCGGATCGGTCCTGCCGCTGGCGATGGCTGTGGCGCTGACGGCGCTGGAACTGCTGGTCGCCTTCCTGCAGGCCTACGTCTTTGCCGTGCTGACCTGCATGTATCTGAACGACGCCCTGCATCCCGGGCACTGACTAGAGGTTGACCCAAGAGTTTCCGGCCTTGCTGCCGGATGATATCGCAACGGAATTTTTAGATCCAAAGGAGTTGAACACATGGAAGCAGAAGCAGCAAAGTTCATCGGCGCCGGCATCGCATGCCTTGGCATGGG
The DNA here is from genome assembly GCF_935822925.1 of Mesorhizobium ventifaucium. Lineage (GTDB taxonomy): Bacteria > Pseudomonadota > Alphaproteobacteria > Rhizobiales > Rhizobiaceae > Mesorhizobium > Mesorhizobium ventifaucium. The sequence continues at coordinate 17,115 of NZ_CAKXZS010000071.1, forward strand.
TGGCGCCGGTATTGGCCTTGGCAACATCTTCGGCAGCTATCTGGCGGGCGCATTGCGTAATCCGTCGGCCGCGGATGGCCAGTTCGGCCGCCTGATCTTCGGCTTCGCCGTGACTGAAGCGCTGGGCATCTTCTCCCTGCTCATCGCGCTTCTGGCCCTGTTCGGCTGAGCCCCTGTTCGGCTAACATTGGGAATTGGAAGGGCCGGCCGCAATCGGCGGCAGGCCTGACATCAGGGGATAGTCCATGTTCGTGACATCTGCCTTTGCGCAAGAGTCCGCGCCCGCCGTCGAAGGCGGCCATACCGGCACGGAAGGCGATACGCATTCCGGCACCGGTGTGCCTGCCGAGGCGCACGGCGTGTTCCCGCCATTCGATCCGGCGACATTCCCGTCGCAGCTTCTGTGGCTGGCGATCACCTTCGGGCTGTTCTACCTGTTCCTGAAGAAGGTGGTGATGCCGCGTGTCGGCGGCATCATTGATGTCCGTAACGATCGCATCACCCAGGATCTCGACCATGCCGCCAGGCTGAAGGGCGAGGCCGATGCCGCCGTTGCCGCCTATGAGCAGGAACTGGCGGAGGCCAAGACCAAGGCCAATGCGATCGGCCAGCAGGCCAACGATGCCGCCAAGGCGGAAGCCGAAGCCGCCCGCAAGAAGGTAGAGGCAGCGCTTGACCAGAAGCTTGGCGAAGCCGAGGCTCGCATTTCGACCATCAAGGCCAATGCCATGAAGGAAGTCGGCACGATCGCCGAGGACACGGCTTCGGCGATCGTCGAGGCGCTTGTCGGCGGCAAGGCCAGCAAGGCCGAGATCGCGGCAGCCGTCAAATCCGTCGCCCGGTGAGGAGCGCATCATGGACGCCACATCACTCGCGACGCTTTGGGCCACCGTTGCCCTCGTCATTTTTCTGGCCATTGCCGTCTACGTCAAGGTGCCTAAGCTGATCGCCAAGGCGCTCGACGCCCGCGCCGACAAGATCAGCAACGAGCTTGAAGAAGCGCGCCGGCTGCGCGAGGAGGCCCAGCAACTGCTCCGCCAATACCAGCGCAAGCGCAAGGAAGCCGAGCAGGAGGCCGCCGACATCGTCGCCGCCGCCAAGCGTGAGGCCGACATGCTGGCTTCCGAGGCGCACAAGAAGACCGAGGACTATGTCACCCGGCGCACCGCGCTTGCCGAACAGAAGATCGGTCAGGCAGAGCGCGAGGCGATCGGCGAGGTGCGCGCCAGTGCCGTCGATATCGCGGTCGAAGCCGCCCGCACGCTGCTCGCCGCCAAGATTGACGCCAAGGCGGGCGCCGACCTGTTCCAGGCCTCGCTTCAGGACGTCAAGTCCAGGCTGAATTAAGCGACTGAGCGCGTGCTCTCCCCCTTGAGGGCAGGGGAA
>NZ_CAKXZS010000072.1 GCF_935822925.1 Mesorhizobium ventifaucium
AGAGGGCAGATCTAGAAGCGAACTTCTTCGTCGCCAGCGGCGCGCCGCCCTCGTTGGTGAGGCGTATATAGTCGTCACGCGTTCAAAGTGTCAACAACGATTTCGGTCTTTTTTGAATTTTTTGCGACGAAAGATTGCGGCGCCGATTTTCGGTAGCCGACTTCCGCGGCGGCATGGGTACAACAAAGCCGACTACCGCCACGGAGCCCTATTGCCGCCGCATTGCGGTTTGACACCAACGCCAACGAAGCCGGCGCATGCACCACCGGCGCGGCGCCTTATAAGAGACTGTAAGAGAGCCACTAAGAGAGCCACTAAGAGAGCCACTAAGAGAGAAGTATGACTGGGGATCTCGGCCGAAGCCAGGCGCTTCGTTGACTTCGCCCGCCGTGACAGGCAAATGTCATGGCCACAACCAAAGCGACAAGCCATCCCGCCCGGGGAAGAAGCAGCCTTTCTGGATGCCAGATACGGAAAATGTCATAGCCGAACTCGGCAACGAGCCGCCGCTGATTGCGGACGGTCGCAGTGGCCCGCCCGACCGGCGCGAGGTTTCGGCGCGCTGGCTGTCGGGCACTTTTCTTACCGGCGTGACGTCGAGCGTGCTGATGGGCGTGGCGTTGTTCGCAGCCCTCGACGGCCGTCAGCAATTGGCGACGCCGCCCGAGATCGCCGAACTGATCAGCCTTGCAAGAGGCGACGATTCCGGCGAGATCGCCAAGACCACCAGGCTGGTGGCGCCGCGCCAGATCGCCAGGGCCAAGGACCGCCGGCGCATGGAAGTGTCGATGGTGAGCAAGGTCGGCGACCGCGATGTCATCCACACCATGCCTTTCGTGCAGATCAAGATGGCGCTTGCCGCCGGGCACACGACCAGCCGCGCCTATCCGCCTTTCAATCCGATGCAGGTGTTTGGCGACGACCGCGACGGCAATGCCGGTCAGCCGGCGACCGCGGCCGCCGGCCAGATCTATGGCGCCAAGGTCGAAAGCGAGCTGAGCCTGAAGACGGTCGATTTCCCGATTGAGACGGCAGCGTTCGACGAAAAGAGTGACTTGTCCGCCGACGAGGTGGAAAAGGTGGTGCGCGAGGCCGGCACGGGTCTGAGCGACGGCGCCGTGCAGGTCGCGTCGCTGCATTATGTCGACCCGCAGCGCTTCGGCGATGCATTCGCCGAGAGCATGGCCGGCTCCTACGACGTCAGGATCGTTCCGGAAAACGTCTCGGTGTCGCCGCGTGCTGCCCCCGACGATCAGGCGCCGGCCTTCGCCGAGGAGATCATCCCCTTCACCAGGGACCGCAACATCGTCGAGGCCTTCGCCGATTCGGGCTATACCGGCGAGGACGCCACCGGCATGGCTGAGGCGATCGCCAAATTGCTGAATGCGACAGCGCTCAAGGCGGGAACCGTGCTGCGTGTCGGCCTTGAGATCCATGGCGACGCCGCCAAGGTCGTTCGCACCGGCATCTACGACAGGGCCCAGCATATCGTCACCATCGCGCTCGATGATCACGGCCAATATGTGCCGGCGCAGGAGCCGGAGCCCAATCCCGAATTGCTGACCGCGTTCGATGATTCGCCGCCGGTGGTGGTGCGCGGCAATCTGCCGAACGTCTATGACGGCATCTACCGCGCCGCCTACTCCTACGGCATGTCCAAGGCGATGACCAAGCGGCTGATCAAGCTCCTGGCGTCCGGCGTCGATTTCCAGTCGCGGCTCAATCCGTCGGACCGTATCGAGGTGCTGTTCTCGCAGCCGGACGGCGACGACCGGGCATCCGACGAATCCGAGCTGCTCTATGTCTCGGCGAGCTTCGGCGGCACGACGCGCAATTTCTACCGGTTCCAGATGCAGGACGGCAGCACCGACTATTTCGACGAGGACGGCCGGAGCGCCCAGCAATTCCTGCTGCGCAATCCCCTGCCCGCAGGAAAATTCCGCTCCGGCTTCGGTGCCCGCAGGCACCCGATCCTCGGCTATGTGCGCATGCATACCGGCGTCGATTGGTCAGCCGCTATCGGCACGCCGATCATCGCCGCCGGCAACGGTGTCGTCGAGAAAGCCGGCTGGGCCGGCGGCTATGGCAAACAGATCATCATCCGTCATGCGAATGGCTACGAGACCTCCTACAATCACCAGAGCGCTTTTGCCAAAGGCATCGCGCCGGGCGTGCGCGTCCGCCAAGGCCAGACCATCGGCTTTCTCGGCCAGACCGGCCTCGCCACCGGTCCGCATCTCCACTACGAGCTGATCGTCAACGGCACCAAGGTCGACCCGATGCGCGTTCGCCTGCCGGTCGGCAAGGTGCTGAAGGGCGACGACCTCGTCGCCTTCAAGCGCGAGCGCGGGCGCATCGATGATCTGCTCAAGCAGGAAGACAATGATTCGCTGAAGATCGCGAGCGCCAAGATCGAAGGCTGAGCCGAGTTGGCCCTTTGCGGGCTGCTCAGTTCTGCGGAGCCTCGGATCCACGCGGCCATGGCAGTCGCTCGCCGGAAACAGTTGTCCACGCCACGATCGCCGAGAGCAGGCAAAGCAGCGCGGTCACCAAGGCGACGGCTGCGAACGCTGCGTCGCTGGCGGCCAGCCTTGCCGCATCGAGATCCGGCGCCGGTTCGCCGAAACCCGGAATGCCGGATGCGGCACCGCTGTTCAGCGCTGCCGCATAGACCCAGGCCGCCAGTGACCCCATCGCCGCCACTGCGATCAGGCCGCCAATGCGCGAGACAGCATTGTTGATTCCCGAGGCAGCACCGGTATCCTTGTCCTCGACCGCCGTCATCACCGCCGTCGACAGCGGCGACACCACCAGCGCCATGCCGAGCCCTATCAGTGCCATCAGCGGAAACACGCCCCACCAGAAACTGTGGATGCCGGCATAGGCCAGCAAGGCAAGCCCGGCAAAGGCGACAGCGACGACGAGACTGCCGCTGGCGATCGGAAAACGCGGACCGATCCGGTCGGACCACTGGCCGACCGGCCCTGACAGCAGCGCGATCAAGACCGACAGCGGCAGGAAGATGAACCCGACCTCGGCGGCGCTCAGCCCCCATCCGGCGATGAGCAGCATCGGCAGATAGAACAGGTTGGCCGACAGTGCGAAATAGAGGAAGAAGGTCGCCACATTGGCGCCGGCGAACGCGCCGACCCGAAACAGCGAGAGATCGATCATCGGTTCGCGCTGCCGGCGCTCGAAGACAATGAACACAATGAGCAGCACCACGCCGGCGGCAATGCTCGGGCCGGACATTTGCCCCTCGCCCTCTGCGCTCATCGAAGTCAAGCCGTAGGCAAGCGCTCCGAACGCCAAGGTGGCGAGAACAGCGCCGCCGAGATCGAGGCTGCGCTTTTCGGTCGGTGCGTCGGCCGGGACCTTGGCGAGCAGAAGATAGATCGAGACAAGACCAAGCGGCAGATTGACCGCGAAGATCACCCGCCAGATGCCGTCGCCGAAGGCCGACAAGACAACGCCGCCCAGCACCGGGCCAAGCGCCGTCGTCAGCGCCGAGGCCGCCGCCCAGATGCCGATCGCCCTGCCGCGCTCCTTCTTCGGATAGGCCTTGGCGATAATAGCGAGGCTGCCTGGCACCATGATGGCAGCACCGATGCCCTGAATGGCGCGAAACGCAATGAGCATTGGCGGGTTCGGCGCCACCGCGCAGGCAAGCGAGGCGGCAATGAACAGCGCGATGCCTGCCACGAAAGCATGCCGCAGGCCAAAACGGTCGCCGGCGGCGCCGCCAACAAGGATGAGTGCCGAAAGCGTCAGCGCATAGGAGTTTGAAATCCACTGCGCCTCGGCGAAACTGGCGCCAAGATCGACGCGGATCGCCGGCGTGGCGATGGCCAGGATCGAACCGTCGATGAAACCGAGCGCGGAAGCCAGGATCGCCGCGATCAGCACGAAGCTGCGCCGCGATTGCGGGCAAAACGTATCGGCCGGCAGCGGCCTGGCCAGGGGGACGGCGTCGGCGCCGACTTCGCTTGGAGAACGCATGAAGCCTGCTCAGAGACTGTTTCGAAATTCGCTCTGGCGAGTCATATGGTGATGGTTTCGAGAACCGGCGCGCAGCGGACATTAGAGCGCTGCGCGTCCAATTGGACGCGCAAAGGACGCTCTAACACTTTGCATTTGCGCATGATCCTTTCTGGAAACCGAAATCGGTTTCCGGGGTCTTGCGCCGGTCCGTGAGCACCGGAAGCGCAGAAAACGCCATCAGATGGCCGCCAGAGTAGAGGTTCCAAACGGTCTCTTAGACCTCCTATGCGCAGGCAACAACCGGCCAGAGGGTTGCTGTCGTTGAAACCAGAACAGGAAATCTGGCTGCCTAAGTAGGATCACGCCGATCCGGGTGCGACGGCAGATGCCGTGCTAGGCTTCTCGTAGTACAGCAGCAAGGAGGAATGCTGAGCAAGATCGTCGGCAGACACCGTTCGTTGCAGTGGACTGTCGCAAACCGTGGAAGTTGGCCGAGGACCCCTCAGCTTCGTCATCCCAGGGCGAAGCAGGAGCGAAGCGACGTCGCGAAGACCCTGGGATCCATTCCGTGACCTCAACCGAAGTGCGCGGCGAGACAGAATTCCGCACCGTCGCAATGCTCTGATGTCGCGGCATGAATCCTAGGGTTTGCGCCGCGTCGCTTCGCTCCTTGCTCCACCCTAGGATGACGAGGCGATAGGCGTTTCGGCCAATCTTTGCACCATGGCGCTCAGTCGATGAATTCCACCGTGACGCCCGGCGAGACGATTTTTGCCAGTTCGCGCGCGTCCCAATTGGTCAGCCGCACGCAGCCATGGCTTTCGGTTTTGCCGATCTTGGAGGGGTCGGGCGTGCCGTGAATGCCGTAGGTCGGCTTGTCCAGCGCAATCCAGACCGAGCCGACGGGGCCGTTCGGGCCCGGCGGGATGGTCAGGATCTTGTTGTTTTCGCCCTGCTTGAAGTTGATGTTCGGATTGTAGGTGTAGTTCGGGTCGAGAGCGACCCGCGACACCGCATGCGTGCCGGTGGGTGAAGGCGTGTCCGCCGAGCCGATGGTGGCTGGATAGGCCGCGATTAGCTTGCCCGACGCGTCATAGGCGCGGACCTGCTTCTTGCCCTTGTCGGCGATGATGCGTGCCACCGGCGTGGCCACCAGCCTGCCGAAATTGGCAACCTTGATGATCGTGCCGGGACGGTTGAAATTGGCTTCCGGATTGAGCGCCTTCAGATAGTTCTCGTCCATGTGGAACCGCTCGGCCAGCGCTTCGGTGACTGAGGTGTAGCTCAGCCGTTCGAGCTGCGCCTTCTGGCCGTAGTCTTCCGGCACCGAGGCGACATAGGGGCCGGCCGCATCCTCGGGCGTGATGTTGTAGGAGGCGAAGGCATCGCCGCCGGATTGCTCCAGGGCCGCCTGGATGCCGACCACATCGGTCGACCGCAGATTGCTGCCGGTGATCTCGTTGAAGGCGGCGAGCGCCTTGTCGACATTCGAGCCGAAGCGCCCGTCGACGACGCCGGGCGAAGCGCCGGCGCGGTCGAGCAGCACTTGCAGCGCCGCGACCTCCTGGCGTGCACCGAGTGAAAGCGATGGATCAACGGCAGTCTTGCCGTCGATCTTTGGCGGCAGTGCCGCTTGGTCGCCCGGCGCCGTCGGCTCGACCGGTTCGATCGCAGCCTCGTTGAGCGGCTGGCGCTTGACGGTGCGCGGCTTTACCGGCTGCGGCGCTTCCGGATAATTGTTGCCATAATTGCCGCCATCCAGCGGTGCTTCGGGAAAAGCGTCCACCGGATCGCTGGACGGATCATATTCGTCGACCGGCGGTACGACGATCAGGCCTTCCTCTTCCAATTGCCTGCGGCGCAAGCGCGCCATATCTTCCGGATCGTCGAGATAATAGCGGTCGTCCTCGACCGGTCCGAGATTGCGTAAGCGCTCGCGGCGGAGTGCGCGGCGATCAAACCTGGTCTGCGGCGGCTGGATGGCGAGAACCTGGCCGGTTTCCGTATCGACGATGACGCGGTTTCCTCTGGCGTCGTAGTAGACGTCAAAATCGCCGTTCTGGGCGACCAGCACAGCATGGCTATCCGCGGCTCGGGCATCCGCAGCGCGGGCAGATCGCGGCGCGATGTCCTCCGTCGGCGCCGCCATTACGCCCGAAGAAAGCAGCCCGGCGGCGAGCGCCGAAAGGGTGAAGGTCGTGCGGAACATGTTGGCCAAATTCTCCGGTCCGTAATTGCCGCCGCCCGGCGTTGTCTCTTTAGAGCGCCACGCGTCCCTTCGGACGCGCAGCGACGCTCCAACACTTAAAATCTCGCATCATGCTTTCCGAAAATCGAATTCGATTTTCGGGCCTGTGCGGCAGGCGAACCCCTTCGCCAGCAAATCAGTCGTCAACCATAGGGTTCCAACATGAACCGGGCATGAAGATGGCGGATTTCTGGCGGTGAGAGCAACATAGCTAGAGCATCGGTCGTTCAAGTGAGTCCATACC
>NZ_CAKXZS010000073.1 GCF_935822925.1 Mesorhizobium ventifaucium
GCAGAAAACGTGCCGAGGTTGCGGCCAGCTCCTTCTCCCCGTCACTATACGGGGAGAAGGTGCCGGCAGGCGGATGAGGGGCGGCACCAACGCTTGAATATTAGTATTCAACTTCAACGCCGAACTCTGTGGCCGTTCTCATGGGCTCTTCTTATTGTTTGACCAAGATCTTTTCCGAAAACCGGAATCCACTTTTTCGGGGTCATGGTTCAGGCCGGCTCGCGTTTCAGCGCCTGCGCCATGCAGTGGATGCCGCCGCCGGTCTTTGAGATCTCGCTCATGTCGATGGCCGCCACTTCGAAGCCGCGCGCCTTGAGTTGGCCGATCAGCGTCTGGCTGGATGTCGGCGCGATCACCCTGTCCTTGCCCAGCGACATGAAATTGCAGCCGAGCGCCATCGTGTCCTGGAACGGCACGTCGATGATCTCGTGGCCCTTGCCCTTCAGCCAGTCGACGATGCCAGGCTCGGTGCAGGCGAGGCAGACGGCGGTCAGTTTCTCGGCGATCGGCACCACCATAAGATCGATATGGACATAATATTCGTCGATGAAGGCGATGCGGGTTTCCCAGCCCTCCTTGTCGAACCAGGCCTGGACCTGGCGCGCGCCCTCCTCCTGGGTGCGGGCGCCGCCACAGCCGATCAGCACCACGCCGTCCTCGATGACGTTGAAGTCGCCGCCCTCGAAGGTGCCTGCGGTGACCATGTCGTAGATCGGGATGCCGAGCTTCTCATAGGTGCGGATCGCCGCATAGTTCTCGCCGCGCCGCCACCATTGGGACATCGCGGTGATGATGGCGCCGTACGGCGTCATGACGCTGGAATCCCGCGAATAGACCTGCATCGGCAGCTCCGGCGTCGGCTCATGCCAGTGGATGTTGACGCCGAAATGTTCGTAGGCCGCGACCAGGTCCTTGTGCTGCGCCTGCGCGATCTGGACGTTGCACGGCGCCTCGCGCAGATGCTTGCGCGACAGCGAGCTGGTCGAAAGGTGGCGCAGGAAATTCGGCGAGCCGAGCAGCACGTCGCTCAGGACGTCGGTCTCGTTGGCAAAGCCCCAGGCGGTCAATGGCTTGGTGCCGCCGGCCGGATTGCGGCGCTGCAATGAAAACGGTTCTGCGACGATGCGGTCATGGACGGTCATGGCATTCTCCTGGCTTTGAGTGATCACGCGGCTTGCGGGTTGCTTGGTATCCACCAGTCCCGTCCGCGCGGGGTGGCGACATATTCCGGCCAGCGGAAATGGATCGGCGGTTCGTAGTCGCAGAGCGGCGCCAGCCAATTGCTGCCGCCAATGCCGCCGCCGGTGCGGGCGACGAATTCGTCCATCGCCGCATCGCGAGCCGCCTTGTCTTCCAGCAGGCGAAGGGCTGCCAACGCAATCGTCTTCGACGCGCAGGCAACCATCGGATCGATGGTGGCGGAAATGCCGCCGAGCGCATTCATCGCCCAGGACGGGTAGGCGTGGCCGTTCTGCGACCGCAGCGCCGGCCGGGCGACGTAGAACCGCGCTGTCGGCGTGTGCCACGACATGTCGGTGTAGTCGTCGGAGGTCGAATTGAGCTGCGACGGCGGCAAGTCGCGGCGCAGGATCGCCTCTGCGTCATGCGGCGCAATTAGCTGCTCCATCTCGGCGATGAACGGCTCGTCGGTTGCCGTCCCGCCGGCATTGACCTGGATTTCGCGGGCGATCGCCTTGGCCGCCTCGTCCCAGCGCGGCGGCCCGGCGGTCGCCAGCGCATCGAAGGCGATGCCTGACATGACGTGGTTAGCCAGCCCCGGCCGCGACTTCGACACCCAGTGCCGCTCGTAGCGGCAGCCGCTCATTTTCGCGGCGGCTTCCGCATTGCGATCGAGCAAGGCGGTCACCTGCTCGGCCATGGCAAGCGTTGGCACGCGGATCATGTACTGGATCTCGGCCAGCCCCGCCGGCAGATTGTCGGCGGTCGCCTGCCCCGCCGTCAGGATCGCCTCGCTGATCGACCAGCCGCCCTGGTGCGGCAACATGGAATCGCGCAGCGCCTTGGAAGCCATGTACATCATCACCAGCGCGTCGTTGGCGCCGGGGGCCCTGACCGCCGAATGCGCCTGCGGGATCGGCGCGCCGTTGCCGGCCGCCCGCGTCCAGCTCTCCGGCTCGTCGCAGATGAAGCGGTAGATCATCGCGTAGGCCGCGCCGCAATGCGTGTCCCAGCGTGCCGTGTTGCAGAGCGGCAGCATGTAGAAGGGATGGAAGGAGATCATGCCGGCGAGGCCGTCATAATAGCCCTTCGCCGCATGGATCGGCTTCGACCCCCGTACCTTCTCCGCAGGCTCGCCGGTAAAGCGCAGCGTGCCTGATATGCCGTGGCGCTGCATTGCCGCCTTGGTCGCCAAAAGCCCGCCCAGGCCGGCAACGCCGAGGCCGGAATGCGGATCGGTGTGGCCGCCGGCCTGTTCGCCGAGGCCCGGGCGCGGTCTCTTGACGGTCGCCGCATCCTGGCAATTGCCCGGCACCGCATCATACTCGGCATACAGGCCGATGGTCGGCCCGGCGCCATTGGTCCAATGGGCGCAGAAAGCGGTGGGCATGCCGCCGGAGCCTTCCTCGACGGAAAAGCCTTCATGCTTCAACTGCTCGACATACCAGGCGGCCGACTGGTATTCGCGCCAGGCGGTCTCGCCGAAGTCGAAGATCGTCCGCGTCCACGCCGACAGCGACGGCTGGATATCATCGAGGCAGGCAAGCGCGGTTGCTTGGGCCGAAGTGGTCACCGGTTCCTCCATGCGTGAAAGAAAGCAGTGAAGCGCCTCGCCAAAAAGTGATATGTTTTCCCGGCTCATGCAAATTCGGTTCACCTCTTGAGAATTCCCTCGACTCAGGCGCTGCGCGCCCTCGACAGTTTCGCCCGCCACGGCAGCGTCTGGCGCGCCGCCGACGAACTGCATCTGACCCGCAGCGCGGTCAGCCATCAATTGCGGCTACTCGAACGCGATCTCGGCTTCGACCTGCTCGAGCGCATCGGCAAGGGCGTCGCGCTGACGCCGCGCGGCCAGCGTTACGCCAGCGACGTGCGCAAAGCGCTGACGGTGCTCGGCGATGCGGTGACGCGCCATGCCGGCACCGGCGTCGGCGGCTCGTTCAGCGTCAGCTGCACGCCGGGCTTCGCCTCGCTGTTCCTGTGCACGCACATCGGCGAATTCCGGCAGATGTACCCCGATGTCGCGCTGCGCATCCTGACGCCGCGGCGGCTGGACGACGTCAGCAATGCCGAAGCCGACGCCTTCATCGCCTTCGGCGTCGGCAACTGGCCGAACCGGGCGGTCGAGCTGTTGTGCGAGATCTCCTTCACGCCGCTGTGCAGCCCGACGCTGCTCAACAAGATCGGCGGCTTTTCCAAGCCGGCCGACGTGCTGCGCGCCAATCTCCTGCATCTCGGCGACACCGAGGACTGGGCGCGCTGGCTGGTGCTGTCGAAGGTCGAGAATCCCGACACCGAGGGCGGCATTTTCTTTTCCGACATGAACCTGGTTTTTTCGGCCGCCATCGCCGGCCAGGGCATCGCCATGGGCGACGAGCTGACCAGCCGCCGGGCGCTAAGCGAAGGCCGGCTGGTGCGCCCCTTCGACATTGCGATCAGTTCGCCCCGGTCGTACTTTCTGGTTTCAGAGCATGCGAAGGCGAGCCACCCGGTGCTGGAGGCGTTCGTGAGGTGGCTGAGGTCGAAGCTTTCGGAGAACAGGGTTGGGCCGTATTGAGCGAGGCGCCGAAACCGCCAATCTCCCTCCTCGTGGGGGAGATGCCCGGCAGGGCAGAGGGGGGCGCGAAGGAACGCTAACTTTTGCAGCAACTCTGAAACCAGGGATGGGCAGCTCCAAATAGTTGATAGGCTGGCGGGACAGCGCCCTGGACAGCGCCCCCCTCTGTCCTACCGGAGATCTCCCCCCCACGGGGGGAGATTGGCGGCTCGAGCGTCCCGCTCGCCTCCCCCACGTCGACAACAGATGAATCAAATTTGCCGATCAGGCGAAAACTATTCGGTTGCGGTGAGCCGCCGCCCTGCCTACGATTTCAATCAGCATTGAGGACAAAGGCAGGATGCAGCAACCCGGCCGTGCCGCAGAGATCAAGGCCATCGGGATCGGCAAGAGCTTCGGCTCGTTCCGTGCGCTGGACGATCTGACGCTCGATATCGGCCGCGGTGAGTTCCTGACCCTGCTCGGACCGTCGGGTTCGGGCAAGACCACCTTCCTGATGATCCTTGCCGGTTTCGTGCAGCCGACCGACGGCCGCCTTTACAGCGACGGCGTCGATATCACCGAGCGGCCGGCCGAGCAGCGCGCTGCCGGCATGGTGTTCCAGGGCTATGCCCTGTTCCCGCATATGAGCGTCGAGGCCAACATCGCCTTCCCGCTCAAGGTGCGCAAGAAATCGTCGACCGAGATCAAGCGCCGCGTCAGTGAGATGGTCGAGCGCGTCGGGCTGAAGGGCCACGAGAAGAAACTGCCGTCGCAATTGTCCGGCGGCCAGCAGCAGCGCGTGGCGCTGGCCCGCGCACTGGTGTTCGAGCCGGGCGTGCTTTTGCTCGACGAGCCGTTCTCGGCGCTCGACAAGGGCTTGCGCGGCCAGATGCAGGCCGAGATGAAGCGGCTGCACCAGGAAACCGGGACCACCTTCGTCTTCGTCACCCATGATCAGAGCGAGGCGCTGGCGCTATCGTCGCGCGTCGCCATCTTCAATCACGGCAAGTTGCTGCAGGTCGGCGCGCCTGACGAGGTCTACGACCGGCCGGCCAACCGCTTCGTCGCCGAGTTCCTCGGTGAGATCAACATGCTGCCTCTGAAGGGCGTGCGCAACGCCGACAACGGCGCCACCGGCCTGTGCGAAGACCGCACCATCACCCTGCGCGGTAATGCAAGCGCCGTCGGCAGCAACGCCATCCTGGCGATCCGGCCCGAATACATGTCGATCGCCCCCGAAGCGACAGCCGGCGAGAACGGCATCGCCGCGACTGCGGTCGCCTCGACCTATCTCGGCGCTGCGACGCGGCTTGATCTCACCACGCGCCAAGGTGCCAAGGTGACGGTCTCGGTGCCGAACGAGGTCGCAGCTTCGGCACTCAGCAAGGGAAATTCCGTATGGCTGACATGGCCTGCGGAAAAAGGTTTCCTCCTTCCGGACGGAGGACAATGACGATCGGCATGGCGAAGCTGAAATTCGCCAGGCTGGCTTTTCGGGAAATATCAACGACAAAAAGGGGAACTCACATGGCAAATGACACCAAGAAACACTCTATCGAGACGCTGTCCGCAAGGACGGTGCGCGGCGAGATCTCGCGCCGGCAGTTCACGCAGCTGGCTGCGCTCGTGCTGGCCGGCACGCCGATAGTGCTGCGCTCGACCGGCGCCTTCGCGCAAGCCAAGGAACTGGTGCTGGTCAATTGGGGCGGCGACGCCATCACCGCTTATGACGCGGCTTATGGCCAGGCGTTCACCAAGGAGACCGGCATCACCGTCAAGATGGACGGCTCCGGCCCGACCGAGGGTGCGATCGCCGCGCAGTTCAAGAGCGGAGCTCCGACCTGGGACCTTGTCGACGTCGATCCGTTCTCGGCGATCACGCTCGGCGCGCAGGGCATGCTGGAGCCGATCGACTATTCGATCGTCGACAAGAAGAAGATGCGCGAGGGCTTCGGCTGGGAGCACGCCGCCTCGACCTATTTCTTCTCCTATGTCATCGCCTATGATTCCGAGAAATTCGGCAGCCAGGCACCGACCGGCATGGCCGACTTCTTCGACGTGACGAAATTCCCCGGCAAGCGCTCGCTCTACAAATGGGGCGTGTCGAGCTGGGAAGCGGCACTGCTCGCCGACGGCATCGCGCCGGCCTCGCTCTACCCGCTCGACCTCAAGCGCGCGCACGACAAGATCGCCGCCTTCAAGGAAAACGTCGTGGCCTACTGGGGCGGCGGCGCCGAGAGCCAGAGCGTGCTGCTCGACGGCGAGGCTTCGATGGCCATCGTCTGGTCGACCCGAGCCTCGCTGATCGAGCAGGATTCCGGCGGCAAGATCAAGTTCATCTGGGACCAGGGCCTGATCTCGCCCGGCGCGCTCGCCGTGCTCAAGGGCAATCCCGGCGGCAAGGACGCGGCGATGAAGTTCATCGCCAGCGCCCAAGATCCGGAAAAGCAGCTGATCATGTTCGACAAGCTCGGCCAGGGCCCGGCCAATCCGGCCGCCGACGCGCTGATCCCCGCCGACAAGAAGCGCATCAACCCGGTCGACCCCGAAAACATGAAGAAGCAGATCCCGCTCGACATGGAGTGGTACGCCAAGAACTACGGGGCCGCACTCGACGAATACACGAAGATCATCTCCGCCTGATAAGACCGGGATAACCGGAGCCGAGATGAAAGCATATCTCTCCGACAGGATGGGCGCGGCGCTGTTGATGGCGCCGCTGCTGCTGTTCCTTGGCGCCGCCTATGCCTGGCCCTTCTTCGGGGTCGTCAATTGGAGCTTCACCCTGCCCGAGCCGGGGCTCGGGCAATATGGCACGTTGCTTAGCGACCCGCTGGTGCAGTCGGTGTTTGTCCGCACGCTGCGCATCGCCGCAATCGTCACGATCGTTTCGGTTGCCGCCGCCTACGCCATCACCGTGGTCTGGGTGCGCGGCACGCCGACGCAGCGGGTGATCGCCGAGTTCTGCATCCTGGTGCCGTTCTGGATCTCGGTGCTGACGCGCGCCTTCGGCTGGGTGGCGCTGCTTTCCAATCGCGGCCTGTTCAACACCTGGCTGCAGGCGATCGGCTTCATCTCAGAACCGCTGACGCTGGTGCGCAACGAATTCGGCGTCATCGTCGGCATGACGCATTTCCTCATTCCCTTCGCCGTGTTTCCACTGGCGTCTTCGATGCGCAGCCTCGACGACCGCGTGCTGCTGGCGGCGCGCGGGCTCGGCTCCAGCCGCATGCGCACCTTCTGGTCGGTGTTCGTGCCGATGACGCGCTCCGGCATCATCGGCTCGGCGCTTATCGTCTTCGTCTTTTCGCTTGGCTTCTTCGTGACGCCGGCGATCCTCGGCGGCGGCCGCAGCGTGATGGTCGCCGAGCTGATCTATCTTCGCATCTTCCAGAGCCCGGATTGGGGGCTGGGGGCGGCGATCAGCGTCGTGCTGGTGCTGTTCGTCGGCGCGCTGATGGCGCTGCTGTTCCGCTATGTCAGACCGAAGCAGCTGATCTGATGCCGACCTACCGCCCGGGCCCCGTCTCGCTGATCCTCGCCGCACTGGTGGCGCTGTTCCTGCTGTTGCCGCTGCTCGCCGTCATCCCGGTGTCGCTGACGCCGACCCGCATGCTGGCGATGCCGTCCGGCGAATTGTCGCTGCGTCACTACCGGGCGCTGATCGAAGATCCGCGCTGGATCAATTCGATCCTGCTCTCGATCAGGATCGGCGTCGTCAGCAGCGCCTTTTCCACCGTGCTGGCGCTGTGCTTCAGCCTAGGTGTGTGGATGTTCCAGCCGCGCTTCACCGCCGCGCTGGTCGGCTTCGTGCTGCTGCCGATGGTGGTGCCGCCGGTGGTCTCGGCGATCACGCTCTACTTCCTGCTGACCTCGATCTCCGGCGTCAGCTCGTTCTTCGGCTACGACACCTGGCTCGGTGTCGCCATGGCGCATGCGGTGATGACGGTGCCCTTCGCCACGGTGCTGATCCTGGTGTCGCTCAGCCAGCTCGACCGGCGCATCGACCTTGCCGCGCGCGGTCTCGGCGCCACGGTGTGGGAGCGCGCCACCCGCATCATCATGCCCAACATCAAATTCGGCATCGTCACTGCCGCCCTGCTGTCCTTCGTGCTGTCCTGGGAAGAGATCGGCGTCACCCTGTTCATCACCTCGGTCAACGCCATCACGCTGCCCAGGCTGATGTGGATGGGCCTGCGCGACAATATCGATCCGGCGATCGCAGCCCTCTCGGTGATCCTGATCATCATCACGGTGCTGGTGCTCGCGGCGCGCAGTGCCGTGGTCCGGCTGCGCGGGGGGCAGTGAGGCGCGAAGCTTGGAAAACAGATCAAGTCAAAGGTTGGCAATCCTTCGCGCCCCCTCTGTCCTGCCGGACATCTCCCCCATTTGGGGGAGATTGGCCGTCATCTCCGCTTTCGCTAATCACTGCCGCCGAAGAAGCGAGCCGTCGCCCGAAGCTGCCGATCTCCCCCCAAGTGGGGGAGATGGCCGGCAGGCCAGAGGGGGCGCTGTCCCATAGGCGCT
>NZ_CAKXZS010000074.1 GCF_935822925.1 Mesorhizobium ventifaucium
GGCAGGGCTATCGCATTTGAGTCATGAGTTGGAAGAGATAAGCATCGTTCCAGCCTGCACGCATCATTTTGCCACGCATGGTGTCCTTTTTGCTGTCGGCTCGAAAGGTATTGAGGCAGAAGCGCCGAAGCAGAGCGAGGTTTTCGGGGCCGTGATCCTTTCTGGTCCGGCAGTTGTTCTCGCGGAAGACCACGTCGAGCTGCCAGTGCAGGCCATTCTCGACATCCCAGTGACGGCGCACGACAGGGAGCAGGTCGTTGGCGGACATCGGTTGCGAGAGCACATAGAGACAGCGCTCTTCCTGCCGTTTGCCATCGATCACACGCGTGCGCTTGACCTCGCCGATGGCCGCGAGGCCGGCAAAGCCGTGCTTGCGGCCAAGCCCCGGCGCACGCACGACACGCGCCGCCCGCCGCTCCAGGCGTCCGTGGCTCACCTCCTCGGTAACGGCCAGCGCCGCCTTGGGCGTTGGGCGTCTGGCGATGAGGCGCTCGGCATCGGCCAGAAGCAGCTTCTGATTGCCCTTCAAGGCCAGCACATAATCGCCGCCGCGCCGCGTGATCTCCTCGGCCATGCGGGCCGAGCAATGCAGCGCATCGGCCGTAACCACGGCGCCGCGCAGGTCGATCAGGCGCAACAGTTCGATGGCCGCCCTGGCCTCGTTGCCGCTCTGCGCCGGCAAGGCTGCCAACGTCATGCGCAACTGCGCGCCCCAGGCCGACACCATCATGCGCGGCGCGAACTGACGGCCCTTCTCGAAGGCGCCACGCATCGACTTGCCGTCGATGGCGATCTGCCCCGCGCCGCCGGCAGCGCTCGCGACATGGCGCATGAAGCCGGCGAAGGCCTCGGCGAACGCCGAAGGGACAAGCTTGCGAAACAGCGCCGAGAAGGTGTCGTGCGAGGGGATGCCATGCGCCAAAGTGAGCACCTGGCGCAGCATCACTTCCTTTTCCTGCCCAAAGCGCCAGATGTCGGAGCAATTCTTGGCGCCGCACAGCATCGCGGCGAAGGCAATGAACAGTATCTCGCAAAAATCGTGTCGAGCGTTCTGGTCGCGCGGATCGAGATGACCGAACACAGCCTGGATCGTTTCCATCGAGAACTCCCCAATTATGGAGTCCTCCCAAGAATCCACAACCCGTCAATTGGCAAGCCATTTCCCAACTACTCAAATGCGATTCCCCTG
>NZ_CAKXZS010000075.1:0-786 GCF_935822925.1 Mesorhizobium ventifaucium
CTTTGATGGTGACTACGATGCCGGCACCGACGGTGCGGCCGCCTTCACGGATGGCGAAGCGCAGCTTCTCTTCCATGGCGATCGGCACGATCAGCTCGACATCGACGGTGATGTTGTCGCCCGGCATCACCATCTCGGTGCCTTCCGGCAGCGACACGATGCCGGTCACGTCCGTGGTGCGGAAATAGAACTGCGGCCGGTAGTTGGTGAAGAACGGCGTGTGGCGGCCGCCCTCGTCCTTGGTCAGGATGTAGGCTTCGGCGACGAACTTCTTGTGCGGCTTGACCGTGCCCGGCTTGGCCAGAACCTGGCCGCGCTCGACCCCTTCGCGGTCGACACCGCGCAAGAGCGCGCCGATGTTGTCGCCGGCCTGGCCCTGGTCGAGCAGCTTGCGGAACATCTCGACGCCCGTGCAGGTCGTCTTGGTGGTCGGACGGATGCCGACGATCTCGAGCTCCTCGCCGACCTTGACCACACCGCGCTCGACGCGGCCGGTCACCACCGTGCCGCGGCCCGAGATCGAGAACACGTCCTCGATCGGCATCAGGAACGGCTTGTCCAGCGGACGAACCGGCGTCGGGATGTAATCGTCGACCGCAGCCATCAGTTCGCGGATCGAATCCTCGCCGATCTTCTTGTCGGAATCTTCCAAAGCCGCAAGTGCCGAACCCTTGACGATCGGAATGTCGTCGCCGGGGAACTCGTTCTTGGTCAACAGCTCGCGCACCTCGAGCTCGACCAGCTCAAGCAGCTCGGCGTCGTCGACCTGGTCGACCTTGTTCAAGA
>NZ_CAKXZS010000075.1:796-989 GCF_935822925.1 Mesorhizobium ventifaucium
GCGGCATCGGGCCGTCGGCGGCCGACACAACCAGGATCGCACCGTCCATCTGCGCAGCACCGGTGATCATGTTCTTGACATAGTCGGCGTGGCCGGGGCAGTCGACATGGGCGTAGTGGCGGTTGGCCGTCTCGTATTCGACATGCGCCGTCGAGATGGTGATGCCGCGCGCCTTCTCCTCGGGCGCCGCATC
>NZ_CAKXZS010000076.1 GCF_935822925.1 Mesorhizobium ventifaucium
GTCGATGGTTCTGATGGCCTTTGCGCGCAGATGCGCCTTGAGCTTGGCGAAGGCCATTTCGATCGGGTTGAGGTCCGGGCTGTAGGGCGGTAGGAAGAGCAGCCATGCGCCCTTGGCCCGTATCGCGGCCTCGGCGGTCTGACTCTTGTGGGCAGCGAGATTGTCGAGAATGACGATATCACCCTTTTCCAGCGTCGGAGCGAGTTGCGTTTCGACATAGGTCTCGAAGATGCGCCGGTTCATCGGCGTGTCGACGACGAAAGGGGCGGTGAGCCCATGACAGCGCAGCCCGGCGATGAAGGTCTGCGTCTTCCAGTGTCCGAACGGTGCCTTTGAGCGCAGCCGTTGGCCTTTCAGGCAGCGGCCGCGCGGCCGCGTCATCTTCGTAGTGGTTCCGGTTTCGTCGATGAACACCAGCCGATGCGGTTCAAGCCGCATTCGTGGCTGGCGCTTGGCCTGCCACTCCCGCCGCGCCTTGCTGATGTCGGGACGATCTTGCTCGCTGGCCTGCAGCGTTTTTTTTGAAGCGGTAGCCGTTCCTGATGAGCCAACGCGAGATCGAGGCGGGAGCGATCTCGACGCCTGCAGCAGCGGCCAGTTCGGCGGCAAGCTCGGGCATGGTGATATCGTCCTTCTCGGCTACATGGCCAAGCAGAAACTCGCGATGCGGGTCGAGCTTGCAATGGCGTCGGCCACCGCTGGCCTTGGGCACCAGGCTCCCGGTCTTTCGATAGTTCCTCACCAGGATCACGACGAACGAAACCGATACACCAAAATGCACCGCAGCCGAGCGCCGGGAATGGCCGGCTTCGACATACCCGACAACACGTTCACGCAGATCGATCGAATAGGGCTTGGGCATCGCAAATCACCTCCTACAGGAAGTGAATCACGAACGTCGCCTCACTGGAATCCCCTCTCGATTCAACCTGAGCGTCCGACGCTC
>NZ_CAKXZS010000077.1 GCF_935822925.1 Mesorhizobium ventifaucium
TAGAGCGTTTCCAGATTTGACGGAATCGAGGGGATTCCAGATTTGTCTGTTTTGTGATTCAAGATGCTGGCTGGAATGGAGGCCAGCATCTGATGACCCGACCCCTTTCCAATGATCTTCGCGAGCGGGTGGTGGCGGCGGTTTTGAGCGGCGAGAGCCGCCGGTCGGCCGCGAAACGGTTTGGCATTTCGGTTTCGGCGGCAGTGAAGTTGTTGCAGCGCCATCGGGCGACCGGCTCGGTAGCACCTGGCAAGATGGGTGGACATCGCAAGAGAGTGCTGGAGCCGCACCGTGCCTTCATCGAGGCGCGTATACGTGAGACACCTCATCTGACGCTGCACGGTCTGAAGGATGAGTTGGCCGGTCGCGGGGTCAAGGTCTCGCACAACGCGGTGTGGTCGTTCCTGCGCCGTGAGGGTCTGAGCTTCAAAAAAAACGCTGTTCGCCCTTGAGCAGGCACGCGCCGATATTGCCCGCAGGCGCCAACGATGGCGATCCTGGCAGGCAGGCCTCGATCCGCAGTGCCTGGTCTTCATCGACGAG
>NZ_CAKXZS010000078.1 GCF_935822925.1 Mesorhizobium ventifaucium
GGAGAAGGAGGAGTGAGATCGCGGCTGTTTTGTCGCGCCGCAACACAGCCTGAACCGCTTCGGGGAAGGCTGCGGAACCACGGGCAGAGATGCGCGTTTGGCACGACCCCTGGTGAGGATGCACCATGCCAGCTCGCCCAATCGTTTTGACAGCCGCAGCGATCCTCCTCGCCGCCACAGGCATGACTCACGCCCGCCCGGATGCGCGCACCATGACATGCGAACAGACGCAGTTTCTGATCCAGAGCCGGCGCGCGGTCGTCCTGACCACCGGCCGCAACACCTATGACCGCTATGTCCGCCAGTTCGGCAATGAATGCGACTGGCCCGAAGTGCCGGTCGCCTCCTATGTCAGGACGCTTGACGGTCAATGCCGGGTCCACCGATGCGAGGAGCCGGTTTTTGATTTCCCGGACTAGTGGGTCTGACGCCTTCGTTGTCCGAGGGCGGAGCAAGGAGCGAAGCGACGCGGCGTAGGCCAGGGGTCCACGCCGTTGCCGTGCGGCAGTGCCCGGCCGACCAGAACCGTAGCGGCTGGTAAAGCGCGAGCCGTTGCCGGATTTGTGCTCCGGCATGCGGCGGTCAAGATCGTTGGTGACGCCGATGTAGATCGTGCCGCGCTTCTGGTGGCATAGCCGGCGGAAGACTAACGAGCACCGTTGCGCATGCAAGCGTCGTTCTGAGCCGTTTCATTCTTCGGCTGGCGTAACGGCATGATGGGGTGGACGGCGCCCGACGGCATCGGATGTGCCAGAGTGGCGAGTCATACCGTTGCGGCCTGGCGGGCAGCGTGGCGCCTTCGTCGCCGCCGTCAAGGCCGCTTCGCGCCGCCTGCGGCGGTGACCTGCGGCCAGCCTTGACCGCCGGCTCAGCGCGGCGCCGACATGCCCGCATAGGCCGCAACGGAGAAACACCCAACACAAGCTCTTGCAACGGAAGGAAGATGGGCGTGATCGATCGATCTGTGGCGCGCGAAACTCCGAAGGATCCATTGGCCAACGGAAACCGCTGGCATGACTGGAACGGGCGTCGCGAACCCCACCTTGGCCAGCGGTCGCAAGGACCGCATTCAAAGGCCGGACATATGGACGCAAGCGATCGAAAATACCCCAGAACGACCGTTGCAGGCAGGGCGCCGTCCACATATGGATCCTAGGGTCTGCGCCGCGTCGCTTCGCTCCTTGCTTCGCCCTAGGATGACGAAGGTGTAGTAGTATGTGGCTACTCGCCAGCGCTGGAGATTGGCGGTTGCAGGCCAGGGATTCGCTCTAGAAGCCGAAGAACTGCCAGCCGACGAGATATCCAAGCGCGACGACCACCAGGGGAAACAAGGCTGGCGCCAGCCGGCTTAGAGCTGAGCTCCTTGCCGGCTCCTTTGGAGCGCTCCTTTCGGCGTTTCCGAGGTTCTTGGTCATTCCGCTATAGTAGCAATCGCTGATTAACGATTCCCCAACATACCGCGCCCACCCGCATGGAGCCGGGTGGCTTGCGGCAGGCGGGAACCAATCGCCGCCAACCTGCTTTGGCAAAGAGGCGATCGTTCGCGCGGAGGAGTTCGACATAAAACCTTTCGCATTCTTGCCAATCACGCTGCTCGGCGCACTGGCGTTGGCGGCGCCCGCTGCCGCCCAGACGGGTAACGAGACACAAGACCAGGCGCCTGCCCGCCACTGCCAGGCCCAGCCGCAAAACGGTCAGCAGCAGACGCCGCCCGTCAACAACGGTGACAGCCTGACCGACACGCTTGACCCCTGCAACGGCGTGCTGCTGCCGCCGCCGACCGGCGATCGGGGCATGGCCGCAACGCCGCCGGACCAAGGCAGGACACCGGTGCTCAAGCCCGGCGAGCTGCCGGCGCAGCCGCCAAAGCAATAATAGGGCATTTTTCGTCTCGGCACCTGACGGAAGCCTCGACGCCGGCAGGCTTTTTTGCTGGGGGGCGGAACATTAGTTCTCGCTAAATGTTCTTCCCGAAGCAGTCGATATCACCCCCCTCCGGTATCGCTGCTGATCGGGCAAACCGATCGGCCCGCGCCCCTTGCGACAGGAACGCGGGCCACTGCAACGTCAGCCGCGTAGCGATTGATTAGCCGCCGCTCACGGAACAAGAAGATTGTGTTAAGCGTTTGCAATTTGGGCGAGTCGTCCCGAATGTGGAAGGCGCAGCCCGCAAACCAGACAGGAGCAGACGATGAAAATCCACCTTGTTCCTGCCGCCGCCGGGCTGGCTTTGCTGGCCGGTGTCGGCGTCGCCACCGCAGACCAGGTGATTATCACGCCCGAGCAGCAGACGGTCGTCCGCGAATATGTGCAGAGGCACCCGCTGGCCTCGATCAGCATCCTGGGCGTGGAGCTCAACGTCGGTTCCACTGTGCCCGACACGGTTGAACTTCACCCGATCGAGGTTCCCGACGTCGAATACAGATACGTGGTCGTCGACGATCGCACCGTGCTGATCGATCCCGGCACCCGCAGGATCGTGCAGGTCATCGACTGACCTTCACCCGCCGCTCTCTCGGCAAGACGCGGGAAGAGCGGCGGCTCGCCGGCAGGCAGCCGGCTGTTGATCGTCTTTGTGGCGGGACGGAAAGGAGCCATTTCCATGTTGCCGCATGTCGAGTCACGCAATGTGGCCGCATCTGTCGACAAGCTGCTTGCCGAACGGGGCACTGCCCTGTTGTCGATGAAGGCGTTGATTGCAGCCGTGCGTGAGCAAACCGGAACGGAGCGCTCGGACGCCGATCTGGCGGGGCTGATCACCAAAAAGGCGGCACTCCTCGGGGTCGCGGTTCTGTCCGATTTGGGCCCACCTGACTCGGGCCGACCCGATTTGGGCCGAAGCCCTCAAGACGCCGGTCGAAAGTTCAGCTAAAAGTTGTCGCTCACCGATTTGAGCCGATGGAGGCAAACAGTGACGGACGACAGGCAGGAACGCATTCGCCGGCGGGCTCACGCGATCTGGGAACAGGCCGGCCGGCCCGAGGGCGCGCATCAGCAGCACTGGGACCAGGCCACGGCCGAGATCGACGGTGAGGAGAGCAGGCCCAAGGCGAAGATCGCTCGGCCGAAGGCGCCGGCGGCCGTCAAGGACAGTAAGCCAAAGGCTGCTGCCCGACCGCGGAAGGGCTAGCCTCTGACGCCGGCGATTGGCTCCACGACTTCGTCATCCCAAGCAAGGGGCGAAGCGACGCGGCGCAGGCCCGAAGAATGCAGCGGCTCAGGATAAATGCAGTGATCCTTGGCGCCCCCCTCTGTCCTGCCGGACATCTCCCCCACTTGGGGGAGATTGGTAGCTTTGGCGCACCGCTCGCTCCTGCGACAGCGGCGGTTCGCGAAGGCTCCGATAACGGCCGATCGAGGGGGCGCCTCGCTCCGCCATCAAAGGTTCTGCACCGTCGTGACGCTCTGATATCATGGCATGGTCTGCGCGGCGTCGCTTCGCTCCTTGCTCCGCTGAGCCTCGAGCGTACAACGCTTCGGCCGCGGCACCGTTGGTGCCGCGGCCGAAAGCGTGAACTCCCGAAATCGATCTCGGCTACTTGCCGCAGTGATTGTCGTTGACCGTCGGTGAAGCCGTGCCGGGAGACTTGTGCGTTGCATCAGGCATCGCTCCCTGCGGGCCTGCCGGGCAGTTCCGGTCGGCATTCGAGTTCAAGCCGTCAGGGCCCGCAATAATGCTACCGGTAATCCCGGTATCCACAGTACCCGGGTCAGCCAGGTTCGGATCGGTCGGGGCCGGGTCGATGACGACGCTTCTGTCGCTGCCGGTACCCGTGTCAGCGTTTGGGTCAGCGCCTGGGTCGCTGGCATTCTGGGCCATCGCAGAGGTGGCCAGACCGGCGGCGAGCACAGACGCTGCGAGAATTTTCGTAAGCATGGTCTTCTCCATTTGTCTCCATTATCTCGGTTGTCGCCGCATTTGCGACTATCAAAAAAACCGCTCGGGGCGGGCGAAGGTTCCCATAAAAATCCAGCCTGCGACGAACCGTCATGATTAGGACGGCAATCTTGCGCGGGATGCCGGGAACCCAAAAAACGTGCTGGCCGCGAGCCGTTGACATGACTGCCATGTCACGATATTGAACAGGACTATACAGGTTTACTGAACAGGTATTCCATGGCGCGTCGCACGACCCTGTCGTCTCCCGGAACCGGCAAGCCCGAACGGATCGCCACCGTCCTCGAGCAGGAGATCCGCTCCGGCGTGCTCGGCTTCGGCGACCGCCTGCAGAGCGAGAACGAGCTTGTCCAGCGCTTCTCCGTCAGCCGCAACACCATCCGCAAGGGGCTCGAGGAACTGTCGAGCCGCGGGCTGATCACCACCAAGGTCGGCATCGGCTCGTTCGTCACCTTCGACGGCATGCCGGTCGACGACGCCGTCGGCTGGTCGCGGGCGCTGGCCAATGCCGGCGCCAATGCTGATACGCGCACGCTCAGGCTCGAAGTCATGCAGGATGCCGAGCTTGCTGCCAGGCTTGGCGTCGAAAGTCCGTTCTTCATCGCCGTCGACCGGGTGCGCTCCAACGCCGATGACGGCCACGCCATCTCGATCGAGCGGAGCCGCCTGCCGCTGTCGCCCGAACTGGAGGACGTGCCGCTGCGCGGCCTGCGCGAAGGCTCGCTGCACCAGACGCTGCGCGGGGCGGGGCTTGTCCCCGATCACGGCGAGGAGTGGGTCGATATCGAGATGCTGAGCGCCGAGGACGCGGCCATTCTCGATTGCGCGCCCGGCGCGCCGTTCCTGCGCACGCGGCGCCTGACGCGGGACGCCGACGGCCGCGCCATCGAATTTGTCACCAGCCTGCTCAATCCGGCGCATTTCGCGCTTCACCTGGAGTTCTGAGGATGGAGACGCTGAGCATGGACACCGGCGAGGCGATTGACCGGGCGATGGGTGCGCTTGTCGGCGGTGCGCTGGGCGATGCGCTCGGCATGCCGACGCAGCTTTTGTCGCCGGCCCGCATCGCCGAGCTCTACGGTCCTGTCGAGGAGTTCGTCGCGCCCGCCGCCGACCATCCGGTGTCGAAGGGCCTGGCCGCGGGCACTGTCACCGACGACACCGAACAGGCGCTGCTGCTCGGCCGCATCCTGGTTGATTCAGGCGACGGCTTCGACCACACGCGCTGGGTCAAGGCGCTGCTCGACTGGGAGCGCGAGGTCAAGGCGCGCGGCAGCTACGATCTGCTCGGACCTTCGACCAAGCGCGCCATCGACGCCATCAATGACGGCGTGCCCGCCGAGGAGGCGGGGCGCAGCGGCGACACCAATGGCGCGGCGATGCGCATCGCGCCGGTCGGCATCATGATGCCGCCGGAGCCGCTCGGCGCGCTGGTCGCCAAGGTTGCGGAAACCTGCCGGGCGACGCACAACACCTCGATAGCGATTGCCTCGGCGGCTGCCGTTGCCGCCGCCATCAGCTGTGGTGTTGCCGGCGGCGATGTTGCTGGCGGCGATTGGCGCGCCGCCTCGGATCGCGCGGTCGTGGCGGCCAAGCAGGGCGCAGAACGCGGTCACTGGACCACCGGCGGCGACATCGCCGCGCGCATCGACTGGGCGAGGGGCCTGGTTCGCGGCAAGGCTGTCACTGACGGCATCCGGCTGATCGTCGACCTGGTCGGCACCGGCGTCGCCAGCCAGGAATCGGTTCCGGCGGCCTTTGCGGTGCTGGAAATAGCCGGTGGCGATCCCTGGCAGGCGGCCGTCATCAGCGCCAATCTCGGCGGCGACACCGACACGATCGGCGCCATTGCCGCCGGCATGGCAGGCGCTTGCGCCGGCTTTTCCCGATTGCCAAGGGAACACGTCGCCCGGCTCAAAGGGCTCGACATGGCGCAGGTGCGCGCGCTCGCCGCCGATCTGGTCGCGGTGCGGATGGCGAAACGCGGTTCAGGCAAGGATGCGGCGGCATGAGCGGGCGTCTTGTCCATATCGGCAGCGCGGTGGTCGACTATGTCTACCACATCGACGCCTTGCCTGAGCCCGGCACCGAAAAGACCGCATCGAGCCATGCCCAGGTCGCCGGCGGCGGCTTCAACATGATGGTCGCGGCCAGCCGCACCGGCATGAACGTCGTCTTCGGCGGCCAGCTCGGGAGTGGGCGCAACGGTGACTTCCTGCGCGCCGCCTTCGCCGCCGAAGGGATCGCAACGCTGACCCCGCCATCCCCGGTGATGGACAGCGGCAATTGCGTCGCCATGATCAGCGGTGACGCCGAGCGCACCTTCGTGTCATGGCCTGGCGCCGAGAGCGTGCTCAGCCTCGACATGATGGCGCCTGTCCGGGTTGCGCCGGGGGATTGGGTGTTCGCCTCCGGCTACACGCTGAGCTATGTCGGCAGCCGCGACGCGCTGGCCGACTGGATCGAGGCGCTGCCGGCGGAAATTCCCCTGGTCTTCGATCCGACGCCTGTCATCTCGGAGATTCCGCGCGCCATTCTCGACCGCGTGCTGGCGCACACGAGCTGGCTGAGCTGCAACACAACGGAAGCGGGCGAGATTGCCGGCCCCGGCGATGTCGAGGCCATTGCTGCCCGGCTTCTTTCCAATCACTGCCCGAGCGCCGAGGGGGTCATCATCCGCGCCGGGGCGAAGGGCTGCTTCGTACGGCTGGCTGAGGGCACCGCGCAGGCCGTGCCCGGTTTCAAGGTCGCCGCCGTCGATACCAACGGCGCCGGCGACACGCATATCGGCGCTTTCGTCAGCGCGCTGTCGCGCGGCGTGCCGCCCTTCGAAGCGGCAAGTTACGCCAATGCGGCGGCGGCGCTCTCGGTCACCCGCCATGGCGGATCGTCGGCGCCGACCGAGCAGGAGATCCAGACATTCCTCAGCCATGACGATCGATCCGTGCACCGGCCGGAAGCAGAAGGCCCATTTATGACAGCCTAAATGACGCAACAAGCCCGCCAACCGGGCAAACAATGAGAGGAACGAACATGCGCATGCCCAAAATGACTGCTTTTCTGACGGCAACGGCCGTCTTCGCTTCGGCACTTACGCTGGCCGCCAGGGCCGACGAGGTGCATGTGCTCAACTGGAAGGGCTACGGCGCCGACGAGCCCTGGGCCATTGCCGCCTTCGAGAAGGCGACCGGCAACAAGGTCGTCAACGACTTCTTCAATTCCGAACAGGAAATGCTGACCAAGCTGAGGACCAATCCCGGCCTCTACGACGTCGTCATGATCAACGCCGCCTTTAACGACCAGGCGATGGCGGAAAAACTGATCCAGCCGATCGATGTCTCGAAAATCCCCAACTATGCCGACATCAGCCCGGACAAGGCGGGTTCGCCGATGCTCAATCATGACGGCAAGGTCTATGGCGTGCCATGGGTATGGGGGCTGACCGCGCTCGCCATCAACGAGAAGGCCTTCGAGACGCCGCCGACCAGCATCGCCGAGATGTGGAACGAGGCGCACAAGGGCCGCGTCACCATTCGCGACGATGCTGTTGAAGCGGTCCAGTTCGGCGCCATCGCCACCGGCCAGAACATCAACGATATCAAGGATATGGAGGCGGTCAAGGCGAAGCTGACCTCGCTGATGCCGCAGATCAAGACGTTCTGGAGCTCGGAAAACGACTGGAACCAGATGGTCGCCTCCAACCAGATCGACATCGGCACCTATTGGAGCGGCTCGGCCGACCGCGCCAAGACGCATTTCAAGCTGCCGGTGTCGCTGGTCATCCCAAGCGAAGGCGCCGTCGCCTGGCTCGACGCCTTCTCCATCCCGGTCGGCGCCAAGAACGTCGCCGGCGCCGAGGCCTTCATCAACTACATGATCGATCCCGGCTTCTACGTCGAGTGGGTCACCAAGGTCGGCGCGCCGGTCTCGGCCAACACCAAGGCGGTTGCTGCGCTTCCCGAAGACGCCTTCAACCGCAGGGTGATGGGCGACCCTGATGTCGGCAAGCGCATCCAGTTCCAGGCGCCGATCACCGACGCGCAGCGCGAGGCCTATCTGTCGCTATGGCAGGAGCTGAAGGTCAACGTGAAATAGTGGCCGGGTGAAATACCGGCCGGGTGAAGTAACGGCCGGGTGAAATAGCGGGCCGATTTTCGGGGAGGAGCATATGGCAGGACAGGTCGCGACCGGTTCGAGGAGCGGATTGCGATCGGCTTTGCCCTTGCTTGTGCCGGCCTATCTCTGGCTGACGGTGGCGATCTTCCTGCCGCTGTCGGCCATGGTGTTCTTCTCCTTCATGACCGAGCTGCCGTTGCCGGGAAAGGCGTGGTCGTTCACGCTGGACAACTACGCCACCTTCTTCTCGCAGCCGCTGTATTTGACGCTGCTGGCGGCCTCGCTCAGGCTTGGGCTCGAGGTGACGCTGTGGTGCATCGTCATCGGCTATCCCGCGGCCTATGTGCTGGCCAAGGTGTTTAGGGGACGCAGCCGCGAGGCGATCTTCCTGCTCGTCATCCTGCCGTTCTGGTCGAACGGCCTGGTGCGCATCTTCTCCTGGGCGATGGTGCTGCGCGAAGGCGGCATTCTCGATTCGGCGCTCAACGCCGTGCTGCCGTTCAACATCAACATCGATCTGATGTATTCCTATCCAGCCGTCATCATCGGCCTGGTGCACTCCTATGTGCCCTACATGGTGCTGACCTGTTACCTCACGCTGCAGGCCATCGACGATTCGCTGATCGAGGCAGGACGCTCGCTTGGCGCCTCGCGGCTGCAGATGCTGAAAAGGGTGATCATTCCGCTGTCGATGCCGGGGCTGGTCGCGGGAGCGGCGCTGATCTTCGTTCCCGTCGTCGGTTCCTTCATGGAACCGCGCATCCTCGGTGGCCGCACCGGCACCTTCTACGGCACAGTCATCGAGGACCAGTTCGTCGCCGTGTTCAACTGGCCGCTTGGTGCAGCGCTGTCCTTCATCCTGCTGGCCGTCGTGCTGGTCATCCTGGCACTGGCGTCGCCGGTGCTGAAGAGGGCTGCGTGATGGCGACGACCCGTATCCTGGAATGGTGCGGGCGCCTTTATATCTGGCTGCTGCTCGCCTTTCTCTACCTGCCTGTTATCATCATGGCGCTGATGTCGTTCAACGTCTCGCCCTTCTACCAATTGCCGTTCGAATGGACGACTGAGTGGTACGCTTCGTTGTGGCAGAACGATCAACTGATATCGGCCACCTGGAACAGCATAGAGATCGCCATCATCAGTACCATCATCTCTACGGTGCTCGGCTCGGCGGCGTCGCTGGCGCTCTACCGCTATGAATTTCGCGGCAAGAAATTCCTGCAGGCGCTGCTGTTTCCACCGATCGCCATACCGTGGCTGATCACCGGCACGGCGATGCTGATCTTCTTCTTCGGCGTCGGCATCGGGCGTGGGCTGTTCGCGATCCTACTCGGCCATGTGGCGCTGGCGCTGCCCTATGTCATCGTCGTCGTCTCGGCCCGGCTGCAGACCTTTGCGCCGGAGCTGGAGGAAGCGGCGCGATCGCTCGGCGCCAACCAGTGGCAGGTGACGTCGCGCGTGACGCTGCCCTGGATCATGCCGGGCGTCATCGCCGGCGGGCTGTTCGCCTTTGCCGTGTCGTTCGACCAGTTCGTGGTCTCCTACTTCCTGTCGACGCCCGGGCAGACGACGCTGCCGGTCGAGATCTACGCCGCGATCCGCAAGGGTTTTACGCCGGAGATCAATGCCGTCTCGACGATCATCATCGTCGTCTCGATGGCGCTGATGCTGCTTACGGCACGGTTCTTCAAATTCGGCGGAGAGAAATAATGGCCGGTGTACAGGTAGCGAATTTGTCGCGCAGTTTTGGCGCGCACACGGCACTGGACGACGTCTCGATCGATTTCGCCGACGGTGGTTTTTATGCGCTGCTCGGGCCGTCGGGCAGCGGCAAGACCACGCTCTTGCGCCAGATCGCCGGCTTCGATTTCCCCGACTCCGGCCGCATAGCGATCGGCGGCGAGAGCGTCGAGCGGGTGCCGGTCGAGAAGCGGCGCATCGGCATGGTGTTCCAGAACTATGCGCTGTTTCCCAATATGAGCGTCGCCGACAATGTCGCCTTCGGCCTGTCGGTGCGTGGCGAAGCCAAGGCAACGATACAAAGCGAGGTGCAGCGGGCGCTCGACCTGGTGCAGCTCGGCAAGCTCGGCGCCCGCCGCCCGCACCAGCTGTCCGGCGGCCAGCGCCAGCGCGTCGCGCTGGCCCGCGCCATCGTCACCAAGCCGCGCGTGCTTTTGCTCGACGAGCCGTTGGGCGCGCTCGACAAGGCGCTGCGCGTCGACATGCAGATCGAGCTGAAACGCATCCAGCGCGAGATCGGCATCACCACCATCTTCGTCACCCACGACCAGGAAGAAGCGCTGACGATGAGCGACCGCATCGGCATCCTGCGCGACGGTCGGCTGGTGCAGGAGGGGCCGCCGGAAGAGATCTACGACAGGCCGAAGAGCGAGTTCGCCGCCACGTTCCTCGGCGACGCCAACATCTTGCGCGGCGAGACCACCGGCACCGGCATCCGCTTGCCCGACGGCACGGCGATCGCCGCCGGGGCAGGCGCGACGCTTGCCGGCGGCGCCACGGCCAGCTGCGCGGTGCGGCCCGAACGCATCCGCATTGGCACCGATTCAGGGACGTCTGATCCGAACGCCAATATGCTCCGGGGCCAGGTTTCCAAGCGCATCTTCGCCGGCAACAACAGCACCTATTTTGTCGATCGCAACGGGCAAACCATCAAAGTCACCGTGCAGAACACAGGTGTTGAAAAATTGGCGGAGGGGCAAAAAGTGGTGCTGCGCTGGTCGCCGGAGAGCACGGTGCTGATCGCGGCCAGTTAGGATATGGACAAGTCGAAAGCTGGCGATTCTTCCCACCCCCTCTGCCCGGTAGGTGCTGTTCCGCTATCTGTCGAGCAAAATGGGGCGCCGGAGCATGCCGATGACGCTTGAACTCAGTGCGGGCGACCAGTCCATGCTCGATGGCGAGCACGGCCCGGCCGTGGCCGCCGCGATGAAGATACTGGTCGCCTTTTCCAACGCGGTCGGCGCGCGCAGGCTGCTGGATATTGCCGGTGCCCATATCGACGGCTGCCTGTATCACGGCCAAGCCGGTCTCGATTTCGTCGAGAGGCTGGTCGAGGGCGGCGGTCGCGTGCATGTGCCGACGACGCTGAATGTCGGCTCGTTCGACCTCATCCATCCCGGACTGGTGAGGATGCCGCCGTCGCAAGAGGCACCGGCACGCCGTCTTATGAAGGCGCATCTTGAACTCGGCTGCCAGGCGACCTTCACCTGCGCGCCCTATCAGACGCGGTTCCGCCCGGCTTTCGGCGAGCAGATCGCCTGGGGCGAATCCAACGCCATAGTCTTCGCCAATTCAGTGATCGGCGCGCGGACCAACCGCTATGGCGATTTCATTGATTTGTGCTGCGCGATGACCGGGCGCGCGCCGGCCTGGGGGCTGCATTTAAGCGATAATCGACGCGGCCAGATCCTGTTTGAGCTGACCGGTTCTTTCGAGCCTACCGACGCCCTGTTCGTCGGCGTCGGGCTGATCATCGGGCAGGCGAGTGGCGACCGCATTCCGGTCATATCGGGCCTGCCGCAGCCGCGCGACGAGGACCAGCTGAAGGCGCTGGGTGCGGCGGCGGCAACGACGGGCGCGGTGGCGCTGTTTCATGTGGTCGGCATCACGCCGGAAGCAAAGACGCTCGACGAGGCATTTCGCGGCATGGCGCCGGAGGCGACGATCCGGATCTGTCGCGCCGACATCGACCAGGCACTGGCAGAACTGTCGAGCGTCCCCGACGGCGCGCCGCTTACAGCGGTGTCGCTCGGCACGCCGCATTTTTCCCATGACGAGTGGATGCGCCTGCTGCCGATGCTGCGCGAGATCGCGCCGGGCAGGGGCGTTCCGATCTATGTCAACACCGGACGCGCCACTTTGAAGAGATTGCAGGACGAGGGCGCACTGGCCGGCATGGGGGCGTTAGGCCTAATTCCGGTTGCGGATACCTGCACCTATGTCACCTCGATTATCGAGCGTCTCGACGGCGTGGTGATGACCAATTCCGGCAAATGGGCACATTACGCGCCCGGCAATATCGGCGTGTCGGTGGCGTTCGGCGATATGGAAGATTGCGTCCGCTCGGCAGCGGCCGGGCATGTCGTGCGGAGCGCGCCATGAGCGAACAGGAAAGTCGAGCCCTGAAACGTCGAGCCCTGAACAGAGTTGGCAGTTTCCAGCTTGCCGGCGAGGCGCAAGGCTCGGCGCTGGTGTTTTCGCACGCGCTCAGCTTCTGGGGCGGGATCGACGTCGAAACAGGCGAAATCATCGACCACTCGCATCCCGGTCTTGGCCAAAATGTCGCCGGCAAGATCCTGGTGATGGCATCCGCGCGGGGATCGTCGTCATCCTCGTCGGTTCTTGCCGAGGCGATCCGCAAGGGCACGGCGCCGGCCGGGATCATTCTGGAGCGGCCGGACCCGATCCTTGCCGTCGGCGCCATCGTCGCCGAGTTTCTCTACGAAATCAGCATGCCGCTGGTCGTCTGCGACATATCGGGCATTGTCTCCGGCGACCGGATCGCGATCAGCCTGGGCGAGGATGCGCAAGCGATGGTGAGGAAGATCTAGCCGTGTGGACAGTGCCACAGGCCGCACTTGCTGGCGCGGCCATTCCTGTTTCGAGCCGTAAGTTCAGATCTCCGGGATGCTTTCCCTGAAAATCACCTGCAGCCTCGGCTGGTGCAACTCGTAGGGCAAGCCCCTGATCGCGTGGGTCAAGGTGTTGAGCGCTTCGCGGGCCTCGACGCGCGGGTTCTGGTCGATGACCGCGTCGAGCGTGCCGTCGAGTAAAAGGTCCTTGGTGCCTTCCGTCACCTCATGGCCGAGAAACACAGTCGACAGCGCCCGGCCTCGCTCCTTGAGCGCCCGGGCGATGCCGGTGTTGCCGGCGCCGACATTGTAGATCGCGGCCAGGTCCGGGTGCCGGTCCAGCAGAGCGGAGGCCTCCAAATAGGCCTTTTCCCGGTCGTCGAGCATCTCGCGCATCTCAACGATCTGCAGATTGGGCGAGTCTTCCGTCAGGATGTGGCGGAAGCCCATCTCGCGCTCCTCATGGCCGCGATAGGAGAGCGAGCCGGCGAACAGCGCGACCTTGCCCGGACGATCGGCGGCCATGAAGCGGTTGAGCAGGTAGCCGGCGAGCCGGCCGGCGGCGCGGTTGTCGATGCCGATATAGGCGACCCTCGGCACGTGCAGGATATCGGATGCGATGGTGACGACCTTGACGCCGCTGGCCGATAGCGAGCGGATCGCCTCGCGGACCGTCGGATGGTCGAGCGCGATGACGCCGACGCCTTGCGTCTGGCCGCGCAATTCCTGCAGCAGGCGGGCAAGCCGGTCGGGATTGAAGCCTTCGATCGTGGCGACGCGCACATCGAGGTCCGGTCTTGACTGCGCCTGCGCCTCGATGTGCCGGTGCAGCATCTTGATGAAAGAATTGGTGCCGGCGGGCAGGGCGAAGTCGAGCCGTATGACATCGCCGCGCGGTGCATTGCGCGGGATCGGGCCGTTCGAATTTTCAGCGATGTAGCCTAGCCGCTGCGCCGTTTCCAGCACGACCTCGCGGGTGCGCGCCCTGACCCCGGCGCGGTTGTTGAGCACACGGTCGACCGTCGCGGCTGAAACGCCGGCTTCCCGGGCTATGTCTGTCAGGGTGGACCGCACAGTCGATCACCTCATTGCTGGTGCGCTACAGGCGCATCAAAATCGCGGATTAACGGATCGGATGGCGGACGACGATTTCATTGTCATCCGCGATTCTGATGGGAAATGATGTATACAGCCTTAGCCGATGCGCAAGCCGGCGCGCTACACCAAATCGTCGAGCCGACCCGAAAAGGATCGGCGCGGCTCGGTTCCCTCAAATTCAAGCACTAGGTGCCGTGGGCTGACCTCGCTGAACTGCATCCTCTGCCTCATTTGCGATGTTATGACGTGTTTTGATTATTTATGATGTTGACAGCCTTCCCATAGTGCCGTCAATATCCATCATGAGGGCCGTGGAGGAACAAGGCCCTCAAGGGAGGACTTCCAATGTCTGATATGATCCGCATGTCGCGGCGCCGTTTGCTGGCGTCCGGTGGAAAGGCGGCATTGCTTGTTGCCGCCGCAGGTATCGCACCGAAATTCATCCGTCCCAGCCGCGCCTATGCGGCCGACGCCCTGGCGCCGGGGATGATCGGCGGCCCCACGGGCTTTGATGGCTCTGAGCGCTATCAATATGGTCCCGACACGCCGGAAGGCCGCGCCATCGAGGCGGCCAAGGCGATGAAGGGTGCTGGCAAGGCGCCGGCCAAGATCGTGCTCGGCCTGTCCGACGGCTCGATCGGCCAGTTGACCCAGCCGTTTCCCGCCGGCGCGCCTTCGATAAAGGATCTGTGGGAAAAGGAAACCGGCATTCCGCTCGAGATCGTCGGTGTGCCGAACGGCCAGGAATTCACCAAGACGATGCAGGACATCTCCACCAAGGGTGGGGCCTATGACATCTACGCGGTCGAATGGAATCGTCTCGGCGACCTCGCTGAAACCGGCGGCATCCTGAAGCTCGACGACTTCGTCGCCCAGTACAAGCCGGAATGGGACGATCCCGATCGCGGCTATGTCAACGGCGCCAAGGGCGTCTCGCTGCTCAACCAGTATCGCGGCTCGACCTATGGCGTGTCGCTGGACGGCGATTTTCAGACTTGGGTCTACCGCACCGATCTGTTCGGCGATGCGGCCGAGAAGAAAGCCTTCTCCGACAAATATGGCTACGAACTGGTGCCGCCGAGGACATGGAAACAGCATGACGAGATCGCGGCCTTCTTCCAGCGCCCCGACAAGGGCCTGTTCGGCTCGACCGATCTGCGCAACCAGGGCTGGGGCTACACCAACTGGGATCAGCGTTATGTTTCAATGGCTTCGCCAAATCAGTTCCTGTTCGACGACACCGGCAAGCCGCTGATCAATTCCGAGCAAGGCATTGCTGCTACCAACGAGTATATCGCCTCGCTGGCCCATCATTCGCCGGATGCGATCTCGTGGGGCTGGCCCGAGCAGTACGGCAATTTCGCCAAGGGCGGCGCCGCCATGACTTGCGCCTTCTCCAATCTGCCGAAATTCCTCGACAATGCCGGCAACAAGGATTCAGCTGTCACCGGCAAGATCGGCTCGATGCTGCCGCCTGGCCGCGAGATCGACGGCAAGCTGATCAGCCGCTCTGTACTGTGGCTCAATCTGTCGGCTTCGGTCTCGTCGCAGGCCAAGAATCCGGAGGCCTGTTACCTGTTCCTGCAGTGGCTGGGATCGAGCCGCATCTATGCCTGGATGACCGCCAATCCCGGCGGCTATTTCGATCCGTTCCGGCTGTCGGATTTCTCCGATCCGCTGGTCCGCCAGACCTATCATGCCTACCACATGGATGTGGTGCGCGAGACGGTCGCTCGCACTGTGCCGACCATCAACTATCCCGGCGCCACCGCCTTCCACAATGCGCTGGACGAGAACCTCGTCGCCGCGTTGACCAAAGCCAAGACCGCCGAGCAGGCGATGGCCGACACCGAGGCCGAATGGAAGAAGATCGCCCGCCGCACCGGCGAGGAGAAGCTTCTCGAAGCCATCAAGACCAACAAGGAGGCCTGGCCCACCGTTCTCGATCCGATCAGCTGATCCTCCTCCCAGGATCCGAATGGAGGCGAGGAGTTTGCGCTTCGCCTCCGCAAACGATGGACCAGCAAGCTGCATGATGAAGCGTTCCGTTCCCTTCGAAATATCCCGCTATGCAGCGATCCTTGCCGCCATTGCGGTGACGCTGGTGCCGATCCTGTGGATGGTGTCGATGGCCTTCAAGCCGATCGCTGAATGGTCGGCGACGGGCGCCGAACTGACCTGGTGGCCGAAGGATCCGACGCTCAGCAATTTCCGCTTCGTCTTCGGTGAATCGACCAACAACCTGATCGTCGCGCTCGATCGCACCGCCCTGAAGCCGATCCTGTCGTCGCTGCTGTCAGCCACGTTCGGAACGGCGATCGCCATGTCGGCGGGCACCGCGGCGGCCTACGGGCTGTCGCGCTTCGGCTCGGGCCAGAACCTGCCGCTGGCGCTGATCCAGCTCCGCCTGTTTCCGCCAATGGCGGTGATGACGCCGGTGATGATCATGTGGGCCTTCCTCAACTTCACCGACAGCTGGTGGGGGCTGTCGCTGATCTACGGCATCGTCACGCTGCCCTTTGCGTTCTGGCTGATGAAGACCTTCTTCGACGACATGCCGCGCGAGATCGAAGAAGCGGCGCTGGTCGAGGGCTGCTCGCGGCTACGCGTCTTCACTCGCATCACGCTGCCGATGATGCGCGCGCCGCTCGCCAGTGCAGCGCTGTTCGTCTTCATCCTCAACTGGTCGGACTATCTGATCGCGCTGCTCCTGACGACGCGCGAATGGGTGACGGTCCCCGTCTACATGGCCTCGCTGTCCTCCTCGATGACCGGACAGCTCTATGGCGCCAAGGCAGCTCTCGGCCTGATCGCCGCGGTGCCGCCGGTCATCATGGGTATCGCCATCCAGCGTCATCTGGTGCGCGGGCTGACCTTCGGGGCGCTCAAGCAATGAGCCCGGTCAGCGCCACGATTTCGGGGGACGCCTCCATTTTGGAAGACAACAGCGACGCGGCCAGGGCAAGGCCGGTATTGCCGGACGAAGGCTCACGGCTCGGATTCAGGCTGACATTGCCGGCGCAGATCCTGGTGCTGTTCATCGCGGTCTTCCCGCTGCTGATGCAGCTCTATATCAGCCTGACCGACTGGTCGCCGCTGTCCGGCCACGGCTGGTGGAGCGCCTGGTCGCTGTGGAACAATTTTGCCAACTACACCGACCTTGCCGCCGACGCGCGCTTCTGGAGCGCGTTGAAGCGCACGGCCATCGTCATGATCGTCTGCGTGCCGGCGGAATTCCTGCTCGGCCTGGCGCTCGCCACGCTGTTTGCCGACGAGTTCCCGGGCAAGCGGATATTCTACTCGATCCTGCTGATGCCGATGATGGTGGTGCCGGCGGTGGCCGGCTACATGTTCTTCATGCTGTTCCAGTCGGGCGGACCGGTCAACGACATCCTGTCGGCGCTATCAGGCTTTCCCGTCACCATCGCCTGGCTGTCGGACCCGACGCTGGCGCTCATCGCCGTCATGGTCGCCGATATCTGGCAGTGGACGCCGCTGATGTTCCTCATCCTGCTTGCCGGCCTGGTCGGCGTGCCCGAAGACCAGATCAAGGCGGCGACGCTGCTCGGCGCCAATCCCTGGCAGCGCTTCGTCACCATCGTGCTGCCGAAGATGAAGACGATCATCATCATCGCCCTGGCGATCCGGGTGATCGAGAATTTCAAGATCTTCGACACGTTCTACATCATGACCGGCGGCGGTCCCGGCGTCGCCACCGAAACCATCTCCGTCTATATCTACAAGCTCACCACCCAGGACCTGATCTGGGGCTATGTCGCGGCGATCGCGCTGGCCATCCTGATCGTGCTGTCCATCGCCGCGGTGTTTGCCATGAAGCGCATGGCGCGGGCGCGCGAGGTGCCGGCATGAGCGCCATCCATCTGCAGAACCTGGTCAAGAAATTTGGCGATTTTACCGCCTTGAAGACGATGGATCTTGCCATCGCCGACGGCGAGTTCATGGCGCTGCTCGGGCCGTCGGGCTGCGGCAAGTCGACGACGATGAACATGATCGCCGGCATGGAAGAGCCGACCAGCGGCAAGATCCTGTTCGGCGAGCGCGACATGGCCGGCGTGCCGATGGGACGCCGCGGCGTCGGCTTCGTCTTCCAGAACTACGCGATCTTCACTCATATGAGCGTGCGGCAGAACCTCGCCTATGGCCCAAAAATGCGCGGCGCGCCAAAAGCCGAGATCGACCGCCGCGTCGGCGCCATTGCCGAGATGCTGCAGCTGACGCCGCTGCTCGACCGCAAAGCCGACAGGCTGTCGGTCAACATATTGCAGCGGGTGGCGATCGGCCGCTCGGCGATCATGGAGCCGGCGATCTTCCTGCTCGACGAGCCGCTGTCCAATGTCGATGCGGCCTTCCGGGCGGTGATGCGGACCGAATTGAAGCAGCTGCAGCGGCAGTTCCGGCAGACCATGGTCTACGTCACCCACGACCAGCTCGAAGCGATGACCATGGCCGACCGCATCGCGGTGATGGACCACGGCGTGCTGCAGCAAGTCGGCACGCCGCTCGAGGTCTACAACAATCCGGCCAATATCTTCGTCGCCCGCTTCATCGGTGCACCGGGGATGAACCTGCTGAGGGGCAGGCCGGCAGAAAGCGACCGGGGCCTGGTCATCGACCTGGGGGCGCTCGGTGTCACGCCGCCGCTGCCGGCCGAAATCGCTGACGCGGTGCGCGGCGCCCCGGGCGACGTGCTTTACGGCTTCCGACCGGAGCAGGTCACGCTGGCCGAAGGCGGCCGCGGGCTTTCGCTGCCGGTAACCTTCGTCGAGCGCATCGGCGCGCGCACCATCGTCCATCTCGGCCAGGGCGAGAGCGCGGTGAAGGCGGTGTTCGACAATGATGTCGGGCTGGCGATCGGGCAGACAGCGGTTGTCGCGCCGGCCCAGGCGTCCGTGCGTGTGTTCGACGCCGCCACCGGCCTTGCCATGAAGGCGGGAGGCTGAGATGCTCGTGCAAATATCTCTACGTCGGCGCCGCCCCTCACGCTTACCCTCTCCCCGTATAGTGACGGGGAGAGGGGGGCGCCGGCGTTGGAGTTTCACCCTTCTCCCCGTCTCTATACGGGGAGAAGGTCCCGGCGGGGGGATGAGGGGCAGCGCCAACGCCGACAATCTGTCCGCAACCAGTGGAGCGGGCTGAGACCATGGCCGATATCGTCTTCCGCAATGTGACGAAACGCTATGGCGACACGCTCGCCGTCGACGACGCCTCGTTCACTGTCAACGACAATGAGTTCTTCTGCTTCTTCGGGCCGCCGCTATCCGGCAAATCGACGATACTGCGCCTGGTGCTCGGACTGGAAACCCCCGACATCGGCGAGATCCTGATCGGCGGCAGGCCGGTGAATACGGTGTCGCCAGCCGAGCGCAATGTCGCCATGGTGTTCCAGAACCTGGCGCTGTTTCCGCATATGAGCGCGCGCGACAATGTCCGCTTTCCCCTGGTCGAACGCCGGATCGCCGAGGCCGAAATCGAAAAGCGTGTCGCCGACGTCGCGGCCAAGCTGCATATCGGCCACATCCTGCACAAGCCGCCGGCGCAGCTTTCGGGCGGCGAGCGGCAGCGCGTGGCGATTGCGCGTGCGCTGGTGCGCGACCCCAACGCCTATCTGATGGACGATCCGATCTCGGCGCTCGACGCCCGGCTGCGCGAGGAGACGCGCGTCGAGCTGAAGCGCATCCAGCGCGAGCTCGGCAAGACGCTGATCTATGTCACGCACGATCAGGAAGAGGCGATGTCGGTCGCCGACCGCATCGCTATTCTTGAGAACGGCAGCATCAGGCAGATCGGCGCGCCGGCCGAGATCTATGACCGGCCGGCCAGCACCTATGTGGCGCGGCTGCTCGGCTCGCCGATGATGAACATCTTGAAGTCGGTGCGCGGCGCGGAAGGCATGGAGGCGGCGGAAGGCACGATCCGCATCGCCGACAAGGCCGCGCCGGCCGATGCCGTCGAGATCGGGCTCAGGCCTGAAGACATCAAGGTCCGGCCCTGGCTGGATCGGGATGGAACATCGGATGGGCGCGCGGGCCGCCCGGCGCGAGTGTTCGAGGTCGAGCCGCTCGGCGGCTATACCGTCGTGACACTCGCCGCCGGGCAGGCGCGTCTGCGGGCACTGCTGCGCGGCCAGCCCGATATCAGGCCGGACGCGATGGTGGCGATATCCTGCGAGCCGGGCAGGGTGCATTATTTCGGGCAAAGCGGGGGAGCGCTGGCACGATGACAGCGGCCGCAAGCAAAGTGGTTCGGGAGGATCAGATGACAAGCGGAGTGATAGCGGGCAACGGCTTCGATCCGGATGTGAAGGTCCGTACCAGGGAATACAGGATCGGCTGCGTCGGCGCCGGCATGATCATGGCCGAATGTCACCTCGCCGCCTATAAGGAAGCAGGTTTTCCGGTGGTGGCGATTGCCTCGCGGACCAAGGCCAGCGCCGAGAAGGTCGCCAAGCGCTGGGAGATCCCGACTATCCACGACACGCCGGAACAATTGATCGAGGACCAAAACGTCGAGATCATCGACCTTGCCTTTCCGCCCGACCAGCAGCCGGCGCTCATCCGCCATGCGCTGAAGCAGAAGCACATCAAGGCGATACTGGCGCAGAAGCCGCTGGCGCTGTCGCTCAAGGATGCGATCGAATTGCGCGACGAGGCGGCCAGGGCCGGCAAGATCCTCTCTGTCAACCAGAACATGCGCTACGACCAGTCGATGCGCGTCTTAAAGCAGATCGTCGGCAGCGGCGCGCTCGGCGACATCGTCTTCGCCCAGATCGACATGCATGCGATCCCGCACTGGCAGACATTCCTCGAGGACTATGACCGGCTGACGCTTGCCAATATGAGCGTCCACCATCTCGACGTGCTGCGTTTCCTGTTCGGCGATCCCGACGAGATCACCACGCTGACCCGCAAGGATCCGCGCACGCGCTTCGACCATTCGGACGGCATCACCGTTTCGACGCTGCGGTTTCCGTCCGGCGTGCTCGCAGTGTCGCTGGAGGATGTCTGGTCCGGTCCGCGCCAAGACGGCTACAAGGACGACCAGCACATCAACTGGCGCGTCGACGGCACCAAGGGCGTCGCCAAGGGCACGATCGGCTGGCCGACGGGTTCTGCCTCGACGCTGACCTATGCCTCGACCGAGACCACCGGCGGCGAATGGCTCACTCCCAGCTGGAGCACGATGTGGTTCCCGCATGCCTTCATCGGCGTGATGGAGCAGCTCCAGCACGCAGTGAAGACGGGTGAGCCGCCGGCACTTTCCGTCGCCGACAACGTCAAGACCATGGCGTTGATCGAAGCCGGCTATCGCTCGATCGATGAGCGCCGCACGGTCAAGCTGTCCGAAATCTCGATAAACCCAATCAACTGAATCGCTTACAGGGAGGATTTCATATCATGATGCAGGCAGGTATCTTCACGGGCTATTTCCCGTACGGCCTCAAGGAAACCGCGCAGAAGATCCGCGCGCTCGATTTCAACACGGTGCAACTCGACCTGCATTTCAGGGATATCGACCTGTCGGCCGGGCAGATCACCAAGGAAAAGGCCAGGACGGTTCGCGACACCTTCCGCGACCACAACCTGCCGGTGTGCTGCGTGTCCGGCTACACCAACATCATCCATCCGGACATGGGCGAGCGCGAGAGGCGCGTCGGCTATCTCAAGGAGATCATCCGCAATGCGCGCGAATTCGGCACGCCTTACGTGATCTCGGAAACCGGCACCTACAACACCGAATCCGACTGGGTGCATCATCCCAGGAACAAGACCGAGGAAGGTTTTGAGGAATGCCGCAAGGTCATCGCCGACCTTGCCCAGACCGCCTATGACCACGGCGCGGTCTTCCTGCTCGAAACCTATGTCAACAATGTCGTCGGCTCGGTCGAGGAGACGGTGAAGATGTTCGCGCAGGTCGACCATCCCGGCCTCGGCCTGCTGATGGATCCGACCAACTATTTCGAGACCCATAACATCGACAGGATGGACCAGATCCTGAACCAGGTATTCGACACGCTGACCGACAAGATCAAAATAGCCCACGCCAAGGACGTCAAGCGCTCGGGCGGCGACAAGTCGGAGAAGCACGCCGATATCGGCGACGAGGACGCGCTGGAAAGCCACACCTTCCGCGGCGTCGGCGAGATCGAGCTGCCGGCGCCCGGCCTCGGCTCGCTCAACTACGACCTCTATCTCAAGCGGCTGTCCGAAAAGCACCCGAACATCCCGGTCATCATCGAGCACCTTTCGGAGGACGACGTGCCGCGCGCCAAGAAATTCCTCGACGAGAAATTCCGCGCCAACGGACTGTGACGGCACGGTTCGGCCACGAAAAAGGGAAGAAGAGAAATGTGGAGATTCGTATCGAAAGTCGCGGCTGCGGCGACCGTGTTCGCCGGTGTTGCACTGGCTGCACCGGCGCTGGCGCAGGATGCTCAGAAGATTTTCTACTTGCTGTCGCATGGCGGTCCGTCGGACGCCTTCTGGATCGACTGGAATGCCGGCGCGACCAAGGCCTGCGACCAGCTCAAGGTGACCTGCAAGATCTCGTTCAGCGGCGGCGACATGGCGGCGCAGAAGGAGGCCTTCAACTCCGCACTTGCCGCCAAGCCGGACGGCATCGCCACCACCTCGGCGCAGCCCGGCCTATGGACCGAGGAGGTCAAGGCAGCCAAATCGGCTGGCATCCCGATCGTGTTCTTCAACACCGACGATCCAGCGACCGGCCGGCAGGCCTATGTCGGCGCCGACCTCAGGCAAGCCGGCGTGATCTGGGCGAAATATCTCGTCGACCACAAGATGGTGAAGCAGGGCGACAAGGTGTTCCTGCCGGTCGAAGTGCCGGGCGCCAGCTATCAGCAGCTCGAGACCGAAGGCATCGCCAGCGTCTTCGATCCGCTCGGCATCAAATATGACGTGGTCGATTGCGGCACCGATCCGGCCGGCATCATCGCCAAGATGAGCGACTACATGGTCGCCAACAATCCGCCGGCAATCATCGCGCTCGGCGATTCCGTGGCGGCCAGCGTCAAGCGGGTGTTCGACGGCGCCGGCGTGCCGGCCGGCAAGATCCCGGTCGTCGGCTGGGGCAATTCCAGGGAAACCGCCGAAGCCGTCAAGGCCGGCTTCGTCAACGCGGCTGCCTGGCAGTTCCCGTCGGCGCAGGGCTTCATGCCGGTGGCGCTGCTCGGGCTTGCCGCCGCGGGCGAACCGATCGGCTACGATATCCACACTTTCAGCCTCTATGACGCATCGAGCGTCGAACCGATCCTGAAACTCTATGACAAGTGATTGAAACTGACGCCCGCTGCGTAGGCGGCGGGCGTCACCCTGAGATATGGTCCGAGCAGTCATGACTATCGCCGCAGAACAGGAAATGCCGCGCTCCAGACGCAGGTCGAGCCTGATCCGCTCGCCGCAATTCTCTTCGCTCGTCATCCTGATTGTCCTGCTGGCGGTGTTCGCGATCGCCGATGCGAACTTCCTGTCGCCGCTCAACATCTCCAACATGATGGCGTTCCTGCCCGAACTCGGCATCATAGCGCTCGGCATGACGCTGCTTCTGACGGCGGGCGAGTTCGACCTTTCGGTCGGCGCCGTGTTCGGCCTTGCGCCGGTCGTCGTCATGCTTTTGGTGCAGAACGGCGGGTTTGATATCGGCATCGCGCTGCTTGCCGGCCTGCTGCTCTGCATAGCGATCGGTG
The DNA here is from genome assembly GCF_935822925.1 of Mesorhizobium ventifaucium. Lineage (GTDB taxonomy): Bacteria > Pseudomonadota > Alphaproteobacteria > Rhizobiales > Rhizobiaceae > Mesorhizobium > Mesorhizobium ventifaucium. The sequence goes on from NZ_CAKXZS010000078.1 coordinate 23,426, forward strand.
CGGTCAACGGGCTGATCGTCACCAAGATCGGCATCTCCTCCTTCCTGGTGACGCTGTCGATGCTGCTCGTGGTGCGAGGTGCTGCGCTCTACATCACACAAGGCTTTCCGCTGAAATCCTGGGACCAGCCTGGCTTTTTCGTGACACTGCTGGCCGGCAGCTTCAATATCGGAACGTTCCGTTTCTATACCTCGCTGTGGTGGTTCATCGGCCTGTCGCTGCTGGCGATCTACGTGCTGCACTATGCCAAGCTCGGCAACTGGATCAGCGCCATCGGTTCGAACCGCAACGCTGCGGTTGCGCGCGGCGTGCCGGCCGATGCGGTCAAGGTCTGGCTGTTCATCCTGACCTCGGTGCTGGCGGGCCTGGCCGGCATGATCAGCGCCTTCCGCATCTCGGCCGCCTCGCCGGTGGCCGGCACCGGATACGAGCTCGAAGTCATCGCCATGGTGGTGGTCGGCGGCACTGCGCTGACCGGCGGGCGCGGCACCATCCTGGGCACCATCGTCGGCGCGCTGATGCTGCGCAGCATCCGCAACGGCATCGTGCTGATCGGCGTGCCCGGCCTCGCCTACAACATCTTCGTCGGCGTCATCATCCTTGCCATGCTCATCCTGCACGCTTTGCTGCAGAAGAACGCCGCCAGGAGCTGACCATGGAAGTGCTCCGGCTGCACAATCTGCAAAAATCCTTCGGCAGCGTCCGCGCGCTGAAGAGCGCCTCCTTCACGCTCGACGAGGGCGAGGTGGTGGCCTTGCTCGGCGACAACGGCGCCGGAAAATCGACGCTGATCAAGGCGATCTCCGGCGTCTTTCCCGTCGACCGCGGCGACATCTATGTGCGCGGCCAGAAGGTCTCGATCCGCTCGACCCGCGACGCCATGGATCTCGGCATCGAGACGATCCACCAGGATACCTCGCTAGCCCCGGACCTGAGCATTGCGCGCAATCTCTTTCTCGGCCGCGAGCCGGTCAATCTGAGATGGCTGGGCGTGTTCGCGCCGCTCGACCTCGCCAAGCTACGCGATGCCGCCGCGGCGCTTTTGAAGCGCGTCGGCATCTCGAAAAAGCTCGACGCCGATGCGCTGGTCAGCACGCTGTCGGGCGGTGAGCGCCAGTCGATCGCCATTTCGCGGGCCATGCAGTTCGCCGCCAAGGTCATCATCCTCGACGAGCCGACCAACAATCTCGGCGTCGAGGAAACGCACGGCGTGCTGCGCTTCGTCAAGGAGGTGCGCGCCGCCGGCCATTCGGTGCTGCTGATCACCCACAACATCCATCACGTCTTCCAGGTCGCCGACCGCGTCATCGTCATGCGCCGCGGCGAGATCGTCGCCGAGCAGACGGTCGCCGATACCGATCTGCTGACGGTGGAGAGCATCATCACCGGCGCCGACATGTCGGCCCTGCTCAAGGAGACGAGAGCGAAGTGAAGGAACTGGCCGTCACATGGTAGAGCTTTACGGCAAGACGCTTTCGCGCCGGCAGATCTCGGAACGCTCCGGCATGCTGTCGCAATTCGCCGGCGTGCGGCTGATGACGCTCGGCGACGGCGTGGAGCGCGGCATCCGCATGCTCGAATTCCGCACCGGCTCCGGCCTGCGCTTCACCGCGCTGGTCGACCGGGCGCTCGACATCGCCGATTGCGATTTCAAGGGCCAGGCGATCGGCTGGCATTCGCCGAGCGGCTTTCGCCATCCCGGCCTGCACGAATATGAAGGCGAGGAGGGGCTGGCCTGGGCGCGGTCGTTTTCCGGCCTGCTGCTGACCTGCGGCCTCGACCATATATTGTTCATGAACGAGGTCCCCGCCGACAGCTACAACTATCCGCCGAAGAAGACGGTGCGCCATTCGCTGCATGGCCGCGTCAGCACCATCCCGGCGCGATTGACCGGCTATGGCGAGACTTGGGACGGCGACCGCTGCGTGCTGTGGGCCGAAGGCATCGTCCAGCAGTCGACGGTGTTCGGCGAGGATCTGCATCTGCTGCGGCGGATCGAGGCCGATGTCGGCGGCACCGAGATCCGGCTGTCGGACCGCGTCGTCAATCACGGCTTCAGCCGCACGCCGCATATGTACTTTTATCACATCAATGTCAGCCATCCTGTGCTCGACGAGGGCTCGCGCTACCTGGCGCCGATCCGCGACGTCGTCTGGGCGGGCCATGCCGGCGAGCGCTATGAGGCGCAGAAGGTCGGCTACCGCACGGCGCCGGCACCGCAACTGGGCTTCACGGAACAGGTCTGGCAGCACGAACTCGGCGCCGACGCCAACGGCGACGTGCCGGTGGCGGTGGTCAACGACCGTCTCGGCCTCGGTCTCGAAGTCGTCACGCGCAAGCACCAGTTGCCTTGCGCCTATGAGTGGCAGAATTTCCAGGCCGGGCATTATGCGCTCGGCATCGAGCCGTCGACGCATCATGTGCTGGGCAATCTGGCAGCGCGCGGACGCGGCGAGATGATCTGGCTGCAGCACGGCGAAAGCCGTTCGTACGAAGCGGAGTTTCGGGTTCTCGACGGCGCCGGCGAGATCGCCGGCGCCGAGAGCCGGATCGCAGCGATTGCCAGGCAGCCGCGGGAGGATTATCCGCGGCCATCGGGTCATTTTCCTGTTCTCGGAGGCAGGTCGTGACAATGGCGAAGGCGATGCGAAACACCAGTTGGAAGGCTGGCCTCGGCCGGAGTGGAGAGGGCTCGCGGCCGTTCGGAAATTGGAGGTCACAATGGCTGGCAAGGTAAAGCGCGATTACAGCCTGGTCGGTGAAAGCACGCGGATTGCGATCGAGACCGGTCTAGCCTCGGCGGAGTGGTACCACACCGATGTGCCGCGCAAGACGATGAAGGAACTGATGCAACGTTCCGACAGTCCGGCAATCCGCGACACGGCCATCTGGCTCGCCGCCATCCTAGGTTCCGCCGCCGGCGGCGTTTACTTCTGGGGCACCTGGTGGTGCGTGCCGTTCTTCTTAGCCTATGGCGTGCTCTATGCCTCGGCCAGCGACTCGCGCTGGCACGAATGCGGCCACGGCACCGCTTTCCGCACGCGCTGGATTAATGATGTCGTCTACCAGATCGCCAGCTTCATGCTGATGCGCAATCCGGTGACCTGGCGCTGGAGCCATGCCCGCCACCACACCGACACGATCATTGTCGGACGCGATGCCGAGATCGCCGTGATGCGCCCGCCGGACCTGCTGCGCACCGCACTCGCCTTCACCGGTATCCTCGACTTTCGCTATTCGCTTCCGGCGCTGGTGCGCCAGGCATTCGGCAAGCTGACGCCGGACGAGAAAAGCTACGTTCCCGAGATGGAACAGCACAAGGCCGTCATCGCCGCCCGCTGGCATATCGCCATCTACATCGCCACAATCGCGCTCGCGGTTTTCGTGCACTCGTGGATTCCGCTGGTGCTCGTCGGCGGGCCGCGCCTCTACGGCACCTGGCACATGGTGCTGACCGGCCTGCTGCAGCACATCGGTCTCGCCGACAACGTGGTCGATCATCGGCTCAACAGCCGGACCGTCTACATGAACCCGATCAGCCGGTTCATCTACTGGAACATGAACTACCACGTCGAGCATCACATGTTTCCGATGGTGCCCTATCACGCGCTGCCCAGGCTGCACGAATTGATCAAGCACGATCTGCCGGAGCCGAACCCATCGATGTGGCATGCCTATCGCGAGGTCTGGCCGGTCCTGCTCAGGCAGCTCAAATACGAGGACTATTTCCTCAAGCGCGAGCTGCCGCCGACGGCACGGCCCTATCGTGGCGAGTTCCACGAAGTGAACATGTCGGCAGCAGCGGAATAGGCGCTGCGCAGCAGCAAGGCGAAATTTCGGGAGAAAATAGAGATGGCCGATTGGGTCGAGGCGTGCGCGGTGGACGATGTCGACGAAGAGGATGTCATCCGCTTCGATCATGGCGGCCGCAGCTTCGCAATCTACCGTTCGCCGGATGACGAATTCTTCGCCACCGACGGCTTTTGCACACATGAAAAGGCGCATCTGGCCGATGGGCTTGTCATGGACGACATCATCGAATGCCCCAAGCACAATGGCCGCTTCAATTACAAGACCGGCCAGGCCAAGGGCGCGCCGGTCTGCGTCAATCTGCAGATCTATCCGGTGAAGGTCGAAGCTGGCAAGGTGATGATCCAGATCGCCTGACCGGCCTTCCATTCACGCAACCAAGGGGACCAAATCGATGAGCCGGAAAAGACCGACGGTGGCAGACCTGCGCGCCATGAAGGGCAAGCGGCAATTGACCATGCTGCGGGTGCTGACGATGGAGGAGGCCGAGGCCGCTGAACGAGCGGGGGTCGACATTGTCTCGGTGCCGCCGGAACTGGTGCTCAATCCGCAATACCGCGATGCCGCACCCAGCCTGTTCACCATGCCGGGCGACAATTTCTACGAGATCGGCACAGCCGACGATTTCGTCCGCTGGGCGTTCCGGCTCTACAAGGCGAGCGCCGACGCGGTTTATTGCAGCGCCGGCTTTGCCACTGTCAAACGGCTGGCCGATGACAATATCCCGGTGATCGGCCATGTCGGCCTGATCCCGTCGCGCGCCACCTGGACCGGCGGCTTCAAGGCTGTCGGCAAGACCGCCGACGGCGCCATGCAGATTTTCGAGGCAGTCAAGCAATACGAAGCGGCCGGCGCGATCGGCGCCGAGATCGAAGTGGTGCCGGTCGAGGTGGCCAAGGCGATTTCGGAGCGAACCTCGCTGATCATGCTGTCGATGGGGGCCGGCACCGGCTGCGACGCGCAATATCTGTTCGCCGACGACATCCTTGGCCAGAACCGTGGCCACATGCCGCGCCATTCCAAGGTCTATCGCAATTTCGCCGCCGAATATGACCGCCTGCAGGCGGAACGCATTGCTGCTTTTTCCGAATATGTCGCCGACGTGAACAGCCTGGCCTATCCCGAAGACAAGCATGTGGTGCATATGGACCCGGACCAGCTCGGCCAGTTCATGGAGAAGATCAACGCCGGATAAGACGCGCCGGCCAGGACGTGCTCGACAATATCAAGGGATTTAAAGCACTTACGGCCTGACCTTCTCCCCTTGTGGGAGAAGGTGGATCGGCGCGTAGCGCCGAGACGGATGAGGGATGCTGGAAGAAACGCGGCGTTAAAAGATCGAGGAATTTTGAGTGCTTAGTCCTTCGAGGGAGCGATCCTTCCAGCACCCCTCATCCGACCTCGCTTCGCGAGGGCACCTTCTCCCACAAGGGGAGAAGGAAAGGGCGCCACGCTACACCGGCCGATATACCTTCTCCGCCGTGCTCCAAAAGATGTCCGCCTCTGCCACCGCACCATGCTTCGCAACCGCCTCCCGGTGCGCCTTGATCAGTTCGGCATGGCTGGTCCATAGTTTCTCGATCGGGAAGTTCGAGCCGAACATCAGCCGGTCGCTGCCGAGAATGTCGATCGCGTTGTCGACGATGTAGGCGATCAGCGTCGGGTCGTTGCGGTGGACGAAGGTGCCGAGGCCGGAGAGCTTGGCATAAAGGTTGGGCGCGGCTGAAAGCGTGCCCAGCCCGGTCTTCCAGGCCTCGGTGGTTTCCGGCGAAACATCGGTGAGCATGCCGGCATGGGTGAGGATGAAATTGGTCTCAGGATTTTCGCCGACAAGCGTCAGCCCGTCCTTCATCTGGGCCGGGAAAAGCTGCAGGTCGAAGGACAGATCATAGTCCTTCAGCCGCGCCACATTGGCCCGCACCTTCGGGTCGACGACCTGATCGGGTGAGGTGGCGAAGCGGAAGGCCGGCGTTTCGTGCCAGTGCAGTTGCATGCGCACGCCGCGCAGCAGGGGGTATTTTTTCAGCCGGTCGATCTGGGGCCTGATATCATCCACCGTCATGTCGGCATAGCCGACGATCGCATGCGGCCAATCGGTTTCGCTAGCCGTCTTCTGCAGGAAGGCGACTTCGGTCTCGAAATCCTCCTTGGCCCAGTTGGTCTGGACATAGACCGCCTTCTCGACGCCGGAGCCTTGCTGGTCGGCGAGGAATTCCTCGATCGGATAGTCGCGGCGGATCGGCTCGTAAGGGCCGAAGATGCGCGGCACCATTGGCCCGCGCAGCCAGGGCTGGTGCTGCTGTCGCCAGATGTGGAAATGCGCGTCGATCGCCTTTTTCATCATGAAACCCTTTTCCAGATTGCTGCGGCCGCCGCAGCGGGGCGGGCGAGCGACAGGATGAAATCGGTGAGACCGGCGATCGACGAGCCGTCGACCAGATCGTCGAGCACCGGCAGGATGGCGCGAAGCGCTGCCGTCGCCGGCTGGAAACGCGGGTCGCCGGCCAGCGGCGTCGCCAGCGACAGCCGGAAGGCGCGGGCGCTCAGCCGGCCCATCGCCATTTCAAGATCGGCATGATCGCCGCGCTCCAGCGCGTCGGACAGGATGACGACCGCCGCGCCGCGCGCAAAGGCAGAGAAGCGCGGCACCGACAGGAAGGCGAGCAGCGTCGGTCCCATGCGGGTGCCGCCATCCCAGTCGTCGACCAATGCTGCCGCGCGGGCCAGCGCCTGGTCGCGGTCGCGAATGCGCAGCGCCGTGGTGATGCGGGTCAGCCGCGTGCCGAAGGTGAAAATTTCAGCCCGGTCCGCGCCTTGCACCGCTGCATGCGCCAGTTTGAGATAGTCCGATGTGTAGAGCTTCATCGAGCCGGACACGTCGATCAGCAACGAAACCTTGCGAGGCACGATCTGCCGGCGGCGCAGCAGCGGCGACGGTATATCGCCGTCGGCACTGACGATTTCGCGGAGCGAACGGCGCAGGTCGAGCTTGCCGCGCGCGTGCGTGCGCACGGTGCGGAAGGAGCGGCGGGCGGGCAAGGCGGTAGCGAGCTTGCGGCGGAAGGCGGCAAGCCCGTCGCCGTCGCGTTGAAAGTCGCGGGCGCTCAACCGTTCGGCGCCGGACGATAGCTCGCCGCCTTCCTCCCGGCGCGTCACCTCGATCTCTTCTTCGCTGGTGCCGCCATCGTCCTTGATGCGGGTTTCCTCGTCGACCTCGCCTTCGACCACGGCCGCGGTGCTGCCGCAAAAATAGCTTTGGAAATGCGCCTCGAATTCGGCGCGGCGGTCGGGCGCCGGCGCCAGCGTGGCAAGCGCCGCTTCGTGGATATCGGCCATCGACCGGGGCCCGAGCAGCGTCACCGCCTGCATGAACCCGGACACCTGCTCCGGCGCCACCGGAAAGCCATAGCGGCGCAGCAGCCGGCCAAAACCGAGCAAGGGCGCAGCCGCGCGGGGCAAGCTCTCCTCTACCCGTTCACGGGGAGAGGATGCCGGCAGGCAGGTGAGGGGCGGCGCCGTCTTCCGCCGTTCGCGCTGCCCCTCATCCGCCCCTTCGGGGCACCTTCTCCCCATGAACGGGGAGAAGGGGTCATTGACGTCGCGTGTCACGCCAATGCCTCCTCGACGATCCGGCCAAGCTCGGGGGCGATGTAGGACAGGTCCTCCTCGTCCTTGATCAGCACGCCGATGGCGCGGCGGAAGGCTTCCGGCCACGGGCTGCCGCCCTTTTCGAGGATCGTCGCGGCATTGGCCCATTCGACCGCCTCGGCAATGCCGGGCGGCTTGGCCAGCGGGCGGGCACGGATGTCGCGCACGGCGGTAGCCACGGCGCGGGCGGTGGCCTTAGCGACGTCACCGGCGCGAAGCATGATGATGGCGGCCTCGCGCTCGGCGTCGGGATAGGTGATCCAGTGGTAGACGCATCGCCGCCGCAACGCCTCCGCCAGTTCGCGGGTGCGGTTCGAGGTCAGGATGACGATCGGCTGCGCCGTCGCGCGGATGGTGCCACGCTCGGGAATGCTGATCTGGAAATCGGAAAGGAATTCCAGGAGCAGCGCTTCGAACTCATGGTCGGAACGGTCGATCTCGTCGACCAGCAGCACGCGCTTTTCCGGCGCCTTCAGCACCTGCAGCAGCGGCCGTGCGATCAAAAAACGGTCGTCATAGATGTCGACCTCATGCTCGCCGGCATGACGAATGGCGAGCAACTGGCGCTGATAGTTCCATTCGTAGAGCGCGTGTGCGGCGTCGATGCCTTCGTAGCATTGCAGCCGCACCAGATCGCGCCCGAGCAGTTCGGCTATCGCCTTGGCCGCCTCGGTCTTGCCGACGCCCGGCGCGCCTTCGAGCAGCAGCGGCTTGCCCAGCCGGATCGCCAGGAAAATGGCGGTGGCAAGGCTTTCATCGGCCAGATATCGCGAGGCGGCGAGGCGCGATGCCACCGCCTCCGGCGAGATCGCGACAGTCTCGGCGCTTGTAGTCCGGGCGCTTCTCTTGGGCATTCCCAGCACTCAGTTCGAGGCTTGCGCCTTCAGCGCCCGCAGGATGCGTTCCGGCGTGATCGGCAGCGTGTCAATGCGAACGCCGACGGCGTCGAAGACCGCGTTGGCGACCGCCGGGATTTGCGGGTTGGCACACATTTCGCCCGGCCCCTTGGCGCCAAAGGGTCCGTCGGCCGAGGGCCTCTCCAGCACGATGATCTCGGTTTGCGCAAGATCGCCTGGTCCCGGCATCAGATATTGGTTGAAGTCGGTGCCGCCATGATCGCGGTCGGGGTAATAGGGTTCTGTCGTCTCGTAGAGCGCGTGGCTGATGCCCATCCACGAGCCGCCGACGAGCTGCTGCTCGACCATTTTCGGGTTCAGCGCGCGGCCGATCTCAAAGACATTCTTGACAGTCAGCACGGTGACCTCGCCGGTCTCGTCGTCGACCTCGACCTCGGCGACGGTGCAGGCATGCGCGTAGCAGGTCGACGGTTTCATCGCGCCGGTTTCTTTATCGGGATATGAGCGCGGGATCAAAAACATGCCGCGGCCGGAAATCGAGCGGCCGCGCTTGAAATGCGCCGACAGCGCGACATCGAAGATCGAGATCGATCTTTGCGGCGCACCCTTGACCAGGATGTTGCCCTGGCCGTCGGTATCGAGGTCCGAGGCGTTCACTTCCAGTTCCTCGGCCGCCACTTCCAGCATCACCTGGCGGGCTTCCCTGGCCGCCTGGATGACGGCGTTGCCGGCGCGGTGGGTGCCGCGCGAGGCGAAGGTGCCCATGCAGTGCGGGCCGGTGTCGGTGTCGGCGGTGTCGACAACAACGCGGTCGGTTGGCACGCCGATCGTCTCGGCGCAGATCTGCGCCATGATTTGCTTCATGCCCTGGCCGAGATCGACACTCGACAGCGTCACCATGAAATTGCCGGTCGGCGTCGAATGGACCAGCGCCTGGGTCGGGTCGCCGCCGAGATTCATGCCGGTCGGATAATTGATTGCGGCGACGCCGCGTCCGCGCCTGATCGCCATTTCAAGCTCCCTTCGCGTGGGACGACATCGCCATGAACTTCTCCGCCACCGGCCAGTTGGCGGCGCGCGAGGCTTCCTGCATGCACTCGATCAGAGCCGCGCCCTCGGTCGGCTGGCGGTGCGCCTTCATGTCGCCGTCGCGGTAGGCGTTGATGAAGCGGAATTCGAGCGGGTCCATGCCGATGAGCCGGGCGAGCTTGTCCATCTGCACCTCCAGCGCGAAATCGCCGATGGTGACGCCGAAGCCGCGCATGGCGGAGGAGGGGGTCCGGTTGGTGTAGACGCAGTAGGTGTCGATCCAGACATTCGGGATGGTGTAAGGGCCGGGATAGTGGCCGGCGCCCTTCTGCGCGCCATAGGGCGAATGGCGCGAATAGGCGCCGGCATCGGTGTAGCCGGTGACTTTTCGGGCGACGATGCGGCCATCCTTCATGACGCCGTCCTTGATGACGACCTTTTCGGCGGCGCGCGGCGAGGAAATCTGCATCTCCTCCTCGCGGCTGTATATGAAGGAGACCGGCCGCCCGGTCAGCTTGGCGCCGAGGATGGCGATCGGCTCGACGATGACGTCGACCTTGCCGCCAAAGCCGCCGCCGACGGTGCCGCCGACGAAATGCAGTCTGTTGCCGGGCATCTGCAGGATGATCGAGGCGTTGTCGAGGGTGAAGAACATCGCTTGCGTGTTGGTGTAGCAGGTGAAGCGATCGTTGCCCTCCGGCGCGACGATGCAGCCGGTCGTCTCGGTCGGCGCGTGCTCGATCGGCGACGATTGATAGGTCTGTTCGAGCACGTGATCGGCGCCGGCGAAACCGGCCTCGACATCGCCGAAGCGCACCTTGCGGCATTCGCCGCTGTCATAGAGGTAATAATTCCGGCCGTGATATTCGTTGACAACAGGCGCGCCAGGCTTCAGCGCTTCTTCCATGTCGAAGACGGCTGGCAGCACCTCGTAGTCGATCTTGACCTTGGCCGCCGCTTCCTGGGCGGCACGCTCGGTCTCGGCCAGCACCGCCACCACGGCTTCGCCCTTCCAGCGCACCTTGCCGTCGGCCAGCACCGTCTCGTCCTCCGGGCCGATCTGGATCAGGATCAGGATGGTGTAGACATTGTGCGGCACATCCTTGGCGGTCAGGATTTTCACCACGCCCGGGTGCACCTGCGCCTCTGAGGTGTCGATGCTGCGGATGCGGGCGTGATGATGCGGGCTGCGCACCATCTTCAGATGCAGCATGCCTGGAAGATTGCGGTCGGCGAAATAGGCGGTCTTGCCGGTGACATGACCGGGCGAATCGGAGCGCGGCCGGGGCTGGCCGATCTCGTGCAGATCGTCCTTCCGCTGGTCGGCGAAGTAGCTCTTGCGGAGTTCCATCTTTTCGACTCCCCTCAAGCTGCGTTCTGCGAATTGGATCGCGCGGCGGTCAGCACCGCCTGAATGATCGGCTCGTAGCCGGTGCAGCGGCAGATATTGCCCGACAGCGCCTCGACCACATCGTCGCGGCTGGGGTCCGGCGTGTGATCGAGCAGCACCTTGGCGGCCATGATCATGCCCGGCGTGCAGAAGCCGCATTGCGTGGCGAAGGCGTCGAGGAAGGCGCGCTGCAAAGGATGCAGCACGCCGCCTTGCGACAGCCCCGATGTCGTGGTGATCGCCGCACCGTTGCAGGTTTCGGCCAGCGTCAGGCAGGACAGCCGCAACTCGCCGTCGATAATGACCGAGCAGGCGCCGCATGTGCCCTGATGGCAGCCCCCTTTCGGCGAGGTGTCGCCGATCTTGTCGCGCAGCGCATTGAGCAGCGTCGTGCCGCTGTCGAAGAATTCGGCCTTCTCCGCGCCGTTGAGCGTGAACTGAACCGGGATCTTTGCCATCTTTTACTCCTTGCGCCGCAGCCAGGCGGATATGGGCGCCATTGGCTTTCAGGCGAGCAAAAGCCGGCCGAGATGAACCGGCAGGACTTCATTGCGATACCAGGCACTTGCGATCGGATCGGTGACGGGCGAGGTGCCGTCGCTCGCGACGGCCAGCGCCGGCGCGATGCCGTCGCTGGTGAGTTTTTTGCCGAGCAGCGCCTTCTCCGCCGCCTTGGCGCGCATCGGTCGGTCGGCCATGCAGCCAAGCGCGATGTGCGCCGATGACACGGTTCCGTCCGGTGCTTGTTCCAGCACGGCGGCGATGCACAGCACCGAGACGCCCTTCGGCTTGACCCTCGACACTTTCAGGAAGCGAAGGCCTTCCGCCGGAAGCGTAAATCCAACTTCGGTGACAATGGCGTGGTTGCTTTCGCGTTTTGCCAGGAAGGTTTCGATCGGCTTCTCGCCGCCCTCGGTGCTAACAATTGCATCCAACGCCAGCAGCGCCACGGTGAAATCGCCATAGGGCGCCGGGGCGAAGAGATTGCCGCCGACCGTCGCCACGTTGCGGATCGCCGGGCCGCCGACGGCGCGCGCGGCGCGGGCAAGTGCCACGAGATCCGGATGACGGGCGATCGCCGCCATGGTCACCGAGGCGCCGATGCGAACCTTGTCGCCGGAAACGATGATGGCCGACAGCGCCGGTTCGGTCGACCCGATGAGGCTGGAGACCGAAACGTCGCCTTCATTGGCGGCGCGCACGACCAGCGTGCCGCCGCCGAGATAGCGGGTGCCGGCGGCTTTCAGCGCCGCATTGGCGTCCTTGACCGTCGAGAAAGTCTGCAATGCAAGCGCCATGGAACGCTCCTGTTTGTTAGCCCCATTCAGTTCAACCTTGGCCGGCGAAATGGGTCTTCAGGGCGTTAAAACCGCCCTGAAAGACGTTGGCGCCCATGCCTTCCGCCAATTTGTCAGCTTCCTCGGGGGCCGCGTCGAAGCTTGCGGTCCATTCGGCATAGGTGCGGTCGCCATCGGTCACCCGGCGCAACTGCAGCGTAGCCTTGTGATTGGTGAGCGGTTGCGGCGTCTCCAGGATGGAGTAGCTGACGAGGAAACTGTCGTCGGAGAAGTCGAGCAGCTTCTCGCGGATGCGGGCGCCGCTGGCGAGTTGGAAATTGCGCACGCAGCCGATCGCTCCGGCGTCTTTGCCGTCCTCGATATGGCTCTCGACCATGCGCGGGTGCCAACTCGGCAGCCCGTTGAAGTCGCGTATGCGCGCCCAGACCTTTTCGACCGGTGCGTCGATGACGCTGGAGACAGTGACTTTCGCCATATGATCGTTCCCTTGCAATAGCTGTGTCGCGAGGGTAGGGCGGCGGGCCCGGCAGCACTTATCAATGCGTCTTGAACGCCTATCAATAAGTCTGAAAATGGCTCAGGAAATGGCCCGCGCCGCCTCGCGATAGAGTGTCGGCGGAACGCCGACATGATCGCGGAAGAACCGCGAGAAATTACCCTGCGTGGTGAAGCCGAGATTGCAGGCGACCGAGATCAACGGCTCCTGCGACCATTGCAGCTGCCGCACCGCTTCCGCCATGCGCAGCGTGTTCCAGTAGACATTGGGCGTCAGATTGGTCTGCTCCTTGAACAGCGCGAAGAAATGCGGCCGCGACAGGCCGACGCTGCGCGCCACCTCGTCGAAGCAGATGCGTTCGCAGACATTGGCCTTCATCAGCTGGATCGCCTTGCGGACACGGAAATCCTGCACCGTGTGGACGCGGGCCCGCGCCACTTGTGGCGCCGAGGCGTCGGCGGCGTCGAGCACGCTGTCGATGAAGCGCTCGATCTCGTAATTGGCAATGTCGTCCATGCTCTCATTGTCGCTGAGATGGTCGAGAAGATTGGCTGCCGCCTTGTGCAGCCACGGCTCCAGCGTGATGGCCGGTGCCGAAAATAGCGGCGCGGTCGACGGCAGGTCGCGGCGCCGGCGCGCCCAGTCCGGATCGATGTAGAAGGCGAGGAACAGGCCGGGCCGGCCGTCGCGGGACAAAGCGTGGCTGTGCGGCTGGAAGGAATTGATGCCGGCGGCGGTACCGGGTCCAAGCCGCACCGTCTCGCGGCCGATGGTCATCTCGCCGGCCGTGCCTTCCAGCCAGATGATGATATGCGCCTCGACATGGGCATGGGTGACGAAGTCGCTGGCGACGTTCAGGACAGAAACATGTCCGAACCGGCCCCAGTAGAGCCTGATCGCTTCTGTCATGGGTACATCCTCCCGCAGGCGACTGGCCTCCCTTCGCCTGCAATCGGGATAGTGCGGCGCAGTCCGGGCCTGCGTCAAGGCGCATGCATAAGCTTGGCGCCCGTCATGAACCGTGCCGGCCGATTTTCAGACTGAGCGATAGGAAGCGAACGAACAGCGCGCGTGACCTGCGGTCTATTCGTTGCGCCTGAAATTGCGGAGCCGGTCGAACAGGACCGCCATCAGAATGGCGCCGCCGATGAACACCCCCTGCCAGAAGGCGTTGATGCCGAGCAGGCCAAGGCTGTTGCGGATCACTTCGATCAGCGCCGCGCCGACGACGGCGCCAAAGGCCGTGCCCATGCCGCCGGCCAGGTTGGCGCCGCCGATGACGGTGGCGGCGATGACCTGAAGCTCCATGCCGTTGCCGAGATTGGTGGTGACGGCGCCCAGCCAGCCGGTCTGGACAATCCCGGCAAGACCCGCCGCCAGCGCCGAGATCATGTAGACAGCGACCTTGATCTGGCGCACCGGAACGCCGGTCAGCGTCGCCGCATGCTCGTTGCCGCCGATGGCGAAGATGTGCCGGCCGAATTTCGTCCAGCGCAGGACGAAGCCGGTGATCAGCGCCAGCACGATCATGTAGAGCACCGGATTGGCGATGCCGAACACAAAGGCTCCGCCGCCCAGCGCCAGAAGCTTGTCGTGGTCGGGCCCGAACTGGAAGACGACGGTGTTGTTGGATGCGACCATGGCCAGGCTGCGCGCGATCGACAGCATGCCAAGCGTCACCACGAAGGGCGGAAAGCCAAGATAGGCGATCAGGATGCCGTTGAAGGCGCCGATGATCAGCGCCGTCGCGATCGCAGCGGCAATGCCGATCTCGATGCCGTAGCCGGCATGCATGGTCACCGCCAGCACCATCGAACACAGGCAAAGCACCGAGCCGACCGACAGGTCGATGCCGCCGGTGATGATGACGAAGGTCATGCCGAGCGCGACGATGGCGACGAAGGTGATGTTGCGGGTGATGTTGTAGAGGTTCTTCGTCGTGGCGAAGGAATCCGTGGCGACGGACAGGAACAGGCAGGCGAGGATGACCGCGATCACCACCCAGAAGGTCTGGCTGGCAAACACCCTGGTCAGCAAAGTGTGCTGTTTCTGCGCGATCGTCTGGTCAAGAGTTACTGCCATCGTCGACCTTTATTTGCTTGCGTGGTGAAACCGGCTGGCATCAAACCTGTTCGATGGCGCCGGTGATGAGCCCGGTGACTTCCTCGGGCGAACTCGACGCGATCGTCTTGTCGGCAACCTTGCGGCCGCGCCGCATGACGATGACGCGGTCGGCAACGTCAAAGACGTCGGGCATGCGGTGGCTGATCAGCACGACCGCTATGCCCTGGTCGCGCAGATGGCGGATCAGGTTCAGCACCTCGGCGACCTGCCGGACCGAGATCGCCGCCGTCGGCTCGTCCATCAGCACGATCTTGGCCTGCGAAAGCATGGTGCGGGCGATCGCCACCGCCTGGCGCTGGCCGCCCGACATCTGCTTGACCAGATCGCGCGGGCGGGTTTCGGATTTCAGCACGGCAAAAATCTGGCCGGCGCGCTTGTACATCGCGGCGTAGTCGAGGATGCGAAACGGCCCGACGCCGCGGCGCAGCTCGCGGCCGAGATAGACATTGGCGGCGGCCGTCAGATTGTTGCACAGCGCCAGATCCTGATGGACGATCTCGATGCCGTGCTGGCGCGCCTCCACCGGCTTGTGCAGGATAAGCTCCTTGCCGTCCATCTGCATCGTGCCGTGGCTCGGGCGGAAATTGCCGGCGATCATCTTGACCAGCGTCGACTTTCCGGCGCCGTTATCGCCCATCAGGCCGACCACCTGTCCGGCCTCGATCGACAGCGAAACGTCGTTGACGGCCTGGATCGCGCCGAAATGTTTCGAGATGTTGGCGAGTTCGAGAACCGACACCAGACTGCTTCCTCCCCGTGCTTTCCGGCTGCGGTTCTGCCGCGGCCTCGCTCGTCCCAGCTCCTCCCGGGAACAGCGCTTTCGCCCATTTACGCACATGCCCCCTTGCCGTCAACAGCGGCTTCTTTCGAAAAATCCGTTTTGTAGGACAAATAGCAATTGACGTTGGTCGCAAGCCGATATTAGCTAGGCGCCGGAGGAGATTATGCCGATCTCCTGTTCCGGTGCGCCGGGCGGAATTCGGCGGAGGTTTATCGGTCGAGGGATCTGGCAGCGTCCGTGTCGCGCTGGTCTGCGGCCGCATCTGGAAATACTTATCGGCCCGGCTTGGCGACACGAGCGCTCGCGAAACGAACCTCTGTCATCGCGCATCCGGGCCGGTCTGTGTGGCGGGCACGCCGTGTCCGTCTGTTTCAAGGGAGGACTGAAATGAGGAAATCACTATTGCTCGCTGCCGTCGCCATGCTGGCGTTGGGCGCCGGGCCGGCCATGGCCAAGAAACAGCTCGTCATCGTGGTGAAGGGGCTCGACAATCCGTTCTTCGAGGCCATCAACCAGGGTTGCCAGAAATGGAACTCGGAAAACGCCAACTCGGAATATGAATGCTTCTACACCGGTCCGGCGTCGACCTCGGACGAGGCCGGCGAAGCCCAGATCGTCCAGGACATGCTGAGCAAGCCGGACACGGTGGCGATGGCCATTTCGCCTTCCAACGCGCCGCTGATCGCGCAGACGATCAAAAGCGCCAATCCGTCGATCCCGATCATGACGCTCGACGCCGACCTCAGCAAGGAAGATGCGGCGCTGCGCAAGACCTATCTCGGCACCGACAACTACCTGATGGGCTACAAGATCGGCGAGTACATCAAGAAGGCCAAGCCGGAGGGTGGCAAGATCTGCACCATCCAAGGCAATCCGGCGGCCGACAACATCCTGCGCCGCGCTCAGGGCATGCGCGACGCGCTTACAGGCCAGAAGGATCTCCCGGCGCTCGCCGGCGAGGGCGGCTGGACCGAGGTCGCCGGCTGCCCGGTGTTCACCAATGACGACGGCGCCAAGGGCGTGCAGGCGATGACCGATATCCTCGCCGCCAATCCCGATCTCGACGCCTTCGGCATCATGGGTGGCTGGCCGCTGTTCGGCGCGCCGCAGCCCTATCGCGACCTGTTCAAGCCGATGGCCGACAAGATCGCCAAGAACGAGTTCGTCATCGGCGCCGCCGATACGATCGGTGAGGAAGTGGCCATTGCCAAGGAGGGTCTGGTGACCGCGCTGGTCGGCCAGCGTCCGTTCGAGATGGGCTACAAGGCGCCTTCGGTGATGATCGACCTGATCGAAGGCAAGGCGGTCGCCGATCCGGTCTTCACCGGTCTCGACGAGTGCACCAAGGATACGGCCGACACCTGCATCCAGAAGTAGGATCGCAGTTTTCGGGGCGTCCGCTCGACGGGCGCCCCGTCACACCGGTTCACGAAAACCTGCGAGGCGACAGTGCTGGGGCGATGCGCTCCTGCTTTGCCGTGCCTTGAGTTCAGCCTGTGCCGGGGAACATGGATGTCGGACGCAAGATCGAAAAAGCGACTTACCACGGTCAAGGCACGGGCCACGGTCAAGGCACGGGGCAAGGTCACGGCGCAGGCTGCCCGTCCGTCCGGCGCCCGCCGTGCCGACGCGGCGCTGATCCCCGGATCGAGCGTGCATGCGTCGCTGGCTAACGAGATCGGGCTCAGGATTGTGCGCGGCGACTATCCGCCGGGAACCATCCTGCCCAACGAGGCCAAATGGTCCGAGACTTTCGACGTCAGCCGCTCGGCGGTTCGCGAAGCGATCAAGATGCTGATGGCCAAGAGCCTGCTGGCCTCACGCCCCAAGATCGGCAGCTGGGTCGAGCCGAAAGAGCGCTGGAACCTGCTCGATCGCGACGTGCTGGCCTGGTACGCGACGGCGCCCGATCGCGAAATGTTCCTGCGCACCGTCCAGGAATTCCGTCACATCATCGAGCCGGAAGCCAGCGCCTTTGCGGCGATCCGGCGCAGCGACGAGCAGATGGCCGAGATCAGCCAGGCCTGCCGGGAGATGGGCGAGGCCGCGACGCTGCCGGAGCGCACCCGCGCCGATACACGTTTTCACCTGGCCATCCTGCGAGCGTCGGGCAACGACCTGCTGGTGCCGCTCGGCGTGCTGATCGAATCCGCGCTCGACCACCTCTTCGTCTTCGTCACGCGTGAAACCAGCGACCAGCCTCGGGCGCAGGCGCTGCATGAGGCGATCGAAAAGAACATCCGTCTCAGGCGTCCGGCGGCTGCAAGGAATGCCGTGCACAGGCTGCTCGCCAACACCGACGAGGTTATTGGGCGGTCGCGGCGGTAAGGTCAAACGCAATCGCTCTGGCCGGCCAAGTTCGGCTCTAAGCGGAAACTCGTTCGCGCTCGGCCGAACTCCCGCCCAAGACCCGAAAGCGACCTTCGTAGGTCGGGCCGGAACGTCTGCAAAGGAGGCAATCAACTTCGTAGCACGCGATGGCAACAACCGCTTAGGCCCGATTTTGTTGAGAACCTCGGCAAGCGCGAGCGCTTCAGCCGTCAACTAACCCGCGCAGGGATATGGCAAATCCAGGTAGAAGCCTAATCAACGACGAGACGAGTGCGCTGTAGGAACAGCCAAGATATTCACGCTCGCGGAAAGGACTGTCGGCGTTGACGGGATTGGCGTAAACTACATGCTTGGGGTGTCATCCATGCACCGTATCATCACAGTGGCTTTTGTGGCGCTCGCGGCGTTGTTCATCTGCCCCGCGCGGGCGGAGGTATTGGTCGGGGTTTCGGCCGCGATGACGGGACGGCTCGCCTGGATTGGCGAGCAGGGGCAGCGTGGGGCAGAGATGGCTGTTGCCGACTTCAATGCGGCGGGCGGCGTTCTCGGCCAGCAGGTGGGGTTAATCGCGGTCGACGATTTCTGCGATCCCGAGCAGGCGGTGGTGGCAGCCCGGAAGCTGGTCGCTGATGGCGTGGTGCTCGTCATCGGTCACTACTGCTCCGGAGCCTCGATCCCGGCATCGAAGGTGTACGAGGCGGCGGGAGTTTTGCAGATTTCGCCGGGATCGACCAATCCCCAACTGACCGAACAGGGTCGGGCCAACGTCTTCCGCGTCATTGGTCGCGACGATACGCAAGGAATCGTGGCCGGCAACCACCTAGCCGATCGCTGGGGCGACAAGAAGGTCGCGATCCTTCACGACACCACGATATATGGGAAAGGTCTCGCCGATGAGACCAGAAAGCGGCTGAACAAGCGGGGCGTGATCGAAGCTGTCTACGACGCGTACACGCCAGGCAAGGACGACTATTCGGCCGAGGTCGCTGCACTACAGGCCGCTGGCATCGCCGTGCTGTATGTCGGTGGGTATCATGCCGAAGTTGCGCTGATTGTTCGCGCCGCACGCGACCGCGGCTACGCGGTTCAGATCATCTCCGGCGATGCCCTGGCGACCGAGGAATTTGCCCTGATCGCCGGCCCCGCGGCCGAGGGGACCCTCTTCACGTTCTCCGCGGACCCACGGCGAAACCCCGAAGCGGCCCCGGTAGTGGAGCGATTCCGTGCCGAAAACTTCGAGCCCGCAGGCTACACGCTGCTGAGCTACGCTGCCGTCCAGGTCTGGGCGCAGGCGGTCGAGAAGGCAGGTTCGCTGGAGCTGGCGACGGTCATCGCGACCCTGCGCGGGCAGGAGTTCGACACTGTCCTGGGCTCGATCGATTTCGACGACAAGGGCGATCTCTCGACCCAGAACTGGGTATGGTACGTCTGGCGAAGTGGAGAGTACGTGCCGGTCGAGTAAGGGCCAATTCGACGGCGCGCCGCTTGAGATATCTGATGCAGACCACGTTAGCAGGTTCATTCGGATCAAAGCGTTGCAGCGATGCTTGAACGCCTCGGGATACGCGGCCGCCTGCTGCTGGCTTTTTTCGGGATCAGCGCTTTCGCAGTGCTGGCAACAGCGGCTGCCCTGTATGCCTTTCTCCAGGTCGGCGACGTCGTCGACCGCATCACCAGGGATCGGGTGCCGTCGGCGCTTGCCTCCCTCCAGCTGTCGCGCCAGGCCGAGCGGGTCGCGGCCATTGCGCCGGCCGTGCTGACGTCGACTAGCAAAGCCCGGCACAACGAAGTCTCGGCTGCGATCGGGGTCGAGATGACGCGCCTCGAGGAGCTGCTGGCCGCGCTCAAGGGTGCCGCGCTTGGAACGCCAGCGGTGGCTGAGATCGAGGCTGCGGTGCTCGGTCTCAGGCGCAACCTCGACGCTCTCGACGACCTTGTTGCCACGCGCCTCGCCGTGGTCGCGCGCAAGGAAGGGCTGTTGCGCCGCTTGTCGGCGACGACAATTGCAGGCCAGCGTCTCGTGGCCTCCGGCATCCTGGTGATGAATTCCAGGCTCGCGCAGTGGCGGGCGGCCGCGGCCGACGCATCGCTCGCGCCGGATCGAAGCGCGGCGGTCATGGCCGATCTCGTCCAGGCGATTGCAGCCTATATCCCCCAACAGAGGGCGCACCAGGAGATGTCGGCGGTTAACGACGCTCTGGTCAGGACGGCGGACGCGTCGACGCCGGGCGATCTGGCGTTGACCCTGTTTCCGCTGCGTCGGTCCCTTGCCGCTCTGGAAGCGATCTCCGCCGAGATCGACGTGAAGCTGCAGGTCCGCTTCCGACAACGGGTGGACGAGTTCAAGGCGCTGATCGATGGCGAAAAGAGCATCCCCAAGGCCCGCCAGGACGAGCTCGCCGTCCTGGCGCAGGGCGAAAAGCTTCTCGGCGAAAACAATCGGCTGTCGCGCAGCCTTACCGCTGCCGTAGATCGGCTAGTCGCCGCGGCGGACCGCGAGATCACCGCGTCCGGTCTGGAAGCCGCGGTCGTTCAGCGCTACGGCACCGGAGTTGTCCTTGGCTCCGCCTTCCTCAGCCTTCTGAGTTCGGTTCTGGTGGTCTGGCTCTATGTTGACCGAAGCCTTCTCGCCCGGCTGGGGGCGGTGAGCCAAGGCATGTTCGCGATCGCTGGCGGCAATTTTCGAGCGCCCCTACCTGCCGCCGGCCGAGACGAAATCGGCCGCATGGCCGAGGCGCTCAGGCTGTTCCGGGACACCGCGGTCGAGGTGGAGGAAAAGAACCTGCGCGAGGTCGCCGAGGCGCGCCAGCGGCTCGTCGATGCTATCGAGAGCATCTCCGAAGGATTCGCTCTCTACGACGGGCAGGACCGGCTCGTCCTCAGCAACAGCCGCTATCGCGAACTTCTCTACGCCGGCCTGGAGGAAATGACGCCCGGCACTATATTCGAGCACATCGTCCGCCGGTCCGCTGAGCGCGGCTACATCAAGGATGCCGAGGGGCGGGTCGAGGAATGGGTCGCCGAGCGGCTCTCCCGGCACCGCAACCCTGGCGACCCCTGGGTGCAGCGGCGCGGCGATGGACGATGGATCATGATAGGCGAGCGGCGGATCACCGGCGGCGGAACGGTCGCCGTCTACTCGGACATCACGGAGCTGAAGCAACGGGAGGAGAACCTCGCCGAGAAATCCGCGGCTCTCGAGGCGCTTTCCAACAAGCTGGCCAAGTATCTCGCGCCGCAGGTGTACAAATCGATATTTTCTGGCCGTCAGGACGTCAGGATCGCCAGCCAGCGCAAGAAGCTGACCATATGCTTCTCAGACATCGCTGGCTTTACCGAGACCACTGACAAGATGGAGTCCGAGGATCTCACCCAGCTCCTCAACCACTATCTGACGGAAATGTCGAAAATTGCTTCGGATCACGGCGCGACGATCGATAAGTATGTCGGTGACGCGATCTTGATGTTTTTCGGCGATCCGGAGACTCGCGGTGTCAAGGAGGACGCGCTCGCCTGCGTCGAGATGGCCCTCGCCATGCAGAAGCGGATGACCGACCTTGCCGAAATCTGGCGTGACATCGGCATCGAAACGCCGCTGCGCTGCCGCATCGGCATCCATACCGACTACTGCACCGTCGGCAACTTCGGCAGCGAAGACCGGATGGACTACACGATCATCGGCGGCGCCGTGAATCTCGCCTCACGCCTCGAGCAGGAGGCGCCGCCGGGCGCCGTGCTCATTTCCTATGAGACGTTTGCGCAAGTGAAGGACACTATCGCCTGCGTGGAACTGGGACACATCCAGGTCAGGGGCATCGCCTATCCCGTCGCCACCTATCGCGTCCTCGATCTGAAGGCCAATATGGTCGCCGCCCGCAGCGCCGTTCGAACCGTGCTGCCGCATCTCAGGGTGGAGGCTGAACCCGAGCTGATGTCTGCTGACGAGCGTGACCAAGCCGCTAATGCGCTTCGAGACGTGCTCGATCGACTTTGTCACAAGCTTGGGTAGTGGGGCTCGCGCCCGCACCCGGTTCGTCGCCTTCTACAGCGCTCACGTCGACCAACGCAGGGATGGTTCCTTCGCCAGCGCCTCCTTTGGGGGCGAGACCTTACCTTCCCGGCGTCGCTGGCAAGGTCGGCAATTGGCGCCACTTGCTCGTTCCCATCGACGAGACGAATGGCAACATTCCTCCCATCTTGGCCATTTGCGCTGGCTGATTGGGTTTGCCCCTAGATGATAGTCCTAAACGTTCGGTTCGGAAGATGATGATCAAACAGGGGCATAGCGCCTGGTTCTATTGCAATGAATCAGGCTGTGGCTCATGAAAATTCCATGTCGGCTCTGCAGCCTTCATTGCGCGTCCTATGGGACGCGTGGCGCTGTAGGCGGCGTCAGGTCGACGCCGTTGACCTTGCCGATATGCGTCGCCAGCATCGGCACATATTGATCGGCGGGCCCGGCGGCGAATGCGCCGGCGAAGGCGTTCTTGGTGGCGTTGCCGAGCGGGTTGGCGATGCCGGCGGCACCGGCCATCGATTCGAGGTAGGTGAGGTCCTTGAAGGCGTTGGCGATGGTGAATTTGTGCGCGTCGCGGTCGCCTTCCAGCGTCCAGCGCATGAAGGTCTGGTAGAAGCCGCAATCCATGCGGCCGTTGCGGATGACGCTGTCGAAGCGCGGCGGCGAGATGCCGACCTTCTGCGCCAGCGCGAGCGCCTCGGAATAGATCGCGGCATAGCCCAGCGAGATGAAATTATTGAGCAGCTTCATGCGGTGGCCGTCGCCGGTGTTGCCGATATGGACGATACGTCCGGCCCAGGTGTCAAGCACTGGCTTCAGCCGGGCAAAGACCGCGTCGGGTGCACCGACCATGGCATCGAGCGTGCCTTCCCAAGCCTCCTTCGGGGTGCGGCTGAGCGGGGCATCGACATAGTCGACGCCGAGCGCCTTGAGTTCGGCGGCAAGCGCCACCGTCGAGGTCGGATCGGAGGTCGAGCAATCGACGACCACCGCGCCCTGCTTCAGGCCCTCCTTGAGGCCGCCGGGCCCGCGGATGATGGCTTCTACCTCGCGCGAGCCGGTGACGCAGATGAAGACGATATCGGATGCCACTGCCACCTCGCGCGAAGTCGCGGCTTCCTTCGCACCCCGGCCGAGCAGGTCTTGCGCCGGAGCGCGGTTCTTGCGGCCGAGAAACGTCAGGGTATAGCCCTTGTCGACGATGTTCTTCGCGATCCCGTGACCCATCAGGCCAAGGCCGATGAAGCCGATCTTTTCGCTCGCGGCGGTGGTGTTCATGTCGTGTAATCCTGTGTTGCGGTCTCGATGACGGCGTCGCACTTTGGCAGACGACTTGTTGAAGCGGGTTTTTGCCGCAGGCCCGTGGCAGACGATTGCAGAGTTCGATATTGTCTGACAATACACATGAATTCCAGGAAATGTGGAGAGCAAAATGACGAAGCGGATCATGTTCACCGGCGGCAGCGGCAAGGCCGGGCGTCATGTCGTGCAGTACCTGGTCGAGCAGGGCTGCCAGGTGCTCAACATCGACACCAAGCCGCTCGACAACCCCAAGGTGCGCACCTTGATCACCGATATCACCGACAGCGGGCAGGTGTTCAATGCGCTGTCGAGCTATATGGGCCTGCATGAATTCGACCCGTCGCTGCGCGCGCAGCCAGTCGATGCCGTGGTGCATTTCGCGGCGATCCCGCGCATCATGATCACGCCCGACAACGAGGTGTTCCGCATCAACGCGCTCGGCACCTACAATGTGATCGAGGCGGCGGTGAAACTCGGCATCCGCAAGGTGGTGATCGCCTCCAGCGAGACAACCTATGGGCTGGTCTTCGCCAACGAGCCGCGCGACCCGACGCATTTCCCGCTCGACGAGGAGTACGATGTCGATCCGATGGATAGCTACGCGCTGTCGAAGATCGTCAACGAGAAGACGGCGCGCGCCTTCGCGCTGCGCAGCGGCTTCGACATCTACGCTTTGCGCATCGGCAACGTCATCGAGCCGCATGAATATTCGCTGTTTCCGAAATGGTTCGCTGATCCGGGTTTCCGCAAGCGGATCGCCTGGAGTTATGTCGACGCGCGCGACCTCGGCCAAATCACGTTGCGCGCCATCGAAAAGGACGGGCTCGGCTATCAGGTGTTCAACGCCGCCAATGACGACACCTCGTCCGACCTGCCGACGGCCGAATTGCTGAAGCGGTTTTATCCCGGCGTGCCGGTCAAGGGCGAACTTGGTGAATACGAAACGCTGCTCTCCAACCGCAAGGCGCGGGATATGCTCGGATTCCGCCCGGAACACAGCTGGCGGAAATACGTCAAGACGACTTGACGAGGTCGATGCATCCGGGCTGATCTGTGCACAGAAGCAGGCTTTGCAGCCCGAGGCTTTCCCCGCGCTTGACAGCTTTCGGAATCCGGACTTTGTGAGCAGATGCGGGACGGCAAGCCGAATAAGAGAAAAACACCGGCCAAGGCGGCCTCCGCCGAGCGCCCGGCTGTCGTTCGCCGTGCCGATGCGGCGCGTATGCCGGGGTCGAGTGTG
The DNA here is from genome assembly GCF_935822925.1 of Mesorhizobium ventifaucium. GTDB lineage: Bacteria > Pseudomonadota > Alphaproteobacteria > Rhizobiales > Rhizobiaceae > Mesorhizobium > Mesorhizobium ventifaucium. The sequence goes on from NZ_CAKXZS010000078.1 coordinate 47,750, forward strand.
CATGCATCGCTGGCCAACGAAATCGGTCTCAGGATCGTGCGCGGCGACTATCCGCCCGGCACCATCCTGCCCAATGAAGCCAAATGGTCGGAGACCTTCGACGTCAGCCGCTCGGCGGTGCGCGAAGCGATCAAGATGCTGATGGCCAAGAGCCTGCTGGCGTCGCGCCCGAAGATCGGCAGTTGGGTCGAGCCGAAAGAGCGCTGGAACCTGCTCGATCGCGACGTGCTCGGCTGGTACGCGACATCGCCCGACCGCGAGGTATTCCTGAAAACGGTGCAGGAATTCCGCCACATCATCGAGCCGGAAGCGACCGCCTTTGCCGCGATGCGGCGCACAGACGAGCAGATGGCCGAAATCAGCCAGGCCTGCCGGGAGATGGGCGAGGCGACGACGCTGCAGGAGCGCACCCGCGCCGATACGCGCTTTCACCTCGCCATCCTGCGGGCGTCGGGCAACGACCTCCTGGTGCCGCTCGGTGTGCTGATCGAATCGGCGTTCGATCATCTGTTCGCCTATACGACGCGGGAACTGGACGATTTGCAGCACGCACAGAAGCTGCACGAGGCGATCGAAAAGAACATCCGCCTGCAGCGGCCGTATGCGGCGCGCAACGCGGTGCGCAAGCTGTTGGCCAATACAGATAGCGTCATCAAGTCGAGGTAGGCCGACCCTCTAATCTTCTCTCGGGCGCCCAAACGCGGCGCGCAGTTCGTCCTTGGCATCCTCCAGCACTTTCTTCTGCTTGGCCGGCAGGTTCGTGCCGGCACGGTTGATGTAGAAATTCAGCGTCGACATGGCGGACTGGAACGGCTCGGCCTTGCGCCGCTCGCTGTGCTCGGCCGATCGCTTCAGCGAGGCTGCGATCTTCCTGGGATCGTGGGATTCGAAGATATGTTCCTCGAGGTCCAGCGCATAGCTGTGCTCGGTCACCTCGGCCGACCATTTCCTTTTCGCGGTCACGGCAAACTCCTTCCATTGGTGCGTTGATGAAAACTCCGGGACGGCGGCCACCGTTCCACTGCAGCTCAAGTTTCTGGAGCCACGGATTTGCGGGATGTGGCGCTGCACGGCGTCGCCAATTTGCCGATAGTGGTGTCGAACCGGTCGATTTCGCAGAACCGCGGACAGGAAACGCCTTGACCACAACCCTCTCCAGCCAGGCACGCAGCACCGGCATTGACAGCGCCTATGCCTGGATGCGGCTCGGCGTTTCTGTCCTTCTGGCGACGATCGGCGGTGTCGGCATGTGGGCGGTGGTCGTGGTGCTCCCCGCCGTGCAGGCCGAATTCGGCGTCGATCGGGCCGCCGCGTCGATGCCTTATACCGCGACCATGGTCGGTTTCGCAGCCGGCAATGTGCTGGTCGGCCGCGCCATCGACCGCATGGGCTACTGGATCCCGGCGCTCATTGCCTCGGTGGCGCTCGGCGCCGGTTTCCTGATGGCGTCGCTGACCAGTTCGATCCTGCAATTCACTCTTGTCCAGGGGCTTTTGATCGGCGTCGGCACGTCGGCGATTTTCGGGCCGCTGATCGCCGACATCTCGCACTGGTTCAACCGCCGCCGCGGCGTCGCGGTGACGGCTGCCGCCGCCGGCAGTTATCTCGCCGGGGCGATCTGGCCGTTGGCAATGCCCTACGTCATGCAGAGCGAGGGCTGGCGCTTCACCTATGCCGCGATCGGCGTCGTCTGCCTCGCCACCATGGTGCCGCTGATCCTGCTGCTCAGGCGCGGCGCACCACATGCCGCCGCTCCCGGTTCACCCGGCAGCCGGCCCGTCCAGCCGATCTCGCTGTCACCGGCAGCGCTGCAGGTGCTGCTCGTCGTCGCCGGCCTTGGCTGCTGCGTGGCGATGTCGATGCCGCAGGTCCATATCGTCGCCTATTGCATGGATCTCGGCTATGGCGTGGCGCGAGGCGCCGACATGCTGTCGATCATGCTGGCGGCGGGCGTCGTCAGCCGACTGGCGTCCGGCTTCCTTGCCGATCGCATCGGCGGCGTGAAGACCCTGCTGATCGGCTCGGTGCTGCAAGCCCTGTCGCTGTTGTTCTACATCCCCTTCGACGGGCTCGCGTCGCTTTACGTCGTCTCGCTGGTCTTCGGCCTGTCGCAGGGCGGCATCGTGCCTTGCTATGCCATCATCGTGCGCGAATACATGCCCGCCAAAGAGGCCGGCCAGCGCGTCGGCATCGTAATTATGGCAACGATCTTCGGCATGGCAATCGGCGGCTGGATGTCGGGCTGGATCTATGATCTGACCGGCTCCTACGCCGCCGCGTTCCTCAACGGCATTGCCTGGAACCTGCTGAACATAGCGGCCATGGTGCTGCTGCTGTGGAAGGCACGGCGCAGCGCCGCGGCGATGGCCTGAGCACTGACCCCGCTGGCCTGTCGCTGGCCAGAGCGACGGAAGAGACAGGGGGTAGCCCGGGGGGAAGCCCCCCGTGACGCGGAGTCCGGTCCACGCTCTTGCTTGACTTACACATATCTCGGTGGTTATTGATTTATAAATAGCCAGCGAGTTATCGATTACGATGCCACAGCCCCACGAGAGAATCTTTAAAGCGCTTGCCGATCCGACGCGACGGGCCATCTTCGAGCGGTTGTGTCGCGACGGCGACCAGACCGTCGCGGCCCTGACCGCTCGGGCCGGGGTCTCGCAACCGGCCGTGTCAAAGCACCTTGGGGTGCTGAAACAGGCCGGGTTGGTGCGCGACCGCCACGAAGGCCGAAACACGCACTACAGCGCGGAGCTCGGCGCCTTGGCGCCGCTGATCGACTGGACAAACCAAATGGCTGGGTTCTGGCAAAGCCGGTTCGACAACCTCGAAGATCTGCTCAAAAGGATGGATCGATGACCAATACTGAGACCGAAACGCGCGCCGTCGTTGTCGAACGGGAGGTCGCTTTTCCGCCGGAAAAGATCTGGCGCGCGCTTACGCAATCACACCTGATCGAGGAGTGGCTGATGAAGAACGATTTCAAGCCAGACGAGGGGCACCGTTTCAATCTTAGCGCGGACTGGGGGGCGGTCGACTGTCGGGTCCAGGCAGTCGAGCCCAACAAGACGCTGTCTTACACGTGGGACACCAAGGATCTCAAAAGTGTCGTCACGTGGACGCTCACCCCTACGAGCACGGGGACCCATCTGCGCATGGAGCAGTTGGGCTTCCGGCCGGATCAGCAGCAGTACTACCAGGGAGCCAAATACGGGTGGCAGCGGTTCTTTGCGAACCTGGAGCAGGTCCTGGCGCGGATAGAATAGCCGTGCCGGTGCCATAGGCAGCTGCGGGCGAAACGCAGTGCCCACAAGTCGCCCGTCAACGAAACAAGGTAGCAAAAAGGCTGCCGCCAAGCGGGTCGCGCGGCTCGTCTTCAGAGGAGGTCCCCAAATGAACTGGAGTACATGGATACGGCAATTCCACCGCTGGCTGTCGATCATTTTTACCGCGGTCGTCGCTGCCATCTTCATCACCTTGGGCGTAGGTGTCGAGCCTGCCTACTGGGTATACCTCATGCCGCTGATCCCGCTCGGCTTGCTCATGCTCAGCGGTCTTTACTTGTTCGCGTTGCCCTATGCCATGAGGTGGCGCAGCGGACGACGCACGGCGTAGAGGCGTGAACACGATGGACGACAAGACGCCCGCGAACCCGCCCAGAGCCGAAATTCAAACTGTGTCGCTACCCGAGTGCGGGTAGCTGTCCTGGCCGGTTCGCTTGACAATGGGGTAAGGCTGCGCGACGCCAGACGGGGTGCGGCAGCCATAATCTCTGGTAAGTATGGGTTGGCATGGCGACAGTGGCAACGACGCTGAATAGCATTTCGCGGCCGCGCTTCGGCGAGGGCGCCGCGTTCGGCACAAGGCTATGACCAAACCGCGCTCGCGCCGCGGCGGCGGCCGTCCGACGATCGCCGACGTCGCGCGCAAGGCCGGCGTCGGCGCCATCACCGTCTCCCGCGCCTTGCGCGAGCCGGAGCGTGTTTCGGAAGTTCTGCGCCGCCAGATCCAGGCGGCCGTCGATGAGCTCGGCTATCTGCCCGACCCAAATGCGCGGGCGCTGGCTTCGGCGCGCGCCGAGGTCTTTGGCGTGCTGGTGCCGTCGCTCACCAACAGCGTCTTTGCCGAAGTTCTGCGCGGCATTTATGACAGCCTCTTCGACAGCTCCTACCGCATCCAGCTCGGCAACACCCACTACTCCGGCCTCGAGGAGGAACGGCTGCTGCAGGTGTTCGGCCCGCAGCGCCCGGCGGCGCTGATCGTGGCGGGCGTCGACCAGACGCCAACGTCGCGAAGACTGCTCGAGACGGCCGGCTGCCCGGTGGTGCAAGTCATGGAAACCGGGCCCGATCCGGTCGACATGATGGTCGGCTTCTCGCATTTCGACGGCGGCAAGGTGGCCACGGAGCACATGATCGAAATGGGCTATCGCCGCATCGGCTTCATCGGCGCGCGCATGGACCCGCGCTCGCAGCGTCGCCTGGCCGGCTATCGAGCGGCGATGGAGGCGGCCGGTCTGTTCGACGCGCGACTGATCACCACCACGCCGGTGCCGTCCAGCGTGACGCTCGGGCGCGAATTGTTTCGCGACGCGCTGGCCAAGGTGCCGACGCTGGATGGAGTTTTCTGCAACAATGACGACATCGCGCTCGGCGCGTTGTTCGAATGCCACCGCGCCTCGATCGCCGTGCCGAAGACGATCGGCATCACAGGCTTCAACGATCTCGACATGATGGAAGTGGCTTTTCCATCGGTCACCAGCATCCGGACGCCTCGCTACGAGATCGGCCGGCGGTCGGTCGCCATGGCGCTCGCGGCGATTGCAGGCAAGCGGCCGCAAGAGCCGGTCGTCGATCTCGGCTTCGAACTCAAGCGCCGCGAGAGCACGGCCCGCTGACTTGCCTTCGACACGCAGTGAAATGACGCTTTACACAATGTGATGGTAGCGCTACCATCGCTCCTCTGGCAAAAAACTCACGGCAAAGGAGCTAGTTTGTTTATTATATATAATCGACAGCTAATGCTTGTTTATTATGTATAATATGATAGTTTTTACTGTGGTTGCCGAGCGGCAAGGGAGGAGATCGGGTCGGCATTCGGCCACCTGGTACAACGCGACGGGCAAGGCGGGAGGTGCCGGGCCGGACGCGCGAGACGCGTAAGACAATCAAAAACTGCAACTGGGAGGAATATCGATGTTCAAGTCACTCGTTGGTGGCATCGTTGCCGCCACTGCATTTGTCATGCTGAGTTCGTCGGCGCTTGCCGAACCCGAAATCGTCAACGGCCCGTCGGCCGAGCCGGAATGCTTCGCGCCATGGGCCGCCGACACGCAGTTCTTCAAGTTCCCCAAGAAGGAAGGCCCGTACCGCGTCGCGCTCGCCAACGGCTATATCGCCAACACCTGGCGCATCCAGATGGTGCAGACGGCGAAGGCCTATGCGGCGCAGCCGGCTGTCGCGGCGAAACTGAAGGAATTCAAGGTCGTGTCGACCGGCGAAGACGTGCCGGCGCAGATTTCGGCTATCAACAACTTCATCGATTCCGGTTATGACGCGATCGTCGTCAACGCGCAGAATCCAACGGCTTTCGGGCCGGTCATCAAACGCGCCAAGGAAGCGGGCGTCGTGCTGGTCGCCTTCGACAACATTCTCGACACCAAGGACGCCATCAACGTCAATGTCGACCAGAAAGGCCTTGGCGAGTTGTGGGCCAACTGGCTGATCAAGCATATTCCCAATGGCGGCAAGATCCTCGAAGTGCGTGGCGTCGCCGGTACGTCGGTCGACACCGACCGCCACAACGGCATTCATGAGACCCTCGATGCTTCCGGCAAGAAGTGGGAGGTCACCGAAGTCGTTGGCAAATGGGACGATGGCGTGGCGCAAAAGGCTACGGCCGACGCGATCGCCACCAACGGTCCCTTCGATGGCGTCACCGGGCAGGGCGGCGACACCGGCATCGTCCAGGCGATGATCGACGCCAAGCATCCGTTCGTGCCCTTCGGCGGCGAAACGGAAAATGGCTTCCGCAAATTCTGCGCCAAGTTTGCCGCAGAGGGGCTGAAGTGCTCGTCGGCCGGAACCGGTCCCGCCCAGGTGGCGGTCGCCATCAAGACGGCGATTGCCGCGCTCGAGGGCCAAGTCGTCCCGCAAGCGGTGAAGCTGCCGCTGGCAATCGTCGAGGATCCGAACTTTAAGGAAGGCGAGGACTATTTCCCCGACCAGTCCGATAATTTCTTCGTCGGCAACTCTTTCCCGACCTGCGGCATCAATTTCACCGCGCAGGAAATCATGGGCCAGAGCAAGGAAAACCAATAGACTGATTGACCGGCGCCGCGGGATATCCCGCGGCGCCGGTCCGAAGAACAAGCGCCTTGGGAGGGGCCGATGGACGGCGCGATTCCGCTCTTCCGCATGGAGGGCATATCCAAGCGCTATGGCGGTGTGCGGGCGCTGGAAAAGGCCGAGCTTTCGGTTACACCAGGCAGCATTCACGCCATCCTCGGCGAGAACGGCGCCGGTAAATCGACGCTGATCAAGGTCATGGCCGGCGTCGTCGCGCCTGACGAAGGCCGCATGATGCTGGACGGAAGCGAGGTGACTTTCTCGTCGCCGGCAGCGGCCAACCAGGCCGGCATCGTCTGCATTTTCCAGGAACTGTCGCTCGTCCCCGAACTCAGCGTTTCCGACAACATCGTCATTTCCGATCCGCCCAAACGCTTCGGCATGATCGACCGTAAGGCGCAGCGACGCATCGCGGAAGAAGCCCTGGCTCGCGCGGGCGCTGCCGATATCCACCCGCTGGCGCTGGTCAAAGACCTTCCTCTTTCAAGAAGGCAGATGGTCGAGATCGCCAAGGCACTTGCCAGGAAGCCGCGCATCCTGATCCTCGACGAGGCGACCTCGGCGCTGACCGCGGCCGACGTCGCCAAGATTTTCGGCGTCTTGAAGCGGCTGCGCTCGGAAGGGTTGGCGCTGCTCTACATCTCGCATCGGATGAACGAGATCGCCGAGCTTGCCGACCAGTGCACGGTGTTCCGCAACGGCCGCAATGTCGCCAGTTATGCTGCTGGATCGAAGAGCGACAATGAAGTCGTCGAGCTGATGATCGGCCGCGAATACAGCCATATTTTCCCGCCGAAGCCGGTGCGCGCGCCGGCCACCGCCGCTCCCGTGCTGGAGGCGCGCAAGCTTTCCTGGACCGACCGGCTGGACAATATCTCGCTTACGGTCGGGGCAGGCGAGGTCGTCGGCCTCGGCGGTCTTGACGGCCAGGGCCAGCGCGAATTGCTGCTCGCCTTCTTCGGCGTGCTGCGCGGCCTCAGCGGCCAGATATTGATCGACGGCAAACCGGTGGCGATCGCCAGCCCGGCCAAGGCGCGCCGTGACCGGATCGGCATGGCGCTGATCCCGGAAGACCGCAAGACGGAAGGCCTGATGCTGCCGATGACGGTGCGCGAAAACCTCTCCTTCGCAACACTCGACCGGCTGTCCAGGGCCGGCATCATCGACCGTGCCGCCGAGCAGCGGCTGATCGACGACATGGTAGCTCTGCTGGCGATCAAGACGGCCGGCCTCGACATTCCGGTCGGCGCACTGTCCGGCGGCAATCAGCAGAAGGTCGTCATCGCCAAATGGCTGATGCGGCAGCCGCGCATCATCCTGCTCAACGACCCCACGCGGGGTATCGATGTCGGCACCAAACAGGAACTGTATCAGCTAATGCGCAAGCTTGCCGACCAAGGCGCGGCGATACTGTTTTACTCCACCGACTATGACGAGCTGATCGGCTGCTGCGATCGGGTGCTGGTGCTCTATGACGGAGCGGTCAAGCGCGAGCTGGTCGGCGCCGAGATCACCGAGCGGGCGCTGATCGCCAGCGCGCTCAACATCCATGGCGAAGAGATGCCTGCCAGAGGCATGGCGAAGGGCATGGCGAAGACGCCAGCCCGAGGAGCGGACGCGTGAAGGATTGGCGCTACTGGCTTGCCGAACAACGCGGAACGCTGCTGGCGTTCGGCATCTTCATCGTGATGTTCACGATTTATACCTCGAACCATCCGGCCGGCTTTACCGCCAATGTCGTGCAGACGGCTTCCAACAAGGGCGTGCTGCTTGCCTTCGTCGCCATGGCGCAGACGCTGGTGGTGATCACCGCCGGCATCGACCTTTCCGTCGGCATGATCTTTCTGCTGACCAATTGCCTGGCCTCATGGCTGGTCATCGGCACCGGCATCGAAACCGCGTTCGGCGTCGTCGCGGTGCTCGGCACCGGGCTGCTGTGCGGGGCGATCAACGGCGCCATCGTCATCTACGGAAGGCTGCAGCCGATTGTCACCACCATCGCCACCGGCGCGGTCTATTTCGGCATCGCGCTGCTGCTTCGGCCGTTCCCGGGCGGCTCGGTCAACGAGGATCTGGCCGACGCCCTGACCGGGCGGCTGTTCGGCGTGGTGCCGGCGAGCCTGGTGGCGCTGCTAGCCGTCGTGCTCGTGGTCTGGATGCCGTTCAGCCGGTCGGTGCTCGGCCGCGCCGCTTACGCAGCCGGATCGTCGGAAATGGCGGCCTACATGTCCGGCGTGCCGATCCGCCGCGGCAAGTTCGCCGCCTATGCGCTGGCCGGCCTGTTGGCCGCGATCGGCGGGCTGTTCCTGACCTTCTTCACCTATACGGGCGAGGCGGCCTATGCCAGCGGCAATGCCTATACGCTGTTCTCGATCGCCGCCGTGGTGCTTGGCGGCGTCTCATTGTTCGGCGGCAAGGGCAGCGCTATCGGCGCGATCTTCGGCGCGCTCGCATTCCGCACCATCGGCGACCTGCTCTTCGTCTTCGATTTCGATCCGCTCTGGCAGCCGCTGTTCCAGGGCGTCATCCTGCTGATCGCCGTCAGCCTCGGCGCCTTCGCCCTGTTCAGGGTCCGCAACCGGCTGGAGTGGTTCCTGTGAGCGAAACGACCATCGGCGGCATCGCCGGCCGCATGCCGAAATTCGTCCGCCGCGCCGACCCGGCGGTGCTGACCGCCTTTGCCTGCATCGTGCTGCTGCTGTTTGTCGGCAGTCTCTATTCGCGCAGCTTCCTGTCGCCGGAATATCTGCTGCAGCAGCTTAAGGTGGCCTCGTTTCTCGGCGTCATCGCCACCGGCATGATGCTGGTCATCCTGCTCGGCCAGATCGACCTGTCGGTGCCGTGGTCGGTGGCGGCAGGCGCGATGATGGCCTGTGCGGCCGCCGCTTATGGCCCGGTCGGCGTGGCGCTGGCGATCCCGTTCGGCATCTTCTGCGGTGTCGCGATCGGCGTCGTAAACGGCATCGGCGTCGCTTATCTGCGCATTCCCTCGATGATCATCACGCTCGCCACCAATGCCGTCGCGCAAGGGCTGATGGTGGTCTATACCGGCGGGTTCTCGCCACAGGATTCGGCGACCCGGGCGATGCGCTATCTGGCGACCGGCTTCGCCATTCCGGGCGTGCCCAACGCGGTCGTCATCTGGGCGCTGATCGGTGCCGCGATGGTTTTCGTGCTGACCCGCACCGGCTTCGGCCGTACGGTCTACGGCATCGGCAACCGCGAGCGCGCCGCCTACCTCTCCGGCATCGACACGCGGCGCGTGGTGCTCATCGCCTTCGCGGTCTCCGGCGGGCTCTCCGCCTTCGGCGGCGTGCTTCTGGCCGGCTATGCCTCCAAGGCGGCGCAGTCGATGGGCGACGCCTATCTCCTGCCGTCGATCGCAGCGGTCGTGCTTGGCGGCACCTCGATCCTCGGCGGCCGCGGCTCCTATCTCGGCACGGTCGCTGGCGTCATCCTGATCACGCTTTTGCAATCCATTCTTTCGGTCATGCAGATGCCTGAGGCGGGGCGGCAGATCATCTACGGCGTCGTCATCGTCGCCATGCTCCTGCTTTACGGCCGCGCGCCGGCCAGCCGCTGACCCGAATCGTGGACGAAAAGGCAGCACAAACGCAGAGGCATCGCGTTCGGCCCGCACTGGCCGTCGTGGTGATGGGCGTCGCCGGTTGTGGCAAGTCGGCCGTCGGCGAAGCGCTGGCCGCTACGTTAGGCGCCATGTTCGTCGAGGGCGACAGGCTGCACCCGCCGGAAAACGTCGCGCGCATGGCAAGAGGCGAGCCGCTGACCGACGCATTGCGGGAAGGCTGGCTCGACGCGATGGGCCGGCGCATTGCGGGATCGGTCGGCGACGGGCAGGGCGTGGTGGCTGCCTGTTCGGCGCTGACGCGCAGCTACCGCGAGCGTCTGCGCGGCTTTTGCCAGGACATCGTTTTCCTCTATCTGGAAATCGATCCCGCGACCGCAAAGCAGCGCGTCGGCTCCCGCCGGGGCCATTTCATGCCGGCAAGCTTGGTTGACAGCCAGTTCGCCACGCTCGAAGCGCCAGCAGCGGACGAGAACGCATTGACGCTCGATGCGAAGCGCCCAATCGCCGACATTGTCGGCGATGTCGTGAGCCTGTTCGAGGCGAATTCATGAGGGGTACGCCGGCGCGGATCTGCTTCAGTGCCTGATCAGATCTGCGATGTCAGCTCGACAGGAAAATCGTCATTGTCGGCATCGCGCATGGCGGCGAGGCTGCGATTGTCCAGCACCTCGGCGATCGCCTGGCGCACCTCCAGCATCATGTTCCGGACTTGGCATGTCGCCTCGTCGCAATCCTCGCAGCGCTGATATTGGGTGCGGCTGGCGCAAGGGATCGGCGCCAACGGCCCATCGAGTACACGCACGACATGGCCGATCTTGATCTCGGAGGCCGGCCGGGCGAGACGGTAGCCGCCTTCCTTGCCCTTGCGGCTCTGGACGAAGCCGGCATTGCGCAATTCGCCCAGAATGGCATCCAGGAATTTCTTCGGGATGTTGTTGGCGACGGCAATGTCGTTGACGAATGCGAGCTGACCGACCGGCAAGCCTGACAGATGCACAAGGGCCTTGAGGCCGTATTTGCCTTTTTTGGTAAGCATGCCCGATTCAGTTCATGAAACCCCAACCGCCCGCATTTGGCGGTTGTTTGTGTGTAAATCATGACGTTTTGGTCACGCGATGCAGTTTCGCGAAACAAGCCGTCCGAGGCACAGTAGGCACAAACACGTTGATTCTTCGTGACGTTTTGGATGGTGCGCCCGGAAAGTGCAGGAAATCACCTTGCGGAGCGCGAAAACGACGAAAGCGGGTAAGCCGGCTTTCTTACTTATCAAGTTGGAAGATTGCTCGCGTCAGCGGCTGCCATAGGTCTGGTCGAGCAACCCGCCGGCGGCGAAATGCTCGGCCTGGACCTTGGCCCAGCCGCCGAAGACGTCCTCCACCGTCAGCAGGCGGATATCGGGGAATTCAGCCTTGTATTTGGCGGCGACCGACGCGTCGCGAGCCCGCAGGCCGTTGCGGGCGGCGATGTCCTGGCCCTGCGGCGTGTATAGGAAGTCGAGATAGGTCTTGGCGAGGTCACGCGTGCCATGCTCGTCGGCGACCGTGTCGACGATCGCCACCGGAAACTCCGCCAGCAGGCTGACCGAGGGCGTCACCTGCTCGAACTTGTCATCGCCATACTCCCTGCGGACGCCGCGCGTTTCCGACTCGAAGGTGATCAGCACGTCGCCGATCTCGCGCTGGACGAAGGTGGTGGTGGCGGCGCGCCCACCGCTGTCGAAAATCGGGACGTTGTTGAACAGCTTGGTCACGAATTCCTTCACCTTGGTGTCGTCGCCCTTGAAGGCCTCTTTGGCGTAGGCGGTGGCTGCGAGATAGGTGTAGCGCGCATTGCCCGACGTTTTCGGATTGGGGAAGATCACCTCGACGTCGTCGCGCACGAGATCGTTCCAATCCTTGATGTTCTTTGGATTCCCGGCGCGCACCAGGAAAGACGGCAGCGAATAGAAAGGCGAGGCGTTGTCGGGGAAATCCTTCTGCCAGTCGGCGGAGATGAGACCTTTCGAGACCAGGAAGTCGATGTCGATGACCTGATTGAAGGTGACGACATCCGCGCCAAGGCCCTCGGCGATGGCGCGCGCCTGTGCCGACGTTCCGGCATGCGACTGATCTATGGTCACGCCGGGGTGCTCGGCGACGAAGGCCTTGTTGACCTGCGCAAACAGTTCGCGGCCGACATCGTAAGACGCGTTCAGCAATTTGTCGGCCGACCAGGCTTGGGAGGATGCGAGGAACAGGCCGGCCAATATGGCGACGCCAAGCAAAAATCGCTTCATGAAATCAGAACTCCAATGCAGTGCGCTTATGGCCGAAACATAGCGGCAAGGCATGGGGGGCGACGAGACACGTAGAACGGTTTCGCCACGTCATCGCTAGAAAAATGTTCCCATTCCGGGCCGTCGTTAGGATTTTCTTTCAATCAGACACGATGCTTCCCGGCCGGCCAAGTGTTGCAGACGTGCGTTGGCAAGACGATTGCGTCACGGCGCGATCTGGCATATACAAACGGTATATACAAGGAGCCTTCGCTATGCCCCAGCGCCGCCATTCAACAATGCGACCGAAAGAGGCAACAACGCCACCGAAAGAGGCGAAGCTGTTTCGCAATAATCGCAGCCAGGCGGTGCGCATTCCTGTCGAGTTTGAGCTCCCCGGCGAAAAGGTCTTGATCAGCCGTGAAGGCGACCGCTTGGTCATCGAGCCGGTCCGCAAACCTGGCCTCTCGGCACTGCTCGCGCAATGGGCGAAAGAGCCGCCGCTCGGCCCCGAGGAAGACTTCCCCGAAATCGACGATGTGCCTGTCACATCCGAGGAATTTTTTTAATGCGGTTCATGCTGGACACGAACATTATCAGCGACATGATCCGGAACCCGGCAGGCAGAGCCGCCAGCGCCCTCCTGCGCATGGGGGACGCCGCCGTGTGTACCAGCATCGTGGTCGCCTCGGAACTTCGATATGGCTGCGTCAGGAAGGGATCGGCCAAGCTGCTCAAGAAGGTCGAGGAATTGCTGGCTGAGATTCCTGTCCTGCCGCTCGATGTGCCGGTAGATGCCGAGTACGGCGCCATTCGCGCGGAGCTGGAACGCATCGGCCGGACCATTCGCCAGAACGACCTTTTTATTGCTGCCCACGCCTACGCACTGGGCACTACCCTGGTGACGGCCAACACGGCAGAGTTCAACCGCATCAAAGGCCTGAAGGTCGAGAACTGGCTGGTGTAGGGCCGGATAGAGGATCAAGGAGCCGGAAAAAGCTTCCAGCGCCGCGGCCTGAACGCCACCCGGCTTTTCTGCGCCGCCGGATGGTCGACAGGCAGCTCGATCTCGACCCGCTGGCGCTCGCCGCCGATTTCGAGTTCCACCCGTCTGGTGCCGGCGACGCGGCGGCTGGCGGCGACCGTGCCGGCGATGCAGCCGTTGCATTCGTCCACCAAGTCGACATCGTGCGGGCGGAAGAACAGCGTTGCTTCGCCTTGCGGTGCGTGCGGCGCGGACAGCCCGATCGGGCGGTCGGCGATCCAGACCTGACCGTCCTCGACCTTGACGGGAAGCGCGCTGGATTCACCGATGAAGCCGTAGACGAAGGGCGAGTTCGGCGTGTCGTAGATTTCGTCGGCGGTGCCGACCTGCTCGATGCTGCCCTGGCTCATCACAACGACGCGGTCGGCAAGCTCGAGCGCTTCTTCCTGGTCATGGGTGACAAAGACCGTGGTGTGGCCGGTAGCGTCGTGGATGTCGCGCAGCCAGCGGCGTAACTCGCGGCGGACCTGGGCGTCAAGCGCGCCGAACGGCTCGTCGAGCAAAAGCACGGCCGGTTCGATCGCCATCGCGCGGGCAAGCGCTACGCGCTGGCGCTGGCCGCCCGAGAGCTGCGCCGGATAGCGCTTTTCCAAGCCGGAAAGCTGGACGAGGTCGAGAAGCTCGGAGGCACGGCGGCGGATTTCCTGCGCCGACGGACGTGACGGCCCGTGCCGGACCTTTAAGCCGAAGCCGATATTGTCGGCCACCGTCATATGGCGAAACAGGGCATAATGCTGGAAAACAAAGCCGACATTGCGCTCCTGGATCGACTTTTGCGACGCATCCTCCTCGCCGAAGAAGATCTTTCCTTTCGTCGGCCGCTCCAGCCCGGCTATCAGCCTGAGCAGCGTCGTCTTGCCGGAGCCCGAGGGCCCGAGCAGCGCGATCAGCTCGCCGGACTTGATGTCGAGCGAAACGTCGTGCAGCGCCGGAAACCGCTCAAACTCCTTGCGCACGTTGGCAACGCGAACTTCCATCAACCGTCCCTTTTTTGTCGATGCATGTCGTTGTCCCAAAACCGCTACACACTTTTGGGCGACATGCATTTAGTGTCCGCGCGTCGCGGCGAGCTCGGCGCCGTAGCGCATCTCGAGAAGTGTTTTCAAGACCAGCGTGACGAGCGCCAGGCCCGCAAGCAGTGAAGCGACGGTGAAGGCGGCTGCGGCATTATACTCGTTATAGAGGATTTCGACATGCAGCGGCATGGTGTTGGTCAGTCCGCGTATGTGGCCCGACACGACGGAGACCGCGCCGAACTCGCCCATGGCGCGGGCATTGCACAAAAGCACGCCGTAGAGCAGCCCCCATTTGACGTTGGGCAGCGTTACGTACCAGAAAGCCTGCCAGCCATTGGCGCCGAGCGACAGCGCTGCCTCCTCGTCACCATTGCCCTGTTCCTGCATCAAGGGGATCAATTCGCGGGCGACGAAGGGGAAGGTGACGAAGATGGTAGCGAGCACGATGCCCGGCACGGCAAACAGGATGACGATGCCATGCGCCTTCAGCCAGCCGCCGAGCAGGCCCTGCGCGCCGAACAAAAGCACATAGACCAGGCCGGAAATGACCGGTGAGACCGAAAACGGCAGGTCGATGAGCGTGGTCAGGAAGGCCTTGCCCTTGAACTCGAACTTGGCGATGGCCCAAGCGGCGGAGATGCCGAAGACGATGTTGAGTGGCACCGAGATCGCCGCCACCAGCAGTGTCAGGTGGATCGCCGAGCGCGTGTCTGGGTTGGTCAGCGCCTCGGTGTAAGCGCTGAGGCCCTTTGCGAAGGCTTCGTTGAAGACGACGATCAGCGGCAAGAGCAGGAAAATGCCGAGGAAGGCAAAGGTCACGATCATCAGCACGGCTTTCGCCGGGCGGCTTTCGGTCACTGCCGCCGACTGGCTTTCGTGGTGTGGTGCGTAGGATTTGATCTCCGGATCAGCCATAGCGCTTGCGGCTCCACGTCTGCACCAGATTGATGACCAGCAGCATCACGAACGACAAAGCGAGCATGATTGCCGCGATCGCGGTCGCCGCCGCGTAATTATATTCCTCCAGCCGGATGACGATCAGAAGCGGCGCGATCTCGGATTTGTAGGGCAGATTGCCGGCGATGAAAATGACGGAGCCGTACTCGCCGACACCGCGTGCGAAAGCCAACGCGAAACCGGTGACGATCGCGGGCGCCAGGCCCGGAAGCAGAACCCGGGCGATGGTCTGGAAGCGATTGGCGCCGAGCGTGGCGGCCACTTCCTCCACCTCCTTGTCGATCTCCTCCATGATCGGCTGGACAGTGCGCACGACGAAGGGCAGGCCGATGAAGATCAGCGCGATGACGATGCCGAGCGGCGTGTAGGCGACCTTGATGCCGAGCGGCGCCAGCAGGCTGCCGAGCCAGCCATTCGGCGCGTAGAGCGTGGTCAGCGCGATGCCGGCCACCGCCGTCGGCAGTGCGAAGGGCAGGTCGACCATGGCATCGACGATGCGGCGGCCCGGAAAGTTGTAGCGCACCAGCACCCAGGCGACGATCGTGCCGAAGACGACATTGACGGAAGCGGCAATAAAGGCCGTGCCGAAGCTGATTTCAAGCGCATTGATGGTGCGGCGGTCGGTGGCGATCGCCCAGAAATCGGTCCAGCCGAGCGCGGCCGATCGCCAGATCAGCCCCGACAGGGGAATAAGGATGATGAGCGTGAGGTAGGCAAGAGAGAAGCCGAGCGTCAATCCGAAACCCGGAATGACGCTCGGCTGTCTGAACCGCCACCCCGCTTTTGCGGGTGCTGTGGTCATATCGTCCTGATCTAGAGTCTGGCTTACTGCGCTATTGGGCCGGCTTATAGATCTGGTCGAATATACCACCGTCGCCGAAATGGTAAGGCTGCGCCTTCTTCCAACCGCCAAAAAGTGGATCGTCGATGGTGATCAGCTTGATCTCAGGCAGTTTGGCGAGGTCCTCCGCCGGTACCAAATCGGGCTTCGACGGGCGATAGTGGTTCTTGGCGATCAGCGTCTGGCCTTCTTTGGAATAGAGATAGCTCAGATAGGCTTCGGCGACTTTTCGCGTGCCCTTGGCATCGACATTGGCGTCGACCACGGCGACCGGCGGCTCGGCCAGGATCGAGGTCGGCGGGTAGACGATGTCGAAATTGTCGGCACCGAATTCGTCGAGCGCCAGATAGGCCTCGTTCTCCCAGGCCAGCAGCACGTCACCCAGGCCTTTTTGCGCGAAGGTCACGGTCGCACCGCGCGCACCGGTGTCGAGCACCGGAACATGAGCGTACAGATTGCCGACGAATTCCTTGGTCTTAGCGTCGTCGCCGCCATCCTTGGCGTTGGCATAGGCCCAGGCGGCGAGATAGTTCCAGCGTGCACCACCCGAGGTCTTGGGGTTCGGCGTGATCACCTGGACGTCGTCTTTGACCAGATCGCCCCAGTCCTTGATGCCTTTCGGATTGCCCTTGCGGACGAGGAAGACGATGGTCGAGGTGTAGGGCGCCGAATTGTTCTCGAATTTGGTCCGCCAGTCGGGATTGATCTTCTTCGATTTCTCGACGATGGCGTTGATGTCGCCTTCGAGCGCCAGCGTCACCACGTCGGCGTCGAGGCCGTCGATCACGGCGCGGGCCTGCGCGCCCGACCCGCCATGTGACTGCTGGACGGTTATCGTCTCACCGGTCTCGGCCTTCCAGTGGGCGGCAAAAGCCTCGTCGAATTGCTTGTAAAGCTCACGCGTCGGGTCATACGACACGTTGAGGATGGTGGTATCGGCAAACGCGAAACCGAGCGTGCCGAACTGGACAGATGTGGCGACCAGTGCGCCGAGCAGTTTCCTGAAATGAGGATTGGTCATTTCTGCCTCCGTTGAGATCACCTCAATCTACCGAATTAGTAGAAATTAGATGCATTCAAAGTTGCTTTTTTCGGCCTTTTGAAGCAATTTTGCGCCAGCTTTCGGCCTCACGAAGAAATTCTTTCCTCGCAACGCCGCTATGCGGAATCCGAGCACATGAAGCGATCTATCTAGAGGCAGGTCGCGCCTCGGCAATGGCTGGATGTGGTGCGAGCGGTGGCTGCCGAAAGAGTTGCAAGGAGACGGCGACCTTGCGGAAGACGCGCTTCGGTGCCTCGGAACAGGCATGGGCAAGTATCCTGCTAACCGCCGACCGCGTGGAAGCCAATTACCTGAATCGCTTGGCGCATTCTATTCAACGAACACTTTCACGCTAGCCGCACGCCCGGCCGCGTCAATGACGGTCAGGGTCGAATAGCCGGCGCCGTCCGGCTGCCAGGTCGCGGTGCGCCGCCGGTCGAGGCCGACCAGCGGCTTGCCGTTGGCCAGCCAGCGGAACGGGGCGCGGCCATCTTGCAGCTTCAGCACCAGTGGCGTGGCGTCGGCGGCGGTGGCGCCGAGATCGACGTGGGCGCCGTCGGGCGGAAAGACGATCGTCGGCGCGGGCTCGGTCGGCGTTGCCTGGACCAGGCCGTCGGCGCCAGAGCCGAAGCGCGCCAATGTCACCGGCAGATCGTCGCGCCTGGATCTGATGACGCCGGCCGGCTGGCTTGGCAGCGGCACGGCAGCCAGGCCGGAGCGGACAAAGCCCTCGAACAGGATCGGTGCGGCCGAGACATAGCCGGACAGGCCGGGCACCGCGCCGGCGTCGGGACGGCCGACCCAGACACCCAGTACGTAGCGCCCGTCGAAGCCGACCGACCAGGCATCGCGGTAGCCGTAGGAAGTGCCGGTCTTGTAGGCGATGCCGCGCTGGGCGGCGCCCTCGGGCGGCTTGACGCCAGACAATATGTCGGTGATCTGCCAGTTCGCCTGATCGTCGAGGATGGTAGCGGTGGAGCGCTCGGTATTTGCTGGCTCGGTGCCGTCATGCAGCGTGTGTGCCTTGCCGCCATTGGCGAGCCCGGCATAGAGCTGGACGAGGTCGCGCAGCGTCACGCCGACGCCGCCGAGGCCGATGGCGAGACCCGGCGCCTTGTTGGCGGGCAGGATCGGCGTGACGCCGGCCTGCCGGAAGCGCGCGAGCAGCCGCGCCGGCCCGACCGCGTCGAGCACACTAATCGCCGGCACGTTGAGCGACAGCTGCAGCGCCTGCCTAATGCTGACGTCGCCCTGATGGCCCATGTCGAAATTCGTCGGCCGATAGCCGGAGAAATCCGTCGGCCTGTCATCGATCAGCGTTTCCTGCGCCACCAATCCCTGCTCGAAGGCGAGCCCGTAGATGAACGGCTTCAGCGTCGAACCGGGCGAGCGGACGATCCTGGTCATATCGATCCAGCCGGAGCGGCTGGCGTCGAAATAGTCGGCAGAGCCCACTTCGCCGAGGATGTCGCCGGTGCGGGCGTCGGCCAGCACCATGGCGACGGACAAGCGGGGGCCGAGCTTGGTTGCGGCATCCCTGGCCACCTGTTCCAGCCCTTCCTGGACGCTTTTGCGGATCGTAAGCCGCAGCTTCTGGCCTGCGACGGCCCTGGGCAGCACTGCATAAGCGGCGTGGGCGGCAAGTGCCGGCAGCGGGCGGCGGATGGCGGGAACGTCGTCGAGCGCGGCACGTGCAGCCTCGCGCTCGCCGAGCAGGCCTGATGAGACCATGCGCGTCAGCACCCGGTCGCGGGCGGCGAGGGCGATTGCCAGGTTGCGGTCGGGCCGGCGCTTTTCCGGCAGTTGCGGCAGCGCGACGAGCAGAGCCGCCTCCGAGACGGTCAGCCGCTTCGGCTCCTTGCCGAAATAGGCCAGCGAGGCGGCGCGCACGCCTTCGAGATTGCCGCCATAGGGCGCCAGCGTCAAATAGCGTTCGAGGATCTCGCGCTTGCTGAGCCGCCGCTCGATCTGCAGGGAACGCAGCAGCTGCTTGAGCTTGGAGCCGAATCTGCGGCTGTCGCGCGGTTCGGTCAGCCGGGCGAACTGCATCGACAGCGTCGAGCCGCCGGAGACGATATGGCCATTGGTCACGAACTGGCCGGCGGCGCGGGCCAGCGCCAACACGTCGACGCCTTGATGGTCCCAGAAGCGCTTGTCCTCGTAAGTCACCAGCATCTCGACGAACTGTCTGTCGACCTGGTCGAGGCGGGTGGCGAGCCGCCAATAGCCGTCCGGCGTGGCGAAGGCCCGCAACAGCTGGCCGTCGCGGTCCTGCACTTCTGTCGATACCGTCAGCGCCGCCGGCAGCGGCGGCGGAAAGGCGCGGTCGAGCTGCCAGAGGATGGCAGCGGCGAGCGCGACGAAGCCGGCGCACCCTGCAACCCCAGTAGCGAATTTGCGAAGAATCCTCATCGAAAAAAAGATTCCCCCTCATCCGGCCGCTTCGCGGCCACCTTCTCCTCGTCCGGGAGAAGAGGCTGGCGCCGGCGCTTTCGATCTCCTCTCCCCTCGGGGAGAGGTCGACCGAGCGAAGCGGAGGTCGGGTGAGGGGGCAGCGCCATCGCCATGTTCCTGTTCGCCCCCATTGGCGCCTTACGGCGCCTTGACCTCCATCATGCCGGTGGCCGTGCGGGCCGAATATTGCGGCCGGTACATGTCCTCGACGGTTGCCGCCGGGTGGGCATAGGTGCCCGGCGTCACCGCACGCACGACATAGGCGAGCGTGATGTTGCGGTCGCCGTCGCCGTCGTTCGGATTGAAGGCGGCGACGAAACGGTCGTCGCGGAATTCGAGATGGGCGGCGTCGGTCTGGGCCAGCCAGGAGAAATTCGACAACTGGGCGCTGGAAACCAGGCCCGGATTGTCGATCTCGAAGCCGGCCGGCAGCAGATCGGTGATCACCAGCCGCGACGGCCATTTGTTCTGCTCGTAGATATTGAGCACCACGACATAGCGTTCGTTCTGGGTCGCCTGCGTGACATTGGCTTCGGTGCCGTCGAGCTTGTAGTAGGTGCGGTCGATGGTGAAGCCGTCGCCGCTGGCCGGCAGCGGCTGGATCGGTGAGGCCACCGTGGTGACGACCGCCTGCAACGGGTTGCTGCCGGTGTTGGCGACGGTCAGCGGACTGTCGGCAATGTCGCTGCCGGCGATCTGGTCCGAATAGGCGCCGGCATGCGGCGCGCCGTTGATGGTCAGCGCGATCGCATCATTGCCGGCCTTCAGGGCACGGGCCGCCAGCAGAATCCAGGACTCGTCCTGCGTGCTGGTCCATCTGACGGCGGCACGTTCCTGCGTCACCCCCTTGATCAGCGCCGGCACGATCGCCGGCACTGGCTTGGATTCGGCGGCAAGCGCCAGCATCGCCGCGCCGTCACGCAGCGGCGAGCCATAATCGGACCTGTAGTAGTCGTATGCGGAGGTCGAATTGGCCAGTTGCAGGGCGGCCTGGAAGGTGGCTTCCGAGCGCTGTGTGTCGCCATAGAGCGCTAGGCCCGCCGCCAATTGGGCGACGGCCATCGGGCTGGTAAAGGCTTCGAGCTGGGTGTCGGCGTAGTAGCGCAGATCGCCGATCGAGGCCTTCTTGTTGCGGGCCAGAACATAGAGCGCATAGGCGATCTCGCTGCCGCGATCCTTGACGTCCTGGTCATAGCCGATCGCGTTTTGCAGATTGCTCAGCGCCTGGTTCATCGCCAGGGCCGGCACGTCGTATTTCTGCTCGCGCGCCCGGGTCAGGAAGTCGGTGACATAGGCGTCGAGCCACAGGTCGCCTGAGCCCGGGCCCCACAGGCCGAAGCTGCCGGCCGAGGCCTGATAGCTCAGCACCTTGTAGATGGCGTCCTGGATGCGGCCGTGCAGGTCGGCGTCGCTGGCCATGCCGATGCCCGACGCCATCTCGTTGACATAGAGAAGCGGCATGGCGCGGCTGGTGGTCTGCTCGGCGCAGCCATAGGGGTAGCGGTCGAGCGTCATCAGCAGCGACGGCACGTCGAAGGCCGCCGCCTGTGAAACGCCGACGCTGACCGAAGCGCCGTCGAGCAGGCTTGCCGCCAGCAGCTCCTTGTCGACGCGCAGCGAGCCGCCATTGCCCTTGAGGTCGACCACCATGCGGGTGGTCACCGGCAATTGCGCCGGGCGCACCGGAACATAGAGCGTCTGCTCGACGGCGGTGCCGCCGGCATGGGCGAGCTTGATGGTGATCGAGGCGTTGCCCGGCGTCTCAGCGATCAGCGGCACGCTCAACGTTTGCCGCTTGCCCTTGGCCAGCGTCAGCTTTTCGGGCAGGGCGGCATTGCCGGTCGAAAGGTCGCCGGTGGTATCTATCGACAGCGCATAGTCGCCCTCCGGACCGTCGGCGTCGGTGACGTCAAGCCGCATGACGGCCGAATCGCCGGGCGCCAGGAAACGCGGCAGGCCGGCGGTGATCACCACCGGATCGCGCACGATCACGTCGGACTGGGCATGGCCGACCCCGTCCTTGGTCCAGGCGACGGCCATGACGCGCACGGTGCCGTTGAACTGCGGGATGTCGAAGTCGATCCGCGCCTTGGCGTCGGCGTCGAGCTGGACCGGACCGGAGAAGAAGGCGACCAGCTTTTCGGTCGGCGGGCTGCCTTGCGACTGGATGTTGGCACCGTCGCCGCCGCTGCGCAGCTTGCCGGTCGTGCCCAGCGAGCCGTCGATCAGGCGGCCGTAGAGGTCGCGTACTTCAAGGCCGAGCATGCGCTGGCCGAAGAACCAGGTCTCCGGATCCGGCACCTTGTAATTGGTCAGGTTGAGGATGCCGACATCGACGGCCGCGACCATGACATAGGCGTTGGCGCCCGGCTGCACGCCGGCCACCGAAACCGGGATCGACAGCGGCTGGCGCGGCATGGTCTTGTCCGGCGGCGTCAAGCTGACGGCGAGCTTCTTGGAGCCCGGATCGACCTTCAGCCATTTGACGCCGATGGCGCGCGCTGGCATGCGGGTTTCCTGCGCATCGCCCGGCCTGAACAGCGTTGCTGTGACATAGGCGCCGGCGCCCCAGTCGTCGCCGACCGGGATGTCGATGGTGCTGCCGCCGGCCGGCACGCTGGCGGTGACGGTCTTCAAGAGCTTGTCGGCGCCGATGGTGACGAGCAGCTCGCCGGCAAAATGCGGCGATACTTTGAGCTTGGCCACTTCGCTCGCCGCGTAATTGTCCTTGTCGAGGGCGATCTCGAGGCCATCGGGCGTTTCGGTGGTGGTGGAGCTGACATACCAGCCGGCGTCGAATTCGTAGCTGGTCGCCGGGCCTTCCGGGTCCGAGGTCTCGATCTCGAGCCGATAGCGGCCCCAGTCGACCGGCAGCGATACGGTGGCCTCGCCGTTAGCGGTCAGGTCGACCTGGCCGTTGGCCACCGACTTGGTGAAAGTGACCGGCTCATAATTCCAGGAATTGCTCGAGCGGTACCATTGGTAATTGCGTTCGACCTTGACCAGCGACCATTGCGCGCCCTGCAGCGCCTCGCGCTTGCCGTCGGGGTCGACGGCAATCAGGCCGAACTTCGCCGTGCCGCCTTGCGGCACCTCGTCGCCGTCGAAATCCGGGCGGATGCCGATCATGTGGCCCTGCGGCCGGATGGCGATGTTGAGCGAGCGTTCGACGGCGCGGCCGCCGGTCTCCCGCATCCTGACGGCAACCTTGGCGTCGACCAGCTTGGTGGTCGAGGGCAACTGGTCGACAGAAATCGGGAAGGCCGCCTTGCCGTCCTCGCCGACCACCGGCAGGCCGGTGAACGGCGTCACCGACGGTTCCGCCGACTGCTCGTCGGCGAGGCCGAAGGAATAGCCCTTGAAGCGATCCCAGTCGCGGGTGGTCGACAGCGTCAGCTCGCCCTCGAGCGCCAGCCCGGCGGCCGGCGCGCCATAAAGGAAACGGCCGTCGACGGTAACGTTGGCGGTTTCGCCCTGCGCGATCTCCTGCTTGTCGGAGGACAGGTCGAACTCGATGCGATCCGGCACGAAATCTTCGACCAGGAACATCTGGCTGGCGACCGCCGCCTGCTTGGGGTCGGTGTGGATCGCCACCGTCCAGGTGCCGCGCATGGCGTTGGGTTCGAGCGGCAGGTCGACGGCATGGCCGCCGGCCGATGCGCCGTCGCTGACGATGCGGCGGTTCTCGACGCCGTCGGGACGGGTGAAGATGAAGGTCAGCGGCAGGTTCTCGACCGCCTTGGCGGCGCCGTCGCGGGCAAGTGCTGCGACATGGACGTCCTCGCCGGCGCGGTAGATGCCGCGTTCGCTCCAGGCATAGACGTCGAGCGCGCCTGGCGCCGGACGCCCGGTGACGCCGCGATCGGAAAGATCGAAGCCGGCGCGGCCCATGTCGAGGAAGACGAAGTCGCTGTCACCCTGCTTGGCTGTCAGCACGGCCGGGACCATGCCGCCGTCGCCGCGCGTCAATCCGGGGTTGAAGACGGCGCGGCCTTCCGCGTCCGTGGTTGCGGTGCCGAGGATCTCGTTGTTCCTGGCCAGCAGCGTCAGTTCAGCGCCTGATATCGGCTTGGCGGTTCCGAGCGAACGGGCAAAGACGTGCAGCCCATCCTGCCCGGTATAGGTCGACAGGCCGATGTCGGAGACGACGAACCATTGTGTGGCGCGCGAATCATAGTCGTCGTCATTCTCGTCGACCGGTTGCGCGGTCAGCACATAGATGCCGGGCTTGCGCTGCGGCAGCGCTTCGTCGACCGGGAAGGAGGTTGTGACTTCCTTGTTCAGGTCGTTAACGATGTCGAGCTGGCCCTGCCAGACCGGTTCGCCCATCTGATTGGAAATGTTGGAGATGTCGTAGCCGTCAAGCTGGCGCAGGAACTGGTAGCCGGACAGAAGCTGGGTCAGCGAACGGTCGCCGATGCGGTAAAGCTTCATTTCAGCGGCGCTCATGTTGACGGTGACGACCGGGATGCCGCGGCGCGCGCCGGCCGGCAGCACGAAGCTGTCGCCGGTGAAACGGGCGGACGGGGCGCGGTCCTGCACATAGATCGACAGCACCACCGGGGTGGTGATCACCTCGCCGATGGCGGCTGGCAGGCCGGGGCGGAAGGTCACGTCGTAATGCTGGCCGTGCTCGAGCCCTTCGACGCAGATCTGCTTGTCTTTGGCCTCGACGCCCTTGGGGGCGGCGTTGTCGACGGTGACGAATTGCGCGTAGTCGACGCCGGTCTTGACCAGGTCTTCTGAAAACTGCGCGCAGATGCGTGGCGCGCTGGTGTCTGCGTCGACCGTGTGATCGACGACGCGGAAGCCCTTGCGCGCCTTGAGGTCCTGATAGGCGGCCGCGACCCAAGGCGAACTGACCAGCGCGAGGCTCGCTTCGTAGGCCTGCAGGGCCGGCCGAGCGAGGTCGCGGCGATCAAGCCCGTCGCCAAGCAGTGCCAGCGCTTCGGCGCGGGTTTTTGTGGTGCGCAGCAATTTGTAGGCGTTGAAGCCGGTGGAGGTGGCGTTCGCCGGCAGGGTCGACGCCTCCGGGCTGTTGGCGGTCGGCTGCACGGCAAGCGTTTCCCGCGCCAGTTCAAGCCAAAGTTGGCCATCGTCGGGCAATACCGAAACCAAAGCCTCGTATTTTTGAACGGCCAAGCGGTGGTCGCCGGCCTGCGACGCTTGCTTTGCCGCCTCCCGCAGCGTCGTCAGCCCTTCGGTGGGCTTGGTGTAGGCCGGGCCGGTGAGCCTGTTGCGGTATTGCTGGGCCTGGTCGGCGATCCAGGCGGGGAAGAAGGCGAGCTCCGGCGGCGCGCCGATATCTGGGTCGCCTTCGACGTTGACGACCTTGCCGGCGACGGCGCCCTTGAAGGGCTTCAGCGTGTTGTAGTCGGATTTGAGAAAACACCATTTGGCCTTGGGGTTGTAGGTGAAGGCGCGGCAGGCGGTATCGCCGAGACATGTCGTCGTGCACTGATTGAGGCTGACATTCTGGTCAGATCTGAGATCGAAGCCGAAATAATCGGAATTGTCCGATGTCACCACCCGGCGCGCTTCGGCCGCTTGCGCGACACTGCCCCAGGCGAAAAAGAGAAGGAAAAGAATCGACAGACCACGAGCCGCGCGCATTGCCATGACACCCCTCCGGACACTGCTTACGTTACGTCCAATTTACGTCCAGACATGTTCAAGCTTCAGTCCAGCTTGTCAACACGAGGACGCTGCAGGCTCCGCCTGCCAACGGTTTCCTTTCCGGCCGATGACCGGTAGTACCTGCATAGGACAGGGATCACGCTTTCTTGCGGCGACGCAGAAGGTGTGAATTCCAAGCCCTGTCCATTTCAGACAATTGGATTGTGGCAATTGGATTGTGGCCCGTTTACGAGCAATTCAGAACTTCATTCCAATTTTAGCTTTGGCCGCTAGTGTAGAGTTGTAATGTCGGCGTATGAAAGTCAGAAGTCGGGAGGAACCGCGCCACGGCGCGTGTTTTCGCTCGCCTTGCTTTCCGCCTTGCTATGCTCGACTGCACTGATTGGCGCGAGCGGAAATGCGGCCGCTTTCGAGATCTTCGGCATCAAGCTGTGGGGATCGTCCGAGGATGAAGATGCCGACATCGTCGATCCGCTGCGCTACGCAGTGACAATCCAGGCGCCCGACGCCGACGAGGATCTTGCCGAGAAACTCGAAAACGCCTCGGCGCTGAAGGACGACGAAGAACGTCCGGTCTCCGGTTCGCTGGGCCTGCTGGCCAAGGCGCGTGCCGACCGCGATCAGCTTGTCGCCGCCCTTTATGCGGACGCCCGCTACGAGGGCGTCGTCACCATTACTATCGAAGGCAAGCCGCTCGACGATTTGCCGCCCGACGCCGAATTCTCGGGTCCGCAGCCGATTCCAGTGGTGATCAACATTGCGACCGGGCCGAAGTTCACGCTTGGCGACATCAGTCTGGAGGGCGACGCGGCGGGGCTGGCTGGCGCCGATTTCGGCCTGCTCGCCGGCGGCGATGCCAGTTCCGGTGCCGTGCTCAAGGCCGAGGCGTCGATCGTGCGGGCGCTCAAGGAGGACGGCAGGCCGCTGGCCAAGGTGACGGCCCGCGAGATCGTTGCCGATCACGCCACCTCGACACTCGACGTGAAGCTGACCGTGGCCGCCGGGCCGGTTGCCGGCTACGGCGACACCACCGTCGAAGGCACCGAGAAGGTCGACCGCGATTTCACCGAATATATGACCGGCCTGAAGCGCGGCCGCCAATATTCGCCGGAAGAGGTCGACGAGGCGCGCGACCGGCTGCTCGGGCTGGAAGTCTTCAACAGCGTGACGCTGAAGGAGGCCGACAGTCTCGACGCTGACGGCAATATCCCGATCGGCGTCGAGGTGAGCGAGCGCAAGCCGCGCTATTTCGGCCTTGGCGGCACCTTCTCCAACACCGAGGGGCTCGGCCTCGAGGGCTATTGGGGTCACCGCAATCTGTTCGGCCGTGCCGAAAAGCTGCGCATCGAGGGCGCAATCAGCGGCATCGGCAGCAATGAGTTTACCGAGCTGAACTACAATGCCGGCATCATGTTCGAAAAGCCGGGCGTGGTCGGGCCGGCGTCTAAATTCTTCGTCGGCGTCAGCACCGTATTAGAGCATCCCGACGCCTACGACAATTTCTCTGTCAAGGGCAACACCGGCCTGTCTTATGAACTCGACAGGCAGCAGACGGTTTCCGCGGAAGTCGCGCTCGACTATTCGAAGATCCACGATTCTTTCGGCAAGCACACCTATCTGATCGCCAGCGTTCCGCTGCGATATGTCTACGACAACCGCGACAGCCGGCTCAACCCGACGACGGGATTCAGGGCGCTGGCCTATGCCGAGCCGAGCTACGACATTTTGAACGGTGCGGCCTTCGTCAAGCTGAGGGGCGAAGGATCGGCCTATCAGTCGCTCGACGCGGCTTCGAAATTCGTGCTTGCCGAACGAGTCGTCATCGGCTCGATCGTCGGCGCCGGCCTTCAGGATGTTCCGGCCAACCGGCGCTTCTATGCCGGCGGCGGCGGCTCGGTGCGCGGTTATGCCTATCAGGGCATCGGTCCGAAGGACGCCGACGGAGAGCCGATCGGCGGGCTTTCGCTCTTCGAGACCTCGGTCGAGATGCGCATCGCCATCACCGACACGATCGGCGTCGTGCCGTTCGTCGATGCCGGCACCGTCTCGACCAATCAATTCCCGGATTTTTCGGGCATGAACGTCGGCGCCGGCGTCGGCTTGCGCTATATTACGCCGTTCGGACCGCTGCGCATCGATGCGGCGGTGCCGCTCAACCGGGATCCCGATGACCCGCATTTCGGCATCTATGCCGGCATCGGCCAGGCGTTTTGATGACAATGTTCAAGCGCATCCTTCGCATTGCCCTTTATACGCTGCTCGCCGTGGTGGCGGCGGTGGTCGGTGCGCTCGTCGTGCTGACCAAGACCGAGCGCGGCCGCGCCAATCTCGCCGGCATCGTCTCCAACGTGGCGTCGACCGATGACCGGAAGGTCACGGTCAGCGGCATCGACGGCATCTGGTCCGGAGCCCTGACGGTCGACCATGTCGTGCTGGAGGATCGCCAGGGCGCCTGGCTGGTGGCGCGCAAGGTGGCCGTCGACTGGTCGCCGCTGGCGCTTCTGTCGAAAAACTTCAGCGCCGGCCGCGTCGCCGCCGATCGCATCGAGCTGGCGCGGCTGCCGGTGGCCGGCACGCAGCCGAGCCAAGGTGGCGCCACCACGCTGCCGGTGTCGCTCGACATCAAGCAGATCGACCTGCCGGAAATCGCGCTCGGGCAGGCGCTGGCCGGCAGCGATATCGCCGAGCTCGCGGCCAAGGGATCGTTCAAGGCCGACGCAGCGCCATTGGCGCTCGAAACCAGCCTCAACATCACCCGCCACGACGGCAGGCAAGGCAAGGTCGACGCCAACATCCATTTCGCGCCCGCCGACAACAAGCTGGATCTCGATCTGAAGGCATCGGAGCCGGCCGGCGGCATCATCGCCAATCTCCTCAAATTGCCCGATGCGCCGCCGGTCAACATCGTCGTCACCGGCACCGGGCCGGTCGCCAACTGGAGCGGCATCGGTACCTTCGTCGTCGACGGCCAGATCGTCACCCAGCTCACCGGTCGCCACCAGCTCACCGACAAGGGCAACTATGTCGAGGCCAAGGGCGACGGCGACTTCCAGCGCTTCTTGCCCGACAATCTGAAATCCTTGTTTACCGGCAAGACCAGCTTCGACTTCGCCGGAACCGCGATCGTGACGGGCGGCGTCGAGGTCGAGCGCGCCAGCATCGACAGCGATGCCGTGCATGGCACCGCTGCGGGCATCATCGACCCCAACGGCGCCAGCGACCTTTCGGTGGAGCTCGCCGCCAAGGGGCCGCCAATCGTGCTCAGCCTCGGCGCCGCGGCGCAGCCGGTGACGGTCGCGATCAACGGTGCCACGGCCCGCGCGTTCGGCGGCGGCAAGGCGCCGATAATCGACATCGGCGCGTCCCTGGTCTCGGTGGTGGCAGGCGGCACGCGGGTGGACGATCTCGTGGCCGAAATCCATTCCGACGGCTTCGACATCCAGGACCGCAGCGGACCGGTCACCATCAAGCTTATCGCCGGCGGCCTGAACACCGACGTGGCGACGCTGGCGCCGCTGGTGACCGGCAGGGTCACCGCGGACCTCGCCGGGTCGGTCAGCAAGGAGGAGATCGTCGTCGATCAAGGCACGCTGCGCAGCGATGCGCTCAATGCCTCGGTGACATCCAGGGTGACGCTGGCCGATCTGGCGATGACGCTCAAGATGAATGCCGATGCGGTCTCGACTGCGCTACCGCCGCAGATCCGCCCGGTTCTCGGCGAGCGTGTGACATTCTCGGCGACCGCGACCCGCGACCCGCAAGGCTTGTTTGCCGCCAATGCGCTGCAACTCACATCGGGCTCGCTCAGCGCCAGCGGCACCGCCAGCGCGACGGGCACCGACATCCAGGCCGACATCAGGGGCACGCTCGGCGACGTTTCGGTGCTGTCGCCGATGGTCGGCGTACCGGTCGGCGGGGCCGTCAATTTCGCGCTGACGGCGAGCGGCGCGCGCTCGGCGCCGGATTTCTCGGTCTCGGCCGACAGCGACAGCCTGACGGCGTCGGGCCGGACGGTCAAGACGATCAAGCTGACTGCGACGGGCAAGGCCGACATCGTCAATCCGGCTGCCGATGTCGCACTGACCGGGTCCGTCGACGACCAGCCGCTCGAACTCAGGGCATCGTTGGTGACGCGCGACGGAACGCGTTCCGTCAACGGGCTTAGCCTGGCGCTGGCCGACAACAAGATCTCGGGCGCTCTCGTGCTCGACGACAGCTTGCTGCCGCTCGGCACGCTGACACTCGAAGCGCCTGATATCGGCCCGATGGCGGCGCTTGCCGGGCAGACGGCGGCCGGCGACGTGCAGGGCAGCATCCGCCTCTCGAATGATGGTGGCGCGCCGACGGTAGCCATCGATATGACGAGCGGGTCTATTTCGCGCGGCGATCTGGCGGCGAAGACCATCGCCGTCAACGCGCTGGTCGCCAACTACCTCAAGTCACCGGCGATCTCCGGCACGATCAAGGCCGATACGGTCACATCGGGAACCACCGTGATCAGCGGCATCGGTGTCGATTTGAAGCGTGACGGCGACTGGACCGGCTTTTCCGGCGGCGCCACCGTCGCCGACATTCCGGCCAGGGCCGAAGGCAGGGTGAAGATCGCCGACGGCACGACAAGTGTCGAGATCGCCTCCGGCGAAGCGACCATTCGCGGCATCAAGGCGGCGATCGCGCAGCCGTCGAGCTTAAGCATCGCCAATGGCGTCGCCAGCATCGAAAAGCTGATGCTCGATGTCGGCGGCGGATCGGTGACTGTGTCCGGCACCGCCGGCCAGACGCTTGATCTTGCGGCAGAGTTTTCCGGGCTGCCGGCCGCCCTGGCCAATGATTTTTCACCCGGCCTCGACGCCGCGGGCAGGCTCGGTGGAACGGCGCAGGTGACCGGACCGTCGGCAGCCCCAGACATTCGTTTCGATGCGCAGCTCGGCGGCGCCGAGACCAGCCAGACCCGCCAGGCGGGGCTCGGGCCGCTCAACCTCGATGCGGCAGGCAGCTTCTCCTCCGCCGGTGGCGTCGCCATCAACCGCGCGATGCTTTCAGGAGACAAAATTTCCGGCAAGGCCGCCGGCACCATCAATCCGAACGGCGCCAGCGATTTTTCGCTCGACCTGGCTTCGACCGGCCCGAGCCTGCCGCTGGCGCTTGGCAGCACCGAGAGCCCGATCAAGCTCGAGTTGCAGGCGCTGTCGGTGGAGGTCGCGGGGCAGGGCATGCAATCGACGCTGAATATCTCCGCGACACTGCCGTCGGTCGCCACCAACCTCGCCAAGGCCGAAGGCATTGCGCTTGCGCTCCATTCCGACGCCTTCGATCTGAAGGGCCGGACAGGGCCGATCTCCGGCACGGTGACGGCGGACAAGATCGGCCTGGACAATCCGACCATCGCGCCGCTGCTCGCCGGAAAGATCACCGCCAAGGTCGCCGGCGATCTCGCTACCGATACCATCGTCATCGACAGCGGCTCGGTGACGAGCGAGGTGCTGGACAGCGGCTTTAATGGAAGGGTCTCGCTGGCCGATGGCGCCATCGATCTCAACCTCAGGGCGGTTGCGGCTTCCGCAGCACTGCCGGCGGCAGTGCGCGGCGTGCTCGCCGAGCGGACGCAGCTCAGCGCGGCACTGAAGCGCGACGCCAACGGCAATGTTACCGCCAACGCCATCAGGCTGGTATCAGGTGCATTCAGCGCCGACGGGCAGGCCAGCCTCGCCGACAACAAGGTCACCGCCGACGTCAGGGGCGCGCTGGCCGACATCTCGCTTCTGTCCGGGGATGCCAAAGGCGCCATAACGTTCGCACTGAACGCGCAGGGCGCTGGTACAGCGCCGGACCTGTCGCTGACGGTCCACAGCGACCGGCTTTCGGTGGCGGCGCGAGAGATCACCGGGCTAAAGCTCACCGCGACGGGGAAGGGCGACATCGCCAGCCCGGCGGCCGATATCTCGCTCACCGGATCCGTCAATGACGAGCCACTCGATTTCAAAGCGTCGCTGGTAACGCGCCAGGGAAAGCGGTCCATAAACGGACTGAGCCTGTCACTGGGCGACAACAAAGTTTCGGGCGACCTTGCTCTCGACGATCGATTCCTGCCGCTCGGCACGGTGGCGCTGGATCTACCCGATATCAGTCCGCTCGCAGCCCTGGCGCTGGAAAAAGCTAACGGCGACGTGCGTGGCACGATCGCTTTCTCGAAGACCGGCAATGCGCCTGATGTCGCCATCAAGGCGACCACAGATTCAATTTCGCGCGGCGATCTTTCGGCAAAGACGGTCACCATCGATGCGCTGATTGCCAACTATCTCGCCGCACCGGTGATCTCCGGAAAAATCCGTGCCGACAGCGTCACCTCCGGCGGCACCGTCATTCGCGGCATCGATGTCGATCTGACCCGCGACGGCGACTGGACCGGCTTTTCCGGCGGCGCCACCGTCAAGGACATTCCGGCCAGGGCCGAAGGCAGGGTGAGGATCGCGGACGGCACGACAAGCATCGAGATCGCCTCCGGCGACGCGACCATTCGCGGCATCAAGGCGGCGGTCGCGCAGCCGTCGAGCTTAAGCATCGCCAATGGCACCGCAAGCATCGAAAAGCTGATGCTCGATGTCGGCGGCGGATCGGTGACCGTGGCCGGCACCGCCGGCCCGACGCTCGACCTCGCGGCGGAGTTTTCCGCACTGCCGGCCGCCCTGGCCAATGATTTTTCACCCGGCCTCGACGCCGCGGGCAGGCTCGGTGGAACGGCGCAAGTGACGGGACCGTCGGCAGCCCCCAACATTCGTTTCAAGGCGCAGCTCAGCGGCGCCGAGACCAGCCAGACCCGCCAGGCGGGGCTCGGGCCGCTCACCTTCGATGCGGCAGGCAGTTTCTCCTCCGCCGGCGGCATTGCTATCGACCACGCGATGCTTGCCGGGGACAAAATTTCCGGCAAGGCCGCCGGCACCATCAATCCGAACGGCGCCAGCGATTTTTCGCTCGACCTGGCCTCGACCGGGCCGAGCCTGCCGCTGGCGCTTGGCAGCACCGAAAGCCCGATCAAGCTCGAGTTGCAGGCGCTGTCGGTGAAGGCTGCGGGGCAGGGCACGCAGCCGCAGCTCGACATTTCCGCTGTTCTGCCTTCGGTCGCGACGAATTTTAGTGATGTCGAGGGGCTCACGCTGGCATTGCACTCGGACGCTTTCGACGTGAAGAGCCGGACGGGGCCGATCTCCGGCACGGTGACGGCAAACAAGATCGACCTGGACAATCCTACCATAGCGCCGCTGATCGCCGGCAGGATCACGGCACAAGTCGCCGGCAGCCTGGCGACCGACACCATCGTGATCGACAGCGGGTCGGTAACGGGCGACGCGCTGAACACCGGCTTCAACGGAAGGGTCTCGCTGGCCGACGGCGCCATCGATCTGAACCTCAGGGCGGATGCGGCTTCCGCAGCGCTGCCGGCGGCAGCGCGCGGTGTGCTCGCGGAGCGGACAGAACTCAGTGCCGCGCTGAAGCGCGACGCCAATGGCAATGTCACCGCCAACGCGATCAGGCTGGTGTCCGGCGCGCTGACCGCCGACGGGCAGGCCAGCCTTGCCGACAACAAGCTCACCGTCGACATCAAAGGCGCGCTGGCCGACATCTCGCTTCTGTCCGGGGATGCCAACGGCGCCATCGCCTTCGCGCTGAATGCACAAGGCGCCAGCACCGCGCCCGACCTGTCGCTGACGGTCAACAGCGACCGGCTTTCGGTGGCCGAACGCGAGATCACCGGGCTGAGGCTCACCGCCACCGGCAAGGCCGATGCCGCCAACCCGGCGGCCAATGTCCAATTGACCGGAAATGTCGCCGGCCAGCCCCTGCAAGGCAGTGCCGTGCTGGCTACATCCGACGGCAAGCGCGCCATCGACGGGCTTCTGCTGTCGCTCGGCAAGAACCGGATATCAGGCGACCTGGCGCTTGATGAGGCGTTCGTGCCTGAAGGCACCGTGGCGCTCGACCTGCCCGACATCGGACCGCTCGCAGCCCTTGCGCTGGAAAAGGCGGAAGGCGACGTGCGCGGCATGATCGTCTTCGCGAAGGCCGGCAATGCGCCTGAGGTCACCATCAAGGCTTCGACGGCGTCGATTTCACGCGGCGATGTTTCGGCGAAGACGGTGACTATCGACGCATCGATCGCCAACTATCTCGCGGCACCGGTGATCTCCGGAAAAATCCGGGCCGATAGCGTCACCTCCGGCGGCACCGTCATTCGCGGCATCGATGTCGATCTGACCCGCGACGGCGACTGGACCGGCTTTTCCGGCGGCGCCACCGTCAAGGACATTCCGGCCAGGGCAGCCGGTCGCGTCAGGGTCGCCAACGGCACGACGACGGTCGAGCTCACCTCCGGCGAGGCGACCATGCGCGGCATCAAGGCAGCGATCGCCCAGGCCTCGACCATCACCATCGCCAACGGCACCACCAGCCTGGACAGGCTCGCACTCAACCTCGGCGGCGGCACGGCGACGGTTTCGGGCAAGGTCGGGGAGGCGCTCAATCTCAACACGACGCTGGCGCAGGTGCCGATGTCGCTCGCCAACAGTTTCTCGCCGGGCCTCGATGCCGCCGGCTCGATCTCTGGCACGGTGACGGTGACGGGCGCGCCGGCCAATCCGGCCGTCGCCTTCAAGATCGACGCCGCAGGCGTCCAGACGTCGCAGACCCGCGGCGCCGGTTTCGGCGGCATGGGCGTTTCGTCCTCCGGCACGTTTTCCGGCAACCGACTGGCCTTCGAGGCCAACATGAGCGATGCCGCCGGTCTCGGCCTCAAGGGCGGCGGCACGATGACGACGTCGGGCACGCCGACGCTTGACCTCGACTTTTCCGGCAAGGTGCCGTTCGCCTTCCTCACCCGGACACTGGCCGCGCAAGGCCTGTCGTTGAGCGGCACGGCCGACGTCAATTTGAGGGTGCGCGGCCCGGCGACGGCGCCGGTGATCACAGGCACGGTCCGCACGTCAGGCGCCCGCCTGATCGATGCACGCTCGGGACTTGCGATCAACGATATCACCGCCGATGTGGCGATCGGCGGTGGCGTCGCCAGGATCAACCGCCTGACCGGCAATTTGTCGACGCGCGGCAGCCTGTCGGCCAGCGGCACGGTCGGCATCAATCCGGCGCAAGGCTTTCCGGCCGACCTGTCGGTCAAGCTCGTCGACGGCCGCTACACCGACGGCAGGGTGGTCACCGCCAATCTCAGTGGCGACCTGACCATCAAGGGGCCACTCACATCGGCGCCGGTGATCTCGGGCACGATCAACCTGGCCAAGACCGTCATCACCGTTCCCGAAAAGCTGCCGGGCTCGCTTGCGGCGCTCAACGTCAGGCACAAGAACGCACCGGCCGCAGTGCGCGCGCAAGACAAGGCGTTGCGCCCGGCAACGGCGAGCGGCAGCAGCGCTGGTGGCGGCCTCAACCTCGATGTCACGGTCAACGCGCCCAGCCAGATCTTCATCCAGGGCAGGGGTGTCGATGCCGAGCTTGGCGGTTCGCTGCGGCTGACGGGCCCGGCATCGTCGCCGCAAGCGGTCGGCACCTTCACCTTGCAGCGCGGGCGGCTGTCGATCCTGGCCAAGCGGCTGACCTTCACCGAAGGCACCGTCGGCTTTTCGGGGTCGCTGGTGCCTTATCTCAATCTGACAGCGACATCGACGACGAGCAGCACCACCGTCACCATCGTGGTTTCGGGCGAGGCCACCAATCCGAAATTCAACTTCTCGTCGGTGCCGGCGCTGCCGGAAGACGAGGTTCTGGCGCAACTGATCTTCGGCCGCTCGATGTCGAACCTGTCGCCGCTGCAGATCGCCCAGCTTGCCGAAGCCGCCGCGCAACTGGCCGGTATCGGCGGCTCGACTTCGCTGCTCCAGAACCTGCGCAGCGCCATCGGCGTCGACGATCTCGACGTCATCACCGACGAGGAGGGCGGCACCGCGGTCTCGGCCGGCAAATATCTCAACGACCGCACCTATGTGACGATCCAGAAGGGCGACAAGCCGGGTTCGGGCAAGGCGGCGATCGATCTCGATGTCGGCCGCGGCGTCAAATTGCGCGGCGAAGCCACCGACGCCGGCGAAGCCAAGGGCGGCGTTTTCTACGAACGCGAGTATTGAGCCGGCGGGCGCGAAAGGCTCTGGCAGTCCGACAGTCGTCGCCGTTCTGGCACCCTGTCCGGGATCGGCTGGCACTGTGCAAAGTTTCGCTAGATGCGAAATTATGCATGTCGTTGTCGCAAAACCGCTGCGCACTTTTGCGCGACATGCATGAGGATTATGCGCAAATCAAAGTGCTACAGCGTCCGTTGCGCGTCCAATCGGACGTGCGGCGCTGTGGTGAATGTCTCAGTTTGATCGATGCCGGAGATTCGAACGAAATCTGCCGGGCAATAGCAATTTTGCGCCAAGACTGTCGTTATCACGCGAACTGCTTCCCTTCCAAAGTTGCACATTCCTTGGCATGTTCCCAACCCGTGCCGTTTTTGACATCATGGCCCGGATGCGGAATGGTAAAAGGCAGAAAGCCAACAATGGGAGTTCTCGATGACAATCTACAAGAGTAACGGCGATCGCGTTCCGGATCACATCCACGCAATGGCCGAAGAAGCCAGGGCCGGACGTGTCGATCGCCGCGAGTTTCTCGCTTTGGCCAGCGTCTTCGGCGCGTCCACGGCTATGGCCTATGGAATGCTCGGCCTCGCCGACCCGACGCCGGCGAGAGCGCAGGACGCGCAGGGCAAGAAGGGCGGCATATTGAAGGTCGCAATGTGGATCAAGGATCCGAAGGATCCGCGCAAGGCAGACTGGTCGGAAATCGCCAATGCCGAGCGCCAGGCGCTCGAGCCGCTGGTCAAGTACACAAACGAATACACGTTTCGCCCCTACCTGCTCGAGAATTGGGACGTCAATGACGACGCCACCGAATACACGCTGCATGTGCGCAAGGGCGTCACCTGGAACAACGGCGATCCGTTCACCGCCGACGACGTCATCTTCAACTTCAAGCGTTGGGCCGACAAGAAGGCCGAAGGCAATTCCATGCCCGGTCGTCTCGGCTCGCTGGTCAAGGACGACAAGCTGGATGAGAGCGCCGTCACCAAGGTCGACGAACACACGGTCAAGCTGACGCTCAGCTCGCCGGATATCGCGCTCATCCCCAACGTGTGCGACTATCCCGGCCTCGTCGTCCACAAGACCTTCGACGAAAAGGGCGGCGATTTCAAAGCCTGCCCGATCGGCACCGGCCCATTTGAACTGGTCTCCTACGATGTCGGCCAGAAGGTCGTCTACAAACGCCGCGAAGACAACAAGTGGTGGGACGGCGAGGTCTTTCTCGACGGCATTGAGTTCATCGACTATGGCACCGATCCGGCGGCGATGGTCAGCGCTTTCGAAGCCGGCGAAGTCCATACCAATTTCGAGACGTCGGCCGACTATGTGTCGATCCTCGACGGTGTCGATCTGGTCAAGTCCGAGGTGGTCACCGCTTCGACGATCGTCTGCCGCACTAATGTGACCAACAAGCCTTATGACGATCAGAAGGTTCGCAACGCGCTGCAGCTTGCGGTCGACAACGCTGTCGTTCTGCAGCTCGGCTACGGCAATGCCGGCACAGTTGCCGAAAACCACCATGTCTCGCCGATCCATCCGGAATACTACGAACTGGCGAAGATTGCCCGCGATCCGGCCAAGGCAAAGGCGCTGATGGAGGAAGCCGGCCAGGCCGACTTCGAGCACGAGCTGATCACGGTCGACGAAGACTGGCACAAGAACACCGGCGATGCGATCGCCGCGCAGATTCGCGACGCCGGCATCAAGGTCAAGCGCACGGTGCTGCCGGGCTCGACGTTCTGGAACGACTGGACCAAATACCCGCTGTCGATGACCAACTGGAACATGCGGCCGCTCGGCGTCCAGGTTCTGGCGATCGGCTATCGCACCGGTGAAGCCTGGAACGAGACGGGCTGGGCGAATGCCGAGTGGGATGCCAAGCTCAACGCTGCGCTCGCCGTTGCCGACCCCGCCAAGCGCAAGGAGATGATGAAGGACGTCGAGCAGATCCTGCAGGATTCCGGCATCATCATCCAGCCCTATTGGCGCAAGCTCTACAGTCATTCGGTGGCTGCCGTTAAGAACTACGGCATGCACCCGACCTTCGAGCGCGACTACGGCAAGGTCTGGCTCGACGAGGTGGCCTGATCGGATCGATCGTGGAAGGGGCGGTTCGCCCCTTCCAGCCACGCCATGCATGATTCCAGAAACCGAAAACAGGCGCAGCAAGAAAAGCGCGGACTCTTCGGGCAGGGGCGTGCAATAAGACAGGGTTGATCGCATTCTGAGGGTCCGTTTGACAGCCAGCTCTGCCGATCGCGGCTGAACTGGCTCCAAGCCGGCCTCAACCCCAACCAGACCGGCAGGGGACCGCCATGCTTTCTTTCATCCTTCGACGCCTCGGCACCATGGCATTGACGATGCTGTGCCTGACGATGGTCGTGTTCTTCCTGATCAATCTCGATCCCAATCTGAAAAAGCTGGCAATCAGCCAGACCGAAATGCACACCTCGGCCGAGCAGCTCGAAAGCTGGCTGGTCAACCATGGCTACCGCCAGAATTTCTTCTCCCGCTATGCTCAATGGCTGGGTATCGTACCCAAACAGCCGGTCACAGACCCGGCAACCGGCAAACCCGCGCGACGTTTTGCCTTCTGCAACGATCCTGTCGAGCCGACATTCTCAGGTGTGCTGCAGGGTGACTTCGGCTGCTCGACCAAGTTCAAGACGACGGTCGCGTCGAAGCTTTTCCCGGCGCTTGGCGCCACCGGCATCCTGATGTTCTGGGTGCTTGTGGTGATGGTGCCGATCTCGCTGCTGATCGGCATCCTCGCCGGCATGCGCGAAGGCTCGCGAACCGACCGGACATTGTCTGTCGCCTCGATCGCCTCGACGGCGACGCCTGAATATGTCTCGGGCGTCATTTTCACCGTCATCTTTGCCTCATGGCTCGGCCTGCTGAACGGTTCGGCGGCTTCGGCCAGCCGGGGCATCACCTTCTACAACTTCACCTTGCCGGTGATGACGCTGGCGATCTACGGCATCGGCTATATCGCCCGCATGACCCGCGCCTCGATGGTCGAGGTGATGACGCAGCAATATATCCGCACCGCCCGGTTGAAGGGCCTCGCCTTCGGCAGCGTCGTGGTCAAACACGCGCTGCGCAACGCGCTGATCGCGCCGTTCACTGTCATCATGCTGCAATTTCCCTGGCTGCTGACCGGCGTCGTCATCGTCGAGGTGATGTTCCGCTACCAGGGGTTTGGCTACACGCTGGTCGAGGCGGCCGGCAACAACGATATCGATCTTTTGCTCGGCTGCTCCCTGGTCTCGGTGTTCATCGTCCTGATCACGCAGCTCATTTCCGATGTCGGTTACGCGTTTCTCAATCCGCGTATCAGAGTTCAATAGGGGATCGGGCGGATGCAGCTTGAATATATCGGCGCCTTCGATGTGGTGCTTGGCGTGCTTGCGCGTTTCTGGCCGGTCTGGATCTCTCTCGTCCTGGTGATGGGGGCGAGCTTCGCCTACAAGAAGAGACTTGGCCTCTACGGTCAACTCTTTGACAGCAGCGTCGGCATCGTCGGCGTCGGCATCTGCCTGTTCTGGCTATTCACGGCGATCTTCGCGTCGACCGTCTCGCCGTTCAATCCGCTTGTCCAGATCCCGATCATGAAGGACGCGCTGCCGGGCGCGGTCGAGCCGCAATCGGGACTTGTCTACCTGTTCGGCGGCGACAAGCTTGCCCGCGACGTGTTCAGCCGCATGGTCTACGGCAGCCAGATCGTGCTGATCATCGCGCCGGCGGCGACTGGTTTTGCGCTGATGGTCGGCATCACGCTCGGCCTGCCGGCCGGCTATTATGGCGGCAGGATCGACACGGTGCTGTCATTCCTCGCCAATCTGGTGCTCGCCTTCCCTGTGATCCTGCTGTTCTACCTCTTGGTGACGCCGGGCATCATGGAGACACCGATTCCCTATGCGATGGCCGGCCTGTTCTTCCTGTTCCCGATTATCTTCTTCAGCGTGCTGTTCTGGACGCGCTACAAGAAACGGCCCGACCGCCTTTACATCCTGCTGGGGCTGACGCTGATCGTTGGCGGCTGGGTCTATGCCGGCCTGGTCTTCGATGCCGATCCGTTCAGGATCATCCATATCGATCCCAACCAGCTCAACATCTTCGTGGCGGTGGTGTTCGCCTCCAGCCCCGGCGTGTTCCGCATCGTGCGCGGCCTGGTCATGGACATCAAAACGCGCGACTATGTGGCGGCGGCGCAGACACGCGGTGAATCGCCCTGGTACATCATGCTGTGGGAGATACTTCCCAACGCACGCGGCCCGCTGATCGTCGACGCCTGCCTGCGTATCGGCTACACCACGATCCTGCTCGGCACGCTCGGCTATTTCGGCCTCGGGCTGGCGCCCGAGAGCCCGGACTGGGGCACCGCGATCAAGGACGCCAGTCGGCTGCTGCGCTCCTTCATCCATCCGGCGCTGCCGCCGACGATCGCGCTGATGTCGTTCGTGCTGGGCCTTAATCTGCTGGCCGACTCGCTGCGTGAGCAATCGATGAAAGATTGATGGACGGGTTCTCGACCCGATATGCTTGAAAGAACAAGGATTGGAGCGACCCATGAATGAGGCAGTTCGAAATCCCGCCAAGCCGACCAATGGTCCGATCATCGAGATCGAGAACCTGTCGATCTCCTTCTTCACCCGCAAGGGTGAGATACCGGCTGTCATGGACTTCTCCTGCACGGTCATGCCTGGCGAAGCGATGGGCATCGTCGGCGAATCTGGCTGCGGCAAGTCGACCGTGTCGCTCGGCATCATGCGCGACCTCTCCAACATCGGAAAGATCGTCGGCGGCCGGATAAAGTTCCAGGGCAAGGACATGGGCGAGTTGTCCGACGAGGAACTGCGCGCCATCCGCGGCAACAAGATCGCGATGATCTACCAGGAGCCGATGGCCAGCCTGAACCCGGCGATGAAGGTCGGCCAGCAACTGATGGAAGTGCCGCTGATCCACGACAAGGTGTCGAGGGAAGAAGCTTATAAACGCGCGCTGGAAATGGTGCGCTCGGTCAGGCTGCCCGATCCGGAGCGCATGATGCGCTCCTTTCCCCACCAGCTTTCTGGTGGCCAGCAACAGCGCATCGTCATCGCCATGGCGCTGCTGTCGAAGCCGGCGCTGCTGCTGCTTGACGAGCCGACGACGGCGCTCGACGTGACAGTCGAAGCCGGCATCGTCGACCTGGTCAAAGGGCTTGGCGAGAAGTTCGGCACCTCGATGATCTTCGTGTCGCACAATCTCGGCCTGATCCTGGAAACCTGCGACCGCATCACGGTGATGTACTCGGGCGAAGCGGTGGAGACCGGCAAGATCAAGGACGTCTTCGACCGGATGCGCCATCCCTACACGCAAGGCCTGTTCCGCTCGATCCCGCTGCCCGGCGCCGACAAGAATTCGCGGCCTCTGATCTCTATCCCGGGGCAATTGCCGCTGCCGCACGAGCGGCCGAAGGGCTGCAATTTCGGCCCGCGCTGCCACCATTTCGTCGAGGGCGTCTGCAACGCCGCCGAAATCCCGATGATCGCGGTCGACGGCCATGAAGGCCATTTTTCGCGCTGCGTGCGCTTCAACGAGATCGACTGGGAAGCGCTGCCGCCCGGCGCCAAGAAGGTCAACGAGCGCGTCGAGCCCGGCGCGCCGGTGCTCAAGATCGAGGACCTCAAAAAGTACTACAAGGTCGGCGGCAGCGAGGTGTTCGGCTCGAGCGAGGGCCGCGTCGTCAAGGCCAATGAGACGATCTCCTTCATGGCGCGCGAATCCGAGACCGTCGCCATTGTCGGCGAGTCCGGCTGCGGAAAGTCGACGCTGGCCAAGGTGCTGCTCGGACTGGAGACGGCAAGCTCCGGCAGCGTGACGCTCGGCAACCAGCAAATCCAGTCGATCGGGGTCGAAAACCGCAGCGTCGAGACGGTGTCGTCGATCCAGATGGTGTTCCAGAATCCGTTCGACACGCTCAACCCCAGCCATACCGTCGGGTCGCAGATCATCCGCACGCTGGAAAAGTTCAATGTCGGCAACACCGTTGCCGATCGCCGCAAGCGCATGCTGGAACTACTCGACCTGGTGAAGCTGCCGCGGGCGTTCGAGACCCGCAAGCCGCGCCAGCTTTCAGGCGGCCAGAAGCAACGCATCGGCGTGGCGCGGGCTTTTGCCGGCGATGCCAAGGTGGTGGTGGCCGACGAGCCGGTTTCGGCGCTCGACGTGTCGGTGCAGGCGGCAGTGACCGAGCTGTTGATGGACATCCAGCGCAAGAACAAGACGACGATGCTGTTCATCAGCCACGACCTGTCGGTGGTGCGCTACATCGCCGACCGCGTCGTCGTCATGTATCTCGGCTATATCGTCGAGCAGGGCACGACCGACCAGATCTTTTCGCCGCCCTATCATCCCTACACCGAGGCGCTGCTGTCGGCGATCCCGATCGCCGACACCAGCGTGATCAAGAAGCACATCGTGCTGGAGGGCGACATCCCGTCGGCGATGAACCCGCCAACCGGCTGCCCGTTCCAGACCCGCTGCGGCTACAAGAAGCTGGTGCCGGACAACCTTTGCGAGACGCAGGTGCCGCCGGTCAAGCATCTCGGAGACGGTCATATGAGCCTGTGCTGGCTTGCCGACGACGTGCTGGCGAAAATGGAGCCGGTGATCAAGTTCGACAAGGAGCATGCCGCCAATGAAGGCGTGCCCGACGACGCACCGCAGGGCATCGGTCCGGGCTTCGCCGGCGCTCCGCCCCAGCGTCCGCACGGCAAGAGGCCGAAGCTGACGGACGATTAGATCCGTGGCGCCATCAACGCGCGCATTGGCGTAGCTGCGCGGCGTAGTCCCGAGCCATCTGCTCGGTGGCCCTCGCATAGCGCTGCACGCTGGCATCGCCGCGGTTGCCGCGGCCATAGGCCGTCCAGCCGAGATAATAGGCCAGATAGAGATTGTAGGTGTCGTTGCGGGCGATGCCGAGCGTGTCTGATGTCTTGGAATGATACCAGCCGACGAAATCAACGGCATCGGCGAAGCTGGTGCGACGCGCCGCCCAACTTCCGGTCTCGCTCTGATATTGCGCCCAGGTGCCGTCAAGCGCCTGCGAGAAGCCGGTGGCGCTGGAGACACGTTTCCAGGGAATGAAGCCGAGCAGCTTTTTGCGCGGGGGCCTGGCGTTGCTCTTGAAGCCGGATTCCTTGCGCACCGTCGCCATCAGCACGGGAACCGGCACGCCATGCTTTTGTTCGGCGCGTTCGGCCGCCGCCTGCCAGTTGTCGAACCAGCCGTCATTCTGGTCGAAGACGGCGCAGACATCGTTGATATGGCTCGGCGGCGTCGCGCAGGCCGACAGCGCCAGCAGCACGGCGATCGCTACACTTTTACTAAAACTCGACCTACACATCGGAGCAGGATTAGGCCGAAAACTTAAAAGGAATCTTGCTGCGTTCCTTAACGGTCCATCGGCCACTTTGGTCGGGGCAGAGCGAGGATAGAAATTCCGA
Source organism: Mesorhizobium ventifaucium (assembly GCF_935822925.1). Lineage (GTDB taxonomy): Bacteria > Pseudomonadota > Alphaproteobacteria > Rhizobiales > Rhizobiaceae > Mesorhizobium > Mesorhizobium ventifaucium. The sequence goes on from NZ_CAKXZS010000078.1 coordinate 90,549, forward strand.
CGTATTCTGTCGCTTTTGTCGGCATGAAGCTACCAATATGCCGCCTTGGCTAAAATCACGCCCGCGGGTGGCGGATTTCTGACAGCCCGATCGTCGTGCCGGCGCTTTGATACGCCGCATGAACGAACCGAGACGCAAGCGCGGCGCTGAGCGAACCAGCAACAGGGGACCGGCCGCCATCCCGCAACTGCCGTTGCGCCGCGTGACAAATCCTTATCCGCCGATGGCGATGCTCTCGGCCGACCAGATCGAGGCGATCCATCAGGCGTCGATGCATATTCTGGAGAATTTCGGCATCGAGGTGATGAGCCCGCGGGCGCTTTCGCTGTTCGAAAAGGCCGGGGCCAAGGTCGATCATGCGTCGATGATTGTCCGCATCGACCGCGGCATGGTCGACCAGGCACTGGGGACGACGCGGTCGAGCTATACGCTGACGCCGCGCAACCCGGTCCGTGCCGTTCATCTCGGCGGCAACACCATCAATTTTACGCTCGTCGCCGGACCTCCCAACGTGCACGACATGGAACGCGGCCGCCGCGCCGGAAACCTGCGCGACTATTGTGATCTCACCCGGCTGGCGCAGCATTTCAACTGCATCCATATGCTGGGCAACCAGGTCTGCGCACCGGTGGAACTGCCGGCCAATTCACGCCACCTCGACACCTATTTCGCCAATCTGACGCTGACCGACAAAAGTTTTCACGTCTCGGCGATCGGCCGCGGCAGGGCGCTCGACGGCATCGAAATGATGGCGATTTCGCGGGGCTTGAGCCTCGATCAGATGTGCGACAATCCAGGCGTCACCACCATCATCTCGGTCAACTCGCCGCGCCGCTTCGACGAAATGATGGCCGAAGGGCTGATGACCATGGCCGAGTTCGGCCAATCGGTCGCGGTGACGCCGTTCACGCTGATGGGGGCGATGAGCCCGGTGACGCTTGCCGGCGCGCTCGCGCAACAGAATGCCGAGGCACTGTTCGGCGTGGTCTTAACGCAGCTTGTCCGCCCTGGCGCCCCGGTCATGTATGGCGCCTTCACCTCCAATGTCGACATGAAGTCCGGTGCGCCGGCCTTCGGCACGCCGGAGAACACCAAGGCCAACATCGCCTCCGGGCAGTTGGCACGGCGCTATCGACTGCCCTACCGGACGACGCCGGGCTCGGCCTCCAACGCCGCCGACGCGCAAGGCGCCTATGAGACGCTGATGGCGCTGTGGGGCGCGGTGCTCGGCCACGGCAATCTCGTCTACCACGCAGCCGGCTGGCAGGAGGGCGGGCTGACCGCATCGTTCGAAAAGTTCATCATCGACGTCGAGATGATCCAGCACCTGATGGAGTTCTTGCGCCCGATCGAAGTCAACGAGGCGGAACTCGCCGTCGAGGCGCTGGGTGCGGTGCCGACCGGCGGCCATTTCTTCGGCGAGCCGCACACGCTGGAGCGCTATGCAACTGCCTTCTACCAGCCGATGCTCTCCAATTGGCAGAACTACGAGGCCTGGCAGGAGGCCGGCGGGCTAGACACCACGGCGCGGGCGACGCGGCTGTGGAAGAAAGCGCTGGAAGATCATGTCGAGCCGGCGATGGATATTTCCGTGCGCGAGGCGCTGGAGGCGTATGTGGCCAGGCGCAAAGAAGCGATCGGGCAGGGCGAGCCGTGACGCTATGTTGTGCGCCTGCGAGGCGTGCCTTGGCTCCTCCCGCACCGATTCATCTCACCCCTCCAACTCCCTGAAATAACGAGAAAACCCATGAAATCGCATGCTAAGGTCGTGGTCATTGGCGGAGGCGTCGTCGGCTGTTCCGTGCTGTTCCATCTCGCCCGTCACGGCTGGACCGACATTGTGCTTCTGGAGCGCGACGAGCTGACTTCCGGCTCGACCTGGCACGCGGCCGGCGGCATGCATACGATCAACGGCGATCCCAACGTCGCCAAGCTGCAGAAATACACGATCTCGCTCTACAAGGAGATCGAGGAGCTGTCCGGCCAGGCGACCGGCGTGCATCTGACCGGCGGCGTGCTTCTGGCGGCGACCGAGGCGCGGCTCGACTGGCTGCGCGGCGTCGTCGCCAAGGGCCGCTATCTCGGCATCGACCTCGAGGAGATTTCGCCTGATGAGGCGGCCGAGTTGATGCCGCTGCTCGACCCGAAGCAGTTCGTCGGCGCGGTGCGCAACAAGGAGGACGGTCATCTCGACCCGTCCGGCGTCACCCACGCCTATGCCAAGGCGGCCAGAAAACTTGGCGTCGAGGTTGAGCGCTTCACCAAGGTCGAGGATATCGTGCGCCGCGCCGACGGCCTGTGGCGCGTCATCACCAACAAGGGCGAGGTGGTGGCCGAGCATGTCGTCAACGCCGGCGGCCTGTGGGCGCGCGAGGTCGGCCGCATGGTTGGTCTCGAACTGCCGGTGCTGGCCATGGAGCACATGTACCTGATCACCGAGGACATGCCGGAGGTCGCCGCCTGGAACCAGAAGACCGGGACGGAGATCATCCACGCGGTCGATTTCGACGGCGAGCTCTATCTGCGCCAGGAGCGCGGCGGCATGCTGATGGGCACCTATGAGAAGGCCAACAAGCCATGGTCCGAATTTCAGACACCGTGGAATTTCGGCCACGAGCTGCTGGAGCCCGACATCGACCGCATCGCGCCGTCATTGGAAGTCGGCTTCCGGCATTTCCCGGCCTTCCAGAACATCGGCATCAAGCAGATCATCAACGGCCCCTTCACCTTCGCGCCGGACGGCAACCCGCTGGTCGGGCCGGTGCGCGGCCTGCCTGGCTTCTGGGTCGCCTGCGGCGTCATGGCCGGCTTTTCGCAGGGCGGCGGTGTTGGCCTGGCGCTGTCGAACTGGATGATCGAGGGCGATCCCGGCGCCGACATCTGGGCGATGGATGTCTCGCGCTACGGCGACTGGGCAACGATGGCCTACACCAACGCCAAGGTGCGCGAGAATTATTCGCGGCGTTTTTCGATCCGCTTCCCCAATGAGGAGCTGCCTGCGGGGCGGCCGCTCAAGACAACGCCGGTTTACGACCTTTTGTCGGCCAAGGGCGCGCAGTGGGGCGTCGCCTATGGGCTGGAAGTGCCGCTGTGGTATGCGCCCGAAGGCGTCAGGGACGAGTTCTCGTGGCGGCGCTCGAGCGATTTCGAGCATGTCGCAAAAGAGGTGAAGACGGTGCGGACAAGTGTCGGCCTGTCGGAAATCTCGTCATTCGCCAAATACAGGGTGACGGGCGAGGGCGCGGCGGCCTGGCTCGACCGCCTGCTTGCCTGCAAGCTGCCAAAGCCCGGCCGCATGACGCTGGCGCCGATGCTGAAGGAAGACGGCAGGCTGATCGGCGATTTTTCGCTGGCCAATCTCGGCAGCCCCAATTCCAGCGGGGAGGGCTGGTTCCTCGCCGGTTCCGGCATTGCCGAGCAGTATCACATGCGCTGGTTCGAGGCGCATCTGCCGCAAGACGGTTCGGTCATGATCGAGGCGCTGGGGGCGAAGCTGACGGGCCTGTCAATCGCCGGACCGAAGGCGCGGGACGTGCTTGCCAGGGCTACGCGGGCGGATGTGTCGAATGCGGCGTTCCCGTTCATGGCTACGGCCAGGATGGATATCGGCATGGCGCCGTGCCTGGTCGGCCGCGTCAGCTACACCGGCGATCTCGGCTACGAGATCTGGGTGACGCCGGAATATCAGCGTGCCGCGTACCAGACCCTGATGGCGGCCGGCGAAGACTTCGGCATCGGCCTGTTCGGCGCGCGCGCGCTCAACGCGCTGCGACTGGAGAAGAACTACGGCTCGTGGGCGCGCGAATACCGGCCGATCTACGGGCCGCTTGAAGCTGGCCTCGACCGTTTCGTCGCCTACGGGAAAGAAACCGATTTCATCGGCAAGCAGGCGGCACTGGCCGAGCGCCAGCAAGGCGGCAAGCTGCGGCTGCGCGCCTTTGTCGTCGATGCGGCAGACGCCGACGTCATCGGCGACGAGCCGATCTGGTTCGACGGCGCCGTGCGCGGCTGGGTCACGTCAGGCGGCTACGCGCACCATTCAAAGACGTCCGTCGCCTTGGGCTATGTGCCGAAGGAGATCGCCGACGAGGCCGACGGTTTCGAGATCGAGCTGTTGGGCAAGCGCCACGCCGCGCGCATGCAGCCGACGCCGCTGTTCGACGCGAATCTCGAGCGGATGCGCGGGTGAAGGCGGCGCCGTTGGCGCCGCAAGCGATGCGGCGCTATTTGGCGGGTGCTTGTTGAAGTGGGCGATCCTTCGCGCCCCCCTCTGTCCTGCCGGACATCTCCCCCACGAGGGGGGAGATTGGCCGTCATCTCTGATTTCGCCAATCGCCAACGTCGCAAAATAGAACGCCGTCAACGAAACAGCCAATCTCCCCCCAAGTGGGGGAGATGTCCGGCAGGACAGAGGGGGGCGCCGAAGAGCGCCACCGCGACAAACAAAACGCCCTTCGGGTTACGCCTGGCCCAGCTACCGTACCGGCGCCGTTAGCGCGAAATGAGCACCCTGCGGATCCGTGCACATCACGATCCAGCCGCCTCCGGGGACCTCCATCGGGCCCATCAGGATCTTGCCGCCATTGTCGGTGACGCGCTTGGCCGCCGCGTCGATTGCGGGAACATTGAAATAGAACTGCCAGACCGGCACCGGAACCTGCTCGGGCTTGTTCATCATGCCGCCGACAGGTTCGCCGCCGGCGACAAACAGCTGGTAAGTGCCCATCGGCCCCATATCCATGGCGTCGCCCTTGGTCCAGCCGAATTGCCCGGCATAGAAATCGAACGCGGCGCGCCAGTCGGTCGTGTAAAGTTCATGCCAGCCGATATGGCCGGGAGTAGTAGCCGGCACCGGCGGCTGGTCAGGGCCGATCGGCTGCAGGAAGTTGAAGACCGCGCCTTGCGGGTCGGCGACGACGGCAAAGCGGCCGACACCCGGAATGTCATCGGGTTCGCGGTGAACCGTACCGCCGGCCTCCTTCAGCGATTTCGTAGAAGCATCGACATCCCTGGTATGGATGTAACCGGCCCAGGCCGGCGGCATGGCCATCTTGCGCACTTCGTCCGGCTGCGTCATCAGCCCTGCAACGCCGCGCTCGCCGACATTCATCACGATATAGCGCGGCATGCCGGGCGCGCCGTCGAAGGGCTGCGCCTTCCAGCCGACCACGTCGGTGTAGAATGCCTCGGCGGCGTCGAGGTCGGTGGTCATCAATTCGTACCAGAAGAAGGACATCGGAGAGTTTGGCATTGTCGTGCTCCTTGGGTTTCCAGTCATCGATCATGCGTGGTCCATCTAGGACGATTTTCGCGACGGAATAGGCCAATATGAAACATGAGTATGGATATCATGTTTTTGTCGTGGCTTTTCAGCGGCTTGCGTCGAAAATTGACCAATTGATAAAAAAACAAAACGTGCTAGCCTTCCCCAAAACAACAAGGAATGGGGAAGCGGAATGGCGACTGGTCATTTCAAGCAGGGCATTGCCGGCGGCCGGCTTTCGCCTGAGCAATATGCCGATAATTTTTCCGACCTGCATCCGCCGCTCGATCATCATGAGGCGCTGGTCGAGTCCGATCGCTGCTACTTCTGCTATGACGCGCCGTGCATGAATGCATGCCCGACCTCGATCGATATCCCGCTGTTCATCCGCCAGATCTCGACAGGCAATCCGATCGGCTCGGCCAAGACGATTTTCGACCAGAACATTTTGGGCGGTATGTGCGCCCGCGTCTGCCCGACCGAGACGCTGTGCGAAGAGGTCTGCGTGCGCGAAGTGGCCGAAGGCAAGCCGGTGCAGATCGGCCGCCTGCAGCGTTATGCCACCGATGTCGCCATGGCTGAGAATAAGCAGTTTTACCGGCGCGCGGCGCCGACCGGCAAGACGATCGCCGTGGTCGGCGCCGGACCGGCCGGGCTTGCAGCCGCCCATAGGCTTGCCCGCCACGGACATGAGGTGACCATCCTGGAAGCCCGCCCGAAAGCCGGCGGTCTCAATGAATATGGCATCGCCGCCTACAAGAGCATCGACAATTTCGCCCAGGCCGAGGTCGATTATGTCACGTCGATCGGCGGCATCGACATCCAGAACGGCAAGGCGCTCGGCCGCGACTACCAGCTGTCGGACCTGACCAGGAATTACGATGCGGTGTTTCTCGGCATGGGGCTTGGCGGCGTCAACGCGCTGCGCGCCGACGGCGAGGATGCGCAAGGCGTCACCAATGCGGTGGAGTTCATCGCCGAGCTTCGCCAGGCCAGTGACCTTGCTAGCCTGCCGGTCGGCCGGCGCGTCGTCGTCATCGGCGGCGGCATGACAGCGATCGACGCGGCGGTGCAATCAAAACTGCTCGGCGCCGAAGAAGTGACAATCTGCTATCGGCGCGGGCAGGAGCACATGAACGCTTCCGAATTCGAGCAGGACCTGGCCGCCGCCAACGGCGTCATCATCCGTCACTGGCTGCAGCCGAAGCGGGTCATTGCCGAAGGCGGCAAGGTCTCGGGCATCGAACTCGAATATACGGCGATGCAGGGCGACAAGCTCGTCGGCACCGGCGAGCGGCTGACGCTCACCGCCGACCAAGTGTTCAAGGCGATCGGCCAGAGCTTTGTCCCGGCTGCGCTCAACGGCAGCGGCGCCTTGCTGGCGCTGGAAGCCGGCCGCATCAAGGTCGATGCCGAAGGCCGCACCTCGCTGCCAAACGTCTGGGCCGGCGGCGACTGCATCTATGGCGGCGACGACCTCACAGTTTCGGCCGTCGCGCAGGGGCGCGACGCGGCCGAATCGATCCAGCGGGCACTGACCTCGAACGGGAGGGCATGAGCATGGCAGACATACGCAACAATTTCGTCGGCATCAAATCGCCGAATCCGTTCTGGCTGGCCTCGGCGCCGCCGACCGACAAGGCCTACAACGTCATCCGCGCCTTTAGGGCGGGCTGGGGCGGCGTTGTCTGGAAGACGCTCGGCGAAGAGGGGCCGCCGGTGGTCAATGTCAACGGTCCGCGCTATGGCGCGATCTGGGGCGCCGACCGCCGCCTGCTCGGCCTCAACAACATCGAGCTGATCACCGACCGCGACTTGCAGATCAATCTGCGCGAGATCAAGCAGGTCAAGAAGGACTGGCCCGACCGCGCCATCGTCGTCTCGCTGATGGTGCCTTGCGAGGAACATGCGTGGAAGGCGATCCTGCCGGTGGTCGAGGAGACCGGGGCCGACGGCATCGAGCTCAATTTCGGCTGCCCGCACGGCATGTCGGAACGCGGCATGGGTGCTGCCGTCGGCCAGGTGCCGGAATACATCGAAATGGTGGTGCGCTGGTGCAAGGCCAACACCCGCATGCCTGTCATCACCAAGCTGACGCCCAACATCACCGACATACGCAAGCCGGCGCGTGCCGCCCTTGCCGGCGGCACCGACGCGGTGTCGCTGATCAACACCATCAATTCGATCACCGGCGTCAATCTCGATAGTTTCGCACCGGAGCCGACGATCGACGGCAAGGGTTCGCATGGCGGCTATTGCGGCCCGGCGGTGAAGCCGATCGCCATGAACATGGTGGCCGAGATCGCCCGCGATCCGGAAACGCATGGCCTGCCGATCTCCGGTATCGGCGGCATCACCACGTGGCGAGACGCTGCCGAATTCATGGCGCTCGGCGCCGGCAATGTGCAGGTGTGCACGGCGGCGATGACCTATGGCTTCAAGATCGTGCAGGAGATGATCGCCGGCCTGGAAAACTGGATGGACGAGAAGGGCCATGCCTCGCTCGACGACATCGTCGGCCGCGCCACGCCCAACGTCACCGACTGGCAATACCTCAACCTCAATTACGTCGCCAAGGCGCATATCGACCAGGAGGCCTGCATCAAATGCGGCCGCTGCCACATCGCCTGCGAGGACACCTCGCACCAGGCGATCACCGCAATCGTCGACGGCAAGCGGCATTTCGAGGTGATCGAGGCCGAATGCGTCGGCTGCAACCTCTGCGTCAATGTCTGCCCGGTCGAGAACTGCATCACCATGGAACCGCTGGCGGCTGGCGTTATCGACCAGCGCACCGGCAGACCGGTGTCGCCGGTCTACGCCAACTGGACGACGCATCCGAATAACCCGATGGCCAAGGTGGCCGCGGAATAGTTTTCCCGGTCGAAGCGCCAGATCGGTTTCGTCCGGTTTAATTGTCGAGGTCGGCGCTGCCCCTCATCCGCCTGCCGGCACCTTCTCCCCGTAAACGGGGAGAAGCCCGCTGGCCGCGGCCTTGGCTCTCTATTCTGCAACGCTGGAGATTGGCGAAAACTTCGATGCCGGCGTCTTTCTCCCCGTTCTACGGGGAGAAATGCCCGGCAGGGCAATGAGGGGCGGCGCCATCGATCGGATAAAATCGCCGGCAGCGCAGCCATCCCTTAGCTGCATTCTAAAACGAGCAATCGCAATCATCCAGAGTCGAGCACTCTCGATTCCACATTGCGGATAAAAATTATCCATGATAAAAGATATCCATGAATTGGAGATCAGCACGATGAAGCTGGGCGAGGGCGTCGAAGCGGCCATCCACTGCGCCGCCATGCTTGCCGGCGTGGAAGGCGCGGCGACCATGCCGGGTGCGGCCATGGCGGAAGCGTTCGGCCTGTCGCCGAGCTATCTCCTCAAGCATCTCAATGCGCTGACGGCGTCGAGCATCCTGGAATCGGTGCCCGGGCCATCGGGCGGTTATCGGCTGGCGCGGCCGGCGGAGCACATAACGTTGCTCGACATCGTGCTCGCCGTGGAAGGGCGCGAACCGGCCTTCCGTTGCGGCGAAATCCGTCAACGCGGGCCGGCTCGGCTCGATGCCTCGGTCTATGTAAAACCCTGCGGCATCAACGTCGCAATGCTGAAGGCCGAGCGCGCCTTTCGCGCCGCTCTTGCCGAGGCGCGGCTGTCCGACATCGTTGCGGACTATATGAGCGATGCCGATCCCCGTTCAGTCGCGGCGAACTGCGCCTTTGTCGAGCGCCATCAGCGACCGCAGAAATCGGGTTCAACCAGCCAAGCGTGAAAGGTAATGACCATGAAGCAGAGGCTGCAATTCTTCGGCGCGGCGCCGGAAATCATGAAAGCGGTATCGGCGCTCAACAAGGCGGTCGACGAATGCGGGATCGAGGTGAGCCTGCTGCATCTGATCAAGCTCAGGGCCTCGCAGATCAATGGCTGTTCGTATTGCGTCGAGATGCACAGCCGCGAGGCGCGCCACGATGGCGAGACCGAACAGCGGCTCTATCTCGTCTCCGCCTGGAAGGAATCGCCGCTGTTTTCCGAGCGCGAACGCGCTGCCTTCGCCTGGACCGACGTGGTGACGAAGATCGCGGACAGCGGCGTGCCGGATGATCTCTACGCAAAAACGCTCGAACAGTTTTCGGAAGAGGAACTGGTCAAGCTGTCCGTTGCGATCGGCATGATCAACACCTGGAACCGGCTCTGCGTTCCCTTCCACGCCATTCATCCAATACCGGCGGCCAAGGCCGCCTGAGCAGACGGGACTGGACGCGCGGCCATCCGCCGCGCGTCTCTTTTTGCTTTGGGATCAAGAACATGTTGTCGAATTTTGAGAATGAGATTCTTTTTGCCGCCTGCCTGCTGCTCGGCGGCGCGTTCGTCTTTGCCGGCCTGCGCAATATCCAGAATGCAAGTTTCCTGACCCAGCTGATGACGACACGCGGCGTGCCGCAGGCGCGGCTGATGCTGTGGCTGGGCATCGTCCTTCAGATCGTCGCCGGAGGGCTGGTGATTGCGGGCATCTGGACCGCTCTTGCCGCGGCATGTCTGATCCTCTTCCTGCTGGTCGCGACACCGATGTTCAACAATTTCTGGGATCACCAGGGTTCGGAGCGCGCCGCCCGCATCAATGGCTTTGTCTGCAATGTCGCGCTGACCGGAGGATTCCTAGCGCTGATGGGCCAGGCGCTTTAAAGGAATGGCGCAGCCGATATGGTATGAATTGTCATCTGCGCATTAATCGCTCCGTTGCGATTGCCTCGTATGATTGGCTCAGTTTCGCTTGTCGGAGTCTTTATGGAGCAAAGCTGGAATAGCTTCTGGGGAAGCGTTTCGCAGGCCTTTCACCTCGCGCTCTCGCCGCTTCGGGCGCTTGCCGAAACATTCGGCTATTTTCCGAGCGATATCCAACTCTGGTGCTTCGTCTGCGGTCTCTTTTTCCTGGGGCTTGTCGTCCCCCACACCTATGGCGATCTCGTGCTTCGGCACCGTCGCGTCTATGTGACAGGCAAGGTGGTGGAGATAAAGATGTCCGGCGACTCGCCCAGGACGCCGACCATCGAATTCGCCGATCGCCTCGGCAAGATCTGGCGCTTTGAATCGCATTTGCCGGTCAATAACATGACCGGTTCGGTCGGAGCGGCGGTAAAGGTCATGTATGACCCCCTGCATCCGAACCGGGCACGGGAAGTGGGGCGGCCGATCATGAAGGCAACCCATACGACGGTCTGGTATGCCATTATCGCCGGGCTAATGGCGCTGGCCTTCTGGCCCGGCCTGACGTCCGATTGAGCCTTTTCGAACAGCGTGCCATACCGCTTGTTTTTGCATGTCGTTATCCCTCGGGTCAAAGCCCGACGGCAGGTTTGTGGGCGACATGCACTATGCGGCAAATCGCAGGCCGGCCCCGCCAGGGCTGCGCCATGCACCTTTGAGCCGGGTCACCTTCATACCCGGGCCAAGCAGCTTCCGCGCCGAGGCTGATGCTGGACGAGCCGCCGACGATCACGGCTTGTTGGATTTTCTCAGTCATGAATGCCGTTCCTTCGATATCGGGGAGGGGCGCCCGACGAGGTCAAGGCTCAATGTCCGCAATTGCTGCCTTGCCTTTGCATCATAGGCTTGCGCGTTGGCGCGAGATTCATTCTGGCCGTCGAAATAAAGGCCGCTCCGCCCTTCGAGCGCCGGCGACGTGGCAAGGTTGAGGATGGCATCGGCGCCGGTCTCGACCGCGTTCCAAGGCGTGATGCCTGCCTGCCGGACCATGGTCGTGTTCATGTAGCTTGCCGGATGCAGGCTGTTGACGGTGACGCCCGTGTTCTTCAGTTCCTGTGCCAGATCGATGGTGAACATGATCTGCGCCAGCTTGCTCTGGCAGTAGGCACGCACGCCGTCATAGTTGCGGGTCAGCATGACATCGTCGAAATCGATTGCCTGCTGGCCGGCCGAGGCGACATTGACGATGCGCGCTGGGGCGCTCGCCTTGAGCAGCGGCAGAAGCTCCGATGTGAGCAGGAAGCCGGCGAGATAATTTACGGCAAAGCGCAGTTCGTAGCCGTCGGCGCTGACCTGTCGTTTGGTGCCTGCGGTGCCGATGCCGGCGTTGTTGATGAGAATATCGAGCCGGCCCGTGTGGGCGCGAACAGCCTCGGCGAGACGGCGGACTTCGGCGAGCGACGAGAGATCGGCGACGAGAAGCTCGGCCTTCCCACCAGCGGCTTCGATCTCGGCGACCGTCGCCTTGCCCCGCGTCCCATCGCGGCCATGCACCAGGATCCGCGCGCCGCCGGCGCCGAGCCTTTGCGCGACCAAACGGCCGACGCCATCTGTCGATCCGGTGATGAGGATTGCCTTGTCGTTCAGTTCCATGCTTGGAGCCTCCATGTCATTGCTCTAAGTGGAAGATGGGACGTCCGGCACCGGTCAAACAGGCCAAACTTTATCCTGGTATCGATACTGCCTATACGCCGATGGGTCCCCCGACGCATTCAGCCGATGCTGGCCGCAGCCCGTCAGCTTCGTCATCCTGGGGCGCAGCAAGGAGCGGAGCGACGCAGCGCAGACCCCAGGATGACGAAACGAGAGTTAGTGGTGAAAGTCTGACACTTGGTACCGGTGGACGGCAAGAATCGACCCATGCCCTTCCTTCTGGTCAGCGCTACGACAATCCGTGACCCAATCACGACAGCCGAAATCATAGCGGGCAGAGCATCGAAACACCGCTCTTGGAACGAACTTCCCGTTCGGAATGACCCGAGGCGGTCATGCCCCAGTGGCAAATTCCAACGTCTCCGGGACCAGCTTTCTTAATATCGCCAATGGGCCACGATTTTTGGCAGAAGGAGAGAGAGAGGGAGCCTGAGCTGCCGAGCTCGCTTCCATTGATGCGGTTTGCATTTATCCGCGTGAGGTAAAGCTCGCGCTTCTATTCCGGGCAACAAGGGTGTGCGAGGTGCGAAGTAGCCGGCTGAGCCGCATTTCACTTCTTGCGCGGATCGTCAGCCGGGTTGATGTAGTTAATCCCTCCCGGACCGACAAAATGAACTTCGATGATACCCTCTTCCCCTGCTGTCCAGACGTAATGCGCGTGATTTGCTGGTTGCGCGTAGAAGGTGCCCGGTTTGAGCAAGTCACCATTCTTTTCGACCCTTTCCCCAACACCAAAGCCGACGCTACCGCTGATCACAGTAATGGTCTCGGCATACGGGTGAGTATGGGGCGGAACCTGATAGTTGGCCGGAAACTTGGCGCGCAGGACGACCACGTCGCCAGCTTTCGCCGGATCGCCCACCAAGATGGCGGTTTGAGCCCCTTTCGGCAGGTTCGGATTATCCTTCCATACCAGCTTGTCAGGCGTAAGCAGGGTCACATCCATATCGTCCGCGAATGCCGAACCTCCACATACGGTCAAAACTGCTGCAACTGTAATACCGAAGGCAAGTGTGGATCTGCGATTCATCGATTTCATCGCTTCCTCCTTTTAGCATGTGCGTGGTGCGCACGAACAAATCATCCCAGAGCCCGACCCGACCAATTGTCAAATCAACTAATCGGTGGTCGCCACAGCCAACCCCCACCGTCGGGAATCGCGGCGTGAGGCGACCTTCCCTGTTCCCGCTGTGTAGGTCAGGATATGGCGCTAGCTTCACATTCCGGTAGTCAACTCAGACGGCAAGATTCCACCCAACCTTGCCGTTTCAAGGGGTGCCAAGCGTCAGGCTTTCACCACTAGGAAGCGCCAACAGAGTGAGCGCCCGGCGCTTGCGTGCCACGCGCAAACCTTCAAGGCCCCTTGATAAGGGTTAGCTTCCGCAAGAGGTTCCGCCGTTCGGTCTTTTCGGTCGCATAGTGGAAGGGTCTCAACCACGACGATTTCCGCGTCGTACACCTTGCCAACTACAACCAATCACCAAGTCGGGGTGGAAACTGCCCTTGTAGGAATCTCCGTCCGGCACCACAAAATGGAATGACCGCCCCGGCAGATCGGTCCCGACCAGCATCCCGCGCGCTGTAACCACAGCAGTCTTGTCGTCCGCAGTGGCTCCAATCACATCGACGATGCGTTCCATGTGGCGAATTTCGACAACTTGACCAAGCTGTCTGCCGTCAGACCTGTTCCAGCGAACGTCCGCCGAGAATTTTGCTTCGACGTTGACCGCCGACCAATCGAAGACCCTTTTGACGACCGCATTCCCGAGAGAACTGGCGATGTCTCGGACGCTATGATTGTCCTCGATATCAATGACTTGGAATAGAGCCTCAATCGGCGCATCCATCCGACCGTTGAAAAAGTCTCTCTCACTCTGGGCGAGCAGCACAACACCAAGGGACCCGCTGTAGGAATAGCCGTATTCGAGCATACTCTCGAACTCTGCTTCTTTCCCAATTACGGCGCGCTCCTTCAGGACCCCATTTCGTATTGAATCGTAAATCTGACTGAAAAGATGTTGATAATTTAGGAATGACTTGGCGACAAACGGCAACGAATACCCAACATCGGCTGCCGGGATTAGACGATAATCACAGACGTCAATGCGGTTGATTTCCGCAAGACGCAGCAGTTCATTCTGCGCCTGCTCTGCCATTCTTCTCATGGCAGACAGATTCAGCAACAGATTACGGTCGGCCGGCGACCTCACCTCCGCCGGTGTTCCGCCAGCCGAGACCAGGGCATGGAAGATGTCGACCCGGATGCCCTTGGCTGCCCATCGGACGAAGCGGTTGTAGAGCGTCTTGCGCGGGCCGTAGGCATCCGGTGCGTCGACCCAACGACCGCCTGATTTCAGGACATGCACGATGCCGCTGATTACCCGGCGATCATCAACCCGCCGCTTGCCGCGTGTGTCAGTTGGCAACAGCGCCGCGAGTCGCCGAACTGCTCCTCGGTCAGCCAGAAATAATCGAGGTTCATCCTTGTAGTCTCCCTTTGCGGCGAAATCCCCGTTGATTCCGTGCCTCCTTTGGACCACTGTCCCTAAATCGGCAAAGGGCCGCGCCCGGATGAAGGACTCAGGGGGAGGGCAATGCCCAACGCCTTCACCACTCTCGTCGGCATAGAAATTCCGATTGTCCAGGCGGCCATGGGTGGAGCTACTTCTCCGCAATTCGCCGCCGCGGTGAGCAATGCAGGCGGTCTCGGGATGCTCGCCCTCGGCTGGAGTCCGCCTGAAGCGGTACGCGCAGAAATTCGGGCCACCAAGGCCCTGACCAAACGGCCGTTCGGCGTCAATCTCGTGTTGACTTATCCGCAGGAGGAGCGCCTCGCGATCTGCTTGGAAGAAGGCGTGCCGGTAGTCTCATTTTTCTGGGGCCAGGCAGGTTCGCTGACGGCTGCGGCGCATCGTGGCGGGGCAAAGGTCCTGCATACGGCAGGAGGCGCCGAACAGGCTCGGATATCAGCCGAAGATGGTGCCGACGCAATCGTCGCGCAGGGCTGGGAGGCGGGTGGCCACGTTTACGGTACAGTTGCCACGATGGCGTTGGTTCCGGCGGTTGTTGACCGGGTCGCGCCAGTCCCCGTTCTTGCTGCCGGTGGCATTGCGGATGGACGCGGTCTAGCCGCGGCGATGGCACTTGGTGCCGCGGGCGCTTGGATCGGTACCCGCTTTCTCGCGAGCATCGAAGCTCCAATCCACCCGCGCTATCGCGACCGCATTCTCACAGCAAAGGAGACGGACACAGAATACGGGACTGTTTTCGATGTCGGCTGGCCCGACGCTCCGCACCGTACCCTCCGCAACAAAACGATTGAAGCTTGGGAGGCAGCCGGACGCCCGCCGGCGGGTAGGCGTCCCCACGAAGGCGCGGTCGTTGCAAAGTCG
The DNA here is from genome assembly GCF_935822925.1 of Mesorhizobium ventifaucium. GTDB lineage: Bacteria > Pseudomonadota > Alphaproteobacteria > Rhizobiales > Rhizobiaceae > Mesorhizobium > Mesorhizobium ventifaucium. The sequence continues at coordinate 105,624 of NZ_CAKXZS010000078.1, forward strand.
CCGTATGGCGACGTGGTTGCATACCAATCTCATACGCCGGGATCGGGTGACCAGGGCGATATCGACGCCCTTGCCCTATGGTCGGGCCAAGGCGTTAGCCTCGTCCGCCGCGTCCAGCCGGCCGCCGAGATTGTCCGCGAAATCAGCGACGAGGCGCGGGCAATCCTCGCACGGCTTGGGAACGATCCATCTTTCTAAGGCCTGTGTGGGAAGTACCGCCGATCTCAATCGCGAACTTATGGGTCCGGACTTCCTAGCTCTTCGGCTTTAGCCCATCAATGAACAACTGCTCGAGAAACCTTGCCGCGTCCTCGAAGCGGCCGTCGCCGCCGCGGTCGGGGCCGAGCACGGCGCGGACCTGAACGTCGAAATCGGCATAGTGCTGCGTCGTCGCCCAGATCGAGAAGATCAGGTGCCAGGGGTCGGTGGGCGCAATCTTGCCGGCGCGCATCCAGCCCTTGATGACGGCGGCCTTCTCGTCGACGAGCGTCCTCAGTTCGCCTTCCAGCATCGGCATGATGCGCGGCGCGCCCTGCAGGATCTCGTTGGCGAACAGGCGGCTTTCCCGAGGGAAATCGCGCGCCATTTCGAGCTTGCGCCTGATATAGCTGCGCAATTCGGTCAAGGGGTCGCCGATGTCGTCGAGTTCGCGCAGCGGCGCCAGCCAGGTGTCCAGAAGTCGCTGCATCAGTGTCTCGTGGATATCCTCCTTGCGGCGGAAATAGTAGAGCAGGTTCGGCTTCGACATGCCGGCGGCTTCGGCGATCTGGTCGATGGTCGAGCCGCGAAAGCCGTTGGTCGAGAACACCTCGAGCGCCGCCTCCAGGATGAGCTCGCGTTTTTCCTGCTGGATGCGGGTGCGGCGAGGAGCGGGAATTTCCATGTCGGCCGTCACCGCGGCATACCCTGGGTTGGAGGGCCATCTGGACCAATTCTCTGGACCAGTTTTTCTCCGGCCTGTGGAGCGCGCCTCAGCTGCCGCATTTCCGCTAGTAATCCCTTGACCGCCGACAGGGCGGTGCTAACGTTTGTCCAACCGGTCAAAAATTTGCGTAGCACGAAAACGCAGCAGAGACCAAGTGTCGGGAAGACCAAGCGTTAGCCGCACCGAAACAGGTTACAAGGGGAAGTCTTGGTCATGTCCAACCGGCTGAAAGTCACGCCGAACGATCTCAGCGCATTCTGGATGCCGTTCACGGCAAACCGGCAGTTCAAGCAGGCGCCGCGCATGATGGTGTCCGCCAAGGACATGCATTACACGACGAGCGACGGGCGCAAGGTTTTAGACGGCACTGCCGGCCTGTGGTGCGTCAATGCCGGCCACTGCCGGCCGAAGATCACCGAGGCGATCCAGAGCCAAGCCGCCGAACTCGACTATGCGCCGGCGTTCCAGATGGGTCACCCGATCGTCTTCGAACTGGCGAACCGTTTGGTCGACCTGGCGCCGGAGGGCATGGACCACGTGTTCTTCACCAATTCCGGATCGGAATCGGTCGAGACCGCGCTGAAGATGGCGATCGCCTATCACCGCGCCAAAGGCGAGGGCTCGCGCACCCGCCTGATCGGCCGCGAGCGCGGCTATCACGGCGTCAATTTCGGCGGCATCTCGGTCGGCGGCATCGTCACCAACCGCAAGATGTTCGGCACGCTGCTCGGCGGCGTCGACCACATGCCGCACACCCACCTGCCCGAGAAGAATTCGTTCACCAAGGGCGTGCCCGAGCATGGCGCGGAATTGGCCAACGAGTTGGAGCGCATCGTCGCGCTGCACGACGCCTCGACCATCGCGGCCGTCATCGTCGAGCCGGTGGCCGGTTCCACCGGCGTCATCCTGCCGCCGAAGGGCTATCTCGAGAGGCTGCGCGAGATCTGCACCAAGCACGGCATACTTTTAATTTTCGACGAGGTCATCACCGGTTTCGGCCGTCTCGGCACGCCGTTTGCCGCCGACTATTTCGGCGTCACCCCCGATATCATGACCACCGCCAAGGGCGTCTCCAACGGCGTCATCCCGATGGGCGCGGTGTTCGTCAAGAAGGAAATCCACGACGCCTTCATGACCGGCCCCGAGCATATGATCGAGTTCTTCCACGGCTACACCTATTCGGGCAATCCGATCGCCTGTGCGGCAGCACTCGGCACGCTCGACACCTATAAGGAAGAGGGCCTGCTGACCCGCGGCGAGGAACTGGCGCCGTATTGGGAAGACGCGCTGCATTCGCTGAAGGGCGAGCCGAACGTCATCGACATCAGAAATATCGGCCTGATCGGCGCGATCGAGCTGGCGCCCATTCCCGGCAGTCCGACCAAGCGTGCCTTCTCGGCGTTCGTCAAGGCGTTCGAGCGCGGCGCGCTGATCCGCACCACCGGCGACATCATCGCGCTGTCGCCGCCGCTGATCATCACCAAGGGCCAGATCAACGAATTGATCGACCATGTGCGTGAAGTGCTGAGGGCGGTGGATTGAGAAACGCGGCGCAGCTTTCCCTAGGGACGCCGCGCAATCGATGAGGTTTTAGAATATGGCCGCTCCCGGCGAGAATCTGCGAATCAATTCAGACCGTTTGTGGGATTCGATAATGGAGATGGCGAAGATCGGCCCCGGCATTGCCGGCGGCAACAATCGCCAGACGTTGACCGACGCGGACGGCGAGGGGCGGCAGCTGTTCAAGCGCTGGTGCGAGGCGGCGGGACTTGAAATGGGCCTCGACGAGATGGGCACGATGTTTGCCCGCCGCGAGGGCATCGAGCCCGATCTGCCGCCGGTCTATGTCGGCAGCCATCTCGACACCCAGCCGACCGGCGGCAAATATGACGGCGTGCTTGGCGTGCTCGGCGGCTTGGAGATCGTGCGCTCGCTCAACGAGCTCGGCATAAAGACAAAACATCCGATCGTCGTCACCAACTGGACGAATGAAGAAGGCGCGCGCTTTGCGCCGGCGATGATGGCGTCGGGCGTGTTCGCCGGCGTCCTCGACCAGGCCGACGTCTACGAGCATGTCGACAAGGACGGCAAGAAATTCGGCGAGGAGCTCGAACGCATCGGCTGGAAAGGCAGCGAGAAAGTCGGTGAGCGCAAGATCCACGCCTTCTTCGAGCTGCATATCGAGCAGGGCCCGATCCTCGAGGACGAGGGCATCGACATCGGCGTCGTCACCCATGGCCAGGGGCTGAAATGGCTGCAGGTGACCCTGACCGGCAGGGAGGCGCATACCGGCTCGACGCCGATGCCGAAGCGCCGCAATGCCGGGCTCGGCATGGCGCGGGTAATCGAGTTGGTGCACGAGATCGCCATGGACTACCAGCCCGACGCCGTCGGCGCGGTCGGCCATATGGAGGTCTATCCGAATTCGCGCAACATCATCGCCGGCCGCACCATGTTCACCATCGACATCCGCTCGCCGGAAAAAGAGGTGCTCGACGCCATGGACGGGCGCATCCGCGAAGGCATCGACACGATTTGCGAAGCGCTCGACATCCAATATCAAATCGAGCAGGTCGGCCATTTCGATCCGGTGACTTTCGATCCGGGCTGCGTCAAGGCTGTGCGGGATGCGGCCGAGCGCCTGGGTTATACGCACCGCAACATCGTCTCCGGCGCCGGCCACGACGCCTGCTGGATCAACCGCGTCGCGCCGACGGCGATGGTGATGTGCCCTTGCGTCGACGGGCTCAGCCACAACGAGGCCGAGGAAATCACCAAGGAATGGGCGGCGGCCGGCGCCGACGTGCTGTTCCACGCCGTGGTGGAGACGGCGGAGATCGTGGGGTGAGACGTCGGCGCCGTACCCCTGATCAAGCAGCCGCTCCCCAAGAAGCGCGAAGAGAACAAGGGAACAAAAAAATGTCCAAAGTCATCAAGAACGGCACCATCGTCACCGCCGACCGAACCTGGAGGGCCGACGTGCTGTTCAAGCACGGCAAAATCATCGCCATCGGGCCGGACCTGCATGGTGATCACGAGTTCGACGCCACCGGCTGCTACGTGATGCCGGGGGGCATCGATCCGCACACCCATCTCGAAATGCCGTTCATGGGCACCTATTCGGCCGACGATTTTGAAAGCGGCACCCGCGCCGCGCTTGCCGGCGGCACCACCATGGTCGTCGATTTCTGCCTGCCGGCGCCGCAGCAGTCGCTGCTCGAGGCCCTGCAGATGTGGGACAACAAGACCTCAAAAGCCTCCTGCGACTATTCCTTCCACATGGCGATCACCTGGTGGGGCAAGCAGGTGTTCGACGAGATGGCCACCGTCGTCGACAAGGGCATCACCTCGTTCAAGCACTTCATGGCCTACAAGGGCGCGCTTATGGTCGACGACGACGAGATGTATTCGTCGTTCCAGCGCTGCGCCGACCTTGGCGCGCTGCCGCTCGTCCATGCCGAGAATGGCGACGTGGTGGCGGCGCTGTCGCAGAAGCTGCTGGCCGCCGGCAATAACGGCCCCGAAGGGCACGCCTATTCGCGGCCGCCTGAAGTGGAAGGCGAGGCGACCAACCGCGCCATCATGATCGCCGACATGGCCGGCGTGCCGCTCTATGTCGTGCATGTCTCCTGCGAGCAGGCCCATGAAGCCATTCGCCGGGCGCGCCAAAAAGGCATGCGGGTGTTCGGCGAGCCGCTGATTCAGCATCTGACGCTCGACGAGAGCGAATATTTCAACAAGGACTGGAACCATGCGGCGCGCCGGGTGATGAGCCCGCCGTTCCGTAACAAATTGCACCAGGATTCGCTGTGGGCAGGCCTGCAGGCCGGATCGCTGCAAGTGGTGGCGACCGACCATTGCGCCTTCACCACCAGCCAGAAGCGCAACGGTGTCGGCGATTTCACCAAGATCCCGAACGGCACCGGCGGCCTCGAGGACCGCTTGCCGGTGCTGTGGACCACCGGGGTCAACACCGGACGGCTGACGATGAACGAGTTCGTCGCGGTGACCTCGACCAACATCGCAAAAATCCTCAACATGTATCCGAAGAAGGGCGCCATCGTCGAAGGCGCCGACGCCGATATCGTCGTCTGGGACCCGACGCGCAAAAAGACGATCACCTCCAAGAAGCAGCAGTCGGTGATCGACTACAACGTCTTCGAGGGTTTTGAGGTGACCGGCCTGCCGCGTTTCGTCTTTTCGCGCGGCGAATTGTCGATTCAGGAGGCTGAGGTCAAGGCGAAGCCCGGCCATGGCGAGTTCGTCGCTCGCGAGCCGAATGCAGCAGTCAACCGGGCGCTGTCGACCTGGAAGGAAATTTCCGCGCCGCGCAAGGTGGAACGGTCAGGTATTCCGGCGACTGGGGTGTGAGCTGCTTGGTTTTCGCCTCAGGCGACCAGCCCATCCAGTTCCGGCAGCAGCACGACGCTTTCCTGTTCGTTGGGATCGGTGCGGGCGATGACCGCCGAGGCCGGGCTGTCGCTCAGATTGGCCGGCAGATGCGGCACGCCGGCCGGAATGTAGAAGAGGTCGCCGGCCTTGGCCACGATCTGCTGCTCGAGCCGGTCGCCATACCAGGTATGGACCTCGCCGGAGAGCACATAGATCGCCGTCTCATGGCTTTCGTGCATATGCGCCTTGGCGCGGGCACCGGGCGGCATGGTGAGCAGGTGCATACAGATGCCGGTAGAGCCGACCGTCTCAGTGGCGATGCCGGTGAAATAACTCAGTCCCTGCTTGCCTTCATAAGAGCTTTCGGGGCGGATAAGATGGCAGGTGGGTTTGGACGACATCGGGCAAACTCTCGATCGAGTGGGACAAGATAATTGGAAAGCAGCATTTTGGCAAAAGCAACGGGAGTCCGGCCGGCGCGGCGGCGGCGCGAAAAGCCAGGCTGCGGCCTATGACGGGAACATCGCCAGCCGTCGTTTCGGCAAGCAAGCTCGGCCTGACCTTCCAGACCAATGACGGCCCGGTGCAGGCGCTGTCGAACGTCGACCTGACCATCGGCAAGGGTGAATTCGTCTCCTTCATCGGGCCGTCCGGCTGCGGCAAGACGACCTTGCTGCGGGTCATCGCCGATCTGGAGAAGCCGACATCGGGAAGCATCGCCGTCAACGGCATGACACCCGAGCAGGCGCGCCAGAGCCGCGCCTATGGCTATGTCTTCCAGGCGGCCGCGCTTTATCCCTGGCGCACGATCGAGCGCAATGTGGCGCTGCCGCTGGAGATTATGGGCCTCTCGAAGACAGAGCAGGCGGCGCGTATCAAGCGCACCCTCGACCTCGTCAACCTGTCCGGCTTCGAGCAGAAATACCCGTGGCAGCTTTCCGGCGGCATGCAGCAGCGCGCCTCGATCGCGCGCGCGCTGGCCTTCGACGCCGATCTTCTGTTGATGGACGAGCCATTCGGAGCGCTGGACGAGATCGTGCGCGACCATCTCAACGAACAGCTTCTGGAATTGTGGGAGCGGACCAACAAGACGATCTGCTTCGTCACCCATTCCATTCCCGAGGCGGTCTACCTCTCGACGCGGATCATCGTCATGTCGCCGCGCCCGGGCCGCGTCAGCGACGTCATCGAATCGACGCTGCCGAAAAAGCGGCCGCTCGACATTCGCGAGACGTCGGAGTTTTTGGCGATCGCGGCGCGGGTGCGCGACGGCCTCAGGGCAGGGCACAGCTATGAGGATTGAGGTGAAGTGGAAGTGGCTTGCGCCTTCAACGCAGGAGGTGCATCGCCCTAGCGAGGCAGGCGCTAACCGTCCTTTCGTCATCCTAGGGCGGAGCCGCCGCGAAGCGGCGTGCGCAGACCCTAGGATGACGAGGGCGTGGTTGGCCGCTCGCTCTACGCCCGCCGCTTCGCGACGGCTTCGCCTTAGGATGACGAAGAACAGGCATGGCCACATACGCGGTAGCGTTGCCAGCGGAGCGTGGTTGACGTCGCTGTCACCCGGCCTCCGCGTCGCTCCGGCCGCCCTCTTCCCGTCGGGGAGAGGAGGGGGCCAACCTGGCGAGGGCGGCTGATGGACTCCTTTCGCGACAAGATCGTTCCGGTGACCTCGATCCTCGCAGGCGTGGTGGTCGTCTGGTATGTTTTCGCCGTCATCCTCAACGCGCCGTTCCAGCGCGATCTCGACCGCCGTGCCGGCGAGACGCCTGATATTGTGGAGTTCATCGGCAAGACGATGGCGCAGCCGAAGCCGACGTTGCCGGCGCCGCATCAGGTGGCGGTGAATTTCTTCGAGAACACGTTTCTGCGCAGCGTCACTTCGAACCGCAGCCTTGTCTACAATGCCTGGGTGACGCTGTCCTCGACGCTGCTCGGCTTCGCTTTCGGCACGGCGCTTGGCATCCTGATTGCCGTCGGCATCGTCCATGTGGCGACGCTCGACCGCAGCCTGATGCCGTGGATCATCGCCTCGCAGACCATTCCGATCCTGGCGGTGGCGCCGATGATCATCGTCGTGCTGGCGGCGATCGGCGTCACCGGCCTGATCCCGAAGGCGCTGATCTCGACCTATCTGTCGTTCTTCCCGGTGGCGGTCGGCATGGTCAAGGGCCTGCGCTCGCCCGAACTCACCCATCTCGACCTGATGCACACCTACAATGCCAGCCCCTCGCAGACCTTCTGGAAATTGCGCGTGCCGGCATCGGTGCCGTTCCTGTTCACCTCGATGAAGGTGGCGGTCGCCGCCAGCCTGGTCGGCGCCATCGTCGGCGAGTTGCCGACCGGTGCCGTCGCCGGCATCGGCGCCAAGCTGCTTGCCGGCGCCTATTACAGCCAGACCATCGATATCTGGTCGGCGCTGGTGGCCGGCTCGGTGGTGGCGGCCTTGCTGGTGATGGTGGTCGGCATTGCCGGGCGCCTCGTCGACCGCGCCATGGGCGGGAGGCCGGCATGAGCGATCTCCTGAGCCTTTCGTCGATCACGCCGCGCTCGTGGCAAGGGTATGCCGCGCTTGTCCTTCTTGCCGGCGCGCTGCTTCTTTGGCCGCTTGTCAATGCCACGCCTGGTTACGGCATAGGTACCGCGGCTTTGATTTTTTTCTTGCTGCTCCTGGCAATCGAGGCCGATAATTTCCCGCCGGCAATTGGGCTGGTGTTGCTCTTCCTTGGCGCGCATGGCGCGGCGTGGCTGCTGCTCGCCGGCATAACCGGCAATGAGGGCACCGCTCGCGCGTCGTTCTATCTGCTGCTTGCCGCGGCATGGTTTCTGGCCTGGCGCTGCGTGACGGTCCTGTCTGCGCTTCGCCCGGCCTCGCGCTGGGCGGCGACCGCTTTAAGGCTGATCATCCCGGCGATCTTCGGCGCCTGGATCCTGATCATTTGGGAGGCGGTGACGCGCGGCGCGGGCATCCCTTTCATCCTGCTGCCGCCGCCAAGCGCCATCGGCGTGCGCATCGCCAATTCGCTGCCGGTGCTGGCCGCCGACGTGCGGCAGACCATCTTCAAGGCGGTTATCTTCGGCTACATCGTCGGTAGCGGCGCCGGCTTCATCGCCGCCATCGCGGCCGACCGCGTGCCGTTCCTGCGCCGGGGCTTGCTGCCGATCGGCAACATGGTGTCAGCGCTGCCGATCATCGGCGTGGCGCCGATCATGGTCATGTGGTTCGGCTTCGACTGGCAGTCTAAGGCCGCCGTCGTCATCATCATGACCTTTTTCCCGATGCTGGTGAATACCGTCGCCGGGCTTGCCGCCTCCGGCCATATGGAACGCGACCTGATGCGCACCTATGCGTCGAGCTACTGGCAGACGCTGTTCAAGCTGCGGCTGCCGGCGGCAGCGCCCTTCATCTTCAACGCGCTGAAGATCAATTCGACGCTGGCGCTGATCGGCGCCATCGTCGCGGAGTTCTTCGGCACGCCGGTGGTCGGCATGGGATTCCGGATTTCAACCGAAGTCGGACGGATGAACATCGATATGGTCTGGGCCGAAATCGCAGTTGCAGCACTTGCGGGTTCGGTCTTTTATGGCGTGGTCGCTCTTGTCGAGAGAGCAGTCACGTTTTGGCATCCCTCTGTCCGTGGTGGATAGGGCGGTGGCGGGTTTGGCATCAGGGGCTGGATTGAAGGCCCTGATCCTAAAAGGGTGAACACTTAACTTCAGAGGGTAAAACATGAAAAGACTTGTTGTTTCGATGCTGGCCGGCGCGATGTCGCTTGCCGCGCTTCAGGCGATGGCCGCAGACAAGGTGACGCTGCAGCTGAAATGGGTCACGCAGGCCCAGTTTGCCGGCTACTACGTCGCCAAGGACAAGGGGTTCTATGAGGCCGAAGGTCTCGACGTCGAGATCAAGCCGGGCGGTCCCGACATCGCGCCCGAGCAGGTGATCGCCGGTGGCGGCGCCGACGTCATCGTCGACTGGATGGGCGGCGCGCTGGCCGCACGCGAAAAGGGGGTGCCGCTGGTCAATATCGCCCAGCCGTTCAAGAAGGCCGGCATGCAGCTGGTCTGCCCGAAGGACGGCCCGGTCAAGACCGAAGCCGACTTCAAGGGCCATACGCTCGGCGTCTGGTTCTTCGGCAACGAGTATCCGTTCTACGCCTGGATGAACAAGCTCGGCCTGAAGACCGACGGCGGCCCGGACGGCGTCACCGTGCTGAAGCAGAGTTTCGACGTGCAGCCGCTGATCCAGAAGCAGGCGGATTGCATTTCGGTCATGACCTACAACGAATACTGGCAGCTCATCGATGCCGGCTACAAGCCGGAAGAGCTGATCGTGTTCAACTACTCGGCCATGGGCAACGACCTGCTTGAGGACGGGCTCTATGCCTTGGAGGACAAGCTCAACGATCCGGCCTTTGAGGACAAGATGGTGCGTTTCGTGCGCGCCTCGATGAAGGGCTGGAAATACGCCGTCGACAATTCCGACGAGGCGGCCGGCATCGTCATGGACAATGGCGGCCAGGACGAGAACCACCAGAAGCGCATGATGGGCGAAGTCGCCAAGCTGATCGACAATGCCGACGGCAAGCTCGACCCGGCGACCTACGCGCGCACCGCCAAGGCGCTGCTCGACCAGAAGATTATCACCAAGGAGCCGACCGGCGCCTACACGACCGCCATCACCGACAAAGCCATCAAGTAACGGCCATCAAGTAGGCGATCAAGTAGGCGATCGACGGGGGCTCGGGGCTGCAATTCGAAAAGGTGGCGGGCGACTGCCCCTTTTTGCGTGGGATGTAAAATAGCCGTTATTGGTGGAAACATCCGCTCGCCACAACCGTTGTTGCGGTGCATCCAGCTTCAGCGGATGTCATCGCCACAACGGAGATTTCCATGCGCATGCAATCCTTCTCGCCGATGCTTTCGGCGCTGGCCGTTTCGGCTTCCTTCCTGTGCGCTTCACCGGCCTTGGCCGATATGATGAAGATGAAGGCGACGCTCGATGGCGCTCAGCAGAATCCGCCCATCACCACGGAAGGCAAAGGTACCGCAGCTCTCGTCTTCGACACCGCCACGAAACAGCTCACCTGGAACGTGACGTATTCAGGTCTCAGCGGCCCGGCTACGGCCGGACATATTCACGGTCCGGCGGCAAAGGGTGAAAATGCCGGCGTCGCCGTCCCGTTCAAGGGCGCTCCGAAAAGCCCGTTCAAAGGGGCGGCGATTCTGACCGACGCGCAGGCTGCCGACCTGATGGCCGGCAAATATTACATCAACATCCATACGGCGGCCCACAAGGACGGCGAGATCCGCGGACAGATCGAGAAGGCGGCTACGATGTAGCGCAACGTCGCCGGAGGGAGCGCTGCATTAGCCTGTCGAAGTTTGCGGGACAGCGCCCCCCTCTGTCCTACCGGACATCTCCCCCACTTGGGGGGAGATCGGCAGCTTCATAGCCCTGCCTTTCCTCCAACGTTGAAAATTGGCGAAAGCAATTGTGACATCCGATCTCCCCCCTTGAGGGACCCTTGAGGGGGAGATGCCCGGCAGGGGAGAGGGGGCGCGAAGGAACTCGGCCTATGCCTCTGGCGCTCAGGCCCTTTCCCGTATCTGGGTCATCGTCCGAGTCGGCGTGATCGCCTCGGGGTCGAGCCTGATCTCGACGATCGACGGCTTGCCGCTGGCGCGCGCACGTTCGAAGGCCGGCGCGAAATCGGCCGTCTTCTCGACGGTTTCGCCATGGCCGCCATAGGCGCGGGCGAGCGCCGCGAAGTCGGGATTCTTCAGGTCGGTGGCGACGACGCGGCCCGGATACTCACGCTCCTGATGCATGCGGATGGTGCCGTAGATGCCATTGTTGACGACAACGACGATGATCGGCAGATCGTACTGCACGGCGGTGGCGAATTCTTGGCCGTTCATCAGGAAGCAGCCGTCGCCGGCAAAGGCGATCACGTCGCGCTCGGGAAATAATTCCTTGGCGGCGACCGCTGCCGGCGTGCCGTAGCCCATTGAGCCGGAGGTCGGTGCTGCCTGCGTGGCAAAGCGGCGGGAACGGTGGAAGCGGTGCACCCAGGTGGCGTAGTTGCCGGCGCCGTTGGTGAGGATCGCATCGTCGGGCAGCATTTTTTCGAGATAGTCCATGATCGGCCCCATCTGGACGGCGCCGGGACCGCTGTCGGGCGGTGTCGACCAGTCGAGATAGGCGGCGTGCAGCTTCGGTGTTTCATCCGCCCAGAACGGCGTGGCGGCCGGCGTGCGCCCGGCAAAGGCTTCGACGAAGGCGGACGGCGAGGCGTTGATCGCCAGCGTCGGCCGGTAGACGCGGCCGAGCTCGCCGGCGTCGGCATGGACATGGACCAGCGACTGGTCGGGGTAGGGGCTCTTCAGCAGCGTGTAGTCGGAGGACGGCATCTCGCCCATGCGGCCGCCGATCAGCAGCACGAGGTCGGCCTGCTTGATGGCGGTCGCCAGCTTCGGGTTGATGCCGATGCCGACATCGCCCGCGTAGTTCGGGTGGAGATGATCGAACAGCATCTGGCGGCGAAAGGAGCAGCCGACCGGCAGCGACCAGGCTTCGGCGATCGTCCGCATCCGCGCCACGGCCTCCGCATCCCAGCGCGTGCCGCCGAGGATGACGAAGGGGCGCTTTGCCTTGTTGAGAAACTTTTCCAGCGCATCAAGCTCGGCCGCGCCCGGCCGCGTTTCGACCGGCGTGTGGGGCAGGGCTTCCGGCGCTTCAGCTAGGCTGGTCAGCATGTCTTCAGGCAGCGAGATGACGACCGGGCCGGGACGGCCGGACGTCGCCACCGCGAAGGCGCGGGTGACGAATTCGGGAATGCGCGCGGCGTCGTCGATCTCGACGACCCATTTGGCGATGTCGCCGAAGAACCTGGCGTAGTCGACCTCTTGAAAAGCCTCGCGCTGCTTGGCGTGGCTGGCGACCTGGCCGATGAACAGGATGACGGGCACCGAATCCTGCATGGCGATGTGGATTCCGGCCGAGGCGTTGGTGGCGCCGGGGCCGCGGGTGACGAAGCAGATGCCAGGCTTTCCGGTCAGGCGGCCATGGCAGTCGGCCATCATCGCGGCACCGCCTTCCTGGCGGCAGACGATGGTGCGGATCGTCGAATCGTGCAGAGCGTCGAGCACCGCAAGATAGGATTCCCCGGGCACGCAATAGATGCGGTCGGTGCCGTTGGCTTCGAGCGCATCGACGATCAGTTGTCCGCCGGTCTTCATTTTCCTGACCTCTCCAGTTCGGCAAGGATTTCTTCGGTGTGTTCGCCGAGACGCGGCGAGGGCCGCTCATAGACCAGCGGCGTGCCCGACATGACCATCGGCGCGCGCACCGAGGGCAACAGATTGCCATGGCCGTCGTCGAGGTCGAGCCGCATGCCGCGCGCGATGGTCTGCGGGTCTGCGAACATCTCGCCGATCGTGTTGATCGGGCTGGCGGGCACGCCTGCCGCCTCCAGTTTGGCCAGCAGCGGATCGCGATCGAGGGTTTTTAGCGCCTCGATTATATGCTCGCGCAGCTTCGCCCGGTTGGCGACCCGGGCGGGGTTGGTGGCGAAATCGGGGTCGGATGGCAGGTCGCCCAAGCCGACGGCCGCGCAGAATTTGGCGAACTGGCCGTCATTGCCGATGGCCAGGATGATATGGCCATCCTTGACCGGCACCACGTCGTAGGGCGCGATGTTCATATGCGCGTTGCCCATCTGCACCGGCGATTTTCCCGAGACCAGATAGTTGAGGTTCTGGTTGCCGAGCGCCGAGATCTGGCTGTCGTAGAGCGCCATGTCGATATGCTGGCCTTCGCCGGTCTTCTCGGCATGGCGAAGTGCGGCCTGGATGGCGATCACCGAATACAGGCCGGTGAAAATGTCCGAAATGGCGACACCGGCCTTTTGCGGCTCGCGGCCAGCCTCACCGGTGATCGACATCATGCCGGCCATGCCCTGGATGATGAAGTCATAGCCGGCGCGCGGCGCATAGGGCCCGTCCTGGCCGAAGCCGGTGATCGAGCAATAGACCAGCCGCGGGTTGATTTCCCCGAGGCTCTCATAGTCGAGGCCGTATTTCTTCAGCCCGCTGAGCTTGAAGTTCTCGATCAGCACGTCCGATGTCGCGGCCAGCCGGCGCACGGTCTCGGCGCCGTTGGGCGTCGAGAAATCGATGGCGATGGAGCGCTTGCCGCGATTGCAGGAATGGTAATAGGCGGCCGAAAGGTTTTCGCCGTCATGGCTCATGACGAAGGGCGGACCCCATTTGCGGGTGTCGTCGCCGCCATCCGGGCTCTCGACCTTGATCACGTCGGCGCCGAGATCGGCGAGCAGTTGCCCGGCCCACGGTCCGGCCAGGATGCGGGCGAGCTCGATTACGCGGACGCCTTTCAGCGGAGGCTCAGTCATGGATCACCGTGATTGATCGAAAGCGCAGCGTGTATCAATCCCGCGTGATGCTGTCACGGTTCTTGCAATGGGCCAAACCCGATCTTGTCGATGTCGATCATGGTTGTTTCAGCACGCTGTCGGCCCATGCGGCGAAATCGTCCATGATTTTATCTCGATTCACCTCGTTCAGACTTTCGTGGCGGGTCTCGGCGTAAACCTTTGAAACGAGATTCGAAAAACCCATCCTGTGCAGGCGGCGAGCGAGATGGCTGACCGCCTTGCCGCCGTCGGTGGCGGGGTCCTTTTCGCCGCCGACCAGGCAGATCGGAAGCGTCTTGCGGATACCGGAAAAATTAATGTCGTCGGCACCATCGAAGACGAACCCGAACAGGTCGCGCCACAGCGACACCGAGGCATCCCAGCCGCAGAGCGGGTCGGCGATGTATTTATCGACTTCGGCTGCGTCGCGCGACAGCCAGTCGAACGGCGTACGATGATCGGGGACGGCCTTGCCCCAGGCCTGGAAGGTCAGTCTCGGCAGCATGCGCGACGGCATGTCGGAGCCGAGCCGGAATTTTTCCCAGGCCAGGATGATTTGCGCGGCACGGCCGGCCAGCCCGGCGGAAAAATTAGCGTTCCAGATGGAGGCGGCGTGCAGCCGGCTCGAATGATGAAGCATGAAATTCAGCGCGACGAGGCCGCCCATGGAATGGCCGAAGACGATGACGGGCAGGCTGGGATGGTCGTCGGCGATCAGGTCATGCACCGCCGCGACATCGGCGATGACCTTGGCGCCGCCATCCACTTTGGCGAATGTGCCGAGCGGAGCGTCTGGCGCCTTGGTTGCGCCATGGCCGCGATGGTCATGGGCATAGACATGGAAGCCGCACTCGCCCAGAAAGGTAGCGAAGCGGACATAGCGCGCCGCGTGTTCGGCCAGTCCGTGATTGATCTGGACGACTGCGCGCGGGCGGCCCTCGGCGCGTTTCACGTAAAGGTTGAGCGCCGCACCGGTCGGCGATCGGAGCACGCGCTGCTGGCTGAATGACATTGTCGCTTCGTCTCCAACGCGTCTTTTGCGCCTGCCAACATTTGTGTGCGCCGACGCCGGTTTTGCGTCAATCCGTTGGCGGTGTTACGCACCGCTGTTCTTGCGTCGCAACGAGGAGCATCGCAATTCTGACATCGAGAATTTGCTACCAAGAGAGGGCGGCAGTCTGTTGCCGCAGCACTTTGCAACCGGGGAGTACCCATGCGTACGCTGACAGGCCTTGTTTTCGGATTGGCGCTTGCCGCCGCGCTAACGGGTGGTGCGCGGGCCGAGGTCAAGATGAGCGGCTCTTTCGTCGCCGACGCCACCTGCCTTGCGACCCAGGCCATCAGGAGCGGCAAGAATCCCGGTGATGTCTCGACCGATGCGGGACAGAGCTACGAGCTTCTGGCTGGCAACAAGGATGCTCCCACGCACTATCTGATCCGCGTGCCGGGGGCCGATCCGGAGCGCCGCTGGGTGAAGGTCGATTGCGGCCATGTTTCGGGTGGCAGCGCGTCCACGGAACCGGCAGCACCCGTGCCGGCCGACCGGGAGAAGCCTGCTGCGCCGGCTTCGGGAAAGCCCGAACATGTCCTCGCTCTGAGCTGGCAGCCGGCCTTTTGCGAAACCAAGCCCGGCAAGACCGAATGCAAGGCGCAGACCGCGGCCGGTTTTGAGGCGACGCATTTCACCTTGCATGGGCTGTGGCCGCAGCCGAACGGAAATTTCTATTGCCAGGTGGCAGCGGCCGACAAGGCGAACGACAATCCGGCGCGCTGGCAGGACCTGCCGCCGGTCGACCTTGAGCCGAGCACGCGGTTGGAGCTCGATCGGGTGATGCCAGGCACCGCATCCGCTCTCGACAGGCATGAGTGGATCAAGCATGGCACCTGTTACGGCAAGAGCCAGCAGGCGTATTTTTCCGATGCGCTGAACCTGACGCGGGCGGCGAATGCGTCATCGGTGCGTGATCTTTTCACGCAAAAAATTGGCCGGAATCTGACCTCCGACCAGATCCGCGCCGCCTTCGACAGTGCCTTTGGTCCCGGCGCCGGCGAGCGGGTTCGCGTCTCCTGCGTGAAGGATCCTTCGAGCGGTCGGCGGCTGATCGGCGAGCTGACGCTCGGCCTGAGCGGCCCGATTGGTCCGAACTCTTCGCTCAGTGAACTGTTGCTGGCATCAGTGCCGACGAATAATGCCGGCTGTCCGAAAGGCATCGTCGATCCGATCGATTTCCAGTGACACGCCGAGCCGGCGGGAGCCTATGCGCCGATGCCGCGCGCCGACCCAAGGTATGTTGATATTCAGGTGATGCCGGCGCGGTCCCTGCGCTTCCGCTGCTCAGCGTACCCGAAAGTACGCTCCGCTCCGGTTCTCGCAATCAACCATTCTCGGCGCGGCCGGGCCTGAATCTCACCACAGCTTAGTTCGCGCGGTGAGGCTGTCGGCCACATGGCCGCCGGGTTCGCCGACGACGCGGTCGCGCCCGTCTCGGCCCGAAGACAAATCCGAAATGCCAAAACAGTTTGCCGTTCGGCGCGGCATCGCCTACATAGCGCGCAACTTCCATTCAATCCGACATTCCAGTCGACTTTTCGGGGAAAGCGCGCGTGGCACGCCAGTTCATCTATCACATGGCCGGCCTCAACAAGGCCTATGGCACCAAGAAGGTGCTCGAGAACATCCATCTCTCTTTCTACCCGGACGCCAAGATCGGCATCCTCGGGCCGAACGGCGCCGGCAAGTCGACCATCCTCAAGATCATGGCCGGCATCGACAAGGAGTGGAGCGGCGAGGCGTGGCTGGCCGAAGGCGCCACCGTCGGTTACCTGGCGCAGGAGCCGGCGCTCGATGCGAGCAAGAATGTGTTCGAGAACGTCATGGAAGGCGTCGCCGCCAAGACCGCGATCATCGAACGCTACAACGAATTGATGATGAACTATTCCGACGAGACGGCCGACGAGTCGGCCAAGCTCCAGGACGAGATGGACCGGCTCAACCTGTGGGATCTCGAACAGCAGGTCGAGATGGCGATGGAAGCGCTGGGCTGCCCGCCCAAGGATGCCGACGTCACCAAGCTGTCGGGCGGCGAGCGCCGCCGCGTGGCACTGTGCCAGCTGCTGCTGCGCCAGCCCGACCTCCTGCTGCTCGACGAGCCGACCAACCATCTCGACGCCGAGACGACGGCGTGGCTGGAAAGGCATCTGCGCGCCTATCCCGGCGCGGTGATGATCATCACCCACGATCGCTACTTCCTCGACAATGTCACCGGCTGGATCCTCGAGCTCGACCGCGGCCGCGGCATTCCCTATGAGGGCAACTACACCAAGTATCTCGAAGCCAAGGCCAAGCGGCTCAAGCAGGAGGGCCGCGAGGACGATGCGCGCCAGCGGGCGATCGGCCGCGAGCGCGAGTGGATCCAGTCCAGCCCCAAGGCACGGCAGACCAAGTCGAAAGCGCGCATCCAGGCGTTCCAGGATCTGCTGGATGCGGCCGACAAGCGGCGTCCGAGCGACACCCAGATCGTCATTCCGCATGGCGAGCGGCTGGGCAATGTGGTGATCGAGGTCGACGGCCTGTCGAAGGGCTTTGGCGACACGCTGCTGATCGACGATCTCGAATTCAAGTTGCCGCCCGGCGGCATCGTCGGCGTCATCGGCCCGAACGGCGCCGGCAAGACGACGCTGTTCCGCATGATCACCGGCCAGGAAAAGCCGGATGCCGGCACGATCCGCGTCGGCGAGACCGTCAAGCTCGGTTACGTCGACCAGAGCCGCGATGCACTCGACCCGACCAAGACCGTCTGGGAAGAAATCTCGGGCGGCGCCGAAGTGGTCAAGCTCGGCAAGTTCGAGGCCAACACCCGCGCCTATTGCGCCTCGTTCAATTTCCGCGGCGGCGATCAGCAGCAGAAGGTCGGCAATCTGTCCGGCGGCCAGCGCAACCGCGTCCATCTGGCCAAGATGCTGAAGACCGGCGGCAATGTGTTGCTGCTCGACGAACCGACCAACGATCTCGATACCGAAACGCTGGCGGCGCTCGAAGACGCGCTGGAAAACTTCGCCGGTTGCGCCGTCATCATCTCGCACGACCGCATGTTCCTCGACCGGCTGGCGACGCACATCCTTGCCTTCGAGGGCGACAGCCATGTCGAATGGTTCGAGGGCAATTTCGAGGATTACGAGCAGGACAAGATCCGCCGTCTCGGCCCCGATGCCGTCAATCCGCACCGCATGACGTACAAGCGGCTGACGCGGTAAGGTTTCGATCCGTTGCAGGCGATCGTCGTTTGACCTAAATTGATCGAATGGAGTTGCCATGATCACGGTCAAATTGCCGCAAAAAGCCGAGAAGCTGCTGGCCGATATGGCGAGGGCCAGCGGTCGTACGATCGATCAGGTTGCAGTTGAAGCGATCCTCGAGACAATCGAGGATTGGCAGGATGCCAGAATTGCGGAGGAACGCTTTAGGGATGACGACGGCGCGCGCATTCCGTTGGAGGAGGTGATCCGGAAGCTTGAGATTCGCGAAGCAGCGGAACGGCGCAAGAAACCTGCCGCTGAATGAATTGGCGTGTCGAGTTCACGCGGCAAGCCGAAAAAGACATCGAACGGCTTTCAACGAAAGACCAGCGGCGCATCCTCGAATTCCTGCATCAAAGAGTTTCGGAGCATCCCAATCCAAGAACGCTTGCCAAGCGCCTAACCGCGACCAAGCAAGAGGCTTGGCGTTTTCGCGTCGGCGACTACAGAATCATTGCCCAATTCGAGGATAGCCGGCTTGTCGTGCTGGTTGTGGAGGTCGGCAACCGTCGCGAGGTCTATCGATGATCAGCACTGCCGCAAAAGCAAAACTCGACTGGTCCGCCGCCCAATATCTCAAATTCGAGGACGAGCGCACGCGGCCGGCGCGCGATCTCGTCGCGCAGGTACCGGTGGCGGCGCCGCACCGGGTGGTCGATATCGGCTGCGGGCCGGGCAATTCGACCGAATTGCTGGTTGAGCGCTGGCCGAGCGCGCAGGTCAGCGGTTTAGACACCTCGCCTGACATGATCGAGAAGGCCAGGGCGCGTCTGCCGGAAGTGGCCTTCGAACTGGCGGATGCGGCGGCGTGGCAGCCCGAAAAACCGGTCGACGTGATTTTCGCCAATGCGGTATTCCAGTGGCTGCCGGGGCATCCGGCGATCTTCCAGCGGCTGATGGGATTTTTGGCGCCGGGCGGCGCGCTTGCCGTGCAGATGCCCGACAATATGGGCGAGCCGTCGCACCGGCTGATGCGCGAGACGGCGGCCGAAATGCCGTTTGCCGAAAAGCTTGAGGGTGCTGCGCGAGGGCCGCTGCCGCCGGTGTCGTTCTATTACGATCTTTTGTCGCCGTTCTCCGACCGGCTCGACATCTGGCACACCGCCTACAATCATCCGCTGGCCGATGCCGGGGCAATCGTCGAGTGGCTGAAGTCGACGGGGCTGAAGCCGTTTCTCGATCCGCTCGACGAGGACGAGCGACGGCTTTTTCTCACGCGCTACACCGCCAGAATAACCGAAGCCTATCCGAACACGGCGAACGGCAAGGTTCTGCTGCGTTTCCCGCGCCTTTTCATCGTCGCACGGCGCGCTGCCAAAAACGATTGACCACACCGAGACGCACTGCTTGGCTGCGCCTAATTCGGTTTCGCCACAATGCGCAGTGCTGCCACGCAAGGTCGAGGTCTTTTGCCTCAGGCACTTGATTTAAGCCGGCATAAACTAGCTTGATGCGAATAATATTGCGCCGAACTCTCGCGGCGCCCACATCAAGCCGTAGCGCCTGCGCATGGGGACGAACTGAAAATGCATCGCGTCATCATCAGCGGCATCGGCGTTGAAATCCCCGAGCCTTCGATCACCAATGAGGAATTGGTCGACAGCTTCAATGCCTGGGTCGAGATGGAGAATGTCCGCCGCCAGGCTTCGGGCGAGACGCTGCTGCACAAATCGGACAGCGCCTTCATCGTCCATGCTTCGGGCGTGCAGACGCGCCATGTGATCGAGCGGGAAGGCATTCTCGACCCGACCCGCATGGCGCCGCGCATTCCGGCGCGGCCGGACGATGCGCTGTCGCTGGAAGCCGAGTTCGGCATCGCATCGGCCAGGAAAGCGCTCGACCATGCCGGCCTGGAGCCATCAGATATCGACCTGGTGATCTGCTCGGCCTCGCATCACCAGCGGCCCTATCCGGCGATCGCCATCGAGATGCAGCAGGCGATGGGCACGAAGGGCGCCGGTTTCGACATGGGCCTTGGCTGCTCGTCGGCGGCGGCGGCGTTGCATATCGCGGTCAATCTGGTGCGGGCGGGCGCACACAGGCGCGTGCTGGTGACGACGCCCGAGATCATCACCGGCCATCTCAATTTCCGCGACCGGCAGACGCATTTCATCTTCGGCGATGCTTCGGTCTCGATGGTCGTCGAGGGGCTTGCCCAAGGCGACAAACGGCCGGGACGTTTCGAGGTGCTCGACACCCGGACCTGGACGCAGATGTCCAACAACATCCGCACCAATCTTGGCTACTACACGCGCACCGCCCAGCACGATCCGTATATGATCTACCTGGAAGGCAACCTGATCAAGCAGGTCGGCAACAAGGTGTTCAAGGAAGTCACCGTCGCCGGGCACAAGTTCATCGTCGAGTTCCTGGCCGAGCATGGGCTGACGCCGCAAGCGATCCGGCGCTTCTGGCTGCATCAGGCCAATGCCCGGATGAACGCCATGATCCTGAAGCTGTCGTTCGGCCACGAGGTCGGCCATGACCGCGCGCCGATGGTGCTGGAGCGCCTCGGCAACACCGCCGGCGCCGGTGCAGTCGTCGCCTTGTCGGAAAACCACGCTGACATGAACGCCGGCGACTATGGCCTGCTCTGCGCCTTCGGCGCCGGCTACTCCATCGGCGGGGCGCTGTTGCGCATGCTCTGATTGGCGCGAACGGCCCTGCATTGGAGGGCGCCGGTGCAATCGCATCAGTCTGCTTGATTGGAGCATCAGTGCTTTCGACTGGACCTGATGAGTTCGCTGCGGCTAAAGCGCGTCGCGTTTGACCGGCCTCATGCGACGCGCTTTAGGTTGTAGTTTTATGCATGTCGTTATCGCAAAACCGCTGCACACTTTTGCGCGACATGCATTAATTGCTTGGCATCACCCACGGAAGCGAAGCCTATGCTGGACCTCTTCCCCGAGACCGTAAACCCGGTCGAAATCATCCCGGCGCGGAAACTTGCCGCGCGGGTGGCCGCGCTTTACGTCGCGCCATCGGATCATTTCGAGACACGCGCGGTTGATGAATTGCGGCTCGGCTTCGACGGCATCGACGGCGATTTTCACGCTGGCGCGACGCGGCGCTCCGGCGGGCGCGAGCCCTGGTATCCACGCGGCACCGAGATGCGCAACGAGCGGCAGCTGTCGATCGTGGCGGCGGACGAGCTGGCGATCGTCGCCCGGCGGATGGGGATCGCCGAGATCAAGCCCCAGTGGATCGGCGCCAATCTGTTGATCGAGGGCCTGCCGCATCTCTCGATGCTGCCGTCCGGCACGCTGCTGTTCTTCAAAGGAGGCGTCACCGTCAAGGTCGACGCGCAGAACGGACCATGCCGCATCGCTGGGCGATCGGTCGCCGAAAATGCCGGAATGGCCGACCACGAAGCCGGCGCGCTGTTGTTCCCGAAGGCGGCAAAGCGGTTGCGCGGCCTCGTCGCCTGGGTGGAAAAACCAGGCCGCATCGCGGCCGGCGAAGAGATTTCGGTGCGTGTGCCCGAGCAGTGGATTTATCGGGCATAGTTGCCTGGCCAGGCGTCGCCAGCCGGGGGGAGGTGGTCGCCCACGGGTCTCTTGCCTTGGCAAGCCCGAGGACAGGCTCCGCGGCCGGAGAGGAGGCCTCGTAGAGCGTGGTTCCCCTCTCCGTCTCGGCTTCGCCGAGCCACCTCTCCCCACTTTCGTGGGGCGAGGAACCCAAGCTGGAATGGAGCCGCGATTCGACGCTGAAGGCTGGCACTTTGTTCTTGCTTTGTGCTGATCCGCGCCGACGCCCCCCCACCGAAGCGGGTTTTTGTAGGCGGGACGGAGGGGCGCCGTAGAGCTCATCCGGGTGCCATCGCACTATTCCTCACCGTCATCCTCGAGCTGACGTGTGGCGCGCCAGCGGGTCAGCACGATGTTTGTCTGTTCCATGACGAAGAAGCGCGCGGAGTCGCGGTCGTAGCCTTCGGCCAGCAGTTTTTCGTAGTCGGTGTGCATATGACGGATGTGGGCTATTGTCGCCAGCCATACGGCAATGCTCGGCGGCAAGCTCTTCATATGCACCGCGCCGGCGTCGGCGCGGATCTTCTCCATGTCGGCATAGGGCGCCAGCGGCAAAAGCGCTGTCAGCGCCTTCGCGATGGCGCGGCGGCGGCCGGTCGGCGCGCTCATTGCCCCTCCCGTCCTGGTATGACCTGTCCGGGCAAGTCCCGTCCGGCAATGGTCGCGTCGGCAAAGGCATCGGTCGAAGCGAAATAAGGTTTGATGTCGATGACCGGCGTGCCGTCGAGCAGGTCGATGGCATCGATATCGATACGGCCCGTTTCGATATCGAGGGCGACGAGCCTGGCGATATGCAGCCCGACCGGGTTCGGTCGGGCCGGGGAGCGCAGCGAAAAAACGCCCTTCGGTTCAGCCGCATGGCGGGGTTTCTGAACAATCAGGGTCCGCGGTGCGTGGTGCAGCCAGGACAGGATGATGACGTGGCGGGCGCGTTCAAGCCCGAGCAGGCCCTCGCGATAGGGCAGGTCGATCGTGAGAACCGCCGGCTGTCCGGTTTCCCGCGCGGCTTTCATGTTCTTGGGGCAAGTTTCCCGCGTGGTCCAGGGCGAGGCGATGCGGCCGATGAAGACGACATGGCCGTCCGGCGGCATATCGGCGGGATCAGTTTCCAGAAGCTTTTCGCCGCTGCGCGTTTCGAACATGGTTTTTCGCCCCGATCCTGCTTCCGGCTGTGCGCGATCTGCCACGTGCGTCATTTTCTTGTCCGGAAGCGACATAGCGCTTGCAAGCCTATCAAAATCGACATAAACATATGTTTATATCTTTTCAAAGAGAATGCTCGCATGCATGTCGCGCTAGACACCATGGTAGATACATTGAAGGCGGCGGCCGAATCCAGCCGGTTGCGCATCCTGGCCTTGCTGTCGCGCGGCGACCTCACCGTTTCCGATCTCACCGAAATCCTCGGCCAGTCGCAGCCGCGCGTCTCGCGCCACCTGAAGCTTTTGCTGGAGGCGGGACTGATCGGCCGCTATCAGGAGGGCTCATGGGCTTTCTTCCGGCTGTCGGATTCGGATGCGGCGCGGGATTTTGTGCTCAGGCTGGTATCCGGCATCCGGGACGCCGATCCGCAGGTCGAGCGTGACCTCGAGCGGCTGGCGGCGGTCAAGCGCAAGCGGCAGGATCGCGCCGCCGAATATTTCTCCGTAAATGCCGCAAGCTGGGACCACATCCGCTCGCTGCATGTGCCGGACCGCGCCGTGGAGGCAGCGCTGCTCAAGCTCGTCGGCAAGCGGCCGTTCCAGTCGATGCTCGACCTTGGCACCGGCACCGGGCGGTTGCTCGAGATCTTTTCGCCGCTCTACCGGCGCGGCATCGGCATCGACATGTCGCGCGAGATGCTGACGGTGGCGCGCGCCAATCTCGACAAGGCCGGCATTTCGAATGCGCAGGTGCGCCAGGGCGACATTTTTGCGCCGCCGGTCGAGCGCGACGCCTTCGATCTCGTCACCATCCACCAGGTGCTGCACTATCTCGACGATCCTGCCCGCGCCATCCGCGAGGCAGCAAGGCTGTTGCGTCCGGCAGGCCGGCTGGTGATCGTGGATTTCGCTCCGCATTCGTTGGAATTCCTGCGCGACGTCCACGCGCATGTGCGGCTCGGCTTTTCCGACCGGCAGATCACCGAATGGTTTTCGGAGGCCGGGCTCGACCTCGAGGAGAGCCAGGAATTCGAGCCGCGCGCCGGCAACGAGCCCAGGCTCACCGTAAAACTGTGGCTCGGCCGTGACCAGCGCATGCTGATCGCCGATCCTTTCAATCACACACAACCGGCCAACGCCTATCCGATAGGGGAAACCGCCTGATGAACCAGTTCCGCTTTTCCCGCCGCCCCGACATTGGCGACAAGATCAGGGTTTCGTTCGAGTTCTTCCCGCCGAAGAGCGACGAGATGGAAGCAAGGCTGTGGGACACAGTTACCCGGCTGCAGCCGCTCAAGCCGAAATTCGTCTCCGTCACCTATGGCGCCGGCGGCTCGACCCGCGAGCGCACGGCGCGCACGGTCAAGCGCATCCTCAAAGAAACGGCGCTGACGCCGGCGGCGCACATGACGTGCGTCAATGCGGCGCGTCACGAGGTCGATGAAGTCATTCAGGAATTCGCCGACATGGGTGTCACCCGCTTCGTCGCCCTGCGCGGCGATCCGGCCGAGGGCGTGGGCGCCGCCTACCGTCCGCATCCGGACGGCTATGCCAATGGCGCCGAACTGGTGGGGGCGCTGAAAGGTGTCGGCGATTTCGACATCTCGGTCTCCGCCTATCCGGAAAAGCATCCGGAGAGCCCGGATTTCGCCACCGATATCGACATGCTGAAGCGCAAGGTCGACAATGGCGCGACGCGGGCGATCACCCAGTTCTTCTTCGACAATGACCTCTACGAGCGCTATGTCGAGCGGGCGCGGCGGGCGGGCATCTATATACCGATCGTGCCAGGCATATTGCCGGTCCACAATTTTACCCAGGTTGCCAATTTCTCGTCGCGTTGCGGCGCGCTGGTGCCGGCGTGGCTGGCCGAACGCTTCGATGGGCTGCAGACGGACCCGCAGACGCATGCGCTGGTGGCGTCCGCGGTGGCGGCCGAGCAGGTGCTGGACCTTGTCGAGCGCGGCGTCGGCGATTTTCATTTCTACACCATGAACCGGGCCGATCTGGTCTTCGCCGTCTGTCACATGATCGGCATCCGCTCGCATGAGGCTGAAGCCGCGGGTTCCGCCGCGGCGTAAGTCCCCGTCAAATCTGGGATGCAAAAAGGCCGGGTAAAAACCCGGCCTTTTCAATGACTTGGACTATTTTGTGCTGCTTCCGTTGCTTGGCGGGTCTACGGAAGAACGCCCATAATCAGCGCCCCGATGAATGCAAACGCAGCACAAATCATCAATGCGTTGATTGGCCTCGTGAGTCCCATGTCATAGCCTCCTCTTAAAGAGCTATGGCCAGAGTCTAGGGGCATTTCTGCCACAGGCAAGCGGAAACTATGCTGCAATGCGTCGACATTATGGAATTTACGACAGGCCATTTGCCGTTAGGCATTGAAAATCTTCGGCAAAATCCCGCTTCGGGCCTGTGCACAAAATGTGACGGAGCTGGGGCAAGGATGGATATGGCAGCGCTACCGCCGCCGAAAGTCGGAATTGATTTTCGCGTCGGTGCGAAGATTCGAACGCGTTGGAGCGTCGTTTGCGCGTTGGATTGGATGCGAAGCTCTCAAGCCTGTCGCACCTGGGAGGCGACGCGCCTGGGGTTGTTGTTCTGATGCATGTCGTTGTCCAAAACCGCTACGCACCCTCGGTTCAAGCCCGAGGGCGTGCTTTTGGCCGACATGCATCAGCGACGGCCGAACAGGCGGCCGTCGATGGTGACGAGGCCGAGCGCGATCAGCGCCATGCCGCCGAGTTCGAACGATTCGAGCCGTTCACCCAGGAACAGAAAGCCGAGCAGGATCGCACTGGCCGGCACGATGAGCGTGACCAGCGAGGCGTTGGTGGCGCCGGCCGAGGCGACAAGGTTGAAATAGAGGATGTAGGCGAAGGCGGTGGACAGCAGGGCCAGCGCAAACACCGCTGCCCAGACCGGCGGTGAGGCCGAAAACAGGTTGGCAGTGCCGTGGCTAAGCAGCACGACCGGGATCATGATGATGGTCGAGGCAGTCAATTGTCCAGTGGCGATGACCGGGGACGGCACGCCCTTGAAGCGTCGGGCGATCATCAGGGCCACCGCATAGGACAGCGAGGCGCCGACCAGCGCGAATTTCGCCCAGACCGGACCGCCCAGCCCGGCAAGCAGGCCCGGACCGATCATCACCGCCGTGCCGACGATGCCGAGCGCGATCCCGGCAAGCTTGTTCCAGGAGAGCTTTTCGTCTGATGTCAGCGCGTTGGCGAGGATCAACGTCCAGAACGGCGTCGTCGAATTGAGCACCGAGGCGACACCGGCGCCAAGCTCGGTCTGGCCGGCGAAGATCAGCGAGAACGGAATGACGTTGTTGACGAGCGCCAGCAGAAAGAACAGGGCGGCATGCGGCAAGGCGAGGCGGAAGGAGAGCCCGCGCAGGCCGAGATAGAGATGCAGCGCCAGCGCCGCGATGGCGACGCGAAACAGCACCAGCACCAGCGGCGGAATCTCGGCAACCGCGATGCGGGCAAAGAAGAACGAGCCACCCCAGATCGCACCGAGCAGCAGAAGCTGTGCCCAGTCTTTCAGGGCCATGGGTCCGCGCATTGCCGTCGTCGTTGTGATCGCCATGGATTGTCCTCCCATATGGCTCTGAATGCCAAGTCAATCAGGCGTCTGTTCAGGCCATATCCTGTTTGATGGCAAGGGCCACCCGAAACCAGATCAGTGGGCTAGCATTCCATCATCTGCCGTAGCGCCGCAGCGTCAGGGGTGCGAGACACAGAATTGTTTTCATTCCCGCATAGGTTGGATTAATTGTGCGCAGTCTAAGCCAAGGGATTCGTCCATGCAGCAATTCGAAAATGCGCGCGAAGCGGCGCTGGCGCTTCGCCCGGACGATCCGATCTATTGCTTCCGCCCGCAGGTGCTGAAGGCGGACGCCAGGCAGTTCATGGGCATGTTTCCCGGCAGGACCGCCTATGCGGTCAAGACCAACGGCGAGCAAATCGTGCTGAAGGCGCTCGTCGAGGCCGGCGTCGGCGCTTTCGACGTGGCCTCGCCCGGCGAATTCGCCGCCGTGCGCGCGGTCTCGCCGGACGCCGAGATGCTCTACATGCATCCGGTCAAGGCCCAGTCGGACATCAAGCTGGCGCTGGAGAAATATGGCATCCGCGTCATCTCGCTCGACCATGAGGACGAGATCACCAAGCTGACCCGCGTGGTGCGGGCGCTGGACATCGATCCGGGTGCGATCACCGTGTTCGTGCGCATCCAGACCAAAGGATCGGCCGCCTACGAACTGTCGAAGAAATTCGGCGCCGGGCCGGCCAATGCGGTCGAGCTGGCCGAACGGCTGAACCGGACCGGCTACAAGGTCGGCCTATGCTTCCATGTCGGCAGCCAGATCGAGGATCCCGACACCTATGAACGGGCGCTGGCCTCGGCCGACTGGGTGCGCAACCGCGTCAGCTTCGACATTGCCGGGCTCGACGTCGGCGGCGGTTTTCCCGCCGAATACGGCCATGATCCCAACCGCAAGCAGATCGAGATGCCGTCGCTCGGCCAGATCATGTCGCGGCTGTCGGGCGATCTGAAGGAATACCAGTTCGACCAGATGCCGCTGGTGGCGGAGCCGGGCAGGGTGATCGTGGCGCGCTGCCTGTCGCTGATCGTTCGCGTGCTGCTGCGCAAGGGCAAGCGTCTCTACATCAATGACGGCATCTGGGCGTCGCTGTCGGATTCATGGACCGGCAAGATCACGCTGCCGGCGCGCTTCATTCCAGACCCGGCGATCCGCTCGCGCAACGGCGAGGAGAAGAACATCATGCCGTTCAAGGTGTGCGGCGCAACCTGCGATTCCGTCGACATCCTGTCGCGGCCGTTCTGGCTGCCGGAAACGGTCGATACCGGCGACTGGATCGAGATCGGCCATATCGGCGCCTATTCGCTGTCGCTGAGGACACGGTTCAACGGCTTCTACCCCGACACGTTCGTCGAGGTGACGACGCCGTTCGATGAGGGCGATGCGCCGCAGGGGTTCGCCAGCCTGGAGACGATGGCGGATTAGAGGATGGTGAATAGTGAATAGTGAATAGTGAATAGTGAATAGTGAATAGTGAATAGTGAATAGTGAATAGTCAGAACTAGTTTCCACTACTCACTACCCACTATTAACCATTCACTATTCACGACTCACGCTCGTTAAGCGACGCCGCCGCTGGCCTGAATGTTTTCGCCGGTCAGCCAGCGGGCCCCGTCGGAGGCGAGGAAAACCACGACATCGGCGACGTCGCGCGGCGCTCCGATCCTGCCGAAGGGCGACATGCCGGCAGCCACAGCCCGGTCCCGCTCCGGAAGCAAGTCGGTGTCGGTAAAGCCTGGCGAAAGCGCATTCACGGTGACGCCGCGCGGCCCGAGTTCGCGCGAGAGGACGCGGACGAACTGCTCGACAGCTCCTTTGCTGCCGAGATAAAGGGCGGTCTGGGTGAAGAACATCTTGGTTCCACCGGTGGAAACCGCGATGATACGGCCACCGTCGCGCACGCAGCGCGCCGCTTCCTGAAGCGTGAAGAAGGTGCCTTTGGCATTGGCGCCGAAGACGTGGTCGAAGTCGGCTTCGGTGGCCTCAACGAACGGCTTTATGACGGCGACCCCGACATTGGCGACAACGATGTCAATCGCCCCCATCTGCTTCTCGGTTTCGTCGAACAGCCGGCGAATGTCGGAAACGCTGGAGATATCGGCGAGAATGGCGACGGCCTTGCCGCCATTCTCGCGGATGGCAGCAACAGCTTCCTGGGCGGCTTTCTCGTTGCCGACATAGTTGACGACCACGGCCGCCCCGTGTGTCGCGAGCCCCTCGGCGATGGCGCGTCCGATGCCGCGCGAACTGCCCGTCACGAGCGCGATTTTGCCTTCAAGCGAACGATATATAGCTGTCCCTTTCTTGTCTGGCTACGCCGTTTCAAATCAACCGGCGGTTCCATGTCGAAGTTAGGGCCATGCTATTGCTCAGATAATAGCCTATGATCGAACAGGCTTGTTAAGTCTGGGGTACATAATGCGCGGGGCCGAGTTTTCCGAGCTGAAGGCGTTCCCGACGATCGTCGAGGAAGGCAACTTTGTCCGTGCCGCGGCCAGGCTCAGGGTTTCGCCGCCGGCGCTTAGCCAGACGATACGCGTGCTGGAAGAACGTGTCGGTGTCCGGCTGCTCAACCGCACGACCCGCAGCGTGTCGCCGACCGCAGCAGGCGAAACGCTGTTTGCCCGCCTCGCACCGGCATTCAATGAACTCGAAGAGGCTGTCGCCGACGCGCATGCATCACGCGATCGACCGGCAGGCTCGCTGCGCATCAATGTTCCACGCATCGCCGCCATGCGGTTCATCGTGCCCATGCTCGGCGATTTCCGCCGCGCCTATCCCGACCTTGCCCTCACCATAATCGTCGACGACACGCTGACCGATATTGTCGAGGGACGATTCGATGCCGGAATCAGGCTTGGTGAGCGGCTGCATAAGGACATGGTGGCGGTGAAACTCAGTGACGAGCTGGAGATGGCTGCGGTAGCGGCGCCCAGCTATCTCGAGCATCACCCCATACCCCGCCACCCTGCCGACCTGCATCATCACCAATGCATCAATTTCCAATGGCCCGGTGGCGGCAACATCTATCGATGGGAGTTCGCGCGAGGCCAGCGCGCTTTCGAGATAGCCGTGAACGGCGGTCTGACGGTCAACGACACGGAACTGATGATCAGGGCGGCCCTCGATGGGATCGGCGTGGCTTACATGCTGGATTACCAGGTTCGGCCGTGGATCGAAACCGGCAAGCTCATCCGTTTTCTCGAAGCCTGGTCGCCCAGATTTCCGGGCTTTTACCTATATCATACGAGCTCCCGGCAGGTTCCGCCGGCCTTGCGTGTGTTTATCGACTTCCTGCTTGCCAGGCGGTGAAGTGGTGAATAGTGAATGGTGAATAGTGAATAGTCAGTAGTCAGTAGTCAGTAGTCAGTAGTCAGTAGTCAGTAGTCAGTAGTCAGTAGTCAGTAGTCAGTAGTCAGTAGTGAATATCTGATTCCATTCACCATTCACTATCCTGCAGCTTCCCCAAAAGCTCCGGTGTCGGCCAGCCGTCGACCGGCAGGCCTAGCCGCATCTGCTCCTTGCGGATCGCCTCGCGGGTGTTGGTGCCCAGGATGCCGTCGACTGTTCCCACGTCATAGCCTCTGGCCTCGAGCTTTGTCTGCAATGCCCTCATCTGGTCGCCGTTGAGGCCGGGTTCGGGATTGCGTGGGTCGAATTGCGGCGCACCCGCCAGCCGCGCGGCGAGATTTGCCGCGGTCAGCGCATAGGTGAAGGACTGGTTCCATTCGAGGTAGACGTCGAAATTGTCGTAGACCAGGAAGGCCGGCCCCTTGCGGCCCATAGGCAGTGCGAGGCCTGCCTTCAGGCCGTTGTCGACAAACGGCGTGCCGTTCGGGTTGGTGACACCCCACTGAGCCCATTGCGTCAGCGGCAGCTTGTTGGTGCGGCCTGTCTGGTCCCATGGCAAGTCGTCGGGCACGCGGACTTCCTCGATCCAGGGCTGGTCGCGTTTCCAGCGGCGCGACATGATCTTGTTGGCCGTGGTCATGATCACATCAGGCGCGCTGCCGCGCAGGTCGATCACTTCGTCGCCGTCGCCGTCAACGCCTTGGCCGAGATAGTCGGAAGGCAGCATCTGCGTCTGGCCGATTTCGCCCGCCCAGGCGCCGGTGACGTCGGCCGGGACTACGCCGCGATCGATCAACGTCAACAATGGCACGATCTGGGGCCGGAAGAGCTGCGGGCGACGACAGTCGTGAGAGAGCGTGACCAATGCGTTCAGCGTTTGGAAATCGCCCTGCACGGCGCCGAAATCGGTTTCCAGCGCCCAGAAGGCGGCAATGACCGGGGCCTGAATGCCGAATTCGCGATCGGCGCGGGCAAACACGTCGGCATATTTCTTTAAGATGACCGCGCCCTGCTTCAGCCGATAGGCCGATATCATGCGGTTCGAAAACTCGATGAAGGTCTGGGTAAAGACGCCTTGGGCGCGATCGCGCGCCAGCACCTTTCCATCGAGAGCGGCGGTTTCCAGCGCCTCAAGTCCGGCAGTGCCGACGCCGGCGTTCTTCGCCTCGGCCGCAACGCCCTGCTTCCATGCCTCGAAATCGCCGCCGCATTGCTGTGCCACCGCCGGCGCCGCCGTGGCGGCCAGAAACAGCGCCGCGAGAATTTCCAAGCGCAATCGCATCGCCATCCTCCCGAGAAGATTACCGGCGGTTGCAGGTGTCCTTCATTGGCTGTGTCGAAAAGCAGGCTGCAGGCGCGCTGTCAACGGGTGTTCTGCCGCAGCCACTTGTTCCAGGCGGCTTCCGTGCCGTTGAACACGTTGATATCGGCCTTCCCTGAGATGCCCGGCACAATACCGGTTCCGGTGTACTGCCAGAAGGTGAACGGGTGGCTGCCGTATCTCTTGCGCGGGTGGCCGGCCACCGAACGCAGCCAGTAGGGATAGCCGCGGAAGGCCGATAGGCCGTTTTCGTCGAAGAAATCGATCGAGGTGTAGATGATCGGTTTCTTGCCATAGTGCTTTTCGACGATTTCGAGGAAAGTGCTCATCTCGCTGCGCACCGTGGCCGCATTGGGGCGCAGCTTGCAGGTCGGCGATTGCGGGTTCCATTCCATGTCGAGAACCGGCGGCATTGCCGACCGGTCTCTGGGCACGTTCTGGATGAACCAGCGCGCCTGCGTCGCGGCCGGCGTGCAAAAATAGTAGAAATGATAGGCGGCGCGCGGGATTCCGGCCGCTTTCGTGCGGCTCCAATGCTCGTTGAAATATGGGTCGAAGCGATCGCCACCTTCCGTCGCCTTGATGAAAACGAAGGAAATGCCGCTGGCCCTGGCCGCCGGCCAATCGACCGAGGTCTGGTATTTGGAGACGTCGGTGCCATGAACGGCATAGCTCCACGGCGCGCCGCTGTCCCACTCATGCGGGTCGGAGTCGTCAAAACGGGGTGCACGCACCGCAACGCTCGGGGCGCCCGGCAGCGACGGCGCAAGATCGTCGACGGTCGAGCAGGCGCCCAGCAGCGTCAGCATGATGAAAGCCGCGAAACGGCGCATCGCTACTCCTGAACCGGTTTCAGCCGGCCGCTGATGGGTTGTTGCTGCAGGTGGTCCCTCGACCGTGCCCCCAAGCGATCGCCCCACAGGACCGCTCTCCTATCCCTGGTGATCGCTGATCATGGTTGATATTCCGTTGACAGCGCTCGACCAGAATCGCGATTTTGCCGAAGCAATGACGGCAAATCGATGACATAGATGAGCGTCCCGAGGGAGTCGGAAAATGCAGATTGCTCTGAGGCTGGTGAAGTGGCTGCTCGGGCTGGCCGTATTGGCGGTCGCAGCACTCGCCGCCTGGCTTTACATCGCGCCACCGGAACTGATCCGCGTCGGCTCGGGCTATACGGCCAAGATCGTCTGCTCGAACGTCTTTATCGCGGGACGCGACGCCGACGAGGTGCTCGCCGTCGACGTGCAGGCGCCGGGCCATCCGCTGCTCAGGCTGATGCGGGTGTCCGTCAACAAGGAGCAGGGCACGGTTTCGGGCGGGCTGTTCGGCGTGTTCGGCAAGAGCGTCGCGGTCGTTCGGGACGGGCTTGGCTGTGCTTCGGTTCCGGATGGCGGCATCGCCAGGGCCAAAGCAGTCGCCGGGCCGGCGCTGACACCGGCGCCGCCGCTCGCCGCGCTCTGGCCGGAGGGCGACGAGGTCGATGCCTCGCAAAACCGCGAAATTGCGAAAATCCTCGACGATCCTGCAATGACGGGCGCCGGTATGCGGGCGGTGGTGGTGGTCAGGAACGGCCGCATCATCGCCGAGCGCTATGGAAACGGCTTTTCCGAAAAGACGCCGCTGCTTGGCTGGTCGATGACCAAGACGGTAAATGCCGCGATCGTCGGCACGGTGGTGAAGGACGGCAAGATGGTAATGACGAACCAGGGCCTGTTCGGACCCTGGAAAACGGACGGCCGCGCCGCCATCAGCCTCGCCGACATGATGGCGATGTCGAGCGGGCTCGAGTTCAACGAGGATTACGGCGACGTCACCGACGTGACGCGGATGCTCTATCTCGAGCCTGATATGGCGGGCTTTGCCGGATCCAAGTCGCTGACCGGCGAGGTGGGCAAAATGTTTTCCTATTCGAGCGGCACGGCAGTGATGTTGTCGCGGCTGTGGCAGGATGCGATCGGCGACAAGGACAGGGCGCTGGCGTGGCCGAGAGTTGGGCTGTTCGCTCCGCTCGGCATGCAGAGCGCGGTGCTGGAGGCCGACGAGCATGGCACCTTCGTCGGCTCGTCCTATCTCTACGCCACCGCCCGCGACTGGGCGCGCTTCGGCCAGTTCCTGCTGGAGGACGGCGTCTGGAACGGCCAGCAGATCCTGCCCGCCGGCTTCGTCGCCTGGATGCGGGAAGCCGCACCCGCCTCGAAAGTCTACGGCAGGGGCCAGGTCTGGATCGAGGGGCCGGGCGACGAGGAGAACCCCGGCGCCGGCATCGCTGCGGGCCTGCCAAGGGATACCTATTGGATGGAAGGCCATGACGGGCAGACGGTCGCCGTCATCCCCTCGGAGCAGTTGGTGGTTGTGCGGCTCGGCCTGACGCCGGCCAAGCTCGGCTACCGGCCGCAAACCGTGGTGGCAGCGCTGGTGAAGGCGCTGCATTAGAAAAGCTATCTGCGCGGTCCTACTACCGCGAGCCAGGCATAGCCGCGATACAGTGTCCTGAACCGAAGGTTTGCGCCGATCCGCTCGGATTCCGATGTCATAACCGCGCGCAGGGCCTCACGCGGCTCGACATGGAATTTTCTTAGCCAGCCGCGCAGCAGCGTGCGGAACCAGTGGGGCAGGGCTTCCTGCTGGCCAAAATCGACGACGTGCAGCGAGCCGCCGGGTGACAAGGCTGCAAGTGCCGCGGAAACCGTCTTCTCCCAACCAGGAATCATCGACAGCGAATAGGAGACAAAAATACGATCGAAACTTTCGACGGAGAATAACGCTTTCGCGTCGAAATCGGTGGCGTCGCCGCGCGCCAGCGTGACGCGGCCGGACAGGCCTTCGCGGGCAATGGCAGCAGTGGCCGTTTCCAGCATTTCGGCTGAAATATCGAGACCGAAGAAGCGGGCGTCGGGATAATGGCGGGCGGCGAGGACGATGTTGCGGCCGGTGCCGCAGCCGAGTTCGAGCACGGTGCCGCCGGCCGGCACTTCCAGCCCTGATATAAGCCGGTCGCGGCCGAGCAGGTAATATTTGCGGGTCAGGTCGTAGATGTGGCGCTGCCAGCGGTAGACGCCGTCCATCAGCTCGGCGTGCCCGGCCGGCGGTTCGCCGTGCCTGGCCGGCAGTTCGGTCGTGCTCATGCGGTCTGCTTCACATAGAGATGAAAGCCGCCATAGATGGCCGACCGGTCGCGGGCGGAGAATTCGCGCGAGGCCCCGTCCGCATAATTCCACTGGTCGAGCAGCGACTTCGAGACCCGGCCGGGCAACAGGCTGGGTTCGGCCGCAGTGCGGAATATGACGCGGGCATCGGTCGACGCGGTGCGGGTGATCTCGGCCCACAGCGCATTGAGCTGGTCGTCGGTCATCCAGTCCTGCGCGTCGAGCAGGACGAAGCGGTCGACGGAACCGGCATCCTTGCCGGCAAGGAGTTCGATCAGATTGGCATGATGGATGGCGACGCGGTCGACATTGTTGCGGATCGTATTGTAGTTGCGCTTTTCGAGATAGGCAGGCAGCGCCGCCTCGCCGGGATTGGGGTAGCGGCGGGCAAAAGCCTGCCAGGCGAAATAGTTGTTCTCTAGCGGAAAATCGCAGGCGAGCTTTTCCAGCCGGGCCTTCAGCACGGCGGCCATGGTGCCGTCGCCCGAGGTGATCAGCGAATCGTACTGCGCCGGCGGAATGCCGAGGCCGAACAGCGAGGCTTTTCGCGATGTTGCCCATTTCAGCAGCGGTTTTTCGAAGACCGGCGCCAGCTCCTCGTCGAAGAAGCGGCGCTGGTCGGCCAGGCTTTTGGCTTCCATGATGCCCGCCGGATCGACGCCGAAGAATTTGGCGGTTCGGTGGCCCATGGCAATGAACAGGCCGAGCAGGCCGGTCTGGTAGAAGTTGCGATCGAAGACGGCGATGCGCCGGCGCCGGCGCCAGTTGCGATGTTCCCAGTAATGGCGGCTGACCGGGTCGAGATGCGGCGCGATGAAACGGTCGTAGGCCTGCGAATTGTGACGGGTCTCGGCAGCGCCGAAGAAGCGGAACAGGTCGCCCTGCGACGGCAGATGGCGCACCGCTTCGAGCTTCATGCGGTTCAGCGCGATATGAGCGGCGTTGAGATCGACGGCGTCGATCCGTTCTGGCGACCGGGTGAGATAGGCAAGGATGTTACAGCCGCCGGAGGCGATGGTGACGAGGCGGTGGCCCTGGCCAAGCTGCATCGCCTCCATGTCGACGTCGGGGTCTTCCCAGATTTGCGGATAGACGAGGCCGGAAAACAGCAAGGCGAAGAGCCGCTCTGAGAGGCCGGCCTTAGACAGCGGGCGGTTCTGGTAGACGGCCTTGCCAACTTGCTTGCCGCGGCGAAAAACCAGTTCTCCGGAAACATCCGTCATGACAAGGCGATTCCCCGTTTGCTCTGGCGCAAGCGGGTAGCGCAGGTGGATGACAGGCCGGTGACAGTCTGTTGAGGCGAGCTCAGGCCTTGCCAAATCCGCCCGGCGTCGGCGTCGTTACGATGACGGCTTCACCGGCCTCGAGCACCGTCTGGTCGCAAGCCTTCAGGACTTCGATGCGGCCATCCTTGCGGCGGACCTTGGTCGAGCCGACCTCGCCATCGCCGCCGCCGTCCAGGCCTTTCGGCGGGCGGTTGCGATGTGAGGACAGGATGGCGCATTCCATCTTTTCGAGGAAACGGATGGTGCGCTCGGTGCCGTCGCCGGCACTCCATTTGCCTTTGCCGCCGGAGCCCTCGCGGATGTGGAAATCCTCGAGCAGCACGGGGAATCGCAATTCCAGCACTTCCGGGTCGGTCAGGCGCGAATTGGTCATGTGGGTGTGGACGCCGGAGGTGCCGGCAAAGCCGCGACCGCTGTTCATGCGGCCTGCCGGCGAGCCGGAGCAGATCGTCTCGTAATACTGGTACTGCTTGTTGCCGAAGGTAAGGTTGTTCATCGTGCCTTGCGCATTGGCCATCGCGCCCATGGCGCCGAACAGCGCATTGGTGACATGCTGCGAGGTCTCGACATTGCCGGCGACGACCGCGGCCGGGTAGGTCGGCTTCAGCATGCAACCCTCGGGAATGATGATGTTGATTGGTCTCAGACACCCGGCATTCATCGGGATCATGTCCTCGACCATGATGCGGAAGGCATAGAGCACGGCTGCGCGGGCGACCGGCTCGGGGGCGTTGAAATTGTTCTTCATGACCGGCGACGTGCCGGTGAAGTCGACGGTCGCCTCACGCTTTTGCCGGTCGACCGATATCTTCACCTTGATGACCTGGCCGGTGTCGGTCGGATACTCGTATACGGAGCTGTCGGGCAACCGCTCCAGCACGCGGCGCACGCTTTCGGCGGCATTGTCCTGGACATGACCCATATAGGCTTCGACCACGCCAAGGCCGAAATGCGGGACCATCTCGCGCAGCTCGGCAACGCCCTTTTCATTGGCGGCAATCTGCGCCTTGAGGTCGGCGATGTTCTGGTGCGGATTGCGTGCCGGGTAGGGGTGGTCGGTGAGCAGCGTCTCCAGCTCCCTCTCGCGGAACCGGCCGCGATCGACGATGCGGAAATTGTCGAACAGCACGCCTTCCTCGTCGACGGTGGTGGCGAGCGGCGTCATCGAGCCGGGCGCCGTGCCGCCGATATCGGCATGATGACCGCGCGAGGCGACGTAGAAGAGGATCTCCTCCCCCCTTGAGGGGGAGGTGCCGCCGAAGGCGGCGGTGGGGGTCTCCTCAGAAGGCACCGCCGGGACGTCGAACCCAGTCGAGCCGACCCCACCCGGCGGCTTCGCCGCCACCCTCCCCTCAAGGGGGAGGGAAAAAACAGGCGTCACCACGGTGATGTCAGGCAGATGCGTGCCGCCATTATAAGGCGCATTCAGTGCGAAGACATCGCCAGGGTGGATGTCGCCGGAGTTCAGCCGGATGATGGTTTCCACCGAACGGTCCATGGAGCCGAGATGCACCGGCATGTGCGGCGCATTGGCGACCAGCGCGCCATTGCGGTCGAAGACGGCGCAGGAGAAATCCAGCCGTTCCTTGATGTTGACCGAATAGGCGGTGTTTTGCAGCGTCACGCCCATCTGTTCGGCGATCGACATGAACAGGTTGTTGAACACCTCCAGCATGACCGGATCGGCCTCGGTGCCGAGCGCCGCCAGCCGGCGCTTTTTCTCGATGCGACGCAGGAGCACGTGGTTCTTGGCGGTGATTTCGGCCTGCCAGCCCGGCTCGACGACGATGGTCTGGTTCGGCTCGATGACCAGGGCAGGGCCGGCAAGCTTGTGCCCCGGTTTGAGCACCTCGCGGCGGAAAATGCCGGCGTCTCGCCAAGTGCCGTCGATGAAGATTTGCCGATTTTCCGAAGGGCTTGCGGCGATGTCCTCAAGGAATGAATCACTTTCCTCGCGGCCGGCGCCGCCGGTGTCGATACCTTCGACGCCGACCGATTCCACGATCATCGGCTTGTCGTCATAGACGAAGCCGAACTGCGCCTTGTGGGCGGCTTCGAAATCCGCCTTGGCCCATGCGATCGAGCCGCGCTCGAAATTCACCGGCAGCGCGGTGTCGGTGCCGTCGTAGCGGATCTGCAGCACCGGTTTCGAGGCGACGGCGTCCTCGGCAATGCCTTGCGCGGCAAGCTCGTCGATGACGGCTTTGCGCAACGTTGCGATGAGCTCGTCGATTGCCGGCCTGGACACTTCCGCCAGCGGTCTCAGCAGCGCCTGCTGGCGCGAGGAAAAAATCGAGGACAATCCAATGCCATAGGCCGACAGCAGCCCGGAGAAGGGATGGATCAGCACCGCCTCCATACCGAGTGCGTCGGCAACGAGGCAGGCGTGCTGGCCGCCGGCGCCACCAAAACAATTCAGGAGATATTCGGTGACGTCGTAGCCACGCTGCACGGAAATCTTTTTGATGGCGTTGGCCATATTTTCGACGGCGATGGTGACGAACCCTTCGGCCACCGCCTCCGGCGTGCGGCCGTCGCCGATTTCGGCGGCGAGCGCTGCGAATTCCTCGCGCACGGTTTGCACGTCGAGCGGCTCATTCTGGCCGGGTCCAAAAATGGCCGGGAAGAAGTCGGGCTGCAGCTTGCCCAGCATGACATTGGCGTCGGTGACGGCCAGCGGGCCGCCGCGCCGGTACGCGGCTGGGCCGGGATTGGCGCCGGCCGAATCCGGCCCGGCGCGAAAACGGCCGGCCTCGTAGTGCAGGATGGAGCCGCCGCCGGCGGCGACGGTGTGAATGCGCATCATCGGCGCGCGGATGCGCACGCCGGCAACCTCGGTGTCGAAGGCGCGCTCATAGTCGCCGTCATAATGGGCGACGTCGGTCGAGGTGCCGCCCATGTCGAAGCCGATGACCTTGTCGAAACCGGCGAGCTTTGCTGTCTCGACCATTCCGACGACGCCGCCGGCCGGACCGGACAGCAACGCGTCCTTGCCCTGGAACATATCGGCGGCGGTAAGGCCGCCGGACGACATCATGAACATGAGGCGGGGAGATTCCCTCCCCCTTGAGGGGAGGGTGGCGGCGAAGCCGCCGGGTGAGGTCGTTGCGGCAGTGCTCGACGTTCCTTGACGCCTCGCGCTGCCTTGGGCGACCCCCTCTGGCTGCTGCGCAGCCATCTCCCCCTCGAGGGGGGAGAGGACGCCCAGCTCTTCCGCCACCTTCTGCACATACCTTGCCAGAATCGGCGACAAATAAGCGTCGACCACGGTCGTGTCGCCGCGGCCGACCAGCTTGATGAGCGGCGAGACCTCATGGCTGACCGAGATCTGCGAAAACCCCAGTTTCCTGCAGACTTTTGCAACCGCTTTTTCGTGGTCGGGATATTTCCAGGCATGCATGAACACGATCGCCACCGCGTCGATGCCGTCGGCCCTGGCTTGTTCGATGGCCGGGCGCATGGCGGCGATGTCGAGCAGCCTTTCGACGCTGCCGTCGGCGCGCACGCGCTCGTCGACCTCGATGACGCGCTCATTGAGCTGTTCGGGAAGGATGATCTGCTTGGCGAAGATATCGGGCCGCGCCTGATAGGCGATCCTCAGCGCGTCGCGAAATCCCCTGGTGATGAGCAGCAGCACACGGTCGCCCTTGCGCTCCAGAAGCGCGTTGGTGGCAACGGTGGTGCCCATCTTGATGTCGCCGATCAAGCCGGATGGGATCGGCGCGCCGGATTTTAGTCCGAGCAGATCGCGAATGCCCTGTATGGCGGCGTCGGCATAGGCTTCGGGATTTTCGGATAGCAGCTTGCGCGGGTGCAGCCAGCCTTGTGGGTCCCGGCCGATGACATCGGTGAAGGTGCCGCCGCGGTCGATCCAGAAATCCCATTTGGCGGTCACGGCAGCTTCTCCCAGGCATTTTATTGATTCAAATGTGCTAATTCGCCATGGTTTGGTGTTAATTCGCCATGGCTTCGCCGGCAACGCAAAAGCAGATGATGTTACATACGGAAACGCAACGTTATGAAACCCATGGAGCACTTGGTGCATTCTGTCATCGATCGTCACCGGTAGCGGGGGCGTGATTAGAGGAGAGATGTCATGAAGAAACTCATTCTTGCGTCGGTTTCGGCGCTTGCCCTGCTTGGCGTTGCGGCTTGCAGCGACAGCGGCACGGGCGGGGACGCCACCACCACGCAGAGCACCAATCCGCCGGCGAACGAACAGCCGATGCAGCCGGCTCCTGACGCGACCAAGCCGGCCGAGCCGGCTCCGGCACAGCCTGCGCCGGCGCAGTAGTTCTTATGTGATGGACAGAAGGCCGGCATTGTGTCGGCCTTCTGACGTCAGGACAGTCTTCTTGCGGCCGCCGCCGCAAGCGTGGTCGCCTGTCACTTTTTGGCCCAGCAGAAGGGGTGAAATGGCGAGGTGACGAAGGCTTGCAGTTTTCGCGCGCCATGGCCGCTGCCATGATCGACGGTTGCGCCAGCTGCTCAGCGGCCGCGAAATCGGCTGGGTAGCCCTGCGGCATTGTCTTCGCCCGATAGCGGTGGGCTTGATAGCGGTGGCCAGTTAGCCCTAATAGGTGCCCATGTCGATTTGGGATCGCCTCGGCGACTTCATCACCCGCGTTTCGTCCTCAACCTCGTCCGGCGTCGCCGACGTGGTCGAGGCTGTGCGCACGGTTTTCTCCGGCGACCCCGACCTGCGCCGGCGCGTCGCCTTCTCGGTGGCGATGATCGCGCTGTCGGCCAAGATGGCCAAGGCCGACGGCATCGTCACCCAGGACGAGGTGCGCGCCTTCCAGCAGATATTCGAAGTGCCGAAGGAACAGACGCGCAATGTGGCGCGGCTCTACGATCTGGCCAAGCGCGACATCGCCGGCTTCGAGACCTATGCCGCGCGCATGGCGCAGCTTTGCGGCTCCGGCCATTCGAACTGCGCGATGCTCGAGGACATTCTCGACGGGCTGTTCCATATCGCCAAGGCCGACGGGCTGGTCCACGAGCGCGAAGGCCATTTCCTGCATCGCATCGCCGAGATCTTCCGGATCGAGGAGGCGCACTACCAAACCATTCTGGCGCGGCACGTCGATCTGGGTGCGGCCGATCCCTATGTCGTGCTCGGCATCGAGCGGGGAAAAACCTTCGAGGAGGTCAGGAAGCGTTACCGCAAGCTGGTTTCGGACAACCATCCGGACCGGCTGATCGCACGCGGCCTGCCGCAGGAATTCATCAAGATCGCAACCAGCAGGATAGCGGCGATCAACGCGGCCTATGAGATGATCGAACGAGGCCTGCGGCACGCATGAGCGGCTTCCTGCCGGACGAGCCGAGCGCCGAGGTAAGGCTATCGCCGAATTTCGGTCCACGACGCGAGACGGTCGACATGATCGTGCTGCACTACACCGGCATGGAGACCGGCGCCGGCGCCGAAGCATGGCTGTGCGATCCAGCCAGCGAGGTTTCGTCGCACTACCTCGTCCATGAGGACGGCCGCATCGTCCAGATGGTCAGGGAAAGCGACCGTGCTTGGCATGCCGGCAAGAGTTCCTGGTTCGGACGCAGCGACATCAACTCCTGTTCGGTCGGCATCGAGATCGTCAATCCGGGGCATTCGCTGGGCTATCGGAATTTTCCGAAACCGCAGATCGATGCCCTGATCGGCCTGTGCAAGGGGATTGTTCAGCGCCATTTCATTCCAGCTCAACGGGTGCTCGCCCATTCCGACGTGGCGCCGGGACGCAAGATCGACCCGGGCGAGAGATTCCCCTGGAAGGCCCTGTTCGAGGCCGGTGTCGGCCATCTCGTCGACGCGGCACCCCTCAGGCGCGGCGCGGTGCTGAAAGCCGGCGACGCGTCTGCCGAGGTCGAGGCGTTGCAGTCGATGCTGGCGCTCTACGGTTATGGCGTGGAGATATCAGGCGCTTTCGACCGGCAAACCGAAACCGTGGTCGAGGCTTTCCAGAGGCATTTCCGGCGACGCAAAGTCGATGGCGTGGCCGACGGATCGACAATCCGCACGCTGGAACGGCTGCTGGGCTCCGTGAGGGCAGTTCCGTCCAAGTAGTCTTTTCCTGGCTGTAAGTTACAGCCTGTCACTTAAAGTGACTTGCCTCGCCTTTTTTGCCGCCAATTCGGCCGTCAAAGGCGATCCGTGCAAGTTGTCGGACCTACAGCCTCCCAAATGTTCCGACGTTGATTGGCGTAGCTGCGTGAAGTCTTCGCGCGGTTCAAACAGAACAGGATCCCATGCAGAAATTGACCGTTTTAACGGCAGCTGTTGCTGCCGGCGTAATGACTTTTGCCATCGGTGCGGCCAATGGCGCGCCTTTGAGCCAGCGAGCCGACCAGGGTTTCATTACCGCGTCCGATAAGACTGCCACGCCGAAAGCCGGCCAAGACGCCAGCGAAAAAAGGACAGCCCCCGCAAAGGCGAAAAAAGCTGCCGCGGTGAAGGCGAAAAAGCCAGCATCCGCAAAGGCGGAAAAGGTGGATGTGAAAAAGCCAATCTCTGCAAAGAAGCCAGTCCTTGCAAAGAAGGCAGTCTCCAAGCGGCATGTGAAGCGCAACAGGACCCGCATCGACCAGGCGACGACGGCGTCGATCGGCCGGAGAAGCCGGGCGGCGGCGCCGAAGCCGGCGGCCGCTGGCGATAGCGGCCAGTATTCGACGGTCATCGAGCGTCATGCGGCCAGCAATGGTGTGCCGGTCTCGCTCGCCAAGGCCGTCATCATGATCGAGAGCAGGTTTCAGCCGAACCAGGTCGGCCGCGCCGGTGAGATCGGCCTGATGCAGATCAAGCCGTCGACGGCGCGGATGATGGGTTACAGCGGCTCGATCAAGGGTCTCCACGATCCCGAGACCAACATCAAGTACGGCATGAAATACCTCGCCATGGCGCAGAACCTCGGCGACGGCACGACCTGCGGCACGATCTTGAAATACAATGCCGGCCATGGCGCCAAGCGGATGAATCCGATTTCCGCGGCCTATTGCGGCAAGGTCAAAGTGCAGTTGGCCGCGCTTGGAGCGCCGGCGTAATAGACCGGGACCTGCTTTTTTGTTTGCGTTTTCGAATGTGAATCCCTTTATACGCCTTGCCAGCTGGCCGGGCGGCCGCACCCGCGAAGCCGAAAGGCTGCGGGTGAGGAAAGTCCGGGCTCCATGGAGACACGGTGCCGGTTAATGGCCGGCGGGGGCGACCCTAGGGAAAGTGCCACAGAAAGCAAACCGCCACGATCCGTCGTGGTAAGGGTGAAAGGGTGGGGTAAGAGCCCACCGCGCGACTGGCAACAGGAGCGGCACGGTAAACCCCACCGGGAGCAAGACCGAATAGGGGCGGTGCGAGGGGAAACCCTCGAGGGCTGTTTCCGGCTCACCGCCCGGGTAGGTTGCGTGAGGCGCTTGGCAACATGCGTCCAAGATGAATGGCCGCCACGTTCTCGCGCCGCAAGGGCGAGGGCCATACAGAACCCGGCTTACAGGCCAGCTGGCAATTTTCGTCCAGATTCTACAAGGAAATTCCCTGATATCAGCAGGTTACGTCTTCGGGCGCGCCTGCTGGTTCAGGCGCTTCATTGACTGAATCAGCTTTCATTGGGCTGTGCGTGAAGCAAGCGTTCCTTGAAACTGGTGCGATTAAATCGTACCTTCCTGGTGCGGGTGGTATCAGGAGCGCACCGTGGGTCAGGTCGACAAACGCAGCATCACGCTTTCGCCGGAATTGGCGGCGGCGGTCGACGATGTGGTCGCCGCCGGCGAATATGCTTCGGCGAGTGAGGTGATCCGCGACGCACTCAGGCAATGGAAGGACCGCCGTGACTTGCACGGCTACACGGTCGAGGAGTTGCGCAAGCTGGTGCAGGAGGGGATCGACAGCGGACCGGCACTGGACGGGCCGCCAATCATGGAACGACTGCGCGCCAAATATCTGAAAATTGCCGAGGCCAAAGGCCTTGAGGAGTGAAATACCGCCTGCTTCCTCAGGCATTAATCGACCTCGAACTTATCGGCGACTACATTGCCGAACACAATCCCAATGCGACCATCCGCCTCGTGAATATCTTGGAGAGGCGTTGGGATTTGTTGACCCTGCATCCTTTTTCCGGCGCGCCGCGCGAAGACATTGCGCCCGGCATCCGCCATCTGGTCGTCGGCGAATACCTCACCTTGGACCGGGTCGGCGAGGATGCAGTCGAGATCCTGCGTGTGCTGCATGGCCGGCGCAATATCGAAGCCGACGATCTGGCTTCGTGATCGGTTCGTCAACCCCTGATACCGTCAAGCGACGCCTCGATCGCCTGCCAAAGCGCTTCCACCGGCTCGCAGCCGACCGACAGGCGAACAAAGCCGGGCGGCACCGCATCACCCCAGCGGGCGCGCCGCTCGGCCGAAGAGTGGACGCCGCCGAAGGAGGTCGCCGGCTGGACCAGGGCGCAAGCGCCGATGAACGCTTCGGCCTTGGCTTCACTCCCCAGGTCGAGGCCGATAAGGAAGCCGAAACGTTCCATCTGGGTGGTCGCCAGATTGTGCGAAGGGTCATCCTCCAGTCCAGGAAAGCGGACGGATTTCACGGCCCGATGATTTGTCAGGCGTCGGGCGATCAGTTCGGCCGATTTGCACATGCGCTCGAAGCGGACTTCCAGCGTCTCGAGGCCTCGATGGACCAGCCAGGCTTCGAATGGTCCGGGGATGGAGCCCGACAGTTTGCGCCAGTCGCGGATGGCGGTGATGATCCCGGCGTCACGGCAGGCGACATGGCCGAACAGCGCATCGGAATGGCCATTGGGCGCCTTTGTGTCAGCAGCAACGACGATATCGGCGCCGAGATCGAGAGGGCGCTGACCGTAAGGCGTCATCGTGGTGTTGTCTGCGACGACCAGCGCGCCGGCCTCGTGCGCAAGGCGCGCCACGCCGGCCATGTCGCAAATGTCCAGCCCGGGATTGGATGGGGTCTCGACGAACACCAGCCGGTAGCCGGAAAAACCGCCGTCCAGAAAGGACTTGGTCGGTCGTGCGTCGAACGGGACGTCGAAAGGTTTGAGGAAGCGCTCGGCAAGCAGGCGCGGCGTGTAGTAACCATCGGACGGCAACAGGATGCGATCGCCTGCCTTGAGCAGCGCGAAGAAGACCGCCGCGATCGCGGCCATGCCCGACGGGAACGCTACGGACGGCGCGTCCTCGAGGTGGCCGAGCATGTCTTCCACCGCCTCCCATGTCGGGTTGTCGTAGCGCCCGTACTGGCTGACGCCGGCCGGGTTGCCGGGCAGATGGAAAGTTGTCGTCATGGTCAGCGGCAGTGAAACCGGATCGCCCTTGGCGAGCTTGACGCCACGCAAATGGGCGAGGGTGGCGGCGCGCGACTTCGCTGTGTCGGACATCGTTTTTAGAACCCTGACTTTGAGGAGAAGGATGCGTAGACGCTATGCCGGGTGACACCGGCAGGCAAGCGCCGAACCGCGCCGGAAGACCGCTCTAAACGCT
This sequence comes from Mesorhizobium ventifaucium, assembly GCF_935822925.1. Classification (GTDB taxonomy): domain Bacteria; phylum Pseudomonadota; class Alphaproteobacteria; order Rhizobiales; family Rhizobiaceae; genus Mesorhizobium; species Mesorhizobium ventifaucium. The sequence goes on from NZ_CAKXZS010000078.1 coordinate 150,538, forward strand.
TCGTTAGGCTTAATGGAGGATAAAGACGGGAGTGCCGTCAAAGCTGCCCTCATCGGTTGTGGCGCGCGTTTGTGAAGCCTATTCCCGTTGACGCCCATAGTGCCCCATGATATCCCATTTAAACATTCAGGCCTTCGTTCCGCGTCAGGGTGAAGCGTACGCCAATCGGGCAGCCGCGGCGGCTGCGGTTCGCCTGTTTTCGCCTTTCGGAACGAAGTGGGTTTTGGGCAGGGACCGCGCCGCGGCGGCGCGGGCGGGAAGATGCAGAGGGGTGCGGCGGCGCAAGCGGCCGTAACGCGTAATGGACCGGTTTCTGTCGAGCGCGGTGAACAGGATCGATGCGAAGGGGCGGGTGTCCGTTCCAGCGCATTTCCGTGCGGTTGTGCAGAAGCGCGGTTATTCGGAACTCTATGCGCTGCGTTGCCTGGACCGTCCGGCGATGGATGTCGGCGGGCTCGACCTGCTCGACCGCTACGAGCAACGCATCGCGCAGGAAGACCCCTTCCTGCAGACCGCGGACGACATGTCGTTCTTCTGCCATGGCGATGGAACCTTTCTCAAGCTCGATCAGGACGGCCGCATCTCGATGACCGATTTCATCCGCGAGCACACCGGCATTTCCTCGGAAGCGGCTTTTGTCGGCCGCGGCAATTTCTTTCAGATCTGGGAACCTGGACGGCTCACCGCCTATGGGGCGGAAGCACGCGCCCGGCTTTTGCAGCTTCGGCAGGGGACGAAGCCCGGGGAGCGACCGGAATGATGGCGGGCTACGGCGATGACCCTCACGCCGTTGGCGGACCGGCCCGTCACATTCCGGTCCTCCTTGCCGAAGTGCTGGAGGCGCTTTCGCCCAAAACGGGCGAGGTGGTCGTCGACGGCACATTCGGCGCCGGCGGCTACACCAAAGCCATTCTGGCGAGCGGCGCCTCGGTTGTCGCGATCGACCGCGATCCAGATGCGATTGCTGCCGGTCGTGTTCTCGAGCAACAATCGGGCGGCAGGCTCCGGCTCGTTCAGGCGCCGTTCTCGACATTGGACGAGCATGTCGAAAGCGCTGACGGCGTCGTGCTCGACATCGGCATCTCCTCCATGCAGATCGATCAGGCGGAGCGCGGTTTTTCGTTCCGTGCCGACGGACCGCTCGATATGCGCATGGCCCAAGCTGGCCTCAGCGCCGCCGATGTCCTCAACACTTTCAAGGTGGGCGATCTTGCCCGCATCTTCGGGTTTCTTGGCGAAGAGCGCCATGCCGGCCGCATCGCCCGCATGATTGAAAGCCGTCGCGAAAAACATCCGTTCGAGCGCACGCTCGACCTTGCAGACGCTATTGAGACGCATATCGGCCGCGCGCCGAAGGACAAGATCCATCCAGCGACCCGCGTCTTCCAGGCGCTGCGCATTTTCGTCAATGACGAACTCGGCGAACTGGCCAAAGCGCTGTTTGCGGCTGAACGCGTGCTGAAACCGGGCGGACGGCTGGCCGTGGTGACGTTCCACTCCCTCGAAGACCGTATCGTCAAGCGCTTCATCGCCGATCGCGCCGATGCGGCGACAGGATCGCGGCACTTGCCCGAGGCGCAGGCGCGCAGCGCCACCTTCAAAAAGGTGGGCAGCGGCGTGACGCCCGGTGAGGCCGAGATATCGGCCAATCCGCGGGCGCGCTCGGCAAGGCTGCGCGCTGCGATCCGCACCGACGCGCCGGCGCGCCCCGGCGATTTTTCGATTTTCGGGCTTCCAAAACTTCCTGACCCAAAACTTCCCGGTGCCGAGCGGCTGGGAGAGAGGTGAGCACGTGTTTCGTACCAGCGACATAGTCCTTATCGCCGTCATGGTCTCGGCTGCGGCCTTGACTTTCAAGACCAAACGCGAGGCCGAGGAACAATTGGCGGCGGTGCACAAGATCCAGGCGCAGATCCGCTACGAGGAGGATACGATCGATCTCCTGAAGGCGGACTGGAGCCTGCTTACCCAACCGTCGCGCCTGCAAAAGCTGGCCGAGATCTATAAATCGCAACTCGAGCTCGAGCCGGTCAGCGCCCGCCAGATCATCGGGCTGGACGATCTGCCGGCAAAACCCCTCACCATCGAGGACCTTTCGTCCGAGCGGCTGGGCGGCATGGCCGACAGTTCCGGCAAGGAACCGATGGGCAACGACCCCGTGGTCACCGGAGGCATCGTCCAATGATCGCAAGAGTTCCCTTGCTCGCCAGTCTGCTGACGCGCCGCGCCAAGTCCGGCGACGACGGATCGATTGTGGTCGAAGGCGCCCGCAAGGCGACCGGCGGCAAGGGCAGGACCCGCGTCGTGATGACGATGGCGGTGTTTTTCGGCATCTATCTGACCATCACCGGGCGGCTGGTCTATCTCGGTTTCCAGAACCCCGACCTGTCCGGCGGTCCGCAGAGCCGGGTGACGGCGTCGCGGCCCGACATCGTCGACCGCAACGGCGAAGTTCTGGCGACCGACATCAAGACGGCGTCGCTGTTTGCCGAACCGCGCCGCATTGTCGACGCCGACGAGGCGATCGAAAAACTGGCAACGGTGCTTCCCGAAATCGACTACGAGCAGACCTATCATAAGCTGAAGAGCGGTGCCGGCTTCGTCTGGCTGCAGCGGCAACTGACGCCCAAGCAACAATCTGAGATTCTGCAGCTCGGCATTCCCGGCGTCGGCTTCCGCACCGAAAAGCGCCGCTTCTATCCGGCCGGCGAAACCTCGTCCTACATTGTCGGCCTCACTAACATCGACAATCAGGGCATCTCCGGCATGGAGAAATACATCGACGAACAGGGGCTGAGCGATCTTCAGGCGTCCGGCTTGGCGGTGGCCAAGGATCTGAAGCCGGTGCAGCTCTCGATCGACCTGCGCGTCCAGCATATCGTGCGTGACGAGGTCGCCACCGGCATGGAAAAATACCGCGCAATCGCGGCGGGCGCCGTCGTTCTCAATGTCAAGACCGGCGAAGTGGTCGCGATGGCCTCGGTTCCGGACTTCGATCCGAACAACCCCTATAATGCGCACGACAAGGACCGCTTGAACCGCATGTCGGCCGGGCTCTACGAGATGGGCTCGACCTTGAAGAGCTTTACCACCGCCATGGCGCTCGATTCCGGCAAAGTGACGCTGGAAAGCCGTTTCGACGCTACGCGCCCGATCAGGATCGGCCGCCAGACCATCCATGATTTTCATGGCAAGGCCCGGGTGCTGTCGGTGCCCGAAGTGTTCATCTATTCATCCAACATCGGTTCGGCCAAGGAAGCCGAAGCGGTTGGCATCGAGGGGCACCGCGAATTCCTGCATCGCCTGGGCATCCTCGAGAGAATACAGACGGAACTGCCTGAGGTCGCCCGCCCCACCGAGCCCAAAGTCTGGAAACAGGTCCATTCGATCACCATCGCCTTTGGTCACGGTGTGTCGACGACGCCGCTGCAGACGGCGGTCGGCTGTGCCGCGCTGATGAACGGCGGCTATCTAATCCAGCCGACATTCCTGAGACGCGCGCAGGAACAGGCGATGTCGGTGGCCAAGAAAGTGGTCAGCGACAAGACCTCCGAGAGCATGCGCTATCTCTACGCACTCAATGCCGAGAAAGGCTCGGGCAGGAACGCCAGGGTTCCAGGTTATCGCGTCGGCGGCAAGACGGGAACGGCCGAGAAGGTCGTCAACGGCCGCTACTCAAAGGACAAGAATTTCAATGCCTTCGTAGCGGCTTTCCCGATGGACGATCCGCAATACATCGTGCTTACGATCGCCGACGAACCGAAGCCGGAAAAACCCGGCATGGGTGCGACGGCCGCTTCGAATGCTGGCGTCATGGCTGCAAACATTATCCGACGTTCGGCTTCCATGCTTGGCGTGAAGCCAGATTTCAGCCATGAAAATGGCGCAACGCTGGTTTCCTATCAGTGATTCTTAGGGCGCGCCGGCAACTGCGCGCTATTTTGTTGCTATGAACGGGGTTCGATGAAGCTGAAAGACCTAGCCGGTATCCTGCCTGTCGAGGGGACAGCTTCCTTCGATACGGAGGTTACCGGGATTTCTTCGGATTCCCGCCAGGTAGGACCAGGCGTGGTCTTCTTCGCGCTCGCTGGCACCAAGACCGATGGCGCGGCCTATGCCGCCGATGCCGCCAAGCGCGGCGCCGCAGCGATCGTGGCCGGCAAGGGCAGCGCCGTCGCCGGACTGCCGGTGCCGGTTTTCTCCGTCGACGATCCGCGCTTAGCGCTGGCGCTGAGTGCGGCCCGCTACTTCGGCAGGCAGCCGCAAACCATGGTCGCGGTGACCGGCACCAGCGGCAAGACATCGGTTGCGGCTTTCACCAGGCAGATCTGGGAGCAGTCAGGCTTTGCCGCTGCTTCGATCGGCACAACCGGCGTGGTGGCGCCGCGCCGCAACGAGTATGGCTCGCTGACCACCCCCGACCCGGTCGACCTGCACAGGCTGCTGCGCGAACTGGCGGATGCCGGCGTCACCCACGCATCGATGGAGGCCTCCAGCCATGGTCTCGATCAGCACCGGCTTGACGGCGTGAAGCTCGCAGCCGGCGGGTTCACCAATCTCGGCCGCGATCACATGGACTATCATCCGACAGTCGAGCACTATCACCGCGCCAAGCTGCGCCTGTTCGACGCGCTGCTGCCGAAGGGCGCGCCGGCCGTCGTCTTTGCCGACGATCCCTGGTCGGAGCCGACGATCCAGGCGGCGAGGGCCGCGGGACTGGATGTGCTGACGGTCGGCCGCCACGGCGAGTTCCTGACACTGAAGCGGGTCGAGCACGAGCGCCACCGCCAGCGTGCCGAGGTGGAAGTCGATGGCGTTCTCCACGAGGTCGACCTGCCGCTGGCCGGCGATTTTCAGATCGCCAATGCCCTGGTTTCGGCGGGCCTTGCCATCTCCACTGGAACGCCTGCCGCCATAGCCCTGATGGCGTTGGAGAAATTGAAGGGCGCCCCGGGCCGGCTGGACCTTGTTGGCACCACTGCCAACGGTGCGCCGGTCTATGTCGATTACGCGCACAAGCCGGACGCGCTGGAAAACGTGTTGGCCTCGGTGCGGCCGTTCACCACCGGTCGCGTCATCGTCGTGTTCGGCTGTGGCGGCGACCGCGACCGCGGCAAGCGTCCGATCATGGGCGAGATCGCCACGCGGCTCGCCGATGTCGTCATCGTCACCGACGACAATCCGCGCTCGGAAGTGCCCGAAACGATCCGTGCCGCGATTCTTGCCGCTGCGCCCGGCGCTATCGAGATCGGCGACCGGCGCAAGGCGATCCACCAGGCAGTCGCCATGCTCCATGCCGGCGACACGCTGATCGTGGCCGGCAAGGGGCATGAGGAAGGCCAGACCATCGGCACCGAGACGCTGCATTTTTCCGACCATGAGGAAGTCCGCGCCGCGCTCCAGGAGCACGCCGCATGAGCTTCCTGTGGACCTCCGAGGATCTCGTCGCCGCCATGGGCGGACGACCGCTCGGTCCGATGCCCGAAGGTATCAGCGGCATCTCGATCGACAGCCGCAGCCTTGCGCCGGGCGATGCTTTCTTCGCCATCAAGGGCGAGGCGATGGACGGCCATGATTTCGCGACCGCGGCCATCAAGGCCGGCGCCGGCGTGCTGATCGTCGCCGAGGGCAAGCTGCCGTCGCTCGGGCGGCTGACGGCGCCGATGATCGTCGTGCAGGACGTGCTGGCCGCACTGGAAAAGCTGGGGCTGGCCGCCCGCGCGCGCTCGAATGCCAAGATCATCGCGGTGACCGGTTCGGCGGGCAAGACCACCACCAAGGAAGCGCTGCGCCATGTGCTGTCCGCGGTCGGCAAGGTGCACGCATCGGCGCAGTCTTTCAACAACCACTGGGGCGTGCCGCTGACGCTGGCGCGGATGCCTGTGGATTGCGACTATGCCGTGTTCGAGATCGGCATGAACCATCCCGACGAGGTCCGGCCACTGGCCAAGATGGTCCGGCCGCATGTCGCCATCGTCACGCTGATCGCCGCGGCACATCTTGGCTTCTTCCGCAATGTGGACGAGATCGCCAAGGCCAAGGCCGAGATTTTCGAAGGGCTGGAACCGGACGGCGCCGTCCTTCTCAACCGCGACGACCCGCGCTGGAAGCTTCTGGACAAGATGGCGAGAGCCGCCGGCGTCGAGCACATCTACGGCTTTGGCGAGAATGCCCGTGCGACCTTCAAGCTGCTGAAATGCGCGCTGCATGCCGATCATTCTGTCATCACTGCCAAGATCGGCGGTCAGGAGATCACCGCCAGGGTTGGCGCGCCGGGCCGCCACATGGTGCAGAATGTGCTGGCCGTGCTCGGCGCCGCGCACCTGGTCGGCGCCGACGTCGCCAGGGTGGCGCTGGCGCTGGCCGATCTTTCGGCCGAACGCGGACGCGGCAAGCGCCATGTGCTGCGCCACCCGAAAGGTCCGATCACGCTGATCGACGAGAGCTACAACGCCAATCCGGCGTCGATGAGCGCAGCAATGGCGCTGCTCAACGCGACGCCGGTGTCGGGCGAAGGCAGGCGCATCGCGGTGCTCGGCGACATGCTCGAGCTCGGCGACCACTCGGCGAAGCTGCACGCAGCCCTTGCCGATCTCATCGTCGGCACCGACACGCGCACGGTCTTTCTCGCGGGCCCGCAAATGCGGGCGCTGGCCGATATCCTGCCTGATGAGATCGAGACAGAATATCGCGCCGGCGCAGAGGATCTGAAACTGGTGCTTCTGTCGGCGCTGAAGCCGGGCGACGTGGTGATGATCAAATCGTCGAAAGGCATCGGGTTTTCCAAGTTGGTCGACGCACTGCTCAGCAAATTTCCGGCGGCAGCCGCAACCGCCAAACAGACCTAGAGCCAGGTCCGGGGACCGAATCGCATGTTCACACTGCTCGTCGAATTCGCGGACAAGATCTCGGTCTTCAACGTCTTCCGCTACATAACCTTCCGCACCGGCGGCGCGCTGATCACCGCGGCGCTGATCGTCTTCATCTTCGGCCCGGCTATCATCAATTCGCTGAGGCTGCGGCAGGGCAAGGGCCAGCCGATCCGCGCCGACGGGCCGCAGACGCATTTCAAGAAAGCCGGCACGCCGACCATGGGCGGGCTGATGATCCTATGCGGCATCATCGGCTCGTCGCTGCTGTGGGCGAACCTGTCCAGCATCTATGTCTGGGTGGTGCTGCTGGTGACCCTGGGTTTCGGTTCGATCGGGTTCTACGACGATTATCTCAAGGTGACGAAGCAATCGCATCTTGGCTTTTCCGGCAAGGCGCGGCTGGGGCTTGAATTCGTCATCGCCGGCATCGCCGCCTGGGTGATCATGCACAATGGCCAGGCGCCGTTCTCGTCGTCGCTGACCTTCCCCTTCGCCAAGGAGTTCCTCATCAATCTCGGCTGGTTCTTCATCCCGTTCTCGTGCTTCGTCATCGTCGGCGCCGGCAACGCGGTGAACCTGACCGATGGCCTCGACGGGCTGGCGATCGTGCCGATCATGATCGCGGCGGCGTCCTTCGGCGTCATCGCCTACCTGTCCGGCAACGCGGTGTTCGCCGAGTATCTGCAGATCCATTTCGTGCCCGGCACCGGTGAATTGGCGGTGGTCCTCGGCGCAGTGATCGGCGCCGGCCTCGGCTTCCTGTGGTTCAACGCACCGCCGGCGGCGATCTTCATGGGCGATACCGGCTCGCTGGCGCTGGGCGGCCTGATCGGCACGGTTGCGGTTGCCACCAAGCACGAGATCGTGCTGGTCATCGTCGGCGGCCTGTTCGTCGTCGAGATCCTGTCGGTCATCATCCAGGTCGGCTACTTCAAGATGACCGGCAAGCGGGTGTTCCTGATGGCGCCGATCCATCATCATTTCGAAAAGCTCGGCTGGACCGAAAGCCAGGTGGTGATCCGCTTCTGGATCATCGCCGTCATCCTGGCGCTGGTCGGCCTGTCGACCCTCAAGCTCCGATAGGAGGCCGCTTGATCCCCGCCGCATCGTTCGCAGGCAAGCGCGTTTCGCTCTTCGGGCTCGGCGGCTCGGGGATCGCCACGGCGCGCGCGTTGATCGAGGGCGGGGCGGAGGTGCTCGGCTGGGACGACAATCCCGGCAGTGTCGCCAATGCCGCGGCCGTTGGTATCGCGACCGGCGACCTGCGTGGCGCCGACTGGGCGAAGTTCTCGGCCTTCGTACTGTCGCCCGGCGTGCCGCTGACGCATCCGAAGCCGCACTGGACAGTGGAACTGGCGCGCGCTTCAGGCGTCGAGATCATTGGCGACATCGAGCTGTTCTGCCGGCAGCGGACCTTGCTGGCGCCGGCAGCGCCGTTCATCGCCATAACCGGCACCAACGGCAAATCGACGACCACAGCGCTGACGGCGCATATCCTGAAATCGGCCGGACGCGACACGCAGATGGGCGGCAATATCGGCCGCGCGGTGATGACGCTCGATCCGCCGGAACCGGGGCGGCACTATGTCGTGGAATGCTCGTCGTACCAGATAGACCTGGCGCCCTCGATCAATCCGACCGCCGGCGTCCTGCTCAACCTGACGCCCGATCATCTCGACCGTCATGGCACGATGCAGCACTACGCCGCGATCAAGGAGCGGCTGGCGGCCGGCAGCGAGACGGCCATCGTCGGTGTCGACGATTCCTGGTGCGCGCAGCTCGCCGACCGGCTGGAGCGGGCAGGCCGGCACGTCATCCGCATTTCGAAGCGCCTGCCGCTGACCGACGGCTATTTCGCCGACGGCAGCAATCTGATGGAGGCGGTGCACGGCCGTTACAGCCGGGTCGCCTTTCTCGAGGGCATCGGCTCGCTGCGCGGCCAGCACAATGCGCAGAATGCGCTGGCCGCTCTCGCCGCCTGCCTCAAGGTCGGGCTCGAGCTGGGCGAGATCCAGTCGGGGCTGGAGAGCTTTCCCGGGCTGGCGCACCGTATGGAGCAGGTCGGCCGCAAGGGCCATGTGCTGTTCATCAATGATTCCAAGGCGACCAATGCCGATGCGGCTGCGCCCGCCTTGTCCTCCTTTTCGCGCATCTACTGGATCGCCGGCGGGTTGCCGAAAGAGGGTGGCATCGAGCCGTTGCGCGGCCTCTTTCCGCGCATCGCCAAGGCCTATCTGATCGGCGAGGCAGCACCAGCCTTCTCGGCGACGCTCGGCAAGGCGGTGCCCTACGAGATTTCCGGCACGCTGGCCGCAGCAGTCGAGCATGCCGCAAGCGACGCGGCCAGGGACGTTGGCAACGGCGAGGTGGTGGTGCTGCTTTCGCCGGCCTGCGCCAGTTTCGACCAGTTCAAGAATTTCGAAGTGCGCGGCGAAGCCTTCAGGCAAGCTGCGAGCACTATTGATGGCGTGAAGCTCATCGGAGGGGCACGATAATGCAAAGCCGTCTTGACAAAAGCCCGGTTGCCACCTGGTGGTGGACGATCGATCGCTGGTTCCTGGCTGCGTTCCTGTCGCTGATGGGGCTCGGCATCGTGCTGTCCTTCGCGGCAAGCCCGGCGGTGGCCCAGCGCATCGGACTGGACAGTTTCCACTTCGCCACAAGGCAGATCATCTTCACCATTCCCGCACTTGGCGTGATGCTGGCCGTCTCCTTCCTGGAATCGCGGCAGATCAGGCGCATGGCCCTGGCGATGCTGTGCATCACGCTGGTGCTGATGGTGGCGGTGCTCTACATCGGCGTCGAGGTGAAGGGCGCGCGTCGCTGGGTGTCGCTCGCCGGCGTGTCGCTCCAGCCGTCGGAATTCCTGAAGCCTGCCTTCGTCGTCATCTGCGCCTGGCTGTTTGCCGAACACAAGCGCCAGCCCGACATTCCAGGCAATCTGTTCGCCATGCTGCTGCTGGCCCTTGTCATCTCGCTGCTGGTGGCGCAGCCCGATTTCGGCCAGACCATGCTGGTGCTCGGCACCTGGGGGGTGATGTTCTTCATGGCCGGACTGCCATGGCTGTGGATCATCGCGCTGGGCGCTGCCGGCGTCGGCGGCGTGTTTGCCGCCTATACTGTGTTCCCGCATGTCGCCGGCCGCATCGATCGCTTCATGACCGGCGAGGGCGACACGTTCCAGGTCGACATGGGCCGTGATGCGCTGATCAATGGCGGCTGGTTCGGCGTCGGGCCGGGCGAGGGCACCGTCAAGCGGGTGATACCCGACAGCCATGCCGATTTCGTCTACTCGGTGGCCGGCGAGGAGTTCGGACTGATCATGTGCTTCTTCATCATGACCATCTTCGCCTTCATCGTGCTGCGCGGCCTCGGCACCGCGCTCAAGGAACAGGACGATTTCACGCGCTATGCGGTTGGCGGCCTGGTCACGGTCTTCGGTCTGCAGTCGGTCATCAACATGGCCGTCAATCTGCAGCTGATGCCGGCCAAGGGCATGACCTTGCCGTTCATCTCCTATGGTGGCTCCTCGCAGATCGCCATCGCAATCTCGATGGGCATGGTGCTGGCGCTGACGCGCAAACGGCCGGAAAAGCGCAAGCAATTGGGCTTCGCGCCGTCGCAGCGCGCCATGCCGGCGGAGTGAAATGTCGAGGGGCTCGATCCTTCTGGCGGCCGGCGGCACGGGCGGGCATCTCTTCCCGGCCGAGGCGCTGGCGCACGAGTTGATCAGGCGCGGCTGGACAGTGCATCTCGCCACCGATGATCGTGCCGAGCGTTTTGCCGGCCAGTTCCCGGCCGCGGGCATCCATCCGATCCAGTCGGCGACCATCGGCTCGAAAAACCCCTTCGCCGTGCTCGCCGCCTTCTGGAAGATCTGGAGCGGGGTGCGGCAGGCATCGGCTGTGATCGGCCGGGTCAAGCCAGCCGTCGCGGTCGGTTTCGGCGGCTATCCGACGCTGCCGCCGCTCTATGCGGCGACGCGGCGCAAGGTGCCGACGCTGATCCACGAGCAGAACGCGGTGATGGGGCGCGCCAACCGGGCGCTCGCCGGCCGTGTCGACGCCATCGCCGGCGGGTTCTTGCCGGAAGATTCAAGCGCTGCAGGCGCCAAGACGGTGACGACCGGCAATCCGGTCAGGCCGCAAGTGCTGGAGGCGGCAAAGACGCCCTATGCGGCGTCGACCGGGGAGCAGCCGTTTCGGCTTCTGGTGTTCGGCGGCAGCCAGGGCGCACAGTTCTTTTCCGATGCGGTGCCGGCGGCGGTTCGACAGCTCTCCGATGCACAACGCGAGCGGCTTGATATCACCCAGCAGGCGCGTGCCGACGACGTCGAGCGGGTGAAGGCGGCCTATGCCGCCCTTGGCGTCGAGGCTGAGGTGTCGCCCTTCTTCACAGACATGGCGGCGCGCATGGCTGCGGCGCATCTGGTGATGTCGCGGTCCGGCGCATCGACCGTATCGGAAATCGCGGTGATCGGCCGGCCGGCGCTGCTGGTGCCCTATCCGCATGCGCTCGACCACGACCAGGCGGCCAATGCAGCGGCATTGGCCGCGGCAGGCGGCGCCGAAGTGCATCCGCAATCGACGCTTTCGTCCGAGCGCATCGCCGCGCTCGTCGGAGCGCTGATGGACGATCCGGAGCGGCTGACCACAATGGCAGCGGCGGCGAAATCGGCCGGAAAACCGGACGCGGCACGGTTGCTCGCCGATCTGACAGAGGCTATTGCGTCGAAGAAAAGCGTATCGGAATTCAGGAAGGAGACGCACGTATGAAGATGCCGCAGACGATCGGCCTCGTGCATTTCATCGGCATCGGCGGTATCGGCATGAGCGGCATCGCCGAGGTGCTGCATAATCTCGGCTACGAGGTGCAAGGGTCCGACCAGGCCGACAGCGCCAATGTGCAGCGGCTGCGCGATAAGGGCATTGAGTGCTTTGTCGGTCATCATGCCGACAATATCGGCGATGCCGAAGTGGTCGTCGTCTCGACGGCGATCAAGAAATCCAATCCCGAGCTGAAGGCCGCACGCGAGAAACTGCTTCCCATCGTCCGTCGCGCCGAGATGCTGGCCGAACTGATGCGCTTCCGGCAGGCGGTGGCAATCGGCGGCACGCATGGCAAGACGACGACGACCTCGATGGTGGCGACGCTGCTCGAAGCCGGCGGGCTCGATCCGACCGTGATCAATGGCGGCATCATCAATGCCTACGGCACTAACGCCCGCATGGGCGATGGCGAATGGATGGTGGTGGAGGCCGATGAGAGCGACGGCACGTTCCTGAAGCTGCCGGCCGAGATTGCCGTCGTCACCAACATCGATCCCGAACATCTCGACCATTACGGCTCCTTCGACAGGGTGCGCGAGGCCTTTCGCCAGTTCGTCGAAAACGTGCCGTTCTACGGCTTCGGCGTCATGTGCACCGACCATCCGGAGGTGCAGGCGCTGGTCAGCCGCATCGAGGACCGGCGCGTCATCACCTATGGCCAGAACGCACAGGCCGACGTGCGTTTCATCAATCACCGCATGGATGGCCCGACCTCGGAATTCGACGTGGTAATCCGCGACCGCAAGACCCGCGGCCAGTCGACGATAACAGGCCTGCGCCTGCCGATGCCCGGCCGTCACAACGTCTCCAATGCGACCGCGGCGATCGCCGTCGCGCATGAGCTCGGCCTTTCGGCCGAGGCGATCAGGAAGGGCCTGTCGTCCTTCGCCGGCGTCAAGCGGCGCTTTACGCGTACCGGTTCGTGGAACGGCATCGATGTGTTCGACGACTACGGCCACCATCCCGTCGAGATCACAGCGGTTCTGAAGGCGGCGCGCGATGCCACCCAGGGCCGCGTCATCGCCATTGCCCAGCCGCACCGCTTCACCCGGCTGCATGATCTGTTCGACGAGTTCTCGGTCTGCTTCAACGATGCCGACACGGTGATGGTGGCGCCGGTCTATGCGGCAGGCGAAGAGCCGATCGACGGAGTGACGTCCGAGGCATTGGTGTCGCGAATCCGCTCCGGCGGCCATCGCGACGCGCGCTACATCGAAGGCCCAGCGGCGATTGCGCCTGTTATCCGCGACCTGGCCAAACCAGGCGATTTCATCGTCTTCCTCGGTGCCGGCAACATCACGCAATGGGCCTACGCGCTGCCCAGGGAACTCGGCGGGACGGCCTCATGACGCGCGGTCAGGCGTTGATCGACAAGCTTGGCGGCCGGCTTGCCGGCCTGCGCGGTCGCATCACGCCGAATGCCGAGATGGATAAGATCACCTGGTTCCGCGCCGGCGGGCTGGCCGACGCACTGTTCCAGCCGGCCGACGAAGACGATCTCGCTGCGTTCCTGAGAGCAGTGCCCGAGGAGATATCGCTGACCACCGTCGGTATCGGCTCGAACCTGCTTGTCCGTGACGGCGGTATTGCGGGCTTCGTCATCCGGCTTTCGGCCAAGGGCTTTGGCGAAGCCGAAGTGATTGCGCCGACCACAATCAAGGCGGGCGCGGCCACGCCCGACAAACGCCTTGCCGCCGTCGCCCATCAGGCTGGCATAGGCGGCTTTGAGTTTTACCACGGCATTCCGGGCGCCATCGGCGGTGCGCTGAGGATGAATGCCGGCGCGAATGGCGTCGAGACGCGCGATCGCGTTGTCGAGGTGCGGGCGCTCGACCGCAAGGGCAATGTGCATACGCTGAGCAACGCCGATATGGGCTACGCCTATCGCCATTCGGCAGCACCTGCCGGACTGATCTTCACATCGGCCGTGTTCGAAGGCGTTTTGGCAGACAAGGCCTCGATCAAGGCGGCAATGGACGCCGTCCAGCACCATCGCGAGACCGTGCAGCCGATCCGCGAAAAGACTGGCGGCTCGACCTTCAAGAATCCGGAGGGCACCTCGGCCTGGAAGGAGATCGACAGAGCGGGCTGTCGGGGGCTGATGATCGGCGGCGCGCAGATGTCGCCGATGCATTGCAACTTCATGATCAACACGGGAACCGCGACCGGCTACGACCTTGAATATCTTGGCGAGACGGTGCGCACGCGCGTGCTCGAAAGGTCGGGCATCCGGCTGCATTGGGAAATCAAGCGCATCGGCAAATTCCGGCCGGGGCACGAGGTCCAGGAATTCCTCGGACAGTTGCTATAAGGACTCACAACACAGTTTTCGCGGCCGTTTTTGCGGAAAGTGAATCTCCGGAATCGTAAAGACTTGCCAGCGATTCAACTCTCTGATTCTCTGCCCTGAAGCGTTTCCTGATTTGAGTCGTTTCGACGCGTCACCAGCGTATTTCCGTCAGGGGCAGCCTGCCGGGAGACTCGGGGACTCGATGTTGCAGAAATCATCAGAGCAGGGGCTGCTCCGAGCGTTTGAGTGTATGGCCCTTTCCGGGGCGTGTGAGATGCAGACCCGCAGCGAAAGGGCCCGCCGTGAGAGGGAATGACGGGAAATGAAAAGCAAGCACGTGGCCGTCCTTCTGGGTGGATTCTCGTCCGAGCGGCCCGTGTCCTTGTCTTCGGGGAAAGCCTGTGCTGATGCGCTCGAGACGGAAGGCTACAAGGTCACTCGCGTCGACGTCTCGCGCGATGTTGGATCGGTGTTGGCTGAGCTCAAGCCTGAGGTTGTCTTCAATGCGCTGCATGGTCCTTTCGGCGAGGACGGCACCATCCAGGGCATCCTCGAATATCTTGCCATCCCCTACACCCATTCCGGCGTGCTCGCCTCGGCGCTTGCCATGAACAAGCAACAAGCCAAGAAGATCGCCAGGTCTGTCGGCATTCCGGTCGCCGAATCGAAGGTGGTCAATCGCTTCGGCATCCAGAGCAAGCACCCGATGAAGCCGCCCTACGTCGTCAAGCCGGTCAATGAGGGGTCGAGCTTCGGCGTCGTCATCGTGCACGAAGGGCAGTCGCATCCGCCGCAGGTCATCGGTTCGTCCGACTGGAAGTATGGCGATACCGTCATGGTGGAGCGCTATGTGCACGGGCGGGAGTTGACCTGCGCGGTGATGGGCGATGTGGCGCTCGGCGTCTGCGAGATCATCCCGACCGGCCATTCCTTCTACGACTATGATTCAAAATACGTCGCGGGCGGATCAAAACACGAATGCCCTGCAAAAATTTCACCGAATATTTACCAAAAAATACAGACACTGACGCTCAAGGCTCACCAAGCTATCGGCTGCCGGGGCGTTTCCCGGTCGGACTTCCGTTATGATGATCGACACTCCGAGAACGGCGAAATTGTCTGGCTCGAGATCAACACTCAGCCGGGCATGACGCCGACATCCTTGGTGCCTGAAATCGCCGCGCAGTCGGGACACTCGTTCGGCGATTTGTTGAGTTGGATGGTGGAGGACGCTTCGTGTCTGCGTTGAGGTGGGGACAGGGCAAGGGGAAGGGCGCGGCCGGGCCGACGCTGTTCGGTGTGTCGTTGTCGTTCGACCACTTCGTGCTGCCGCGTCTGCTTCGCCGGCCGGCGCGAATGCTCGCGCGTCTGGGCGAGGACGACTTCGAGGTGCCGCCGTTTTCCGCAGCCGTGCTGTCGGCGGCGCTGCTTGTATCGGGCAGTGCCTATGGCGCCTATCTCGGCGGACATGTCGACGGCATCGTCCAGGGCGTCACCGCCCGCACTGGCTTTGCCGTCGACCAGATCAAGGTCGTCGGCAACCGCGCAACCTCCGAGATCGATATTCTCGACAGGATGCAGCTCGATGGCTGGACGTCGCTGATCGGCTTCGATGCCGAAGCGGCGCGGGAGCGCATCGCCACGCTGCCCTGGGTCGAGGTTGCGGCGGTGCGCAAGGTCTATCCGCACACGCTTGAGGTGCGCATCGAGGAGCGTGAGCCCTTCGCGCTCTGGCAGCAGGGCAGCGAGCTTTCCGTCATCGAGCGGTCCGGCGCCGTGATCGCGCCATTCTCCGGCGGCAAGCAGTCGCTGCTCCCACTGATCGTCGGCACCGGGGCCCCGGCCAAGGCACCGGATTTCCTGGCCAGGATCAAGAAATACCCAGAGCTTGCCGCACGGGTCAAAGGCTATATCCGCATCGGCGAACGGCGTTGGGACCTGAAGCTGGAAAACGGCATCACGGTCAAGCTTCCCGAGGATGGCGAGGACCAGGCGATCGCCGATCTGGTCAGGATGGACCGAGAGAACGGGCTGCTGACGCGCGATATCGCCGGCGTCGACATGCGCCTTTCCGATCGCCTCGTCGTCCAGTTGACGCCGGAGGCGGCGACGCAGCGTCAGGCCGTGCTCAATGAAAAGCCGAAAATGCCGAAGCGCAAGCCGGAGACGAAGATATGAGCTGGCTTGGCGGCAACAGCGATGCCTCGTCGCGCCGGTCCGGCATCATGACGGTGCTGGATGTCGGCTCGAGCAAGGTCTGCTGCGTGGTGGCCAAGCTCAAGCCGCGCGAGGACGGGATGCTGCTGCGCGGGCGCTCGCATCGCATACAGGTGATCGGCATCGGCCACCAGAAATCGCAAGGCGTGAAATCGGGTGTCGTCATCGATCTCGATAGGGCCGAGCACGCCATCCGCCTTGCCGTCGATGCCGCGGAGCGCATGGCCGGGCTGACCGTCGATTCGCTGATCGTCAACATGACGGCCGGCCGGCTAAAGAGCGAAAGCTTCTCGGCAACCATTAACCTTGGCGGCCACGAAGCCGACGAGGCCGACATCAAGCGCGTGCTTGCCGCCGGCGCCAAGCAGGCGCTGCGGGCCGAGCGCGAAGTGATCCATTCGCTTCCCGTCGGCTTTTCGCTCGACGCCGAGCGCGGCGTGCGTGATCCGCGCGGCATGGTCGGCGACCAGCTCGGCGTCGACATGCACGTGCTGACGGGTGACGCGGCACCGTTGCGCAATCTGGAGCTTTGCATCAACCGTTCGCACCTGTCGGTCGAGCGCATGGTGGCGACGCCCTATGCCAGCGGGCTTGCCGCACTGGTCGACGACGAGCTCGAGATGGGCGCAGCCTGCATCGACATGGGCGGCGGCACCACGACGATCTCGATGTTTTCGGAAGGCAAGTTCGTTCATGGCGACGCCATCGCCATCGGCGGCAACCACGTCACGCTGGACATGGCCAAGGGCCTGTCAACCTCGCTCGACGCCGCCGAGAGGCTAAAAGTGATGCATGGCTCGGCGCTGCCCGGCAGTGCCGACGACCGCGACCTGGTCTCGATACAGCCGATCGGCGAGGATGGCGAGGTGCCGCTTCAGATCCCGCGTTCGGTGATGACGCGTATCATCCGGGCGCGCATCGACGAGACGCTCGAACTGTTGCGCGACCGGCTGAACAGGTCCGGCTACGGCAACGCCGTCGGCAAGCGCGTCGTGCTAACCGGCGGCGCCAGCCAGCTTTCCGGCCTGCCCGAGGCAGCGCGCCGCGTTCTCGGACGCAATGTGCGCATCGGCCGTCCGCTCGGTGTAGCGGGCCTGCCGGAGGCGGCCAAGGGGCCGGCTTTCTCGACGCCGGTCGGGCTTCTGATCTACCCGCAGATGGCGAATTTCGAGAGCCATCCGGCGAAAGGAATTTCTGGTCTCAGGATGACCGGAACAGGCGGAAAACTGCATCGAATGAGTCAGTGGTTGAGAGACAGTTTTTAAATTGACGGGGACAGCCCCATAGGCGGCCGCAGCGGCGAAGCGGCGGGAAAGGCAAAGGACGGAGACAATGACCATCAATCTGCAGAAGCCGGACATCACCGAGCTGAAGCCGCGTATCACCGTGTTCGGTGTCGGCGGCGGCGGCGGCAATGCCGTCAACAACATGATTACCGCTGGCTTGCGCGGCGTCGAATTCGTGGTGGCCAATACCGATGCGCAGGCGCTTACAATGTCCAAGGCGGATCGCCTGATCCAACTCGGCGCGCATGTCACCGAGGGCCTGGGTGCGGGGTCGCAGCCGGAAGTCGGACGCGCCGCGGCGGAGGAATGCATCGACGAGATCGTCGATCATCTCTCCAACACCCATATGTGCTTCGTCACTGCCGGCATGGGCGGCGGCACCGGCACGGGGGCCGCGCCGGTCGTTGCACGTGCCGCGCGCGAGAAGGGAATTCTCACCGTCGGCGTCGTCACCAAGCCGTTCCATTTCGAAGGCCAGCGCCGCATGAAGACGGCGGATCTGGGCATCGAGGAATTGCAGAAATGCGTCGATACCCTCATCGTCATCCCCAACCAGAACCTGTTCCGGCTGGCCAATGACAAGACGACGTTTGCCGACGCTTTCGCCATGGCCGACCAGGTGCTCTATTCCGGCGTCGCCTGCATCACCGACCTGATGGTCAAGGAAGGGCTGATCAACCTCGACTTCGCCGACGTCCGCTCAGTCATGCGCGAGATGGGCAAGGCGATGATGGGGACGGGCGAAGCTTCCGGCGAGGGTCGCGCCATGGCCGCCGCCGAAGCCGCGATCGCCAACCCGCTGCTCGACGAGACTTCGATGAAGGGCGCCAAGGGGCTGTTGATCTCGATCACCGGCGGCCGCGACCTGACCCTGTTCGAAGTCGACGAGGCGGCGACCCGAATTCGCGAGGAGGTCGACCAGGAAGCCAACATCATCCTGGGTGCGACGTTCGACGAGGATCTCGAAGGCGTCATCCGCGTCTCAGTGGTCGCCACCGGCATCGACAAATCGGCAGCAGAAATCGCTGCCGCGCCGATCGCCATCCGCACGGCTCCGCCAAAGCCGGTCAGCCGCCCCGCCGCTCCGATCACGGAAAGCCGTCCGGCGCCTGTCCAGCAGGGAGGCTACGAGCCGCGCGCCGCCGATCCTGTAGCCGAGGCAATCCAGCTCGCCGAGGCGAATGCGGCGGCGATGGCGCGTCCCGCGCCGGCGCCACAGGCGGAAGATTTCCGCCCGCAGAGCAAGATCTTCCAGGCCCCTCCGGCCCAGCCGCAGCCGATGCTGCAGCCAATGGTTCAGCAAGCGACGCAGCCCGCGCCGCAGCGTGAAGTGCTTCAGCCGGCAGCGCCCCAGCGCATGCCGCGCGTCGAGGACTTTCCGCCGGTGGTGAAAGCCGAGGTGGAAGCCAAAAGCCGTCCGGCCGACCACGAGAACAGCGGACCGATGGGACTGCTCAAGCGCCTGACCAATGGCCTTACCCGTCGCGAAGAAGAGCCTGCACGGCTGCAGCCGGCGCAGCCGCGCGAGCCGAAACTGCGCCAGGCGGCACCCGAAGTGCGCCGCCTTGCCAGCCAGGATCCGCAGCTTTACGCGCCACGCCGCGGCCAGTTGGACGATCAGGGCCGGCTGACGCCGCAGAGCAGGGCTGTCCAGGAAGACGATCAGCTGGAGATTCCGGCATTCCTGCGCCGCCAGGCCAACTGACCTGTTAACGGACCGTAACAGTTGTTAACAGGCAGACAAGAAATTGTTTGCCTGTTAACGTTAAAAGTGCTTGTAAAACAAGGAGTTATGAGACCGTATCCGCTTCGGATCGCGGTTACAGAGAGTAAGAAACCGTGATTTGGAGACTTCCTGCCGGACCACTATCTTCGCCCCGATCAATTTCGGTTTGCTGGGATTCGGGGAAGTGGCCCTGCCTGCCGATCAAAGAGCCGCGCCCTTGGGCTAATGAAGCGGACGAAGGCAGTATGGGCTATGGGGTTTGTTTTGCACGACCATCAGACGACACTTAGATCGCGTGCGACGCTGACCGGCACCGGTGTTCACAGCGGCAATTCTGTTACCGTTCATTTCCTGCCGGCAGACGCTGATACGGGTGTCGTGTTCCAGCTTTCGAATGGAAGCGAAGTCCGGGAATTCCGTGCGCTCGTTTCCGAGGTCGGCGCCACCGATCTGTGCACCATGCTCGGCGATCCGGCAGGCGAGCACATCGCCACAGTCGAACATCTGATGGCCACGGTCTTCGGACTCGGCATCGACAATGTCGTCATCGAGATCGACGGCCGTGAGGTTCCGATCCTTGACGGCAGCGCCATGGCGTTCGTCGAGGCCATCGACCAGGCGGGCATCGATACGCTGCCGATCAAGCGCCGCTACATCAGGGTGGTCAAGCCGGTTCGCATCGAGAACGGTGCCTCCTGGGCGGAGTTCAGGCCCTATGACGGCACGCGCTTCGAAATCGAGATCGATTTCGAAAGCCCGGCGATCGGCCGTCAGCTCTTTGCATCCGACATGAACGCCGACATTTTTCGCCGCGACATCGCGCGGGCCCGTACCTTTGGTTTCATGAAGGACGTCGAGCGGCTGTGGGCAGCCGGCTATGCGCTCGGCTCCTCGCTGGAAAACTCCCTGGTGATCGGCGACGACAACCGCGTGATCAACATCGGAGGCTTGCGCTATCCCAACGAATTCGTGCGCCACAAGACGATGGACGCCATGGGCGATCTGGCGCTGGCCGGCGCCCGGTTCATTGGTTGCTTCCGTTCCTATCGCGGCGGCCACAGGCTGAATGCGGCAGCGCTGCGCCGCCTGTTGTCGGACCGTTCGGCGTTCGAGATTGTCGAGACGACACGCCGCGAGCGCGGTCGCACCGCAGAAATGAGCGCCGTCTATGCACCTGTCTACGCGCCCTGGATGATCTGATTCTTAACATTTTTCGGGCTTTATCGCCGTCGGCCTGTGTTGCATGAATGCACCATTGGCTGGCGAAATCATCCAAGTATGCGGGCTGCGCCAGGCTGCCACAAAAATGTGCGATTGGCCGGAGATAGCGTTGCCGGGCACGGCGATTATGGTTATGCCTGCTGCCCCAGAGCGAAATGACGACTGAAATGACGCCGAAAGGGCGGAATCCAATCATGTTCTTCAAGCGAATTGGTCAATCGAAAGCGCCGCATCGGGCTGTTTTCCTGGCGCTTTCGGTGGTTGTTCCATCGCTGTTCCTGTCGGCCTGCATGTCGTCCGAAAAGGATGTCGACCTGTCGACCTATGTCGAGCAGACCGAGCCGGCCGACGTTCTCTATAATCAAGGCCTCGCCAATCTGAATGCCGGGCGTCTGCAGGAGGCGAGCCGCAAATTCAGTGCGGTCGACCGCCAGCATCCCTATTCCGAATACGCCCGCAAATCGATGGTGATGGGTGCCTTTGCCGACTATCGCCAGGGCAACTATACCGAGGCGATCGGTTCGGCCAAGCGCTATCTCACGCTCTATCCGTCGACCGACGACGCTGCCTATGCCCAGTACATCATCGGGCTCAGCTACTACCGGCAAATCAGGGATGTCACCCAGGACCAGAAGGAAGCGCGTCAGACCGTGCAGACGATGCAGGATCTGGTGACGCGCTGGCCCGATTCCGAATATGTCGACGACGCCAAGGAAAAGATCCGCTTCGCCAACGACCAGCTCGCCGGCAAGGAGATGCAGATCGGCCGCTATTATCTCGAGCGCCGTGAATACATCGCCGCCGTCAAGCGGTTCCGCGTCGTGGTGGAGACCTATTCCAACACGCGCCATGTCGAGGAAGCGCTCGCGCGCCTTACCGAAACCTATTACGCGATGGGGCTGACATCGGAAGCGCAGACTGCCGCTGCGGTGCTCGGCACAAACTATCCCGACAGCGTGTGGTACAAGGATTCCTACAAGCTTCTGCAGACTGGTGGGCTCGAGCCGCGCGAGAATGCCGGGTCGTGGATCGCCAAGGCCGGGAAGCTGATCACCGGCGCCTGAGCGGCGCGCCACCATGCTTTCCAGACTGTCGATCCGCGATATCGTTCTGATCGAGAAGCTGGACATCGATTTCGCGTCCGGTCTTTCGGTGCTGACCGGCGAAACCGGCGCTGGAAAATCCATCCTGCTCGACGCGCTGTCGCTGGCGCTTGGTGCCCGCGGTGACGCCTCGCTGGTGCGGCATGGTGCGGCACAGGGCCAGGTCATCGCCGTGTTCGACGTGCCGCGCAACCATCCTGCCCGCATGCTGCTTGCCGACAACGCCATCGAGGACGATGGCGACATCATCCTGCGCCGCGTGCAGACGGCGGATGGCCGTACCCGCGTCTTCGTCAACGACCAGCCTTCCAGCGTGACACTGATGCGCGACGTCGGTCGCGCGCTGGTCGAGATCCACGGCCAGCATGACGAGCGTGCCCTGGTCGATCCCGGTGCCCACCGCGAATTGCTCGACAGTTTTGGCGGTCATCTCGGCGCTGTGCGGGCGACCGGCGAGGCATGGCGGTACTGGCGGGCATGCGAGCAGGAGCTTTCGCGCCACCGCGCCAAGGTGGAAGCGGCGGCCCGTGAGGCCGACTATCTGCGCGCCGCGGTCGCCGAATTGACGAAGCTCGACCCCGAGCCCGGCGAGGAAGCCGACCTTGCCGAGTTGCGCGCCTCGATGATGCGGGCGGAAAAGATCGCCTCGGATATCCATGACGCACAAGATGTGCTCTCGGGCCCGTCTTCGCCCTTGCCGCAACTCGCCAGCCTGTTGCGGCGGCTGCAGCGCAAGGTGAGCGAGGCGCCCGGCCTGCTCGACGACGTGGTCAAATCGCTCGATGAGGCGATGCTGTCGCTCGACGCAGCGCAATCGGGCGTGGAAGCGGCACTTCGCGCCACCGAATACGATCCGCGGCGGCTGGAACAGGCCGAGGAGCGGCTGTTTTCGCTGCGCGCCGCCTCACGCAAGCACAGTGTGGCGGTCGACGATCTGGCGCAATTGCGTGATACGATGGCCGCCGATCTCGCCGATCTCGACGCCGGCGAGGAGCGCCTGCACGGGCTGCAGAAGCAAGCCGCCGCGGCGCGCGAGACCTATGACATTGCCGCAGCACAGCTTTCGTCGCTTCGCCATGCGGCGGCGGTCGGATTGACCAAAGCGGTGATGGCCGAACTGCCGGCGCTGAAGCTCGAACGGGCAGCCTTCATCGTCGAGTTGGCAAGCGAGGCCGAGAGCCGCATGGAAGACGGCATCGATCAGGTCGAGTTCTGGGTGCGGACCAATCCGGGCACAAGGCCAGGCCCGATGATGAAAGTCGCCTCCGGTGGCGAACTTTCGCGGTTCCTGCTGGCGCTGAAGGTGGCGCTGGCCGACCGCGGCTCGGCGCCGACCTTGGTCTTCGATGAAATCGACACCGGCGTTGGCGGCGCGGTGGCGGATGCCATCGGCCAAAGGCTGGCGAGGCTGTCGAAGCGCGTGCAGGTGCTTTCGGTCACGCACGCGCCGCAAGTGGCGGCACGCGCGGCAACGCATTTCCTGATCTCCAAATCCGGCAGCGCCGATCGCGTCGCCACCGGCATCGCCGAGATGGACCGGGCGGCGCGCCAGGAAGAGATCGCGCGGATGCTTGCCGGGGCGACCATCACCGACGAGGCGCGCGCGGCGGCCGAGCGGCTGCTTCGCGAAAACACCGCAGCCTAAAGCGCATCGCATTTGAACGGATTCATGCGACGCGCTTTAGGTTCTTGTTTCATGCTCGGCATTGTGGATCGAGTCAGGATGTGGCTCCATCCTGCTGTTCAGGAATGATTTTCTAACGACTCGGCTCCCTCGCGGTGAAATCCTGATCTATTGTGTCGCGCCACCGTGAAGGAAGCCGTGCATGTCCGAAAAGTCAGTCGATTCACTCAGCGAAAGTGAAGCAGCCAGCGAGCTGAAGCGATTGGCTGAGGAAATCGCCGCTCACGACCAGCGTTACCACGCCGAGGACGCGCCGACGATTTCGGACGCAGCCTACGACGCGCTGCGGCGGCGCAATCTTGCCATCGAGCAGCGGTTTCCCGCCCTTGTGCGTGAGGATTCGCCGTCTCGCAAAGTCGGCGCGGCGGTGTCGGAAAAATTTCGCAAGATCGTCCATGCCATTCCGATGCTGTCACTCGACAACGCTTTTGCCGAAGCGGACGTGATCGATTTCGTCGGCCGCATCCGCCGCTTTCTCAGGCTCGGCGCCGACGCGCCGCTGGCCATGACGGCCGAGCCGAAGATCGACGGCCTGTCGCTGTCACTGCGCTACGAGGCCGGACGGCTGGTGACGGCAGCAACGCGTGGCAACGGCCAGGTTGGCGAGGATGTGACGGCCAACGCCCGCACCATCGCCGAGATTCCCAACGTGCTCTCAGGCGATTTTCCCGAAATTTTGGAAGTGCGTGGCGAGGTCTATATGCGCCTCACCGACTTTGCCGAGCTCAATCGCCGCAATGCCGAGGCCGGGAAGCAGATTTTTGCCAATCCGCGCAATTCGGCGGCAGGCTCGTTGCGCCAGCTCGACACCTCGATCACCGCCAGCCGGCCGCTGCGGTTTTTTGCCTATACCTGGGGCGAGGTGAGCGCCATGCCCGCCGACACGCAGATGGGCATGGTGGCGGCGTTCGAGCGCTTTGGCTTCAGGGCCAATCCGCTGATGAAGCTGTTCGACAGTGTCGAAGGACTGCTTGAACACTACCGGCTGATCGAATCCAACCGGGCGACGCTCGGCTACGACATCGACGGTGTGGTCTACAAGGTGAACAGCCTCGAGCTGCAGCAGCGGCTGGGCTTCGTCTCGCGTTCGCCGCGCTGGGCGATCGCGCACAAATTCCCGGCCGAGAAGGCGACGACGATCCTGACCGGCATCGACATCCAGGTCGGCCGCACCGGCGCGCTGACACCGGTGGCGCGACTGGTGCCGGTGACGGTCGGCGGCGTCGTGGTGACCAACGCGACGCTGCACAACGCCGAGGAGATCGAGCGGCTTGGTGTGATGATCGGCGACACGGTTCACATCCAGCGCGCTGGCGACGTCATTCCTCAGATCCTTGGCGTCGATCTCGAAAAGCGCCCGGCCGACGCAAAGCCGTTCGAGTTTCCGACCGTCTGTCCTTGCGACCTGCATACGGCGGTGGTGCGCGAGGAGACGGCGGGCGGTGTCGAAGGCGTCGTCCGGCGTTGCAGTGGCGAATTCGCCTGTCCCTATCAGCGCATCGAGCATTTGCGCCACTTTGTTTCGCGGCGCGCCTTCGACATAGAGGGGCTTGGCGAAAAGCAGATCGAACTGTTCTTCAACGACCCGGACCTGCCGGTGAAGAGCCCGGCCGACATCTTTTCGATCGCCCGGCGGGATGCGGCGAACCTGAAGAAGCTAAGGGACAAGGACGGCTTCGGTGAAACGTCAGCGGCAAAACTGTTCGCGGCGATCGAGGACCGGAGAAAGATCCCGCTCGATCGCATGATCTATGGCCTTGGCATCCGCCACGTCGGCGAGCGAACCGCCATCACCTTCGCCCGCGCCTACGGATCCTGGAAAGCGTTCCACGATGCCGCCCTGGCCATCGCCAATGGCGATCTGCAGACGCGCGAGGAGATGGATGCGCTGGACGACATCGGCGATGCCGTGATCGATTCCGTCGCGCGTTACTTCGGCGAGGAGCACAATCGAGCGCTGGTCGAGAAACTGGCGGCCGAAGTCGAAGTTATCGACGCCGAGCGGCCGGTGTCGGACTCGCCGGTCTCCGGCAAGACGGTGGTCTTCACCGGCGCGTTGGAAAGGATGTCGCGCGACGAGGCCAAGGCGATGGCCGAAAAGCTCGGCGCCAAGGTCGCCGGGTCGGTGTCGAAGAAGACCGATCTCGTCGTTGCCGGACCAGGTGCCGGCTCCAAGCTCAAGCTCGCCACCGAGATCGGCATCGAAGTGATCGACGAGGATGCGTGGTTGGCGCGGATCGGCAAGGCGTGACGGTGGCATTTAGCGGTTTCGGCCAAAAGGCCATTCCCTTCCTCAAGGCACTCGATTTTCACCAGAGCCGGGAGTGGTTCCTGGAAAACCGCGATCTCTTTGAAGGCGAACTACGCGACCCCTTCGGCGATCTGGTCGAAACGCTGTCCGAGCGTTTCGCGGCGGCAGGGCTGGGTTTGCGCGGCGATCGCAAGAAGTCGCTGTTCCGGATCAATCGCGACGTGCGTTTCGCCAGGGACAAGCGGCCCTACAACCGGCATCTGTCGGCAATCCTCTCGCCTGACGGCACCAAGATGGAACAGGGCGTGTTCTTCGTCCATGTCGGGCTTGAGCGCTGCTTTGCCGGCGTTGCCTGGTGGCAGCCCGGGCCGCCGCTCTTGCTGGCGATGCGCAACGCCATCGCGACGCGGCCGGGTGAATTCCGCGCGCTGATTGCAGCGTTGAAGCAAAACGGTCTCGACCTTGATGCGGAAGGCTGCATGAAGCGAGCGCCACGCGGCTTCGAGCATGTCACGGAGGCCGATCTCGCGGCGGCCATCCGCAACCGGCATTTCGCCGTCCGGCACGAAATCGACGCGGCGGGTATCCATGGGCCGGCATTGGTCGACGAGCTTGTCGATTTCGCCTTGCGGGCAAAACCGCTGCTCGACTGGGGCAGGGCGATCGAAGCCAAGGTCCCGGTGGGCTGAGCACCTGGCCGAATGCACACGCCTGAGCCTGCGACGACGGATCATTTCCGCTGATCGTTGGCTCAAGCGAATTGGTGTGACAAGGCTGACGGCCCTCCCTACATACGCTCTTTCCTCCCGCATCGGCCCGAAAATCGGGATCGATTTTCGGATGGCCCGACGCGTGGATTCAAAGTGTTAGAGCGTCCTTTGTTCGTCCAAAAGGACGAGCGGCGCTCTAAGGAGTGGCTGATGTCGGCGGAAGCAATCTCCGAAAACTGCGCAAAAAGCGATTTCTGGCAAGGCGTGCGGCTCAGCTTGCCCGTCGTGGTGGCGGCGGCGCCGTTTGGACTGCTGTTCGGGGCGCTCGCCGTCGACAACGGTTTTTCGGTGCTTGAAGCCTTGCTGATGAGCGCTATGGTTTTCGGCGGCGCCAGCCAGATGGTCGGCATCGAATTGTTCGGGCAGCATGTCGCGCCATGGCTGATCGTGCTGTCGATCTTCGCCGTAAATTTCCGCCATGTGCTTTATTCCGCCGGTATCGGCCGGCGCATCGCGCACTGGCCGCCGGTGCAACAGGCCGTCGGCTATTTCCTGCTCACCGATCCACAGTTCGCAGTGGCTGAGCGCAAGGGGGAGGCTGGCGAGACGGTCGGCTTCGCCTGGTATATGGGGCTTGGCCTGCCGGTCTATGTGTTCTGGGTGACCGAAAGCGCCCTTGGCGCGGTGTTCGGCAGGCTCATTCCTGACACACATGCGCTGGGCATCGATTTCCTGCTGCCGATCTATTTCCTCGGACTGGTCATGGGCTTTCGCAAACGGCCGCTGTGGCTGCCGGTGGTCGTCGCCAGCGCTGCTGCCTCGATCATCGCCTACAAGACGGTGGGCTCGCCCTGGCACGTCTCGATTGGCGCCGTGGCCGGCGTGCTGCTCGCGGTGATCCTGCCGCCGCACCACAGCGGCGTGGAGGCGCGGCCATGAGCACGACCCTGTGGATCATCGTCGCCGGCGCGATCGCGACCTATCTGACCCGCATCGGCGGCCATCTGGTGATCTCGCGCTTCGAAAACATCCATCCGCGCGTCGAGGCCGGGCTGAACGCCGTGCCGGCCGCAGTCCTGACGACGCTGGTGGCGCCGGCAGCACTTGGCGGCGGGCCGGCGGAATGGGCGGCATTGATCGTCGCCGGGCTGGTCTCGCTGCGCGGCGGGCTAATGGCGATGTTCTTGGCCGGCGCCGCCGTGCTGGTGCTGGCCCGGCAGTTCGTCGGGTAACCGGACCGACTGAGTACGGCGCGCGGAAGTTTTTCACCTGAGACGGAACTCGGTCTGGGTTGGGGAATTCGCCAGTCTAGAGCGTCGGACGCTCAGG
>NZ_CAKXZS010000079.1 GCF_935822925.1 Mesorhizobium ventifaucium
GCATAGCGCGGCTGGTTGAGGCGAAGATCCGCGGTGACAATCGCCGGCATCTTCAACTCCACCGTCTGCAGGCCGCCATCGACCTCACGCGTCACCTTGGCCTTGTCGCCATCGACAACGACCTTGGAAGCAAAAGTGCCTTGCGCCCAGCCCAGAAGTGCGGCCAGCATCTGGCCGGTCTGGTTCGAATCGTCATCGATCGCCTGCTTGCCGAGAATGACGAGACCGGGCTTTTCCGCCTCGACTACGCCCTTCAGCACCTTGGCGACGCCCAGCGGCTCGGTCTGCTCGTCGGTCTTGACCAGGATGGCGCGGTCGGCGCCCATGGCGAGCGCGGTGCGCAAGGTCTCCTGCGCCTGCTGCGGCCCGATCGAGACAACGATGATCTCTTCCGCCTTGCCGGCCTCCTTCAGCCGAATCGCCTCTTCGACCGCGATCTCGTCGAACGGGTTCATCGCCAT
>NZ_CAKXZS010000080.1 GCF_935822925.1 Mesorhizobium ventifaucium
TGTAAATTGGTAGCGAAAAGATAAATAACTCCGTGTTGGTCAAATATTGATACGACACGAGTATAAGCTTTGGAGGAATACCCATGAAAGTGACTATATTGGCAAACTATGCGCCCAATGCCTATAAAGGATTGATACAGGGCTCGGACCGAGAAGCTGCAATCAAGACGCTTTTTGAAAGCGTTGGCGGCAAGGTTTTCGGTGTGATGTTTACTCGCGGCGCCTATGATATCGTGGTCAATGCTGAGGTGCCGGACCAGGCCGCTGGGATGGGCCTAGCCCTGGCGGTGCGGGCAAGCGGCTCGGTGACCGACCTCGTTGTCCTCGAAGAGCTCGACATGAAGGCGGTGCTCGCAGCGGCCAACAAAGCTGCAAGAGTTTACAAGCCCGCCGGCTGATTGGACTGACTGTGCATTGATGGCAGCACGGTTTCGATTGAGACTAACATACCTCCTTGGTCGGGAG
>NZ_CAKXZS010000081.1:0-163 GCF_935822925.1 Mesorhizobium ventifaucium
ACCGCGACGTCCGGCCGGCCCTGGATCGAAACGTTCACCGCCATGCCGAGCTCTGCCCCGGCGATGTCTTCGCCGGCAACAGCGAAGACCGCCTCGCGCGCGTCATTGCGGGAGATCTCGACTACCATCTGGCCCGCGGCCACGACCTGACCAGGGTCCGCGC
>NZ_CAKXZS010000081.1:173-740 GCF_935822925.1 Mesorhizobium ventifaucium
GCGACCGGCGCCCTCCGCCACCGTGGCGAGCTTGTGAGGCGTCACCACCACTGCCCGCGCCTGCCGCGGAGCTGCTAATGCTGCCTTCTCCTCTTCGGAACAGCCAGCAAGACAAAGGCCGGCGAGACAGACACAAAGGAATTTGCCGTACGATAGGCGCATGAAAGCCTCCGCTCGAAAGGATCGAGGTTGCAGGGAACTGATGATTGATGAAGGAACTCCGGCCTAGCGGCCGAGGTTCAATCTCATTTTGAACTTATACGTCAAACCGACTACATAGTCAATATGAGAATTGTGCAATCGTGCAATGCAAAAAGGAATGCCAATTGGTGTAGATAACCCGGCACAAGGCGGAGATCGGGCGAGAGGCTGGGCAGACGCCCATTCGGCCTCCGCTGCCCAGGGACGGCTCCGAGCTCGCGGTTGACGTATGATTGATGCGTGCAGTGCTTGACGCGTTGAGGGACCGCACAGGGTATCCGCGAAGATTGCAGATACTGGCCTTTTGATCATGTAACCAGCTCCGTCCTTTGGTTGGACAGTAGAGACGGCTGGCGGTTCAACGCC
>NZ_CAKXZS010000082.1 GCF_935822925.1 Mesorhizobium ventifaucium
CTTGCCGGCGCCGTCGACGATGGTGGTGTTCTCCTTGGAGATCGACACCTTCTTGGCGCGGCCGAGCATGTTGAGGCCGACATTCTCGAGCTTGATGCCGAGGTCTTCGGAAATGACCTGGCCACCGGTGAGGATGGCGATGTCTTCCAGCATGGCCTTGCGGCGATCACCGAAGCCCGGCGCCTTGACGGCGGCGATCTTCAGGCCGCCGCGCAGCTTGTTGACGACCAGCGTGGCCAGAGCCTCGCCTTCGACGTCTTCCGAGATGATGACCAGCGGCTTCGAGGTCTGCACGACAGCCTCGAGGATCGGCAGCATGGCCTGCAGGTTGGAGAGCTTCTTCTCGTGGAGAAGGATGTAGGCGTCTTCCAGATCCGCAACCATCTTGTCGGCGTTGGTGACGAAGTAGGGCGAGAGATAGCCGCGGTCGAACTGCATGCCTTCGACGACTTCGAGTTCGGTCTCGGCGGTCTTGGCCTCCTCGACCGTGATGACGCCCTCATTGCCGACCTTCTGCATCGCTTCGGCGATCATCGAGCCGACCGAAGCATCGCCATTGCCGGCGATGGTGCCGACCTGGGCAACCTCTTCCGAGGTCTTGATCTTCTTGGCGTTCTTGATCAGCGTCGAGACGACGTCGCTAACCGCGAGGTCGATGCCGCGCTTCAGGTCCATCGGGTTCATGCCGGCGGCAACCGCCTTGTGGCCTTCCTGGACGATCGACTGCGCCAGAACGGTCGCGGTCGTGGTGCCGTCGCCGGCGATGTCGTTGGTCTTCGAAGCAACTTCGCGGACCATCTGCGCGCCCATGTTCTCGAACTTGT
>NZ_CAKXZS010000083.1 GCF_935822925.1 Mesorhizobium ventifaucium
TAGAGCGTTTCACGTTTTGACGGAAGCGTATCCAGCGTTTTTGAAGTAGTTGTTGCATTCGGCTGCCCCGATGGTTTCGACGAGGTGGCCGATGTGGCGCCAAGTGTCCTCAATGGTGCGCTTTTGGGCTTGGCGCATCCAGTGTTTGATCTTGGCGAAGGCCTGCTCGATCGGGTTGAGGTCGGGGGAGTAGGGCGGCAGGTACCAAAGCCTGGCGCCGGCAGCCTTGATCATCTGCCTGATGGCGGCCGACTTATGGCTTCCCAGGTTGTCCATGACGACGATATCGCCGGGCTTCAGCACGGTGATGAGCTGCTGCTCGACATAGGCGCGGAAGCATTGGCCGTTGATTGGCCCGTCGAAGACGCAAGGTGCCGCGAGCCGATCGCAGCGCAGCGCGCCAAGGAAGGTCAATGTGCGCCAGTGGCCGTGCGGAGCCAAGCCTCGCAGCCGTTTGCCCTTCGGCCCCCAACCGCGCAGCGGAGCCATGTTGGTCTTGATCCAGGTCTCG
>NZ_CAKXZS010000084.1 GCF_935822925.1 Mesorhizobium ventifaucium
GACGCTGGCGCGCGCACTCGATTGCCTTCTCGATCAGGAAATAGTGGATTGGGAGGCGATCGTCGTCGACGACGCCTCCACGGACGCCACCGCCGCGATTGTCGCCGGTTATGTGGAGCACGATGCCCGGTTTCGGACGTTGAGCTCTTGCGCGTATAGCGCCGCCGGCGCGCGCAATAGCGGGATTTTGACAGCGCGCGGACGCTGGCTCATGTTCCTGGATGCGGACGATTGGGTGGACGCCGGCTTCCTTGCGAAAATGCTGGCCGCACTTGAAGCCGCACCAGATGCGGTCGCCGCTTATTGCGGTTCCCGGCGCGTGATGCCCGATGGCGAACCCACCCCGTCGAGCATCCCGACGGAGGTTGCGATCCAGCCCTTCGAAACATTCGCGCGCCGGTGCGCCATCCGCACTCACGCGCTGCTCGTCGACCGGAAGACAATTGTCGAGTTGGGCGGCTTCGATGTGTCGCTGCGCACCTGCGAGGACTGGGATCTGTGGCAGCGCCTGGCACGTCTAGGCAAACGTTGGGTGATGGTCGACGAGCCGCTCGCTTTCTATCGGACTGGCCCGAACTCGCTCACTCGCAATTCGATGCAGATGCTGGCCGATGCGGAAATCGTGATCGCCCGCGGCTTTTCTCCTGATCCCAGGGTCGACCAGCCAGCGTCGGCTCACGCAAACGGCGCGACCTCGGCAGACGGCAGCACCGCTTCCGAAGCACTCGCGTGGTTCGCTTTGTGGAACGCCGCATCGGATTGCGGCAGCGGCCGCCGCTCGATCAGCCCGCAGTCCCTGCGCGCGCTCCCGGCCGGACGTAAGTGGGCGCGTGA
>NZ_CAKXZS010000085.1 GCF_935822925.1 Mesorhizobium ventifaucium
GCGTGCTCTTTCAGTGCCACCTCAAGCGCTTGGCTGAGAGGCACCGCCTCGGAGAATAGGAAGCCCTGAGCGGTTCTGCAGCCAAGCTTGTACAGAATTTGCCGATCTGCCTCTGTTTCGACGCCCTCGGCCATGACATCGATGTCGAGCGCCCGACCAAGATCGATCACCGTTTTGACAAGCAGCCGGTCCTCCCGAGACTTGGCTAAGCCGCGAATGAAGCGTTGGTCTATTTTCACCTTGCTTATCCGACTGTCCTTGAGCGATGCCAATGTGGAAAAGCCGGTGCCGAAGTCATCGAGCGCGATGGAAATGCCGGCATGTGAAAGCCGTCCGAGCTTTTCATCTACTCTGTCCGGGTCCACTGGAGACTCTTCGGTAATCTCGATTTCGAACATCGTTGTCGGGAGGTCTCTTGCCGCCAGACCATTCAGAACCATGTCGTCGATATCGCCGGCTTCCAATTCGCGCGGAGAAACATTCATTGCCACACGAACATCTCGACAGTCAGCTTTCACCAAGCCGTCGATAAGAGCA
>NZ_CAKXZS010000086.1 GCF_935822925.1 Mesorhizobium ventifaucium
CGCGCCCGGCCAGGAAGGCGCCGCTTGCCGCTGCAAAGTAAGGCCGCAGCTCGCCCTCACGTCCAGAAATAGCGCACCGTGTGAAAGAAAATCGGGGCGGCGAAGACCAGGCTGTCGGCGCGGTCCATCATGCCGCCATGGCCCTCGATCAGATGGCCCCAGTCCTTCACCCCCTGGTCGCGCTTGATGGCGGAGGCGACCAGCCCGCCGAGGAAGCCCATCAGGCAGGCGATAAAGGCGACGCCCGCCGCCTGCAGCAGCGAAAACGGCGTCAGGAACGATAGCAGCGCGCCAAGCAGGCTCGACGTCGCCAGCCCGCCGACCAGCCCTTCCCACGTCTTCGACGGCGAAACCTTCGGCGACATCAGGTGCCTGCCGAACAGTTTGCCGAAGATGTATTGCAGCACGTCGCTGCCTTGCACGGTGATGATCAGGAAGGCGATCAGCAACAAGCTGCGGCCTTCGAAGCCGGGCACGTCGAGCGTCAGCAGGGCCGGCACGTGGCTGACGCAGTAGACCGAGATCATGACGGCCCATTGCTGCGCCGAGACGCGCTCGAGAAAGCGCTCGGTGTCGCCGTGAAGCGCGGTGATGGCCGGCATCAGCAGGAAACAGTAGACCGGGATGAAGATGGTGAAGAGGCCGTACCAGGCGGTCCACACCAGCCAGTACTGGAACGGGATGATGATGCCGAACATACCGAGCAGCACCCAATGGTCGCTGCGGCGGCTGTGCGTCAGCGTCACGAATTCGCGCAAGGCGGCAAACGAGATCAGCGCGAACAGGATGGTCATGCCG
>NZ_CAKXZS010000087.1 GCF_935822925.1 Mesorhizobium ventifaucium
TCGTCCGTGAAGAACTCGGAATGCTCTGATTCCGTTTAACAATTTCCCCTGATTTCGGGTTTCAGATTGCCGAATTTCGTGGCTAGAGGCTGCGATTTCCGGCAAATTGGATGCGCTTGTTCTGCGTGATTCGAGGCGATGACGAAGCAGCGAGGGAAGCGAGCGATGCGACCGAAGGAACGGCGCGAGAGCGGCCAGACGGACCTGTTGCGATCCCGGCTCGACCACATCCTCAATATGGATCATGCGCTGGTGAAGCTGGCCAAGACGATCGACTGGCGCTTCCTGGAAGAGCGGCTCGGCGAGGTCTATGACGACGATCCCGGCCGGCCGCCTTTGCCGACACGGCTAATGGCGGGACTGGCCATTCTCAAGTCGATGCACAACCTGTCCGACGAAAGCCTGTGCGAACGCTGGCTGGAGAATCCCTACTACCAGCTGTTCTGCGGCGAGGAGTTCTTCCAGCACCGTTTGCCCTTCGACCGCACTTCACTCACGCGCTGGCGGCTGCGTATGGGGGAAGAGCGGCTGATGGCGCTGCTCCAGGAAAGTCTTGCCGCGGCGGCCAGGCTGGGGGCGGCCAAGCCGTCGGACTTCCGCGCGGTAATCGTCGATACCACCGTGCAGGAAAAGGCCATCACCTTCCCGACCGACGCCAAGCTGATGCATCGCGCCCGTGAGCGGCTGGTGAAGCTGGCCAAGAGGCATGGCATTGCCCTGCGCCAATCCTATGCGCGGGTCGGCAAGATCGCGCTGATCAAGCATCAGCGCTATGCCCATGCCAAGCAGTTCAAACGGGCCAACCGGCAGCTCAAGCGCCTGCGCACCATGCTGGGAGCGGTGATCCGCGACATCACCCGCAAGCTCGTCGGGCGGCCGGAACTGATGCAGGTCTTTGCCCTGCCGCTGTCGCTGGCCCGGCGCGTCAGGGATCAGCGCCAGCGCGAGCGGGGCAAGAAGGTGTATTCCCTGCACGCCCCGGAGGTCGAGTGCATTGGCAAGGGCAAAGCCCACAAGCCCTACGAGTTCGGCGTCAAGGTCTCCGTCGCCACCCCGCTGCAGCGCAGCCGCGGCGGCCAGTTCGTCGCCCATGTCAAGGCGCTGCCCGGCAATCCTTATGACGGCCACACGCTGGCCACCATCATCCCGGCAATCGAGGACACCATCGGCGTCAGCCTCGGCAAGATCGTCACCGATGCCGGCTATCGCGGCCACAACGCCCCGAAGGGCAAGATGTTCAAGATCCATGTCGCCGGTTACAAGCGCGGCCTCATCAAGGTCGTCAAACGGGCGCTGCGACGCCGGGCCGCCGTCGAACCCGTCATCGGCCATCTCAAGAACGACCACCGTATGGGCCGCAACTTCCTGGCCTTCTCCGAGGGCGATGCCAACAACGCTGTGCTTGCCGCCGTCGGCTACAACTTCAGCCTCCTGCTCAACTGGCTGAGGCTTTTGTGTGCCTTCTTCCTGGCGCTGCTCGCCACCGCCGCAGCGCCGCCGATCCAGCCACGAACAGCCTAATCACCGCCTCTGACGATCCAACCGGCGGACGCCCATTTGCCAGCCCCGTCTTTCCGGCCCTAATCGCAACCGCGGCCAGCGAAATCGACGTTCTTCACAGCCGAC
>NZ_CAKXZS010000088.1 GCF_935822925.1 Mesorhizobium ventifaucium
GGAGTGCAACCTTATGGACGAGCGTCTCAAATTCGTAGCGCGGCTTCTGGATGGCGAGAAGATGGCGGTGGTCTGCCGGGAGTTCGGGATCTCGCGCAAGACCGGCTACAAGCTCATCAATCGCTACAATGACAGCGGGCTGGAAGGGCTGACTGACCGCTCACGGCGGCCTTACCGGCACGCCAATCAGCTTCCTTTCCAAATCGAGAAGCTGATTGTGCGTGCCAAGCAGGACAAGCCCAACTGGGGCGCGCCGAAGATCAGGGAGCGATTGGTGCGGCTCTATCCGGACGTTCATTGTCCGGCGATCTCGACGGTGCATGCGGTGCTCGACCGCCACGGCTTGGTCAAGCGCCGCAAGCGGCGACGCAACAGGGCCACGGGAACGCCGCTGTCTCACGTCGCCGC
>NZ_CAKXZS010000089.1:0-56127 GCF_935822925.1 Mesorhizobium ventifaucium
TCAAATCTGGAAACGCTCTAGGATTGGCCGAAACATCCCTCCGTCGTCTTCCCAGGGCGGAGCAAGGAGCGAAG
Organism: Mesorhizobium ventifaucium; assembly: GCF_935822925.1. Lineage (GTDB taxonomy): Bacteria > Pseudomonadota > Alphaproteobacteria > Rhizobiales > Rhizobiaceae > Mesorhizobium > Mesorhizobium ventifaucium. The sequence goes on from NZ_CAKXZS010000089.1 coordinate 75, forward strand.
CGACGCGGCGCAGACCCTGGGAAGACGACGGTGTGGTGGCTTAGCTAATCGCAGCGTTTGAGACTGGCGGCTGAAGGCAGTCGGCAGAACCCATCCCGATCGGTCAGGATGGCTCCTGGCAGTCAGTTGCGATCCTCCGGGAATACCGGAACCGGCATAAATTCGACGCCGTCCTCGGCCAGGCTCTTGGCCTCCTCCAGCGTCGCCTCGCCATAGATGCCGCGCGGATCGCTCTCGCCGAAATGGATCTTGCGGGCTTCCTCGGCAAACTTGTCGCCGACATAGTCAGCGTTCTCGCGCACCTTCTCGGCCATCGCCTTCAATTGCGCCAGCGCCTGCTTCTGGGCCTCTCCCATGGCGAGCGCGATCTTTTCTCGGCTGCGCCCGGTGGAGACGGCCGGTGCCATCAACGCCTTCTCGACCCTGTGCGAGCCGCAGGTCGGGCAATCGACGAAGCCACGCTTCTTCTGGGTATCGAAATCGTCGTTGCTGCGAAACCAGCCCTCGAATTCGTGCTCGTGTTCGCAGATCAGGGAAAAGCGGATCAAGACGCCGCCCCCCTGAGCGGCAGCGCCTCAGCCTGTCCGCCGTTTACGGCAAAATCCCGCGCATTCTTCAGGTTCGGGATTTTCTTGCGCGCGGCGGCTGACTGCGCCGGGTCGATGTCGGCGACGATCACCGCCGGTTCGTCATGTGCCGCTTCTGCGACGATGCGACCCCACGGATCGACGATCAGCGAATGGCCATAGGTTTCGCGGCCGTCCTCGTGCAGGCCGCCCTGCGCTGCGGCGACGACATAGGCGCCGTTCTCGATGGCGCGCGCCCGCAGCAGCACATGCCAGTGCGCCTCGCCGGTCTGGCGGGTGAAGGCGGCGGGCACCGAAAGCAGGACGGCGCCGGCCAGCGCCTCGGCGCGGAAGAGCTGCGGAAAGCGCAGGTCGTAGCAGACGGCGAAACCCAGCCTCGCACCATCGATCCCGGCGCCGCTGATCTCGGTGACGACGGCCTCGGTGCCGGCCTCGTAGGCGGCGGATTCGCGCCAGCTCTCGCCATTGTCGAGATCGACGTCGAACATGTGGATCTTGTCGTAGGTGGCAATCGTGGCGCCATCCGGCGCGAACAGAAGCGCGCGGTTGGCGAGCTTGCCGTCGGCGCGCAGGATGGCGGTCGAGCCGATATGCAGGAAGATGCCAAGGTCTTTCGCCAGCTTGCGCGAGGTCGAGACGATGATGTCCTTGTCCTCGGACGTGAAGGCGGCGGCCCGCGCCTGGCTGTCACGGACCAGCGCACCGGTCATTTCCGGTGACTGGATATAGGTCGCACCCTGGCCCGCGGCCTCGCGCACCAGCCGCTCCAGATCGACCGCGTTGCGCTCGGGGCTGGTGCCCGAACGCATCTGGATCGCCGCCGCCTTGAAAGCACCCATCGTCATGTCCTCAATTCGTCGAGCCATTGGCGAGCAGGCGGTCCAGCCGGCCCTCCGCCTCCAGTTCATGGAGATCGTCGCAGCCGCCGACATGGGTGTCGCCGATGAATATTTGCGGAAAGGTCGAGCGGCCGTTCGCGCGGGAAATCATTTCCCGGCGCAGTTCCGGCGAGAACGAAGCGTCGTGCTCGGTGTAGGCGACCCCCTTACGCTCGAGCAGCCGCTTGGCGGCCGTGCAATAGCCGCACATCATCCGCGTATAGATCGTCACGTCGACCATCGGCCAGCAATCCTGCCTTTCCCAAGTCCATAGAATCGCAGAGTCTATATAGTCGCGGACTCGTCGGCCCGAAAGTCCCCGGGCAGCACGCGCGCAAAGGTCAACACGTCGACGGTCCCGGCACCGCCCTTTTTCAGCGCCTTGGCGACCGCCCGGACAGTGGCGCCGGTGGTATAGACATCGTCGATCAGGAGCACCCGGCGGCCGGCGATCTCGATCTCGGCCTCCTCCGGCACTCTGAAGGCGGCACGCACATTTTCCTCGCGTTCCCGCCGCTCAAGCCCGACCTGCTGGCGGGTGAGTTTGACGCGCCTGACCGCGGAGGGCGCAAAAGGCAGGCCGCCAAGCTGCGATACCGCCCTTGCCAGATCCGCCGACTGGTTGAACTGGCGCCTGAAAAAGCGCCGCCAGTGCAGCGGATCAAGAGCCATTGAAGTTACAGGGTTTTTTCGCATAAAGCCTTGGTGTCGCTTATCTTTGCGTTGACATGGATATTATGGTTATCCATAGTAGCAACCATTCTCGTTATGTTAGGCGGTATGGTAAATGGCACGGCACAAGCTTACGGATTCAAAGGTCAAGGCACTCACCGAGCCGGGCATATACGGCGATGGCGACATGCTGTATCTGCGCGTCCACCCTGCGGGAAGTAAGTCCTGGTTTTTCATATACCGCCGCAACGGTGTACGACGCGAATTGGGACTCGGCAGTTATGGCGGGCCGGTATCCGTCAACCTGGCACTTGCCAGGCGAAAGGCCGAAGAGTTCCGAAACATGCTTGCGGAGGATCGTGATCCATATGCTGAACGCGTGACTCGGAAGGCCAGCCGTTCCACATTCCGGGAAGTTGTCGAAAGCTATATCAAAGACGCAGGCGGCTGGACTCCCAAGACGATAGGGGAGTGGCGCCACCATCTTCTCGTGCATGCCGCGAAGTTGAGCAATGTGGCGGTCGACAGGGTCAACACCGATCTTGTAGAGGAAGTGCTGAGGCCGCTTTGGGCGAAGAAACCAGCGACAGGCCAGAGGGTACGAAGCAAGATCGAGAATATTCTTGACTTCGCCAAGGCGAAGCGATTGCGCAGCGGTGACAACCCGGCACGCTGGACCGGTCACCTCGAACACGTCTTAGACGAGGCTAGCCGGGTCACTGGCGCAAACCATGCCGCCATGCCGTACGCGGACGTCGCAGCGTTCCTCAAGGATCTAGGCGGAGAACCGGAGGAACGATGCCTACGCTTTACGATCCTGACGGCAGTGCGGAGCAGTGAGGCGCGCGAAGCGCATTGGAACGAAATCGACCTGGACAAGAAGCTTTGGACGATACCCGCCACGCGGACAAAGACGGGTAAAGAGCATGTCGTGCCGCTGTCGGACGCCGCAGTGACGGCTCTTGGCGAGCCATCAGGCGGCCATGTGTTCGCCTCTCAGCGGTTGCGGGATCGGCGACCAATAGGCAACGGCCGCATGCGTGAAGTCATGGCAGAGAAGCGTCCAGGCTTTACCACCCACGGCTTTAGATCGGCCTTCAGAGACTGGGCCGGTGATTGCACGGATCATCCGCGAGAGATCGCCGAGATGGCCTTGGCGCACAAAGTGGGGGATGCCACAGAACGCGCATACCGGCGTGGATCCGCGCTGGAGAAGCGCCGTTCGTTGATGAACGACTGGGCGGCGTACTGTACCAGCGGCAACTAGGGATTGTGCCAGACAATCAATTTGGTTGCCTATTTCATTTTTTGGCCTATATAGGCAATGCTACCAGAAGTTTGGTGTAGCCGCCCGTAGGTTTGCGAGATTTCAAACCGGCCGACCCAACGTGGCGGTCACATAATGTCCTTGGGCCATAGGCCACCAATCCCCTATTTCCATCAACGCTTGAGCCGCGTCCGGATTCCGTCCGTTCGCGAGGAGGACACATGACGCCTGCAAACGATAATGCGCCAACTCTGGTTAGCCTAAACGATGCTGCCCGCATGACCAGCCTGTCCCGAACGATGGTCAACCGATATCGAGCGGAAGGGCGCTTCCCGCCTGCAATACCGCTCGGGGACCGCAGAATCGCTTTCATCCGGAGCGAGATCACGGAATGGATTCAGGCGCGCATTGATGCTGCGCGTTCGTTGAGGGCAGCCGCTTAAATTCAAATAAAAACCCACTGCGGATCCAACCGCGGCCACATCGAAAAACGGGAACCACCCTTGAAAATCCTATCTTGCAGACCCGAGCCACATGGCTCGGGCAATGTCATTGCGCGCGTCGATGTCGAACTGACCGAGGACATTCGCGCCTTCAATTTGAAGGTGTCGAAGCGGCCAGATGGGGGTTATGCCGTCTTTGGGCCTAACGCCCTCGGCGGGCGTGTCGTCACCTTCTCTCGCACCCTCGTTGCAGAAATCGCCAGCGCCGCTATCGCAGCGCTTATGGAGCCGACGCCGCATGATCGCACCGCTTCAAATTGATATCGATGCCGCGACGGAACTGGTCACAAAGCGAGGCGGCGGAACAATTCGTATCGATCCTGAAGGCGGCGTATGCGTTTTCAACTATCCAGGCGGGGCGATAAAAAAGCTACGGTTCAATACGCGATGGCGCAACGGGATCGAAACCGCGGTCGAACACGCTGAGCATGAGACTGTGGCGCCTGAGAACTTTCGTGCGTCACCGTCCAAAGACGCCAGCGATCTTCCTCGCCCATCGCCAAAGGCAGCCAACGACAACCGCGAACAGAAATGGCCGGGTATCGTATCGAGCGGCGATCTGGTGCGCGGTTTCGTGCCGCCAGATTACCATCTGGAAGGTATTGCACAGGCTGGCTTCCTTTATTCCACGACGGCAATGACAGGGACCGGTAAGACAGCCGTATTGCTTCTTCTGGCGGCACATACAGCCCTTGGAAAGCCGATCAGCGATCGGGAGGTCCGAAAGGGGCGCGTCGTGTACTTCGCGGGCGAGAATCCCGACGACGTGACGATGCGCTGGATTGCCATGGCCCACCATATGCGCTTCGACCCAGACGCCATGGACGTCCACTTCATCAAGGGTACGTTCAGTATCTCCAAGATGTTCGCTCGTATAAAACAGGAAGTCACCAAACTCGGTGGCGCTGAGTTGGTCGTGGTCGACACATCGGCGGCATATTTCCAAGGCCAGGAGGAAAACAGCAATACGGAACTTGGTCGGCACGCGCGTGACCTGCGCACGCTGACGACATTACCTGGCTCGCCATGTGTGCTGGTGGCGTGCCATCCGGTAAAAGCCGCGGACGCCTCCAACCTGCTACCGCGGGGAGGCGGCGCGTTCATTGCCGAACTGGACGGCAATCTAGTGCTGACTAAGGGTGATGCCGGAAGCATCCGGTTGCACTGGCAAGGCAAGCACAGAGGACCGGATTTCGAGCCGCTTCACTTCGATCTGAAAACCGTAACCGCCCCAGCACTTATCGACAGCAAGGGGCGAGACGTTCCGACCGTGATGGCCTCCGCTGTGTCAACCGGTGAGACAGTCAAGAGAGGCATTGATGCCCGCAAGGACGAGGACGAGGTGCTGCTTCTGATCGAAACGGACGGCGACAAGTCGCTGCAGACAATGGCTGAAATCCTCGGCTGGAAAGAGGGAGACGGAAGCCCTCACAAGCGACGGGTGCAGACCGCGACCGACAAGCTCAAGCGCTTGAAGTTGGTCACTCATACTGGCCGCAAGTGGGGCCTGACGTCGATCGGGCAGACCGCGGCCGTAGACGCTAGGGCAGAGCGCTTCAAGGCCGAACAGGCAGCAACTGCGGCATCGAACCTGGTGGCGAAATCTGGCCGTTCCGAGCCGTACCGAGCGCCGTACGACGACCATGACGAATAGGCCCGAAAACTGGATGTTTTTTGCGAGGTCGTACCGCCGTACGCACGCGCCGTACGGCACATGCAAAAAAGGGGGAAGAACTCAATGATTTCAAGCCGTACGGCCGGTACGGCCTCAAATTGAAAACAGATTGGTTGTGGGGGTGGATTTGTCCACCCCACCACTGTCGTACGCACCGCTAGATTCTTAGGGTCGGTACGGCGGTACGATTTCTAGAAACAAAGAGGAGAACAACGAATGGAAAATGCCGTGATTGCACTGCAAACTCAAATTAAAGCGAAACACCCCACTACCGGAAAACCGATCACAATTGTCGGCGTGGATACGTCTTCGCCGGAACCGCGTCTGATCGTGGTCCATCGCGGCCCAAAGGGAATTTACGCGGAAGCCGTCGACCACGCCGACGAGGTGCCGGAATGACGCCAATACTCGACAGTCGCACCGCAGCCGCGACAGCGCGGCATGACGGCGCCTATCGCGGCAGGCGCATGAGCTGGGCGGAATTCTATCGAGAGCGGCCAGACCTGCGGCCGGCGAATGATAATCGTCCCGCACGACGGGAAAAAATAGAGAAAAAGATTATCTGAACTGCGGCCACTGCGGCCTGACACCGGTCTGGCGGCCGGTATTCCAAACCTGGGGATTCCACATGATTAGTGAAACCGGCTCGATGGCCGACAACGACAACGGCCCGCTCTGCGCCCACCGCTTTACGGACCTAGCCGCCCGGCGTGCCTTCCTCGCCAGCATCCGCGGCAAGGCAGAGCCCGTACTAGCCTGGCCGACTTTCGAACGTCTAGCGCACCTCGGCGACGCAACCAAGCTGGGCGCGCTTATGCGATGGCGAGATATCACCGAGCCTGCCAGGTACATTGCAGCAAACGACAACAACGATGCCGAGGAGGAATTGCGCCGAGAGATTCGGCCTTCAGTGCCAGAATTGCTGGCTGCGGCAGGCAATGCCGGCGTTGAGTTTGGAGAAAAGGAAGAACGACATATCGTCCGGCTCGGAGAACTTGTCTTCAACTTCGATCCGGCACGGCGTCGCCATCCTGGCCTGCTGACCGAATGGGGCACAACGGCGAAAGGGAAGTCGCTCAAGCCCGTCGATCGCGCGCGCGCGCCGATGGGGCGCCGGCCAGCCAAGCGCAGCGCCGAGGCCGTCAAGGCATACCTGGCACGGCCCGCGGCAATTCCCAGCTCGTTAGCCGCAGACCCACACCAACGCCCTATGGGCGGCGTGCGTGGAGCCGGAATGTACGACCCTCTGCCGCGGGAAAAACCTTCCACAACGAACGAGGTTGGCCGCTACGGTGTGAATGAGGCTCGGGCAGAACTGGCCGCACTTGGCGTCGACGGCAGTGTCAGATTTGCCGACCTGCCGTTTCCGGCCACCAAGTGCCCCACCTTCATCCTGCATGGTCCACAATGGACGGGTGGCGTATCTGCTATCAAGGGTTCTGGCGGCGATGGCCTCACCACTGCGGTCGCCCGCGGTCACTACGATGCAGCGGTCGAGTTGGCGCGGATCGCAGAAGCAGAACGACTTCGCAATGCTCTTGGCGAGCATGCCGATGTTCTCGACATGGCGGTTACCGACTCCACCGCCGAGGAAATCGGCGTTGCGGAGGGTTACGCGCCAAGCAGCGCGAAAAAATTCGGGGCGCGGTTGATTGACAGAGCCATTGCAGAATATTTGGCTATTGCGGCTTGAGGCTATCCACTCAAACACGGTGCCGTTCCGTATCTAAATGAATACTGCAGTTAAGCGTCGCCCCCCAGGTCGACGCTCGCCGGATGCGTCGCCAGCGCACCGGCAACCAATTGCGCTGCGATCTTTAGATCGCGGTGCGATCTCCCTTGCTGCTAATTCGGGCTGAACCGGCAGCAAGGGCCAGTTTCTTATTGCCGTCGACTGCGGATGTACCAGCGACAGCATCTATCGCGCCGCAAGGCGCTGATCTCCCGACTCGTTGCAGAGCGTCTTGCTGCAATGGGTCGGTGCAGTTTTTACCTCCAAAAACGCAAATCGCGCTTGGCGCAGAAACGAGGAAGCTTTGCGCATCCATAGTGAGTTACTGCCTGACACGCTGGTCAGCCACACCCGCTTGCCGCGACCTTTCGTCAGTCAAACGATTCGGCAGATGAAGGCAGCAAACCGTATCGCGACAGGCCGGCCATACTGTCCACCGATGACGCCCAGAGATATTGCCAGACTTGTCCTGGCACTCTCAGCGCCCTCGCCTGGCACCGCCGTTGCGCATGAGCGAGACGTGGGACGGTTGGCTCTTTCCGAGGGCGGCGGATCTGCCACCGTTGAGGCTGCGATCGTTGCCCTTATCGACACCAGCCAGGCGGCTGGGCAGATAGCCATCGCGTCATCATTCGCTGAGATCCGAACACCAAGCGGCAGCGCAACATATGGCGTGCTTCCAGAAGGCGCGACCAATATCTTCGTCATCCCCATCGCCGCAATGAAAGCCATCGCGGGCACACTTCTCACGAAAGAAAACCAGTAATGTTTAATCGAAAGCAGGCGCCGACCACCGACGCATCGGACATTCCATCAGTCGAAGAAATCTCACCGCGTCTTGCCGAGATTGCCACGCTGCGAACGGCGCTTGGACAGGAATCGGCCAGTCTGCGCCAGGAGGAATTTATCCTCGCGCAAGAAGACGGACCTGAATTGGTCGACGGTGCCAGAGAGGCGCGCGTTGCGGCCATCTTGGGCTTGGCTCCAAAGACCGTGACAGCACCACGATCACAGCGGCGTCAGCAGATCGCTACCCGGCTCCGCGATATCGAAGAAGCCGGTGACATACTCGCGCGCGAGGTGACAACCGAAAGAAACCGCGCCACCGCAGTCATCAAAGATCGCCTGATGCCGGAATACAAACGGCAGATTCGCGGACTTCTCGACGCATTAATCGCCGCTCACACGGCGCAAGTCGAAATTCGCAACTTTGCAAGTCAGGTCGAAGATGCCGGATACAACACTGGCTGGCTTGACGCACATCCTTGCCGTTGGCTCGACATTGGACCAAACAGCAATATCGGCCGGTTTGTCGATGAGAAAAGGAAGGCCGGATTCATTGCCGACCGTGACATTCCGGGAGAACTCAAATGAGCCGCGCGCCCATCGTAATACCGGATCTTGAGCGTCACGCTGCCCGCGCGCATACCGCTGTCCGGCTTGGCGCTCGCCTGCCAGGTGGCGTTAGCGGCCTCATGCTGGCCAATCACGCTGAGAGCTTGATGGAGCGGCCAGCAGTGCGTGGGTTTGCAGCCACGTATGGCACGCCGTTTTACCATAAGGGTGTTTTGACCGCGCTCATGCCGGGGTGCTTCTCCGCTTCCTTGGCGTCGAGGGGAAATGTTGAGTTCCAGCTCGAGCACGATGACAATATTGTCTTCGGATCGACGGCCACCGGCCTTGCTTTCATCGACACACCGGATGGCCTTGCATTTGAGTTTCCCGTGCCGAAGTCACAAGCCGGAGCCATCTTGCTCAGCATGGTAGCCAGCGGCGATCGGCCAGACATCAGCGTTTCCGCGGACATTGTCGAGTCAACCACTCGCCAGTTTCAGGGCCACGACGTTCGAGTGGTCACTAATGCTACACTGCGCGAGATATCGGCATGCCGTGATGGCGCAATCGGCGAGAGCCATGTCCGCCTCGTGGACCTAGCCGAGGCACCGTCATTGCGCCAAGAGCTTGAGAGTGGCGTCGTGGCCTTCATGGGCCGACATAATGAACGCATGACGAAGGGCAAGGCTCTGTCTGCCCAGCTCGCTAAGATGCTGGACCAAGCGGAAACTGCCACTCCCCGAGGACGGCTAGTCTACACTGTCGACGGCCACCTCGTAGCACCGGACTGATGGGCGGGGGTGGGTCGAATCCCTAGGTCGATTCCAGCCGGTACCGCGTGCCCCCCACAGCGTTAGCGCGTGCTGCCCCGAATCGACTGGTGAGTTTGTCGGCGCTATGCGCTGCAAGGCTTCAGCCAGCCAGAAACCGAGAAAAGACATGGAAAAGCACAAAATCCCCGGCCATCTTCGGCCCGAAACTCGCAAGTGGCTACGTGGAATTCTTGCCGACTTCGAACTTGAAAGCCAGGATTTTCGAGTGTTGGTGAAGACTGCCGAGGCGTTCGACCGCTCCGAACAGGCGCGCGAAGCGCTGGCGGCTGACGGGCTAACCGTTGTCGATCGATACGGCACGCCGAAAGCGCACCCGTGCGTAGCCATCGAAAGGGACAGCCGCACGGCATTCTTCCGCGGCCTGCGCGAGCTTGCGCTCGGTGTAGATGCACCTGAGGCGCCACGAGCGGCTCGCACGCGTGATTACGGATCGCGGCGCTAGAAATGCCGATACGCCGCAAGGTCGATAAACGGCGCGACGGCATGCCTGTCGAGAAGTTACAGCTTATATGGGGATTTTGGGCCAGGCAGAATTTTTGCCAACTTACCGGCCTGCATCCACCTGAAGAAATCGCGAAGGCGCGTCTTTCCGAGGCCGAAGAAGCCGAATTGGGGCGGCTGCACGAAGAGTGCGAGGCGGCGGGCTACGATCCGCTGCTGGCGTGGTGCTGAGCGGCGAGCCGGTACGTGCTGCCCAGACGGTATGCACCGCATGGCAGGATGAAGCGGCGCGCCATCTGTTCAACGGACATTTTTTTATCTCCATCGGTGATTGCCGACGGCTCGCTCAGTTTACGAGGCCGAGCTTAAAAGTCGAATGAAAGCTGGCGAGGCCACGACCTAAAATGAGCACACACATGCTCAAGTCGGCCAAGGCGCGTACGAAAGTACGCCCTAACGCTCACCACTTTAGACTTCAACGTCGACATTTGACGTTCCCTGTTTTCTAAGGCGGAAGGAAGTCCGCCACTCCAGCGCAACTTTATTGCAGCGCCGTGCTCCGTGTGAGTACACCCGAAGCTGCCTAGAAAGCAGGTTGCCGTCGGCAATCACCAGTAGAGATAGCTGATTCACGCACGACAACATGCACCCTTTGTGCGTGTGCTTCCCCGCTTTTCACAGGATCCCTCAACATGACACTGAATTCAGTCACCGCCCGATTTGGCGGTCGCGACGTCACGTTCAAAATCGACCGCCAGGACTTGCCGCTCTTCGAAGCTTATGCCGGCATTCCGGCCTATGAAATGTTCACCCGCATCACGGCCGGAAAATGGACAGTCGAAAACCTCAAGAGCGTTCTGACATTCGCTTCTGTTCCGGCTGGCAAGCTTGCCGAACTGCGGCAATTCACTGGCGTACTTAGACGCATGGCGTCAAGCGACACCGGACTATTGGACAGCTATTTCAAGGGATGTGCCCCTCTTGTTAGACGAACGCTGAGCTCCAATCCTGTCGCCCAATACGCGCTGCTCGCGCAGGCGATCTTGGCCGGTGCTTTGTTCGGCATCACTGCTGCGGACGCGACATTCAGCGACAGCACGGCCGATGGCGAATAGCGGCCTGCGTGATTTTGAACGGCGGCTAAGGGCGCTGCCAGCGGCAGCCAAGCGGGCTGCTGCTGTGGCCTTGAACACGTCAGCAGACGAGCTTGTGAGAGCACAGCGCTTCCTCGCACCCCACGACGATGGCGATCTTCGTGCATCCATAAAATGGCGGCAGACGGCCGAGCTTACCCGCACCGTAGAGGCAGGCGGTGAGGCTACAACTAGGGCGGCCCGTGCCGGCCAAGGCGATTATGACTACGCTCTGTATGATTGAGCGCCACCGCCTTGATGCGCAGCTCAAGAATTCGGCACGGAAGACACGCCCGCCCAGCCGTTCTTCTGGCCGGCTTATCGACTGACAAAGAAACGTATTAGAGCGCGCATTAAGCGGGCGATCAGCAAGGGCGTGAAGGACTCCTATGCCAAATGATTCACCCAAATTATCAGTCGATCTAGAAGCCCGCATAACTGCATTCGAGAAGCAGCTTAGGCGGGCCACCGCCACAGCCGATCGACAATTCGGAGCGATCGAAAAACGCAGCGCAGCTATGACGTCTCGCCTGGACGGGCAGTTCGCCAAGATCGGCAGCGGGTTAAAGGGGAATGTTCTCGGCTTTTTCACAGGCATTGGTAGTGGCGCGTTGGCAGCACTGGCGCCTGTTGCACTGTTCAACACCGCACTCAAGACTATCGATGACGCTAGCCGCTTGGTGGACGTTGCGGACAGGATCGGCCTGACGACTACGGCGCTTCAGGAACTCTCATTCGGATTCAGCCAGGCTGGCGTTGACCAGGCCACGTTCGAAACTGGCATGGAACAGTTCAGCAAAAGGATTGGCGAAGCGGCGACGAAGGGCGGGCGGCTTGCCGACATCCTGAAGGCCAACGGAATTGCCATTCGCGACACCAATGGGCAGATAAAGTCCTCAGAGCAATTGCTTGCGAGCTATGCCGAACTGGTGCGCAACGCCGCGTCTGAGCAAGAGCGGATGGTGCTCGTTACCGAAGCCTTCGGCAAAGGCGGCGGCGACTTCCTAAACGCTCTTAAGGACGGTGCGGCCGGCATTAACGGGATGGCAAAGGCCGCCGAGGATGCAGGTGGCGTCATTGACGAACAATTGCTCCGGCGTGCCGAGGAGATGGGTGACCGCTGGGACGCGGCGTGGCGTCGATTCAGCGTAAGTGCGCAGTCGGCAATCCTGACCGCTATCGAGGGACTAGACGGTCTCAACGGCCGGATGCAAGAATTTCTAAAGAACCGACAAGCAGCCGAAATGGGCGCCTTGGCGGGTTCGCTGGCCGGTCAACCGGGTGATGTGGTCACAGGGCCAGGCCGGAGCGGCAAGCCTGACGCCATAGATACGCGCATAGCGCAGGCGTTCGGCGGTGAGATCCAGAAGGCCGACACGGCCTTGGTCGAAGCGCTGCAAAAGCGATACGGCACCGCGGCAAGCAAGGCAACCGTCATTCCCGGTGAGAAATCATCGGGCGGCGGCGGAGGTGGTGGGCGTAACGCGGCTGCGGCTGCGGCTTTGCGCGAAGCAGAAGCGGTTCTGAGGGTCATCGAAGGACTGAAGGAAGAGCAAGCCCTTATCGGTGCCACTGAAGTCGAGCGCGAAAAAGCGAACGCTCTTCGTCAGGCGGGCACCGCGGCCACGGCAGAGCAACGTGCCGAGATAGAGCAGCTTGTAGAAGCGATTTACCACGAGCGCGAGGCCACGGAAGCTGCAGCCGACGCCTCGCAAGAGTTGCGTGACATCGGCAAGGACGTGCTGGGCGGAATGATCTCCGATCTACGATCGGGCCAGTCGGGTGCAGAAGCCTTGGCGGGCGCTTTGGACAAGGTCGCGTCGAAGCTGCTCGATATCGGCCTAGATAGCCTCTTCAGCGGCAGCGGTGGTGGCCTGGGCGGCATCTTCAGCTTGTTTGGCTTTGCCAAGGGTGGATACACCGGTAACGGCGCTAAGAACCAACCAGCTGGCATCGTACACCGCGGCGAGTACGTCTTTTCAAAAGCGGCCACTGAACGCATCGGCGCCGGCAACCTCGAGGCCATGCACCGCGGCTATGCGTCGGGCGGCTTGGTAGGAAGTATTCCGTCCATTATGCCGAGCGTGCCGCGCATCACGCCTGCCGCCAATCAAAACCGGCCGCAAGTGGTTGAGCTTCATGTCGTCGGAGAGCCGGGGCCGGAGTTCATCCCGACCATTCAGGCGCACTCGCGGGACGTGGCGGTCAAGGTCACACAGGCCGGGATTGGGCAATACGACAAAAGACTGCCGGGCAAAATGCCGGGTCTTATAGCCTCTGCGCAATCGCGACGCCTCTAGGAAAGGGAATCCCATGGAACCAATACCAGACCCAGAAACAGAAGACGACGATACCGACGACCCTGGCACGCCATTCGACGACGGCAGCACATTTGATGATGGCTCCGGATTCGACTGATTAAACAAGCACTGCCGGCATGCCGGATTTTTTAAGGGCTCGCTTTTCGCGGGCTTTTTTCATCTTTGGGACAATAAAATTATGGCGAATGAAGTAGCTGCAGCATTTAACGATGCGTGGCGTGATTATGTCACTGAAGGTGTGCCGTCGAGCGGACCAAACAAGCCTCTAAAATCACAGATCCGTGGCATTGGTCCGATTGTCGATGCGCAATTTGTGCTGGTAAGAGAGGAGATCGCTGCAGTCGAAGCTGACACCGTTGCGGCGGTTGAGGTAATCACTGACGCGCTAAGCGAACGCGTTGATGACGTGGAGGCGATAGCCACTGCTGGCATTATTTGGACCACCCAGACGATTAGGGTGCGCTCTACTGCCAACGTCGTTCTCGCAAATGGACTAGTGAACGCTGCGACGCTCAACGGAGTTACGCTAGCGACTGGAGACTTTGTCTTTCTTGGATCGCAAACCGCGCATGCGGAAAACGGCATCTACACTGTTGTGGCTGCTGGCGCGACGTCCCGCGCCGCTTTTGCCGACAGTGCGGCTGAACTGGCGCACATTGGCTTTGTTATACAAGAGGGCACAGACGGGACCGGTGAACGTTGGACGCTCCCGTTGGCGGCCGCCGACATCACGCTCGGCACAACGGCACTAGTCTTTGCTGAAACCGGCATCGAGCCCGGCTATGCGGCGGAGGTTGAAGCGGCTCGTGGTGGCGAAGCAACGCTCAGTGATCGGCTTGACACTATCGACGCTCGACCGTCCGGTTTCGAGGAATACGGCGTCGCGATCTATAAATCGGATGGTATTGAACTTGGCGGCTACTACGCTGAGCGGTCTGTCAGCGTCGACCTGACGCTGATAAATCTCTTTGCGGAAATCATCGCCGGAGATGTCGGGTCGGAGGTGGATTTCTACCTGGCAGTCAATGACTCGGTAGCCTATGGACCGGCAACTGTCGTTCTGGGATCTCCGATAGATATCACGGGACTCTCGATTGCCCTCAGCGAGGGGGATAAGGTCTCCTTCTTTGTTCTCTTCGTAGATGGGGCTGTCACTGAGTTCTTTGTCAAGACCTTTGGAGAAATGTCATGAGCATGCTGCCATATAGCAACAGAGGCGCTCCGTTGACTCTGAATAGCGGCGGGTACTTCTCGAATGACGGCCACTCACAGTATGCCTGGTATGCCGGAACGCAGTACAACTCGCTGTACGATGCTGTATCGAACAAAACTTTCGTGGCTTACTATACTGTGTTGATGGACGCTTTTAGACTGGTCCGTGTCAGGGCCTACGATCACACCGCAAAGACGTGGGGGCGCAGCCACAATGTAGGATTGCGTAGCTACGAGATCAGTGACGACCACGGCGTCCCCGGCATGGCACTCAACGCCGATGGTAGACTTGTGGTTTCGTATGGAAACCACAACGGTAATTTCAGGCTGTCCGTCTCCACCAATCCTCGCGACGAAACATCGTGGAGTCAGGCAGCTGATCTAGTTGGTGCCTATACGTATCCGCACCTTGTGCTGCTTGCTGATAGCAGCATGGTTTGTTTGTTTCGCAAAAACTATATGACTGGTGAAGGGGGTTATACCAGCGATTGGAATAGTACCCTGGTATATAGAATACTAACGTTCGCTGGGACAGCGGTAACGGCCGGAGCGGAGGTTGAGGTCGGTGGAATGAATACGGAGCTTGGCAGCCGGTGGTATCAGAGCGCCGCCATACTGGGCGGCGACGGGCTTATACACCAGACCGCAAGTCGCGCCAATCATTCGGATACCATGCGGCTGAATGTCTACTATTATAAGATCGACATTGCAAACCAACAGTTAGTCTCCTTCGATGGTTTGACCAGTGTGCCGTTCCCCGTGACAAACACTGACATGACGGATACTTTCAAAATATACACGACAGCAGAAGGTAATACATCCAACACTCCGGCATTTGGTTTTGATGCTGCCGGTCGCTCGCATGTCGTAACGCATGAAGGTTACAGTGACCCAGGCGGAAATCCATACTATCCGCAAGACATCAAGCACATGGTCGGGTCTGCTGGTGTATTCTCAGCGGCAGTAACCATCGGGCAGAGCGACTGTCGATACAACTCGGAGGCGGTCGTTCCCATTGCCGATGGAGGTATCTGCGTTATGTGGATGAAGAATACCATCGGGGTCGATCAGCGCGGCGGCGATCTCGTAGGCAAGAACCTTGCCGCTGGCGGCGCGTCAACCGAATTCGGCCCGGAAATAACCTTTATGAAGCAGGACGTGGATCGCTATGCACTCGACAGTTGCGCAGCGGTCAAGGACGGTCATGCAAATCTGAGGGTCATATTCATGGAGATGACGCAAGAGCGCGTCACGGCATTAGCATCCGACCAGCGCTGCTATGCGTGGGGTGATAGGGGTATGGTGCCAGGGCGAGTTCGCCCGTTTGTAAAACCGAAGGCACTGACCGGAGATGGGTTCTGGCTCGATCTCTCCGACACTACCGCTGTATTCTCCGATGCCGGTGTGACGAATGCTGCTCTCGATGACAACGTAAATCAAATAAATGACAAGTTCGGAACAGGGAACACTCTGTACAACGTGTCGGATACGTCATCCCCAGTACTTGCGAGAGTTGGAAACCAGTATTGCCTCCAATTCAGCGCTGGTGGCAACGGAAGTAGATACCTTACAGGCCAGTCGAAAGCTTGGGCTGCTGGTGGGTATATGGTGACGGCCGTCTTGCGTCCCTTCCGGGATGGCACCGCGATTGGGTCCGTTCTTAGTCTGGACCAAGGATCTGGAAACCCAAGGGTTGCCATACCGATCGATCTCAACACCGAAAATGTGCGAGCCACCACGTTTAGCCTATCAGGGCCAACGATCCTGACGATCACCGATGGTGCAAACGTAGTAAAGCATGGCCAGGACCACATCATCCAATCCTACACCATCGGTGCTATGATGTATGTCTTCGTCAACGGTGTTCTCGTGGCATCCGGGACTAATAGCGGAGGAGTGGTTAATACGGCGGCGGTCCTGATGCGGATTGGTGCCACCGCCGCCGCCACCCCGGCGTTTTTCTACATGGGCTTAATGACGGGGCTGATACATCGTGTAGGTGAGCAAACCCCGGAAATGCGGGATGCCGACTACGCATGGGCTTTGGCCCAGTTGCCAAGTTGAGGCCATAAGAACGCGGGCGGCTGGGGACCGTGCTGAGTTCCCAGCCCCGGCCCTGCTGCGGCTCCTGGCGCTGTCTGCACTGCTGGCGGCAATCCAAGGGACATGGAACGCTCAAGTGGCCATTGCGGCCTAGCCTGGCGCGGCCTAAGGTCTAGGCATGGATCACAGCAAATGCCCGAGAATATTCATCGAAGGGTTGCCCGAGCCCGAACGGGAACCCGCAACGACATTGAACCGTCAACTTTTTAAACTGGGGCCAATTGTAGATCGCCTCCGGCCTGCGTTGTTGCTGTTCGATTTTTGCGAGATATGGATAGAGGGCCGCCGAGTGCACCGCGACAACACGAGAGCTGCGAACCCCGATCCGGAAGTGGAACTATCTTCTAGCACTGAGTTTTTTGCCGATTCCAAAAGCTTCGTAGAATGGATGAGCATTGCAGATCGCGATGTCGCCCATACGATAGGAGACTTTGCGGGCCTTCTTCGGGACATTTGCGAGACCATCAAAACGATACCTACTGTTTTGGCCAAGCTTGAAGGTGATGACATCGACAGGTTCTTTGAGCGTATCCATAATAGTCTCCCTCCTGCACACCTTTCGCAGGGTGCGGTCGACGCCCTAGAGAACGTCCTGCTTAAATTTTATGATTCGCTGAGACCTGCGGAGACAGAGACGCGGCGCCTTTGGGATATTTGGCGTGAGCGACCCGCTTAATCTACCATGTCGCGCAGTGGCTTCTTGCGCTTCTGCGGTCGGTATTTCTCCACCAGCCTGACCTTATCAATGTCGACCGTCACCAGCGGTCCCATGGCGATTGTGACCTTGCCGGCTTCCTCGTCTATTCGCGTGATCTCGCCGGTAAGCTCGATCTGCTGGCCCTTCTTCACCTTGGTATGGTCAATGATCGAATGCGGGAGGCCATAGCTCGGGATGGAAACGCTGACGCGGCCCTCCGTGACCCGTCTGCGGACCGTGGCCGTGATCGTCACCAGATCTCCAATCGCTAATTTGGCCATCAGGAATCGAGCTCCAGAGGCTCGTGCGCCGGTTGCTCATGCCAGATGACCTGCCGCAGGTCGCGCCGGTCCACCGGCTGTCCGCAGATGGGGCAGGTGTGGAAATGGGCGCCCTCACTGGCCGGAGGATCACCGTGGCGCGTGACTGTTATTGGCGGCCCAAGGTCTGACAGCTTTGTCATGACCCTTCGAACATTCAATTTAGCTAAAATGTTCCGGAACTAATTTAGCTTGCGCGCCTTGAATCGCGCGTCCTGAGTTCACAGCATGCGTCTGAAGTTCATCCCCCCCGTTCAGGCACGCGCGCACATGCCGACCATGTCGCGCTGCCTGTAGCCGCCAGACCGCGCCGGCGAGGCATCGTGGCGGTGATGGCGGCTGGCTTCGCTGCGCTTGGTCTTAGTGATGCGCAGGTCGAAACGTTCTTCGTGGCTGCGGTGCTGTAATCAAATGAAATTGGCAGGCACCAAACTCTGGCGACTTCAGTGTTTGGTGCCCGTCCTCTCGGCAACTAGTTGTTCAATATCCATCGCGACTTCATCGAATAGCGCCTCGAGCTCGGCTTTGGTTTTAAGATTGAAGGTGTGCTTGAGTTCCTCAACCATCTCCTCGTCGAAGAATGATTCCCAGTCGGCCAAAGGCATTTGTTACTCCTGGTAATTGCTGTCGCACGATGACCCCAATCCGTCTGTTTATCCAACCATCCGAGCTTCATGGCAGTCAATGGCATTTGGCGCCGATGTCGGGCAACTAGAGCACTGAACGCTCTCGCCGGGGCATCCCATGCGGTGCGTACCGTCTGGGCAGCACGTGCCGCCCGACCGCCGCCACTGCGGACAGTGGAACACGATGCCGGCGCCGCGGCAGTGCGGGCCATGCATAAAAGTCAGTCATTCTGCGGTGCCCAACCTTTCTTCCGCGCCAGTCGCTCGAGTCGAAGGCGCTCTTTGCGTTCAGGCGTCCAATATGCCTGGTCACGGTTGGTGCGATCGAGGGGTTCGGCATCTTTCCATCTAACTAGGGACGCCTTTGTTGCTTCCCGTTCCGCCGATTGCTTGGCGTGGGTTTTTTCCCACCTGATACGGCCAGGTGACTTCGGCTTAGGCGCCAAGAGTCTCTGTAGGCTCTTGTACATTTGATAGTCCGACGACCTTGGTTCGACATGCCGCCGCGGTAACGACGGCTCAACCCGCAGCGTGTCCTTTATTGCCTCGACGTCTTTTCCGGTTAGAAGAATATTCCTTCCTGCGACCATGCACAGCCCGTGGCGCCTAGCGATCTTTGCAACGCCACGGTTTGTAAGACGCAACAGGTCGGCAGCTTCGCCGATAGTGTAGATCTTATCGTTATCCATCCGCTACGGATTCCACGGAATAGTAGTGAAGTCCATAGGATTATAAAAAAGGTTCACTTGCATATTTTACTTTCACAAAAGGCAATTGTGCATGTGCTTGCCTAGCTACTAGCGAGCGTTATACTCTGCATCGGCCTTCCGGACCGGGTAGGCTGATTGCGGAGAATCGATTGTCGACGCCTCGGCAGTCAGGGCGCGCTGTAGCTTGGTAACTGCAGCGCGCTTTCTATTCGGTCTTGGGCAGGTAGCCCTTCGCCTCCAGATCGTCAGCTAAAACTTTCTCTACGTAGCTGCTTACCGTGCGCCTGTCCGCTACAGCGGCCTTTGCCAGCGCCTCTTTGATTGCGGGAGGCAATCTAAGTGCAAGGTTGGCTGATTTGGCGTTGGCCATTGAAAGTTTCCCTCAGTTGCGATTGTCATGCAATGTAATGCATAATCTCGTTGACGGCTATCTCGATTTATGTAATGCATTGTCATGCAAAGCATTGCAAGCGGCAGAATGGACTGCGCGCCAGGACGGTTAACGAGGTGTAGGAGAGAATGATGAACCTTGGTAAACACGTGATCGTGCTCGACACGGGCATGCGCGGGCTAGTGGTCGGCATCACACAGATTCTTGGTGAAGCCACCCGCCACCTGGTGCGACTGGCCGCGGGCGGTGAGGTGTGGATTTCCGCGCTGGATCTCGAGTTCCTTTGATCC
This sequence comes from Mesorhizobium ventifaucium, assembly GCF_935822925.1. Classification (GTDB taxonomy): domain Bacteria; phylum Pseudomonadota; class Alphaproteobacteria; order Rhizobiales; family Rhizobiaceae; genus Mesorhizobium; species Mesorhizobium ventifaucium. The sequence continues at coordinate 19,801 of NZ_CAKXZS010000089.1, forward strand.
GTTGGCGGCTTTCACCGGAAAGGACAAAGACCCCGCTTCGGCGTGGTTTTTGTAGATACTGTCAACCAAGTCCAGTATGTTGCGCGATATGGTAACTAGAAACTACACATAGCAAAATCAAGCACTTATAGGCCAAAAGCGCCGCCAGTGCAGCGGCACCGGCACGACCACATCGGCTTCCGCGATCAGTTCGGCACCGGCGCGCAGCATCCAGCGCGCCATCCACGGCGCCAGATCGGTGCGGTCCTGGTATTTCAGCCCTTGCACCATCTGGCGGGCGACACCGGAGTAAGCGACCGCGGCCCGTGCGCGCTCGAAGGGCGGCGGGTCGGCGATCGCCTCGGCCGACAGGAACCCCTCGCCCATATGATGGGTGAACGGCGTGCCCATCACCGGGCACCATGGCCGCTCCAGAAGCCTGAGTTTCGGCCAGCAGGCGCCGCACAGCACGCCGGGCTGCGAGACATGCCGTCGGCAGCCGGCGCAAACCGGCGGAAACAGGATGCGCGCCGGCCAGTCCAACGCCTTTCGAGCGACACTCTTGATATCCAGCATTGGATCGGCCACGTGGTTCTTTTTCCGCCACCCTATATCAGAGAGCGGAAACCAGGAACCGTCAGTTGCAACCTATAGTCGATACCTCTCTCTGGCTGGCGCACAAGCGCCGGGCGCTCGCCTATCCGACTGCCGGCGCGGACTTCCTGATGCGGCGCGCAGCTGAAGAGCTCACCGACCGGCTGGGCGCTGTGGAACGCAAATTTGACAGGGCGGCCGTCCTGTTTTGCCAGACGCCGGCGGCAGTCGACGTGCTCGCGACAAGCGGCAAGGTGACGGACATCGTGCGCGTCGAGGCGGATGCGGCCTTCCTGGGCGATGGAGCGGGAGGCGATGCCGCGGGACTGGTGGCGCCGCTGGAGACCGTGCCGTTCGAGCCGGAAAGCCTCGACCTCGCCGTGTCGCTTTTGTCGCTTCAGGCAATGAACGACATTCCCGGCATGCTGGTGCAGATCCGCCGCGCTCTGAAGCCGGACGGTCTTTTCCTCGGCGCTTTTGCCGGCGCCGGCACGCTTTCCGAGCTGCGCGAATGCCTGCTCGCCGCCGAGACCGAGCTTTACGGCGGCGCCAGCCCGCGCGTCATCCCGTTCACCGACGTGCGCGACGCCGGCGCGCTTTTGCAACGCGCCGGCCTGGCCTTGCCCGTCGCCGACGTCGAGACGGTGACGGTGCGCTACGATTCCCTGTTCGGCCTGATGGCAGACCTGCGTGCGATGGGCGAGACCAGCGCTCTGACCGACCGCAGCAGGCGACCGGGCACTCGAAGGCTGTTTGCCCGCGCCGCCGAGATCTATGCCGAACAATTTTCGGATGCCGATGGCCGCGTCAGGGCGAGTTTTCCGATCGTCTGGATGTCGGGCTGGGCGCCCGACGCCTCGCAGCAAAAACCGCTGAAGCCGGGCTCGGCGAAAATATCGCTGAAGGCAATACTGGAAAACCCCGGCGGGCGTTGACCCGATGCCACGGGTCCCGGTGGCCGGTCGTGATCACTTCGCGAAAGCGTTCACAAGCTTGCTGGAATTGTCGCTGAACAGCCACGTGATTGCGTCGGCGGCCTTGCCGACACCGCCTACGATGGTAAGCGACAGCACGGCCACGATCAGCCCATATTCGACAGCCGTCGCGCCGGTCTTGTCTTCCCAAAATCGTTGCAGCAATGTTTTCATGGCCGTCGATCCCGCTTGCCGGACCCTAGCGCGGACCTGTTAAGAAAGGTTAACGGCAAAGGCTTAACAGGCGATGAAAGCACCGCTTTGGCCGGTGCAGCAGTCGCCGCTGCGCTGGCCATTGTCGCGTATCACGCAGATCGAAGTGGGCAGCGGCTGCAGCACGCTCCTGCGCAGCGTGTAGGTCTCACGACGGCCGCTCGAGCCCGTGCCTGTGCTCCCGACCGACCCCGTGCTCATCCTGTCGAGGCCGCCGGCAAAATCGTCGCGGCCGGATCGCGTCCGGCTCTCGAGCAAGGGCGTCGCGATCAAGGCCAGCGCCACCGCGGCCGAGCCGAACAAAAGCGTGATTCGCAATATTCCCATGCCGACATGGACAGCGCTGTAATTGCGATCGGGTCGGATCGATTCCCAGTCCCTGTCGAGGCTCATGCAACGCCCTCCGGCGAAGGCCCGAATACGGCCTTCCCACGATTTCCACGCCTCAATTTTTCACAGCGAGATAAATCTTCCCTTAACGCTGTTTAATCGGGCAGTGGCGGCACGATTACAGAAGATCGATGAGGAACTGGATCAGCGGCGCGTCGGCCGGCGGCATCGGAAAATCGCGCATCTGGAGCGGCCGCACCCATTTCAGCACCTGCCCCTCCTTCGGCTGCGCGATGCCGCGGAAGCGACGGCAGACGAACAGCGGCATCAGCAGGTGAAAATCATCATAGGAATGGCTGGCGAAGGTGAACGGCGCCAGGCAGGGAATATCGGTTTCGATGCCGATCTCCTCGTACAACTCGCGGATCAGGCATTCTTCCGGGGTCTCGCCGGGCTCGACCTTGCCGCCCGGAAATTCCCACAGGCCGGCCAGTTGCTTGCCTTCGGGGCGCTGCGCCAGAAGCACGCGGCCGTCGGTATCGACCAGCGCGCAGGCTGCGACCAGGAGCAGGCGCTTGCCGACAGGGTTTACGCCAGTCATGCGCCGGGCGGCCGGCGATAATGGTAACGATAGACTTCGTCGAACCCGAGCGAACGATAGAGCGCCAGCGCCGGCGCATTGTCGGCCTCGACCTGCAGCCAGGCTTCCCGAGCGCCGCGCAGCCGTGCCCATTTCAGCGCCGACAGGATGAGGTGGCGGCCATGGCCCTGGTTGCGCACCGATCTGTCGGTGGCAACCTCGAACAGCCCGGCAAGATCGCCATCATGGACGCAGATCAGCGTCGCCAGCGGTTCGGTGCCGTCTTCGAGCGCGAACAGCCCGGCCTCCGGCTGGATGGCGCCGATGATCTCCGACAGGCCCGGCCGCAGCGACACATCCGATGCGCTTACCTTGAGCGCCGCGCCGATGAAGCGGCTGATGTCCTTCAGCGGGATCTGGTCCATGGCGGCATCGAGCTGGGCGTCCGCCAGCGGCAACCGCATGACCAGCGATTCGTCGAATGTGCTCCAGCCGTCGCTGTCGAGATGTTTGGAGAGGATCGGCCCCGACAGCGGCGATATGCGGAAGGTCAGCGGCCGGCCATAGGCGTCGAAACGACGGCTGGCGCGGCCGATGCGCTCGGCAATGTGCTGGATGTCGCCCGGATCGAGCGGGTTGACCGAATTCAGCCGCTTGGCAGGATGGCCCGCCGTCAGCCGCACCACCCAGGTGCCGTCATAATGGACGGCCGCCGCCGGCCAGGCGCGAAAGCCGGCCGCCTCATAGCGACGCACGATGGCAAGCACGCTTGCCGGATGTCTGGAAACCAATGCCATCAGCTCCGATAATCGCCGTTGATGGCGACATACTCCTTGGTGAGGTCGCAAGTCCACACCGTCGCCTTGCCGCGGCCGATGCCGATATCGGCACGGATGCGGATCTCGTCTCGCTTCATGTAGGCCGATGTCGCCGCTTCGGAGTAGGCGGCATCGCGCTCGCCCTGATGCGCCAGCCGGATGTCGCCGAACCAGATCGACAGCAGGTCGCGGTCGGCCGGTTCGCCGGCCTTGCCGACGGCCATGACGACGCGGCCCCAATTGGCGTCCTCGCCGGCGACCGCCGTCTTGACCAGCGGCGAGTTGGCGATCGACAGCGCGATGCGCTTGGCCGAGCGGGCCGATTTCGCGCCGGTGACGGTGACCTCGACCTGCTTGCGCGCGCCCTCGCCGTCGCGCACCACTTGCAGCGCCAGCGATTTCAGCACCTTGCCGAGCGCGCGGCGGAAGGCGCCGAGGCGCGCATCCCCGGCATCGGTGATGTCAGGCGCGCCGCGCCTGGATGCCGTGCCGGTGGCGAACATCAGCAGCGTGTCGCTGGTCGAGGTGTCGCTGTCGACGGTGACCGCATTGAAGGTCTTGGCGGTGCCGCGCGACAAAAGATCCTGCAGCACGGGGGCTGCGATCGGCGCGTCGGTGGCGATGAAGGAGAGCATCGTCGCCATGTCGGGCGCGATCATGCCGGCGCCCTTGGCAATGCCGTTGATGCTGACGTCGGCGTCGCCGAGTTTTACCGTCGCGGTCGCCAGTTTCGGATAGGTGTCGGTGGTCATGATCGCCTTGGCGGCTTCGGTCCACAGATCCGGCCTGCCGTCCTTGACCAGTCCGACGAGCAGATGGCTGAACTTGCCGGCATCCAGCGGCTCGCCGATGACGCCAGTCGAGGCCAGAAACACCTCGCCCGGCGTGCAGCCGGCAGCCTTGGCTGCAGCCTCGCCGGTCATTGCCGTGGAAGCTCGGCCCTTGTTGCCGGTGAAGGCATTGGCGTTGCCGGAATTGACGACCAGGACGCTCGCCTTGCCGGCGCTAAGATTCTGCCGGCAGAAATCAACCGGCGCCGACGGGCATTTCGACTTGGTGAACACGCCGGCGACCGTGGTGCCGGCATCGAAGACCATGGTCAGCAGGTCGGTCCGGTTCTTGTACTTTATCCCGGCCTCGGCGGTGGCAATGCGGACGCCCTCGATGTCAGGCATTTCAGGATATTTCTTCGGCGCGAGCGGCGAAATCGTGGCTGACATGAAGACCTCGGGCGGGAAAAACGCAAGGGGGGAACGCCGGTTTGCCCGATAGCGAGCGCAGGCGCAAGGGCGTTTGGTGGTCGGGCACGTACCCTTTCACATCAGAGCGAAACACTCGGTCGCACGAAACGGACCGTTTCGTTTCGCCGAGAAAGCGTGTACGACTTGCCGACAAAAATCATGGGCAAGGGAAACTGCATGGGCCTGGATCAGGGGCGGAGGTCGATCGGCGCACGTCGCAACCCCGACAGCGCCGACGCCATTCTCGACGCCGCCGAGGCAGTGCTGGTCGAGGCCGGTTATTCCGGCTTCTCGATCGAAGCGGTGGCGCGGCGGGCGCGTGCGGGAAAGCCGACAATCTATCGCTGGTGGCCGAGCAAGGCCGCCTTGCTGTTCGACGTCTATCAAAGGCTAAAGCGCGTCGACCATCCCGACACCGGCAACCTCGAGGACGATCTCGTGGGCTTCCTCAAAAGCCTGTTCTCGCACTGGCGCGAAACATCGTCAGGCAGCACCTTCAGATCGCTGATCGCCGAGGCGCAGTCGGACGCAACAGTCGCCGCCGTGCTTGCCGAATACACCAAAGGACGCCATGCCCATACCGGCCAGATGATCGAACGCGCCAAAGCAAGAGGCGAAGTGGCGGCCGACATCGATTCCACGCTCGTCGCCGACTTGGTCGCCTCCTTTGCCTGGACGCATCTTTTGACCAATCGCCTCGATGAAGACGAAACGACGCTGCGCAAGGCGGTTGGCTATCTGTTGAAGGGCATAGCCGCTGACGACGCCGGCTCGGTTGGCGCCGCGGCGGTCCGGCGGAGGCGTCGACGCGTCATCGCCCGCACCACCCGGTAGAGCGACAGGGCCGTAGGGCACATCAGGCGATCAGTTGTTGACGCCGGCGCTGCCCCTCATTGCCCTGCCGGGCATTTCTCCCCGTATAGTGACGGGGAGAAAGGGCTGACCGCAACCTCAGCACGTTTCCTGCAACGCTGGAGATTGGCGAAATCCTTTGCGAAGGCTGTCCTTCTCCCCGTCACTATACGGGGAGAAGATGCCGGCAGGCAGATGAGGCGCAGCGCCGGCGCCAACAATTAGTTGGCACTATCATCTGCGACGACCGCCTGCCCTACTTGGTGTTTTCCAGCGCGTCGACCGTCTTCTTCAGCTTCTCGTCCGGGATCTCGACCTTGGCCTCGGCGCGCAGCGACTTGACCAGTGCGATATATTTATCGCGGATGACTGCCTGACGGGCCTGGTCCTTGACTTGGTCGAAGGCCGGCGGCTGCTTCGCGCGCTTGTCCTCGACCTGGATGACGTGCCAGCCGAACTGCGACTGCACCGGCTGCTCGGTGTATTTGCCGACCGCCAGCGCGAAGACCGCCTTGTCGAATTCCGGCACCATCTGGCCGGGTCCGAACCAGCCGAGATCGCCGCCGCTGGTCTTGCCGCTCGGATCGCTGGTGTGCTCGTTGGCGAGTTTCTGGAAATCGGCGCCGCCGTCGAGCTGCTTGATGATCGCATTGGCCTCTTCCTTCGTCTTCACGAGGATGTGACGGGCATGCACCTCGTTGGCCGGCGGCGTGTTGGCGATTTCCTGGTCGTAGCGGGCGCGAACCTCGGCATCGGTGATCTTGCCGACGACATCCTTCTCGACCATTTCGCCATGCAGGGCGCGCTGCTGCAGGAATGCCATGCGGCGCTGGAAGTCGGGATCCTTGTCGAGGCCGGTGGTGACCGCCTGGGCGGCCATGACCTTGATTTCGATCGCCGCCGAAAGTGCCGCGGCGCGGCGCTGTTCGGGCGGCATCTGCGCGAACTGCTGCGACAGTTCGCCTTCGGCAAGCGCAAGGTCTGCCTCGGTCAGCTTCTGGCCGTTGATCGTGGCGACCACGGCGTTCGGATCGACCGGCGCGGCCGGTTGGGCGGGGGCGCCTGGCTGGGCCGGGGCTGGTTGGGCAGGCGCGGTGTCCTGCGCCATCGCTGGCGACAGCGACAGCGCCGACAGCCCGAATGCCATGCCGAGGCTGGCGAGCGACGCGCGGCGAAACAATGAGCACATACGATTAACTCCAATGGGGGATAGCTAGGGCAGGATGGCTTCCAGACCAGCCGGATTGTGGCGGAATTTGGCACGGTCGACAGGGCGAGCGCGCCGTTGACATCGATTGAGCCCCCTCTTATCTGTCCAACGACTTTGCGTCCAGAACCGTTTTCCGGGCGCTTTTTGCGTTTGTCCGCGTTTCACGTGGATTTGACGGTGCCGGCCGGTACCCGTCGCAACGACTTGGAATGCTATCGAAAGGACCATTGAATGGTCAGTTTTGGCGGTCTCGCCCGTAAGGTTTTCGGCTCCTCCAACGATCGCCGGGTCAAGTCGACCCGACCGCGCGTCGAAGCGATCAACGCCATGGAAAACGAAATGCGGGCGCTCTCCGACGCCGAGCTGACCGCCCGCACGGAAAAATTCCGCCAGGACGTCGCCAACGGCGCCAGCCTCGACGATCTCCTGGTGCCGGCCTTCGCCACCGTGCGCGAAGCGGCGCGCCGCGTGCTCGGCATGCGCCCGTTCGACGTCCAGCTGATCGGCGGCATGGTGCTGCACAATGGCGGCATCGCCGAGATGCGTACCGGCGAGGGCAAGACGCTGGTCGCCACGCTGCCCGTCTATCTCAACGCGCTCGCCGGCAAAGGCGTCCATGTCGTCACCGTCAACGACTATCTTGCCAAACGCGACTCCGAATGGATGGGCCGCGTCTACAAATTCCTCGGCCTTAGCGTCGGCGTCATCGTCCATGGCCTGTCCGACGAGGAACGCCACGCCGCCTATGCCGCCGACGTCACCTACGCCACCAACAATGAGCTCGGCTTCGACTATCTGCGCGACAACATGAAATACGAGCGCGCCCAGATGGTGCAGCGCGGCCACAGCTACGCGATCGTCGACGAGGTCGATTCCATCCTGGTCGACGAGGCGCGCACGCCGCTGATCATTTCCGGTCCGCTCGAGGACCGCTCGGAAATGTACAACACCATCGACGCCTTCATGCTGAAGCTCGAGCCGGCCGACTATGAGATCGACGAGAAGCAGAAGACCTCGATCTTCACCGAGGAGGGCACCGAGAAGCTGGAAAACCTTTTGCGCGACGCCGGCCTGCTCAAGGGCGAGTCGCTCTATGACGTCGAGAACGTCGCCATCGTCCACCACGTCAACAATGCGCTCAAGGCGCACCAGCTGTTCCAGAAGGACAAGGACTATATCGTGCGCAACGGCGAGATCGTCATCATCGACGAATTCACCGGCCGCATGATGCCGGGCCGCCGCTATTCGGAAGGCCTGCACCAGGCGCTCGAGGCCAAGGAGCATGTGGCGATCCAGCCGGAGAACCAGACGCTCGCCTCCGTCACCTTCCAGAACTATTTCCGCCTCTACAAGAAGCTCGCCGGCATGACCGGCACGGCGCTGACCGAGGCCGAGGAGTTCGCCAACATCTACAATCTCGACGTCACCGAGATCCCGACCAACCTGCCGGTCATCCGCATTGACGAGGACGACGAGGTCTACCGGACCGTCGAGGAGAAGTACAAGGCGATCGTCAGGGAAATCAAGGAAGCCCGCGCCAAGGGACAGCCTACCTTGGTCGGCACCACCTCGATCGAGAAATCCGAGCTGCTGGCCGAACGCCTGCGCAAGGAAGGTTTTACCGATTTCGAGGTGCTGAACGCCCGCCACCATGAGCGTGAGGCCGCGATCGTCGCCCAGGCGGGAAAACCCGGCGCCATCACCATTGCCACCAACATGGCCGGCCGCGGCACCGACATCCAGCTCGGCGGCAATGCGGACATGCGCATCGCCGAGGAGCTTGGCGACATGCCGGCCGGCCCCGATCGCGACGCCAGGGAAAAGGCAATTCGCGACGACATCGCCCGGCTGAAGGAGAAGGCGCTCGCCGCCGGCGGCCTCTACGTGCTCGCCACCGAGCGCCATGAGTCGCGCCGTATCGACAACCAGTTGCGCGGCCGCTCAGGCCGCCAGGGCGATCCCGGGCGCTCAAAATTCTTCCTGTCGCTGCAGGACGATCTGATGCGCATCTTCGGCTCCGAGCGCATGGACGGCATGCTGCAGAAGCTTGGCCTCAAGGAAGACGAGGCGATCATCCACCCCTGGATCAACAAGGCGCTGGAAAAGGCGCAGAAGAAGGTCGAGGCGCGCAACTTCGACATCCGCAAGAACCTGCTGAAATATGACGACGTGTCCAACGACCAGCGCAAGGTGGTGTTCGAGCAGCGCCTCGAACTGATGGACGGCGAAGGCCTGTCCGAGACCATCGCCGAGATGCGCGAGGGCGTCATCGAGGAGATCGTTGCCAAGGCCATTCCCGAAAACGCCTATGCCGAGCAGTGGAACGTCGCCGGCCTCAAGGCCGAGGTCGCCGAATTCCTCAATCTCGACCTGCCGGTCGAGGACTGGGTCAAGGAAGAGGGCATTGCCGAGGACGACATCCGCGAGCGTATCAGCCAGGCCGCCGAGACTGCCGCGAAAGAGCGTGCCGAGCGCTTCGGCCCCGACGTGATGGCCTATGTCGAGCGCTCCGTGGTGCTGCAGACGCTCGACCATCTGTGGCGCGAGCACATCGTCAACCTCGACCACCTGCGCTCGGTCGTCGGCTTCCGCGGCTACGCCCAGCGCGATCCGCTGCAGGAATACAAGGGCGAGGCGTTCGAGCTGTTCCAGGCGATGCTGGGCAATCTGCGCCAGGCCGTCACCGCGCAGTTGATGCGCGTCGAGCTGGTCCGCCAGGCCGCCGAAGCGCCGCCGCCCGAGGCGCCCGACATGTTCGGCAGCCATCTCGACGGCACCACCGGCGAGGACGATTTTAACGGCGGCGACACCGGGCTTCTGGTTCGCCAGGAGACCCACGCCACCGTCGCCCCCGAAAACCGCGACCCCAAGAACCCCGCCACCTGGGGCAAGGTCGGCCGCAACGAGGCCTGCCCGTGCGGGTCAGGGAAAAAATACAAGCATTGCCACGGGGCGTTCGCGTAAGTTTCCTTCGCCCCGTTCACGGAGAGAAGGTGCCCGAAGGGCGGATGAGGGGCCAGAGCCGGCGTCCGCGATTGGCCAATCTCCCCACCTGAGGGGGAGATGGCCGGCAGGCCAAAGGGGGATGCTGTCCCGCCGACAGCGGAAATGGGCCTTCAGCTCTTATTTCTTTCCATCAACTGGCCTGTCGTTTCGTCGCGTTCTGCCGCGAACGGTGAACATGGCACAAGGCCGGCGCTGCCCCTCATCCGCCTGCCGGCACCTTCTCCCCGTGAAACGGGGCGAAGGGAGCACTCCCTCCACCCCACCCAACCGTTTCTTAATGTGTTTTCGTTAGACGCAGAGCCAGAAAAGAGGCGGAAAACGGAGTGTAATCAGGGTGCGCTTTTCCGCGGCGACGACAGCCGGGCGGTTCCTGCCGCAGCGCCTTGCGCTGCGCGCAAAGCCGCTGCTTACCCGCGTCGATGCCGTGCTGTTCACCGCCGACGAGCGCGGCGAAGCCAGCCGCATGTCGCTGATTGCCTTTTCCATCCGCATCGTCAGCGCCGTCATCGCCTTCGTCAGCCAGGTGCTGATGGCGCGCTGGATGGGCTCGTTCGAATACGGCATTTTTGTCCTTGTCTGGGTGACGATGGTCATCGTCGGCAACCTCGCCTGCCTCGGCTTCCACACCTCTGTCATCCGCTTCATTCCCGAATATCGCGAGCGCAACATGCTGGCCGAACTGCGCGGCATCGTGCTGACCAGCCGCCTGTTCGTGCTGGTTGCCTCGACGGCGATCGCCGGGCTGGGCGCGCTCGGCGTCTGGCTGCTCTCGCCCTTTATCGAGAACTACTATGTCGTGCCGTTCATTCTCGGCCTCATCTGCATGCCGATGATCGCCATGTCCGACCTGTTGCAGGGGCTGGCGCGGGCCAACTCGTGGGCGCTGTTTGCGCTGGCGCCCACTTATCTGGTACGGCCGGTGCTGATCCTGGCGCTGATGGCGCTGATGCTTCAGGTCGGCTTTGCGCCCGACGCCAGGACGGCGATCTTCGCCTCGATCGCCGCCGCCTATGCCACCACGCTCGGCCAGCTCATCGGCATCACTGCGCGCATCGACAAAAAAATCCCGGCCGGGCCGATGAAGCTGCATTTCGCGCAATGGTTCCTCGTGTCGCTGCCGATCTTCCTGGTCGAAGGCTTCTTTTTCCTGCTCACCAATGCCGACGTGCTGATGGTCGGCGCCTATATGAATCCTATCGACGTCGCCGTCTATTTCGCCACGGTCAAGACGCTGGCGCTGGTGCATTTCGTCTATTTTGCGGTCAAGGCGGGCGTTGCCCAGCGTTACGCGCAATTCACCCATGGCGAGCCCGAAAAGCTCGCCGCCTTCGCCCGCGAAACCGTGTCGTGGACGTTCTGGCCATCGCTGTTGATGGCGCTGCTGGTGCTGGTGCTGGGCGAGCCGATGCTGGGCTTGTTCGGGCCTGAATTCGTTGCCGGCTACCCGCTGTTGTTCCTGCTGGTCGTCGGCGTCGTCGCCCGCGCCGCCGTCGGCCCCTGCGAAAGCCTGCTCACCATGAGCGGCAACCAGAACATCTGCGCCGCCGTCTACGCCATGACGCTGGCCTTCAACATTGGCCTCAATCTGGTGCTGATCCCGCTTTTCGGCTTGTGGGGCGCGGCGATGGCCACCGCCTTTGCCATGATCTTCGAGGCCGGCGCGCTGGCCTTCACGGTCTGGCGCAGGCTCGGCATCGTCATGGTCATCTTCGTAGCCAAAGGAGCCGCCTGATGGCCGCCATCCCGTTGCTCGAGGAAACCAGCGGCGGCCCGGCCGGCGCCCTGGTGTCGGGCCTCGCCGGGCTCGCCCGCGAAGCCGACCCCGCCCATATCGAATTGTTGGCCAACGGCCGACCCCAGCGCAAACTGGCTATTTACGCCGCCTCCGCCGGCTTCGACCTGGTCGAGGAACTCGACTATCTCTGCGCCCGCACGATCGAGCCCAACGTGTTCTTCAATCCGCGCTTCCTGGCACCCGCCATGCCGCGACTGGAAGACCGCGAGGTGCGGCTGGCGGTCATCCGCGACGGCGACGAATACCGCAACCGGCTGCGCTTGCTGGTGCCGTTCTCGGTGGAGCGGCCGGCGACGCCGCTGGGCGTGCGGGTGATGCGCACATGGTCGAGCCCGTTCGGGCCGATCGGCACGCCGCTGGTCGACCGTGACGATCCCGTCGGCGTCATCGAGGATTTCTTCGCGATGCTGTCGCGGCCGCATCTCAAACTGCCAAAAGTCTTCGTGCTGCCCGACATCCGGCTCGACGGCCCGGTGGCCAGCCTGCTGGCCACCGTCGCCGAGACGCGTGGGCTGACGCTGGTCACCACCGGCAAGGCCGAACGCCCGATGCTCGAAAGCGAGATCGACGGCGATGAGTATCTGAAGGCCTCGCTGCGCTCGCACCATTATCGCGAGTTCCGCCGCCTGAAGCGCCGCCTCGCCGACCTCGGCAGGCTGGAGCATCTGGTGGCGCGCGGACCGGAAAACATCCGCCATGCCATCGAGCGTTTTTTGACGCTCGAGGCCGCCGGCTGGAAAGGCCGCGAGCGCACCGCCATGGCCATCGACCGCTACCGCGCCGCCTTTGCCCGCGAGGCCGTGCACCGGCTGGCCGAACGGGATCTGTGCCGCATCCATTCACTGACGCTCGATGACCGCACCATCGCCAGCCTGATCGTCTTTGTCGAGGCCGGCGTCGCCTACACCTGGAAGACGGCCTATGACGAGACGCTCGCCGCCTATTCGCCGGGCACGCTGCTGATGATCGAGGTGACCAGGCAGCATCTCGACGACCCCAACATCATGATCAGCGATTCCTGCGCCGTGCCCGACCATCCGGTGATGAGCCGGCTGTGGATGGAGCGCAGGCCGATCGGCACGCTGGTCGTCGGCCTGACGCCCGACGCCGACCGCCTCGCCCGCCAGGCGGCGTCGCAGCTCCACCTCTACCGCGAAACCCGCCACATGGCGCGCCTGCTGCGCAACCGGGTGAAGAGCTTGCTGGGACGGCGGTAGGCTGGTGGGCAGCGCTGCACGCCGTAGCGGCTGGTGAAGCGATATGGATCGTGCCGCGCTTCTGGCTCGCGATCATGGGGGCATAGCCAGTCTGGAGGAAGGTTAGCTGGCAATATTGCGGATGCAAGCGCCTTCTGAGCCGCTGCATTCTTCGGCTGATGTTACGGAATGGATCCCAGGGTCCGCCCCGCGTCGCTTCGCTCCTTGCTCCACCCTGGGATGACGAAGTCGTGGTGGGATTTAGCTAATCGCAGACGTTGGAGATTGGCGGCCGCAGGCCGGTCGGCAGCGACCGTCGACGGTCCCTTTCAGGCTCAGTCGAAGAACCAATCGCTGTGTCGAGGGCCTAGGTCATCAGGGTTAATTCTCCCAACCAGCGGAAAGGATTAGCATCGGCGACAATCTCGGCCGCGCAACCAGCATCATTGCCGCCTTGCACGGCCAGAACAAAAAACTGGGAGGAATGCATGACGAAAACCACTTACTTCAGGCGCCGCAGTATTCTCGCGTTGACTGGCCTCATCGGCGCCTGCCTGACTGCGGCCGCAGGTCAGGCCGCCGAGCCGGACAAGGCCGAGATCGAGGCCCTGAAAAAATCGCTATCCAAGTACGAAGACTACAAGGCCGCCATCCGCGACCTCTATCTGTCGACAGTCGGATGCGTTTATTACAGCGGTGAAAAAGTGGCTGGAGCTATGGATTACCCTAAGGGCGCGATGGGCATTCATTTCGTCAACGTCGCGAGCGTCAGCCCGACACCAGATCCGACGCGCCCCAATGTCCTTATCTATGAGCCGGTCGACGGCGGCTTGCGCCTGGTGGCCGTGGAATGGCTTGTTCCGCTGACGCCCGACACAAAGGAGCCGCCGAAACTGTTTGGACAGACATTCCAGGGGCCGATGGAGGGGCATTATCCGCTTATTCCGACGGAGTTCTACCATTACGATCTTCACGCCTGGCTGTTCAAAGACAACCCGCTCGGAATGTTCAGCCCGACGAACCCTGACGTGAAATGCGACAATTACGCGTTTCCGATGCCGGAGCAGCCGACCAAGATGGTGCCGGGGCCGATGTAACAGCGACCCAGTACGCAATGGCCCGGCCTCACTTGCAGCTATCCCAAGGTGCGCCTGGGATAACCTCCCACCGAGCTTTCCAAGGTTCTCGGGTGGGAAATGGTGCCCCTAGCCGGGAGGCAAGATTTGAACCTTTTCAACGCTCAATTTCGAAAGTGGGACAGAACAGGCCATTCAAGATCCTTATCTTTTTCGTCGAGATTGTCTCACCGAAACCTAGCTACCTCTTCGATGCCTGACCGGGACCAATCGATAGCGATCGACTGGCAAACTTGCACGGCAAAGGGGTCGCAAGTTCAAACCGTGCCGCTGTAGACGTCACAGCATCGGCGTGGCTTGAAATGGGGCCGACAGCAGACTGGCAGCTTCAAGGTGCGAATCCTCAAAACCTGACATTTGCGGAGGCGCGAGGCATCGTGGTCATCTGACCCCAAAAGCGGACTCTCGCTTCAATGCACCTTTCAAGGGGCGAGGTTTGTACCGGTAGCCTTGGCGAGTGTGGCGGAGGGAAGTTCCCCGAACTGCCGTTTATACTCCGCAGAGAACTCGCCCAAATGCCAGAAGCCAAAGCCCGACGCAGCGGCGGTAACTGTCTGGTCGTCGGCAGGGTGCGTGAGGGTGCGCCGTACGGCATTGAGCCGCAGTTCGAGAAGCAGCGCTTTGGGCGGGCGTCCGAACGCCTCCACGCAGGCCAGGAACAGCGTTCGTTCTTTGACACCGAGGGCCTCGCACATCGTGCTGATGCTGAACGGTGTCTCCAGACTGCCAATCAACATGTCGCGCAGCCTAAGAGCGACACGAGCTCTCCGGTGCAGCGGTTCTGCAACCTCTGTAGAGGGCACCATTCCCAAAACGACATCGACGACCCGATCTTCGATTGCTGCCAGAACCATCTCTGAAGGTTCGTTACCCTCACGGTCCAGCAACGTCTTGAGCAATCTGGCCAAGGCTAGGCCCCGGCGCACGATCTCGCGCTCGGCAATTTTCCATGGCCGATCCAGATGTTTCCGATCGAGACCCGGCTCGCCTCGGCGTATCTGCATCCATCGCTCGATCTGGTCGACCGGGATTGCTGCCAAGGCGAGATCGGTGCGACCGTTCGCCGTGAAAGCAATGTCGTCGCACGGCCCGACAAGAAGCGGTTGGCCTGCCGCCACTTCTCGGCCTCGCAGGTGAAGGGAGCCGTCGGCGACGATAGGAAACGCGATGACCCAACTGCGAGGGGGAGCGCTGCCGCGCAGCATAATTCCCGGGCTCCAGCTTTCACGCCCGAGTTGCAGCGTATTTAGAACTGCCTGAGCCATGCGGCCCGCGAATTTGCCCCGGTTTATATGTTCGTATTTCTGGTCCCAGTCGATCGCACTTGCCGCCATCAAATCGAAGTCCGAGTAGCGGGACTCGATCGAGGCAAGCATCTCAACATGGCGAGGTTCAACGTTCACTGCGCCGCCCCCTCGGCCCGACTGCGCTCATTGGACCAGTGCAAAGCTTATTTGTCTGAGGCCACGTTAGCAATTCATTCGATGGGCGCCAGCGTTCGCGGTTGCAGGATTCCGATAGCCTTCCACCGCAATTGGGTATCCAATGCGTGCACATCCTCAGTCCGCGCCGTTGCCGGACAGGATTGCAAAGCTACTCAAGGCAACTGGAGCAGCGTCACGAAACTCAAGCTGCAGTGCTACACTTTCGTGGCATCGGATTGGTGCCAAGGGGGGCCGCTGACAAATTCCAGGTGTCCTGCTGGATCGCCAACAAGATGCGGAGGCTGCCGGGGAGACTGTCGGAATCAAAGAGGGAGGATGCCGGTGATGAGTAGAAGCTTCTTATGTCTGATCGCTCCGTCATTAGGGACCGCCCCGTAGAGGAAACGGTATTGGAGAGAGCCATGAATACCACTCATCGTTTGCGCCGTTACACGGCACAGAAAACTAACAATCGGCGTTTGGCTTACGCTTTGGCCATTGCGACTGCGCTCACCGCATCGCCCGCGCTGGCGCAGTCGACGAATACGACGCCGGTACCCTCGACTCCTCGGCCGCTGCGCCAGGCAAGGCCCCCGGCTACTCGCCGTACGCCGGCCGTAACTTCCCCAGCCGCGTGTTCTGGGGCGACACGCATCTTCACACCAGCTCATCCATGGATGCAGGCGCCTTCGGCAATCGGCTCGGCTTCGAGGACGCATACCGCTTCGCGCGCGGCGAGGAGCTGACGGCTTCCGGCGGCGAGAGGGTGAAGCTGTCGCGACCGCTCGATTTCCTCGTTATTGCCGACCACTCCGACAATATGGGCTTCTTCCCTGCCCTGTTTTCGGGCAAGCCCGAAATGCTTGCCGACCCGACCGGCCGCAAATGGTACGATATGGTTCAGGCCGGTGGACAGGAGGGCGTGAAGGCTGCGCTCGAGATCATCGACAACTTCTCGCGCGGCACATTTCCGCCAGCGCTGCAGTTTCTGCCGGGCTCGGACGGTTACAGCTCGACCTGGGATCAGATCATCGCCGCGGCGGAGAAATACAACGAGCCGGGGCATTTCACCGCCTTCATCGGCTATGAGTGGACCTCGCAGGTGCCGCCCGGCAACAATCTGCACCGTGTCGTGATCTATCGCGACGGCGGCGACAAGGCGGTCCAGACCCTACCGTTCACGACCTATCCTCCGCAGGGCAGCACTACTCCGGAGGATTTGTGGAAACATCTCCAGGCCTACGAGGACAAAACTGGTGGTCGGGTGCTGGCCATCGCACACAACGGCAATCTGTCGAACGCCTGGATGTTCCCGACAGAGACCAACCCGGCAACCGGCCAGCCTCTGTCGGCGGAATACGCAAAGACACGTGCTCACTGGGAGCCGCTCTACGAGGCAACACAGATAAAAGGGGACGGCGAGACGCATCAATACCTGTCACCAAACGACGAATTCGCCGGCTACGAACTCTGGGACAAGGGCAATTTGAACCTCAGCGAAGCGAAGAAGCCGGAGATGCTGCAAAGCGAGTATGCTCGCTCGGCGCTGCAGATCGGCCTCCAGCTCGAGGCGAAGCTCGGGACGAACCCTTACAAGTTCGGCATGATCGGCTCGACCGACAGCCACACCTCGCTCGCCACCGCCGAGGAGGACAACTTCTTCGGCAAGCACAGCGGGGCGGAGCCGACCCCGACTCGTTTCGAACACGAATTCATGCGCAATGGCGATCTGTTCCTGACCGGCTGGCAGCAGGTCTCCTCCGGCTATGCCGGCGTCTGGGCGACGGAGAATACGCGCGAGGCGATCTGGGACGCCATGCGCCGCAAGGAGGTCTATGCCACGACAGGCCCGCGCATGCTGGTGCGCTTCTTCGGCGGCTGGGACTTCGCCGAAGCCGATGCGCAATCACGCAACCCCGCCTTCGCAGGATATGGCAAGGGCGTTCCGATGGGCGGCGACCTCCGCGCCGCGCCCGCCGGCAAGTCCCCGACCTTCCTGGTCGCGGCGCTCAAGGATCCGATCGGCGGCAATCTCGACCGTATCCAGATCGTCAAGGGCTGGATCGACGCCGCAGGCGCGCGCCAGGAGAAGGTCTACGACGTCGTCTGGTCGGACGAGCGCGTGCCCGGCGCCGATGGCAAGCTGCCTGCGGTCGGCAACACAGTCGACGTGGCAACGGCCACCTGGACGAACACGATCGGCGCTTCCGAACTGATCAAGACATGGACGGACCCGGAATTCGATCCCGCGCTGCGGGCGGTCTACTACGCCCGCGTGCTTGAAATCCCGACGCCGCGCTGGACCGCCTATGACGCGGTGCGTTTCGGCGTGAAGATGCCTCCTGAAGTACCGATGTTCGGGCAGGAGCGCGCTTACACGTCGCCGATCTGGTACACGCCGGAAGGGTGATCGTGGGGCAAGGGTCATGTGGAAAAATGCTCCGGCAAATAGGGCCCGCCGATGGCGGTTCAGGCCGCTCGCGGCGGCGGCTCTTCTCGCCGTCGCCCCGCCCTCCGCCTTCGCATGCGGCTATGAAAACCCAGCGACCTCGCCCTCGGCCTGTTGAACTGGGTGCTACCGAACGCGCTGCATGTGCGCACCGCCGTCTGGCAGGCCGAGAAGTCCGGCATCCTGCCGCCGCGCCCCGAGAACCCGGCAAAGGATCTGTTTGGGAGCGGATTTCGCCAGGCCGCAGCGAGCATGACCGGCCTCGGCGTGCGGATGAGCGCCGCCGCTCCTGCCACCGGCGGCCCAAGCTTCTCCGTCGTGTTGATACCTGCCGTGATGTGGACAACGTACACGCCGACCGCCAGAGGCTACTCCGTCAAGGTTCACGCCGACGGCCCGGCTAAGGGCGACATTGTCATCGTGACGGACGAAAAGGTTGTCCGCGCGCTCGTCGATGGATCATTCGATGCCGCCGCTGCCGAGAGCCACGGGCTGGTTCGGTTCTATGGTCCGGCGGACGGCCAGGAGCGGGTCCGAACGGCACTTGCCGCCCTCCCGACGAAGAGGTCTAGCGTGAGATATCCATTATTGTCGGAGGCACCGCAATGACGAGCGCTGTTCTCACGAAGCTGCTGCGCGAACCGCTGCTGCATTTCCTCGTCATCGGCGCGGCCCTTTTCGGAGTGTACCAGTGGACCACAGGTGACGAGGCGGCTCCCGACGAAATCGTCGTCAGTGCCGGTCAGATCGCCAGCCTGCAGGCGATTTTCAGCCAGACATGGCAGCGGCCGCCGACCTCGAGCGAAAGGGAAGCGCTGATAGCGGACTACATCCGCGATGAAGTGCTTTACCGCGAGGGCGTCGCCATGGGTCTCGACCGTGACGACGTAATCGTCCGCCGCCGTATCAGGCAGAAGATGGAGTTCGTCGCTGACCTCTCCGCCGACGTCCAGCCGACGGACGCCGAATTGAAGGCTTTCGTGGCCGATCATCCGGATCGGTTCAGCGGCGAGCCACGCGTCTCCTTCACCCAGGTCTATTTCCCAGCAGGCGCGCAAACCGCGAACGAAGCGGAGGTGGAACGTTTGCGCCTGGCCCTGAATGCAGGAACAGCAGACGCCTCGACGGCGGGCAGCCCGTTGCTCGCAGGTTCCGATTTCCGCGACCTAGCAATTTCAGACGTGGCGCAGACATTTGGCACCGATTTCGCAGCCTGGATCGACAAGGCGACGCCAGGCACCTGGCAAGGTCCGGTAACCTCGGGGTACGGCACGCACCTGGTGCGGGTGAGCGAGCGTGTCGAAGCGCGCCAACTGCCGTTCGAGCAGGTCCGTGACGCCGCGCGCAGGGAATGGCTCCATGCCCGCAAAGTCGTTGCCGCCCACGCGCTGTACGAGGAGTTGCGGTCCCGCTACGTTATCAAGGTCGAGGACCTGCCCGGCGCGCCTTCAGCGACAGTTGTCGGGGCGGCGCAGTGATCCGCCTGCTGGCTGGCATATGCCTCCTTCTGACGGCCATGGCAGGCCAGGCGCAGGCCCATGACCTTCGCCCCGCCTATCTCGCCATCGCCGAAAGCGCGCCGGATGTCTATGCGATCACCTGGAAAGCGCCGGCACTAGGCGAGCGGCGGCTTGCGATCTATCCGAGGCTACCCGAGAGCGCGGTTGAGGCAACGCAACGCGAAGGCGCCTTTCTGAGCGATGCCTATGTCGAGCGATGGAGCGTTCGTGCGCCGACCGGCTTGGCCGGCGAAACGATAATAATCGACGGTTTGCCCGAGAGCCGAACAGATGTGCTGGTGCGCATCGAGAGGCTGAACGGCGAGACCAGCACGACGCGGCTGACGCCGGCCCGCCCTTCCTTCGAGGTTCCGGCCTCAATGGGGCTGAGACAGGTGGCCGACGCCTATCTGGGGCTCGGCGTCGAGCACATACTCTTCGGCGTCGACCATCTTATTTTCGTCCTGGCGCTGATCCTGCTGGTGCGGGGGTGGAAGCGCATCTGTCTGACGGTGACCGCCTTCACCGTCGCGCACAGCATCACGCTCGGCGCGGCGACGCTTGGCTACCTCAATGTGCCCGGACCGCCGGTCGAGGCCGCAATCGCGCTCAGCATTGTTCTTGTCGCGGTGGAGATTGTGAATGTCAGCAGAGGCCAGGAGAGCCTCGCTGCTCGCATTCCTTGGCTCATCGCCTTCGCGTTCGGCCTGCTGCACGGGCTGGGTTTCGCCGGCGCGCTGAACGAGGTTGGACTTCCTGGCCATGCCATCCCGGTCGCGCTCCTGTTTTTCAACATAGGAGTGGAGCTTGGGCAACTCCTATTCATCGCTGCCGTCATGGCTTTGTTTGCGATCCTGCGCCCACTCTGGATTCGCGTTGTCCGCCCCGACGCAAGCTGGTCGCACTCCCTGCCTATGGTGGGCGCAACCTACTGCATCGGTGGAGTCGCTTCCTTCTGGCTGATCGAGCGCGTCTACGGATTTTGGGCCTGAGCGAACTAATATGCCCGGCTGTTCCACGTCGAGCAGCGTTACTTCGTAGCGGCGGATAGCGCCCGAGTGCGTGCACCGGTCGCCATTGTCAAAGAACTAACAAGAAGAACCCTTGGGAGGAGAAAGCCATGAAGATCACCCGCAAGCAATGCCTTATGGCGGCAGTGCTAGGTATGACGCCGGTCTGTTCCGGCACCCAGGCTCAGACGCCCGATAACGTGGACACGCGCATCGGCACGTTGAACTTCCGGTTGGGATTCCCGACTGACGAAACCGCGCAGAAGCTCTTCGATGAGATCGACTATCAGCGCGCCGTGCAAGCTTACTTATGGGCCTATCCAGCCGTCTCGTTCGAGTCCATCCGCGTCGGGCTCAAGCGGGATTTGGGCCTCGACCTTAACGATCTGACTATTGCCGACAACTTCGCCGACCCCGAGGGCCTCTGGCTCACCGCCAACGACACGACCATCTACGCATTGGCCAACGTCGATCTTGGGAAGACGGGACCGATTGTTGTCGAAATTCCGCCCGGAGCGATCGTCGGATTGATCGACGACTTTTGGCAAAGGTCCATCACTGACCTTGGCCTGCCGGGCCCCGACGGGGCCAACGGGGGCAAGTTCCTCATGCTGCCGCCAGGCTACAAAGGCGACGTGCCCAAGACCGGCTATCACGTCCTTCAGGGGACGATGAACAACTACAACGTCATGGTTCGCGGCATCATCGAGAACGGCGACCAAGACGGTGCGGTACAGGCGGTTAAGCGCGTGAAGGTTTATCCGTTGAGCGAAAGCGACAATCCCAGGCCGAACAAATTCATCTCCATGTCGGGGCAGGCCGCGAATACGCTTCCGCCCACGGGGATGGCGTATTGGGAGCGTCTTTCGGACTACATCAACAACAACCCGGTTCACAACCGCGACCTGTTCTTCATGGGTATGCTGAAGCCGCTGGGTATCGAGAAAGGCAAGGAGTTCAAACCCGATGCGCGCCAGCGCGCGATCCTCGAAGAGGCGGCGAAGATGGGCGATGCCATGGGTCGTGTGATGCTGTTCGAAGGACCCGAGAGATTCGGCCAACCCGAGCCGTTTCCAGGCACAAAGTGGCACTGGGTGTTCCAGGTGAATCCGGTCCAGCAGACCGACACATACGGCCAGATCGATGAACGGCTGCACTACACCTACGGCGCGATCTATACGACGCCCGCCCTGGGTGTGATGAAGGCCGGTCCCGGCGGAAACTACGTTCAGGCGTTCAGGGACAAGGACGGCAACCGCTTGGACGGCGGCAAGTCGTATCGCCTAAACGTGCCAAAGGACGCGCCAGCCGCGCAGTTCTGGTCGCTGACGCTATACGACACCGGCACCCGCTCGATGATCCAGAACTCGGGCAACGACTCGGCCCGCTCGTCGCTCGACGAACTCAAGACCAACGCCGACGGTTCTGTCGATCTCTACTTCGGCCCAACATCGCTGGCTGGCATGGAAAGCAATTGGATCGAGACGATTCCCGGCAAGGGCTTCTACCCCATGCTTCGTTTTTACACGCCGAAGGAGGGGCTGTTCGACGGGACATGGAAGCTGCCGGACATCGAGTTGATGAAATGACCCTAGAGGAACCCAACAAATGCGACGCATCGCGATAGTTGCTCTTTTGGCCACTGTCTCTTCAGTGGCGACTGCGCAAGAGAAACCCAACGTCGTCATCATGCTGGGCGACAATGTCGGTTATGGAGATATCGGCGCCTATGGAGGTGGCGACGTTCGCGGAATGCCGACGCCACGCATCGACGAAATCGCAAGCAGTGGCCTCAGGTTCACACAATATCTGGTGGAGCCAGCCTGCACGCCTTCGCGAGCAGCTCTGATGACGGGGCGTTATTCAGTTCGCTCAGGTCTGAGCACCATCATCGTGGGCGGCACTCCAAACACCCTCCAGGAGAACGAAGTCACCCTGGGCGAACTGTTCAAGAGCCAAGGCTACGCCACCGGCATCGTCGGGAAATGGCATCTCGGCGCGAGCGAGCAGAGCTGGCCGACGCGGCAAGGTTTCGACGAATACAAGGTGGGCGTGCTGGAGAGCACCGACGGCACATTGTATCGCGATAGCATGCAGCGAGCGGGGATGCCGGAGGCCGCGATTGCGGCAGCCGAGCCGTGGGTCTGGGAAAGCGACGCCGAAGGCAAGCTGCAGAAGGTGCGGCCATACACGGTCGAATACCGACGGCAGGTCGAAGGCGACATTGCCGAGGCGGCGATCGAATACATAGACCGAGAGGCGAACGCCAAGCAGCCCTTCTTTCTGTACGTAGGCTTCACGCATACGCACTATCCGACATTGGCTGGTCCAGATTTTACTGGAAAGTCGCGGATCGGCGTCTATGGCGACGCTGTCATGGAACTCGATTTCCGCACCGGCCAAATACTCGACGCCATCAAGACGGCGGGGATCGAGGACAACACGATTGTCATCTGGCTGTCGGACAACGCGGCCGCTCCGACCGCCGGGCCGTTCGACTCGCGAAGCGGCTCGAACGGCCCCTTCAGAGGCGAGCTTGGCGATGCGCTGGAAGGGTCGGTTCGCACGGTTGGCATGATCAAATGGCCAGGAAAGATCACGCCGCGTGCAAGCAACGAGATGGTGGCTGTCCACGACTGGTTTCCCACGCTAGCCAGCATTATTGGAGCAAAGGTTCCAACCGATCGCCCCATCGACGGCGTGGATCAGAGTGCCTTCCTGACAGGCGCTCAACCGAAGTCCAACCGTGATAGTCTGATCACTTTCCTGGGCGAAGAAATCGCGGCTGTGAGGTGGCGGGAGTTTCGGCTCTATCCGAAACAATTCGTGCCTTCCGAAGGCAATCCGTCGATGTACGGCCTCGGAGGAAATCGGGTCGAGACGACGGGATTTCCGCTCGTCTTCAACATCGAGGCGGACCAACGCGAAGAGGTCAACATCATTGGCACTGCCGCCTGGGTTATCGGTCCGTATCTCAAGGCGATTGGCGAATACCAGAAGACGCTGGAGCAATATCCCAATCCCAAGGCGGTCAGCCTGACGGAATTCGGAAAGTAATTGTGAGCCTCGGAAAACGAGGTAGGGAGGATCGGGTGAAACGACTTTTGATGTCAGCGGCTATGGCTGGTCGTAGCAACCGCCGCGAGCGCCCAAGACAAGCCCAATGTTGTTCTGGTCTTGATGGACAACCTCGGCTACGGCGAGATTGGAGCCTACGGCGGCGGGGTCACGCGCGGCGGGGCGACTCCGAGGCTCGATACGCTTGCAGAGCAAGGAGTCCGCCTGACAAACTACAACGTTGAAGCGCAATGCACACCGTCTCGGGCCGCGCTGATGACGGGGCGCTATGCGGTTCGCACCGGAAACGGATCGGTGCCGCTCGATACAGGAATGTATGGCCTGACCCAATGGGAATACACGATGGCAGAAATGCTTTCGGATGCCGGGTATACGACAGCCATGTTCGGCAAGTGGCATCTCGGTCAGACGCCGGGACGCTACCCGACCGATCAGGGATTTGACGAGTGGTACGGAATTCCCAATTCGACCGACGAAAGCTATTGGCCGTCCCAAGCACAATTCAACGCAGTCGCGAAGGAGCAGATTAGTCCGTATGCCGTTGCGGAGTACGTCTATGACGGCCGCAAAGGTGCGGAGCCCAAGCCGGTCAAAGTCTACGATCTTGACGTGCGTCCGGAGATAGACGGCGAGCTAACCGCCAAGGCGCTTGACTTCATCGACCGCCAGACGGTCGCGAAGAAGCCCTTCTTTCTTTTCGTACCTTACACCATCCCGCATATGCCGGTGGTCGCGAGCAAGGAATTCGCCGGCGCTAGCGGCAAGAGCAAATGGGGCGACGTGCTGATCCAGATGGATACTTATGTCGGCCGGCTGCTCGACCGCCTGGAAGAGAAGGGTATTTCCGACAACACTATCTTCATTTTCACATCCGACAACGGCCCTGAGATGATCCCTGGTCAGCACGGATGGTCTGGACCCTGGCGCGGTTCTTACTTTACTGGCCTTGAAGGATCGCTCCGTGTTCCGTTTATCGTCCGCTGGCCCGGCAAGATACCGGCTGGAGTTGTGTCCGACGAGATTGTCCATGAAATGGATCTGTATTCGACGTTGGCGGCGTGGACGGGAGGCAAAGTCCCGAGCGACCGCATCATTGATAGCTTGGACCAGTCCGCTTTCCTCGCGGGCACTCAGCAGAAATCCAGCCGCGACAGCGTCGTTGTGTATGTCGGCAACGACCTGTTCGGCGTGAAGTGGCGCAACTGGAAAATGATGTTCAAAGAGGTCGAGCGGGGAACCGACGAAAAGATGACGTTTGATTTTCCGCGTATGTACAACCTGTATGACGACCCTAAAGAAGAGTATCAAATAAACAACGAAACAGCGCAGCATTTTTGGGTGCGGTGGCCGATGGGCGAAGTACTTAAGGCCCATCAAGCGTCGGTGGCTGAGGAGCCTCTCATAAGACCGGGAACGCCGGACCCGTATTCACCGCCCAAGGCCAACTAACGCGCTATCAACGGGGAGATATCGATGCGGGGACGATACGCACTTCTGGTAGTCTTGACAGTGCTCGCCGATCTTCCTGACGCTGCGTTTGCAGACGAGAACGGCATAAGTTTCTGGCTGCCAGGACAGTATGGCAGTTTTGCCGCGACGCCTGTGGAGCCTGGATGGACGTGGACGACCGTCTACTACCATGCATCCGTCGATGCCGGCGCCGACCAAGAGTTTCCACGCGGCGGCGGGGTCAGCCTGGGTCTCGAAGGCCAGGGCGATATCATTCTCTTCGGCCCGACCTATACGTTCGCAGAGGCGGTGGTTGGCGCGCAATTGTCTTTAGGCGTGATTGGCATAGCAGGCCGCAACGAAGCCTCCGTCGACGCAATCCTTGAAGGTCCAAACGGAAACCAGATTTCAGCAAGCGCATCAGATTCGATCACGGCCTTTGGCGATCTTTACCCCACTGCGACGTTGAAATGGAACAAAGGCGTCCACAACTACATGACCTACGTCACCGGGGACATTCCAGTCGGCGCCTATAAGGCGGAGCGACTGGCGAATCTCGGCATTGGACATGGAGCAATCGATGTCGGCGGGGGATACACATACTTCAATCCTTCCACCGGAACTGAAGCGTCGGCCGTACTCGGCTTCAACTACAATTTCGAGAATCCTGATACCGACTACCAGAGCGGCGTGGACATGCACATCGACTGGGGCGCAGCGCAGTTCCTCAACGAGCAGTTCTTCGTTGGCGTTGTTGGCTACTATTACCAGCAGGTCACCGGCGACAGCGGCTCCGGTGCAGTCCTTGGCGACTTCAAATCCCGCGTCGCCGGAATAGGCCCGCAGGTCGGCTATCTCTTCCCTGCCGGCGACGGCATTCAAGGTGCGTTCAACGTCAAGGCGTATTGGGAATTCGCTGGCCAAAACAGGCCTGAAGGCTGGAACTTCTGGGCCGCCTTCTCATTCTCGCCGGCCGCGCCAAAATAAATAACGCCGCGAAGGTTTTCAGCGGCGCGCAATCGAGGTCGCCGTTAGGATTCGAATGTCTGCCCTTTGGCGCAAAGCAACCTGCAGCCTGCAGCCACTGCGATAGCAATGTCCGCTATTGGCGAATGGACGGGGCCGTGAGAATGACTGCCATTGGGCGCGAAGCGGCCATCCAAGGTTCGGCCAACGAAAATCGTCTTTGGTAGCAGGGGCATCAACTCATGCCACGCGACAGCAGGCAACTATCCGAGCTCGTGGATCGTTACGCCCGGCACAACGGCCTTGGCGATCTCGCATAGGTGCTGGTGATGCGTGAGGTAGATCACCTGACCCGCACTTGCCATCTCGCCAAACAACCTGAAAACCTCCTCGGACCGGAAATGGTCAAAGGTTTCCATTATGTCATCGGCAATGAATGGCACGGAGGGTCGAAACTGGGCAAACTCGTAATAGCCGGCTAGCCTCAGGGCCAGGTAGAGCTGAAAACGCGCGCCCTTTGACAGCGGCGTCGGCGACCTTGGACTGCCCGTCGCGCTGCAATGCGATGAGGACTTCGCCGCCTTTCACCGGTTGGGTTGCCAGACCCGAGTACTGACCGCGCGTGATGAGCGCGAAAGCGTCAGATGCCCGCGCCATCATCCCGGAGCGGTGACGCTCGCGGTATACGCGCAGAGCATTGCCAGCGGACATAACTCCCAGTTTCAGCTCGATGTAACGGACTGCCTTTTCCTCGATCTCGAGAAGGACGGTGCGACGTTCGGCATCTATTCGGGCAACAGCGCTATCGCCGCCAATGGCGTCCAGTTTGTCGGCCGCTCGCGTCTGCCGAATAAGCTGTTGTTGTAAGGCTCTCACCCAAAATCCTGGCTTGACGGTCATCGGTTCTCGATGAAATCTGCAACAGCGAGCACAAAAGCGGCAGCAAGCGGGGGACACTCCCCTTCGACCTCCTGGAGCGGAAGCACGTCCTCGAAATTCGAGATGATCTCCGTTCGACGCCAGGTGCTCAGAATGAGGTCGTGAAGGTCATCTCGGCCATGTACGGTTGGGCGATTGAGAACGAGATCGTCCGGAGCAATCCAGCTCTCGGGATCAAGCGTCTGAAATCTGGCGATGGATTTCACACATGGTCCGTCGCAGAGGTGCGTCAGTTCGAGGCACGCCATCGGGTGTCGAGGTGGAGCTTCCCATTCTTCCTCAGTTGAGGGCGACAATCGACGCCAGTGCCTGCGGTGACCTGACCTTCTTGACGTCGGAGTGGGGAAAACCATTCACCGTTAATTCACTTGGTAACAAAATGCGGGACTGGTGCGATCAAGCGGAGTTGCCCCACTGCACCCTTCACGGCCTTCGAAAAGCAGGAGCCACTATCGCAGCCGAGAACGGTGCCACTGACGAGCAGCTCATGGCGATCTTCGGTTGGACCACCAAGCAGCAAACGACGCACTACACGAGGAGGCGCAACGCCGCCGGATGGCTGGACAGGCCGCCCATCTCTTGGTTATTCCGGAACAAATCAGGACGAAATTGTCCCACCGAAAAAGTCGATGACAAAGAGTGGGACAAAAATCAGAAAAAGGTCCGGCAAATCAACACCGGTATAAAGGTGGTGGTGCCCCTAGCCGGGATCGAACCAGCACTCCTTGCGGAACTCGATTTTGAGTCGAGCGCGTCTACCAATTCCGCCATAGGGGCTCAGGCCGGGCGGCCTGGATGGGCGCGGACTATACGGTTGGAGGCCCGTTCGTCAACTGGCCAATTCCGGGGATGTGGCCTTCGCTCAGGCTTGGCCTTTCGATTTCGTGAAGCTACGGCCATTGTGCGGCGCGAAAAATCTTTCTAGACAGGCAGCGCATTGAAGCGCGTCGCGTCTGGAGAGATTCATGTGGCGCGCTTCTGGTCTTGGTTTTTATGCATTGTGGTCCCAAAGGCACTGCGCATTTTGGGCGACTTGCATCAGGAGTGCCGATGCTTCGCGGACTTTACGACTGGACCTTGTCGCTGGCGGCGAAGAAATCCGCCGAATGGTGGCTGGCCTTCATCGCTTTCGTCGAAAGCTCGGTGTTCCTGGTGCCGGCCGATGTGCTGTATCTGCCTATGGCGCTGTCACGGCCGGATCGCGCCTATCGCTACGCGCTGGTCGCCACGTTGGCCTCCGTTCTGGGTGGCATAGCCGGCTGGTACATCGGCCACTACGCCTATGACACTGTGGCGCGGCCGATCCTTGAATTCTACGGCAAGTATGACGACTTTGAGACACTGCGCGTCTCGGCGGGCACCGGATTCATCATCCTGATGCTGATCACCTCCGGCCTCGCCCATCTGCCGCCGATCAAGGTGGTGACGATCCTGTCCGGCGTCATCGGCACGCCTTTGCTGCTGTTCATCGTGCTGGCGATCGTGGCGCGCGGCGCCCGCTTCCTGTTCCTCGCCTGGCTGCTGCGCCGCTATGGCGAACCGATCCGCGAGTTCATCGAAAAGCGCCTCGGCATGATCGCGGGCGCCGGCGCCGCTGCCCTGATTTCGCTCTATATCGTCGTCAAATACGCGTTTTAGAGCATGATCCCGAAAAGTGGGAACCGGTTTTCGGAAAAGATCATGCTCAACAAGAAGGCGAACGGTAGATCGATGACAGCGACCGTGAATGCCGACACTGGACGCCAGCGCATACGGACGGCGTTATTCCTCGCCGCCGCCATGGCCGCCACCGTCGGCTCGGCGCTGGCCTTCCAGCACCTCGGCGGCTACATCCCCTGCAAGCTCTGCCTCGAGCAACGCACCCCCTATTACATCGGCGTGCCGCTGATGCTGCTGGCGGCGCTTGCGTCGACATTGCGCGCTCCCGCATGGCTGACACGCGGCCTGCTGGCCGCCGGCGGCCTGCTGATGGTCCACGGCGTCTATCTCGGCGTCTATCACTCCGGCGTCGAATGGGCGTGGTGGCCGGGGCCGACCGACTGTGCAGCGGCTGCCGGACCGGTCGACACCGGCGGCAAGGGCGTGCTCGATGCGCTCGACCAATTCGTCCCGCCCACCTGCGACAAGGCGGCTGTGCGCATCCTCGGCCTGTCGCTGGCCGGCTGGAACGCCATCGCCAGCTTTGTCCTGGCGGTCATCGCCTTCCGCAGCGCCTTTGCACGCGGCTGAGTGGCACAGCGCAGAGTTCTCCAGAAATTCGTCAGGCCGGAGCGCATGACGTGGCTTTCGAGAACCGGAGCGGAGCGTACTCAAGTACGTGAGCACCGGAAGCGCAGAAAGCTGCGTCAGGCGACCGGCATGGCGGATTTCTGCCGAACTCTATGGTTCCAGTTCGACATCCCAGTACAGATAATCCATCCAGCTTTCATGCAAATGGTTGGGCGGGAACAGGCGGCCATTGTTGTGCAGGTCATGCACCGTCGGCTGAAAGGGTTTCTGCAGTGGCCACATCTTGGCGTGCGCCGGCATCATGCCGCCCTTCCTCAGATTGCAGGGCGAGCAGGCGGCGACGACATTCTCCCACGTCGTTGCGCCGCCGCGATGGCGGGGAACGACATGGTCGAAGGTCAGATCCTCCGGCGTGCCGCAATACTGGCACTGGAAACGGTCGCGCAGGAAGACGTTGAAGCGGGTGAAGGCCGGATGCCGCGACGGCTTCACATAGGCCTTGAGGCTGACGACGCTCGGCAGCTTCATCGAGAAGGTCGGCGACGACACGGCGTGCTCGTATTCGGCGACGATGTTCACCCGCTCGAGGAACACCGCCTTGATGGCGTCCTGCCACGACCAGAGCGACAGGGGGTAATAGCTGAGCGGACGGTAATCCGCGTTCAGCACCAGTGCTGGAAGCCCATCCGGAGATACGGCAACCGTCACGTCATTGACCTCCTTAGCTCTCGAACCTGTCGGCGCGGATACTGTAAGCCCGACATGACAGGGATGTGAAGCGGCTTGTCGATCAAACGCCACGCCAAAAGCGTCTGATTTCAATGCTTTTTTGCGAATTCAGTCCGGAGGCGCGGCGTCCCTGCCCTTCAATTCGCGATAATAGGCCCAGAAAAGCCGCGATGCGACACCTCGCCATGGGCTCCATGATTCGGCGAGCTGGATCAGTGTTTTCTCGGGCGGTCGCGGGTCGATGCCGAGCGCGTGGCCGACCGCGCTCTGCAGGGCAACGTCGCGTGCCGGGAAGACATCGGGGTGGCCGGCGGCGAACAGAAGATAGACTTCCGCCGTCCACGGGCCGATGCCTGACACCTTGGTCATCGCCGTGATCGCCTCAGCGGCGTCGAGCAAGCAGAGATGATCGAGGTCGAGGCCATCGACCACCGCCTGGGCGACGGCGATCAGGCCGCGCTGCTTCGGCCGCGACAGCCCGGCCTCGCGAAAGATGGCATCGTCGGCGGCGAGAATGGCTTGCGGCGTCAGCGGATCGACGAGTTTTGTCAGCCGCCCGAAGATGGCGTCGGCGCTAGCGCGGGAAACCTGCTGCGAGACGATGATCGAGGCAAGGCTTCTGAACCCCGGCTCGGAGAGACGAAGCGGCACCTCGCCGGCCATGCCGCGCACCTTTTCAAGACGCAGGTCGAGCAGGCAGAGCGCGTCCAGCCCTCGCGAGATGTCGTCGAGCGTGGCGATGCGTTGCATGTCTGCTTGTTCCCGGCGCAAAATGGCAGATGTAACCAGGCGCAAAGTAGCAACTGGCGAAAGCGCCGCACAACCCGATTGCCGCCGAACGATGACACTCCTGACATTCCGCTTCGCACCGAGCCCGAATGGCGAACTGCATCTCGGCCATGCCTATTCGGCGCTGCTCAATCAAAGATTGGCGAGGGCAACAGGCGGGCGGCTGCTGCTGCGCATCGAGGACATCGACACGACGCGCTGCATGCCGGAATTCGAGGCCGGCATTATTTGCGATCTGAAATGGCTGCGGCTTGGCTGGGAAGAACCGGTGCGCCGACAATCGGAGCATTTCGCGGATTATCAGGCCGTGCTCGACCGGCTGATCAGGGAAGAGCTCGTCTACCCGGCGTTCATGAGTCGCGGCGAAATCCGCGCCTTCATTGCCGCCAGCGAAAAGCGCGGCCGCAACTGGCCGCGCGACCCGGACGGCGTGCCGCTTTATCCCGCCGTCGACAAGGCATTGCCGATGAGGGAACGC
Source organism: Mesorhizobium ventifaucium (assembly GCF_935822925.1). Classification (GTDB taxonomy): domain Bacteria; phylum Pseudomonadota; class Alphaproteobacteria; order Rhizobiales; family Rhizobiaceae; genus Mesorhizobium; species Mesorhizobium ventifaucium. The sequence continues at coordinate 50,764 of NZ_CAKXZS010000089.1, forward strand.
AAGCGACGGATCGCCGAGAATGCGCCCTTCGCCTGGCGGCTGGACGTCGATGCTGCGATGGCGCGCGTCGGCACGGGTCTGTCGTGGCTGGAATTTTCGGATGAGAGGCTTTCCGCAACACGTGCGGTCCAAGCCCGGCCGCAGGACTGGGGCGATGTCATCGTGGCGCGCCGTGAAATCCCGACAAGCTATCATCTCGCCGTCGTCGTCGACGACGCGCTGCAGGGCGTCAGCCATGTCGTACGCGGCCAGGACCTCTATTCCGCCACCGGCGTGCAGCGCCTGCTCCAGGAGATCCTCGGCCTGCCGCGACCGAGCTACTTCCACCATCGTCTCGTCCTCGGCCCGGACGGACGAAAGCTGTCGAAGAGTCTTGCGGACACCGGCCTTGCCGCCTTGCGCGCGGCCGGCGCATCACCGGCCGATGTCACGCGGCTGATTGGGTTCTAGATCGGCGCATACGAACGCAAATATGAGCGCATCCTTCAATTCGAATGAGCCTATGGATCAACCGTTTGGTTTTGCTTGCCCGGTTGAACCGCATTACAGCAGTCGCGACACTCAACCCACACCGATCACGCGGCAGCCTTCCGAAAATGCACAGCATCAAGCGGTTCATCCCCGCCTCCTTTGTTGTCCTGTGGGCGACCGGCTTCATTGGCGCGCGTTACGCCATGCCCTGGGCCGAGCCCTTCACCTTCCTGGCTACGCGCTTCGTTTTGGCCGCCGTCCTGTTGGCCGCCTTGATGGCAGCACTCGGTTCCAGGCGGGCGACGCGTGCGGAAGCGCTCCACGCGACTGGCGCCGGCATCCTGATGCATGGCGTCTATCTCGGCGGCGTGTTCTGGGCCATCCACAGGGGCATGCCGGCCGGGCTCTCGGCCCTGATCGTCGGGCTGCAGCCGCTGATCACGGCGGTGATGGCCGGCAGGTTTCTCGGCGAGGCCATCCTGCCGCGCCATTGGGCCGGTCTCGGCATCGGTCTGGTCGGTGTGGTCATTGTGCTCTGGCCGAAGCTCGGTGCGCTCGGCGGCGGCGTGACGGCCGAGACGCTGGCCGCCTCGCTTGTCTCGGTGCTCGGCATGAGCGCCGGCACGATCTGGCAGAAGCGCTTCGCCTCCGGCGGCGATCTCGTGGCGGCCACCAAGTGGCAATATGTCGGCGGCGCGTCGGTGATGCTTCTTGCCTCGCTCGCCTTCGAGAAGCGAACCGTCGTCGTCAATGGCGAACTGATCTTTGCCATGGCGTGGCTGGTGCTGGTGCTGTCGATCGGCGCCATCTTCCTGTTGATGGTGATGATCCGCGACGGCGAGATGTCGAAAGTCGCTTCGCTGTTCTATCTGGTCCCGGCCGTCACCGCGGGCATCGCCTGGCTATTGTTCGGCGAGCGGTTGAACCTGGTCCAGGTCGTCGGCATGGCGATCGCGACGCTCGGAGTCGGGCTGGCAACCGCTCAGCCAAACAAGAATCAGCCAACTCGGGCGCGTGCCTCCAGATAGCGGCTGATCGCGGCATTGAGCTCACCGCCGAGGATGAAGATCGCCGAGACCATATAGAGGAAGACGACCGCGACCATGATCGAGGCAAGGCCGGCATAGGTCGTCACATAGGACGAGAAACGGTCGAGATAGGCGGCGAAGATGGTCGACCCGATAAGCCAGGCAATCAGCGTAAAGATAATGCCCGGTATGATCGATACGAAGCGGCGCTTGCCCGCAGGCAGCCAGTAATGCACCGCGAACAGCCCGCCGACGATGACGATCGAGGCGATGATGTAACGCCACAGCGTGATCGTTCCCATATAGGGTTTTACCCATTCGAAATTGGCCTCGGCCAGCCGCGCCAGCAACGGCGCAAACACCAGAAGCACGCTGATCACCAGAAATCCTGCCGTGGCGATCAGCACGAAGGCTATGCTCTGCACCCGGCGGTAGATGATGCCGCGCGTTTCCGAAACGCGGTAGGCGCGGTTGAGCGAGGTGCGCAGCGCCTCGATGCCGTTCGAGGCGAAGAAGGCGGCAAGCAGCACGCCATAGGTCAACAGGTCGGTGCGCTGCACGGTGAGCACGTTGAGCACCTCGCGCGCGATCGGCTTGGCGATCTGCTCGGGCCAGGTGTCGAAGACGAGGTGCACGGCGGTGTCGGCAAAGGCCTGTGCGCCGAGGAAGCTGGCCAGTGTCGTGGCGAAAATCAGAAAAGGGAATAGCGCCATCAGCGCCGTGATCGCCAGATGACTGGCCATTGCCCAGCCATCGTCTGCATCGAAATGGCCGAACGCGTCATAGAGCACGCGTTTGAGGGCTACGATCTTCCGCAACAAGAACCGCGTTCCCTTCGATTGTCTCGACGCCGCGAATATGGGAAGGGATTGCAGCAAATGGCAAGCCTGGCTCAAACAACGCTTCCTCCCGGAGAAAAGTTGCGCACCATCATCGTCACCGGAGCTTCTTCCGGGATAGGCGCCTATTGCACGCGGGCGCTGAAGGCGGAAGGCTGGCGGGTGTTCGCGACGGCACGCAAGCCGGAGGACATCGCCGCCCTCGAGGCCGATGGCATCGAGGCTTTCTATCTGGACTATCGCGAACCGGGCTCCATCGAGACGCTGGTGGCGTCGGTGCTGGAGCGGACCGGCGGACGGCTCGATGCCCTGTTCAACAACGGCGCCTACGCCCAGCCCGGCGCCGTCGAGGACCTGCCGGTCGCGGCACTCAGGGAGCAATTCGAGGCGAATGTCTTCGGCTGGCATGACCTCACCCGCCGTGTCGTGCCGGTGATGCGCCGCCAGGGCCATGGCCGTCTTGTCCACTGCTCCTCGATCCTCGGCCTGGCGCCGCTGCCCTTTCGCGGCGCCTATTCGGCGTCGAAGCACGCGATCGAAGGACTGATGCTGAGCATGCATCAGGAACTCCAGGGCAGCGGCATCCATGTCTCGCTGATCGAGCCGGGGCCGGTGACATCGAAGATCGCCAGCAACGGCCTTGTGTGGTTTCTCAGGAATATCGACCGTGAGAATTCCGTCCACCGCCTCGCCTACGAGGCGCAGCTGCAACGGCTGCAGGCCGGTGGCAGCACGTCACGGCTGAAGCCCGGGCCGGAGGTGGTTCATGCCGCCTTGCGCCATGCGCTTCTGTCGCGGCGCCCGCGTCCGCATTATGTGGTAACGGTGCCGGCCAGGATCGGCGTTGTCCTCAAACGCATCCTGCCGGCATCAATGCTCTACCGCCTGCTTGCCAAACGCGCCTGAACGCAATCGACTGGAAACACACTATGGCAACCGTCTTCAACATCCTAGCTGTCCTCGTCATGGTCGCCGTGGTAATCGTGCTGATCCGCGGCCTCATCAACATGATGCGCGGCGGCTCCGGCATGACCTCCAACAAGCTGATGCAGACGCGCGTGCTGCTGCAGTTCGTGGCATTGGTGCTGATCATGCTGGCGGTGTATTTCACCCGCAAGTGAGGGCTTTTAGGAGGCGGAGCGTGGTCAAGCTCAACAAGATCTACACCCGCACCGGCGACGACGGCACCACCGGCCTCGGCACCGGCGAGCGGCGGCTGAAATCCGATCTGCGCATCGACGCCTATGGCACGATCGACGAGGCCAATGCCTGCATCGGCATGGCCCGCATCCACACCGCGGCAACACACCTGGCGATCGACGCGATGCTCGGCCGCATCCAGAACGATCTGTTCGACCTCGGCGCCGATCTGGCGGTGCCGGACGACGGCAAGCCGCTCGGCTATGAGCCGCTGCGCATCACCGCTGTGCAGACCGACCGCGTCGAAAAGGACATCGACCTGCTCAACAAGGATTTGCAGCCGCTCAAATCCTTCGTGCTCAACGGCGGCACGCCGGCGGCGGCGGCCCTTCACCTCGCCCGCACGGTGGCGCGGCGGGCGGAGCGCGTCATGGTGGCTTTGACGCAGGCCCCAGGCGAGCACGTCAGCCGCGAGGCGATAAAATACATCAACCGCGTGTCGGACTTTCTGTTTGTCGCCGCACGCGCGGTCAATGACAATGGAAACGCCGACGTGCTATGGGTTCCCGGCAAGAACCGCTGAATCGCCGAGGCGAGAGGGGGTCCGATGTTCATCCCGCTTTATGACACCAACCGGCTGCGCCACATCAAGCAGCAATATGTCACGATCGGCCTGATCGCGTTCAATACGCTCATCTACTTCGCCACCGCGGTTGGCGGCGAGCAGTTCACCAACGCCGCGGTGCTGGGCCTCGGCTTCATCCCGTCGGTCGTCCACGACAGCGTCGAGTTGGCGCCGCAGTTTGTCGTGATCCCGGAGAGCCTGAGCTACGTCACCTATTCCTTCCTGCATGCCGATATTTTCCATCTCGGCGGCAACATGCTGTTCCTCTGGGTGTTCGGCGACAATGTCGAAGACGCGCTCGGTCACATCCGCTTTCTCATCTTCTACCTGCTCTGCGCCATCGCCGGCGCCTTCTTCCAGGGCCTGATCGCATGGGACTCTCAGGTTCCGCTGATCGGCGCCTCAGGCGCCATTGCCGGCGTAGTCGCCGCCTATCTCATCCTCTATCCCAGGGTGAAGGTCTGGGTGCTAGCCTTTGCCCGCATTCCGCTGCGCATCCCGGCCTTCATCCCGCTCATCCTGTGGATCCTGTTCCAGATCGTGATGTTCGCCGCGGGTGGCGAGGATCAGATTTCCTGGGCCTGCCATGTCGGCGGCATCATCGCCGGGGCCGTGCTGGTGCTCATCCTGCGCAACCGCGCCGTACCACTGCTTGCCGGTGCGGATGAAGAGGCAGTGGTGGTGGCCGGCCAAATGCCTGTTGCCGCAGAGCCGGCGCCAGGCGAGCCGCTGCCGGCGCAGCCGGCGCCGCGCTGGGGACGGGGAAGCGCCTCCAGTCCGGACTGAACCGATTTGAGTGCGGCGCGGATGATTTGGGCGCGGCCCGGATATTGACGTGCGGGGTCGCCGCAACTACGGAAGCTTTCCCACACGAATGCATGTCGCGCAAAGTGTGCAGCGGTCTTGCGATAACGACATGCATGAAACAACAACCTGAAGCGCGTCGCGTGAGGCCGGTCAAAATGCGACGCGCTTTAGGCGGTCGGAGACTAGAATTCCGACCGGAATGTCGGCTTTCGACAACTCTGAAGGTGCGCACACTGCTATAGCGCGCCCGACTATCTTGAAAAAGGTGGCTATCGTGAAAGAGGTGACAGGCAAATGAAGATCCTTGTGCCCGTGAAGCGGGTTGTGGATGCGAATGTGAAGGTTCGTGTCAAGGCTGACGGTTCGGCGGTGGAACTCGCCAACGTCAAGATGGCGATGAACCCGTTCGACGAGATCGCGGTCGAAGAGGCGATTCGGCTGAAGGAGGCCGGCA
>NZ_CAKXZS010000089.1:56137-152849 GCF_935822925.1 Mesorhizobium ventifaucium
CGGTGGAGTTGAAGATGCCGGCGATTGTCACCGCGGATCTTCGCCTCAACCAGCCGCGCTATGCCTCGCTGCCCAACATCATGAAGGCCAAGAAGAAGCCGCTCGACGAGAAATCTCCCGCCGATTACGGCGCCGACGTCAAGCCGCGGCTGAAGGTGATCAAGACCGAGGAGCCGGGCGGCCGCAAGGCGGGCGTCAAGGTCAAGAACGTCGCCGAGCTGGTCGACAAGCTCAAGAACGAAGCTGGCGTGCTTTAATGAAATCCGATGAGGCCGGCCTGCAAACGGCCGGTTTCTCCGCTCACCTAGGCTCACGTACTGAAGTACGCTTCGCTACGGTTCCCGAACCCAATCGTTTTCGACTCGGCCCGACATGAATCCGAGACGTCCCCACTGAAGTGGATCAAGGAATAGAGAGATGACAATTCTTCTGATTGCCGAACACGACAATGCGACACTTTCCGACCAGACCGCCAAGGCGCTTTCGGCGGCACTGCAGATCGGCTCCGACGTGCATGTGCTGGTCGCCGGCAACGGCGCCAGGCCGGCAGCCGACGCGGCCGCCAAGCTCAACGGCGTGAGCAAAGTGCTGCTCGCCGAAGCCGACGAACTCACCGAGCGTCTCGCCGAGCCGCTGGCGGCGCTCGTCGTCGGCATGGCCGACGCCTATGACACGATCGTCGCGCCGGCGACCTCGTCGGGCAAGAATGTCGCGCCGCGCGTGGCAGCCCTGCTCGATGTCGCGCAGGTGTCTGAGATCATCGAAGTTGTCTTGCCCGACACCTTCAAGCGGCCGATCTATGCCGGCAACGCCATCCAGACGGTGCAGTCGAGCGACGCCAAGAAGGTGATCACCGTGCGCACCGCCTCCTTCCAGGCTGCACCCGAGGGCGGTTCAGCCCCGGTCGAGACGGTTCAGGCAGCTGCCGATCCCGGCCTGTCAAGCTTCGTCGAGAACAGGCTTTCCGAGACCGATCGTCCGGAGCTGACTTCGGCCAGGATCATCATCTCGGGCGGCCGTGCGCTGGGCTCCTCGGAGAAGTTCCAGGAAGTCATCCTGCCGATCGCCGACAAGCTCGGCGCCGCCGTCGGCGCCTCTCGTGCCGCAGTCGATGCCGGCTATGCGCCGAACGACTGGCAGGTCGGCCAGACCGGCAAGGTGGTCGCACCCGATCTCTACATTGCCGTCGGCATCTCCGGCGCCATCCAGCATCTTGCCGGCATGAAGGATTCGAAGGTCATCGTCGCCATCAACAAGGACGAGGAAGCGCCGATCTTCCAGGTTGCCGATTACGGCCTGGTCGGCGACCTTTTCGTCATTCTGCCGGAACTGCAAAAGGCGCTTTGACGCCTTCTGCCAAAGCGTACTAAATTGTGAAGGGCGGGGTAGACGAAGTCGCCCCGCCCTTTTAGTTTGCACCGCACAAAAAAGCAGGCCGCAAAGGCCTTTTGACGGGATCGGTGTAATGAACAAGATCGAGACGATCGGCATCATCGGCGCGGGCCAGATGGGCGGCGGCATCGCCCATGTGTCCGCGCTTGCAGGCTACAAGGTGCTGGTTTACGACATCTCGCCCGAGCGCATCGAAAAGGGCATCGCCACGATCAGCGGCAACATGGCCCGCCAGGTCGGCTCCGGCAAGCTCGAGGAAAAACTGCGCAACGAGGCGATGGCGCGCATTTCGGCAGCACCGGCCATGGCCGACCTTGCCGGTGCCGATCTGGTGATCGAAGCAGCGACCGAGGACGAGACGGTCAAGCGCAAGATCTACGCCCAGCTCTGTCCGCAGCTCAATCCGGAAGCCATCCTGGCGACGAACACCTCGTCGATCTCGATCACGCGTCTCGCCGCGCAGACCGACAGGCCGGAGCGTTTCATCGGCATCCATTTCATGAATCCGGTTCCGGTGATGAAGCTGGTCGAACTGGTGCGCGGCATCGCCACCGAGGACCAGACCTTCGAAGCGGCAAAGGCCTATGTGAACCATCTCGACAAGACGATCACCGTCTCGGAGGATTTTCCGGCCTTCATCGTCAACCGCATCCTGCTGCCGATGATCAACGAGGCGATCTACACGCTCTATGAAGGGGTCGGCTCGGTCGACGCGATCGACACCGCCATGCGGCTCGGCGCCAACCATCCGATGGGACCCCTGCAGCTTGCCGATTTCATCGGCCTGGACACCTGCCTGTCGATCATGCAGGTGCTGCATGACGGCCTGTCGGATTCGAAATACCGCCCCTGCCCGCTGCTGGTGAAATATGTCGAGGCCGGCTGGCTCGGCCGCAAGACCGGACGCGGCTTCTACGACTATCGCGGCGAGCATCCGGTTCCGACCCGCTGACCGGCGATACGAGCCAACGGACATCGCGCGCGGTCGCGCTGAGTGAAGACCATGCGGCTGTTCCCGCGACAGCTTCGTGGCCGCGGATCGAAGACCGCGTTCGGGCCGACAGCGGACTGGCGGCTTCCAGCTGCCGATCTTCAAGAGCGGACATTCAGTCCGGTGTCAGTATTGTCGTGACCTGACCCCTAATGGTCATTCCGGAGGCGAGATTGCAGGTCCGATTCGGATTGAGAAAACGGACGTTCGGCCATCCTATCTGCGCCGACCGTCGCGCCACCCCGCTGGCGAGACGCCGTGAGCCTCTTGAAACCCCGACTGAAGGCCGCCTCCGCGGCCTACAACGTAAGCCTACGGTGAAGGCCGCCTTGTCGCCTTAGGACGAACATTGCAAGTCCGGGGAATAATCCTGGGAGAAGTCCTATGACGGTTGCGCGCGTGGAAGTGATCACCTCGGTGCAGCGCCGGCGGCGCTGGTCGCGGGCGGAGAAGGAGCGGCTGGTTGCGGCGACTTCGAGCCCGGCGTCACGGTATCGGAGGATACGCAGTATCGTGTGCCGGCTACGTCAACCGATTTGCGACTTCTCCCAAATTTCTCGTGAAGCGTTGGGGATAACCGCACTGACCCCATTTGCGGCGGAATCGGTGTCCATTACCTTTCCGTTAACAAATGGACGTTTAGATCTTGGTGGGGGGTCGACCGCGAAAATGTTGCGAGAACAAGGAGCCTATCAATGGCTGCGATTGCTCTTCCTGGCGATTGGACCGGACAGTACAAGGGATCGAAGCTGAACCTCTCCGGGTTCAAGCTCTCCTTTTCTGACGAGTTCAACACGCTTGATGTCGTGCCGAACAACGGCACCGGCAAGTGGTTCGCGCCTGTGCACGCCCCCTATGGGGCCGCCACGTTCATGTCGCCGGTGGGGGCAACGAATCCGTTCTCCGTCTCTGACGGGAAGCTGACCATTACCATGAAGCAGGTGGACGGCGTCTGGCAGTCGGGAACGATGCAAACGGTTAACAGCGCCGGCCAGGGTTTCGCGCAAGAGTACGGGTACTTCGAGATGCGCGCAGCCTTTCACGGCGGGGCAGGAGCCTGGCCGGCTTTCTGGATGCTGTCGCCCGATCAGACTGTGCCACGCGTCGAGGTCGACATCGTTGAAGCGTATGGGGGCGATCCCGATGGTCATCACCAGGCGGTGCACTTGAGCAATAAGGAAAGCCACGCTTCGAAAGGCAACTATACGGGCCTCCCCGGTTCGATGTTCGACGGGGCGTTTCACACCTACGGCGCGAGGATCACGACGGACTGGATCACCGTGTACTATGACGGCAAGGAGCTGAGCCGCTTTCCAATGAGCGAGTCCTTCCGCACGCCGCTCTATATGCTGGCCTCGCTTGCCATGAACCCCCTTGAGGTCGAGCGGGCGTCCGGCACCTACAAGATGGTCATCGACTACGTGCGTGCCTATGCCGCGCCGGACGTAATGGAGCAGCACCTGACCGGGACGGATGCGGCGGATATCCTGAACGGCGGCAACTTTGATGACGTTCTGGACGGCGGAGCTGGTGCTGACAAAATGTCCGGCGGTTTGGGCAACGATACCTACCGCGTCGACAACGCATTCGACGTAGTCATCGAGGCTGACGGCGCCGGGATCGATGTGGTCATCACCTCGATGACGTATTCGCTGTCCGGCCAGCAAATAGAGCAGCTCACACTCACCGGCGTTGCCGACATCGACGCGATGGGTAACGAACTCGACAACACGCTGGTCGGCAACGCTGGCAGCAACCTGCTCGACGGCGGAGTCGGAATCGACAAGATGGAGGGCGGCGCAGGCAATGATACCTACTATGTCGACAATGCGCTCGACCGCGTGGTCGAGGGCGATGCGGCGGGCAACGATTGGGTGTTCAGCTCGAGCACCTATTCACTGCCAGGCTATGTCGAAAATCTGACCCTCATCGGCCTTGGCGCTATCAATGGTCGCGGCAATTCTTCCGACAATGAGCTGACCGGGAACAATGGGAATAACGCGCTGGACGGCCTTGCCGGCAACGACATCATAAGGGGCGGGGCGGGTAGCGACCGGTTAGCGGGCTATGATGGCACCGACCTTCTCGATGGCGGGACCGGGGCCGACCTGATGAATGGCGGAGCCGGCAACGATACCTATTATGTGGACAATGTACTGGACAACATCATCGACGAAGCGGGCCTCGACCAGATTTTCAGCTTGGTCACGTACTCACTGGCGGTCGATCGCCGGCTGGTAGAAAATCTGCGTCTGACCGGAAACGCCAACGTCGGAGCCACGGGAAATTCCCTCGACAACGTGCTCGACGGCAACGACAGCGACAACAAACTGGACGGCGGCCGAGGCAATGATACCGTGCTTGGGCGGGGTGGCAACGATGCACTAACGGGCGGCCTCGGCATTGACCTGCTTACTGGTGGCGCCGGCAACGATTTCTTCGTTTTCAGCGCGCCGCTCTCAGTGGCCAACCGCGACATCATCACGGATTTCAACCATACGGCCGATGCATTCAGGCTCCAGAATTCGGTAATGCAGGGGCTTGGAGCTACCGGAGCCCTCGAGCCAAGGTACTTCTTCGCTGGGACTAGCGCGCACGACGCCGACGACCACATCGTCTATGACAAGGTTACGGGTGAGTTGTTTTACGATTCCAACGGAAACGTCGCAGGCGGCGTGACACAACTCGCGACGCTGACGAACAGGCCGACGCTGCTGGCCGACGATTTTTTCGTGATCTGATCCGGCGCCTACAGCCCGCGGTCATACTCGGCGGCGGAGAATCTCATCTTGCTCCAGTCCCAACGGCAAGCTCCATGAAGGAGTTAAGCTGCTGCCGCTGTTGCGCAGCGCCACACGGCGCAAGTTACTCGGGCGCCGTCTCGTAGACGACTTTGACGGGCAAGTCCGTATGGACAGGGTGGCGCGGCTTAGTACCCGGTTCACCGAGCGGGACTGGGCGCGCCACACGCCGTTGTGGTCCACGAAATCTTCATCGCTATTGGCCGCCAGGTGGCGTCCCTTGCTCGTCCCACAAGGCGACGTGCACGGCAACTTTCCACCCGGATGGAGCCCTAAATAGCTGTTTCAGTTTTGGAGCCGGAAGAAGACAGTCCGTCATCGAAGACTTGATGCCAATATAGCGGACTCATGTCTTGCAATGCTAAATCTGCAGTGCGATGAGGTTGCGTGAAGAAGTGGGGGACGAGATTTGCGCATATCACGAGTAAAAATCTGTAATTTTGCCAACTTTCGGGCCTCGACGTAGACGGGCGACAGCATAGTCATGGTCGGCGAGAACAAGGTCGGCAAAAGCAACTTCATTCGCGCTCTGCAACTGATCCTCGATCCCGGTTTGTCCGAGCGCGACCGGCAACTCGGCCTTGAACATTTCTGGGACGGGCTGGGGTCGGATAAACTTGGAGAGCTCGTCGAGATTTCCGTCGAGCTAACCGACTTCACCGACGATCCGCTACTGATGGCTCATCTAGGCGACTGCGTGGTGGACCCAGGTCCGCCGATGGTCGCGCGTCTGACCTACCGCTTCCAACCGAAAGCTAATCTCGGACGCGATCGGAGAGCTTGGCCGACTACGAGTATATCATCTTCGGCGGCGACGATCCCGAGATGTCCATCGGCTCTTCGTTGCGCCGGATGCTGCCGCTCGACGTGCAGGTCGCACTGCGCGATGCCGAGAAGGATGTCTCGAACTGGCGCAATTCACCGCTCAGGGCCGTTGATCGAACAGTTGGCGACCCCACTGGATAAGGATGCGCGGGAAGAAATCCAGGAGCTAGTCAGCGAAGCGCAGGCGGACCTGGTGGGCCGCGCCGAGGTGGTGGCTACGGCGCAACGGATAGGCGAGCGTCTGATTGAGATAGCCGGCGAACAGCACGCGATCCCATTGACGCTTGGTCTCGCGCCCACACGGGTAGATGCGCTGCTGCGCAGTTTGCGCATGCTGATCGACAATGGCGTGCGTGGTATCGGGGACGCCAGCCTGGGCGCGGCAAACCTGATCTTCCTGGCGCTGAAGAGCCTCGAACTCGACCGGCTCGTCACAGACGGCGAGCGGGATCATACGTTCTTCGTGGTTGAGGAACCAAAAGCCCATCTCCACCCGCCTCTGCAGCGGCTCGTCTATCGTTATTTCCTCGGCAATACCGGGGATGACGAGGGGATACGCCGCCGCTCACGACAATCCTGACGACGCACTCACCGCATATCGCCAGCGTCACTCCAATCCGTTCGATCGTGCTGCTGCGCCATGATGTCAGGAGGAGACGACGATAGCGGTTTCAACCGCAAAGGCGCCCCTTACAGAGCGAGACGAGGCGGACCTGCAGCGCTACAATCGACGTCAGCCGCGGCGAAATCTTCTTCGCGCGCGGCGTGATTTTGGTGGAAGGCGATGCCGAGCGCCCCAACATCCCGCACGTCATCCTGACGGATCGCGATCCGAACGGCACCAAGCCGCCGCTCGTCAGGCGCCGGCTGATCAATGTACTGCGGCTTGTCGAAGACGGGGTGAACTATACGCCGCTCAACGCCGACGCCGTGATCGCTCGCGCCGAGCCGTTCGGCTATTTCGTCAACAGCAACACCCTCGAGCCGAAGGGCTAGAGGCGTTTTCGAGGGGACGGCAAACCAATCTCATCTGCGCTGATGGGCTCGATCTGTATGAAGTCCTGTCGCGCAAGGTGTCGCTAATCGACGTGTTGGAAGAGAAGTCGCGTCGCGCTGCCGAAACAAATCGCGCCTTCGTTGCTGTGCGCGATCTCGCCTTGTGATGCGATACGCTTATCCCGCTGAATGTCCGCTAGCGGCTCGTGCCGACCAGATATTGTATGACCGATATCAGGCGCAGAGCTGCCATTCAGAATCTGACGTGTGGGTGTCGCCTTCGGGTCAAGGGCGTGAATTCGGCACGGGCGAACGAACTTCCGCAACGGGTCGAACCAGGTCGTTCAGAAATGAATGAGTTTTGACGTTACAGCATCACGGTCTCCGCTGGCGGGCTGTCGCTACCAGCGCACGAAAAGCCGGGCGCCGAGAGCGCCGAGAGCGGCGAGGATGGCGATCGCGATCGTGTACCAGGTGGCGACGAAAAGCGGCGAATCGTCGAAGCAGTGCGCGGCATAGAAATTTGCCGCCAGCCCGCCGGCGAGCAGGCCCGCCACCGATCCGGCAAGCACCGCCCGCGTCGGGGCGCCATAGCGCAGCACCGCCAGGAAGACGGCAAGCGGACCGATGCCGATCAGCGGAATGAAGGTCAGGCAGATAAGCATGTTGCTGCCGACCAGCCGCCTGCCCCAGTCGGCCGCAGGCACCGAAAGGAGTTCCAGCACCACGGCTATGACCACCAGCAGCGGTGCGGCAATCATCCAGGCGGCCAGCCTGCTCGTCGATGCACCGGGCGTCGACAGGGCGCGGATCAAGGCGAAGGCGCTGACCGCCAGAGCCATCGTGAACACGAACTTGGCAACGAACCGCGCCGTATAGATGGCGGTCGCGATGTCGGTGCGTGGGCCGATCGCCAGCCAGAACACGACCGCCGCGATCAGCGTAGCCGCACCTGCGCCTGCCCACCAGGCCGAGCCAAGCGGCATCGCCGTGCTGCGGGCATCGGCGTCGAGCGCCTTGATGAGATCGTCGGTCCTCATGTCATTCCCCGCCCGAATTACTTGGCCCGCCCGAATTGTTTGGCCCCGAACCGTTTGGCAATAGCTGCGAGACCACGATGCAGCGACACGCGCACCGCCGTCTCGCTGATGCCGAACTTCGCTGCCGTCTCGCCGATGGAACGGCCTTCGACCGACACCGACGAAACCACGGAACGCTGCGCCGGCGGCAGGCCGTCCAAGACCCGATTGATGTCGCGCTCGCTGACCGTCTCGGCCTCCGGCTCGGCGAAGGTCTCGGCGATCTCGTCGATCTCGATCTCGATGCGCCGCCCGCGCCGTCGAAAGGCGTCGATCAGCTTGAAACGCGCTATGGCGTAGACCCAGGGCAGCACAGGTAAATCCTGCCGCCAGGTATGCCGTTTCACATGAATGGCCAGCAAGGTTTCCTGCACGACATCCTCGGGATCGACCCCGCCCTGCACGATCTTGCGCCTGATAAAGCCGCGAACGAGAGCAGCCGTCCGGCGCAGAAAGTCGGCGTAAGCTTTTTCATCTCCCGCGATCGCGGCCTGCATCAGCCGGGAAAGCTCGGCCTCGTCCTTGCCGGTCACAAGAGTTCACTCCCCGATATTCGCGCCTCGGCGCTGATTTGTTACGTGCTGGCGAAATAATGTCCAAGCCAAAATATGGGAACATCACGAAGGTTTCACCTCCGGCGCCCCATTACGCACCTCATCAATGTTGACTACACCGGTCATGAATTGATAGGTGCAGCCTTGCTAAATCAAGACCATCGAGATCGAGAGGGATGACGTCCATGAAATATGCTCTTTCCGCCCTTGCCGGTGCCACGGCACTTGCAATCAGCCTGATCGCCGGCCCGGCGATGGCCCAGGACGGCGGCATCGTCGTCTACAATGCCCAGCACGAGAGCCTGACCAATGCCTGGGTGGAAGGTTTCACCAAGGAAACTGGTATCAAGGTCACCGTTCGCCACGGCGGCGACAGCGATTTTTCCAACCAGATCGTCGCCGAAGGCGCCGCCTCGCCGGCCGACGTGTTCCTGACGGAAAATTCACCCGCCATGGTGCTGGTCGAGTCCGCCGGCCTGTTCGCGCCGGTCGACGCCGACACGCAGGCGCAGATTCCCAAGGAATACCAGCCGACCAGCGGCAAGTGGGTGGGCATCGCCGCGCGCAGCACCGTCTTTGCCTACAACAAGACCAAGCTGACCGCCGAGCAGTTGCCCAAGTCGCTGCTTGAACTCGCCGATCCGAGCTGGAAGGGACGCTGGGCCGCTTCGCCCTCCGGCGCCGATTTCCAAGCGATCGTCAGCGCCCTTTTGCAGCTCAAGGGTGAGGCCGCAACCGCCGACTGGCTGAAGGCGATGAAGGAGAATTTCACCGCCTACAAAGGCAACAGCACGGTGATGAAGGCGGTCAATGCCGGCGAGGTCGAAGGCGGCGTGATCTATCATTACTACTACTACGGCGACCAGGCCAAGACCGGCGAGAACAGCAAGAACGTCGGGCTCCACTATTTCAAGAACCAGGATCCGGGCGCGTTCGTCTCGGTTTCCGGCGGTGGCGTGCTGGCCTCCAGCAAGCACCCGAAGGAGGCCCAGGCATTCCTGAAATGGGTGACCGGCAAGGGTGGTCAGGACGTGCTGAAGACCGGCAATTCCTTCGAATACGCGGTCGGCAAAGGCGCGGATTCCAATCCGGCGCTGGTGCCGCTGGCCGATCTGCAGGCGCCGAAGGTCGACGCAACGACGCTGAACTCCAAGAAGGTGACCGATCTGATGACGGCAGCCGGCTTGCTTTAGTCAGCGTTCGTCCTAAAAGGGCAACCGACTGCGCTCCTGCGGGAATTCGCTTTCCGCAGGAGCGCTCTGTTTTTCGAGATGGCATTCGTCGATGACGACAAGCTGTGTTTTTGGCCGTGTTTGCGGCCCTTCGACCGTTTCCGCCACCGGGCGGCAGCGGCGCGGCGTCTGAGCTGATGCAGTCTGCGGCCGACCTTGCACGTTCAGGCTTGCCGACCGGCATGGCGGCTGGGCAATGGACGAGCCGGCGGCCGATATCCTGGATTTCGCTCGCCGCCATCCTGGTCTCACTTTTCTCCCTGCTGCCGCTCGCCTTCATCATCTGGATTGCCGTGCAGACCGGCTGGGAAACCGTATCGGCACTGGTCTTCCGGCCTCGCGTCGGCGAGCTCCTGGTCAACACCCTGCTTTTGGTGGTGCTGGCGGTACCGATCTGCATCGTGCTCTCGGTGGCGCTGGCCTGGCTGACCGAACGCAGCAGTCTTCCCGGTGCCCGGCTGTGGGCCTGGCTGTCGGTGGCGCCGCTCGCCATCCCCGCCTTCGTCCACAGCTATGCCTGGATCACCCTGGTGCCGGGACTGCATGGCCTGTGGGCCGGCGTCCTGGTTTCCGTCGTCGCCTATTTCCCGTTCCTCTATCTGCCGGTGGCGGCAGCCTTGCGCCGGCTCGATCCTGCTCTCGAAGATGCGGCGGCAGCCGTCGGCCTTGGGCCGTGGCGCGTGTTCCGGCGGGTCGTGCTGCCGCAGCTCAGGCTCGCCATCTGCGGCGGCTCGCTGCTGGTCGGCCTGCATCTCCTGGCCGAATACGGCCTCTACGTGTTCATCCGCTTCGATACCTTCACCACGGCGATCGTCGACCAGTTCCAGTCGACCTTCAACGGCCCCGCCGCCAACATGCTGGCTGCGGTGCTGGTGACATGCTGTTTCGTGCTGCTCGGGATCGAAGTGCTGGTGCGCGGCGAGGAGCGCTATGCCCGCGTCGGCTCGGGCGCCGCGCGCCAGCAGCAACGCACAAGGCTCGGCCGCGCCACCATCCCCTGCCTGCTGCTGCCGGTGGTCACCACCCTGCTGGCGCTGGGCGTGCCGTTCGTCACCATCGGCCGCTGGCTTGTGGCCGGCGGTGCCAATGTCTGGCGCCTCGACGAGATCGGCCTGGCGCTCGGCCAGACCCTGTTCCTGGCGCTCGCCGGCGCCCTGCTCGCCACCATCGCCGCCATGCCGATGGCCTGGATTTCGATCCGCGCGCCGGGACCGCTGCAGCGGCTTCTGGAGGGTTGCAACTACATCGTCGGCTCGCTGCCCGGCGTCGTCGTGGCGCTGGCGCTGGTCACCATCACCGTGCGCATCGCTCTGCCGCTCTACCAGACCCTGTTCACGATCCTCGTTGCCTATGCGCTGATGTTCCTGCCGCGCGCCCTGATCAGCCTGCGGGCGTCGATCGCGCAGGCGCCGGTCGAGCTCGAACGCGCCGCCGCCAGCCTTGGCCGATCACCACTCAAAGCGCTGTGGTCGACGACGATCCGCCTGTCGGCGCCGGGTGCCGCGGCGGGCATGGCGCTGGTGGCGCTCGGCATCATGAACGAATTGACCGCCACCCAGATGCTGGCGCCCAACGGCACCCGCACGCTGGCGATGGCGTTCTGGGCCCACAGCGGCGAGATCGACTATGCCTCCGCCGCACCCTACGCGCTCATCATGGTGGCGATGTCGCTGCCCCTAACCTGGCTGCTCTATGTCCAGTCGAAGCGGATGGCTGGACGATGAGCTTCCTCGAACTCACCGATGTGCACAAGCACTACGGCCCGGTGGCCGCACTGGCCGGTGTCGACCTCAGCGTGGCAAGCGGCAGCCGCACGGCAATCGTCGGGCCGTCCGGCTGCGGCAAGACGACCTTGCTGCGGCTGATCGCCGGCTTCGAGGCGCCGGACCAGGGCCGCATCGTGCTCGACGGCGAGGTGCTGGCCAATGGCGGCGCCGCCGTGCCGGCATACCGGCGCGGTATCGGCGTGGTGGCGCAAGACGGCGCCCTGTTCCCGCATCTGAGCATCGCCGCCAACATCGGCTTCGGCATGCGGCATCACGAGGATAAGCGCAGCGAGCGCATCGCCGAACTCGCCTATATCGTCGGGCTCGACAAGGCGATCCTGAAACGCCGGCCGCACGAGCTCTCCGGCGGCCAGCAGCAGCGTGTGGCGCTGGCCCGCGCCATGGCCATGAAGCCGCGGCTGATGCTGCTCGACGAGCCGTTCTCGGCGCTCGACACCGGTCTGCGCGCCTCGATGCGCAAGGCGGTGGCCGAGCTTCTGGAGACCGCCGGCATCACCACGATCCTGGTCACCCATGACCAGGCCGAGGCGCTGTCCTTTGCCAGCCAGGTCGCGGTGATGCGCGACGGCAAATTCTCGCAGGTCGGCACGCCGCGCGAGCTCTATCTCAAACCGAAGGACAGGATGGTCGCCGAATTCCTCGGCGACGCCATCATCCTGCCGGCCAAGATCGCGGACGGTTTCGCCAACTCGCCGCTCGGCCGCATCGCCGTCGACAGCACCGAACGGCGCGATGTCGTCCGCATCATGCTGCGGCCGGAACAGGTGCTGCTGAAACGGACGTCGCGCGAAGGGATGTCGGGCACGCCGGACATGCTGTTCGGCGAAGTGACGGAGTCCGAATTCGCCGGCTCGATGTGCACCATCGCGGTGCGGCTCTTGAACAGTCCCGATCCGCCGGACGCAGCCGCGATCGG
The DNA here is from genome assembly GCF_935822925.1 of Mesorhizobium ventifaucium. Lineage (GTDB taxonomy): Bacteria > Pseudomonadota > Alphaproteobacteria > Rhizobiales > Rhizobiaceae > Mesorhizobium > Mesorhizobium ventifaucium. The sequence goes on from NZ_CAKXZS010000089.1 coordinate 68,711, forward strand.
CAACACGCCTTTGATCCTGCGCAAGCCGGGCATGGACACACCGGTGGTAGGCGAGATCGTCCGGCTGACGGTGTTGGGCAAGGCGCATGTGTTTACCTGAACGCTCTTGCGCCTATCACCGCGCGCCAGTCAGGCCGACAGGTCGGCTTCAATCGACCCGCTTTCCAGCCTGATCGAACCAGTGCAGCCTTTCGGCTTTGGCCACGACACGCAACTGGTCGCCGGGCTTTGCGGTGGCGCGCCCTGAGACGCGCACGATGATACGGCTGCCGGCTGCGGCACAGTGAAGAAAGCTTTCGGCACCGACCGGCTCGACCGCTTCGACTGTCGCCGGCAGGACGAGCGCACCGGGCAGCGCCTCCGCATTGAAGGTGACGTCGGCATCCTCAGGGCGAAACCCCAATGTCACGGCTTGTGTTTCGGGAGCCGCAAAGCCGATCGCGGTGCCGTCAGCCAGCATCGGGCCTGAGGAACTTCCGGTCAGCGCCAGAAGATTCATCGGCGGCGCGCCGATGAAGGAAGCGACGAAGGTGGAGGCCGGCTTTTCGTAGACGTCGAGCGGCGCGCCCGTTTGCTCGACCAGTCCGGCGTTCATGACAACAAGGATGTCGGCCAGCGTCATCGCTTCGAGTTGGTCGTGGGTGACATAGACCGAGGTGACGCCAAGCGTGCGCTGCAAATTCTTGATCTCGACCCGCATCTGGCCGCGCAATTTGGCATCGAGATTGCTGAGCGGCTCATCGAACAGGAAGATTTTCGGATTGCGCACGATGGCGCGGCCCATGGCGACCCGCTGGCGCTGGCCGCCGGAAAGCTCACGCGGCCGCCGGTCGAGCAGCGCCGAAAGCTCCAGCACCTTGGCGGTCGAACGCACCCTGCTGTCGATCTCGTCCTTCGGCGTGCCGCGATTGCGCAGGCCATAGGCCATGTTGTCATAGACTTTCATATGCGGGTAGAGCGCATAGTTCTGGAACACCATGGCGATGTCGCGCTCGGTCGGGCCGATGGCGTTGACCACCTTGCCGTCGATGGCGACCGTGCCGGCAGAAATGGTCTCCAACCCGGCGATCATCCTCAGCAGGGTGGACTTGCCGCAGCCGGATGGGCCGACCAGCACGCAAAGCTCCTTGTCGGGAATGGCGATGGAGACCCCCTTCACGGCTTCGACGCCGCTGGGATAGACCTTCTTCACGTCCCTTAGATCGACGGTCGCCATCAGCTTCTCACTTTTCGGATTCGACCAAGCCGCGCACGAACCAGCGTTGCATCAGCACCACCACCAGGATCGGCGGCACGATGGCCAGCATCGCCGTGACCATGACCAAGTGCCATTCGGTATCGGCATCGGCGAAGGAAACCATCTTTCTCAACGCGATGACGATGGTGTTCATGTCGTTGCTGTTGGTGACCAGCAGCGGCCAAAGATACTGCGTCCAGCCGTAGATGAAGAGGATCACGAACAGCGCCGCGATGTTGGTGCGCGACAGCGGCAAGAGGATATCGAAGAAGAAGCGCCATGGCCCGGCGCCGTCGACGCGCGCCGCCTCGACCAATTCGCCCGGTATGGTCATGAAGAACTGACGAAACAGCAGCGTCGCGGTGGCCGAGGCGATCAGCGGGATGATCAGGCCGGCATAGGTGTCGATCATGCCGAGATCGACCATCACCTTGTAGGTCGGCAGGATGCGCACCTCGACAGGAAGCATCAAGGTGATGAAGATCAACCAGAAGAAGGTCATGCGCAGCGGGAAGCGGAAGAACACGATCGCGTAGGCCGACAGGATCGAGATGCAGATCTTTCCCACCGCAACGCCGAGCGCCATGATCGTGGTGTTGAGGAGCAGTTGGCCGACGCTGACGCCGCCGATGCGGCCAATGCCGCCGAACAGCGCCTCGCTATAATTGTTCCACAGCTGGCCGCCGGGCAACAGCGGCAGCGGCGGCCTGAGAATGGTTTGCAGCGTGTGTGTCGAGGCAACGAAGGTGTAGTAGATCGGGAAAGCCACGATCAATATGCCGAGGATAAGCACGGCATGGGCAATGAAGGTGCGGAGCGGTGACTGGCCGATCATCGCTGCCTCAGCCGTAGTGGACTTTGCGTTCCACGTAGCGGAACTGGATAGCAGTGAGGGCAATGACGATGGCCATCAGGATGACTGACTGCGCCGCCGAGTCACCCAGGATCAGATTGACGAAGCCGTCATTATAGACCTTGTAGACCAGCGTCTCGGTCGCCTTGCCCGGCCCGCCGCCGGTGACGGCATGAACGATGCCGAAAGTGTCGAACAGGGCATAGACGGTGTTGACGACCAGCAGGAAAAAGGTGGTCGGCGCAAGCAGCGGGAAGACGATGGTCCAGAAGCGCTTGGTCTCGCCGGCGCCGTCCATGGCCGCCGCCTCGATCAGCGTTTTCGGCACCGCCTGCAGGCCGGCGACGAAGAACAGGAAATTGTAGCTGATCTGCTTCCAGGCAGCCGCCGACACCAGCAGGATCATGGCGTGGGTGCCATTGAGCAGCGGATCCCAGGCGATGCCGAGGCTTCTAAGCAAATACGCTAACGAGCCGATCGAAGGATTGAACAGGAACAGCCACAGCATGCCGGCAATCGCCGGCGCCACGGCATAGGGCCATATCAACAGCGTGCGGTAGAGGCCTTTGCCGCGCACCGCCTTCTCGGCCATGACCGCAAGCAAAAGGGCCACGACCATGGCAACGATCGCGGTCGCAAGCGAGAACACTACGGTGACCTGGATCGAGTTGAGATAGGCCGGATCGGCCAGCACCTTGCGGAAATTGGCAAACCAGACGAACCTGGTCCTCAGCCCGAACGGATCCTGTCTGAGCATCGACTGATAAAGCGCCTGACCGGCCGGCCAGTAGAAGAAAACCAGTGTTATGGCGAGTTGTGGCGCCACCAGCAGGTAGGGCAGGATCTTGTTGGGAAAGACGACGCGTGGAGACAGGCTGATTTCCCTCGCACTCTCAGGAGACGCCCACGCGAGCTCGCGTGGGCGATATTCAAACAGACCGAGATAATCTCGTCAGTTCTCCAGCGCTTCCTTGATCGCGGCGTTGCCGCGCGTGACCGCATTGTCGAGCGCCTGCTGAGCGGTTTGCTGGCCGGCCAGCATCTTCTCGAACTCCTCATTCTGGATATCGCGCACCTGCGGCAGATTTGGCAGGCGCACGCCCTTCGAGTTGTCGGTCGGCGCCTTGCCCGTCATCTGCAGGATGGGCGTCTCGCGGCCGGGGTTCTTCTCATAGAAGCCTGATTTCTTGGTCGCCTCGTACGCAGCGAGCGTCACCGGCAGGTATCCCGACTTCTGGTGCAGATACTCCTGCACATCGGTCTTGGACAGATAGGAAAAAAAGGCTGCGACACCCTTGTATTGCTCGTCCGACTTGTTGCCGAACACCCACAGGCTGGCACCGCCCGGCGTGGTGTTCTGCGGTGCGCCCTTGGCGTCGGTATCGTAGGGAAGCTGGCCGATGCCATAGTTCATGCCGGACTTGACGATATCGCCGAGACCGCCCGACGATTCGGTGAAGATGCCGCATTCGCCGGCAAGGAAGATCTGCTTGGCTTCGGAGGTGCGCCCGCCATATTTGAAGGTACCGTCCTTGGCGAGGTCCGCGAGCGCCTGGAAGTGGTTGACGAAAATCGGCGCGTTGATTTTGAGCTCGACATCACCGCCGGCCAGGCCGTTCTGCTGGGTGGCCCAGGACACATCATTCCATGCCGCGAAATTCTCCAGATGGATCCAGGTCAGCCAGGTAGAGGTATAACCGCAAGAGGCGGCGCCGCTCGTCTTGATCTTCTTGGCAGCTTCCCACACCTCGTTCCAGGTCTTGGGCGGGCTGTTCACGTCGAGGCCCGCCTTCTGGAAGATGTCCTTGTTGTAGTAGAGGATCGGCGAGGAGGAGTTGTAGGGGAAGGACAGCATGGTGCCGTCCGGCTTCGAATAATAGCCGACGATGCCGGGCAGATACTGGCTCTTGTCGAAGGTCATCCCGGCACTGGTCAGCACCTCGGCCACCGGCTTGATCGCACCCTCGGCCGCCATCATCACGCCGGTGCCGACATCGAACACCTGGAGGATATCGGGCGCCTGTCCGGCGCGGAAGGCGGCGATGCCGGCATTCAGCGTCTCGGGATAGGTGCCCTTGAACACCGGGACCAGCTCATAGTCGCTCTGGCTGGCGTTGAAATCCTTGGAGATCTTGTCGACGACCTCGGCGTTGGCGCCGGTCATGGCGTGCCACCAGCTGATCTGCGTGACGGCGAAGGCGGAGGTGGTGGAAAGCAGGGTCATGGTGGCGGCGACACCGGCCGCGAAGCCGAAGAACTTCATGTTTCATCTCCCGTTTTGTCATTGGCGAAAGGGGCACTCTCGCAAAGGCAATATGTGCCGCTCGTGACAATTGGACAACGGATTTGTTGCGGATCGATGAACTCGATCTCCACTTAAAGTAGTGCACGGCTCGAAATGAGAGCCGATGGAAAGCAATTGAAAAGCCGGCTTACTGTTCGCACAAAGGGGACGGTGAGCGGCAATCGCCGGCGCCTAAAGCGCGTCGCGTTTGAATGGATTCATGCGACGCGCTTTAGGTTCTTGTTTTGATGCATTTCGTAATCGCAAAACCGCTGCGCACTTTTGCGCGACATGCATTAGTCCGACTTGCCGAGCGCCGTCTCGAGCAGCCGCCTGGCATCCGGGCTCGACCATTCGGCCGGGCCGTTCATGTGGGCAATCAGGCAGCCTTCCGCGTCGATCAGCATGGTGACCGGCAGGCCGAGCGCCAGGCCGCGCGTCTTGAGATCGTTGAACAGCGCCATCGTCGAGTCGCGGTAGTAGCCGAGCGACTCGACGCCGGTTTCCTCGAGGAACTTCTTCGGTTTGGCGTCGTTGCCGGCATCGACGTTGACCGCGACGACCTCGAAGGCGCCGCTGCCCATTTCTTTCTGCAGCGCGTCGAGCGCCGGCATTTCGGCGCGGCAGGGCGCGCACCATGTCGCCCACAGATTGAGCAGCACCGTCTTGCCGGCATGGTCGGCGAGCGTCATCGGCTTGGCGTCGGGGCTGTTGAAGGCAAGGCCCTTCAGCGATTGCGGCGGATCGGCCGGCAAAAGTGCGGCGACCTGGCCGGTGGCAGCCGCCGCGACCGTCTTAGCGCGGTCGGCCTTGGCGGCGCATGCGACATCGTCCTTGCTGTCGCCAACCGCGACTTGAGCGGGGGCGTTGTTGCCAGAACCGCTTTCGCTGACATATACCGCGACCGCGCCGGCAAGCACGCCTGCCACCAAAGCGGCGAGGATGAGGCGCGGGGCCGGGAAAAATCGATTGCCGTCTGCCATTTTTTGAAACTGCTCCGGAGCACGGGTTATAGCGATGAGCGACAAGAAGGCCAGCAACCAGATGTGGGGCGGACGTTTTGCCTCGGGTCCGGCCGCGATCATGGAAGCGATCAACGCGTCGATCTCGTTCGACCGCAAACTCTATGCGCAGGATATCAGAGGCTCGGTCGCCCACAGCGAGATGCTGGCGCAAACCGGCATTATTTCGGCGGCCGATCAAGAAAAAATCGCTCACGGGCTGAACACGATCCTGGCAGAGATCGAAGCCGGCACGTTCGAGTTCTCGACCAGGCTGGAAGACATCCACATGAATGTCGAGGCGCGCCTTGCCGAGTTGATCGGGCCGGCTGCCGGCCGCCTGCATACCGCCCGTTCGCGCAACGACCAGGTGGCGGTCGATCTCAGGCTATGGGTCAAGGACGAGTGCTTTCGCGTCGCCGAGGCGCTGAAGGGCCTGATCACGGCATTCCTGGAGCGGGCCGAGGAGCACGCGGCAACGGTGATGCCGGGCTTCACCCACATGCAGGCGGCGCAGCCGGTAACCTTCGGCCATCACTGCATGGCCTATGTCGAAATGTTTTCGCGCGACCTGTCGCGTGTTCGCGACGCTATCGAAAGGATGGACGAAAGCCCGCTCGGTGCGGCCGCGCTTGCCGGCACCAGCTTTCCGATCGACCGGCACCAGACGGCCAAGGCGCTCGGCTTTCGCGAGCCGATGCGCAATTCCCTCGACAGCGTTTCGGACCGCGATTTCGCGCTCGAGTTTTTGGGGCTGGCGGCGATCTGCGCGACGCATCTGTCGCGACTGGCCGAAGAAATCATCATCTGGTCGACGCCGCAATTCGGCTTCGTCAGGTTGTCGGACTCATTCTCCACCGGCTCCTCGATCATGCCGCAGAAGAAGAACCCCGACGCCGCCGAGCTGGTGCGCGGCAAGACCGGCCGCGTCACCGGCCATCTGGTCGGCCTGCTGACGGTGATGAAGGGCATGCCGCTGACCTACGGCAAGGACATGCAGGAAGATAAGGAATCCGTGTTCGACGCCGCCGAAACGCTCGACCTGATGCTGGCGGCGATGACCGGCATGGTGCGCGACATGACGGTGAACGCCGCCGCCATGAAGAGGGCCGCCGGGTCAGGTTATGCGACGGCGACCGATCTCGCCGACTGGCTGGTGCGCACGCTCGGCCTGCCGTTCCGCGAGGCGCATCATGTCACCGGCCGCGCGGTAGCGCTGGCCGAAGAGAAGAAGATCGGGCTCGACAGGCTGCCGCTGGAAGACCTGCAGTCCATTCATCCCGGCATCACGGCGGACGTGTTTTCCGTGCTTGCCGTGCAGAACTCGGTGAAGAGCCGCACGAGCTTGGGCGGCACCGCGCCGTCGGAAGTGAGGAAGCAAATCCGGTACTGGAAAAAGCACATCGCCAAGGCGTGATGCTCGTGCGGCGAATCCGAAATTCGCATCACGTTGGAGCAGCGCGGCGAGCGAATTTCGGATTCAAAAGCCGCACGAATTAATTAATGGATTCTAGTGTGGTTTTGGATTTGAAGTTCCTCAACGCGAATGCCATCAATGGCAGGAACTTCAAATCCACCACACTTTGGTGCAATGCCAGAAAAACTCGGCTAAAAGCGGCGGGCAAAAGTTTCAGACGGATGGATCGATGACCGCAAGCAGGATTTTGGTGACGCTGACGCTGCTGGCGGTGCTGGCAACCGTAACGGCCTGCGGCAGGAAAGCCGGCCTTGACACGCCCTATGAGGCGGCCGTGCAGGCGCGCAAGGACGCGCAAAAGGCCGAGCAGCCCGTGCCGCCGGAGCCGGAAAAACCGGTCAAGGACAAGAAGTTCATTCTCGACCCGCTGATCTAGAGCCGATGAGATCGGTCGATCTCATCGTGCTCCAACTTCCGGAACCACTCTTGTGAACCATTTCGACTACCGCGACGGCATGCTGCATGCCGAGGACGTGGCGATATCAGAGATCGCTGCAAGCGTGGGCACGCCGTTCTATTGCTATTCGACGGCGACCCTGACCAGGCATTTCCGCGTGTTTGCGCAGGCCTTTTCCGGGCTCGACGCGCTGGTCTGCTACGCGATGAAGGCGAATTCCAACCAGGCTGTGCTAAAAATCCTGGCCAAGCTCGGCGCCGGCGCCGACGTGGTCTCGGAAGGCGAATTGCGCCGCGCGCTGGCCGCCGGCATTCCAGCCAGCAAGATCCTGTTTTCGGGCGTCGGCAAGACGGCGTGCGAAATGGATTTTGCGCTCTCGGCCGGCATTCTGTGCTTCAACGTCGAATCAGAGCCGGAACTTGAATTGCTGTCGGCCCGCGCCACGGCACTGGGCAAGGTGGCGTCGGTCTCGCTGCGCATCAATCCCGATGTCGATGCCAAGACCCACAAGAAGATCTCCACCGGCAGGGCCGAGAACAAGTTCGGCATCCCCTGGCAGAAGGCGCGAAAGGTCTATGCCCGCGCAGCCGAACTGCCTGGCATCAAGGTCACCGGCATCGACACCCATATCGGCAGCCAGATCACCGAATTGCAGCCCTTCGATGACGCCTTCGCGCTGCTGGTGGAGCTGGTCGGTGTGCTGCGTGCCGACGGGCACGCAATCGAGCACATCGATCTCGGCGGCGGCCTCGGCATTCCCTACCGCGTCGACAACAGCCCACCCCCCTTGCCGGACGCTTATGCCCAGATCGTCAGGAAGCACGTCACCAAGCTCGGGCTGAAGGTGATGTTCGAGCCGGGCCGGCTGATATCAGGCAATGCCGGCATCCTCGTCTCTCAAGTGATCTTCGTGAAGGAGGGCGACGCCAAGAACTTCCTGGTCGTCGACGCCGCGATGAACGATCTGATCCGGCCGACGCTTTACGACGCCTTCCATGAGATCAAGCCGGTGGTGCAGCAGCCGGCGGCAGCACCGCGCATGACGGTGGACGTCGTCGGCCCGGTCTGCGAGACCGGCGATTATCTTGGCCTCGACCGCGACCTGCCGCGGCTCAAGGCCGGCGACCTGATCGCCATCGCCACCGCCGGCGCCTATGGCGCGGTGCAGGCCGGCACCTACAACACCAGGCCGCTGGTGCCCGAAGTGCTGGTCGACGGTGACCGTTTTCACGTCGTGCGCCCGCGGCAGACCTATGACGAGCTGATCGGGCTGGATTCGCTGCCTAATTGGTTGGAATAGAGCGCTTGCAGCGTCACTGCCGGGGTTGAAGCTACAGCCGGTGCTGGATCCGCGCCCTGGTCTCGGCAATCCTGCCCTCGTCGCGGCGATAAAATGTCCACTGCTTGATGCGTTTGCTGCGCAAAAGGCCGGCCTGGGTCAGCACCCGCATGTGCTCGCTGAGCGTCGCCTGGGTGATCCCCAGCTTTTCCGCAATCAGCAGCGCGCAGACCCCGTCCTCGACCAGATCGCCATCCGCCTGGCATGGGAAATGCGCGCGCGGGTCCTTCAGCCAATCGAGGATTTGCAGCCTGCGCTCGTTGGCGATCGCCTTGAAGACATCAACCTCTTGCATTTAGCCATTTTGCTAAGTTACTAAGTGATGTCAACCCTTGGGAGCAGACCATGCTGAACGGCAATAGCATCACCCGCGAACGTATCGCCGCAATGGAACCGCGCATCCGGCCGTTCGTGCGCCACACGCCGGTGCTGGGCGTCGACATGGCCGATTTTGGCCGTCCGCCTCTTGGCGTCGACCTGAAGCTCGAATGCCTGCAGCATTCCGGCTCGTTTAAGGCGCGCGGCGCGTTCACCAATCTTCTCGAGCGGCGGGTTCCCGCGGCCGGCGTCGTCGCGGCATCGGGCGGCAATCATGGTGCCGCGGTCGCCTACGCCGCCATGCGACTTGGCCACAAGGCGACCATCTTCGTTCCCGAAGTGAGCCCGCCGGCCAAGCTGGAACGCATTCGCGGCTACGGCGCCGAGCTGGTCGTCGGCGGCGCGCGCTATGCCGAGGCGCTGGCCGCCAGCGAAGACTTTGCCGAAAGGTCCGGCGCGCTGCAGATCCACGCTTTCAACCAGAAGGAAACGCTGGTCGGGCAAGGCACGCTTGGCCTCGAGATCGAGGCCGACCTGCCTGAGCTCGACACGCTGCTGGTCGCCGTCGGCGGCGGCGGCCTGATCGGCGGCATCGCCGCCTGGTTTGCCGGCCGCATCAGGATCATCGCCGTCGAGCCCGAGGGCGCGCCGACGCTTCATCGCGCCTTCGAGGCCGGCCGGCCCGTCGATGCGCCGACAGAGGGCATCGCCGCCGATTCGCTGGCGCCGAAGCGCGTCGGCGAAATGATGTTTCCGATTGCCGAGGCCTTCGTCGAGCGTTCCATACTGGTCAGCGACGACGAGATCATCGCCGCGCAGGCGGCGCTTTGGGACCGGGTGCGAATCATCTCCGAGCCGGGTGGCGCCGCGGCCTTCTCGGCGCTCTTGTCCGGCCGCTACGCGCCGGCTGCGGGCGAGCGTGTCGCCGTGCTGGTCTGCGGTGCAAACGCCAATCCGGCTAGATTCTGACGATAACGGGGACACGCTTGTTCACGTTTTAGGGAACTGCCTCGCCTTCGCCGTGTTTCTTGGTATGTTTGGTGCGACGTGCATCTAAGATTTTGAGTCCTTCGCATCCGATTCTCGGGCCGGTGCGATAGATTTGCGAGGTTCGGGTTATCCCGCCCGAACAGGAAGGGCCGATGACGCAACGACCCACCTTCACCAGCGATCGCAGCCTGGCCGGGCGCCTTGCCCTGAGCCGGCTGGCGACGCGGGTCTCGATGACGGTCGAGCGTGGCTGGCCGTTGCTGCTTCCGCTCGTCATCGTCGCCAGCCTGTTCCTCAGCGTCTCGTGGCTCGGCCTCTTCCTCCTGCTGCCCGACACCGCGCGCGTCGGCCTCATGGCAGCGTTCGGCATCGCAGCCCTTGCGGCGCTCTATCCCTTGCGTTTCTTCCGGGTGCCGTCCAGTGCCGAGATCGACCAGCGCATCGAGGCGGCCAACCTATTGCTGCACAGTCCGGTGCTGGTGCAGACGGACCGGCCGAGCGGCAGGGAAAGCATTTTTTCGCAAGCGCTATGGCGCGAGCACCAGAAACGCATGGCCGAAAAACTCGGCAACCTCGGTGGCGACCTGCCGCGCACCCGGGTGCCGGAGCGAGACCCATGGGGGCTGCGCGCTGTGGCGGCGCTTGTGTTGGTCACCGCTTTCGCCTTCTCGTTCGGGCCGTCGGGCGGCCGCATAGCGGACGGGTTCAGTGCCCACGCGGCGCGCGACGCGGTGCCGCCGCGCATCGACGCCTGGGTGACGCCGCCGGCCTACACCGGCAGGGCACCGGTCTTCCTCACTTCCCCAGCCTCCGCCAACCCGGCCCTCGCCAGCAATGGCAATCAGGCGCCGTCCACCTTCACCGTTCCGGCAGGCAGCGATGTGTCGCTGCGCGTCACCGGCGGTTCGGGCGAGGAAACACTGAGCTTTGCCGACGCCGACGGCAACGCCCGCACCATCGAGCCGGCCGCGCAGCAGCCCGACGCGGCCAAGTCGGCTGTGGGCAAGTCGGCTGCGGTCAAGCCGGCTGCAGCAACCCCCTCCACGGTGCGCCAGTTCACCGGAAAGCTGACGGCCAACGGCACGCTGACGCTGAACTCGGGCGGCGACGAACTCGGCAGCTGGGCCTTCGCGGTGATCCCGGACAAGCCGCCGCAGATCCGCTTCGTCGGCGAGCCGAAACGCGCCGTCAACGGCTCCTTCGAGCTCAACTACCAGATCGACGACGACTATGGCGCGGCCTCCGCCAAGGCGGATTTCGTATTGGCCGACTCACCGGCGCCGAATGCGCATCCGCTCTATGGCCCGCCCGAAATGCCGCTGTCGCTGCCGCGCCGCGGCGCCAAGGGCAATGCCGCCAAGACCACGAAGGACCTGACCGAGCACGTCTGGGCCGGCGGCGACATCAAGCTGAGGCTTGTCGCTACCGACGATGCCGGACATACGGCAACCAGCGAAACCAAGACCCTGGTGATGCCGGAGCGGCCTTTCTCCAACCCGCTGGCCAGGGCCGTGATCGAGCAGCGCCGCGTGCTGGCGCTCGACGCCAACGCCAAGAGCCGCGTGCTCGACCTGATGGACGCGATCACGCTCAGGCCCGAAGATACGTTCGACAACATGGCGCATTACCTCGCCATCATGAGCGCCCGCACCCGGTTGAAGATGGCCGACAACGACGACAAGTTGCGCGACGAGGTCGCCTACCTCTGGGAGATCGCGCTCGGCATCGAGGAAGGCAATCTTTCGGAGGCCGAGCGGCGGCTGCGCCAGGCGCAGCAGGCCCTGCAGGACGCGATCAAGAACGGCGCCAGCGACGAGGAAATCGACAAGGCGATGAAGGAACTGCGCGAGGCGATGAACCAGTTCCTGCAGGAATTCGCCCAGCGTGCGCAGCAGAATCCGAACGCGCCGCAGATGCAGCAGAACGGCCAGGAACTGCGCCAGAGCGACATCGAACGGATGATGGACCAGATCGAAAACCTGGCGAAATCAGGCGATCGCGACAGCGCGCAGCAATTGCTTTCGCAACTGCAGGACATGATGAACAATCTGCAGGCCGGACGTCAGCAGCAGGGCGGCCAGCAGAACAGCGAAATGCGCCAGCAGATGGACAAGCTCGGCGAGATCATGCGGCGCCAGCAGGAGATGATGAACGAAACCTTCCGCATGGACCAGATGCAGCGCGGCCAGCAACAGCGCGGGCAGAATCGCGACGAGCAGCTCGGCGAGAACGGTGAGCAGGGCCAAATGGGCGAACAGGGCGAGCAGCCCGGCCCAGGTGAAGACCGCGATCCGCTCGGCCGGTCGAAGCCGATGACGCCGCAGGAATTCGCCGACGCGCTAAAGCAGTTGCAGGAAGGCCAGGGTAAGCTGCAAAGCGAGCTCGACCAGCTGAGGAAAGGCCTCGAAGGCATGGGTCTCGAGCCCAATGAAGGATTTGGCGAGGCCGGCAAATCCATGGGCAATGCCGAACAGGCGCTTGGCGACAGCGATGGCGACCAGGCCGTCGGTCACCAGGGCCGCGCGCTGGAAGCGTTGCGCAAGGGCGCCAAGGACATGATGAAGCAATTGCAGGCCATGCAGGGCGACGAGGGCGACGGCCAGCGCGGCGGCCGCCAGCAGAATGCCGACCGCGATCCGCTCGGCCGCCCACGCGCCACCGACGGTCCCGATTTCGGCGAGTCGGTGAAGGTGCCGGACGAGATCGACGTGCAGCGCGCCCGCCAGATCCTCGAAGCGATCCGCAAGCGGCTCGGCAATGCGCTCAGCCCCGACATCGAGCGCAGCTATCTGGAGCGGCTGCTGGAGCTGAAGTAAAGCTGCCCTGCTTTAAAGCGCGTCGCATTTGAACGGATTCATGCGACGCGCTTTAAGTTCTTTTTTCCATGTCGCTATCACAAAACCGCTGCGCGCTTTTGCGCAACATCATTAGCGGTTGGTGAACGCCTCGCGGATCGCCTCTTCCATGCCGTCGATGGCCTCGCCGGACGCGTTCGGATTGCGCCGCAGGACCACGTTGGAGGAATCGATGTCGCCGAACCCGTCGGCGGCGGTAAGTTCGCGGCAGCCGGCCGGGATGTTGCTGCGTGAGATCGGCGCAATCGCCAGCCCGGAGGTGACGGCGAGCCGCAGGCCGCCATTGGTATCGCTGGTAAAGGCGACCCGATAGGCGAGACCGCGCTGTTCCAGCGACTTGATCGCGAAATCCTTGCACCAGCCGGCGCGGTTGTAGAGCGCGATCGGCACCGGCCGCTCCTCATGCATATTATGCAGCTCCGACGTCACCCACACGGTCGGGTCATGCATCAGCACCTCACCGCCGGAGAGGTTCTGCCATTCGAACACCACCGCCAGGTCGAGCTCGCCGGCGGCGAGCGCCGCGATCTGCGCACCGGATTGCGCGTAGCGGACGGTGATGTCGACCTGAGGATGGCGCTTGGCAAAGGCGCCGAGCGCGCGCGACAGGATCGCATGGCCATATTCCTCCGGAATGCCGATGCGCACCGGTCCGCCAAGCGGCGCCGCGACCATCGATGCCGCCGTCTCGTCCAGCAGCGACACGATCCGGCGGGCGTTGACGATGAGTTCGCCGCCGCGGCGCGTCAGCGCCACGCCACGCGAGCCGCGCTCGAACAGGCTGTCGCCGACCATATCTTCGAGCTTCTTCATCTGCATCGAAACCGCCGACTGGGTACGGCCGGCCTGCACCGCAGCCTTGGTGAAATTGCCGGCGTCAGCGACCGCGACGAAGGTGCGCAGCAGATCGCTGTCGAGCGTGGGCTTCATTTGTCCGCCATAAGAAAATCTGATTGCTGGCATCATTCCAATTCGTTTGCAACATGTCAAACGGCGGATAATAGTCGCTTCACCCATTGGATATGCGGCTGCGAAATCGGCTGCGGACCAATCGAAGTCCTCACTCGTACCCGCTGCCCGAAACGGTGGCGGGTTCTTTTTGATGCATATCGCCCAAAAGCATGCCCTCGGGCATGACCCAGGGCCTGACCCGAGGGTGCGCAGCGGTTTTGGGCGATATGCATAAAGCAAAATTACGCAGGCCCGGCTCTCGGGCCGCGCACGCAAGGAGCCGTCTAACGACATGCAGAACCGGATCGTCCTCGGCATGGCAAGCCTTTGCCTCGGCGTTCTGGTGTTCTCGCTCCAGGATCCGCTGATCAAGGCCGTATCGGGCACCTATCCGGTAACCGAGGTGATGGCGATCCGCTCGATCGTCGCCCTGCCCATTCTTCTCGTGCTGGTTCATGCCGATGTCGGCCTTAAGGCGATCTTTTCGAAGCGGTTTCGCATGCTGACGATGCGCGCCCTGATCCTGTTCACCTCCTACACAGTCTACTACCTGGCGATCGCCGCCCTGCCGCTTGCCGACGCGGTGGCACTCTATTTCATGGCACCGCTGTTCATCATGGCGCTTGCCGGCCCCTATCTCGGCGAACGAGTGGCGTGGCAGACGCTGGTCACCGTCATGGTCGGGATGCTCGGCGTGCTGGTGATGCTGCGACCCGGTGCCGGGCTGTTCGACTGGGCGGCGCTGCTGTCGCTGGCCTCGGCGGTGCTGTACGGTTTTTCGCAGTTGATGGCCCGCAAGATCGGCGACACCGAATCATCCACAGTCATGGCGTTCTATCAAAACGGCGTCTATCTCCTGGGCGCTGCAGCGGTTGCCGGGCTGTTCTGGCTGGCAGGAATAGCTCACGCCACGCATCCGAGCCTCGAATTCCTGGTCAGGCCATGGATCTGGCCGACGTCTATCGACTTCCTGACGATGGCCGCCTGCGGCGTCGTCGCTTCGGCCGGGATGATCCTGTTGTCGCAGGCCTACCGGCTGGCGCCCGCCAACGGCGTCGCTACCTTCGAATACACCGGCATCATCTGGTCGCCGCTGTGGGGCTTCCTGTTCTTTGCCGAAGTGCCGCGATCGACGACCGTCATCGGCGCCGCCCTCATCATTGGCGCCGGTCTGTTCGCGCTCAACGCCAGCCGGCGCCGGAGCAGCGCGCCGGCTATCGCACCGACCTGCGATCCGGCCTGACCGCGCTGGATTTTAAGCGAAACAGGCGAGCGCCTGTTCGACGCGCGCGCGGATTTCGGCCAGCGTGAACGGCTTCTGCACGACGTCCACAATGACGCCGTTCAATTCCTCGGCGCGCTCGCGCTGGTCGGCATAGCCGGTCATCAGCAGGATCTTCATCGCCGGGAAAAGCGATGCAGCCGCCTTGGCCATTTGGATGCCGTCCATTCCCGGCATCCGGATATCCGAGACGACAAGGTCGTAGCCGCCACGTGCTGCGCGGATAAGGGCAAGCCCTTGTGCGCCGTCGGCGGCTATGTCGATCATGTGCCCGGCGCGTTCGAGCGCGCGAGCGGCGAGGGTGCGGACGGACTCATCGTCCTCAACGATCAGGAGCTTTGCCATAGCGGAATGTTCGCGTGGAAAAGTTGACTTTTCCTGAACCGCAACGCGGTCAGGGAGAAAATCCGGAGCATGCCGCATCGAAGCCCATCGCAGCTTCCGGATTGAGCACCAGGGTGTGTTGAGATTCAGGTCGGGCCGAGTTGAAAACAGCGGCTTCCGAGAACCGGAGCGGAGCGTACTTTTGGGTACGTGAGCCCGCGCATGATTTCGAAATCGATTTGATTTCGCGAATCATGCGCAAAATCAGAGTTCTACAGCGTCCTTGCGCGCCCAAGAAGGCGCGGCGCTGTAGTAAGCGCAGGAAGGCGCTGTTTGCAGGCCGGCCTCACCTGAATATCAACACACCCTAGGCGTCGCCCTTGACGACGCCGACGAACGGCAGTTCACGAAAGGCGTGGGCGACATCCATGCCGTAGCCGACGACGAAATAGTCGGGGCAGTCGAAGCCGACATAGTCGGCGTTGAGCGCGGTCTGGCGGCGCATGCGCTTGTCGAGCAGCACGGCGATGGCACAGCTTTTGGCGCCGCGCGACAGCATCAGGTCGCGGGTGAAGGACAGCGTCTTGCCGGATTCGAGGATGTCGTCGATCAACAACACGTCGCGGCCGGCGACTTCATTGTCGATATCGCGCAGCACCCTCACCTCGCCGCTGGTGGTGCCGGCGCCGTAGCTGGAGATGAAGATGAACTCGACCTCGGGCGACAGGCCGACATCGTGCATGGCGCGGATGAGGTCGGCGGCGAAGATGAACGACCCTTTCAGCACCGAAATCACCAGAAGGTCGTGATAGTCGTGCCCGGCGATCTCCTTGGCGAGCTCCAGATTGCGGCGGGCAATCGCCGACGCCGAAAACAGAACCTCGATGTCCTTGCCACGCACGACTGGCATTGGCTGCCTTTCCCGAAATGATCGCCCTAATCGGCGAAGGTGACCAAAACGGCCTCCACTCCGTTTCTAGGCACGTCGAGCCGGCTGGAAAAGGCAAATCTTTCGCCGGGCGCCAGCGACCGGTCGGATGTCCCCAGCGTATAGCGGGTTGTGCGCCCATCATTGCCGGTGACCCGGATTTCCAGCGGCGGCAATGGCGACGGGCTTGGGCCGTCATTCGCGGCCTCGCCACCGACGAACAGGACGGGTTGCGGCCCGGACGCATCGATACGCGATTTGACACCTGAAATGGTCAGTGCAGCGCCCGTTTCCTGCGTCGCGAAAAGAAGCGGCGTCTGGCGCACCAGCGCGTGGCCGCCCGAGACCCAGAAGGCTGCAAACGCGGCACTGAGGCCGGCGATCCAGAAGATCGGCCCGCCGCGCGACGCCGGCAGCCGTTCCATCGCGGCTTTGGGCTTGCGCAACATGTCCATGCCTTCGACCGATGGCGTGGCGATCACCCGCGAAAGCGGCGGTGAAGGGTCAATGCTGGCGGTGAGGCGCGGCAGCACCTCGTAGTCGGCGTCGACGACGTCACCGGCTGGATCACGCATAACGCGCTCCGGCGCGGCGGCCGTGCCGGTCATGATTTCGCCGGAAACCGGGCGCGCGGTTCGATCGTCAGCCATCGCGGCCCCAGCACTTCGCACTTGTTCGCTCTTCGTTTCTTTTGCGTAAACGGAAATGGTTAACGTTTCCCACCGGAAAACCTTGTGACGCGCCCAAAAAAGCCCAAAATTAACCGTCGGTTAACCATGGCGGCCGATGGTCTTTTCTCAGAGAAGGCTGGCTCGCCGCCGCCGCAAGTTTCAGGTCGTCGAACGTGATCCGCTTCGAAAATGTCGGCCTCCGCTATGGCATGGGTCCGGAAATCCTCCGCGACATTTCCTTGCACATACCGGAGCGCTCCTTCCAGTTCCTGAGCGGCCCTTCGGGCGCCGGCAAGACGACGCTGCTGCGGCTGTTGTTCATGTCGCTCAAGCCGACGCGCGGGCTGATCACCATCTTCGGCAAGGACCGCTCGCGCATCTCGCGCGCCGAACTGCCGCATCTGCGGCGGCGCATCGGCGTGGTGTTCCAGGACTTTCGCCTGCTCGACCACATGACGACCTATGAGAATGTGGCCTTGCCGCTGCGCGTGCGCGGGCGCGAGGAGGCGAGCTACCGCACCGACGTGACCGAGCTCTTAAAATGGGTCGGCCTTGGCGAGCGCATGCACGTGCTGCCGCCGGTGCTGTCGGGTGGCGAGAAGCAGCGCGCCGCAATCGCCAGGGCGCTGATCGAGCAGCCCGAAATCCTGCTTGCCGATGAGCCGACCGGCAATGTCGATCCGCCGCTGGCGCGACGCCTGTTGCGGCTGTTCATCGAGCTTAACCGGCTGGGCACCGCCGTGGTGATCGCCACGCACGATCTCGGCCTGATGGAACAGGTCGACGCGCGGCGCATGATCCTGGCCGGCGGAAGGCTGGATATCTATGACTGACCTGTCCGCTCGCCATGGCGAAGATCAACACGCTGAGAGGGCTGGGACGCAGCGCGTTCAGCGCAAGATGGCGCCGATCGTGCCGGCGCAGAACATCGCCGGCCGGGCGCTGGTCCTGGTCATCGCCATCATGACGTTCCTCTCCTGCTTGACCTTCGGCGCGGTGACGCTGGTGCGTGACACCGCCACGGTCTGGGAGAACCAGATCTCGCGCGAGGCGACGATTCAGATCAAGCCGATGGAGGGCCTCGACATGGAGGCAGCACTTGCCCAGGCCTCGCAGATCGCCGGCGAATTTCCTGGCGTGAAGAGCGCCAGGATCGTTGACCGCGATGCCACGGCGCGGCTTTTGGAACCGTGGCTGGGTTCGGGTCTCAACATCGACGAGCTGCCGGTGCCGCGTCTGATCATCGTCACCATAGACGAGACCAGCCCGCCCGATTTCGCCGCAATGCGCGCCGCGATCACACCGAAACTGCCCAGTGCCTCGCTTGACGACCATCGCACCTGGGTCGACCGGCTGGTCGCCATGGCCCGCACCACGGTGACCATCGGCATCGCCGTGCTGGCGCTGATGCTGGCCGCAACCGTGCTGACCGTGGTGTTCGCGACGCGCGGCGCCATGGCCGGTAACGGCCACATCATCGAGGTGCTGCATTTCGTCGGCGCCGAAGCGCGCTTTATCGCGCGCGAATTCCGCCACCACTTTCTTGTCACCGGCATGAAGGGCGCCGCCGCCGGGGGTGCGGCGGCGGTGTTCATCTTCATCGTCTTTTCGTGGTGGTCGTCGCGAAACATGGCGACGCCGCAGGCCGATCAGGCGACCGCCCTGTTCGGCAATTTCGCCATCGGTTCGGCGGGCTATCTCGGCGTCGTCCTCATGGTGCTGGTCATCGGTGCGCTTACGGCGGCAACCTCCCATGTCACCGTCGTCACCTATCTCAGCGACATCGATGTCCGCCAGCCGGACGCGGGGTGATCACGGATAGAGAATTAGCGTAACGAAATTTGTGCTTTCCGACCTACTAAACGCCGCATTTCGGAGTTAACGATAAGGACGATGGACGCGCGCGACTCGACCGGAATGGCTGGACAGTTGCCCTTGGTGATTACGCGTTCAAGCGAGCGCGTCAAGCCCGGCCGATTGGCGAGCGCGTTGCGCATCTCCGCTTTCTTTCTGCTCGTGCTGGCAACGCTGTTTGCCGGCGGCTTTGGCTGGTTCGCCAACACTGTCAGCCGTCTCGCGACGCCCACCAATCCGGCAAAAGCCGATGCCATCATCGTGCTGACCGGCGGCCATTTGCGTCTCGACGCCGCCATGGGCCTGCTGGCGTCCGGCAAGGGCGAGCGGCTGCTGATCAGCGGTGTGCATCCTTCTGCCAGCCGTCGTCAGCTTCAGGTCGCGACCCGCGGCGACCAGAAATTGTTTTCCTGCTGCGTCGACATCGACCGCGCCGCGCTCGACACGATCGGCAATGCCGAGGAAAGTGCCAAGTGGGTGGAAGACCACGCCTATGGCACCGTGATCCTCGTCACCAACAACTATCACATGCCGCGCAGCCTGCTGGAAATGGGCCGGCTGCTGCACAAGGCCAAGCTCGAGCCCTACCCGGTGGTCAACAGCAACCTTGGCAATGGCGGCTGGCTGACCAAGCCGAGAGCCTTGCGCGTGCTGTTCACCGAATACAACAAATATCTGCTGGCGCTGGCGCGCGGCATCGTGCCGGTGAAGCCAACGCCAACCGGCATCGCGCTAGCCGAGGCTGTTGCGCCGAACTGAGCCGATCGGAAACCGGTATTATTCCTAAAGCGCGTCGCGTTTGACCGGCCTCATGCGACGCGCTTGTTTTAATGCATGTCGTTGTCGCAAAAACCGCTGCACACCCTCGGGTCAGGCCTGAGGGCATGCTTTTGCGCGACATGCATTAGACCGTGGCGCTGCGCAAGCGCGCGATCTCGTGTTCGAGAATTTCGACACGCTTGTCTCGCTCGGCCAGCGCCGCCGCCACATCGGCGGCTTCGAAACGCTGTGGAATGTGCTGCGGGCAATTGGAATCCCAGGCCGAAACCGTGAACAGGATGATCTGCTCCGGGCGCGCCTTGTAGCCTTCCGGCATCAGCTTCGCCATCAGTTCGGCGTCCTCGACGACCCGCGCGCTGCCCCAGATCTTGATGCGCTGCCGACGCGTATAATCGATCAGGAACAGGAAAGCCCGCGGGTTGTCGTCCAGATTGCCCTGGGTGATGAATTGCCTGTTGCCGGAGAAATCGGCGAAGCCGATCGTCCGCTCGTCGAGCACCTTGAGGAAGCCGGCCGGCCCGCCGCGATGCTGGATGTAGGGCTGGCCCTCACCATTGGCCGTCGACAGGAAGACGCTGGTCTGCGCCTCGATGAAGGCGGCGAGATCGGCGGTGATATCAGCTTGCCAGCCGCCGCGCTCCTCGACACGGGCATAGGCCTCGCGTGAGCCTTTGCGGGCCTGGATCGCCTTGACGGTTGGCGTAAAGGCGACATCGCTGGTGAAGACGTGAGCATTCATGAAAAATCTCCTTTGAAGGCAGCACTGCGAGCCACAGCCCGCAAAAGATAATGCTTCCATCATCCGGATGCAGATGACATATATGCAACCTATCCTTCCATTTTTCGGGAGAAGCATGGATCGGCTCGAGGCCATGTCGCTGTTCGTCGCCGCGGTGGAGGCCGGCAGCCTGTCGGGCGCCGGGCGCCGTTTCGGCATCCCGCTTGCAACGGTCAGCCGCAAGGTCTCCGACCTTGAGCGGCATCTGAAGACGCGTCTCCTGAACCGCTCGACGCGGCAGCTGACGCTGACCGACGCCGGTCACGCCTACCTCGCTGCCTGCCGTCGCATTCTCGACGAGGTCGGCGAGGCTGAGCGGACCGCCGCCGGCGAATACAGCATCCCGACAGGCGAACTGATCATCACCGCACCGATCGTCTTTGGTCGCCTGCATGTGCTGCCGGTCGTCACCGGCTTTCTCGCTGCCTACCCCGACGTGGCTGTCCGCCTGATGCTGGCGGACCGGATAACCCAGTTGACCGAGGAGCACATCGATCTCGCCGTCCGCATCGGCCAGCTTCCCGACTCCAGCCTGGTGGCCACCCGCATCGGCTCGATTCGGCGCGTTGTTTGCGCGACTCCGGACTATCTGGCCGAGCACGGCACGCTGGAGACGCCGAAAGATCTCGCGGCACACACCTGCGTCACCTTCGAAGGGCTCACCGCTCCCGCCGCATGGACTTTTGCCACGGGCAAGACCGACCTCACCGTTCCGATCCGCTCACGGCTTCGGGTCAACACCGCGGAAGCGGCGATCGATGCCGCGATTGCCGGCATCGGGTTGACGAGGGTGCTTTCCTATCAGATCGCAGCTGCGGTGCGGTCCGGCACCCTCCGCACCGTGCTGGAGGCATTCGAGCCGCAGCCATGGCCGGTCAGCCTCGTGCATGCCGGCCAGGGCCTGCTGCCGCTGAAACTGCGTGCGTTCCTCGACTTCGCCGCCCCACGCCTGAAGAAACGGCTGGTGCAAGCGACGTAACGAACGGGTAGCGGTCGACCAAGTCAGCGCGGGCCATCGACCGTTTCCTTTTTGCCCGCGCTTGGTGTAACCAATCACACCTCCTCACCGGGCTCTTCCTGCATGCTTTATGTCCGCTCGCTGGCGTTCAACTTCGTCTTCTATGTCAATTTGATCGTCCAGATGATTCTCTGGACCCCGTACTATTTCCTGTCGCCGCGCCACCGCGCCTGGTTCGTGCCGAAATTCTGGTCACACACCAGCATGTGGCTCTATGACAAGATCGCCGGCACCAAAAGCGAGATCATCGGCCAGGAAAACCTGCCCGAGGGTTCCTTCATCCTGGCGCCGAAACACCAGTCCTTCTGGGACGCGATCGCCTTCTTCCCGTTCCTGCAGGATCCGATCTACATCCTGAAGCGGGAACTGACCTGGATCCCGTTCTTCGGCTGGTACATCCTGAAGATGCGGATGATCCCGGTCGACCGCGGCAGCCGCTCGAAGGCGCTGAAAGCGGTGGTCGCCGCCACCAGGCAGGAGCTGGCGCGCAATCCCCGCCAGCTGATCATCTATCCCGAGGGCACGCGCCGGGCGCCGGGCGACGAGCCGGCCTATAAGTACGGTATCGTCGAGCTCTATACCCAGCTTGGCATTCCCGTGGTGCCGGTCGCCCATGTCGCCGGCCTCTACTGGCCACGGCGGAAATTCCTGCGCTTTCCCGGCACGATCAAGGCGCGCTTCCTGCCGCCGATCCCGGCGGGTTTGGGCAAGGAGGAATTCATGGAACGGCTGATCGGCGAGACGGAAGCCGCCTGCGACCAGCTGCTTATCGAGGCGTCCCAGGCGCCAAACCCGCCGCCAATGCCGCCGACGGCGGTAAAGCGGCTGAGGGAACTGGGCTCCGATACCCCTGCCTGAACCATCTGCTTGGTCGGCAGTATTCCCCTAGGGAAACACAGCCAGCGCCGTTGTCAAAACCAGTATTGCCGCGAAGCTCAGATTGATGATCCGCGAGGCCAGCGGTTTGCGCAGGAAGCGCGCAAAGGCTGCCCCGGCGAGAAGCCACAGGACATGGATGGCGACGATCATCGAAGCGAGGACCGCCAGCTTGAGCCCTGCATCGAGCTCACCGGCGGACGACGTGCCGGCAAACACGGCGGCAATCGCCGCATAGGCTTTCGGGTTGGCGACGGCCAGAAGAAACCCGCCGAAGAATGTGGGACGTGCCGCCCCGCCGATACGCGCTGCCAGAGGCGGCGCCGTTGCTATCTTGAAGGCGAGGTAGAGGATGTAGGCTGCGGATGCCACCGCCAGGAGCGGTGTGAGCTTCGGCACTGAGGAGATCATGGCCGTAGTGCCCGTCGCGACGACCAAAAGCACGGCGACCGTACCAAGAATGATGCCCGAGGCGTAGCGGAGCGAATCGCGCAGGCCGAAGGCGGCGCCAACGGCGGTGACGCTTATCGTCGCCGGCCCCGGACTGCCCATCACGACCGCCGATGCCAGCACAAGCGCGAGCAATTGCTGCCATAGTTCCGGATGGGAAAAGACCAGTTCGGCCATCTGTATACCAGTATCCAGGCGCGATGCCGGCAATGGTATGGCAGGGCACACCAGGGCGTCTTGAACGATCGTGCAGGGAACCTTTCCGGCGCAGGCCGCGCACGGTTCTTGGCTGCTGTTTGATCAAGCCGCCGCTCGCGCTGGCGTCTATGCGGTCGCGCTGTCGAGCTCGGCAATATCGTCCGGACTGAGCTCCAATGATGCGGCGTGGACGAGGCTGTCGACCTGATCCATTGTCGTGGCACTGGCGATCGGCGCGGTGACGCCGGGCCGCGCGATCACCCAGGCGAGCGCCACTTCCGCCGGATTGGCCGCGTGACGCGCCGACACGGCGTCGAGTGCCGCCAGGATGCGCATGCCGCGCGCGTTGAGGTACTCTTTCACGTGGTCGCCGCGCGCGCTTTTGCCGAGATCGGCCTGGCTGCGGTACTTGCCGCTCAAAAACCCTTTGGCGAGGCTGAAATAGGTGATGACGCCGATACCCTCGGCCATGCACAGATCGCGCAGCGGCCCATCGAAGGAGGCGCGGTCATAGAGGTTGTACTCCGGCTGCAGCACCGCATAGCGCGGCAGGCCCCGCAGGCTTGCCACGTCGAGCGCGGCGCGCAGCTGGCCGGCATCGAGATTGGAGGCGCCGACGTGGCGGACCTTGCCCTTGTCGAGCAGCTTTTGGTAGGCGCCGAGCGTTTCCTCGTAAGGGGTGGCCGGGTCCGGCCAGTGTGACAGATAAAGGTCGACGACATCGGTTTGCAGCCGCTTTAGCGACGCATCGATGGCCTTTTCGATATAGGCCGCGGAGAGGTCTTTCCTGCCCTGTCCCATGTCCGACCCGACCTTAGTGATCACCACGACGTTGTCGCGATTGCCGCGGCTTTTCATCCATTTGCCGATGATCGTTTCGGATTCGCCGCCCTTGTTGCCGGGAACCCAGCGCGAATAGGCATCGGCGGTGTCGATTGTGTCGAGGCCGGCGCCGACGAACCGGTCGAGCAGGTCGAAAGAGGTTTTCTCGTCGGCGGTCCAGCCGAAGACGTTGCCGCCCAGCGGCGCGATGGACAGGTCGGTTTGACCGAGACGACGTTTCTGCAAGGCTGATCTCCGTGGGGAATGGAAAGAAGCGGGCGAAAAGCCCTCGCTTAACCTAGGTCTTACCGCGCCGAGGTCAAAGGCCTGGCCGCCCTTTTCGGACGGACCAGCGCTTCACAAGCGCGCGACCCGCCGCGTTCGAAGTTGCAGCCGATGTTACTGGCTCTGGCGCCGGTATTCACCAGGCGGCAGTCCGACCACGCGGTTGAAAAGCCGGCTGAATGACGCCGTATCCCGGTACCCGACCTGATAACATATTTCCGAAACACCGAGTTTGGTGCTTTCAAGAAGCGCCTTCGCGGCCTCAAGGCGCCGGTCCTGGATCCATCGGCCGGGAGTGGTGTGCAATTCATCGGAAAACCGGCGCGCCAGCGTTCGCGGCGACAGACCGAGTTGCGCGCCGAGGAAGGCAAGGTCGAGCGCTCCGAGCTGTTTTCTGGACAAGGTTTCGAGCCGGTCGCGGAACGGCTCATGCGAAGGCAGCAGATCGGTGAGCGGGAACTCGTAGGGTGTCTGAAGCTGCCGCGACGGCGGCAACACGAGCAATTTGCGAACCAGTCGTTCCTCCCTGGCGAAGCCAAGATCCCGCAGAAGCGCCTTGCCGAGCTCCAGGCCTGAAAAACCGCCGCCGCAAGTGTAGATCGGTCCGTTCCCGATCAGCACACGTGAAGCGTCCCAACGCACCTTCGGAAAGCGGCGCTGAGCATCGGTTTTCAGCCACCAGGAGATCGTCGCGCGCTTTCGGTCGAGAAGGCCGGCGTCTGCCAGGAAGTAACCGGCACCGCAATGCGCGGCGATGATGGCGCCGTCGCGTTGCGCGCCTGCGATAAGCGGCGCGGCGTGGCGGCTCTCTTCCTCCAGCGCGGCAACAAGCTCCGGGATTTGCATGCCGGGCAAGGCCAGCAGGATCAGCAGGTCCATGCGCTGCGAGGGTTCGCGTCTGGTGTGGAAGGAGATTCCAGGCGTCGTCGTGGCGTCGGCCTGCCGCGCCACGAATTCGAAGGAAATCACCGGCGCGCCGCGAATGGTGTTCACCAGTTCGAACATTTCGACAAGTGTCGCGGCAACGGCCGAATAGAAGGTCGACGGCAGCCAGATCACGGCGTGGACGGGACGATTGCCCAAGATGGCTCCTTTGAACAGCTTTGGCAAGTTTAGCACATAGATTGTCAAATCTGCCAATTCCGATTTTTGCCAGCGGCCTTAGGTTCCGCGACGCCGATGCAAACACCGGTGCCTGCAATCTGGCCGCGTCCAGATTGCATGGCCAGATCGCCCTATTGGAGACCACCATGAAAGCAGTTGTATTCGCCGCAATCGGCTCGCCGCAGGACGTGCTCTATCTCGACGACCTGGCCATGCCGCGAATCGGCGACGGTGAGGTGCTGCTCAGGATGGTCTCCGCCTCGATCAACCCTGGCGACTTTCTGTTCATCGAGAACCTCTATCCCGAACCGAAGAAGCCGCATTTCCCCCGCCAGATCGCCGGAAACCATGGCGCCGGCATTGTCGAGGCCGTGGGCGCGAACGTCGGCTTGAAACCGGGCACGCTTGTCGCATTCAGCTACTACAACAGCTGGGCTGAATATGCGGCCGTTCCGGCCGCTTGGCTGATCCCGCTGCCCGCCGACTATCCGGTCGAACGCGCCGGGCAGATGGTGAACCCCATCACCGCCTGGGACCTGCTGGAGGGTTCCCGTGTGCAGCCTAGACAATGGCTGGCCGTCACGGCCGGCTATTCATCGGTTTCGACGATGGTGATGCAGTTCGCCCAACGGCGCGGCATCAACGTGATCGCGCTCGTGCGACGATCTCGCGACAGGCTGGACCTGAAGCGGCTTGGCGCCACAGCCATCCTCGATCTGTCGGGTTTGAAGGTCGGCATCAGGGAAGCAGTCATGGACATGACCGACGGCGCCGGGCTGAACGGGATCATCGATAATGTCGGCGGACCCGTCAGTGGCGAATTGATCCGCACCCTCGCGATGGGCGGGCAGATGGTTATCAATGGCGGCATGAGCACCGAGCGTTTTGAACTGCACAATTTCGACGTGCTGCTGAGCGGCCTCGAGATCAGGGCAAATATCTACCGCTACTTCTTTTCGCCGCCTGTCGAAGCCGATCGGCCAGTGTTGCGCGAGATTGTCGACATCTTCGGCCAACCCGATTTCCATGTCCCTGTTGGCGGCATCCATCCGCTGGCGGAGTTCGAGCTCGCCGTGACAAACAGCCTGGATCGCGCCGATCTCGGAAAGCAGATTTTCAGGATGTAACCCGGACCATCATCCCGAACCGAAGGTCAGCGACACAAAAATTGGGAACCGGTTTTCGGAATCATGGTCAAACAACGAAAGAAGATCACGACCCGATCCGTTTCACTACCTCTTCCAGCCAGTGGTCGCGAATGCCCAGCGCTTCGAGGTGCTCCAGCGTGCTGAGCACGTAGTCCTCGTTCTTTCCCGACTGGCCGACGGCACCGCGAACGACGCTCGCCGCATCGGCAGCATCGAGCGCGCCGGCATATTGCTCGTGGGCACGATCAACGACATAGGCGACCGCCGAGACCGTCTCGCCTCCGTCCGTCTCGCCCCCAGCCTTATCGGCACCACCCGTGTCCCCCTTGTCGAGGCGAATGCTAAGCATGCGCTCGATATAGATATTGGTGACCAGCTCGCGCTCGCGCAGATAGGTGATGACCTCGTTGCGCAGATCGCCGGGGACGCGGAAGGCCAGCCCAATGCAGGAGCCGCCACGGTCGAGGCCGAGCACAAGGCCGGGCCGTTCGCGCGTGCCGCGATGCACGAAGGAGTAGACGCACAGCGAGCGGCGGTAGCCATGGAGGCGGGCGCGCCGCGTCTCGACATGTGCAAATCCCGGCCGCCAGATCAGCGAACCGTAGCCAAAAACCCAAAAATCGCCCATATCGCCAAGCCTGGTTGCAGCACCGCACTGGAATCGGTGTTTTTTAAAATCCGTCTCCGTCTACCTGATGTTGCCGGAAACGACAGTCCCCTCTGCAACACGCGCTAACGAGAGCCGCAGCATGACGTCAAGTGACGAGCGCCCGCCGAATTTTCGCCGCCGTCTATTCTGGCTTGCCGCTTTCATCGTCGTGCTGTTCGGCCTCTACAGTGCCGGCTGGTTCTACCTGGCAGACAAGGTCAAGAGTGAAGCCGACAAAGCGGTGGCCGAGCTCAACCGCGATGGCATCGAGGCGGACTGCGCCAATCTCACGGTCAGTGGCTATCCGCTGAGCTTCGCCGTTTCCTGCGACAGCCTGGCTTATCAGGACGACGCCAGGAACGTCGCCGCCTCGCTCGGCAGCCTCAAAGCAGTCACGCACATCACCCAGATCCTGTCGCCCGGCGCCGACCTGCGGGGCCCGCTCAGGACCTCGGTGCCGGGGATGGCGCCGCTGTGGATCGACTGGGACAATCTGCGAGCGAATGTCAAACTGTCCTGGCCCCTGCCCCGGCGTGTCTCACTGGAGGCCGAGGGCCTGTCAGCCCAGACCGATCCGGCCGATGGCACGGACCCGGTCGAGCTGTTCAGCGCCGGGAGAGCGGCCGGACAGCTGCGTCCGAATGGGGAGGACGTCGACTATTCCGGGAGATTTACCGATCTCGAAATCGATCCAGGGGCGATCGATGGCCGCGTGCTGCCGCCGCTCGACGGCGGCGGCGACGTGACGCTGAAGAACGGCGTGGCGCTGATCAAGACACAAACAGAGAGCCTGCGCGGCCAGGCGGTCGATATCGGCAAGCTCGATCTGTCGTCGGGGAGCGCGCGCGTCACCGTTTCCGGACCGGTTTCGGTCGATGCCGACGGGCTGATCGACGCCGATTTGATGATCAAGCTCAGCGACCCAAGGGCGGTAGCCGAAATCCTTGGCGAGGCAATCCCGGAGCAGAAGAGCCAGATCAAAACCGGCTTTGCCGGGCTGGCGCTGCTCGGCAACGAACCGTCGATGCCGCTCAAGATCGTCAAGGGCAAGGCCTCGCTCGGTTTTATCCCGCTGGGCAGGATCAATCCGGTCGATTAGGCCATGATTGCGAACCTCAAGTTCGGAAAGACCATGGTCAGACAGGAAGATAGATGAACCGCCCGGTGAAGCTCCTCAGTGTTGGCGCGCTGACGCTCGATACGATCCTTCGCGTCGACACGCTTCCGGCACGTCAGGGCAAGTTCATCGCGGCCGACGGCGTCCAGATCGCCTCGGGCATGGCTTCGAGCGCGGCCTGCGCCGCACGCCGCCTCGGCGCGGACGTATCGCTATGGGCGAGCGCAGGAGACGACCTCGTCGGCGATCAGCTGGTCGCCGGCATCGAGGCTGAAGGCGTCGATTGCAGCTTTGTCCGGCGCGTCACCGGCGCGCGGTCGGCACTGTCGGCGATCCTGGTCGACACGCATGGCGAGCGCATTATTGTTCCGTTCTATGACAAGCTCGCCCAGGTCGACCCTGAGGCGCTCCCGACCCAAGATATCACCGCATTCGACGCTGTCCTGGTCGATGTGCGCTGGCCGGGCGCAGCAGCTCTGGCAATGGCGGCGGCGCGCGCAATCGGCCGTCCGGCAATCCTCGACGCCGACACCGCACCACCGGACGTGCTGGAACGGCTGTTTCCGCTCGCCTCGCATATCGTCGCGTCGGAGCCGGCGGCGTTCATCCTCTGCGAGGAGCAAGGTCCGCAAAGGGCTTGTGAAGCACTGGCCAGGCGCACCGATGCATTCGTCGCGGTGACCGGCGGCGCGGCAGGGAGCTGGTGGTTCGACCGCTCGGTGGGATCGGTGCGCCACGTCGCGGCGCCAAGGATCAAGGCAGTGGATACGCTTGCCGCCGGCGACGTGTTTCACGGCGCCTTTGCCGTCGGGCTGGCCGAGGCGATGCCGATCGAACGGACATTGCGCTTTGCCAGCGCCGCCGCCGCGCTCAAATGCCAGCGCTTCGGCGGCAGGCTGGGTGCGCCGGACAGGGCCGAGACACTGGCGATGATGGCGGCTCACTGGCCGGCCTGAGCGCGCGGCGGGCTTTCAAAGCGAATCGTACCGCCGCTCTATCGTTTGCTTGAGCATCGGATTTTACCCAAAACCGATACGGGTCCGATGCTCTATCCCTTGGCCGGATGCTCGACTGCCTGCCGGCCAAAGTCCGGCACGTCGATGTCCTGGCCGGCCTCGATGATCGAGCGGCGCACGGCGCGGGTGCGGGTGAACAGGTCGAACAGCTTTTCGCCGTCGCCCCAGCGGATCGCCCGCTGCAGCGAGGCCAGATCCTCCGAGAACCGCGCCAGCATTTCGAGGATGGCATCCTTGTTGTGCAGGCAGACATCCCGCCACATCGTCGGGTCGGAAGCGGCAAGGCGCGTGAAATCGCGAAAGCCGGAGGCCGAATATTTGATGACCTCGGACTTGGTCACCGACTCCAGATCGTCGGCGGTGCCGACGATGTTATAGGCGATGATGTGCGGCAGGTGCGAGACGATGGCCAGCGTCATGTCGTGATGCTGGGGATCCATCGTGTCGATGTTGGAGCCGCAGCGGCGCCAGAATTCCGAGAGCTTTTCCAGTGCCGCCGGATCGGTGCCGGGCAACGGCGTGAAGATGCACCAGCGGTTTTCGAACAATTCGGCAAAGCCGGCGTCCGGACCCGATTTTTCAGTGCCGGCCAGCGGGTGGCCGGGAATGAAATGCACGCCAGCAGACACATGCGGCTGCATCTGCGCAATGACCGAGGCCTTGGTCGAGCCGACATCGGTGAGGATGGCGCCCTGCTTCAGCGCCGGTGCGATTTCCTCGGCGACCTCGCCCGAAGAACCGACCGGCACCGAAACGATGACCAGGTCGGCATCGCGGACCGCCTCTTTCGCGTCCGTCGTGTAGGAGGAGCCGAGGCCGAGTTCCTTCGCCCGCGCCAGCGTCGTTTCACTGCGCGTCGAGATGGCGACGTGGCGGGCAAGGCCTTCGCGATGAATTACGCGGGCCAGCGACGAGCCGATCAGGCCGATGCCGACCAGGGCGATCTTTTCGAACATCGGTGATGTCATGGTGTTCTAGCTTTTCAGAAATGTCGCGAGGGCGGCGACAACGCCGCGATTGGCCTCTTCGGTGCCGATGCTCATGCGCAGCGCATTCGGGAAACCGTAACCGGAAACGCGCCGCAATATGTAGCCGCGTGCGGAGAGGTAATCGTCCGCAGCTGCCGCCGAATGTTTTTTGTCCTCGGGAAAGTGGATGAGGACGAAATTGCCGACACTCGGCGTCACCCGCAGTCCGAGCCTGGTCAACTCCTCGCTCACCCAGGTCAGCCAGGTCTCGTTATGCGCCACGCTGCGCTCGACATGGGCGCGGTCGCGGATCGCGGCAATGCCGGCCTCGATCGCCGTCGCGTTGACGTTGAAGGGACCCCGCACGCGGTTGATCGCATCGATGACATGCATCGGCGCGTACATCCAGCCGATCCGAGCGCCGCCAAGGCCGAGCTTGGAGAAGGTGCGGGTCATGACCACGTTTTCCGCGCCAGCCACCAGTTCGACGCCGGCTTCGTAGTCGTTGCGGCGGACATATTCGGCATAGGCTGCATCCAGCACCAGAAGCACGTTTCGAGGCAGGCCGGCATGCAGGCGGCGCACCTCCTGGAACGGCAAATAGGTGCCGGTCGGGTTGTTGGGATTGGCGAGGAAAACGATCCTGGTACGCGGCGTCACCGCAGCGAGGATCGCATCGACGTCGGCGCGCTCATTGGTTTCCTTGACAAACACCGGCACAGCGCCTGCCGACTGAATGTAGATCTTGTAGACCATGAAGCCGTGTTCGGTGATGACGGCTTCATCGCCAGGCGCGAGATAGGTCTGCGCGAGCAGGCCCAGAATCTCGTCGGAACCATTGGAACAGACGATGTTCGCCGGGTTAAGGCCATGCACCTCGGCGATCGCCTCCCGCAGGCGCCTGGCGGTGCCGTCGGGATATAGGTCGAGCTTGGCGGCGACGTCGCGCGCGGCTTCAATCGCCTTCGGCGAGGGGCCGAGCGGATTCTCGTTCGACGACAATTTGTGGACCTTGGCAACGCCGGCCGGCGCCGTGCTTTTGCCCGGCACATAGGCTTCGATGTCCATGATGCCCGCGCGGGGCGTTGGACGTGCCTGATCCGATGCCTGGTTCATATTGCAAAAATCCGTCGAGAACGTTTCTACCCGGGAAGCGCAGCGGAAATACAAGCCGTGGCCCGGAATGTCGAGAGGCGGCTATGATCGGTGAGCGCTGGCCGTTGACGCCGAGGCGCGCCGGTCCTAGAAGAAAGGCGAAATCCCGTGGTGATTTGGCCGGTCGGCTTGCAGCCACGTTAAACAACTCGCTAAAGGGCCGTTTGCATCCTGTAACCGGCTTTGCGAAGGCAATGCCGGTTTTTTTGTCCGTTGCTGGCCGGACAATCGCATCGACCCGAAAATCGGAATCGATTTCGCGATGGGTTAATGTAAGAGGACGCGATGGTCGCGCTGCGCATGAAAAGAACCAACAACGAGGCCGACGAGCCATCGAGCCCGGTATTGCGTTTCGGCGCCGACAAGCCGCTCAAGCTCGATGCCGGCACACTGCTGTCGCCGTTCCAGATCGCCTACAAGACCTACGGCACGCTCAATGACGCCCGCTCCAACGCCATCCTCGTCTGCCATGCGCTGACCGGCGACCAGCATGTCGCCAGCACCAATCCAGTGACCGGCAAGCCGGGCTGGTGGGAAGTGCTGATCGGCCCCGGCAAGATCATCGACACCAGCCGCTTCTTCGTCATCTGCTCAAACGTCATCGGCGGCTGCCTCGGCTCGACCGGCCCCGCCACGACCAATCCCGCCACCGGCAAGCCCTACGGGCTCGACCTGCCGATCATCACCATCCGCGACATGGTGCGGGCGCAGTTGATGCTGGTCGACCATTTCGGCATCGAAAAACTGTTCTCGGTGCTGGGCGGCTCGATGGGCGGCATGCAGGTGCTGCAATGGGCGTCGAGCTTTCCCGAGCGCGTTTTCTCGGCGCTGCCGATCGCCACCGGCGCGCGCCATTCCTCGCAGAACATCGCCTTCCATGAGGTCGGCCGGCAAGCGGTGATGGCCGATCCCGACTGGCATGGCGGCAAATATTTCGAGCAGGGCAAGCGCCCGGAAAAGGGACTGGCCGTGGCGCGCATGGCCGCTCACATCACTTATCTGTCGGAGGCGGCCCTGCACCGAAAATTTGGCCGCAACCTGCAGGACCGTGAAGCGCTGACCTTCGGTTTCGACGCAGACTTCCAGATCGAGAGCTATCTGCGCCATCAGGGCATGACCTTCGTCGACCGCTTCGACGCCAACTCCTATCTCTATATGACCCGGGCGATGGACTATTTCGACCTCGCCGCCGACCATGGCGGCCGGCTCGCCGACGCCTTTGCCGGCACTAAGACCCGTTTCTGCCTGGTCTCCTTCACCAGCGACTGGCTGTTCCCGACCGAGGAGAGCCGCTCGGTCGTTCATGCGCTGAACGCCGCCGGCGCCTCGGTGTCCTTCGTCGAGATAGAGACCGATCGCGGCCACGACGCCTTCCTGCTCGACGAACCGGAGCTGTTCGCCGCCATCAACGGCTTCATCGCCTCGGCGGCCCGCGCCAGGGGGCTCAGCGCATGACCCCGAAAGATTGCAGACTTTTCGGATCAAGGTCATGTGCCAGACAAAAGGCACGATCATGAGTGTCAACCACGCTCAGCGTGTCGACCTCGAAGTCGTCGCCGATCTCATCCCGCCGCAGTCGCGGGTGCTGGACGTCGGCTCCGGTGATGGTCTGCTGCTCGAACTGCTGCAGGCGACCAAGCAGGTCGACGGCCGCGGGATGGAACTGTCACAGCGCGGCGTCAACGAATGCGTCGCGCGCGGCCTGTCCGTCATCCAGGGCGACGCCGACAAGGACCTCAAATTCTATCCCGACAAGGGTTTCGATTTCGTCGTCCTGTCGCAGACCTTGCAGGCGACCCGCAACCCGAAGCTGGTGCTCGACGAATTGCTCAGGATCGGCAAGCACGCCATCGTCTCCTTCCCCAATTTCGGCCACTGGCGGGTGCGCCTTTCGCTGTTCCTCGAAGGGCGGATGCCGGTGACCAAGGATCTGCCCTATTCCTGGTACGACACGCCCAACATCCATTTCTGCACCATTCGCGACTTCGTCAATCTCTGCGAGGAGCTCGGCGCAACAGTGGAAAAGGCAACCGCGCTCGACGCCAATGGCCAGAAAATCGGCCTGTCGATGCCATGGTGGTTCTGGAATTTCTTTGGCCAGCAGGCGGTGTTCCTGCTGAAGCGATAGCGGCGGCCCTTCGCTTCGGCCAGCCGGCCCGAGTCCGGAGACATCTGGGACCGATCGCCATTCGTCGACCCATTCTAATTAGCGATCAAGTTCCGGAAAATACGGATCGGAGAAAAGCCGCCGACCGCGCTCGCCTTGCAAACAGTCGACCGGTGCTGCCGCATCGACCGGGACGGATCCGGGATCGGCACTGGGACCGCCCTTGGGACCGGCCTTGGGATTGGCAACACCGCTGACCTCGAGGACCAGCTTGCGGCGTATGGCTGTCACGAATTCCGAAGCGGCATAGACCGGCAGCACGAAGGAGCCTGGCCCGCCTGTTACGCACTCGGCATAGTATTGGTCGAGATGGCTGAAGCTGGGCGACGGGCTGATCAGGATCGGCAGGCCATTGATGACGATGCCCTTTGCTATCGCGGCGTCGCGTGTCGTGGTGACGGGCATCCCGATATTGTTGGGGCCATCGCCTGAGATGTCGATGACGCTGCGCGTCGCGTCGAAAGCGGCTCCATCCAAAAGCTTGGCGCCGAAGGCGAGCGCACTGGAAATCGAGGTGCCGCGAAAGCTCCTGAACGGGCGCGCCTCGATCTTGTCGGCGAATGCCTCGGCGCTCTCAGCATCGTCGATGACCTGCCAGGCTATGACGGCATCGTCGCGGACGGTGCCTGCCCATTCGAAATAGGCCAGCGCAATGCGGCCGGTCACACCCGAACGCACCGCACTGATGAAGTCGGGGTGGCGCAGTGCCTTGACATAGCCGGCGCGCTGCAGGGCGAATTCCTTTTCGTCCATCGAGTGCGAGATGTCGACCGCCAGCACCAGTTCGACGTCCACCGCAATGGTGTCGGCGGGCGCGGCCAGTGGTGCTGCCTGGGCGCAGGCAAGGCAGGCAAGCAGGCTAATGCATGTCGCCCAAAACTGCGCAGCGGTTTTGGGGTAACGACAAGCATCGAAACAAAGATTTAAAGCGTGTCGCATGAATCTCTTCACCGGGACGCGCTTTAAGCGCATCAAGCATGGGTCCAATGCCGCAGGCTTCCGAACGATACCGGCAATCTTTCCCCGCGATCACGGCAAAATAAAGCTTGGCTGTACGGCCGGCTATGCCTGTTGGCGGGCTTTGGCGACGGCCGGGGGTGGTTCGATCGCGCCGGCCCTGACGCGGACTGGCTTGAGAGCCGGTCGCTCGACGTCTTTCACGATCGCCAATGAGCGCGGGAAGAATTCAATATTCTGCTGGCCACGGCCGATATTGAGGATCGCGGCGTTGGCAAGGCGTGCCTCCAGCATCGACAGCACCCGCCGCAGCGTCGCGCTGTCGAACGTATCCAAAGCCTCGTCGATGATCACCCATTTCGGCTGCCGCAAGACCAGCCGGCCAAAGGCAAGCAGGCGCTGTTCGTCATCGCTCAATTCGCGCTCCCAGCGCGCCGACCGGTCGAGCGAGGACGACAGCCGCCCGAGACCGACCTCGGCAAGCACCGCCGAGATCTCGGCGTCGCTGACCGCCGCATCGGCGTGGTTGAGCACCTCGCGCAGCGTGCCAAGCGGGAAATAGGGTTTGCGGGGAACGAAGGCCGGCACCTCTCCGGCCGGCATGCCGATCCGCCCGCTTCCCCACGGCCACAGACCGGCAATGGCACGGAAGAACAGCGTCTTGCCGGCGCGCGGATCTCCGGTGATCATGACGCGCTCGCCGGCACGGATTTCGACATGCGGCTCGGCGAGCTTCGTACATCCATCCCGCGACGCAATCTCAAGGTTCTCGAATGTCAGCCTGCCGTCCGGATTTTCGCCGAACTCGATGCGCCTCTCGGTGTGGTGGAGCACATCCGTTTCAGCAAGCGCGATGCGGAAATCGGCGACGCGCATCAGCGTGGCGCGCCAATCGGCGATGCCGCCGATATTGTTGATGAACCAGCGCAACGAGGAATGCACCTGGTTGAAGGCGCCGACAGCCATCATCAGCCCGCCGAAGCTGATATCACCGGCGAAATAGACCGGCGACGCGACGAGGATCGGCGCGACGACAGTGATCCAACCATAGGTATCGGTCACCCAGGAAAGATTGATCTGGGCGCTGTAGATGCGCCGCATCGCGCCCAGTACCGTGCCGAGGTCGAGCTCAAGCCGTCGTCGCGCGTCGGCCTCGCCATGCGCAAGCGCGATGGCATCGACATTCTCGTTGACGCGGACCACCGAGGAGCGCAGCTCCGCCTCGCGCGTGTAGCGGTCGCTGTTGAAGCGGATGAGCGGCCGTCCGACCAGCCAGCTCAGCCAGGAGGCGGTGCCGGCATAGAGGATCGCGGCCCACACCATGTAGCCCGGAATCGCCAGCGAATAGCCGCCGATATGGAAGACGAAGCCGGAAGACAGCGACCATAGGACGCCGACGAACGAAACAAGCAAAATGAACGACTGCAATAGCCCTATGCCGAGACCGGTGGAAAGATCGGAGAGATGCCCGGCATCCTGCTGCAGGCGCTGGTCGGGGTTGACGCCAATGGCGCCGGCGTTGGCGAGCCGGAAAGCGCGCGCCGGCCGCATCCATTCACCGATCAGATCGACGGTCAACGCCTCACGCAGCTTCAGCCGGATCGTCTGGTCGAGCCAGGTCTGGCCGACGTTGAGCACCACAAGCCCGCCGGCGATGGCGGCAAACACCAGAAGCTGGTGCAGGAAACCCTGCATGTCGCGCCGAGCCAGCACGTCGTAAAAAGGCTCGTTCCAGCGATTGAGCAGAACCTGCCCGATCGAGGTTGCCACAATGACGGCGACTATGCCGACGCATGCCCAGAGCAGTTGTTTGCGGATCGGCGACTTCGCCAGCGCCAGCCTGATTGTCGCCAGCTGGTCGCGCAGGCTGCTGGCCTCGACCGACGCGGCAATCGGCTTGGCGCTGGCTTCGAAATCCGGATGATCAGCCATTGATGAAGACCCTTGAATTCGCAGACGGTGCTGAAACCGGTGAACAAGTCGACTCAATCGGGTACCAAAACCCGCCCACGACAGATAGGTGGGAAAAAAGCGTGATTCCGATCACGAAAACGTCATCTACGGCCCGGCGACGGCGCGTTCCCGGTCCGCGATATCCGGCCGAGCCTTGTGGCACCATGCGGCGAGAAAACCGGCACGAAGACGCGGCGGGAGGCGCGCTGGACGACCGGCACGCCCTGATAGAGCCGCTTCTGCGCCTCGACCACGATAACGCCGGAAAAGATCGGCCAGAACCTGCGGCCGGCGCGCTCCAGCACATTGTGGAACTGCATCATGAAGCGTCGCCGCGATGGCGGAAAGAACAGGGCGTCGGACCAGGCCGCGGGCGTGAAATTCGCCTCGCGCAGCAATTCGGTGAGCTGGCCGCGCGAGAAAGGCCGGCCGCTGCCGAACGGCGTATGCTCGAAACGGGCCCAGACACCGCGCCGGTTGGGCACGACAATGACGACGCGGCCGGCGGGCGACAGCACCCGCCAGATTTCGTTCAGCGTCTCGCGCGGGTTCTCGGCATGTTCGAGTGAATGGACGAGCAGCATGCGGTCGATGGAGGCATCGAGCAGCGGCAATTCCTCATCGAAGACCAATGCGGTCGCGGTCGGCCCGGTGGCCGGCCAGACCACCGCGCCCTGCGTCGCCGGCATGAAGGCAAAGACACGTTCGGCATCGGTGCCGAACCGCTCCAGCCACGGCAAGGTGTAGCCGAGGCCGACCAGCCGCTCATTGGGCACGACAGCCCATATCGAGGACAACGCCATGGTGATCGAGCGTTCGGCCAATCGCCCGAGCGTGGTCGAATAAAAGGAGCGAAGGTCGACGATATCGGAATGCATGCGCGGCACGCTATCTTCGATGCTGTCCAAGTTCAACAAAGGCGCCAAGTTCTACAAAGGCGCCAAGTTCTACAAAGGCGCCAAGTTCTACAAAGGCGCCAAGTTCTACAAAGGCGGATGACATCCGCGGGCAAGCGCCCTATGTCTGCGGCGACTGCTGGATCGGCCAGAAACCAGTTTCGATTTCGGAAAGCACGATGCAGCAGATAAAAGTGTTAGAACGTCCTTTGTGCGTCCAACTGGACGCACGGCGCACTAGAGCAATTCCAGGAAAAGTGTGAAACGGTTTTCCGTCCGGAATTGCGCAAAAACAAGGAGATAGAGCGGTTCGGCGTTTCCGTGAAACGATGAACCGCTCTCGTGGAGAGATGCGATGCCGGTTGAAATCGAACAATTCATGTGCCGCAGCGACAATTTCGGCGTGCTGGTGCATAACCCGAAAAGCGGCCAGACCGCGATCATCGACGCGCCCGAGGAGGCGCCGATCCTGGCCGCGATCGAGCGTACCGGCTGGACGCCGACGATGGTCCTGACCACGCATCACCATGTCGACCATGTCGAGGCCAATCTGGCGTTGAAGGAGCGGTTCAAGCTGCGCATCGTCGGACCGGAGGCGGAACAGGCAAAAATTCCCGGCATCGACGAAACCGTCGAGCAGGGTTCGGTCATCCACCTCGGCGAGGAGAGGATCGACGTGATCGCCACGCCCGGCCACACGGCGGGCCATGTCTCCTATCATCTGCCGGCGTCGAAAGTGGCGTTCACCGCCGACACGCTGTTTGCGCTCGGCTGCGGCCGGCTGTTCGAATGCAAGCCGCCGGTGATGTTCGAGTCGTTTAAGAAGCTCGCGGCACTTCCGGCCGAGACGGTTGTCTATTGCGGCCATGAATACACGCTTTCCAACGCCCGCTTCGCGCTGACCGTCGACCCGACCAATTCGGCGTTGAAGGAGCGCGCAGCAAAAATCGAGGCGCTGCGCGCCGACGGCAAGCCGACGCTGCCGACCACGATCGGCGAGGAACTTTCGACCAATCCGTTCCTGCGCTGGCACGATCCGGCAATCCGCAAGCATCTCGGCATGGAGAACGCCTCCGACGCCGAAGTGTTCGCCGAAATTCGCAAGCGCAAGGACAACTTCTGAGCACCATTGATGGTCTGGAACCATGACGTGCTGGAAATAATGACCAGTTCCGCCGAAATCATCGCCACGCTCGGCCTGAAACCGCATCCGGAAGGCGGCTGGTATGCCGAAACCTTCCGCGATGGCGCGGAAGGCGCGCGCGGCCATTCGACCGCGATCTACTTCCTTTTGGAGCAGGAGCAAGTATCGGCCTGGCACCGCGTCAAGGACGCCGCCGAGGTCTGGCATTTCTATGCCGGCGCGCCGTTGGCACTGTCGATGCATCGGGAAAACGGGCCGGTGATCGAGCAGGTGCTCGGCACGGCACTGGCGGCGGGCGAGCGGCCGCAGATCGTCGTGCCGGCAGGCTGGTGGCAGTCGGCGCGCAGCCTGGGCGAATGGACGCTGGTCGGCTGCACCGTGGCGCCGGGCTTCGTTTTCGCCGCCTTCGAGCTGGCCGAACCAGGCTGGAGTCCTAACCCAGCAGGAAACCCATCGTGATCGCCAGCTGGGCGGCATAATACAGCACCCAGACCGCGTGGCGCGTCCAGATATGGTGCGGCGAGATGGCGGTCAGCAGGAACTTTTCCGAGGCGAGCAGCCCGTCGGACGCCATGAACAGCACGGCGCCGCCGACGACCCAGAAATTGCTCACAGTGAGGGCCGAAATGCCCATGGCAAAAATTGTCGCGATATAGACGCTGATCGGAAGGCGCAGGGCGGGGCCGACGCGACGCCAGAGCGCAAAAAGCATGGTGAGCGCGAACACGGCCATTGCCCCGGCAATCGCCGCGCGCCACGGCTCGGCCAAAAACAGCCCGACGCCATCGCCGGAGCGCAGGAACAGCGCGATGTAAAGCCCATTCGCCACGAGAAAACTGGCCAGCCCGCCTAGAAAGGCCTTTTCACCGTCGCGTGACAGCAACGCATCACCGGTGGCGCCGAGCGCCAGCGCAGCGACGAGCAGCCACGGACCGCCCTGCAGCGATGCCAGCACGGCAAGCATTGCAACGGCCAGCGCCTTGACCGCAGAACGCGCAAGCGTCTGTGGCATGTCGATGGTGAAGGCGTAGATCACCGCCGCCGCCAGCGAAAACAGTAGCGTCGCATTGGCATTGGCGTCGATGCCGCCGGGAAACGGCATCACGCCCCTGCCTCGCTCGCAGCCCGCTTGCGCAAGAACAGCGATTTCGCCGCAAGCGCTGCCCCGCCGGTGATCAGCACGCAGGCGGCGAGGATGCGCAGGGACGGCTCGGCGAACCCGGCTGATATCAGCACCAGCGTCGACAGCAGCGGCGCGGCATAGCTTGCCGCGCCCAGCACCTGGATGTTGCCGCGCTTGACGCCGATATCCCAGGCATAAAAGGCCGCGCCCACCGGCATCAGGCCGAGGCCGAGCACGGCCAGCCACTGGCCGGCGCCGACAGGCAGCACCGTCTCTTCCAGCATGAGATGGCAGATCAGCGAAAGCGCTGCCGTGGCCGCACAGAACCAGGTGACAATGCTGGTCGGCACCGACGGAAAGCGGCGCGACAACAGCGAATAGGACGCCCACAGCACGGCGCAGACGCCGGCCATCGCATAGCCGAAGGCATAGCGCGCGTCGAAGGCAAGCCCGCCGCCCTTGGTGACGATCAGGAAAGTGCCGGCAAGGCCGAGCAGTGCGCCGACGACATGGTTCCAGGCCAGCCGCTCGCCCGGCATCAGCGCCGATCCGAGCACGATCAGCAGCGGCCACAGATAGGCGATGAGGCTCGCCTCCACCGCCGGCGCGTTGCGCAGCGCGGTGAAATAGAAGAAGTGATAGCCGAACAGGCCGGCAATGCCGATCACCCATACTTGCGGCGGTATCTTCTGCCGGCTGGCGGCCGCCGGCGTGAACAGCCGCGCGACGAGCCCAACGCCGGTGCCAATCGTGAAGGTGATCGCCGAAAGCAGGAATGGCGGCACCTTGCCGGAAGCGTCCGTAAGCAGCGCCAGCAGCGCCCACATGGCGACCGCCGAGAAACCGATCAGTGTTGCGCGCCCCATGTCCGTCTCCGGCGGCGCACGATCGCGCCTATTTTGTCGCTTCGAACCGCTCCGCGCTGACGGTGAGGGTGCCGATTTTCGTACCGACCGTGGCGTGGATCGGCGCATATACGCCGGTTTGGCCGACCGGTGCAAACGTCACCGTGATACGGCTGCGCTTTCTCAGGTAATCCAAGGATTTGCGGTTCTTGCGGTAACCCGCTACCGGCTCAAAACCCAGCCTGCAAGTGACGGTATCGCCCTTGTAGCCGCGCACCGAGGTCGAGCCTTTTGACTCGTAGGTCAGCGTCAGATTGGCGCGCATCTCGCCATCATAGAGCTTCACCGTGCGCCCGCAGACCTTGTAGAGACTATCGGCATGGATGACGGTGGCGGCCATCGGATCGAGCACCGAGGCGAGATGGCTGGCGGCCAGCGGTATCCAGTTCTTGGGATTGCGCTTCTTCGGCGCAGGCACGACCTTCGTCGCGGTAACAGTACCGTTGGCGAACCGGATATCGATCATCGATGCCTTGTCGCCCGATTTGTAGTCGGCGCGGAACGCCTGCGGCTGCAACTGCTTGCCCGAAATCTTGCCCTTCGACGAGACCGTGCCACGCGTGTCGTCGAATATTGTGGCGAGGCCGGCGCTGGAGACGCTGCCCTCGATCGAATAGGTATCGCCTTCGTAACTGCTGGAAAAGCTTGCTTTGGCCACCGAGAAGCCGTGGACCGAAACCGTATACTCGCCCTTGAAGGATTGTTGCGTGGCGGCAGACGTTGCCGTCGGCAGCGCCACGGCGAGCGAGGCAAGGAGCGCATGAGACGAACGAAGCATGGCGGGATCGATCCTCGATTTTCAGCAGAAGCGCGCAACTCCAGCCTGGCATCTCCTTGTGCGACCGCTTATAGACTGAATTTCGGCCTTTATGTGAAAGGCGTCGTCACACCCGGGCGCAAGCCAGAGCTTGACGCATCGCCGAAATGCAACTATGGAACGCCAACTTTTTCCATAAGGCCGCCTGACCGAAAACCGCGCGCCACTCGGCGCGGGTCGAATGTTTGGCCAGACCGAGAACTGAAGGTTTAGAACCATGTCCCGCACCTGCGAACTCACTGCCAAGGCAGTCATGTCCGGCAACAATGTGAGCCACGCCAACAACAAGAGCAAGCGTCGCTTCCTGCCCAATCTCGTCAATGTGACGCTGATCTCGGAAGCGCTGAACCAGAATGTGCGCCTGCGCATTTCGGCCAACGCGCTGCGTTCGGTCGAGCATCGCGGCGGCCTTGATGCGTTCCTGGCCAAGGCCGACGCCAAGGAGCTGTCGCAGCGCGCGCGCCTGCTGAAGAAACAGATCGCCAAGAAGCTTGCCGAACAGCCGGCCGCTTAATTTTTTCAGGCAACCGCCTTCCAAGGAGTGTCGTCCGAACTCGGCATGACACCCCGCTGGTTCCATTACCCAGGATAAAAAAATGAGCTCTTTCTCCCGATACCTGCCCTTTGTTGCGGCCATGGCGCTTGTCGTGGTGGCGTCGAACATCCTCGTGCAGTTCCCGCTGCAGGGTGCGATCGGCGGCCTGTCGCTGGCCGACATTCTGACCTGGGGCGCCTTCACCTACCCGTTCTCCTTCCTGGTCACCGACCTCGCCAATCGCCGCTACGGACCGGCTGTGGCGCGCCGGGTCGTGTTTGTCGGCTTCACGACGGCAGTGATCTGCTCGGTCGTCATCCCGCCCTTGCTGTTCCGCTACGGCTTGATCGAATTCGAAACGGCCGTCGACCGGCTGGTGCGCATAGCGGCGGCTTCCGGCACCGCGTTCCTGATCGCGCAACTGCTCGACGTGACCGTGTTCAACCGGTTGCGCCGGCAGAGCTGGTGGCGGGCGCCGATCGTCGGCACGCTGGTCGGCTCGGTGTTCGACACCGCCGTGTTCTTCACGATCGCTTTTTCGGCGGCTTTCGCCTTCGCTGGCCCCAACGATGGCTTTGCGCTCGAAACCCCGCCGCTGATGGGCGTGCTGCCGGTCGAGACCATGCGCTGGGTGTCATGGGCGCTCGGCGACCTCGGCGTGAAGCTGATCATCGCCGTGGTGGCGCTGATCCCCTACCGGCTGCTTGCCGCCCGCTGGAGCCAGCCGGCACTGGCGGCATAGAGAAAAGATCATGCCCACAGGTTCTCGAGCATGATCCCGTGGGTCCAGCTAGATACCGCGAAAACGCCTGCCGGCGCCCACGAGTTGCGCCTGAAACAACGCGGCGCCGAGTTCTCGATCATGCTCGGCTCGAACGAGCTGATGAACAGCCGCCTCAGCGGTTCTGAGGAAGCGCTGGCGAGGCTGTCCTGCCAAAGGATTGCCGGCCGCCGGCAGCCGAAAATCCTGATCGGCGGGCTGGGCATGGGTTTCACGCTCCGCGCCGCGCTTGCCGAGCTTGGCGCCGATGCCGGTATCGTTGTCGCCGAGTTGGTGCCCGCCGTCGTGGCGTGGGCACGCGGCCCGATGGCGGCAGTGTTCGGCGGCTGTCTCGACGATCAGCGCGTGACTGTTCGCGAAATGGATGTCGGGCAGCTCATACGATCGGAACCCTCGGCCTGGGATGTCATCCTGCTCGACGTCGACAACGGTCCGGAAGGGATCGTCCACAAGGCAAACGATGCTCTTTACAGTATGGCCGGGCTGATCAGCGCGAGAGCAGCGCTCAAGCCCGGCGGCGTTCTGGCGGTCTGGTCGCAGGGACCCGACAGCGGTTTTACCCGCAGGCTCAAGCAGGCGGGCTTCGCGGTCGAGGAAGTCAAAGTCCGCGCCAATGGCAAGCGCGGCGCGCGCCACGTCATCTGGATCGCGACCAACGGACCCCAGCCTGCCGCAACCGGCGCCAAGCTGTAGCCTGTTATCGGCCGTCCTTTGCCGACCGCCTCTCAATCCTCGTGCAGCACAAATTCCAGATAGAGATTACGCTGTAGCACCGAGTGGTTGTCGTCCGAGACCAGCGACACCATCAGCGCGCCGTCGTCGCGGGTCCAGACGTCGAGACCTTCCATATTGTCGATCTGGTAGCCCATGTCGGCTTGCATCAGCACCGGCCCGTCGGCAACGGCGCCCTTCTCGACGCTTTCGCCATAGATGCGCCGCAGCCGCATCTTGACGCCGCCGGCCATCGAAAAGCTGCGCTCCAAAAGCAAGAGGTCGCCGTCCGGCAGGAAGGCGCCGTCGGTGATATCGAAATCGCCGTTGCGCTTGACGGTGAAAACGCCTTTGTGCG
Organism: Mesorhizobium ventifaucium; assembly: GCF_935822925.1. Taxonomy (GTDB): domain Bacteria; phylum Pseudomonadota; class Alphaproteobacteria; order Rhizobiales; family Rhizobiaceae; genus Mesorhizobium; species Mesorhizobium ventifaucium. The sequence continues at coordinate 112,183 of NZ_CAKXZS010000089.1, forward strand.
GCCCTTCGATAACAGCCGCATAGATGTTGCCTGATTTGTCGAGGCTCTTTTCCGACACCACGACCAGCCCGCCTTCGTGCTGCCCGTGAGGATTGGCGTGGGTGATGGTCTCAAAGCCGCGATTCCGGCGAAGCTCCCAGGCAGGAACCAGGAAGTCAAGTTGCCTGAACGGCGGCTTCATCTCTTCCGGGGCAATGCTGAACTGGGCGACACGGGGGTTGCGCTCGAAGCCGACCGTGGCAATGCCGTCCTTGACCGCAAGCCCTTCGGCGTCGACATCCCATTTCTCGTCGATCAGCTGGCCCGCCTCGTCGGCCATTTCCTGCATACGGAAATTCTGGATGCCCGACGGGCGCTTTTCGGCATCGTGAGTAACGGTGCCGAAGAACCAGAAACCGGTATCGGCGACGCCGATGAAATTACTGCCGGGCTTGAGGAAGCGAAACGCCGACAGCGCGCCGAAATCGCGTGACGGCGAGGTCATTTCCAGCCCGCCGACGAATTCGAGCGGGCCGAACCGCTTCTCGTCACGGCCGATGTGAAACCGAGTTATGGTCCGTGCCGAGATTTCGATCGGCTCGACCGAAACGGTGCCGGCGGCGATGCAAGGCGACAAGGCGATGCCGGCAACGAACAGCGCTGTGGCGGCGAAAAGCGTGTGCCGAAAGCCGCCCCGCGAAAAAATCATCCGGCGCGCCGCATGCCGCCGCGTCGCGTGTCCCGCATACTTTCCTCGCCAAAAAGCGAGGCCAGTTGCTCGGTCATGGCGCCGGCCAGTTCCTCGGCATCGACGATGGTGACGGCGCGGCGATAGTAGCGGGTAACGTCGTGGCCGATGCCGATGGCCAGGAGCTCGACCGGCGAGCGCGTCTCGATCAGTTCGATCACCGCGCGCAGATGCCGCTCGAGATAGTTGCCCGGATTGACCGACAGCGTCGAATCGTCGACCGGTGCGCCGTCCGAGATCATCATCAGGATCTTGCGCTGCTCCGGCCGAGCGATCAGGCGGTTGTGCGCCCACAGCAGCGCCTCGCCGTCGATGTTTTCCTTGAGCAGGCCCTCGCGCATCATCAGGCCGAGATTGCGCCGCGCCCGCCGCCACGGATGGTCGGCGGATTTGTAGATGATATGGCGCAGATCGTTGAGCCGGCCGGGATTGGGCGGCTTGCCTTCCTTCAGCCATTTCTCGCGTGCCTGCCCGCCCTTCCAGGCGCGGGTGGTGAAGCCGAGGATCTCGACCGAGACGCCGCAGCGTTCCAGCGTGCGCGCCAGAATGTCGGCGCAGGTGGCGGCGACCGTGATCGGCCGGCCGCGCATCGAGCCCGAATTGTCGAGCACCAGCGTCACCACCGTGTCGCGGAATTTGGTGTCGCGCTCCTGCTTGAAGGACAGCGGCTGCATCGGGTCGATGACGACGCGCACCAGCCGCGCCGGATCGAGATAACCCTCTTCGAGATCGAAATCCCAGGATCGGTTCTGCTGCGCCATCAGCCGGCGCTGCAGCCGGTTGGCCAGCCGGCCGACGACGCCGGACAGGTTGGCTAGCTGCTTGTCGAGGAAGGCGCGCAGCCGATCCAGCTCTTCCTCTTCGCACAGATCCTCCGCACCCACCGTCTCGTCGAACGCGGTGGTGAAGACCTTGTAGTCGATCTCCTTCGACAGATTGGTGAAGGGATTGTCGTTGCGGCGCGCCTCGCCGGGCGTCTCGGCATCGGCGTCGTCATCGTCGGACAGGTCGTCGGCGGTGGCATCGGATGCCTCCGTCTCGGCCGATTGCTCGTCGTCCGACGACGCCTCGGTGTCGTCCGACTGCGACTGCTCGGAGCCGGAATCGTCCTCACCACCCTCTTCGCTCTGCTCCTCGCCTTGCGGCTGGTTTTCGTCATTGTCCTCGCTATCTTCGGTCTCCTGGTCGTCACCGAGCTCCTCGGCCATTTCCATGGAAGCCAGCATCTCGCGCACGACGCGGGCGAAGGCCTGCTGGTCGTCGAGCTTTGCCGACAGCCCGTCGAGATCGGCGCTGGCCTTCTCCTCGACCCAAGGGCGCCAGAGGTCGACCAGCCGCTCGCCGCTCTTCGGCACGGCGCGGCCGGTCAGCTTTTCGCGCACCATCAGGGCCAGCGCTTCCTCGATCGGCGCGTCCGCCTTGTCCTTGACGTCGATGAGGTTGGCCCTGGCGTATTTGTCCTCGAGCATCGAGCCGATATTGTCGGCCACCCCTTGCATGGCGCGCGAGCCGATAGCCTCGACGCGGGCCTGCTCGACCGCATCGTAGATGGCGCGGGCCTGTTTGCCCTCCGGCGCCAGCCTGGTGTGGATGCGCGTGTCGTGGCAGGCGCGCTTCAGCGCCATGGAATCGCCGAGACCGCGGGTGATGGCGATGTCGGCCTTCGAGGCTTTTTTTGGCAGTTCAGGCAGCCGGGCGCGGCTGCCGGCGAGCGCCGGCCGATCCTTGGCGAAACCGACTTCGAGGTCCTTGTCGCCGGCAATCGCGCGCATGCAGACGGTGACGGCGCGCTTGAAGCTGTCGGCTTCAGACCCCGTCTTCGATTTGTTGCGCGTGTTGTCGCCCGGACCCGCCATCGATCATTCCCCGACGCATGACCCCGAAAATCGGAATCGATTTTCGGAAAGGATCATGCGCGAAATCAAAGTTCTACAGCGTCCGTCGCGCGTCCAATTGGACGCGCGGCGCTGTAGCGCACGACCCTGTCCGAAAAGCGTTGCGACTTTTCAGAGCCATGCTTAGCCCAGAACCACGTTGGCGGCGCTCTCCGGCAAATCCTGGCCAAAGGAGCGCTGGTAGAACTCGGCCACGAGCGAGCGTTCCAGCTCGTCGCACTTGTTGAGGAAGGTCAGCCTGAACGCCATGCCGATATCGCCGAAGATCTCGGCATTCTCGGCCCAGGTGATGACCGTGCGCGGGCTCATGACGGTCGACAGGTCGCCATTGATGAAGGCCGAACGCGTCATGTCGGCGACACGCACCATCTTGTTGACGATCTCCTTGCCCTTAGCATCGCGATAGTGCTTGGCCTTGGCCAGCACGATGTTCACCTCATTGTCGTGCGGCAGATAGTTCAGCGTGGTGACGATCGACCAGCGGTCCATCTGCGCCTGGTTGATCTGCTGGGTGCCGTGATAGAGGCCGGTGGTGTCGCCGAGACCGACCGTATTGGCGGTCGAAAACAGCCGGAACGCCGGATGCGGGCGGATGACCCGGCTTTGGTCGAGCAGCGTCAGCCGTCCGGACGATTCCAGCACGCGCTGGATGACGAACATCACGTCCGGGCGGCCGGCATCGTACTCGTCGAAGCACAGCGCGACATTGTGCTGGTAGGCCCAGGGCAGGATGCCGTCGCGGAATTCGGTGATCTGCAGCCCGTCCTTGACGACGATGGCGTCCTTGCCGACGAGGTCGATGCGGCTGACATGACTGTCGAGGTTGACCCGCACCATAGGCCAGTTGAGGCGGGCGGCGACCTGCTCGATATGCGTCGACTTGCCGGTGCCGTGATAGCCCGACACCATGACACGGCGGTTGTAGGCGAAGCCGGCGAGGATCGCCATCGTCGTGTTCTTGTCGAACAGATAGTCGGGATCGATGTCGGGCACATGTTCGCTCGTCACCGAATAGGCCGGCACCACCATCTTGGACTCGAAGCCGAATTTCTCCTTCACCGGCACGGTGGTGTCGGGCAGGTTGGCGATGTCGCGATCGACCTTGTTCATCTTTATCAACGTCTCCACGGGCGAAGCGCCTGATTTCGCCGGCAATCGATTTTGTCCGGGGGCGGTCTTAGAGCCTTTTCCAACCTTATGAAAGTTGGAAAACGACACGGAGGTCGCTCAGCACAATCCTGCCTGCTTGAGCACGCGATAGGCCTGGAGCACATCGCGGAACCGGTCTTCCGAACCTCTGTCGCCGCCATTCGCATCCGGATGGTGGCGTTTCACCAGTTCCTTATAACGCGCCTTGATATCCTTGCCAGTCGCCTTTGTATCAAGGCCAAGCGTTTCCAGCGCCTTGGCCTCAAGCGGCTTGGCCTTGCGCTCACGCGCCTCACGCGGATCCTTCGGGCCTTTGAACAGGTCGAACGGATCACGCATGCGGTTGTAGTAGCCGGCGCGGCCGGAACGCTGCTGGGCGAAATCGGGCGAGGAGCGCGTCGAGGCGCCGTTGACGCCCATCTTCCATGTCGGCCGGTGGCCGGTCATCGCTTCCTTCTGGAAACGGGCGATCTCGGTATCGGGGACACCGGAGAAATAGTTGAAGCCCTTGTTGTACTCGCGCACATGATCGAAGCAGAACTGAAAATACTCGCCCTCCTTCATGCGTCCGACCGGCGCGCGATGGGTGCCGGCCTCCTTGCAACCGTCCCACTGGCAGATCGGCGAGCGAGACTTCAGCTCCGCATCCTTCTCCGGGCGGATGCGAATTTTCTCGAAATATTTGGGGTACGGTTTCATCTCACCCATTTATGGGCTGTTCGCCGGTGCGAAACAAGAATTGACATTTTCGCGATGATCGCCCTAACCGCTGAATCGCGGCATAAAGCGGGCGATCGGCGTATTCTGTCACGGGCGGCGGCGCCGCGCGTCGTTCCGGACGCGCAAAGGCCGCCGATTTTCGGGGTTCATGCGCCGGCCCTATGTGGTGAAGGGAAGTACGAATGTCCATACAGTCGACGATGGAAGGCAAGTTGAAGAAGGCGTTCTCGCCGGAGCGGCTGGTCATCATCAACGAAAGCCATCTCCATGCCGGCCATCACCATCAGGACTCCGATCATCACCGCACCTATGACGGCACCGGCGAAACGCATTTCCGCGTCCGCATCGTCTCATCGGCCTTCGCCGGCATGAGCCGCATCGAGCGCCACCGTGCGGTCAACGCATTGCTGGCCGACGAATTGAAGGCCGGTGTCCATGCGCTGGCGATCGAGCCGGCCGCGCCGGACGAAAAAACCAGATGGTAGGCATTAGAGCAATTCCAGGAAAAGTGTGAAACGGTTTTCCCGGGAAAAGCGCGTAGCGCTTTCCCTGGGGAATTGCGCGAAAACAAAGAGATAGAGGGGTTCGGCGTTTCCGTGACACGATGAACCGCTCTATCCGAGCGCTGCCTTCAGGAAAATCATCACCGCACCGGTCAAGGCATCGCCTTCGTCGCCGAAATTGCGATTGATCGACATGTGCGAATAGGCGCTGCCGTCGAACAGTGTCACCTCCGTTCCGGCCGCCTGCAGGCGGCCGGCGAAGGCCCGTGAGGCTGCCGCACGACCCGTTGCGCGCGAATAAGCGATGAAGGTCGGCGGATGTTTGCGGCTCCCGACATGGGTGGCAGGCGACAGCCCTCGCCACTGCGCCGGGTCGGGAAAGGCCTTTGCATAGGCCCGTGTCATGCCGCCGCTCCTCGCCAGCGCCTCCAGATCATAGGCCCTGGTATCGTTCAGAACCAGCGCCGCGACGCCGAGCAGACCGCCGCGCAGCCCGGTCAGTGCTGCGAGATGGCTGCCGGCCGAATGGCCCATCACCGCTATCCGGTTCGGATCGCCGCCGTATCCGGCGATGTTGGCGCGCACGTAGCGATAGGCCTGCTCGACATCGTTGGCCTGGGTGGCGACATCAGCCTCAGGCAGCATCCGGTAGTCGATCGAGACGAAGCAGAAGCCATTGTCGAGCAGGAAGTCCGGCTTGACGTCGACGTTGGCGCGATTGCCGGCTCGCCAGGCACCACCATGGACGAAAAGGATCACAGGCAGGGAGTTTTCGCCAGCGCGCGCGTAGATGTCGAGCCTGGCCGGTCCGTAGTCGACGGTTTGCGGAGATGGCGAAAGCCGGCGCGACGCCGCCGAAGCGCTGGCCGGCAACAACGCCATCGACATCAAAAGCAGGGTTCGCCGATCGATCACCGTCATCTCCAGACAGCCCAGTCGAAAGTGCCGGCGCGACGAGCATCCAGTCAAGGATTGATTAGCCGCGACATAATCTATCGGAACCTAAATGTCACCGGCCGGCCTGATCCTCAGCCTTGCGATCCGGTTCTTGTCGCGCTTCATGACGACGAAGCGCTTGCCGTGAAAGGTGAAAGCCTGCTTCTCGTCGGGGATCAATTGCGTCTCGTGGATGACAAGACCGGCAATGGTGGTGGCTTCTTCGTCAGGCAGGTCCCAGTCGAGCGCCCGGTTCAGGTCGCGGATCGACACGGTGCCATCGACGACGACGGAGCCGTCGGCTTCCTGCTTGACGCCCTGCACGTCGATATCGTGCTCGTCGGCGATCTCGCCGACAATCTCCTCGATGATGTCTTCCAGCGTCACCAGCCCCTCGACCTCGCCGTACTCGTCGACGACGATAGCGAAATGCGCCTTGCGCCGCAGGAAGGCGTTGAGCTGTTCCTGCAGCGTCGTGGTGTCGGGCACGAACCAGGGTTTTGTCGCGATCTTCATCACGTCGATCTGGGAAAAGTCGTTGCCGACATCGTTCAGCGCGCGCAGCAGGTCTTTGGCATGCAGCACGCCGACGATGTTGTCGAGCGAGCCCTTCCACAAGGGCATGCGGGTATGCGGGCTCTGCAGGATCTCGCGCACCACCGCCTCCGGCGCGTTGTCGGCATTGACCGAGCGCATGTTGGTGCGGTGCACCATGACATCGGACACTTCGAGCTCGTCGAGATCGGACAGGCGGCCGATGCGGGCGCGACTCTCGCGCACCACCTGGCCGTCGCGTCGAAAATCGTCGACGGCACCGTGCGATTCATCATGGTTCGAATGCTGCGGCTCGATGCGCCGCAGTTCATAGCCGAATGCAGCGAGCAGGCGCGCGCGAAAGGCAAAAGCGAGCAGGCCGAGCCCGGCAAGGACAGCAGCGACAATCCAGCCGGCTTCGTTCATCCGGGTCGGCCTCTCGGCCGACCCGGGCGGCTCTTCTGCTGACCCGGATGGTTCTCCGTCAGAAACGACAGCACTTCCGACGCCGGCACATCCTTGACGATGAAGGCCTGGCCGATGCCGCGCGTCAGGATGAAGGTCAGCGCGCCGCGCGATACCTTCTTGTCCTGGGTGATGAAGGCAAGCAGCGCTTCAGCGTCAGGCAATTCTCCCGGAATATCGGCCATGCGCGATAGCAGGCCAACGGCGCGAAGATGCGCCTCGACGCGCGCCGCATCGTCGGGACTTGCCAGGTTGAGGCGTGACGAAAAGCGATAAGCCAGCGCCATGCCGATGGCGACTCCCTCGCCGTGGACGAGACGGGCGCTGTCATATTGGGTGGCGGCCTCGAGCGCGTGGCCGAACGTGTGGCCGAGATTGAGCAGCGCGCGGTCGCCGGTCTCGAACTCGTCGCGGGCGACGACATCGGCCTTGGCGCGGCAGGCTTCGGCGATCGCCTCGGTCCGCTCCGGGCCGCCGGCAAACACTTTGCCCCAGTTTTCCTCCAACCAGGCGAAGAAGTCGGGGCGATCGATGAGCCCGTACTTGGCGAGTTCGGCGTAACCGGCCCGGAATTCCCGAATCGGCAGCGTGTCGAGCACTTCGGTGTCGGCCAGCACCAGTTTTGGCTGATGAAAGATGCCGATGAGGTTCTTGCCGCGCGCGCTGTTGATGCCGGTCTTGCCGCCGACGGAAGAGTCGACCTGCGCCAGCAGCGAAGTCGGGATCTGCACGAAATTCATGCCGCGGCGCACGATGCCGGCGGCAAATCCGGCCAGATCGCCGATGACACCGCCACCAAGCGCGACGACGACATCGCCGCGTTCCAGTCTTGCGGCGAGCACGCCATCCACCACCTCTTCGAGATGGGTGAAACTCTTGGTCTTTTCTCCAGCCGGCAGCGTGATGACGGCGGGCCGGATGCCGCCCTTTTCAAGGCCGGCCTTCAACGTCTCGAGGTGGGCGGCGGCGACATTGATGTCGGTGACCACCGCGGCGCGCGTGCCGGGCAGGCGGCGCGAAATCTCGGTGCCGGCGCGCAACAGCAGGCCGGAGCCGATCAATATGTCATAGGCGCGATCGCCGAGCCCGACTTCGACGGTGACTGTCGCATTGCTGCTCACGAGCGCACCTCGCCTGTCGCGGCTGCCACGCCGAAATACCCGCAAAGCGCGTTCACCACCTCGGCCGCGATGACCTCCTTGCGATCGTCACGGGTCGGCACGGTAACATCGGCGGTTGCGTAGACCGGATAGCGCTCGGCCATCAACTGCTCGATCACGGCACGGGGATCGGCGCTTTTCAGCAGCGGGCGGTTCTGCTTCTTGGAAACGCGGTCCATCAACAGGTCGATCTCGGCCTTCAGCCATACCGACACGCCATGCCCGGCAATGGCCTCTCGCGTCTGGGCGCTCATGAAGGCGCCGCCGCCCGTCGACAGCACCTGCGGGCCGTGTTCCAATACGCGCAGGATGACGCGCTGCTCCAGCGCCCGGAACTCGGGCTCGCCATAGCGTTCGAACAGTTCCGGGACGCTCATCCGCGACACGCTTTCGATCTCCTGATCACTATCCATGAAAGGCAGTCCCAGCATCGCTGCTACCTTGCGGCCGATCGCCGTCTTGCCGGCGCCCATAAGGCCGACAAAGACAATGGAACGGCTGCCCAGCCGGCCGAGCAGCGCGGCATGGCTCTCATCGGGAGGATTGGCTGGCAGCGAGTTCATGACACCATGATGTTTCTAAGCAGGTTCCGCAAAACTGTCGCACGGTTTTGCGACAGAACCTGCGGCAAGCAAAACAAACCAAGCAGGCCCTCTTTGCCGGCGTATCGACATCAAAAGCCTGATTGCGTCAAGCGTGGCGCGGCCGCGCGTCGTCCGAGCTTCGCCCTTGAATTGGCCGGATTGGCGTCTCATAAGGGCATAGGGTTTGGAAACGCAGAACAACAAGACGGGCGAGAATTGATGCCGACACTGTTCCGCTTTGTCGTGACGCTCACGATTCTGGCCGGCATTGTCTATGGCGCGATGTTCGCTCTGGCGATGTTCGTCGAGCCGAGAAAGGCCGAAATGAGCGTACGCATCCCTCCCGAAAAGCTCATTCCCAAGAAAAACTGAGAGACATGAACAGCGCGGCCCGCATCGAAGCCTTTCTGGAAATGATGAGCGCCGAGCGCGGCGCTGCCGAAAACACGCTTTCCAGCTATCGCCGCGACCTCGAAGACGCGTCAGTCGAGATCGACGGCGGGCTCGCTGGTGCCGCCGCCGCCGATATCCGCAACTATCTCGACGATATAGCCGCACGCGGTTTTGCCGCCACCTCGCAGGCGCGCAAGCTGTCGGCGATCCGCCAGTTCTTCAAGTTCCTCTATGCTGAAGGCCTGCGTCGCGACGACCCGACTGGAACCCTGGACAGTCCGAAGAAGGGCCGGCCGCTGCCGAAGACGATGAGCGAGGCCGACACCGGCAAGCTGATCGACCGTGCGGCGCAGGAGGCAGCTGACGCCTCGCTGAACGATGGCGACGGCCTGGCGGCACTGCGCCTGCATGCGCTGGTCGAGGTGCTCTACGCCACCGGCCTGCGGGTTTCCGAACTGGTCGGCCTGCCGGTGACGGTGGCGCTGCGCGACGATCGTTTCTTCATGGTGCGCGGCAAGGGCGACAAGGAACGCATGGTGCCACTGTCGGCAAAGGCGCGCGTGGCGATGCGGGCCTGGCTCGCTGCCCGTTCAACAGTGCCGGCTTTGGCAGATAGCCCGTTCCTGTTTCCGGCGGCAAGCGACAGTGGCCATCTCTCCAGGCAGGTCTTCGCCCGCGACCTGAAGGGCCTTGCCGCGCGGGCCGGCATCGCCTCGGCGAAAATATCGCCGCATGTGCTGCGCCATGCTTTCGCCAGCCATCTCCTGCAGAACGGCGCCGATCTCAGGGCCGTGCAGCAGTTGCTTGGCCATGCCGATATTTCAACGACGCAGATTTATACCCATGTGCTGGAGGAGCGGCTGGTGCGGCTGGTCAACGATCATCATCCGCTTGCCGACTAGGCGTCATATCGCTATGTGAGGACGACGTTCCACCGCCCGGAGCCTCTATTTCCCAGGTTCCGTCAGTCATTGCCTCCCGGCTTATCGGTCCGCCCAAGAATGTACAATTACCTCGATTTCGAAAAGCCGGTCGCCGATCTTGAAGGCAAGATTCTCGAGTTGAAGAAGCTCGCCGAGAATGGCGAGGCTGTCGACGTGGGCGATGAGATCAGCCGGCTCGAGAAACGCGTGCGCGATGCCTTGCGCGACACTTATAAGGCACTGACCCCGTGGCAGAAAGTGCAGGTGGCGCGCCATCCGGACAGGCCGCATTGCGTCGACTACATCAAGGGCCTGTTCAACGATTTCACGCCACTTGCCGGTGACCGCAATTTCGGCGAGGACCAGGCGATCGTTGGCGGCTTCGCCCGCTTCCGCGGCGAGCCGGTGGCGATCATCGGTCAGGAAAAGGGCTCGGACACGGCCAGCCGGCTGAAGCATAATTTCGGCTCGGTGCGGCCGGAGGGCTATCGCAAGGCGGTGCGGCTGATGGAACTCGCCGACCGCTTCAATATCCCGTTGCTGACGCTGGTCGACACGGCCGGCGCCTATCCAGGCGTCAATGCCGAGGAGCGCGGCCAGGCGGAAGCCATCGCCCGCTCGACCTCGGCCTGTCTCGGCCTGAAGGTGCCATCGATCTCGGTGGTCATCGGCGAAGGCGGCTCGGGCGGCGCCATCGCGATCGCCACTGCCAACCGCGTCTACATGCTCGAACACGCCATCTATTCGGTGATCTCGCCGGAGGGCGCCGCCTCGATCCTGTGGCGCGACACCACCCGCTCGAAGGATGCGGCGACCAACATGAAGATCACCGCCCAGGATCTGCTGGAGCTGAAGATCATCGACGCCATCGTTCCCGAACCGCTCGGCGGCGCCCATCGTGGCCCGGAAACAGTGATTGCCGCCACCGGCGATCTCATTGCGAAAACGATGAAGGAATTCTCCGGCGCCAACACCGATTTTCGTGAGCAGCGCCGCGAGAAATACCTTTCTATGGGGCGAAACCTTTAGCCGATGCTGTTTCGGCGCTGCAATGTGGCGAGATTGAGCACTTCCGCCACAAAAATGCCGCTGCGTTCGTTTCAATCGGATTGCCGTAAGCCCGGCGCTTGCGGTAAGGAATTTTCAAGGTTAACGGGCTTAGGTTGGGCCTGACGGCGCTGAGGCCTGCGCTCCGAAAGAAAAGACATAGCCATACCCATGCTTGCCAAGCTCGCCCGCACCGCACTTCTGATTGCCGCGATAGGCGTCGCCGGCTGCAATGATTCTTCGATGAAGGATTTTGCCCCCCACGCCAACAAGCCGCTGCCCGACAAGATCCTGGCCAGCATGAAGGCCAAGGGCATGACCCGCACCTCGCCGGTGATGGCCCGCATCTTCAAGGAAGAGGGCAAGCTCGAAATCTGGAAGGCCAAGACCAACGGCCGCTACGATTTGGTCGCCAGCTACGACATCTGCAAATGGTCGGGCAAGCTGGGTCCCAAATACACCGAAGGCGACCGCCAGGCGCCGGAAGGCTTCTATACGGTCCGTCCGGCGCAGATGAATCCGCGCTCGAGCTACCACCTTGCCTTCAACATCGGCTACCCCAACGTCTACGATCGCGCCAATGGCCGCACCGGTTCGCATCTGATGGTCCATGGCGCCTGCTCGTCGTCGGGCTGTTATTCGATGACCGACGCGCAAATCGAGCAAATCTACGCCTTCGGCCGCGACGCTTTCCAGGGCGGTCAGACCGAGTTCCAGATCCAGGCCTTTCCGTTCCGCATGACCGCCGCCAACATGGCGCGCTATCGCAAGGATCCGAACTACGAATTCTGGAAGATGCTGAAGGTCGGCTACGACAATTTCGAGATCACGAAAGTGCCGCCGAAGGTCGATGTCTGCGAGAAGCGCTATGTCTTCAACCAGGTCGCGCCTGACGGCGAGACCTTCGATCCGACCGGCGCCTGCCCCGCGACGACGCAGCCGGATTCGCTGAAGAGCGCCTTCAATGCCTATCAGAGCACCTACGAGGCGGCTTTCAGCGGCGCGGTCAAGGCCAGCGTGCCGGCGCCCAAGCCGACCATCGCCGGGATCAAGGAAGCCAGCATCGTTTCCGAGTGGTCGAAGAAGCGCGCCCGTGGCGAACGCGTGCCGATCGAGCCGCCTTCGCTCAACGCCGACGGCTCGTTGACGGCGACGGCGCGCATGGGCCGCATCGATTCGCCGGCGGGCCGCAAGATGGCCGCGCTCGACGCCGAGAAGGCCGCCAAGCAAAAGGCCGAGGAGCAAAGGCTTGCCGCGATAGAGGCGGCCAAGGCCGAGAAACAGGCGGCCAAGGCTCAGGCTCTGGCCGAAAAGGAAACGGCCAGGATCAATTCGCTGGCCGAAGAGGAGGAGGCCAGGGCCGCTGCCGAAGCGCCTGTCGCTACCGCGACAATCGCGTCGACCCCCGATGCCGCCCCGGCCGCAACGCAGGCGGCGAATGCCGGTGAAAGCAGGACGACAAGGCTGAAGAAGAAGCTGCTCGGAATGTTCGGCGGCTGAGCTTCATGCCCGAACAAGAAGATGGGGGCCAGGAAGACAGGCCCTCAACCAGCCCCGCCGCCGTCTACGACCTCAAAGGCCTGAACTGCCCGTTGCCCGTGCTCAAGGCAAAAAAGCGGCTGGCCACAATGCGGCCGGGCAGCCGGCTATGGCTCGAAACCACTGACCCCCTCGCTGTCATCGACATTCCCGCCTTCTGCACCGAGAGCGGCCATCGATTGATCGAAACGGCAGCGATACCAGGCGGCCACCGCTTCCTCGTCGAACGCGGCGGCGGCTGAGAGCAATTCCGCTCTGCGCTGCCCTCATTGTCCTGCCGGACATTTCTCCCCGTAAACGGGGAGAAAGAAGCTGGCCGCAACCTTGGCGCTCTTGCTGCAACGTTGCTGATTGGCGAAAGCGTCGGTGAGGGCGCCCTTCTCCCCGTCACTATACGGGGAGAAGATGCCGGCAGGCAGATGAGGGGCAGTGCGGCGTTCGGAAATTGAAGCTACCGCCCGGCGATGGCCAGCGGGTTGTTTTCCAGCGCCGCGCGGTCCGGTGTGTCGATCGACGGCCGGTTCGTGAAGGCGGCAAACAGCCGGCGGACGTAATCTTCCGGCATGTCGAGCGTGATCAGCACCAGCCTTGTGCCGCGTTGGCCGTCCGGCCAGGACGGCAGCCGCGCCGGCGGATGCAGGATCTTCTGGACGCCGTGGACGACCAGCGGCCGCGACGGGTCTTCCAGTAATTCGATGACGCCCTTCATGCGCAGCAGGCGCTCGCCATGCGCCGATCGCAACAGGTCGAGGAACATCTCGATCGCCGAAAACGGCACCGGCCCTTCATGAACCAACGAGTAGGAGCGCACGCGGGAATCGTGCCGATGGTCGTGGTCATGGTCGCCGTGATCATGATCGCCATGGTGGTGCTGATCATGGGCGGCTTCCTCGCCCAGCCAGCGCCGCACATCGGCGGACTTGCTGGCTGGGTTGTAGAGGCCGCAATCGAGCAGCGCCGCTGCATCGGTGCTTCTATCGCCGGCGTCGAACAGCTCGGCACCCGGATTGATCTGCCGCAGCCGCGCCCGCAAGGCCTCGACATCGCGCGGATCGGTGGCCAGATCGGCTTTCGTCAGCACGATGCGGTCGGCGACCGCCACCTGCTTCACCGCCTCGACATGGGCATCGAGCGTCGCGTCGCCGTTGACCGCGTCGACCAGCGTGATGACCCCGTCGAGCCGGAAAGCCTGGACAAGCGCCGGATGGGCCATGATCGACTGCAGCACCGGCGCCGGATCGGCGAGGCCGGTGGTTTCGATGACGACGCGGGCAAGCCGGGCGATGCGGCCGGTCTGCAGCCGGTCGACGAGATCGGCCAGCGTGTCGACCAGTTCGCCGCGCACCGTGCAGCAGAGACAGCCGTCGGAAAGCTGGATGATGCCGTCGGAGGCCTGTTCGACCAGGAGATGGTCGATCGCCACCTCGCCGAACTCGTTGATGATGACCGCGGTGTCGGCGAGCGCGGGATCCCTGAGCAGCCGGTTGAGCAGCGTCGTCTTGCCGGCGCCGAGAAAACCGGTCAGCACCGATACGGCGATGGGAAAGCCGCTGCTCATCAGGCTAGTTCATGGCCTTGGCCGGCTGGACGTTCTGGGCCGCGGTTGCGGAACCGATCACTGCCGGCTCGCCGCCGGGCGGCACCGGCAGGTCGGGCCGCCAGCTCGGCAGCGGCACGTCGGCATATTCCCGGCCCGATGCATCGAGCATGGCTTTCGGTATCGGCCCGGTGGCGCCGCCAAGGCCGACCGCGACCAATGTGGGCGCGTCGAGCTTTTTCTGGTAAGCCGATTTTGGCGCCTTCTTGTCGCCGACGGGGACGGCAGCTTCCGACTGCTCCTTAGCCGGCTTCTTCCTGCAAATCTCGTCATTCATGTCGTTGACCGATGTGGTGTCGCCATAGGAAGGCAGCGCCGCCACCGTCAGCCGGCCCGGTGTCGGCGTGGCAAAGCCGTGGTCGAGCAGCCTGGCGACGGTCTCGGCGCGGGTGATGGCCGATTTCTCGCCAAGCACCACCGCCACCAGCGTGCGCCCGTCGCGTGTTGCCGAGCCGATCATGTTGAAGCCCGACGGACAGACGAAACCGGTCTTCATGCCGTCGGCGCCGGGATAGCGGCCGATCAGAAGATTGTAATTCGGGATCTTCTTCTTGCCGACGGCCAGGCCCTCGATCGAGAACCATGCGGCATATTGTGGAAACTCCGTGCGGATCGCCATCACCAGCAAGCCGAGATCGCGCGCCGTCGTGTACTGGTCCGGCGAAAACAGCCCGTTCGGGTTGACGAAATGCGTTCCGGTCATGCCGAGCCGGCGCGCCTCGGCGTTCATGCGTTCGGCGAAAGCGGCCTGCGAACCGCCGATGTTCTCGCCGACGGCCATGGCGACGTCGTTGGCCGATTTGACCAATATCATCTTCAGCGCGTTGTCGAGCCGCATGACCGAGCCCGGCTTGAAGCCCATCTTGCTCGGCGGCTCGCTGGCGGAACGCTTCGTCACCTTGATCGGCGAATCGAGCTGGACCTCGCCCGCGGCAATCGCACGAAACGCCACATAGGCGGTCATCAGCTTGGTCAGCGAGGCAGGATACCAGCGCTCGAAAGCCTCCTGGTGCTGGAGGATCTTGCCATTCTCCAGGTCGAACACGATCGTCGGATTGGCGAGAGCCGGACCGGCCAGCGCCGGCAGCGCCACGGCGCCCGCCAGCAAGGCATGTCGCGCAAAAGTGTGCAGCGGTTTTGCGATAACGACACGCATAGAAACGACAACGCTAAAGCGCATCGCCCGGTCGAACGCGACGCGCTTTAGTTTGAGGAAATGCCTGTACCGCATGGTGGAATCCGAAATCGCCTCTTGCCGCAGTCGCCTCTGGCTCCGTAAGATTTGTTACGCAATCGCCAGCATGGTGATCCGGTCCCTTCCGGATCGCAATCTTGCGGTGCTATTTAGCCTATGTGACGTCAAGATGGCAAAGTGCCTGAATGACAAATCTAAGACAGCAGGCACAATTGCCAAGCAGCAGGCAGCGCCCGTCTGCTCCAACAGCGAGATGGAACATCATGCCGATCCTCAACCGCGCCGCCGAAATGCAGGACGAGGTCGCCGGCTGGCGTCGCCATCTGCACAAGACGCCAGAGCTGAATTTCGACGTCTTCGAGACCGCCGCCTTCGTCACCGAGAAGCTCAAAGCCTTCGGTTGCGACGACGTGGTGACCGGCCTCGGCAAGACCGGCGTCGTCGGCATCATTCGCGGCCGCCTCGGCGAAGGCACCAGCATCGGCCTGCGCGCCGACATGGACGCGCTGCCGCTCAGCGAGATCACCGGAAAACCCTACGCATCGACCATTCCAGGCAAGATGCACGCCTGCGGCCATGACGGCCACACCGCGATGCTGCTCGGTGCCGCCAAATATCTTGCCGAGACACGCAATTTCGCCGGCTCCGTCGCAGTGATCTTCCAGCCGGCCGAAGAAGGCGGCGGCGGTGGCAACGAGATGGTCAAGGACGGCATGATGGAGCGCTTCGGCATCTCCAAGGTGTTCGGCATGCACAACATGCCGGGCCTGCCGGTCGGGCAATTCGCCATCAAGCCGGGCCCGATCATGGCGGCGACCGCCGAATTCACCATCACCGTCAAGGGCCGAGGCGGGCATGCGGCGATGCCGCACGGCACGATCGATCCGATCGTCATCACCAGCCAGCTCGTCGGCGCTCTGCAGACGATCGCCTCGCGCAGCACCGATCCGGTCGAGGCTGTCGTGGTGTCGGTGACGAAATTCCACGCCGGCGACGCCTACAATGTCATTCCCGAGAGCGCCGAGATCGCCGGCACCGTGCGCACGCTGAAGGAGGAGGTCGCGAGGAAGGCGGAGGAGCGCGTGCGCGCCATCTGCGAGGGCGTGGGCGCGGCCTTCGGCGCAACGATCGAGGTCGACTACAAAGCCAATTATCCCGTCACCTTCAACCATCCGGAAGAGACGGTCTTTGCCAGCGATGTCGCCGCTGATATCGCCGGCGAGGCCCAGGTGCATCGCGCCATCCAGCCGGTGATGGGCGGCGAGGATTTCTCCTACATGCTGGAAGCGCGGCCGGGCGCCTTCATCTTCATCGGCAATGGCGACACCGCCGGTCTCCACAACCCTGCCTACGACTTCAACGACGAGGTCATCCCGCACGGCATGAGCTATTGGGTGAAGCTCGCGGAGACGGCGCTGGCCGCCTGATGCATCGCCCATAAGACTTGCCCTGCGGCTTGATCCGAGGGGTGCGCTGCGATTTGGGATGGCTACAAGGCGGGTCGGGCCCGGGACGTGGCGATGCTCCGATCGTCACTTCCGACCGGACGGCTTCCGCACAAGACCGAAGGCAATGCCCAGCGCGATACCGATTCCGATACACGCAATAATATTGTCCAACGCGACGCCGATAGCCACGCCGATCACAACGCCGAGTGGTTTGGCATCTATCATGCCGGGTCATGTAGAGTGGAAGGGGAGAGCCGCAACCGCTGGTCGGCTATTAACCGATGTTGCCTGGGGTCGCTACGGCCCGCTCTTCGGGTCATCGACCTCCAGCGCCTCCATGACCGGCGCCAGATCACTCTCTTCGGCCGGATCGGCGGCCTGCGGCTTTTCGCCTGTCCTGGCCTTGTCCAGAGCTTTCTCAATGGCCTCTTCGATGTCGCCGATCTCGTCTTCGCGCACCTCGTGACCAAAGCCGGCCGCGTCGGCATCCTGCTCGAATTGCTGAACCAGGACGGCCACGCTCACTTCGCTTTCCGCGGGCAGGTTACCGACGTTCTCCTGCAGCCAGGTTTCAAAGAACTCTTTCGTAGCACTCATGCGGCATCTCCTTCGGCACACTAAAGCGCGGCGGTGGTCCGAAGTTCCGCTGTTTTTCGGATCATCTTTGCGGTCCACTCACGGGGTTCAATCGTGGGTGACGAGGATGCAATTTCGAATTGTGAGCAAAAGCCTCTCGACGGCCATGCTTCCACCCATTGACGAAACCCGATTGATTGGGTGCAGAGCGCTCTTGGCGAAACGATCCGAAGCGGCTATGTGTCGGGCCGCGTGGTCCCGTAGCTCAGTAGGATAGAGCGGCAGATTCCTAATCTGTAGGTCACAGGTTCGATTCCTGTCGGGATCACCATATTTTTCAACCACATATCGAACCACCGCCATACTTTTTTGCAAATTAGTATGGCAATTGGTATGGCGCATTCCGCAAATGTTTGCGTTTGGTTGGTCGGCAACCCACCGCTCGATGGCATGGTCGCTCCATGAGCTGCAGTTCGTGGCGCTTCTTCGAAGCTGACGTTCGCGAGGGCCGGAGTCGGCCTTAGCCGGGCCTCCCCAGGAGAATTTAAAGCGGGAACGACTGACCCAAAACGCATATGCTTTGGTGGTGCCATTCCAAAACCGGACATTGGTTAGGAAGGAGGCTTCGGACGAGCAAAGGAGCAGAACCGTTTTCATGGCGTAGTTAAGCCTCGGCCTTGGTCATGCCGTCGCGCAGCAGCTGTATACGTTTCCAAGCCGGAAGCCGTTGCCGCCCTCATCCAGCAGGCCGCGACTGCCAATTGAATATTCGGTTTTTCTCACACCCGACTGATACCGGAGCGTCCCAAATAGCGCAGACATAGCTCGCGGGGCGAAAGCGCGTTAGTCTAGAGAACCAGTCGCTTCTCCGTTGTCGGCAAAATGCGGATCATCTCCGCCGTAGGGTGAAACTGCCGTGCAGGTGTGTCGATTTTTTGGGGCTGGCCGGTGCTGGCGGCGCGCTCGATGGCAAGCAGGGCACGCACGTCGGCAAGTCCCTCCTCTCCATCTGGTTCAGGCGGTTGTGCGCCCAGGATGCAGTCAGAGAAATACGCAGTCTGTCCGGCGAAATGGTCCGTCTGCGGAAAGGTCTTTTCGGCACTGGTGTCGCCCTGCCGAAACTTCATGCGCACGGCAGTCTCGAAACGGAAGCCTGGGTCGGCCGTTACGCTCCCCTTCGTTCCGCCCACGTGGTAAAAATCCGAATTGTCCGCGCCGAAGCTGGCAATGAACTGAGCAAGCCGGCCCTGGGGGAAGCGCAGCGTCACGGCAATGCTCTCCTCGACTTCCCCGACGACGGCGCTGCCGTTGCCGAAACTCTTGACCGCGACTGCCTCGATCGGCTCAGTAGCAAAGATATGGCGCGCGGCATTCAGGCAGTAGACGCCGATGTCCTGCAAGGGACCGCCCCAATAGCCGGCCTTAAGGCGGTGATTGTCGGGCGACGCCACGAATGAGAAGACCGCGGAAAAGATGCGGGGATCGCCGATCTCGCCGCTGCGGATACGCTCCAACAGTTCAACTGTGCCGGGCTCGTTATGCAGCCGATACGCGGTCATCAGGTGGGCCCCGCTCTCATTGGCGGCGGCGATCATAGCCTCGCATTCCGCCTCGGTTGTGGCCAGCGGCTTCTCGACGAGCGCGTGCTTGCCGGCTCTCAGGGCTCGGATCGCATAGTCGGCATGCATGGAGTTCGGCAATGCCACGTAGACCGCATCGGCGACGTCCGATGCGAGCATCTGGTCGTACCGCTCGTAGCTGAAGACGTGTTCCACACCGTGAAATTCGGCGAGCTTTGCGGCGTTTTTGGCTGAGCCGCTGACGATCGCCGAGATCGTCGAGTTTCCGGTCTGGGACACACTGGGCATGAAGGCTTCCTGTGCAATCCAGCCCGCTCCTACCACGGCATATCGTATCTTTCTCAATTGCTCCTCCGGATGGGATTACTCTCGGCACGCGTTCTCAACTGCGACGCCGTGACCCAGCAGAATCCTCTTTAAGGCCCTGACGGCAACGGTCGATTTTGAGCCAGTCGCAAACGGAATTGTCGTCGCCTCTCAGCGAAAAGGCGGGCGAGAGTCTCCCCTCGCCCGCCGCAGAGTTGCGCGCCTCGCCTACTTTGCGATGCAGGTGTCGGCGGTTTCGGGGGTACAGACGTCGAGGCCGGTGTAGGTCGGGTCGGCCGGAGCCGGCTTGCCGTCCTTCATGTCCTTCAGCGCCAGCATGGTCTTGTAGCCCATCTCGAACGGCCGCTGTCCGACCTGGCCGAGCGACAGGCCTTCCTTCATCTGGTCCATCTGCACCGGCAAGGTGTCGGCGACGACCAAGGCCAGCGCCTTCGAGGCGATCTTGTCCTTGTACGGCTCGACCGCAGCGCGATTGGCATCCGGTATGAATTGCGGAAAGCCGCCTGTCGGAACAAAGGCGTCGAGGTTTGGCGTCTTCGCCATGAAGTCCTGGAACTGCTGAACCGACAGAGGGAAGTCGTCGTTGGTATAGAGCGGGCAGCCCGGTGCTTCCGTCCAGCCGTTCTGGCCGGTCAGGGCATCGCCCGGCGAGGCCGCCGACTCCTTGCCGGCCAGCGTATCGCGTATGCCCTTCATGCGCTCGTTGTGGTTGGCCGCCGCAGCTCCGCCCGACTGGATGCAGATGGTGCCGCCGCTCGGCTTGATGGTCTGCACGATCTTGGCGAGGTTGACGCCGATCTCGTAATTGTGGGTGCCGACATAGGCGACACGCAGGTCCTTGTTCTCCGGCAGTACGTCCGAGTCCCAGGTAAGCACGGGAATGCCTGCTTCCTTGGCGGCCTCGAGCGCGACGGCCATTGCCGCGGCGTTCGACGGGGCAACGGCGATGCCGTCGACCTTCTTGGCCACCAGGTCCTGCACGATCTGCACTTGCTCCTCGCCACCGCCATGCTCGCCGGGACCGATATACATGCATTCGAAGGCGCCGTTGGCTTCCGCTTCCGCCTTCTTGCAGCCGTCGCGGGCCTGGTCGAAGAAGGGATTGTTCATGTTCTTCGGCACTAGCGCGAAAGTGTATTTCTCCTGGGCGTAGGCCTGCCCTGCCATCAGCGCGGAAAACGCCACGGCCGTCGTCAGAATGTATTTTTTCACCTGTTCCTCCACTTTATTTTGACGTCCACTATCCCCGACGGCTTGCGGCCGCCGGATTCTATTTGCGCTTCCAGGTAAACATGCCCTCCAGGGTCGCCCGCAGCGACTTGCCCGAGGTTTGCATGCCGAGAAGCACGGCAAGAATGATGAAGGCCCCGACAAAGGCGCCCTGCCAATTGGAATCGATTCCGGCCATCAGCAGTGCGTTGCGGATGACTTCCAGGAATGCCGAGCCGATCACCGCGCCGAACGCGGTGCCGTAGCCGCCCATCAGATTCGCGCCACCGATTACGGTGCCGGCAATGACGCGCAGTTCGTAACCGGTGCCCATGGCGTTGATGGCCGAGCCGCTGTAGCCCAGCAGCAGCAGAGATGCGATCGAGGCGGTGAACGCCGAAAATACGTAGGCCTGAAACTTGACCCGATCGACCGGCACGCCGGTCAGGCGCGCGGCGTGTTCATTGCCGCCGATCGCAAAGAGGTGACGGGCCCACGCGGTGAAGATGAAGACGAAACCGACGATGAGCGCAAGGATCACCATCACCCAGAAATGCGAGGACAGTTCCGGGATCCAACGCGGCACCCAGCCGTCCGGCGTGTGCCGCGGCCATTTGGCCTGGCCGATTGCCTTGACGATCGGCGCATCGGGTCCGAACTGGTAGAGCATCTGGTTGCCGGACAGCACGACCGCCGCCGAGCGCGCGATCGACAGCATGCCTAGCGTCACAACAAAGGACGGCATGCCGATATAGGCGACGAAGAAACCGTTGAAGGCTCCACAGGCCATGCCCGCGAGCAGACCGGCGCCAAACGCGACGTACCAAGGCTGATGCCAAGTCAGCAGCAGGCCGGCGACGATGGCGACCAGCCCCATCACGGAGCCGACCGAGAGATCGATGCCGCCGGTGATCAGCACCACCGTCATACCCAGCCCCATAATGGCGATAGGCGCAAAATTGCGGGTAATGTTGGTGGTGTTGTCGACCGTGCCGAAGCTGGGCTCCAGCCACGTCATAAAGACCACCAACACGAAGAGCGCGATCCCGACCCAGAAGGCTTGGCTGGCGACCATCTTCTGGAAAGCGGTCTGCTCTCTTATTCCGACCACATCGCCGATCGACGCATGGCCTTCCTTCAGCGTGTCAGTCTGGCTATGCGTCACGGATCGCTCCCGTAATCAGGCCGGTGATTTCCTCCGGCGATGTATTCTCCGTCGCCTTGTCGGCCACTTTCGAGCCGCGTCTCATCACGATGATGCGGTCGCAGACGGCGAACACATCCGGCATCCGGTGGCTGATCAGCATCACCGACACACTTTGCGATTTGAGCCGCCGGATCAGCTCCAGCACCTCGGCTACCTGGCGGACAGAAATCGCCGCGGTCGGCTCATCCATCAGCACCAACTTGGCGTTGGAGAGCCGGGTGCGGGCAATGGCGACCGCCTGCCGCTGGCCTCCCGACATTTTTTTGACCAGATCGCGCGGCCGCGTCTCCGACTTCAGCTCCGCGAACAGGTTTGCCGAGCGGTTGATCATCGCCTGCTTGTCGAGCACGCGGAACGGCCACAACCCCTTCTTCATCTCGCGGCCGAGAAAGACATTTTGGGCGGCTGTCAGATTGTCGGCCAGGGCCAGATCCTGATAGACGACCTCGATCCCTGCGCCCCGTGCCTCGATCGGCTTGTGGAAATGGCAGACCTCGCCATCGACCGCGATCTCGCCGTCGGAAGGGGGGAAGTTCCCCGCAATCAGCTTCACCATGGTCGACTTGCCGGCGCCGTTGTCGCCCATCAGGCCAACCACCTCGCCGGCAGCAACCGTGAAGCTAACCTCCGACAAGGCCCGGATAGCACCGAAGCTTTTCGAGACGCTTCTCACGTCCAGTACAGACACGCTCTCCTCCCTATTGCGACATCGGCTTGAGCACTCGGCCGACGTGCCTCTCCCTTGTTGCAATGTTTATTGCAAGATAATAAAACATGCAACTGCTATTTCGAACGCGTCGGGATGCGAGATCAAGTTTCTGCCTCGCATCAGCCTGCCCGCAGCCACTTGCTCTCCCGAGCCGAAGCCTTAATTGCCTCCACCAGTTCCTGTATGCGTTGGCCTGCCCGGAAGCCGAAAGGCTCGTCTCGCTTCCCGGCGATCGCATAGACGAACCGCGCCACCTCTATAGCCTTCAGGTCGTTGAAGCCGAGCTGGTGGCCCGGTGCGACGCAGAAGAGTCCATAGGGGTCGTGATCCGGGCCGGCCTCGATCCGCCGAAAGCCGCGCCGGCCGGCGGGATCGGCCGTGCTGTAGAAATGCAGCTCGTTGAAGCGCTCCTGGCTGAAGAAGAGCGCCCCCTTGGTACCGTAAACCTCGAAATCGTGCTGCATCTTGCGGCCGGTTGCGACCCAACTCGCTTCGATGCTGCCTGACGCCCCGTTGGCAAAACGCAGAAATGCGCGGCCGATGTCGTCGACCTCTACAGCTCGGTGCCCACCCCCGCCGTCTGGACGGCTGGCGATGACGGTAACGGTATTGCCGACGACCTGTTCCACTGGGCCGAGCAGAAACTCGGCCGTGGCCAGCGCATGGCTGCCCAGATCAGCCAACGCGCCCCCGCCAACGGGATCATGCCGGAACGTGAACGGGCTGCCCGCGTCCGCCATGTAGTCCTCGGCGTGGATGCCGCGATAGCTGCGGATCTCGCCCAACTCACCCGCGCGGATCATCTCCCGCGCCAGTGCGAGCAGCGGGTTGCAGAGATAGTTGAAACCGACCTGCGTCCTGACGCCGGCCGCTTCCGCCGCGTCGGCCATCTGCCGGGCATCCGCCGCAAGTGGCGCCAGCGGCTTCTCGCAATAGACGTGCTTGCCAGCGGCGATTGCCCCGAGCGCCATCTCCTTGTGGAAGGCATTCGGCGCCGTGATGTCGATCACGTCGATCTCAGGGTCCTCGACCAGACGCCTCCAGTCCCCGCTCGCCCGCGCGAAACCCAGCGTCCGGGCCGCCTGCGCCGCGAGGTCCTCGGTCCTGTCCGCGACGGTGTGAAGAACCAGATCGTAGGGCAGATCAAAGACACGCTGCGCCGCGGCGAAACCGAACACATGGGTCTTGCCCATGAAGCCGGTGCCGATCAGGCCGATTCTGAGTTGAGGTCTTTCAGCGGCCATTCAACTCGGCTCCGTTTACCACCAGCGCCGAGTCGATACGCCCCGCGAAAAAATCGAGCACGTTCTGCACCGACGAGATTGCCATTCGCTCGCCGCACTCGGCGGTGAGCCCGGCTATGTGCGGCGTCAGAATCACCTGGTCGAAGCCGAAGAGCGGATGGTTCGCGGCAGGCGGTTCATCGTCGAAGACGTCGATACCGGCCGCGGCGATGCGCCCGTCCCGCAGCGCCGCGATCAGTGCCGCCTCATCGACCACGCCGCCTCGCGCCGTGTTGATGAGAACGACAGTTGGCTTCATCGCCGAGAGTTCCACGGGACCGATCACCGGACGCTCGGCCTTGGGTACGTTGACGGAGATCGCGTCGGCCCAGGCTAGACCCGCTTGCAAGTCGCTCGCCGGTGCGACCGGCCCCTCCGGCCAGCCTTGCCTCTCAAGGAACGGATCGTATGCGCGCACGTCCATGCCGAATGCCGCCGCCATGCGCGCCAAGTGGCGGCCGATCCGGCCGAAGCCGAGGATCAGCAGTCGCCTGCCCGCGAGTTCGCTCGGCTCCAGCCGGTTGCGCCAGCCCCATTCGTTGTCACGCACCGCACGATCGGCGCGGATCAGCCGCTTGGTTGCCGCGAGGAGAAGCATCATGGCGTGCTCGGCGACCGACACCGAATTCACGTCGCCGACGATGGCGAGCGCGATCCCATTCCGATTGAGGGACGGCAGATCCACCGCGTCGTAGCCGACGCCATGACGTGAGACGATCTTCAGCCTCTCGGCGCGTGCGACGGTCGGGGCCGACAAGGGCTGGGTGCGAATGACGAGACCATCGGCCTTGCCGATCAGAGGTGCATAGCTCGGCTCCGAAACTTCCTCCACATAATCGTAGGTGACGCCCGGCGAGGCGTCGAGCAACTCGATCCCGCTCGGGTGGAGTTTGCCGGCCACCAGGACGTGGGGCATCAATAGCCTCCCTTGCCGGCTTCGCCCATGACGGCTTTCGCACCCGTCAATTCGCGGAAGCGGGTGACGCTCGCCAGGGCCGCAGCGGCAAGCAGGCGGGAGTCGCCCGACACGGTGGTCATGTCGAAGCCCCATTCGATGGCGCGTGCGGCGTAGTCGGCCGTGCCGCAATGCAGCGCGGCGCGCTTGCCATTTCTTTTGCAGGCCGCGACAATCGTTTGCAGCGCCTCGATCATCTCCGGCTCCTCGCGGTCGAAGGCCGGTGCGAGGCGCCCCTGGTGCAGGCTGAAGGTCAGGTCGGCAGGGCCGACATAAATGCCGTCGAGACCTGGCGTCGCGGCGATCGCATTGAGATTGCGCATCGCCTCGGCGGTTTCGACCATGGCGAAGGCCAGGACCTCGTCATTGGCCTCGGCCGCGTAGTTGGCGCCCGCCGAGAAGTTGGCGCGCGTCGGGCCGAAACTGCGCTGGCCGGCCGGCGGGTAACGCATGTAGCTGACGAACTGAGCAGCCTGTTCGGCCGTATTCACCATCGGGCAGATGACGCCATAAGCGCCGGCATCCAGCACCTTCATGATGATGCCCGGCTCGATCCACGGCACGCGCGCCATCGGCACGACGCCCGAAGCGCGCATCGCCTGGAACATCGGCAGCAGCATCGAATAGTCGAGCGCGCCATGCTGGACGTCGACGCTAACGCTGTCATAGCCCTGCGCGGCCATGATCTCGGCGGTGAATGGATTGCCGATCGAAAGCCAGCCGTTGATCGTGGGCCGGCCTTCGGCCCAGATTTGCTTCAGCTTGTTCTTGATCAAGGCGACCTCCTCAGAGCACGATCTGCGCGAGCTTGGTGTCGAGGTAGTCGCCGATGCCCTCGCTGCCGCCCTCGCGACCCATTCCGGAATAATTCGTGCCGCCGAACGGGGCTTCCGATGCCGCCAGCGCGAAGCTGTTGATGCCGACCATGCCCGCGTTCAGCTCCGCCGCCGTGCGGCGCACGCGCTTCGGGCTCGACGTGAAGGCATAGGCCGACAATCCCATTGGCGAAGCATTCGCCCGCTCCAGCACCTCGTCATCCGAGGAAAACCGGGTGATCGCCGCGATCGGGCCGAAATTCTCCTCGGCAAAGACCCGCATGTCGTCGGCGACATCGGTGAGCACCGTGGGCTCATGAAAATGGCCGGCATTGAACGCTGCGGCGCGATGCCCGCCCGCGACCAGCTTCGCACCGGCCTTCACGGCGTCGGACACGATGTCTTCGATCTCGGAAAGCCGGCCGGCATTGATGAGCGGCCCCATCTGCACGGATGGGTCGAGCCCGTCGCCGAGCTTCAGTGCGTTAGCGCGCTGCGCGAAGCCCTCGACGAAGGCATCGTGCAGGCTTTCGTGGACGAAGAAACGGTCCGGCGTGACGCAGACCTGGCCGGAATTGGCGTATTTGGTCGGCACGGAGACGTTGAGCGCGGCATCCAGATCGGCGTCGTCGAAGACGATCAGCGGCGCGTTGCCGCCAAGCTCCATAGACACCTTCTTCACCGTGTCGGCAGCATCGCGGATCATCTGCTGGCCGACGCGGGTCGAGCCGGTGAGGGACACCTTGCGCACCGCCGGCGAGGCCATGATCGGCGCATAGGTTGTGCTCGTGGGTCCAACGACAAGGTTGACGGTGCCGGCAGGAAGATTGCCGGCGCGGATGCAGTCGACCATCAGCATCGCCGTCCCCGGCGTCTGACTTGACGGCCGGACGATGGTCGAGCAGCCGGCGGCGAGCGCCGGCGCCACCTTGCGGGCGACCAGGGCTGCCGGAAAGTTCCAGGCGGTGAAGGCGGCTGCGATCCCGACAGGCTCGTGCAGAACTTCGAAACGACCGCCGGGCACGCGCGATTCGATGACGCGCCCATAGATCCGGCGGCCCTCTTCGGCGTACCAGCGGAACTGATCGACAGCCAGCCCCCATTCGCGCTCGGACTGGGCAATGGGTTTGCCGGTCTCGCTGGAGATCATCCGCGCCGCTTCGTCCTTGCGGCGGCTCATCTCGTCCGCGATAGCATGCAGCGCGGACGCGCGCTCAAAACCACCCTTGGATTTCCATGCGGAAAACCCACGGGCGGCGCTAACCAGCGCCTCTTCCGTGTCCGCGCGCGTGGCAACAGGAACCTCGCCCAGCGGCTTCTCCGTCGCCGGACTCATGACGGGTGCGGCTCCACCGTCGGATGCCTGGCGCCACTTGCCGTCGATGAACAGTCCGTAATTCGCGTACATGGCTTATCCGATCTCGCTGACCTTCACGGAGCGACCTTCGACCGCCGATTTCATCGCCGCTTCGGCCAGGATCAGGGCGCGACGCCCGTCCTCGAAGCCGACCTGCGGCGCCTCGCCCTTCTCGACAGAGGTGACGAAAGCATCGATCTCGGCGTCAAATGCCTCGCGGTAGCGTTCGATGAAAAAATCCAGATAAAGCGTGGCGGCTTCCGTGCGCGTGGCCGAATAGCGGCGCAGTTCGTGGGGCTTGCGATTGCCGCTGATCACCATGCCTGTGCTGCCCAGCAGCTCGACGCGCTGGTCATAGCCATAGGTGGAGGTGCGGGAATTGTTGATGTGGCACTGCTTGCCGCTTTTGGTCCGCATCACGACCATGACGCTGTCGTAGTCGTTCAGCTCCGCCATCATCGCGGGGTCGATCAGCCGGCCACCGATGGCGAACACCTCCTCCGGCTCTTCTCCCAGCATGAAGCGGGCGAGGTCGAAATCGTGAATCGTCATGTCGCGGAAGAGTCCGCCTGCAACCTCATAGTAGGAGCGAGGCGGCATTCCCGGATCGCGCGAGGTGATGATGACCTGGTGCAGCTCGCCGATCTCGCCGGATCGTACCGCGTTCCAGGCCGCGCGGTGACCGGGGTCGAAACGCCGGTTGAAACCGATCTGCACCGGCACGCCCTTGGACGAAATTGCCGCGGCGCAACGGTTCACCCTTTCCAGGCTGAGATCGATCGGCTTCTCGCAGAGCACAGGTTTGCCTGCGGCCACCGCCTTTTCGATGTAATCGGCGTGCGTATCAGTCACCGTTGCGACAAGGACCGCATCGACATCCGCCGAAGCGAATACCTCATCGGCGGACGAAGAAGCGCGGACGCCGTGCCGCGCCGCTACAGCCTCCGCAGACGATTTATCGATGTCATAGACAGTGGCCAATTCCGCACGAGGATGCGCGGCAATGTTCGCCGCATGCATCCTGCCGATCCGACCGCAGCCGAGCACAGCTATCCTTAGCAAGAAATCCTCCCGGTTTGAATTTTTGCAATGATCGTTGCAAACATGTTGATTTGTCAATGGGCATTCCGTATAGATTTGGAAAGACCGTCGTTAGGGAGGAGAAAAACATGACCAGGACCACCGTCCGTCTGACCATGGCGCAGGCGCTCGTGCGTTATCTGTGCAACCAGTTCACGGTCGTCGACGGCGAGAAACTTCCGCTTTTTCCGGGCGTCTTCGCCATCTTCGGGCACGGCAACGTGACGTGCCTTTCCGAAGCGCTCGAGGCGGTGAAGGACGTGCTGCCGACCTGGCGTGGCCAGAACGAGCAGTCGATGGCGCTCGCCGCGATTGGCTTTGCGAAGGCGAAGCGCCGGCGCCAGATCATGGTTGCGGCGACCTCGATCGGTCCGGGCGCGCTGAACATGGTGACGGCAGCGGGTGTCGCCCATTCGAACCGGCTGCCGGTGCTGCTGCTCTCCGGCGACACCTTCATCAATCGCCGGCCCGATCCGGTCATGCAGCAGGTCGAGCACTTCGGCGACCCGACCATCAACGTCAATGACGCCTTCAAGGCGGTCACGCGCTACTGGGACCGCATCGTTCATCCCGAGCAGATCATCTCGTCGCTGCCGCAGGCGGTTGCGGTGCTGCTTGATCCGGCCGATTGCGGGCCGGCCTTCATCGCTCTGCCGCAGGATGTACAGGAGATCGCCTGGGATTACCCGCAAGCCTTCTTCGAGCCCACGGTCCACGCGATTCCCCGCCCCCGGCCGGATCGTGCCCGCCTCGAAGAGGCCGTGCGGCTTCTCAAGACGGCCAAGCGCCCCTTGATCATTTCTGGCGGCGGCGTGCGTTACTCCGGTGCCGAGGCCGCCCTTGCGAAATTCGCCGAGGCGCGCGGCCTACCACTCGCTGAAACCATCGCCGGCAAGGGCACGGTGACGCACGACCATCCCGCCCATGTAGGGCCAATCGGCATCGTCGGCTCGACATCGGCCAACGCGCTTGCGGGTGAAGCCGATGTGATCCTGGCCGTCGGCACACGGCTCATGGACTTCACAACTGGATCGTGGAGCGCGTTCAGCCCCGACGCCAAATTCGTCTCAATCAACGCCGCACGGTGGGATGCCACGAAACACCGGGCTCTCGCCGTGGTTGGCGATGCGCTGGAAACCATCAACGAGGTCGAGGCCGCGCTCGGCGACTGGAAGGCCGACGGCGGGTGGACCGAAAAGGGCAAGGTCGAGTTTGCCAAGTGGAACACCGCGCTCGACGGATTCCAGAAGCCCACGAATGACCCGGTACCGACATACGCGCAGGTGGTGGGCGTGGTGAACACAAAGGCGGGCGAACGCGACCTGCTGATCACGGCGGCCGGCGGACTGCCCGGCGAGGTGATGAAGAACTGGCGGGTCAAGGAGCCGAACACCTTCGACTGCGAGTTCGGCTTCTCGTGCATGGGTTATGAAATCTCTGCCGGCTGGGGCGCGGCTATGGCCGACCCTACCCGCACCCCGATCGTCATGATCGGCGACGGCACCTACATGATGATGAACTCCGACATCTATTCGTCGGTGCTCGCCGGCCACAAGATGATCGTCGTCGTCTGCGACAATGGCGGCTATGCGGTGATCAATCGGCTGCAGAACGCCAAGGGCGGCGCCTCCTTCAACAACCTGATCAAGGACTGCCGGGTCAAGGAGCCGTTCTCGGTCGACTTTGCCAAGCACGCGGAAGCTATGGGCGCGCTCACGCGGCGTGTCGAAAGCCTCGCCGATCTCGGCCAGGCGATCGAATGGGCGAAGACCACCGACCGCACCACCGTCGTCACCATCGTCTCCGACGCCTTCACCTGGACGCCCGGTGATGCGTGGTGGGACGTCGGCGTGCCCGCGGTCAGCGAGCGCGAACAGGTTCGCGAGGCCCATTCCGCGCAAGCCGAGGGCCGCAAACGGCAGCGCATAGGTGTCTGAGTTTACCGGACGCCCCTCGGTGCGTCCTCTGCCGGAACGATGCGACACTCCCTGAGCATTGTTCCGGCAGTATGTTTTTCGTGGCGCCAACAGTCGGCGGAAGCGGCTGGAATGATGATAGGAGAAGAAAGATGAGAGCCAAGCTTGGCATCGCGCCGATCGCCTGGTGGAACGATGACCTTCCCGAATTGAGCGACGACGTTTCGCTTGAGGAGTGCCTGCGGCAGGCTCGCGAGGCCGGTTTCACCGGCATGGAGACCGGCCGCCGCTTCCCGATGGACGCGGCGGTGCTTGAGCCCATCCTGAGGCAGCACGGCATGAGCGTCTGCGGCGGCTGGTTCTCCGGTCTGCTGCTTGACGGCAATATCGAAGCGGAGAAAGACCGCATCGCCCAACAGATGCAGCTTTTCAAGGCCGTCGATGCCCCCTGCATCGTCTATGGCGAGACTGCGGGCACTATACAGGGTGATCGTTCCGCACCGCTCTCCACCAAGCGGCGGCTCTCTGAAGACGAGATCAGGATCTATGGCCGCAAAATGACTGCTTTCGCCGAATGGTGTTCGGACGAGGGTATGCCGATTGCCTATCACCATCACATGGCCGCACCGATCGAGACCGAAGAAGAACTCGACCTCCTGATGAAACACTCGGGCGCGGCGCTGCCGCTGCTCTACGATGCCGGCCACATGGCCTTTGCTGGCGGCGACGTGCTGCGGGTGATCGACAAGCACCACGCCCGCATTTCGCATGTCCACACCAAAGACATCCGCCAGGCAGTCGTGGATGGGCTCGACCGCACCCGGGAAAGTTTTCTCGACGCGGTGGTCAAGGGAGCCTTCACCGTGCCCGGTGACGGCTCGCTCGACTTCGAGGCGATCGTCAAGCGCTTGGCGAACCACGGCTACGAAGGCTGGTTCGTCGTTGAAGCCGAACAGGACCCCATCAAAAGTCCACCGCTCGAAATGGCGAAGATAGGGCACAAGGAACTGCTGCGTGTGATGGCCGCGGCTGGCTACACGGTGGAGGGCTGAACGCATGAACCGGATGGATGGAAAGGTCTGTGTCGTCACCGGCTCGACGCAAGGGTTGGGAGCGGCCATCGCGCATCGACTTGCCGAAGCGGGCGCTACGGGTCTCGTGACGCTCGGCCGCAACGAAGCGAAGGGCCGTGCCGTGGCCGAGGCGATCACGCGCGACACCGGCGTGCCGGTCCACTTTGTCAATGCCGATCTCGGCAAAGTCGAGGATTGCCGACGCGTGATCGCGGAGGCCGAGCGCGTTTACGGCAAGATGCATGTGCTGGTGAACGCAGGTGCCCGCACGGACCGTGGCACCATCCTCGATACTTCGCCCGAACTCTTCGACGCCCTGTTCGCCGTCAATGTGCGCGGTCCTTATTTCCTCATGCAGGAAGCCATCAGGCACATGATCCGCAATGGCATTGAGGGTGCGATCTGCAACATCGGCTCGATCTCGGAACATGCCGGCCAGCCCTTCATCAACGTCTACTGTGCCACCAAGGCGGCGCTGGCAACGCTGACCCGCAATACAGCGTTTTCCGTTATGAAAAACCGCATCCGCGTCAACCAGTTGGACATTGGCTGGATGGCCTCTGACAACGAGCGGGAATTGCAGGCGAGCGAGAAGGGCGATCCCGACTGGGAAGCGAAAGCCGTAGCAAACCTGCCCTTCGGCCGGCTTATCGACCCGGCCGAGGTTGCCCGCACCGTCAACTTCCTTGTTTCGGATGATGCTGGGCTCATGACAGGTGCTGTGGTGGACTACGACCAGACAGTCCTTGGTGCCGCATCCGGTCCCATGGCAGTGCCTGAAGAGGCGATGGCGCTCTCGCCCTCCGACGCCGATTGAGAATCGACCGTCCGCGGACCGCAATACTGCAACAACGCCAGGTTTGCAGTCCCTACCGCTCGGTAACCGTTGGAATGCGGGGATTGACCGCGTTGTTTTGAAGCCTCGCCGCCAAGGCTACGGTCAAAGCCTGCGCAAGGCACATAGGAGCCGCCAGCGAGCGCGAGAAAGTGTATTCGTGCTCCGGCACGGCGAAGAGAACGCGCGCGCTCTTGGCCAAGGGAGACAGCGTGCTGTCCGAGATCGCCACGATGGGTATGCCTCTCCCCGCGGCTTCTTCCACGACATTGACGACTTCGTTCGCGTAGAAGCGAAACGAGACCGCAAACAGCAGGTCAGTTTTCCGCATCGCGCGGGCCATATGCGTGGCCAGCCCACCGCCCGGATCCAGGAGCACGCAGCGCTTGCCAAGCATGGTCAGTATATAGCGAAGGAGTTCGACCACCGGTGCCGAGCGAAGTTGTCCGATCAGATAGACGACATCGGCCTTCTCGAGCAGGCTAACGGCTTCCGCCAGATCCTCGGGTTGAATGGCGGTGAGCATCTCTTTCAGGGACGCTATGTCACGGACGACCAAATCGTGCATGAATCCCATCTCGCTGCGATCCGTCCGCTCCCCCAGTTCCTTCTCCAACGCCTTGACGCGGGCTTCGAAGCCGGGAGCTGCGGTGGACAATCGTTTCTGGAAGAGGCCCTGCAGGTCCTTGAACCCCTCATACCCCAGTGCTTGGGCAAAGCGGACGAAGCTGGACGCGTGAACGCCGCTGCTTTCCCCGATCAAGTTCACCGATCGCACCGCGACGTCATTCGGATTTTGGGTGAGGTACAACGCAATCTTCTGGTACGACTTGCTCATCCCGTCATACCGGTCGTGAATTACGCGGATGAGATCCTCATAGTCCTGGGGCGCCTCGACTTTTTCGTCCATGATGCACATCCTTGCAATTTTTATTGCATGATGGTGTCTTTGAACGTTTTTGACCAGCAGAGAATTGTCGCCTTCGTACTACGCACAGTTCAGCTTCGCGGTTCGCTAGTTTTCGCCGCGCGCGCGATCGCGAGCAGGGCGCACACGTCCGCAAGCCTCCCGAGCGGCTTGTCACCTAAGTCGCGTCATCTGCCTGGCTCTCCGCCCAATGCCGGTGATTGAGCCCGAGTCGCATCATGACTATCGAAATCCAGAGGACGATCAATGCGCGAAGATGCCTCGTGCAAGGTCGTGTCTTACTACCGACTTGAGGGTCGACTGGCTTTCACCCCGACGGCGTTGCGGCTCGCCCCGTCTGATTCACTGTCGGTAATCAGCGAAAGGTAGCGCTGAAGAGCCTTCGAGAACTTGGCTTGCCAGATCTCATGCGCAGTACGGAGATCTCCGTCCCGCAAGCTTTCGAATAGCTTGACGACATACTTCTCGGCATCGCCCTTTCGGTCAGTATAAACGACCCCCAGTTGATGGTTGAAGCGCCTCACATCTGCGGTCAGCTCGGAAAAGTAGCGGATGGTCCGCTGCAATCCCGTCGCATCAATGATCGCCTGCTGGAACTCAAGATCGTTGCGAACGGTCTCGACCTGGCTATCGAGGTTAGCGAACTTGACGGCATTCTCAGCCAATTTTTCGAGGCGCTTGATGTCAGCCGAGGCCAAGCGACCTGGTTCCGCGAGCAGATGGTCTAGGGCAATTTTTCCCAGTGCCATCCGGATATTGTAGACTTCGATGACGCTGTCTGCGTCCACCGCCCTGACGGATGCTCCCTTGTTCCGCTTGAGCTCCACGAACCCCTCGCGAGCAAGCAGGCGCAACGCTTCCCTGACCGGATGTCGGGAGACGTTCAACATGTCGGTAAGCTGTTGCTCGACCAGCCGGTCGCCGGGCTTGAAGCGCCCGGCAATGATCGCGTTCCGGATTTGCTCCGCAGCGAACTGCGTGCTTTCCATCTGCGTCATGGGAGCCAGAATGGCGCCCGTTTCATTTGCGTGTCGCATCAAAGATCCTCATAAGGCGACCGCAGAAGATCGGCAGCACAGGCGTTCGGAATGTAGACTATATACAAATTCGATCACCTGATGAGAAGCCTGCCACTAAGCTATCCCTACGGAACAAGTGGAAAACGTTCTGTCCCGCCTGACTTGCCGTTCCTGTCGTTTCAGTGCGTGTCCCGATTTAGGTAGTTGCGCTGCAGCGCCCAATCAGCCTCGCTGAACTGATCCCGTGCAAAGTTGAACTGATGCCGGTGCGGATAGATGTAGTCGACATTCGCGACCGCCTCGGCCAGGTCTGTGGTAGTGTGAAGCCGCGACATCATGGCATCGATGCCGTCCGATCCGGCCAGGTTTCCTTTCTCCAGGTCGACAAGCGCCTGCCGGACGAATGTTGTTGTGGCGTCTTCGGAGATGTCGAAGACGTGGACTTCGTAGGCCGCGCGCGCAAACACGAGAGCCCAGGAGGAGCCAACGACCCCTGTGCCCAACCGCTACCGTCGCCATCGGCGTTTCTCCATCCCGCAGTGTTCGTAGTTGGTTCCTTCAATCCCTGCTCTCGAACCCTGCCGTGCAGACCGATCAGCAGAGCCAGGGTAAGACGCATGGCACCTAGCGCACCGATGCGTTCGTTCGTCTCGTCTAGTTAGAGCGAGATCGACAGGTTCTTCACGGCAAGGGCACCCGCACCACGATACGCAGTGATCTCGATTTCGAAGAGATACTCAGGTCCGCCCAGCGGGCCGCAGCTGACGC
The DNA here is from genome assembly GCF_935822925.1 of Mesorhizobium ventifaucium. Classification (GTDB taxonomy): domain Bacteria; phylum Pseudomonadota; class Alphaproteobacteria; order Rhizobiales; family Rhizobiaceae; genus Mesorhizobium; species Mesorhizobium ventifaucium. Next base: position 146,635 of record NZ_CAKXZS010000089.1, read on the forward strand.
AGCTTGCCGGAGAGATGCCCCGGAACTTCTCGCCCATATAGGCCATGACTTCCGGGACATCTTCCTGGCGCGGAATGAAGATGCGCCGCCGCACCACATCCGCAAGGCTGCTGCCGACCGCCTCAAGCGCGCCTTCGACATTCTTCATCGCCTGCCTTGCCTGCTCGATCGCCGTCTCAGGCATCGCACGGGTCTTGTAGTCGCGTCCTGCGGTCAGGGACATGAAGATCCAGTTGTCGAGGGCGACGATCCGCGAATAGCCTTCCTTCTCTTCGAGGATGCTGCCGGACTTGAGCTTCACGAGTTCCATGCAGTTCTCCATGTTGCGATCAGATCGAGATGCCGCCGTCGATCGCCACCGTCTGACCGGTGATCAGCGCGCCGGCGAAACCGAGGAAGACGATAAGCTCCGCGACATCCGCCGTGGTGCAGACTTTCTTCAGAGGTGTGCTGGCGAGGGTGCTCTGACGACGCTCCTCCGACCATTCAATCGCCCACGAGCTTTCGACGACGCCGGGCGCCACAGCGTTGACGCGCACATCGGGAGCGAGCGCACGCGCCAGGTTCTTCGTCAGGTTGATGACGGCAGCCTTGGAGCCGCTATAGGCGATGGTGCTGGCCACGGCGCCGAAGCCGGCGATGGAAGCGGTGTTCACGATCGAACCTTTGGCCATCTTGAGAGCAGCCGCCGCGGCCTTCGAGCACCTGAAAACGCTCATCAGGTTGACATTCAGCAGATTCGCCCAAAGCTCCTCCGTTATGTTGTCCAGGTCGTTGATCGGCACCGGGATCTTCACGCCCGGTATTCCCGCGTTGTTGACAAGCAGGTCGAGACGGCCGAGCTTCGCCACCGCCTCGAGCACCATTGCCTTGGCCTGCCCGGCATCGCCGACATCGCCTGGAGCACCGATGACGTCGAGGCCCTCCTTTTGGAGCTCAGCGAGAGCAGCCTCGCCCCGCTGGTCCGCCGGCAGATAATTAATTGCGACCTTGGCGCCGGCCTTGGCCATCATGCGCGCGGTTTCGAGGCCGATGCCCGACGCGCCCCCGGTAACGAGCGCCGCCTTTCCCGTGAGATCGTACGAGATCATGAGTTAACCCTCGATGGTGCGTTGGATGGAATTCGCTAGGCGACTGAGCTTCTGACGATTTCAAGGGGCTTGCGATTCTCGCGTCGCAGGAACTTCTGTGTCTGTTCTTTGCGGGGATGGTCGATCACCTCTTCGGCCGTGCCGATTTCACAGACTTCGCCCTGGCAGAGAAAGGCCACGCGGTCGGCCGATTCCCGAGCGAAATTGATATCGTGTGTGACAACCACCATCGTCATGCCCTCGCTCTTCAGGAGGCGCATTGTCTCAAGCACTTCGCCGACAAGTTCGGGATCCAGTGCGGAAGTGACCTCGTCGAAGAGCATGTAGCTCGGCTCCATCGCAAGCGCCCGGGCGATGGCGAGACGCTGCTGCTGGCCGCCCGAGAGCTGAGATGGCAAGCTGTCGCCCTTGTCGCCGAGCCCCACATGCTCGAGGTGCTTCTGCGCAAGTGCGCGCGCCTCCGCGCGGCTGCGCTTTGCGACCACCCGGGGTGCCAGCGCGACATTTTCCAGCGCCGTGAGGTGCGGGAAGGCGTTGTACTGCTGGAACACGATGCCCAGCTTGCAGCGCAACTTGTTGATATCGGTCTTCGGATCGTGGACGCTGATGCCGTCTACGAGGATTTCGCCGCCTTGGATTGGTTCGAGCCCGTTGATGCATTGCAGGAGCGTTGATTTTCCCGACCCGCTCGCGCCGATGAGGCAGACGAGTTCGCCCTTTTCGACCGTGAGATCGATGCCCTTGAGCACGATCACCGATCCGAAGGCCTTCTGGACGTTGCTGATGCGGATCATACGCGGACCTTTCTTTCGAGGTGCCGGCTGTACCGGGAAACAGGATAGCAGATAAGGAAATAGAAAAGCCCCGCCCCCATCAGCAGCAACCAGGTCTCATGTGTCCTGGTGATGAGTATTTGGGTGGAACGCATGTATTCGATGTAGCCGACTACGCCTGCGAGAGCGCTGTCCTTGATCAGGCTGAGGACGAGCCCGATCCACGGAGCCAGTGCGGTCCTGAATGCCAGGGGCATGGATATGTACAAAAGCTCCTGGTAGCCGTTCATGCCGAGCGAGCGAGCGCTCCTGCGGTATTGAGCCGGGACCGATAGGAGGCCCGCCCGAACCACCTCGGCAGTTACTGCCGACATCCAGGCACCAAGCGCGACGGTACCGAACCAAAAGGGTGAAGCGCCGAAGCCCAGGATCGACAGAAGGCTGTTGGCGAGTATCAGCTGGATGATCATCGGCACGCTGCGCAGGATGTCGATGAAGGGGGCCGTGGCGATCCTCACGGTCACGGACACGGTGCGCAACCAGCCAAGGACGATCCCGGCAAGGGTGCCGACAAGGGTTGCTGCGGCAGCCAGCCTGACGGTGTTGAGCAGCCCCTGAGCCAGGAAATAAGCATCCGACCAGGCGAGGCCTTGGTTTGCGAACTGAAACTGCACGCCTAGCTCCTGTATATGAGGCGGAAGGCCAGGTGGGACGAGAACTGCAGCCCTTTGGCGATGAGGTAATAGATCAGCGCCGTGGCCAGAAAGAACTCGAATGTCCGGAAGGATGCCGACTGCGCGTACTGCGTGGCGCCCGAGAGCTCCTGCAGTCCGACCAGCATGCCAAGCGAGGTGTTCAGCATGCCCCAGATGCCTTGTGTGACATAGGCAAGGAAGATCACCTTGAACATCTGCGGAAAGATCACATGGATAAAGCTCTGCGGGCTGGTCATGCCGAGTGAGCGCGAAGCCGACAGCTGCTGTCGCGGGATGGCGTTGAGGCCACCCCTGAATATTTCCGTCATGTATCCGGCGTTGTTGAAGGAAACGGAGATGAGGACGGCGGCGTAGCTGGGGATGTTGATGTGGAAGGCGCCCAGCCCGAAATAAAAGAGATAGAGCTGAAAGACGGCAGGCGTGTTGCGCGACAGCTCCACCCACCAGGTCGAAAAGCGGTAGGCCCATCCCTCGCCCTGCTGGCGCGCGACAGCCATGGGCATCGCAATGAGTGTGCCGACAATGAAGGCGAGAATGGTGATCTGGATCGTCACCCAGGCTCCGGCCAGCAGCAGAGGCAGTGAATCCCAGACGATGGACCAGTAGAACTGATAGCCGTTCATGCCAATCATCCTGTGCTCTTTGCCGGCAGGCTTTCCTGCCGGCACAAGCCCTATGGTTAGAAGTTAATGCCTTCGGCTGTCAGCGGCGGCAACGGACCATCCCCGTAGTACTTGTGATAGACCTCGGCCCAGCGGCCGTTTGACACCTGAGTGAACACGAAAACCCGCGCCCAGTTCAGGAATTGTTGGTCGTCACGCCGTACCGCAATCGAACCAAAATCGGCGAGAGGAGCCAGCCCGGCCATCACGAATTCCGGAAACTGACCACTTTGCGATAGCGCGTTGAAGACAGCTACATTGATCACGATGGCGTCGATCTTGCCCTGCTGCAGAGCAAGGAAGGTTTCTGAATCGCTCGCAAAACCGGTGTAGGTCGCTCCCGAACCCTTCCAGCCCTTGCCAAGCTCGTCCTTGAAGAGCTGTTCAGGCGTGGTGCCCACGACGCCACCGAGTTTTTTGGCTGCCAAGTCGGAGTACTGGGTGATCCCGGTGTCCTTGCGCGTCACCACGGCCATGACGTTGTTGGTATAAGGCTGGGTGAAGGCTACCGTCAACGCACGCGCCGGGGTCGGCGTGGTGGATGCGATCAGCACGTCGATGCGGTTCGAAACCAAGGATGGGATACGATCCGGCGATGGCGTCTCGACGACCACCGGCTCCGCGCCGAGCGCCTTCGCCATGTCCTTGCAGTAGGTGACGTCATAGCCGTCGGGCTCGTTGTTCTGGTCGCGAAATCCGGCGGGCGGGCTGTCCAGCATGATCCCGCAGCGCAGCTTCTTGCTCTGGATGATCGTGTCCAGGGCCGAGTCGGCATGCGCTTGGCCGGCGAGCGTCAAGGTGGCTACCGCTGTCGCCAGCAGAGCCTTAACAATCGTTCTCATTTCATTCCCCTTTTCTTTGTTACAGACCAAGTTGTTGGCTGAGCATTTGTGAGGCCGCTCAACTCGCCTTTCTCGCCAGCCCGGGTGTCACGCCGAGAGCTTCGATAGGTCCCACTTCCTTCTCGATCAGCGGCACGACTTCATTCTTGAATCGAACGATCGATCGATGCGCCAGCTCGATTGGCATGCAGCCGAAGGAGAAGTTGCAGGTGTAGTTGCTTGGATTGAGACGTTTGATATCCGCGACCATTTTCTCGGCAACGGTGTGTGGATCGCCCACCACCATGTTGTCCGCATATTGGTCGAGCGTGTACTCGCCTTCGAACGCCTGGTTGCTGATGTAGCTGTTGTCGTCGAGCGGCGGTGAGGCCTGGCGCAGATGATGCGCCATACGCCCCACGTACCTGGCACGCTCCGCCACGGCCAATGCCTCCCTGCGGCTGTCGGTTATGGCCAGATACTGCATGATCGCCAAGGGTTTGGCCGAAGGCTGCTCGCCGATGGACGTCCAGGCATCATTAAGTCCGTCGACCATCTTGTAGAGCACGGGTGATCCGAGCGTGCTGGCTGCAAGGAACGGGACCGCTTTCCATTTCTTGAAGCGATCGAGGAGCTTGGGGTGCGACGACGTCACAAAGATCGGCGGAAGAGGCTTCTGCTGGGTGCTGATCGCGAAGCTGGTCTTGGGGAGGGAAATATGTTTTCCCTTGTACTCGACCTCGCCATCGACGAGCGCCCTTTCGATGACATCCCAATACTCAAGGAAAACGTCGACCCTGTCGTCCAGCACGACATTGTAGCGGTCAAACTCATAGCGTTGATAGCCCGTACCCATGCCGATGATGAGGCGGCCCTCAGTCTGCGTGTCGGCGACAGCGATCTCCTGGGCGACACGGAGCGGGTTGTAGAGCGGCAGCACGATAACGCCCGGGCCGAGCTTGATCCGCTTGGTCCAGCCGGCCGCGTAGGAGCACATCATCAGCGGCGACGGAGAGCTCGAATAGTTGGCGAAGTGATGCTCGGCGAACCACGCGACATCGAAGCCGAGCTCATCGGCGGTCTCCACCATCTTGCGCGTGTCGCGCATCACGCCCGGTGCGCCGTCGGGATGATCGCGAAGTGTCATCAGGTTGAAAAGACCAAGCTGCATTCATTTGCTCCTAAAATCCTTCGGCGACGGCTGTCGACGTTTGGCGAACAGTCCTATCCAGCCTTCTGCAGGACCATGGGTGAAGTCAGCGCATAGGCGCCGTTCTGGTAGATCAGCGGGTCGACATCGGAGGCGAATGCCACCCACGCGACACGTCCGATGATTATGTCGTGTGTGGCGTAGGAGATCGCCTGATCCATTTCGCAGAACAGGTTCGCCTGGGCGCTTGCCAGGTACGGTATGCCGTCCTTTTCGATCCACTCGCCGATGTCGAAACGCTTCTCGGCCGGCCGTCCGCCGCTGAAGGAGTTGGATATGTCGGCCTGCGAGGCTCGAAGCACGTTGATGCAGTAATGCCCCTCTTCCTTAAGCGGCACGCTGATCGACGAATTGCGGTTGACGCAGGCGAGGATCGACATCGGAGCGAAGCTGAGCGGTGTGACCGATGTGACGGTGATGCCATATCGGCAGCCTTCATGCCTGCATGTGATCACGCTGACCGTGGATGCCACGCGCCGCATCGACTGACGGAAATGCTCGGTTCTCAGATCCTGCGAGAGCATTTTTCTTTCCTCGTTATCGGCTCAAAAAATTGCAGATTATCTACAATCCGTCAACGTGTTTTTTGGGCGATTTGATGCATGCCGCCGCCGGCCAAAAGGCGCCCCAAGAGAGCTCTCGGCCGCCTCGTCGCAGGAACGAAAATGGAGAGAAGCAGAACTTTCGTGTGCAGTTTTTGCACACGAACCCCCATGACTACTTGATTTTGTCTATTTGTATGTCCCATCCGTCATGGGACACAATCGAAAATTGTTCTGTCTTGACCAGTTAGCTGTCCTATCCTGTTCTCCAAGAGATTAGTACCAATAACTAATTGGTTTTAAAGGGATATTTTCGCCAGGCAGATTCCTAATCTGTAGGTCACAGGTTCGATTCCTGTCGGGATCACCATAGTTTCAAAGGTCCATTCTGGACACATAG
>NZ_CAKXZS010000090.1 GCF_935822925.1 Mesorhizobium ventifaucium
TATCGCGGCCTCCGAGGGGGGTGTGGGTGGACTGGGTAGGCTGGCGTTCCTTCGCACCCCCCTCTGTCCTGCCGGACATCTCCCCCGCAAGGGGGGAGATTGCGCTTTCATCTCTGCTTTCGCCAATTACCGACGTTGGTGAAAAAGTACCGTCGACGGAACTGCCGATCTCCGCCCTTGCGGGGGAGATGTCCGGCAGGACAGAGGGGGGTGCCTTGGCACCAA
>NZ_CAKXZS010000091.1 GCF_935822925.1 Mesorhizobium ventifaucium
ATAGCCGCACTCCTTGGCCAGCCGGCCAAGCCGTCGGTCGGTGACGGAGAACGGTGCCGCGAACGCCGTGGCTGGCCGACCGGTCCAGCGCTCGATGAACATACGAGAGCGAAGCAGCTCGCTGGCCAGGTCAGAGCTCGACAGACCATCGATCGCGCGATGCGTCGCCAGATGGCTTCCGAAGAACGCACCTTCGGCGGCGAGGCGTCGCACCGTCCCGGCGTTCATAAGCTGCGTCGGCGGACCGC
>NZ_CAKXZS010000092.1 GCF_935822925.1 Mesorhizobium ventifaucium
ATAGCCGCACTCCTTGGCCAGCCTGCCAAGCCGTCGGTCGGTGACAGAAAAGGGTGCCGCGAACGCCGTGGCTGGCCGACCGGTCCAGCGCTCGATGAACATACGAGAGCGCAGGAGCTCGGCGGCCAAGTCAGAGCTCGACAGACCATCGATCGCGCGATGCGTCGCCAGATGGCTTCCGAAGAACGCACCTTCGGCGGCGAGGCGTCGCACCGTCCCGGCGTCCATAAGCTGCGTCGGCGGACCGC
>NZ_CAKXZS010000093.1 GCF_935822925.1 Mesorhizobium ventifaucium
GGCAAGGTTCACGAGCGCGGTCTCATTCACAGGGACATAAAGCCGACGAACATCCTGGTGAACGAGGCAGCCGGCCAGGTGCGGCTCACCGGCTTCGGCGTGGCGTCGCGTCTTTCTCGGGAGCGCCAGGCGTCCGAGCCTCCCGAGGTCATTGCCGGTACCCTTGCATACATGGCTCCAGAACAAACCGGTCGCATGAACCGGTCGGTCGACTCGCGCAGCGACCTCTATGCGATCGGCGTCACATTGTATGAGATGCTTATCGGCAAGCTGCCGTTCATGGCTTCGGATCCGATGGAATGGGTCCACTGCCACATTGCCAGGCGACCGGTACCACCGTCCGAGCGGATGAAGAAGGTGCCCCGCGCTGTCTCGGCAATCGTCATGAAGTTGCTCGCCAAGAACGCCGAGGAGCGCTACCAGACGGCCGGCGGGCTGGAGGCAGATCTACGACGCGCCTTGGTTGACAGGGGGAGCCGGGGGCGGGTCGGTGAATTTCCGCTCGGGACGCACGATCTGGCCGACGAGCTGCTGATTCCTGAGCGGCTCTATGGGCGCGAGCGTGAGATCGCTGTCCTGCTTGCCGCCTTCGACCGGGTCGTTGCGGGCAACGGGCCGAAGCTGGTGTTGGTTTCGGGCCATGCCGGAGCTGGCAAGTCCACGGTCGTGCACGAACTCCACCGCGCTCTCGTACCGTCTCGCGGGCTGTTTGCATCCGGCAAATTTGACCAGAACCAGC
>NZ_CAKXZS010000094.1 GCF_935822925.1 Mesorhizobium ventifaucium
GCTTCGACTGGACGCTGTTCGGCATCGACGCCGCCCTGGCGCTCAAGATCACCGGGGTGCTGACCCTGCTCAAGATCCTGATCAATGTCGTGCGCGACGGCGTCGCCGGCCTCGTCAGAAACCAGCCTGCCGTGGAGGGCAATTGAGATGTGGGTGCTCTCCATGCTGAGCGCGCTCGCCGGCAACACGACGATCATGGCGATCTTCGCAGCGCTCGTCGGCGGCGTCGGCCTGTTTGTCGCCGGCGGCATCAGCCGGGCCAACAAGGATACCGCCAGGCGAGCGGCGGAAAAACTCGCCGCCGTCGAGGAGCGCCTCGAAATGGACCGCGAGGCGACCGATGCCGAACGCGCGGCGCGCGATCTGCCGGACGAAGCCGCACGGCGGGAGGCGATGCGATGGGCAAAGCGCTGACGGTCGGTCTGCTGCTCGAGTGCCTGTTGATCGGGAGCCTGTTGCTCGCCGGATGCGCAACGCCGGTTTCGCCGGCGCGCCAGGTCTGGTGCGACCACAACCAGCCACGCCGTGCGTCCGCCGTCGTCGTCGCCGCCATGACGCGGCCCGAGCTCGACGAGATGAATGCCTACAACGGCAAGGGCGCCGGATGGTGCGGGTGGAAGCCATGATACAGGAGCTTCTCGATGCACTCGGCATCAAGGCGCCGGTGATGGTCGCCGGTCTTTCCGGCGGGATATTGCGAGCCTTGTCGCGCCACCGCTACAAGGTTCGCGAGATGGTGGCGTCGCCGATCTGCGGCGCGCTGGCGGCGGCCTACCTGACATTGCCAGTGGTGCATTATTTCCGCGCCACAGGCCTGGCGATTCCAGCGAACGACGACACCACGACGCTGGCCGCGGCGTTCCTCATCGGCGTCTCGGCGATGTGGATCTCGGACATCGTCTTCGAGGTGGTGGTCAGGCGGTTCAAGCCGGAGAAGGAGGAGTGAGATCGCG
>NZ_CAKXZS010000095.1 GCF_935822925.1 Mesorhizobium ventifaucium
GTGCACGATGCAGGTCTGGACCACGGTCTGGGGAAAGACGGCGTTGATTGCTTCGGGGAAGCCTTTCAGTCCATCGACGACGGCGATGAGGATATCGCCGAGGGACTGTCAGGAATTCTGTGCGCGAGGCCACTTTCGTCATTGGCTGACGAACCTCTCGCCGAAGACGACGGCGAACTGGGTCTTGGCCTCGAACCATTCGCGCGGCGGTCGTTTCCATTCCTCGGCCGCATGGTTCAGCACCAGATATAGCAGCTTCATGGCCGCATCGTCACTCGGGAAGTGTCCCCGGGTGCGGACAGCGCGGCGTAGCTTGGAGTTCAGCGCCTCTATGGCGTTCGTGGTGTAGATGATCCGCCGCACGCTTTCGGGATAAGCAAAGAATGGGACGACGTGCTGCCA
>NZ_CAKXZS010000096.1 GCF_935822925.1 Mesorhizobium ventifaucium
GCGCAGACGGCGAACGACACCGCGCCGGCGAGGCCGATCGCCAGGATCGCCATGCGCTTGCCTGGGCGCAGCCATGCCGCCAGCAGAAGCAGCCCCGGCCATACGAAATAGAACTGCTCCTCGACCGAGAGCGACCAGAAGTGGATGAAGGGGTTGTTTGACGCGTCGGGGGCGAAATAGTCGAACGACCAGCGGATCAACCAGAAATTGATCGCATAGGCCGAGGCGAACATGGCGCCTTTCGAATAGAGCGACTGTTCGTCCGGCGACAGGATGAAGTAGCCCGCGACCAGCGTGGCGAAGATGACGAACAGCGAGGCCGGCAACAGGCGCCGGGCGCGCCTTGCATAGAACCGCCA